>NZ_JARUXP010000002.1:207448-500499 GCF_031451315.1 Caballeronia sp. LZ032
GCCGAGGTTGTCCTCGAACGCATACGCGTTCTGGAAGCCGAAGATGATGCCGGTCTTGTTTTCCTTCTTCGCGCGCAGGATGTCGTCGGTCGTGCGCACCAGCGTCAGGATCTCGCTGTACTCGCGGATCTGCTGCTTCATCTCCGCGATGTTGTCGATGGTCTTCTGGAAGTCTTCCCACACCGAGACGGTGCAATTCACGGCGGTGACGTTGCCTTTGCGCATGTCCTCGAACACGGAGCGCTCGAACTTCGAGATGTTCAGGCCGTCGATGATGATGCTCGAATCGTGCAATGCACTCATGGTCGTGGTCCGTTGAAGTCGCTTCAGTGGGTACGGGAGAACGCGTCGGCGGTTGCGGTGCCGCCTGCGTTCGTGTTCGCGAAGCCGGCTTCTTCGAGCGCCGTCTTCGAGGTCTCGCGCAACGAGAGGCCGCCGATCATCGCGAGAATCGACACGGCGATCAGATAGTAAGCCGGCGACAGGTTCGTGCCGGTGACGGAGATCAGCCAGGTGGCGACCAGCGGCGCAGTGCCGCCGAAGATCGTGTAGGCGAGGTTGTAGGTGATCGCGGATGCCGTGTAGCGGGTCTTGGTCGCGAAGACCTCCGACAGCAGCGGCGCCGTCACGACGCCCGACAGCACCGCGCCCACGGCCAGCAGCGCGACGCCGAACAGGGATTGCGACAGATTGCCCGAACCGCCCAGCGTGAAGGCCGGATAGACCGACGCGATGATGAACACGCAGGTGCTGCCGATGGTCACGCGGCGGCCCACGGCATCCGAGAACAGGCCTGCCAGCGGACACAACGCGGCGGCGAAGAAGAGGGCGAGCACGGTCACGAGCAGCGAGGTGCCGCGTGACAGATGTCCGGCCACCTGGAGATAGGTCGCGAAGTAGGTGGTGAAGGTGTAGAACGACAGCGCCGTCACCGAGACGAACGCGCCCAGCTTCAGGATGTTCCAGGACTGCGAGCGCAGGGTTTCCGCGAGCGGCGCATGCGCGACTTCATGCTTGCCTTCGAGTGCCTTGAAGGCGGGCGTTTCGTTCAGGTTGACGCGCAGATAGACGCCGATGAGACCGATCGGCGCGGCGATCAGGAACGGCACGCGCCAACCCCAGTCGACCATCGCGGCCGAGGACAGCCACGATTCCATCGCATAGGCGACGACAGCGGCGCAGGCAAACGACGAGAACGTCGAGACCGGCACGAAGCTGCCGAAGAACGCGCGCCGGCGGCGCGGCGCATGTTCCATCACATAGGCACAGGCGCCCGCATATTCGCCGCCAGCCGAGAAGCCCTGCACGCAGCGAATGATCGTGAGCAGCAGCGGCGCCCAGTAACCGATGCTCGCGTAGGTCGGCAGCAGGCCGATCAGCGTGGTCGAGCCGGCCATCAGCAGGATGGTGAAGGCGAGGGTGCGCTTGCGTCCCACCCGGTCGCCGACGACGCCGAAGAACAGCCCGCCGAGCGGCCGGAACGCGAAGGCCACCGCGAACACCGCGAAGGTTTTCAGCAGACCGACAGTGGGGTCGCCGCTGGGAAAGAACTCGCGCGTGAGGATCGTCGCGAGAAAGCCGTATGCGGCGAAGTCGAACCATTCGACGAAATTGCCGATGGAGGCGGCCGCAATGACGCGCCGCAGCGTACGGGTGTCGACTTCCTGACCTGGTTGAGCTGACATGTTCATCTCGCTTTTCACGTGTCGGTGGGCATCGGAGGGATGAAAACGAGAGTAGGCGCTCAAATTACCTAGGTCGATACGTGTCAATTACCTAGGTAATCCGGGATGGGTGGCACGGGAATGCGCGATCGGATCGCGCAGGCGATATCATCGCGTGCCCGGATCCCACCCTCGCCGCACCTTACGCCGACATGAACAAAGCTTTCAGCGACACGGATCGCGACGCCGTCTACCGCGCCATTCACGAGCGTCGCGACATGCGCCATTTCGTCAGCGATCCGGTCGATCCGCAGGTCATGCGGCGGCTCATCGATGCGGCGCTGCATGCGCCGAGCGTCGGCTTCATGCAGCCCTGGCGCATCGTGCGGATCACGTCGGAAACGTTGCGCGCGCAGTTATGCGATGCCGTCGAACGCGAGCGCCTGCTCACCGCCGACGCTCTCGCCGAACGTCGCGACGCGTTCATGCGTCTCAAGGTGGAAGGTCTGCGCGAGTGCGCGGAAGTGCTCGTGATGGCGCTGATGGACGGCCGCGAACAGCATGTGTTCGGCCGTCGCACGCTGCCGGAGATGGACCTGGCGTCGGTGGCGTGCGCGATACAGAACATGTGGCTCGCGGCCCGCGCCGAAGGGCTCGGCATGGGCTGGGTATCGCTGTTCGATCCCGCTGCCGTCGGCGCCTTACTGAACATGCCGGCGGGCGCGCGGCCGGTCGCCATCCTCTGCGTGGGGCACGTGGAACGCTACTACGATGCTCCGATGCTCGAAACCGAACGATGGGCCGCGCGCCGCTCCTTCGACGAATGCGTGTTCGAGAACGCGTGGCCGGAAGCGCACGCGCTATAGCGGCTCAGTCGGCCGCGCCGAGATCGCGCAGGCGCTTGCCGGCCATCAGGTCGTTGCCCAGTTTTTCCAGCGATATGCCGCGCGTCTCCGGCACATAGAAGAACACGATGACCGCGAACAGCGCATTCAGGAACGCGTACAGCACGAAGGTGTTCGCTTCGCCGATCGTCGAAAGCAGGCTCAGGAACGTGGCCGCGACCACCATGTTCGCTACCCAGTTGACCAGCGTGGAAGCGGCGACGCCGAAGTCGCGTCCCTGTTGCGGCTGAATCTCCGAGCACAGGATCCACACAAGCGGCCCGGCCGACATCGCGAAGCCCGCGATGAACAGCAGCAGCGACACGACCGCCATCCCCTGCGCCGCCGTGCCCGATACGCCTGCATGCAGCAGGAAGCCGAGCGCGCACATGCCGAACGCCATCACCGCGCAGCCGGCATAGAGAATCGGCTTGCGTCCCCAGCGATCGACGAAGGCAATCGCGCCGAAGGTCGCAATCACGTTCACGAGGCCGACGATCACAGTCGCCCACAATTGCTGCTCATGCGTTGCGAAGCCGGCCAGCTGGAAGATGCGCGGGGCGTAGTACATCACGACGTTGATGCCGGTCAGTTGCTGGAAGATCTGCAGCACGACGCCCAGCGCCACCGAACGGCGGAAGTTGGGATTGCTGCGCAGCAGGCTCCAGCCGCGTTGCGGTTGCTTGTTGTCGTCGCTGACCTGTTCGAGTTCGCTCTGCACGTCGGCGGGATTCGCATACAGGCGTTGCAGCACGGCGCGGGCTTCGTCGCCGCGATCGCGTTGCAGCAGCCAGCGCGGACTGTCGGGAAGCGCGAGCACGCCTGCCAGAAAGAACGCCGCCGGAATTGCGATGACACCCAGCATCCAGCGCCAGTCGGCGATATAGGAGAGCCCGATGTTGGACAGGAACGCCGCCAGGATGCCGACAGTGATCATCAACTGATAGGTCGAGATCATGGCGCCGCGCCATTGCCTCGGCGCGACTTCGGACAGATACAGCGGCGCGGTGAACGACGCCATGCCCACCGCCAACCCGAGCACCAGACGCGCGCCGATCAGGTGAGCGGGTCCGCTCGCGAATGCGGACCACAGCGAGCCGATGATGAAGAGGATCGCCGCGAGCACCAGTGCATAGCGGCGTCCGAGACGCCACGAGAGCCAGCCGGCCGCGAGCGCGCCGAGGGCTGCGCCGACCATCATCGAGCTGACGATCCATTCCTGCGAACGATCGTTGAGGACGAACTGTTTCGCGATGAAAGGCAGCGCGCCGGAGATCACGCCGATATCCAGGCCGAACAGCAGGCCGGCAAGCGCGGCCATGAAGCAGACGAAGAGACCGTAGCGTTTGGATTGGGCAGCGGCGGGAGCGCGGCGGTCGGCGAGGGTGCTCATGTGAGGATCTCCAGTCGGGTTCAGAGGATCGGGGCGGCCCGCATGCGATCTGCGCGAGATCGCTTGCCGAAACGATCTTGCGCTCATCCGGACGGCTGCGCTCTTTTCCTGCGCACGCGCGCGAGGGCTCAGCTCCCGTAAGAGAAGACACGCGCGCCGTAGCCGGCCTTTCGCTGCCTTGACGAACGCTCTGATCGAAACGGGTGTTCGTGTGACTGCCTTGGTGCAGGTTTCGGACCTGACGTGCTCGTCGGTCATTCAAGCTTTGTTGCCTAAGGGTTTTCCCTTGCTTGCTCGATCTGTTTTGGCCGTGAACAATCGATTCACACTAATGAATCGAGTTCGTATATATGAACGAGGCAGTCCGATCAGCCGCGCGGGTCCTCGACCTGCTCGAATATTTCGCATCGACGGAAGAGGGCGTGGCGCTGACCACCGTCTCCACGATCTTCGCGATGCCCAAGAGCAGCACGCTCGCGCTGCTGCGCACGCTGCTCTCGCGCGGCTACCTTGAACGCGACGATCACAACCTCTATCGGCTGAATCCGGCGTTTCGCAGCGGCGGCTTCGGCTGGAACGGCGACCTCGGCGCGCGCCTGACCGCCATCGCCAAACCGGCGATGGACGATCTGTGCGTGGAAGTGGGCGAGACGGTCGTGCTGAGCGTGTTCACGGACGACGGACAGTTCAGAACTGTCGCCAAATCACTCGCGCAGACCGTGGTGCGCTACGACCTCGAAATCGACAAGTCGTATCCCGCCTATTGCGGCGCGATGGGCCGCGCGATGCTCGCTTGCCTGCCGCGCGAGAAGCGCGACGCACTGCTCGCGCTCTGGCCGCTGGAGCAGCGCACGCCGTACGCGCTGTCCGACCTCGCGCGCATCAACGAAAAGATCGATCAGGCGGCCATCGAGGGCGTTGCCATCGTCGAGGAAGAGTTCGCGCTGGATGGCGTCGGCATCGCGATGCCGATCTGCGATGCCGGCGGCGTGCCCATCGCGGCGCTGGACGTGGGCTGCGTCGCCAGCCGTTATCCGGCGAAGCGCGACAAGATCCTCGCGGCGATGCGCGCCTGCATCGACCGCTTGCCCCCGCCGTTCGGCGCATTGACGCCGGCGGCGCCGTCGACTTCGCCTTCGCCGCGCGAATCCGCTTAAGAGTCGCTTGACCAACATCGCATGCCGGGATTCCGGCATCTCCACATCGAAAACTTAGGGTTCCTGTATGCTCAATCAGGCTGATACGCAAGCTGCCGTCCCGCCCCTGACGACAGACGCGCCGCAAGCACACTCGACACGCCAGCAACTCATGGCCGCCATGATCGGCAACGTGCTCGAGTACTACGACTTCATCGTGTACGCGTTCCTCGCCGCGACGCTCGCGCGCAACTTCTTCCAGGGCGACAAGTACGGCGGCCTGCTGGCGAGCTTCGCCGCCTTCGGCGTCGGCTTCCTGGCGCGGCCGGTGGGCGGCGCGATCATCGGCCGCATCGCCGACGTGCACGGCCGGCGCGCCGCGCTGCTCATCACCATCTTCGGCATGGCGGTCGGCACGGCGGGCATCGGCCTGTTGCCGACGTATGCGACGGCGGGCGCACTCGCCCCCGCGCTGCTCGTGTTCCTGCGGCTCGTTCAGGGCCTCGCGGCGGGCGGCGAATGGGGCAGCGCCACGTCGTTCATCGTCGAATCCGCGCCACCGGGCAAACGCGGCTTCTATGGCGGCATGGGCCAGGCGTCGATTGCGGCGTCGTCGCTGGCGAGCAGCGTGGTCGCGACCATCGTCAGCGCGTCCTTTACCGCCGATCAACTCGATGCCTGGGCCTGGCGCCTGCCGTTCCTGTTCGGTGGCATCCTGCTGCCGATCGGTCTCTACATGCGCCGCAACATCGTCGAGACGCCCGCGTTCACGCAGGCGCAGGAGAACCTGGAGCAGGTCGAACGCACCAGCAAGTCGGCTGCGCTCGGCATGATGTCGAAGGCCTTCGGCTTCACCATCATCTGGACCGTGTCGTACTACGTGATGCTCAGCTACATGCCGACCTTCCTCGGCAAGTACGCCGGCCTCAGCACGACGCAGGCACTCATGTCGAATTCGATCGCGCTCGCCGTGCTGGTCGCGGCCACGCCGTTCTTCGGCGCGCTGTCGGACCGCATCGGCCGCAAGCCGCTGCTCATCGGCTGCTGCGTGGGCTTCCTGCTGTTCTCGTACGTGCTGTTCCGCGTGGTGCTCGGCGGCGCGAGCTTCGGCGCGATCCTGGCCATCCAGATCTTCTTCAACCTGTTCATCGCGGCCTTCTCGGGCGCGGGTCCGTCGGCGCTGTGCGAGCTGTTCCCGACCTACGGCCGCACCACGCTGATGTCGATCGGCTACAGCCTCTCCACCGCGATCTTCGGCGGCTTCGCACCGTTCATCTCGACCTGGCTCATCGGCGTGACCGGCTCGCCCATCGCACCGGCTTTCTATCTGACGGCGGCGGCGATCGTCTCCGGCATCGTCATCTCGACTTTCCGCGAAACCGCACGCGAGCGGCTTCGCTAAACCAACGGGCAAACCTTCAATGAAACAACGCATTCTGATCTGGGGCGCGGGCGCCATCGGCGGAACGATCGGCGCGTATCTCGTGCGCGCGGGTCACGACATCACCTTCGTGGACATCGACCGCGAGCACGTGGAAGCGATCCGCGATCCGGCGCGTGGCTTGTCGATCACCGGTCCGGTAGATCGATTTACGGTAAGCGCGCCAGCTTTCCTTCCGGGTGAAATCGACGGGCAGTGGGACCGCATCTTCCTCGCCGTGAAAGCGCACCATACACGTGAGGCGTGTGAAGCACTGTGGCCGCATCTGACGAAGGACGGCTATGTGCTGTCGCTGCAGAACGGACTGTGCGAGCACGTGATCGCGCAGGTCGTGGGCCGCGAGCGGACGGTCGGCGCATTCGTCAACTTCGGCGCGGACTGGATCAAGCCGGGCGAGATTCACTACGGCAACCGGGCGGCGGTGGTGGTCGGGGAAATCGATGGCGCCTCGACCGAGCGTATCCAGGCGCTGCACGGACTCATGCAGCAATTCGAACCCGACGCCGTCCTCACCAACGAAATCTTCTCCTACCTGTGGGGCAAGCTGGCCTATGGCTCGCTGCTGTTCGCGCAGGCGGTTGGTCAACTGGGCATCGCCGATTGTCTCGAACGTCCCGAACTGCTGCCGCTGTGGCGCGAGATGGCGACCGAAGTCCTGCAGGTGGCGCAGGCGGAAGGCGTGAACGCGCGCGGCTTCAATGGCTTCGATCCGGCCGCGTTCACGCCGCAGTCCGACGAAGCCGCGGCCCGCGCGAGCGTCGCGGCGATGGTGGCGTTCAACCGGCCGAACGCCAAGACGCATTCCGGCGTATGGCGCGATCTCGCGGTGCGCAAGCGCCGTACGGAAGTGGACATGCAGATCAAGCCGGTGGTGGAGACGGGCCGCACGCACGGCATCGACTGCGTGAAGCTGAATGCCTTGTGCGACATGATCCACGAGATCGAGGACGGTGAACGCACGCTGTCCGACCGCAACCTCAACGAACTACTCGAGACATGAACATTTCCTTCGAAGGGCAGGTGGTGGCCGTCAGCGGTGCGGCCATCGGTTTTGGGCGCGTGATCGCCACGACGTTCGCGGAACTCGGCGCACACGTCTATGCCTGCGATATTCGCGCCGACGAACTCGCGACGCTCGCGGCGCCGCGCATCGAAACGAAGGTTGTCGATCTGACGGATCGCGCGGCGGCTGCGGCATGGGTTCGCGGGATCGAGGAACACAGCGGCCGTGCGCTCGACGTGCTCGTCAACAACGCGGGCGGCGTGGCCGGACAGGCGCCGCGTCCAGTCGATGAAGTCACCGACGAACAATGGGACCGCGTGATCGAGATCAACCTCGGCACGACCTTCTCGCTGAGCCGCGCGGCCGCGCCCGGCATGAAGCGCGCGGGACGCGGCGCGATCATCAACATCAGTTCCGGCGCGGCCTTGCAGGCTTCGCTCACTGGCGTGCAGGCGTACTGCTCCGCGAAGCACGCGGTGCTCGGCCTCACGCGGCAACTCGCGCACGAACTCGGACCGCACGGGATTCGCGTGAACTCGGTCGCGCCCGGCTTCGTGCGCACCAACGACGCCACCGAAAAGCAATGGGCCGCGATGGGCGAAGCGCGCCAGCGCAGCCTGCTCGACGGCATTGCGCTGCGGCGCTTCGGCACGCCCGAGGACATCACGCGCGCGGTGCTGTTCTTCGCGTCGGAGCTGTCGGGCTTCGTCAACGGGCAGATCCTGTCCGTCGATGGCGGCCGATAAAGCCGGTCCCAATCTGAACCAAAGGAAACCAGGATGACAAACGATCTTTCGAAGCAGACCCTCGAACCCTGGCAATGGCCGGAAGAAACCTGGCGCGCGAAGGTGAATCACACGCGCGCGGGGCGCAGTCTGCGGCCCGCGCACTGGCCGGACGGCGCACGTTGCGCGGTGGCCCTGTCGTTCGACAGCGATCACGAGACCAACGAACTGCGCGACGGCGGCAAGTCCATCAGCCGGATGAGCTGGGGGCAATACGGCGCGCGCGTCGGCATGCCGCGACTGCTTGAACTGCTGGAACGGCACGGCGTCAAGGCGAGCTTCTATGTGCCGGCGGTCGCGGCCATGCTGCATGAAGACGAACAGCGCCGCGTGATCGCCGAAGGACATGAGATCGGCATTCATGGCTGGATTCACGAACTCAACTCGGTGCTGTCCTACGAGGACGAGCGCGATCTGATGCTGCGCTCGTCGGACGCGCTGGAGAAGATCACGGGCGTGCGGCCGGTCGGATTGCGCACGCCTTCGTGGGACTTCAGCCCGCATACGCTGCGCATCGCGAAGGAAATGGGCCTGCTCTACGATTCGTCGCTGATGGCGGACGAGGACTGTTACGAGCTGATGCTCGAAGGCGAGGCGACGGGCGTGGTGGAACTGCCGGTGGAATGGATTCGCGACGATGCCGTGTACTTCAGCATGCATCGCTTCCAGTCGCTGCGCCCGTATACGCCGCCTACCGATGTCTTCGAGATCTTCCGCCGCGAGTTCGACCACGCGTACGAGAGCGGCGGCCTGTTCCAGCTGACGATGCATCCGCACATCATCACGGCGCGCTCGCGCATCTGGATCCTCGACGAGTTGATCACCTACATGAAGACCAAGGACGTCTGGTTCGCCACGCACGCGGAAGTCGCCGCGTATGCGAAGGCGAATGCGGCCTGACGTTTTTTCTTTCGACGCTCCGCGTTTCGCCTCGCGGAGCGCTCCACATCATCTGGACACGGCATGACGAGTATTCTTTTTTCCCCTTTGCGCATGGGTTCCGTCGAACTCGACAACCGTATCGTCGTGGCCCCGATGTGCCAGTACAGCGCCAACGACGGTTGCGCCAGCGACTGGCATCTGATGAACCTCATGCAGCTCGCCGTCTCGGGTGCGGGGCTGGTGATGCTCGAAGCGACTGCCGTCGAACGGCATGGGCGCATCACGCATGGCTGTCTCGGGCTGTATAGCGATGTCACCGAAGCCGCGCTGGGGCGCGTGATGGCCGCGGCGCGTGGCGTCGGGCAGGGCGTGCGCTGGGGCATCCAGCTGGGCCACGCTGGCAGGAAGGCTTCGGCGCAACGTCCGTGGGAAGGGCGTGGTGCGCTCGGCGCGGGTGAGGACCCGTGGCAGACGCAGGGGCCGTCGTCGCTTGCGTTCACCGACGGCTGGCACACCCCGCAGGCGATGACGAAGGACGACATCCGCCGCGTGCGCGACAGCTTCGTCGTTTCCGCGAAGCGGGCGGCGCGTCTCGGGTTCGAGGTGGTCGAGATTCATGCCGCGCATGGCTATCTGCTGCATCAGTTTCTTTCGCCCTTGGCCAATCAGCGTGACGACGAATACGGCGGCAGCCTCGCGAACCGCATGCGTCTGCCGCTCGATATCGCCGCCGCTGTCCGCGACGCGCTCGGCGCCGATATCGCGCTCGGCTTTCGCATCACCGGGACCGACTGGAAGGACGGCGGCATCACGATCGACGAATGTGTCGCGTTCACCGACGCGCTCAAGGCGATCCGCGTCGATTACGTCTGCGTGACCTCGGGGGCAGTGGCGCCTGCCGCCATTCCCGTCGAACCGGGCTATCAGGTGCATCTCGCCGAAGAGGTCAAGCGCCGCACGGGCATGGTCACGCGGGCCGTCGGCTTTATCGCCGATCCGCATCAGGCCGAGGCCATTCTCGCGAACCAGCAGGCCGATTGCGTGGCGCTCGGGCGCGCGTTCATCGACGACCCGCGATGGCCGTGGCACGCCGCCGAAGTGCTCGGCGACGTCAGCCGGATTCGCTATCCTGGGCAATACGAACGCGGCGGCGCCCAGTTGTGGCCGGGTGTCGCGTTGCGGCAGAAGAAGCGGGAGACGCTGGTGAACTGAGCCGCCGATGCGTCATGAAGGCATGTCCGTGAACTGCGGAATGTCAGGATGCTTGAGCCATGTGTGTCGGCGCTTCGTGAACATTTCGAGCATCGGCTGAATGGTTTCGGCATTGTCCAGGCTGCCCAGCATCACGAACACCGTGCCCGGAAACGCGCCGGCGTGGTTCGTGAACAGGCGCGAGCCGCAATCGGGACAGAAGTTCCGGTCGATTCGCTTGCCGGAGTCCGCGATATAGGCAAACGACTTCGGCTTGCCGCTCAGCAACGTGAACTCGTTTTCCGGAACGCCGAAGAACGTGGCCATCACGCCGCCGCTCGCCCGTTGACAGTCCCGGCAGTAGCAATCGGCGTAGAAGCCGGGATCGGTATCGAATTCGAATCTCACTGCACCGCATGCGCAGCCGCCCGCATATTTCTTGGCCATTCTGATGCACCTCCGACGTTGGGTATCGACGTGGGCATAGCGTGGCAGAAGGGGAATCGTCAGGCGGTGCCGCCGTGCGAATGCGACAGGCGTGCGGGTTGAATGGCAAGATTGAGATCCGTAGGCGCGCAACGTGCTTTTGACGCCGTCACTTCGATCCTGAAGTCGCATGGAGGCGGGCGTGGCACGTTGGCAATCGATACTGCTGCTGTTCATACGAAAACAGTGGGTCAGGGCAACGAGTCACCACCTTCTCCCTGAGCATCATGACGCCGGCCTATGGATCGGCCACGAATACCGTCACCCCGCGTGCAATTCTTCTCCTGATTCAGGGGAGCGTCACGCAGAACGCATTGTCGACCTTTGTCGGTTCCTTCCTGTTCAGCATGGTCGCGCTGGTCGTGTTGAAGGTCGGCGTGTACGGACCGCAATGACGGTCGGTGCTGTTCATGATGACGATCACCTCACGCTGCTAGGGCTTGCTCGCGTCGGTGAGACGACCGACAGAGTCGAGCAGGCGACACAGGCCGCAATCGATGCACGGCTCGGTGAGCCTTTCCTTGGCGGTAGAGAACTCAAAGATCCCGCGACGGATATTGCGGACAGCGCCGAGCCTTTGCACGCGGGTGTGACCGGATACGTGCAGTACGTGGACATGGCAGCACTCGACGCTCAAGGTTTGTCGAGATACAGCTTCGATTGCAGAAGACTTGTCGGGCGCTTGTCGAAATGGGTGATGACGCGTTTCGCGAAGCCGCGCGTCATCAGTCGCAGCTCGCACTGACACGCGCCGAAGACGCGATGACCCTCGAAGACGACAAGAAACAGGTACGAAGCGTGGCTGAGTCCTTCACGTAACGACTCGTTCGCAAGGTCCCGGCGTCGGCGGATGAGAGATGCGCCTAAGCAGACGGCCCGATGACCGGGCGGCGTCGCGCGTAGATCATGCCCCATCCCAATCCGAGCACACCCGCGAGCACCGAGCCGATCAGGACTGCGAGTTTGGCGACGGAAAGCGTCTCAGGATCGTCGAACGCGAGCATCGATATGAAGATGGACATGGTAAAGCCGATGCCCGCAAGCAACGCCACCAACATCACGCCGCCCCACGCCACACCATCAGGCAAGCGGCACAATCCCGTCCTGACCAGCGTCCACGTCGACACGAACACGCCCAGCGGTTTTCCGAGCACAAGCGCAGCCACCACACCGACCAACACATAGTGAGCCTGGCCGCCGGACAGATCGAGACCCGTAAAACTCACGCCCGCATTGGCCAGCGCAAACAACGGCATGATGCCGTAGGCGACCCACGGATGGAGCGACCATTGCACGCGAACTACGGGCGCCAGCATCTCGCGCTGCGCCAGCCGTAACATCTGCAGCGGTCTGGCCAATTTGTCGGCGTTCTCGTGGGCGGTGCTCTTTTGCGTGACACTGGCAGTCGCCTGCGACATTTCGACGAGCGCGCGCTCGCGGTGGAAAGTGGGCGCGACGGGCGTCATCAATCCGAGCACGACGCCCGCAAGCGTCGGGTGCGCTCCGCTCACGAGCAGACCCGTCCAGATCACCGCGCCGGGAACGATATAGGCCGCCGCGGCGCCGATGCTCATGCGCTGCATGACCAGCACCATCACGACACCGGCGGCCGCGATTCCGAAGCCGGCGTAGTCGAGGCCGGAAGAATAAAAGACCGCGATGATCAATACCGCGATGATGTCATCGACGATTGCAAGCGTCAGAAGAAAGATGCGCAAGTTTCCCGGAATCGATTTCCCGAGCAACGCCAGCACGCCGACAGCGAAAGCGATGTCCGTTGCAGTCGGCACCGCCCAGCCGCGGATTTCTCCCGATGAATAGTTGACCGCGAGGTAAATGAGCGCGGGCGCAATCACCCCGCCGACGGCCGCTGCGAGCGGCAAAACGGCCTGCCGGAGATCGCTCAGGGATCCCTCGTGCATCTCCCGGCGAATCTCGATCCCCACGACCAGAAAAAACACCGTCATGAGCCCGTCGTTGATCCAGAAGTGCAACTGCCTGGAGAACTCGAACGATCCGACCTTGAAGGCGATCGGCGCTTCCCAAAGGTGATGGTATGCGTCAGCGAAGGGCGAGTTGGCCCAAAGCAGAGCAGCAGCGGCGGCAATGAGAAGAATGATGCCGCTCGCAGCCTCGATGTGCAGGAAATGCTCGAGTGCGGTGAGGGCTTGTCGGGCGATGTGCCGGGCTTGTCGTGCGGAATGCTGCAGCATGAAATGGACGTCAAGGATCCAGCGTGGCGGCCCGACCGACGCTGATCCTGTCAAACGCGAATTCGCCTGACACCCTTCCGCCATTGTACAGGCTGAATCTTTACGAAAGTTTTATACCGGCGAACTGAAGCTTTGCGCGATCTTGATGCACGTGGTGCTGCAATGAAGACTGCTCAATCCGCATTGAAGAAGACTGAGATGCTCAAGCTGCTCATTCCCGTGATTTGCCCGGCCGGTGCGCTCGAAGCGGCGCGTCATGCGGCGTTTCTCTTTGCGGAGAAGTGCGTCGCTCACGTTGAAGTGATCGAGATCCTCGATGATGCGGCTCAAAGCCGCGCGGTCGCGTTTCACTCCCGATCGGCGCTGCGTCGGCAAGAGAAGGATTTCATGCGAGATGCCTTGACGAGCACATGTGCGGTGCTGGAAGACGCCGGTGTTCCCTATACCTGGAAGCGCATCTTCGGTTCGGCCGAGAAGTCCATTGCGGCCCACGCGAATCGTGGCGCGGACGTCGTGGTGCTGGATGCGAGCCGCATTGGCCTGCTGCGAAGATGGCTTGTGCTCTTCCGACTCTGGCATCTGACCCGCAAGCCGCTGACGGTCTTGCATTGATTTTCATCTTTGAGACTTTGCTCTCAGCATATCGTGCAACCTGGAAAGCGACGCACGGTGTAAGGCAGGGAACCAAACGGCCAGGGCCCCGGCAGCGCCGTATCGAGCATCGGGGATCACGGCTCAAGTGACGTCAGCAGCCTTCCGAGGTCCCGCAGTTCGACGCGGATGACACCGCCCTTTGGGCTGTCAATGTCCGCGATCAGTGCAAGCGACAACGCGACCGTCGCCGGAAGGATCGTGATGGCGCCGACGGCGGAATCGACCAGGTCAGCTCGCGCGTACTCGGTGCCGATGGCGTTGGCTTCGCTTTCTTCCAAGGACTCCCGGACGTCGTAGCGATTCACCGCCATCGACAGGCTGAATCCAACCAGAAGCGCGAGAAGCGTCAGCGTGGAGGTTTGAATGATGTTGCAGTCGTCGCGGTCATCGGGCGGCAACACGGCCAGACGTCGCAAAACAAACGCGCCGAAGGCCACCGCGCCGATGAAAAGGGCGAGCAAAACTGCGAACAGCACCGCCGGATGGTCGACGAACACATTCATTTGATGTCTCTCGCAGCGTTAGTCAGACTTTGGCGCGACCCTGGTCCCGGCACCATCGCAGCTTCCGCCATCCCGTCATCCCGCTCTGCGCTTCTACCGCCTGGTGAGTGTTGCTACACCGAAAGGTGTCAGCGAGAGCTGAGCTGAACTGGTTCACCAACCGCCGCACGCCAGCGACACCACGAATCCTTGTCTCCAGAGAAGTCGCGAAATTCCCCGGGAGGGACGCAGTGATTTCGATAAGGGGCATTGAACGCACCTTGCCCCAAACCCAACCGAAGCAACCCCCAATTCGCCTCATGCATGTCTCTCATGCGCAGGTTTCAGTGTCGGTTGCATCCGTGATCCGATAGATTCGCAGCGTCCGTCCGCGCTTGCAGCCTTGCAACAAAAACGCAAAAGGACGCGCTTCCACTCAAGCGAAGCATATAAAAAATAACTCGGAGGAGATTGGATGAAAAGGTACGTGCTCTTGGCACTCGTCCCTGGCGTGCTCGCGGTTCCCGCCTACGCACAATCGAGCGTCACGCTGTATGGTCTTCTGGATGTCGGCATCAGTTATGCGGTCGGCTCGCAGCGAGCCGTAGTCAAGGGTCGTCCGGTCGGCGGTGGAAACCAGCTCGCCATGACCGACGGCGCGTTCGGCCTGAGCGGAAGTCGTTGGGGCATTCGCGGCACCGAAGAACTGGGCGGCGGCTTGCGAGCCTTCTTCACGCTCGAAAGCGGCTTTACGCTGAACAACGGCGCCTTTGCGCAAGGCGGCAGCGAGTTCGGCCGGCAGGCTTTCGTGGGCATCGAGTCGGGACTAGGCCGGGTCGCCCTAGGCCGGCAATATGATCCGCATCTCGACATCGTTGCACCGTTCTCCGCCGCGTGGCAGTTCGGCGGCTATGCGGCCACGCATCCAGGCGACATCGACAACCTGTTGAGCACGCGCCGGCTGAACAACAGCATCAAATACGTGATGCCGAAGATCGGCGGCATCACGGCGGAAGCGTTGTACAGCGTGGGCGGCGCAGCAGGATCGAATGCGCGCAACTCGGCCTGGTCGCTCGGCGCCGCCTACGACGGCGGAGCGCTGCGTGCCGGTACCGCCTGGCTCTCCGTGCGCAATCCGAACGTCGCCTTCTATGGCGCGAATCCGAACGGTGCGGGTGTCGGTGCAAACAATCTCGGCTCGCTCGGCAGTGCGACGACGCCCGAGAGCAATCCACTGTATGCGGGCTATGCATCGGCCAATGCGTTCGATCTCTTCGGGGCCGGCGCATCCGTCACGTGGCAGGCGGCCACCGCCGGCGTCATCTACACCAATGTCCGTTACACAGGTCTCGGCGATGTCGCGACGTCCGGGCCCAATCCGCTCGGATACACGGGCACGGCGGCCATCAACACGGTCGAACTGAACCTGCGCTACCAGTTCTCGGCGGCGCTGCTCGCCGGGGTGATGGCGAGCCTGACACGCTCGGCATCGGTGGGCGGGCACGAAGGCGCCTGGTATCGCCAGCTCGGTCTGGGAGCCAGCTACGCGCTCTCCAAACGCACCACGGTCTACACCACCGCCGTCTATCAGCGCGCGAGCGGAATCGACTCGACCGGCAATGCCGCAGTCGCGTCGATCTCCGGCTTGAGTCCGTCCGCGACCCATGCCCAGACCGCCGTGCGCGCCGACATCGCCCATCGCTTCTAGGCCCGATGCAGCGCGTGCACTTGACGAATGCACAGGTTTCAGTGTCAACGCCTGCGCAGATCCGCTAGATTTCATTCATAAAAAATCCAGATCAAATCCAGGAGACACCACGATGGAAGGCTCGCACACGGCCCTTTCGGAGCCGATTGCCGCATCTTCGAGTGATACCCGGCATTCCGTCATGCGCAGCGCCATTCTGCTGCTCGCGACGTCGCTGGGACTGGCAGGCGGTTATACCTCACTGTTCGCCGGCACGACGGGCGTCTTTTTGCTGCCGATCGCGTCATCGCTCGGCTCCGGCCGTGCGGTCGCGTCCACCTGTCTTGCCATGGCATCGCTCGGACTTGCGCTGGGCGCACCGATCGCCGGCAAGCTGATGGACCGCTACGGCGCCTATCGCGTGATCGCGTGGTCGCTCGCGCTGTTCGTGGCGAGTTTCCTCCTGATCTGCGTCGGCCCCGCAACGCCGCTGTTGATCGGCTTCAAGACCTTCGTGATCGGGCTGCTTGGCGTCGCGACTTCGCCGGTCGGCTACCTGCCGATCCTGGCGCGTTCGTTCGAGCGCCGGACGGGCTTTGCGTTCGGCGTTGCATCGATCGGCGCGGGAATCGGTGCGGCGTCGGCGCCCTGGGTCGCGCGCTGGGCGATGACCCGCTACGGCTGGGAGCAAGCCTATGCCGTGCTCGGCGTGCTCGCGGCAGTCATGGGTGTGGCCGCGCTGTTGCTGCTGCGCGTCGACCGCCAGGCGACGCTGCCGATTCCCGCAGCCTCCCGCGGCGGCAAGCACGGACCGTCGAACTCGCTGCGCGAGTCGCTGGCCGAGCCGCGCTTCTGGATCATCAGCATCAGCATCGCGATTGTGGCGGCGGTCGGATTGGGCAGCATCGTGCATATTCCCGCGTTGCTTACCGACAAAGGCTTGTCGGCGAACCAGGCCGTGGCCGGCGCGGCGTTCTCGGCGATCGGCCTCACCATCGGCCGATTCGGCGCGGGCGTGCTGCTGGACATCGTGCCGGCTCGCGTGGTGGCCTGCGGCGCGTTTCTGCTGGGCGCTGTCGGCGGGCTGATCCTCGCAACCTCGTCGCACAACCCGTCCTACGCGTTGCTGGCGACGGGCGCGGCACTGACCGGCATGCTCGTGGGCGCGGAAGGCGATCTGATGCCGTTCCTGGTGAAGCGCTACTTCGGTCTGAGCTCGTTCGGCTCCGTGTACGGCGTGATGATTTCGCTGTTCTGTCTCGGCACGCTGGGCGGACCGATTCTTTTCGGCATCGCGTTCGATCGCCTGCAAAGCTACACGCCCGTGATGATGTTCGCGTCGGCTGCATGCGTCGTCAGCGCATTCGCGATCACCTTGATCGGCCCGTACCGGTATCCGCGTTGATCCCCGCGTCACGACGCATGGTTTCGATACGCAAGTGAATTCTTCAATGGAAAGTGCGAGATGAAAATTGTTCGTTTTGAGCACGCAAGTCGCCAGCGGTGGGGCGTTCTGAATGACGACCAGGTGACCTCGATCGACGCTGCCGATACGTTCGAACAGGCCATAGCACAGGCGCGCTCCGGCGCCGCTGGCGAGACCGTGCTGCTCTCCGCCGTGAGGCTTCTGCCGCCGGTCGGGCGCGATGCGAAGATCATATGCGCGGGCTTGAACTATCGCGCGCATCTGGTGGAAATGAAGCGTGCCTTTCCCGAGTATCCGTCCATCTTCGTTCGCTTCGCCAGTTCGCTGGTCGGACATGGCGAGCCGGTAGTGCGTCCCTTCAACTCCGACTGCTTCGACTACGAAGCGGAACTGGCGGTTGTCATCGGCAAGCCTGCGCGGCATGTGAGCGTCGAGCACGCGCTCGAATACGTAGCCGGTTATACGTGCATGGCCGAGAACTCGGTGCGGGATTTCCAGCAGCACAACACACAGGCGACGCCGGGCAAGAACTTCGAGCGTTCGGGCGCGCTGGGTCCGTGGATCGTCACCGCCGATGAAGTGCCCGATCCAGGCAGGCTCGTGCTGACTGGCCGGCTCAACGGCGAAGAAGTACAGCGCTCCGGAACGGATGATCTGATCTTCAGCGTGCCGCAGTTGATCGCCTACCTCAGTTCCTTCACCACGCTCGATGCCGGCGATGTCATCGCCACCGGCACGCCCGAAGGCGTGGGCATGACTCGGAAGCCGCCGCGCTATCTGCGGGAAGGCGATGTCTTCGAAGTTGACGTGTCGAGCATCGGCACGCTTGCCAATACGGTGACCAACGAGCGGAGGCCGCATGTCGGATGAAGCAGCGCTTGCATCGTCGAAGGCGTGTACGGAAACCGTCTTCGCATTCTTCCGCTGTCTCGACGAGCGTACCCACGAGCTGGCGGTGTCGTTGTTCGCGCCGGATGGCGTGTGGCATCGGAACGGCGAAGCACTGCGCGGCCGCGAAAGCATCGGCCGGGCGCTCGCTGCGCGTCCCGAGACCCGGAGAACGTTCCATGCTGTCTGCAATCCGCTGGTGTCGAGGGTGGATCGTACCCATGCCGAAGTGAGCTTCTTCCTGATGGCCTTCGAAGCGCAACGCACGGACGCAAGCGACACACCGTCGATGACACCCTCGGCAGTGCGGCGCTGCATCGACACGCTGGTCTTCGATGGCGAGCGTTGGCTGATCGCGAGCAAGTCGAGCGAGCGTCATCTTCCATTCATCTGATTCGATGTAGCCGGCAGCGACCACGATCGCCCCACACTCCATTCACATTTGGCAGGATAACTGATGACACAAGAAGCAATCTGGATAACTGAATCCGATGTATCGAAGCTGGTGCCGCTCGACGACGCCATCGATGCGCTGGAGAACAGCCTCGGCGAGATCGCCAACGACACGGCGTTCAACGTTCCCAAGGCAATCGGCGATATCGGCGATGGCGGCTCCATGCATGCGCTCGGCTCCGCGTCGTTGCGCGAGGGCGTGTGCGGCTTCAAGACATGGGTGCATACCGCCGCCGGCGCGAAAGCGGTGTTCTCGCTGTTCAGCACCGAGAACGGCCGGCTGCTCGCCATGCTCGAAGCAAACACGCTCGGCCAGATCCGGACCTCCGCGATGACCGCTGTCGGCACGCGCTGGATGGCCGACAGGCACGCGAGCGACATGGCGATCATCGGCAGCGGGCGTCAGGCACTCGCGCAGATTTTTGCCGTCAACGCGGTTCGGCCGCTCAAGCGTTTGCGCATCTGGAGTCCTACCGCCGAGAAGCGTCACGCGTTCTTCGAGAAGGTGGCAACCAGTCTAGGCTCGGTGCAGGTCGTCGAGGCAACCTCGCTCGAAGATGCAGTCGATGGCGCCGAAATCGTGACGCTGGTCACGCGGGCGACGCAGCCTTTCTTCGACGCGCGCTTGCTTGCGCCCAATGCGCACCTGAATGCGGTTGGCGCGATCCTGCCGCACAACGCGGAGTTCTTTCCCGACGTGTTCGAGCGCGCCGTCGCGATCGTGGTCGACAACCTCGTCAACACGCAAAAGGCGTCCCGCGAATTCATCGACTTCTTCGGCTCGGCGAATGAAGGCTGGGCACACGTTCAGACCTTGCCCGACGTCATTCGACACGGCCTCGACAGGAAGCGTGAAGGCGATATCACGCTCTTCAAGGCCATGGGCATGGGCATATCGGATCTGGCTGTCGCCAAGCTTGCCTATGAGCGCGCGGTGACGGGACACGGCGCGGAGATCCGTCTGCCGCTCAGCGGTCCTGCGCCAATCCGCTGATCCAGGAACTGACCGGCTCCCCCCTCACTACAAGTTCAGGCATATCGGAGGACACCATGAGCGAACCCACATTCACGATGCTGGACGGCAGCGCAGCCGCACCGGCGCCCATCACACCCTGGCAACCGCTGCTCGTCCCGCGCGAGGAGACCGAGCGCGAGATCAGCCGACTGAGCGAGATGCCGCTGCCCGAGGACGGCCGGCGTGCGGCGTTGATCGTTCATCCGTCGTGCACGGATGGCTCGATGGGCTTCGCGCCCGGCATCGACGTCACCATCAGCGTCGTCAATCCAGGCGAAGAGACGCGTGCGCTGATGCGCAATTCCAATCAGATCGAGTTCTGCATCCGTGGCTCGGGCAGCGTCAAAGTCGGGACGGAAGCGCACCAGTTGAGCAAGTGGGGAACGCTCACCATCCCTTCGATGCAGGCGTATTCGCACAAGAACACCGGCGACGAGCCTTGGGTGCGTCTCACGTATTCCAACGCGCCCTTGTTGCGCAAGCTGGCCGTGCACTGGATCAACTATGCTGATTCGGTCACCGAACGCAACGTCGAGATCTCCGCGACCGGACTCGACCACAGCTATAACCGCAACAACGCGCCTGACCGGCAGATCTCCGACGCAGGCGCGCGGCTGCGCGGTTATGAATTCCTGACGGATATCGAAGTGGTGCGCAACCGGCCGCTGGTGTGGCCGTGGGAAGCCGTCGCCGACATGCTGACGATGGAGAACGGCGACGCGAAGCGCAACATCATCCTTCTCTATAACCCGGCAACGGAACGTCGCAACGGCACGACTCACTCGTTCTTCGCCACGATCTTCTCGCATCCCGTGGGAAAGCCGGCACGCAAGGTCGGACGTGGTCATAAGCACAGCTCGGTCGCGATCAACTATCACTTCACGGGGCACGGAAGAAGCATCGTCGATGGCGTCGAGATTCCATGGAAGGCGGGCGACCTGCTGCTCTCGGGACCGTCGTGGTCGGAGCATGCGCACTACTACGATGAAGAGGCCACCTTCATTCTCACGATCCAGGATCATCCGCTGCACATCGGTATGGAGTCGCTGATCTGGCAGGAGCGCATGGACGGCCCCATTCTGAACCTCGGGTCGGAAGCCGGGCAGACGGGTTATGTCGGTCCGCGCATGGCGGGCTGATTCATGACGGTCCCATGCAACCTCCATCCGACAGCCAAAAGGAAAAGTCGATTCATGCTTCCGCAAGACACCATCGCGCAACTCGCCCGCCAGTTGTATGAGGCGCGCAGGACGCGCGTCCAGTTGCCGCATTTCACGAAACAGTATCCGCAGATGACCGTCGACGACGGCTATGCGATCCAGCGTGCGTGGGTCGCGCTCGAAGTCGCGGACGGCCGCAAGATCAAGGGACGAAAGATTGGCTTGACGTCGCGCGCGATGCAGCAGGCAAGCCAGATTACCGAGCCTGATTTCGCGCCCCTGATGGACGACATGTTCTTCGAGGGCGGCGGCGATATCCCGTTCGATCGCTTCATCGCGCCACGCGTCGAAGTGGAGCTGGCCTTCGTCATGAACCGTCCGCTCAAGGGCCCGGGTATCACGATGTTCGACGTACTGTCCGCGGCGAGCTATGTGGTCCCGGCCATCGAGATCATCGATGCGCGCATCGAACAGCGCGACAGCGAAACGGGCGCGATGCGCCGGGTCTGCGACACCATCAGCGACTTCGCGGCGAACGCCGGCATCGTTCTCGGCGGACGTCCGATGAACCCGCTGGAAGTGGATCTTCGCTGGATCGGCGCGATGCTCTACAAGAACGGCGTCATCGAGGAGACGGGGCTCGCGGCCGGCGTGCTGAATCATCCGGCAAACGGCGTGGCATGGCTCGCGAACAAGATCGCGCCCTACGACGAACAGATCGAGGCGGGCGACATCGTGCTGGCGGGTTCGTTCACGCGACCGTGCTTCGCGGCATTCGGCGACAGCTTCCATGTCGACTACGGTCCGCTCGGCGCGATCTCGTTCCGCTTCCATTGAGGACTCTAGATGCAGATTCGCGAAAATTCATTTCGACGGGCGCTGCACGCGGGAGAGCGGCAGATCGGGCTGTGGGTGGGACTCGCCGACGCCAATGCCGCCGAGCTGCTCGCCGGAACGGGCTTCGACTGGCTCCTGCTCGACAACGAGCACGCGCCCAACGATGTACGGACGACGCTGGACCAACTTCGTGCGATCGAGCCGTATTCGTCGCACGCAGTTGTACGTCCGGTGCGTGCCGATGTGTCGCTCGTCAAGCAATACCTGGACATCGGCGCGCAGACGCTGCTCATTCCAATGATCAACACCGCCGAAGAAGCACGCCTGATGATGCAGGCCATGCGCTATCCGCCCGAGGGCATACGGGGGCTTGGGGCAGCGCTGGCGCGAGCGTCGCGCTGGAACCAGATCGACGACTATCTGAATCAGGCCAACGGCGAGGTTGCGCTGCTGGTTCAGGCCGAGACGCGGCAAGCCATGAGCAACCTGCACGAGATCGCATCGACCGAGGGCGTCGACGGCGTGTTCTTCGGCCCATCCGACTTGTCCGCGGACATGGGTTTGCGCGGCCAGGCCAATCATCCCGATGTGCGAGCGGCGATCATCGAGGGCATCGCGGTGGTGCGAAGCGCAGGCAAGGCGGCGGGTGTCCTCGTGACGGATGGCAAGCTCGCGCATGACTATCTGGAGGCTGGCGCGCAGTTCGTGGCCGTCGGTGTCGATACGACCTTGCTGGTGCGCGCGGCGACCGAGCTTGCGCGCAGTTTCAGGGACGCGGCTCTTGTCGCGAAGAGCGCGTCGCATGCGAACGACGGCGCTTACTAGACCTCGATCAGACTGGAAAAGGAAGCTGGATGAGCGATAAACCACTGTTCGTGATCACGGGCGGCAGCCGCGGCATTGGCGCGGCCATTGCGCGTCGCGCCGCGATGACGCATCCCGTGGTGATTCTCTATAAGAACGACGCGCTTGCTGCGCAGGGTGTCGTCGACGAGATCGAAACAAACGCGGGCAAGGCGTGGGCGATCCGCGCGGACATGGGCGACGAGCACGCGCTGCTCGACGCGTTCCGGCAGATCGACGAACTGGGCCGCATCGGCGTGCTGGTGAACAACGCGGGCATCACGGGCGGCACGTCCCGCGTGGCCGATCTCGATAGCGACAACCTGGCGAAGGTGTTCAGCGTCAACGTGATCGGCGCATTCATCGCCACGCGCGAGGCGGTGCGACGCATGTCGACGGCGCGAGGCGGCGCGGGCGGCGTCATCGTCAACATGTCTTCGGGTGCGTCGGTGCTGGGTGCGCCCAACGTATGGGTCCACTACGCGGCGACCAAGGGCGCGATGGATACGATGACCATCGGCTTGTCGAAGGAACTGGCGCAGGAAGGCATTCGCGTCAACGCGGTACGGCCCGGCGTCATCGACACGGAATTGCACCAGCAGCGCACGGCCGATTCGCTGGCTCGCTTTGCGAGCACGATTCCGCTGGGACGCATGGGAACGGCGGACGAAGTCGCGGAAGCGGTGGTGTGGCTGGCGTCGCCCGCTGCTTCTTATGTGACGGGCTGCCTGATGGATGTGCGTGGCGGACTATGACGATCGCCTTCGGGTAACCATCATCGCGCCGTCAGCGCCGCGACCGATTGCTCGTCTGACTTGAACAGGGAAAGAAAGGTCTCGCGCAGCCATGCGTGAGCGGGATCGGTGTCGAAGCGCGTATGCCAGTACATGCGGACATCGAAGAACGGGCAGGGGAAGGGCACGTCGTATACGTCGAGCGACATGCTGCGCTGAAAGTGCGCGGCGACGCGTGAGGGCACGGTGGTGAGCAGATCAGACTGCGCGATGACGCTCGGCAAGGCGAAGTAGTTCGGCATGCGCATGACCACCGTGCGCCGGATGTTGAGATCCTCGAACGCGGACTCGACCGGGTCGTCCAGTTGTTTGATGGCGACATGCGAACCCGACTGGAATTCGTCGAGTGTCAGCGCATTGGAGGCGCTGTCAGCACGATCCCGCTTGCGCGTCACGACCACGCATTGGTCGCGAAACACATGGGCATGCCGAATGGTCTGCCGGGTCATGTTCAGGTGACCCACCACGAGATCCACTTCGCGTCCCACCAGCATCTGTTCATAGCTCGAACGCGGCGCCTGGAAAATCGCGAGTTTCACCTTTGGCGCAATCTCGTTGAGGCGGCTGAGCAGGCGAGGAATGAACAGGATCTCGCCCACATCCGACAGTAGCAGGCGGAACTCGCGCGTGCATTCTTCCGGCAGGAATTCGATCGAGTCCAGCAGCGAATCCTGAATGGTGGCGAGCGCGGAACGTATGGGTTCCGCGAGGCGCTCGCAGCGGGCCGTCGGTTCGAGTCCGGCGGACGTTCTGATGAACAAGCGGTCGCCGATGGCCTCGCGCAGCCGCCCGAGTGCGTGACTCACCGCCGGCTGACTGAGATGGACTTCCTTGGCGACTTCCGACAGGTTTCGCAGGCGATAAACAGCGTCGAAAATCTTGAGGAGATTGAGGTCCAGGCGGTTGATGTCCATTTGAATTGTCTGTATCGCTCTGCCCCGCGGAGAGGGTGACAAGGGTACAACGAAGGTCGGTTTTTGAATAGAAGCGCTTACGCGAACATGAACACATCACCGATAGTCCTGCTCGATCAAACCGGCTTTGCGCAACGCGTCGAACGTCGCCAGCTTTTCCTCCTCCATCGCCTTGATGAAACCGGCGCCCAATCGGGATGGCTTGCGTGATGCCGGAATGAGAAGCTCGATGGCGTTCCGGATGGAAAACTCGAGCGGCCGGAAAACGATGTTCTTGAAGCGGCCTTCGAGAAACATTAGCGGGTCGGTAATGGACACACCGATTCCATTCGCAACCATCGCGCATAGCACGCTGGCCGATTGCGATTCCGCGACGAGATTGCGTTTGACATTGCGTTCGGAGAAGGCAAGGTCCACTACATGCCGCGTCGGATCTTCGAGCGCCAGCGAGATGAATCGCTCGCCTTCGAAGTCTTCTTGCCGAAGCGAATGCTTGCGCGCAAGCCGATGACCTTTAGGCAGAACGGCAACTGCACTGTTCGCCATGAATGTATGGGTAGTGATACCGGCGAATCCTTCCTTGGGACCGGCGAATCCGAGTTCGCATAATCCGCCCGCCGTGTACTCCCAGACCTGACTGCTCGGCCTCGACTGAAATGAAATCGTTGCTTCCGGAAAGCGGTCGAGGAAGCGACGCATTGCCCGTGGAGCGAAATCGAACGAGAGCGCCATCAGGCTGGCCACTCGCAGTCGCCCGTTACCGAATTCCTTGATGTCCCGCGCAGCCTGACCAAGCCGGTCCAGTCCGGCGAAGCTGTGCTGCACTTCGCGGAAGAACGACAGCCCTTCGTCGGTGGGCGTCACGCGCTGCTTCTCACGATTGAACAACTGGAACCCGACGTCTTTCTCCAGCGCGGCGATGGCCCGGCTGATGTTCGGTTGTGCCACACCCAAAGCCGCTGCTGCCCGGTTGATGCCGTTGTGCAGCATTACCGCTCGAAACAACTCGATCTGCCGCATATCCATGCTTTCACCTCGCTGCGTTGATATCGCGATTGAATCAACTACATGCAATTTGATATTTGACAGATATTATTGCCGGCTCGACACTTTTGAACAAGATGAACCGGGTTCATGAAGCCGCCGGCATCGAGTCATCGCTCTTTGAATCTCCGGACCGCGGCACCGCCAATCGCGCAACGCCCACCCAGTCCGGCAGCACTGTGCAAGCAAGACCTGAGGTTATCGATCGAGTCGCAGCGGATCACGCTCGCGGACTGGATTCGCTTTGCCTTGTAAAACGCGAGTCGTTCTCGCATGAACCAGGGATATTCATGAACAACGTTGTCCGCAACCCTTTGTTGATTGGATTCAGAAGTCTCGACGGTCAATCGCATTTCGGCGTGGGAGACTGGTTCGAAGGCGATCCGGCGTCGAGAAGCCGCGGCGAGCCGACCTCGGTCGCCGCCGAATACAGACCGAGCGAGCTGTCGTTGCCGCCATGCGTCGGACCGATGCGATCGTACGGTGCCTGGTTGCCCTACCTCGACTTTCCGTCGCTCGGCGAAGGCGGAACGCCGGCCGTCGATGTGCCCGCGCTTGCAGATGCGATGGGTCTCGACAGGCTGATCTTCAAGCGCGAGTCGGCGAACCCTACCGGCAGCCATAAAGACCGGATGACGCCGCTGGCATTGGCCCGTGCGATCGAAACCGGTGCCGCCGGCGTGGTCTGCGCCAGCTCCGGCAACGCAGCGATTTCCCTCGCCGCGTACGCGTCGGCTGCCAGTGTGAAGTGCCGCGTGCTGGTGACGGCATCGATCTCGGATGCGTATCGAAGTCTGCTCGGACGGATGAATGCGGAGATCGTCGTGTGCCGCACGCATCTGGATCGCTGGAAGGTGATGGCCGGGATGGTGTCGGAAGGCTGGTATCCGATCACCAACTTCGCCTTGCCCGCGGTCGGGAGCAATCCCTATGGCGTGCAAGGCTACAAGACGGTCGCCTATGAAATCTTCCAGCAGGCCGGCGCCGTCGATGATGTCGTCGTGCCGTGCGCGCGCGGAGATCTGCTATGGGGCATCGGCGAAGGCTTCGACGAACTGAAGCGCGCCGGGATGATCGACAAGGTGCCGAGGCTGCATGCGGTCGAGCCATTCCCGCGCCTGTCGCGAGTCCTGCAGGGTCAGGCAAAGTCGACGGATCTTTTTTCGGGCGACACGCAGCAGTTTTCCATCGCCGGCGATACGACCACCGATCAGGCCGTCAGAGCCGTGACGGCGAGCCGCGGGTCGGCGGTCTGCCTCGACGACACGCTTGCAACTGTGGCACAGAGCGACGCAGCGCGCCACGGCTTCGATCTTGAACTCAGCTCGGCCTCGGCGCTCGGCGCCATCCGCATTCTGAAAGCGAACGGCACGCTGCCGCACGGGGCGACCGTCGTGATGATCGCGACGGCCAGTTCGGCGCGCGAACCCGTCGCAGCAGGCGCGCCGCTGGCTGCACCAAACGCATGACCATTCAAAGAATCAGGAGATGCAACGTGAACCTCGATCGCTCGACCGGAACGCTCAGAAAGTGGTTGTCATGGATCCTGGCGCTGCTCGCGCTCGGCACGCCATGGATCGTCAACGCACAATCCCCGATTCAGACGCCGGCTGTCATCAAATCGGCAGGGGTGTTGCGCATCGCCAGCTACATCGGCTTTCCGCCGCTCGAATTCGACAAGGACGGTCAGATGATGGGCGCCGAAATCGATCTCGGGAAAGCGCTGGCCGACAAGCTCGGCGTCAAGGCGTCGTTCTCGAACGTGCCGTTTGAAGGCATCATCCCCGGGCTGCTGTCGGGCCGTTTCGACATGGCGCTCTCGGACATGTCGGACACCGAGGCGCGGCGCAAGCAGGTGGACTTCGTCGACTATGCGCAGGCGTTCACGTCGATCATCGTGCAAAAAGGCAATCCGCGGCACATCCGGAGTCTCGGCGATCTGTGCGGCCTTCCCGTCGCGACCCAGCAAGGCAGCATGCAATCGACCATTCTCGAACAGCAGAGTTCGAAGTGCGCCGCCGACGGCAAGCAGCCGATCGCGATCTCGAGGTTTCCCAGCCAGGCACAGGTCAGTCTGGACCTGAAGTCGGGACGCAGCGCGGCGGAAGTGCGCGATTTTGCGCTCGGCGTGTACGAGGTCGATCAATCGGAAGGACGGCTGGAAGTGGTCAGCGTCGATGGCAAACCTGCGATGGTCGGTGAATCCGGCAAGGTCGGGATCGCCGTGAAGAAGGGCAATCTCGAACTTGCCAAGGCCATCCAGGCCGCGCTGCAATCGTTGAAAGCCGACGGGACTTATGAGCGGATCTTCGACAAATGGAATGTCAGCGCGGAGAAGATTTCCGACTTCACCATCAACGACGGCCAGTGAGGCACACGCATGCCGGTCAACCCCATCATGAAAGGCGCGGCCACGCCGCTCGGCGCCGCCGTCACTACCTCCGGCAGCGCGCTGCCATACCGGAAGCGCAGGCGCACGGGCGCTTGGATCGTATCGATTGCCATCGTCACGATCCTGGCCACACTCGCGCTCGATGTCGCGCACACCCGCGCGATCAACTTCGCGGCCGTCCCGCGCTTTCTGCTCGATCCGCGGATTCTCGCGGGCGTGAAAATCACGCTCGTACTGACCGTTGCCGGACTGGTGATCGGCGTGTTGTGCGGACTGCTGCTGGCGTGCGCAAGGTTATCGAGGATCGGGGTGGCGCGCACGCTGAGCGCCACCTACACGTGGGCGTTTCTCAGCGTGCCCGGTCTCGTCCAGCTGATCTTCTGGTACAACCTCGCGATCGTCTTTCCGCACATCCATCTGGAGTTGCCGTTCCTCGGCACGATCTGGGAAGGACAGACGAACGCGATCATCACGGCGATGACTGCGTCGATGATCGGACTCGGGCTGCATGAAGCGGCCTATTTCTCGGAGATCATCCGCTCCGGCATCATCTCCGTCGATCGCGGGCAGGTCGAAGCCGCGCAGAGCCTCGGCATACGCAGCCGGACGATCCTCTTCAAGATCGTGATGCCGCAGGCGCTGCGCGTGATGCTGCCTTCGGGCATGACGAGAGTGGTCGCGCTGATGAAGGACACGTCGCTCGTCGCGGTCATCGGCGGAGGCGACATCATGACCCACGCGCAGGAAATCTACTCCGACAACTTTCTCATCATCGAACTGCTGCTCGTGGTGAGCGCGTGGTACCTGTTCATGGTCTCCGCGCTGATGCTCGCTCAGGCGGCGGTCGAGCGATGGGCTTCCCGTTACCAGCGCTCCAGCGGGGCGGCGCCGGTCAGGAGCGCTGTCGTGGAGGAACTCGCATGAGTGCGCCCGTTGATATCGTCTGTGCGCGCAACGTAACCAAGCGATTCGGTGACGCTGCCGTCCTTGCCGATTTTTCTCTCACCGTCCGACAGTCGGAAGTCGTGGTGTTGATCGGCGCATCGGGTTGCGGCAAGACCACCTTCCTGCGCTGCATCAATGGTCTCGAGCAGATCGACTCCGGCGAGCTGACCGTCGCGGGGACGCCGGTGGGATTCGTACGCGAGAAGCATTGTTATCGTGAGGCGTCGGACAGGCAATTGGCGGAAATGCGTACCCGGATCGGCGTGGTGTTCCAGAACTACAACCTCTTCCCGCATTTGAACGTCCTCGATAACGCCGCATCCGGACTGCGTTTCGCGCTGAAGAAAAGCTGGAAGGAATCGCGCGAGCGAGCGATGCACATGCTGGAGCGCGTCGAAATGGCCGGCAAGGCGAATGCTTACCCATCCAGTCTGTCCGGCGGTCAGCAGCAGCGCGTCGCGATTGCACGAGCGCTTGCGATGGAACCGCAACTGATGCTCTTCGATGAACCGACGTCGGCGCTCGATCCGCGCATGGCCTCGGAAGTGCTGAAGGTGATGCGCATGCTCGCGCGGGAAGGGATGACGATGGTGGTGATCACGCACGAGATGCGCTTCGCTGCCGAAGTGGCTGACCGGGTAGCCTTGATCGAACAGGGGCGGGTAGCGCGCACCGGCACGCCTTCCGAAGTATTGAACATGAATGGATGAGGGAAAGATCGCCGTGGACAAGCTCACCGAAGCCAACGCAAGCAGGCTGACGACCAATATCGACTTTGCAACTCCGGGCAAGCAGCACGGTTACCTGAGCGTGCCCGATTCGAACGATCTGTCCGCCTACGGGCGCATCCAGATTCCTGTCGTTTGCATCCGCGGCGGACCGGGGCCGACGGTCCTCATGTTGGGCGGCAATCACGGCGACGAATACGAAGGGCAGGTGACGCTGTCGCGCCTCGCGCTCGAACTCAATGCCGGCGATGTCAACGGGCGGCTGATCATACTGCCCGCCGCGAATCTGCCCGCGGCCGCAGCGGGAACGCGCACGTCGCCCATCGATGGCGGCAATCTCAATCGGAGCTTCCCCGGCGATCGAAACGGCGGACCCACGGCGATGATCGCGCACTATGTCGAATCGGTTCTCCTGCCGATGGCCGATGTTGCAATCGACCTGCATTCGGGCGGGCGTTCGCTCGAGTATCTGCCGTGCTCCATCATTCGCGACTTCGGTAGCCCGTCGCATGTGGCGAAGACCTTCGCGCTGGCGCAGGCATTTGCGGCGCCCCATTGCATCATCAGCTACGGCGGCAGCCAGGGCGCGGAGCGCACCTTTCATTCGGCGGCGGATCGGGCCGGTACGGTGGTGCTGACGGCCGAACTCGGCGGCGCAGCGCGGATAACGCCTGACATCCTGGCGTTCGCGGAGGCGGGTGTGCGGCGCGTATTGCATCGGACCGGGATCATCAGCGTGACTCCGCAAGCCGCCGCGCAACCGATGCGCCTTTTCAAAAGTGCCGGTGGCAGGTCGTTCGTCCTCTCGCCCGAGCGCGGCGTGTTCGAACCGAAGGTTCGTCTGGGCGAACAAGTCGAGGAAGGGGAGCTGGCCGGTTATATGCACGATGTCGAGACGCCGTTGCGTGCAGCGACGCCCGTCTTCTTCTCCACGACGGGAACCGTGATCTGCGTACGCTCGATGAGCAAGACGCAACGGGGAGACTGCCTGTATGAGGTGATCGAGCCTGTCGATATGCCCGCGCTCGAAGACGGCGAGCTTTGTTGGGCGGAGTGAGGATAAATACGGCGCAGCGCGTTCACATCCAGTGGCCCTCGTCCGGCACGAACATGTAGCCTATGCCGCGAAGCGTTTGAATGCGACGCGGGACGGCGGGATTCTCCTCCAGCAGGCGGCGCAGCCGCCAGACCGGCACGTCCATGCCGCGTTCCGTCACCGTTGCGCGAGGCCCGTGCAGCAACTCCACAAGCCGGGCACGCGAAAGCGCCTGCATCGGATACTGCGTGAATATGACGAGCAACGCGTATTCGCTGCCGCATATCTTGAGCGGCGTCTGGTCACGCAGCAAGGTGCGGGTTGAGAAATCCAGCGTAAACGGACCGAAATGAAAGGGGTCGACGCGGCGCGCAGTGGCGCGCGGGCCGTGCATCAGCGCGATGATGCGGGCGTGAAGCTGCTGCGCGCTGAAAGGTTTGCTCAGGTAATCGTCGGCGCCGAGGCCGAGTTCAAGCGCGCGATCGATATCTCGCGGGTGAGCCGTCAACACAATGAGGGGCACGTGGGCGCCCAGTCCGCGCAGCGCTCGCAGAGCGGCAAGCGTGTCGATCACTGGCATCGTCAGATCGAGCACGACAAGTTCAGGGTGCTCGCTCTCGATGCGCTTCTCCACGCCATTGCCCTGCGTCGCCACGGTCAACTCGATGCCGTGCCGATGAAGAAATGCACGCATCGACGCGGCCGATTGCGCGTCATCGTTGACCAGCATTACATGAAGCGGCGTTTGGGTATTCCGCATGAGTGAATCGCGGGACGGTCGGCATACGGTCAATGGCTCACAGGCTACCGCCAAAGCATGTCGCCGCGCGATGCATCGTCCTGATTCTTCTTTACCGCGCGTTACACCGGTGAGGCATACGAATCATACGTTTTGCTGACACGAAAATGGTGGATCAACGCCTGCCTGCTGTCCACACCGTTCATTTTCGCGGATTCATTCGACGCTATGCAACGAACGGCGGTTTTGCTTACCGAAGCATGCGGTCCTTTCAAGCGTGCAATGAAAACGTCAATACCCTTTGTTTCATGATTCGATTGACGATTGTTACGAAGTCTCCCGGCACGTAACCCGTAACGACCCACGCTCGGCTATCGTCTGCATTGCGATTCGACCAAGACGGGAACGACCCGGATGAACAAGCAATCAAACGGTGCTTACGAATCGTCATCTCTGCTCTTTTCGCCATGACCGAGGAGATCAACATGCTCAGAGGCGTTTCATCTTCAATCGCGTGCCTGAGTCGAAACGCGCCTTTGCACGTCAGCACACACCTCGCAAGGGTTCGGGCATGAGCGCCACCGGCGGGACGAACGACACGCCGCCCGCGCGCCGCAAACGGCACGGCTTGCGCTATGTGCTGTTGCTCATCGTAGTCATCGTGGCGGTGCTCGTGACACTGCACGTGATCAGGCGCAAGCCGGCGTTGCGCGGCGCTCAGGCACAGGTCGTGACGGTGGCCACGGTCGTGCAGGGCGACATGCCCGAAACGCTCAACGCGCTCGGCACGGTGACGCCCGTCGCCACGGTGACCGTGTTGCCGCAACTGTCCGGCTATCTCACCGAGGTGGGGTACAAGGAAGGGCAGGACGTCGTTAAAGGGCAGTTCCTCGCGCAGATCGATCCGCGCCAGTACGAGATCGACAAGCAACAGGCCGAAGCGCAACTCGCCAAGGATCGCGCGGCGCTGGCACAGGCCCGTGCCGATCTCGCCCGCTACACGCAGCTCAACGCGCAGAAGTCGATTGCCGAGCAAACCTTCGCCGATCAGCAGTTCACCGTGCAACAGGACGCCGCCGCCGTGCAGGCCGATCTCGCCAACATCAGGCAGTTCGACCTGGACCTGGTGTATTGCCGCATCGTCGCGCCGGTGTCGGGGCGTATGGGATTGCGGCTCGTCGATCCGGGCAACTACGTGACGGCATCGAGCAGTCCGGGCATCGCCGTCATCACGACCATTGCGCCGACCACCGTGGAGTTCGCCGTGCCGCAGGATTCGCTCGGCGGCATCCTGCAGCGCTTCGGGCAGGGGGCGAAGCTGCCGGTAAATGCCTACAGCAGCGACAACACCCGGCTGCTCGGAACCGGCACGCTGTACGCGATCAGCAATCAGATCGTCACCAGCACCGGCACCGTGACCTTGCGGGCGGATTTTCCGAACGCGGACAAGGTGCTGTTCCCGAACGAATTCGTGAACGTGAAATTGCTGATCGACACGCTGCACGGCGCGTTGCTCGTACCGACTGCCGCCGTGCAGAGCGGCGCGCCGGGCAACTTCGTGTATCGCGTGAACGCGAACGGCACCGTCTCGGTGAACAAGATCGGGATCGGTACGAGCGACGGCGTGCATACCGTCGTCACGTCCGGGCTCGCGGCGGGGGCGACGGTGGTGACCGACGGCATGGACCGTCTGAGCGATGGCGCGAAGATCCGCGTATCGGGAGCAGGGCGCGCGGCGAGTGCGTCCGCGCCGGGATCCGCCTCGCAGCCGCACGCGTCATGAACCTGTCCCGTCCCTTCATTCTGCGGCCCGTCGCGACCTCCTTGCTGATGATCGCGATGGTGCTGGTCGGGTTCGTCGCGATGCATTTCCTGCCGATCTCGTCGCTGCCCGATGTCGATTACCCGACCATCCAGGTGCAGACCTTCTATCCCGGTGCGAGCCCCGACGTGATGGCCACCACCGTGACCGCGCCGCTCGAAGTGCAGCTCGGCGAGATTCCCGGCGTGCAGCAGATGATTTCGTATAGCTCGGAAGGCGCGTCGGTCATCACGTTGCAGTTCGACCTTGCGCTGAGCCTCGACGTCGCTGAGCAGGACGTGCAGCAGGCCATCAACGCGGCCAGCAGCTATCTGCCGACCGGCCTGCCCGCGCCGCCGACCTATGCGAAAGTGAATCCGGCAGACCAGCCGATCATGACGCTTGCCATCACCTCGAAGTCGATGTCGCTCACCCAGTTGCAGGACGTGGCGAACAACCGCCTCGGCACCAAGATCTCGGAAGTGCCGGGCGTCGGCCTCGTCACGGCGGCAGGCGGCAACGTGCCCGCCGTGCGCGTGGAGGCTGATCCCCAGAAGCTCGCCGCCTATGACCTCAACATCGACGATCTGCGCACGTTGCTCGCGAACGTCAACGTGAGTCAGCCGAAGGGCAATTTCGACGGCCCCGAACTCGACTACACGGTCAATTCCAACGATCAGATCACCGATCCGCAGGATTACATGGACACGGTGATCGCCTATCAGAACGGCTCGCCCGTCTATCTGCGCGATGTGGCGCGCGCGAGCGCGGGTGCGCAGGACATCGAGCGCGGCGCATGGAGCGGCCGCACGCCCGCCATCGTACTGAACGTGCAGCGTCAGCCGGGTGCGAACGTCATCGCGACCGTCGACCAGATTCGCAAGCAGCTTCCCATTCTCGAATCCACCTTGCCCGCCGGCATGCAGGTGAAGGTGATCGCGGACAGCACGGGCGTGATCCGCGCGTCGGTGCACGACGCTGCGTGGGAGCTCGTGCTCGCGGTCGTGCTGGTGGTGGCGGTGATCTTCGTGTTCCTGCGCAACCTGCCCGCGACCATCGTGCCGAGCATCTCGGTGCCGGTGTCGCTGGTCGGCACGCTCGCGATCATGTATGAGCTGCACTATTCGATCGACAACCTCTCGTTGATGGCGCTCATCATCGCGACGGGTTTCGTGGTGGACGATTCGATCGTGATGATCGAGAACGTCGTGCGCTACCTCGAAGAAGGCATGAAACCGCTCGACGCGGCGCTCGCGGGCGCGGGGCAGATCGGCTTCACGATTCTCTCGCTGACGCTTTCGCTGATCGCCGTGCTCATTCCGCTGCTGTTCATGGGCGGCGTGATAGGCAGGCTGTTCAGCGAGTTCGCGGTGACGCTCGCCGTGACCATCGTGATCTCGGCGCTGGTGTCGCTGACGGTCGTGCCGATGATGTGCGCGCGCATCCTGCGTGCGCAGACCGAGCGCAAACCGAGCCGCTTCGAACGCGTGAGCGAGCACCTGTTCGAACGCACGCAACGCGCATACGAGCGCGGTCTCGTGTGGGTGCTCGAACACCAGATGCTGACCATGCTGATCTTTGCCATCACGCTGGTGCTCACCGCCGTGCTGTACATCGCGATACCGAAGGGCCTGTTCCCGACCCAGGATGTCGGCGTGATCGAAGGCATCAGCGTGGCGGACAAATCGGTGTCGTACGCGGCCATGTCGGCGCGTCAGCAGGCGCTTGCGGATGCCGTGCTGAAGGACCCGGATGTCGTATCGCTGACGTCGTATATCGGTATCGACGGCACGAATGCGACGCTCAACAACGGACGCTTCCTCATCAATCTGCGCGCGCACGATGCACGCAGCGCAAGCGCGGAGGAGATCGCCCGGCGGCTCACGGAAGAAACCGCGAACGTGCCGGGCATCAGGCTCTATGTACAGCCCGAGCAGGACCTGACGCTCGACACGTCCATCTCGCCCAACGCGTACAAGCTTACGTTGCGCGGTCCGAGCCAGCAGGTGTTGCAGCAATACGTTCCCGCGCTCGTCACGAAGATGAAGGCGCTGCACGGCCTGACCGATGTCACCAGCGACCTGGACAACTCCGGCGCCGGCATCCAGGTGGAGGTGAACCGGCAACTCGCGGCGCGTTACGGCATCACGCCCGCGACCATCGACAACGCGCTCTACGACGCGCTCGGCCAGCGCATCGTGTCGACCATCTTCGAGCAGTCGGACCAGCACCGCGTCATTCTGGTGGCGAAACCTGAATCGATCTCCACCGTTCAATCCCTCGGCGATCTCTATTTGCCCACGCAAACGGGCGCGACCGGACAGGTGCCGCTGCGCCAGATCGCGACGCTCAAGGTCACGAGGACGCCGCTCGTCATCAGCCGGCTGGCGCAGTTTCCGGTCGCGACCGTGTCGTTCAATCTCGCGCCGGGCGCGTCGCTGTCCACCGCGGTGCGGCAGATTCGCGAGGCACAGGCATCGCTCGCGTTGCCGGCGTCGATCAGCGTCGCGTTCCAAGGCGCGGCGCAGGCCTTCGAGGATTCGCTGTCGAGTGAAATCTATCTGCTCGCGGCGGCGTTGATCGCAGTATATATCGTGCTCGGCGTGCTCTATGAAAGCTTCGTGCATCCGGTGACGATTCTCTCGACCTTGCCTTCGGCGGGCATCGGCGCATTGCTCGCGCTGATGATCGCGGGCAGCGATCTGGATGTCATCGGCATTATCGGCATCGTGCTGCTGATCGGCATCGTGAAGAAGAACGCCATCATGATGGTGGACTTCGCGCTGGAAGCCGAACGCGAACACGGCAAGCCGCCGCGCGAGGCGATTTTCGAGGCATCGCTGCTGCGCCTGCGCCCCATTCTGATGACGACCTTTGCCGCGATGCTCGGCGCCCTGCCGATGCTGGTTGGCACCGGCACGGGCTCCGAGTTGCGCCGTCCGCTCGGACTCGCGATCATCGGCGGTCTGACGGTGAGTCAGGTGTTGACGCTGTTCACGACGCCCGTCATCTATCTGTTGTTCGACCGTATCGCGCAGCGTGTGCGAGCCGCGCGCGCATCGGGCACGGCGAGCGGGGGCGCGCCGTGAACCCGTCGGCGCTCTTCATCCGGCGACCCGTCGCAACGACGCTGCTCGCCATCGCCATCGCGCTATCCGGCTTGCTGGCGGTGTTTCGTCTGCCGGTCGGCCCGCTGCCGAACACCGCCTTTCCGGTGATCGTCGTGCAGGCGATGATGGCGGGCGCGAGTCCCGAGACGATGGCCTCGACCGTTGCCGAACCACTGGAAAGAAGGCTCGGCACCATTGCCGAAGTGAACGAACTGACCTCGATCAACTCCGTCGGCAGTTCGCTGATCGTGATCCAGTTCGGGCTCTCGCGCGACATCAACGGCGCGGCGCGCGACGTCGAAGCGGCGATCCAGGCCGCGCGCGCCGACTTGCCGACCACGCTGCGCAGCAATCCGACCTATCGCCAGTACAACCCGGCGGAGGCGCCGCTCGCGGTGCTGGCGCTCACGTCCGACACGCTCACCACCGCGCAGCTCTACGATTCAGCGGATTCCGTCATCCAGCAGCAGTTGTCGCAAATCAGCGGCGTCGGCCAGATTACCGTCGGCGGCGGCGCGCTGCCCGCGGTGCGCGTCGAATTGCAGCCGGGCAAGCTCAACAGCTACGGCATCGGACTGGAAGACGTGCGCGCGTCGTTGTCCGCCGCCAATGCCGACAGCGCGAAAGGGCATATCGATACGAACGGCCAGCGCTACGAAGTGCTGTCCAACGATCAGATCTCGAAGGCGGCGCCGTATCGCGATCTCGTCATCGCCTATCGCAAGGACGCGCCGGTCATGCTGCGCGATGTCGCCGACGTGGTCGATTCGAACGAAAGCATCCGCAACGCGGGTCTGTACAACGGCAAGGCAGCCGTGCTCGTCATCGTGTTTCCGCGTCCGGGGGGCAATGTCGTGCGCACCGTGGGGCAGATTCGCGCGGTGCTGCCGTCCATCGAAGCGACCTTGCCGGGCGATGTGAAGGTGCATGTCGCCGTGGATCACTCGCAATCAGTGCGCGCATCGGTGGGCGACACGGGGCGCACGCTGTTCATCGCGGTGCTGCTGGTGGTGGGCGTGGTGTTCGTGTTCCTGCGCTCGCCGCGGTCGGCGCTCATTCCGGCCGTGGCGCTGCCGCTGTCGATCGTCGGCACGTTCGGTCCGATGTACCTGCTCGGCTACAGCATCGACAATCTCTCGCTGATGGCGCTCACGATCGGCACCGGCTTCGTCGTCGACGATGCCGTGGTCGTGCTCGAAAACGTGATGCGCCATATCGAGGCCGGCATGCCGCCGCACGAAGCCGCATTGCGGGGCAGCCGCGAAGTGGCGTTCACCGTGGTGTCGATGAGCCTGTCGCTGATCGCCGTGTTCCTGCCGATCCTGCTGATGCCCGGCATCGTCGGACTGCTGTTCCACGAGTTCGCGGTGACGCTGTCGATCGCCATCGTCATCTCGCTGGTGGTGTCGCTCACGATCACGCCCGCGATGTGTGCGTACGTGCTCAGGCGGTCGCCCGGGCACGAACAGAGGCCGCGCTGGATCGACACGCTGTTCGAGCGCGCCTTGCAGGCCTATTCGCGCTCGCTCACGGCGGTGCTCGAGCACGCGCTGCTGGTGGTGCTGATCCTGATCGGCCTGATCGTCGCCAACGTCGCGCTGTTCCGTTACGTGCCGTCCACCTTCTTTCCCGAGCAGGACAACGGCACGCTGATGGGGCAGATCATCGCGGACCAGAGCATCTCCTTTCCGGCGATGAAGCAAAAACTTGCGCAATTGCAGGCGATCGTGCAGAAGGACCCGGCGGTGCTCTCCGTCGCGGGCTTCACGGGCGGCCGGGCGCTGAATACGGCGATGGTGTTCATCGCGCTCAAACCGCTGAACCAGCGGCATGCGTCCGCGCAGCAAGTGGTCAACCGCTTGCGGCCGAAGCTGGAGGCAGTGCCGGGTGCGCGGCTGTTTTTGCAGGCGCAGCAGGACTTGCGCATCGGCGGACGGCAGTCGGCGGCGGAGTACCAGTACACGCTCACCGCCGACGACGCCGATCAGCTCTTCAAATGGACGCCGAAGCTCGTCACGGCGCTCGGCAAGTATCGCGCGCAACTGGTGGACGTGAACTCGGACCTGCAACAGAACGGCCTGCAAACGATGGTGCAGGTGCAGCGCGCGACCGCCAAGCGCTACGGCTTCGATCCGAATCAGGTGGATAACGTGCTGTACGACGCGCTCGGCCAGCGCACGGTGTCCACCATCTACAACGCGCTGAACCAGTATGCGGTCGTGATGGAAGTGGCGCCGCCGTACTGGCAGTATCCGCAGGAGCTGGACCGCCTGTATCTGTCGACGGCAGCGGGCAACGCGAACGGCACCGCGCAGACGCAGATGATGAAAAGCACGGTGAGCGGCGTAACGGCCGCGTCCGCCGTCGCGGTAACGGGGAGCGCATCGTCGTCCGGCAATACGAACAACGCCGATGCCGAGGCCAACGCCACCACCAACAGCATTTCCAATTCGAAGGGCGGCACGTCGAGCGGCAGTGCGGACAGCACGGCCGCTGAAACCATGGTGCCGCTCACCGCGCTCGCCAGTTTCTCGACGAGCCATACCGCCACGCAGGTCAACCATCAGGGCGGGCAGGTGGCCGCGACCCTGTCGTTCAACTTGCCGCCGAAGGGCTCGCTGTCGTCGGCGGGGCAGGCGATCGCGCAGGCGAGCGCGGAAATCGGCATGCCCGCGTCCATTCACGGCGGGTTCGCGGGCGCGGCACAGGCGTATTCGCAATCGATGGGCGCGGTGCCGCTGCTCATCGCCGCAGCGCTCGGCGTGGTGTATCTCGTGCTCGGCGTGCTCTACGAGAACACGGTGCATCCCATCACGATCCTCTCGACGCTGCCTTCGGCCGGAATCGGCGCGACGCTCGCGTTGCTGATCTTCGGCACGCCGTTCTCCGTCATCGCGATGATCGGCATGATTCTGCTGATCGGCATCGTGAAGAAGAACGGCATCATGATGGTGGATGTCGCGATTCATCTTCAGCGTCATGAAGGCCATGACGCCGCACGCGCCATTCACGATGCAGCGGTCGTGCGGCTGCGCCCGATCCTGATGACCACGCTCGCCGCCGTGCTTGGCGCGGTGCCGCTCGCGATCGGCATCGGGCAGGGCGCGTCGCTGCGTCAGCCGCTCGGCGTGACGGTCATCGGCGGGCTGATCCTGAGCCAGGTCTTCACGCTCTACACGACGCCGGTGATCTATCTCTATCTGGACCGGCTGCGTGCGCGGCTCGCGGGATGGTCCGCGCGGCTGCCGTGGAACCGGCGCCGCGAGTCCGAGGCTGCATCATGAACCCCCTTCGCAATGTCTGGACGCTTCTGTTCGCCGCGCTCATGACCGGTTGCACGGTCGGCCCCGACTATCATCGTCCACCCGTGCCGGTGCCCGCGACGTGGAAGGAACTCGACGGCTGGACCGCCGCGCATCCCGATGCCGCGGCGCTGTCCAAAGGCGACTGGTGGACCGCCTTCCATGATCCGCTGCTGGACGAGCTGGAACCGCAGGTGGCCGTGTCGAATCAGACCGTGCGGCAGAGTCTCGCGAACTATCAGGAAGCGCTCGCGGACGTGCGGCTCGCGCGCGCGTCGCTGTTTCCGACGCTCGGCGTGACAGGGTCCGGCACGCGCGAGCGCGCGAGCACGAGTGCGAACACTGCGGCATTCGGCAATCGCAGAACGGTGAACAACGCGGCGTCGCTCGAAGGCGATATCAGTTGGGCGCCGGACTTGTGGGGCGAAGTGCGCCGTTCGATCGAACAAAGCGCGGCCACGGCGCAGGCAAGCCAGGCGACGCTTGCCAACGCGACGCTCGCGGAACAGGTGGCGCTCGCGCAGGCAGTGATCGATTTGCGTGTCGCGGATGCCAATATCGACCTGTTTCAGCGGACTGTGCAGGCGTACACGGAATCGCTGCGGGTCACGCAGAACCAGTCGGATGCGGGCACCATCGCGCCGTCGGATCTCATCACGGCACGTACGCAACTGGAAACGGCGCAGTCGAGCCTGATCGCGCTGGGCGTTTCGCGCGCGAAGTACGAGCATGCGATCGCCGTGCTCGTCGGTCGCAATCCGGAAGCGCTCGACGTCGCGCACGGCGCGGCGTTGCCCGCGTTGCCCGCGTTGCCCGAGATTCCCGCCGGCGTGCCGTCGACGCTGCTCGAGCGCCGTCCGGATATCGCCGTGGCCGAGCGCCAGATGGCCGCGCAGAACGCCGCCATCGGCGTGGCGGTGGCGGCGTACTATCCGACCATTTCGCTATCGGGGCTGGCGGGGTTGTCGAGTTCGCCGCTCGCGGGCCTGTTCAACATCGCCAGCTATGTGTGGTCGCTGGGCGGCAGCGCGAGCGAGACGATCTTCGACGGCGGCGCGCGCGGTGCGCGGGTGGACGCGGCGAGAGCGGTCTACGATTCGGCCGTGGCGAACTATCGCGGTACGGTGCTGGGCGCGTTCCAGAACGTCGAGGACGATCTGTCCGGCTTGCGGATCCTCGCGCAGCAGCAGAGCGCGATCGATCTCGCGGTGCAGGACGCGCGTCATGGCGCCCAAGTCGCGTTGAACGAGTATCAGGCGGGCACGGTGGACTATACGACCGTCGCCACGGCGCAGGCGACGCAATTGACCAGCGAGGAAACAGCCCTCGGCGTGACGGAAACACGGCTCATTGATACGGCGGCGCTGTTCGGAGATCTGGGGGGTGGATGGTCGATAAGCGAGCTGTGCGATGCGCGCAGGGTGTCGTGTGGCGGGGCGACAGATAAGGGGCAGTGAGTTGCGGAGGATGGGAAATGGGAAACCCGGCATCTGGCAACTCATCAAGGCTCGTCGTCTTGTAAAGCGGCTAGAATCGCCGGCAAGACCGACAGCGAGGAGATTTGCGATGACTCGAAACGTTCTGATTTCAGGCGCCGGCGTCGCTGGCCTGGCGGCTGCCTTCTGGCTGGACCGTGCCGGGTACGATGTGACGCTCGTGGAGCGTTCCGGCGAGTTCCGGCGCGGCGGTCAGGCTGTCGATATTCGCGGCGTCGCGCTGGATGTCGTGCAAGCGATGGGCTTGCTCGACGATGCAAGGGCGTTGCGCACGCAGCTCAAAGGCGTGTCGATGTTCGATGCCGATGGAAACGAGATACATCGGACGGAAGAACGCACTTACAGCGCGGGCCGTCTCGACAGCACCGACATCGAAATCTTTCGCGACGATCTTTGCGAATTGCTGATGAACGCATTGAGCGCGAAGGTCGAGTTCCTTTATGGCGACAGTATTGGTTCAATCTCCCCGCGTGAGGACAGTGTCAGCGTCGCGTTTGAAAGCGGTTCCGACAGATCGTTCGACCTCTTGATCGGTGCGGACGGGATCTACTCGAATGTTCGCAAGCAGGTGTTCAACAACGAGGCGGCATCTGTGTTTCCGCTGGGTGTGGTTCTCGCGCTGTTCTCGACGCCCAACTTCATCGCGCTCGACGACTGGCAGATCGGACATCGCGTCGCCGATTTTGGGTACATCATCTATCCGAGCCGCGACAAGCGCGAATTGCGCATCGGGGCGGGCTTCGCTGCGCCTGAGCCGCCGTTGTCCCGCAACGATGTCGAAGGGCAGAAGCGCATCGTGTCCGAGAGCTGCGCGCATCTGAAAGGCGAGTTTCCCCGCTTCATCGATGCAATGAAGAGCACGGATCAGTTTTACTACAACGAGCTCGCGCAGATTCACATGCCTGCGTGGTCGAAGAGCCGTGTCGTGCTGGTCGGCGATGCGGCGCATTGTGCATAGCCGTTTTCAGGGTAGGGCACGAGCCTGGCGCTCGTCGGCGCGTTCGTGCTCGTGCATCAGCTCGTGCGCAACGGGTCGGATTTTGCGGCGGCGTTTGCGGCCTATGAGAATCGGATGCGTCCGTATGTCGATCTGAACCAGGCGCTCGTTGATCCGGAGCGCGAGGGGCCGGTGCCGGACGAGCAACTGGATGCGGCGAAGAATGGAATCGATTTGACCGGGCTGCTCGGGGGAGCGATCGGAAGGGATAAATCCATCAATCCATAGGCTGCTCTATTCTGATTTCTGCCGTTGCACTGCTAGCGGTTCGACCGGCGGCAAAGGATCAAGTTGCGCTGCCCGCAGCGGGCTGTATCCGGCCATGAACAGTCAGTCGCGGTTTCAACGGGCCCGTCGTTTAAACGGCGCATCCAACCATCAAACCGGCCATTCGTTGCTAGGCGGCAAGAAATTGGCACAACACGCTGTAATCAACCGGCTTCGAAAGGTGCAGATCAAAGCCCGCGTCAAGCGCCATATCCCGATCCTGTTGCTGAGCTCGGCCGGTCAGCGCGATGAGTTTGGTTTCCCGGGTTTTTTCACGTTGACGTAGCACTTGCGCAACTTCATACCCGTTCATTCCGGGCAAGCCGATATCCAGAATGACCGTGTCCGCCCGGAATTCGACCTGGATGCGCAACGCATCCTTTCCGTCGCCCACCGTTCGTGTTTCATGGCCGTCCATTTCAAGCAGCATGGAAAGGCTCGCGGCTGCATCCGGATTATCGTCCACAATCAAGATTCGCTGCGTGCGGTGTGGGGAGGGTGTCTCCTGCTGACGCCGGTCAGGTGCAAAATCGGGAGAGCCCACATCCACGCCAATCACTGGGATGTGTACGGCGAACTCGCTGCCAAGCCCCTTTCCTTCGCTTTGGGCCGATACCGTTCCGCCATGGCGTTCAACAAGTGCTTTTACGAGTGCGAGACCAATTCCCAATCCACCCTGAGAGCGTGATTCACCCTGAGGTAGCTGCGCGTAGAGGCCAAAGATTGATAGAAGGTCCTGTTCACCGATCCCGATGCCGTTATCGCGGACCATAATGACGGCATCGTCTTCCTGCTGTTTGACGCTGAACCAGATGACGCCACCATGCGGCGTGTATTTCGCTGCATTGCTCAGCAGATTTTGCATTACCTGCGAGAGCCGCGTCGGGTCACCTTGCACAAGAAGCGGAGCGCTTTGAATGTCTACATTCACCGTATGTGCGGATGCCTTGATCAGGGACTGGGAGGATTCGAGTGCCTGTCGGGCGACGGAAACTACATCAACCGCCACGTCCCGCATCTGGAGCTTTCCTTCTCCAATGCGTGAGACTTCAAGCAGGTCATCCATCAGGTGCGTGATATGGCCGACCTGCCTGCCGATAACGCCACGCGCCCAGGTGATTTGGGGGTCGCTGAACTCCTTGCGTTCCAGAACGTCGGCCACTGCCCGAAGCGTCGCGAGGGGATTGCGGATCTCGTGTGCGAGGGTCGCGAGAAACTCATCCTTGTGACGGTCGGCGATCTGTAGCGCCATCTCCGATGAGGATGCGACCTTGAGCGCCAGTTCTGCCTTTTGTCGTTCGTCCAGCAACTCCTGCTCGTAAGAATGTCTTTCGTCCATCACCATACAGGCCAGATGGTCGTAGTCAACGTCACCATGCGGGCGCCGTGCAGCATTGACAAGCATGCGTATTTTGCGGCCGTCCCTGTGGCGCAGCTCCAGCTTGACCTCGGCAACTGACCCTTGCAGTTGGAGCAGCGGTGACCAGTGCGTCTGGTGAAAAATGCGTCCACCCATTGTCAGCAGGTCAGCGAACCGCTTGTGACCCACGATCTCGTCTGGCTGCATGCCAATCCAGCGACAGAACGTCCCGTTCGCCCTGACAATCCTGCCTTGGGTCGTCGTGACCAAGAGCCCACAGCCCGCGTTCTCGAAAATTTCATCTGCCGTTGGACCCAACCCCGCGACGCCCGTCATCACATTTCCTGCTGCTTTAGAAAGGCATTCATCGCGTTTACGCAGTCAGCAGGAACACTCATGTGCGGACAATGGCCAACATTATTCACGACCGTCAATGTGCTTTCGCGCATCCTGTCATGCATGAATTCGCCTACGCCAACTGGAGCAAGAAGATCGTCGTCTGACTGGATGATAAGGGTGGGCGTCGTAACGTACTGAAGATCCGACCGGTGATCTGACAGGAATGTGACGCGCGCGAAGTGACGCGCGATGGCGGGGTCCGTCCGGCAGAAACTGTTCGTCAGCTCCTCGGAGAGATAGGGCTGATCGGGCGCGCCCATGATCACCGGCGCCATTTTGCTCGACCAGCCAAGGTAATTGTTGTCGAGGGATTCCAGGAGTTCCTCGATGTCGATCCGCTCGAAACCACCGACGTAACGTGTGTCGTTGATGAATGACGGCGAAGGCGCAATCATCAGGTTTGCAGCGAACCGGTCCGGACTTTCGTTCGCCGCAAGTAGCGCGATGATGGCACTCACCGAGTGTCCAACGTGCACGACAGGTTGGTCAGAGCAGGCGTCGATAACCTCAATCAAATCTGACGCGTAACCGTCAAGCGATTCGTAACGTGCCTCATTCCAGGCAGATAGGTCCGAATGGCCGGCGCCGACCAGATCAAAAAGCACAACACGGAAATGGTCCCGGAACGCGGGAACAATGCTTCGCCACATGGTCTGATCGCAACCAAATCCGTGAGCAAAGACCATTGTGGCTCGGCCACTACCAGTGATCTGGATATTGTTGCGCTTGACAATAGGGTGCATGCGGATGCTCGGGCCCCTCATGAGCCGCGTTCGCGGCAGGTAGCGGCACATTGCCAAAAGGTGGCTTGGTCCTCTAATCCGCCACGGCCGAGGTGAAACACGCGGAAGTAGCTCTGCAACTTTAACAGACTGGTCCCATATGACAGACAGCTTACGCAGGCAAATATCTTGACCAAGGCAAAGTATGCCGGGCTGCCCAGAGTGCCCTCGATGTAGCGCCAGGCTAATCTCGGATTACCTAGCGCACAAAAAAATAACAAATGCTACCTAGGATCGAAAGTTGCTCCACAATGCGGAACGGCACAGCCCTTGGGTGGGTATGGACAATACCGTCCGCCACTGATTGGGCAACAACTTGAATCTCCACAACGGTTCTACGGCCCCTCTCATCCTTCTGGTGGATGACGCGGTCGATCTGCTCGATGTCTGGGCAATACTTCTGAAAGAATCGGGTTTCCGGGTTCTGACAGCTTCCAATGGCTTTGCCGGGCTGACACTGGCAAAAGAAAGTCTTCCCAATCTTGTGCTGACTGACTACATGATGCCCGGCCTCGATGGGTTGGCAATGTGCCGGGCGCTCAGGCAAGACAGCCGGTTTGCAACCGTCCCTTTTATCATGTGGACTGCGGCGATGACCGTTCCATCCGGTGCTCAGATCGACCAGCTGCTGTACAAGCCCGTGAGTGTCGACGCCTTGACGTCCGGAATTATCGACCTGCTGAACCGGCGAGGCGTCGCAGCGATTTAAGCGGGGCTGCTGAGGGGACGAGTAACTATTATTACTGTTCGCAAAACTATGGATTTGAGACCAAATGACTTAAATGGCCGACCAGCAATCGCTCGACCGCTCGAACCAGGGCGGCGATAATCTCCTCCGCCGGGGAGCGGTTGCCATGCAGGTTTGAAACAAACTGCGAAGATGTTGCCTCCGCAGGCGCAGTATGCTTGGGCAATCGCGTCCACTTCTTTCGTGCAGGCAGTAGCGAACGCCTTTGCCGTGAGCGACGTCAACCAGCTGTATCGATCACATAGTGGACGAACTCAAGTTTTTTCACGGCTGCGGGAGCCAGCGTGAATGGATAGGGATCCGGCATTCCCAAGCTTCGATTCAAGCTATTCATCGCGTACGTTAAAGGACACCATTGCTCAATCAGAGATTCGAAAGAAGGCAAACGAGAAGCCGGGCGATCGATTGAATAGGGCGCAGTAAGATCACGGGACTCGATTTTAATTCCGCATGCGCTGGCCGTGCCTACCGTGTCGACCATATGTAAATAATGGGACCATGTTTCGGCCCAATCCTCCCATGGATGCATGGTGGCGTAGGCACTGACGTATGCCTTTCCCCAATCCGCAGGCGCGCCATTATGATAGTGAAAATCGAGCGCGTCGCCATAATCCTTGCGTTCGTCACCGAACAAAGTGCGAAAGGACCTTAGATGCTCTGTGCCAGCCACGAGCCGATCAAAGTAATAGTGTCCAATTTCGTGCCTGAAATGTCCCAACAGGGTGCGATAGGGTTCACCCAAAGCGATACGCACGCGTTCCCGCCGCAAATCGTCTGCCTCGGCGATATTCATGGTGATAAGACCATCTTTATGGCCGGTCGTCACAATTGTGTTAGCACGACTTTCGCGAAACTCGAATTGCAGACCTGTCGCAGGATTCTGTTGTCTTGTCTCCACCCTCAACTGCAAAACGGAAAGTGTGTAAAGCAGTCGACGTTTGGCCGCCTCCAGCCTTGACCAATAATGCTTTCGTCGTGGTGCTCGGAGATTCGGAATGATGGAGGTCAGGCGGCATGATTCACAGTATCGATCGTCGGACGCTGAGGGGACCATCCAGTTGCAAACATGCTCGATCGCATAGTTATGGCATGGCCTATAGAACATATCGTCGGCCGAATTGTGGGCCTTCCAGCGATTTGTGCCTTCGTCGGTGAACGCACTCATTTCACCGGTTTCGGAGATGAATCCGAGTGCGCTGCCGCAGCGTTCGCACTGCACGTGTTCGAAAAAGATCGGGTGTGCGCACGCTGTACAGTGGAAGATTCTCATGGCTGCCCTACAGGTGCACCGAGACGAGATGTGAACATCCTTCACTCATGTTTTTCACAGATCACTTTGAATCCAATAAGGTCGGCGGCTCCAAATGTCATGCTGATTGGCACGTCTGCTGCGTCGCGGCCCCGGGCCATGAGCACCCGGCCTGTGCGTGGGGCGTTGTTACGGGGATCGAAGATCTGCCAAGTTCCACCCAAATAGGCTTCAAACCACGCACAAAAATCCTGGTCCGCGTGGGGCGGCGGCAGATTGACGTCGCTAATGTAGCCTGTGCAGTATCGCGCGGGGATATTCAAGGCGCGGCACAGTGCGATGGCCAGATGAGCATAGTCCCGACATACGCCGATTTTTTCGTTGAAAGTTTCGAACGCCGTACGGGTCGGCCTGGCTGATGAGTAATCGAATCTAACGTGATCATGCACGTAGTCGCAAACGGCAAGGACTCGGGCGCGACCTGGAGCCACGCCGCTGAACAGAGTCCACGCGAAATTCGAAAGCAGATCCGTCTCGCAGTAGCGACTACCCAGAAGAAACTGAAGGGCATCGGGAGGCAGAGACTCCACCGAATGTTCGCTACCGTCTACAGGGTGCGTTTCGACCGTATCTGGCAAGTCGAGCACGCCTTCAGTTGCGACAACAAGCGAGCCTCCAGCGGGCGTGACGATGCGCGTGCACAGATTTCCGAACGCATCGTAATAGTGAGTGAACGACAGCGGCGGATCGAACCATATGCGATCCGCTTCCAGCATACATTCCGCTACCGAGGGATGGGTATTCATCATCAGAATGGCGGGTGTCGCTTGCGTACACGCATAGGTCAACTGGAAGCCAACACGAAGTTTCATGAAACCATGCTCCTGGCGATCGGAAGTGATCCCTCAGTGCTTCAGGGTCGAGAAATTAGTTCTATGGGAGGCGCGTGTCGGACCTTCGCACACGTCAATGCAACTGCCGTACCCACCTGGAAGACAACCGGGCACGGACGCTTGTTGAATGGAATAAAAACGCAAACGCCTATGAAAATAGGCGGTAAGCACTTGCGTGAAGCAGGAACCCGGAAGAAACCTCTGGCACCTTGAGACCGTCCAAACACGAACATGAGCACAAAATGTGCGGGTATGGACCGTGCGACATGCCTACATGCGTCGAGACGTTGGACCAAACATGGCGGACGCGCGTCGAGCCAAGGCGAAAACATTGAAATTTTGCTTCCATCAGCTATCGAAATCGTGCCATAGCAGCAGCTACCACGAGGGCAGGCCGAGGGGATCATTGTGTGAGGGACTCATGTTATTCCTGTTCATTGAGGATGATCTCGACTCTGCGGAGGCATTTGCGGCGCTCGCTAATTCTCTCGGTCACCGATCCCATCTTGCTCACGAGGGAGGAGTCGGCTTGCGGCTGGCTGCAGCCACCCGATACGATGCAATCTTCATGGACATCGGTCTGCCGGATATCGATGGCCTGACGCTGTGCAAATACATTCGCTCCGCTGGAAACTCAACGCATGCCTGCATCGTGGCCGTAACGGGCAAGACTCATCTCGAAGAAGAGCAAATGGGAGACTTCGACGGATACGTCACTAAGCCAATGACCGAATTGGGCTTGACCCGCATTATCCAAGCCTGTTGACCTCGCGAAACTAGCACCTAAGTAACAAGCCGGAAAACGTCTCGTGAGGCATGCGGCGAATCGCGGAAACTTCTCAAAAGGCTTTAGCGGCAACGGCACTGGCGAAGCTCGACGATTTCCGTGTGAGGGCTGATTACAGAGAAAAAAATGTCTCAATGCGCATCGTCCAGGTTCCGTCGCCGTAATCGCTCTCAGCCGTGCTTGATCTGTGCTATCCCGTCGCATGGCTCGCCGAATGACCGATATCTCTTGTGACCGGTTATGTCCATGTCGCCCGATCGAATGCCTGTTCGGGGTCGGAAGCGACCGCTGGCGTGAGCGGAAGGTTGATCTCCCTTCATTGAAGAATTGAAGAGGAGGTTGCCATGGAAGCGCTTGATTGTTCGCCCGCTCGTCGGGTGCCGTGGAATAAGGGGAGGCTGACCGGACAGACGCCTCCATTGAAGCTTCGTGAGATCTGGGCGATTCGGACAAGACTGCAGATGTCATCCAACGTTCGCGAGTTGGCGATGTTCAACCTTGCGATCGACAGTAAGCTTCGAGCGTGCGATATGACGCGCTTGCAAGTGCAGGACGTCTCCATGGAAGGTCATGTCGTAGCTCGCGCGACTTTCATGCAGCAGAAAACGCATCGACCGGTTCAGTTAGAAATAACGGAGCAGACTCGTCAAAGTGTTTCGGCTTGGATTTGTGCTCGAGGATTGAAGCCTGCCGATTATTTGTTTCCAAGTCGGCTGCATGCCTCAGCGCATGTGTCGACGCGTCAGTATGCGCGCATCGTTCATCGTTGGATCGCGTCGATCGGACTTGACGACAGCGCATACGGTACGTACACAATGCGACGAACAAAAGCTTCGTTGATCCATCGCCGCACCAAGAACCTGCGCGCGGTCCAATTGCTATTGGGCCACACAAAAATCGAGAGCACGGTGCGGTACCTTGGGATCGAGGTAGACGACGCACTTGAGATGGCTGAGCAAACGGAAGTCCAGCTTCCGTGGCCAACGAGCGTGCGCTTGTCGGCCACGCGCGGTCAGCCACTAGCAAAGGAGAAATGATTTGCAGGGGTCTGATATTCTTCGAGAACGGTCATGCGAGAGCTAGCCTGTCGCATGAACCATAGGTTGCGAGGAAAGGGCGAGCTACAACTGACGAGCACCTGGCGCGCGTTTTTTCCGACTCCAGAAGGACATCTGCATGGAGAAAGCCCTTCATGTTTCGACTGGTATTGCTGGTTTTGGGCGTCAATCTGATCCGAAAACGTTGGCTGGTCTTCCTCGTGCTCGGCGTGATCTGGATTCTGGTCGGGATAGGCTTGTTCATCGACGCTCTCGACAATGCCCTTTCGTTCCCTTTCGCACCTCTCGCCTGGTTTCTGTTGGTCGATGGCTTCATTGCAATGGCAGCTGCGTCAGTCGGCGTTGGAGGGCAGCGCATCCTTCGTTTTGTACGAGGAGCTGCAGTGCTGCTAGCAGCCGTCCTCATTTTTGCGGGGCATCATCATGGCCATTTTATCCTCGCGATGATCTTCGGCACATTCTTTCTAGCGGATGGAGTGTTGCAATGCACTTCCGCGTGGGTAGTTCGTCATCGCCGATGGCGCGCCGCATTCGCGTGGGGAACACTGGAAGTGCTATTTGCGATCTCGGTTTATCAGCCCTATCCAACCCACTACTACGGAACAGTGCCGTGGTGTCTCGCTGCGCTTTTCGTCTTTATTGGAGGAAACACCTTGCTCGTTGGCGCACGCGTGCGAAACATGGTGCGCAATCCGGCCTTCGCGACTTCGAACAAGTCCATGTTACGTCCAGCGGCGGTGCCAACGACAGTCATGCCGGTTTTCAGCCAAACAGAATGGGATGGCCCACCGCTTGATGGCGAGACCGCACTCACGGTGCATGTTTGGACGCCAACGGGCTCATCCAAAGGTAAGCCTCAGAACTATCCTTTGATCGATCGTTATATTGCAGCAATTGACGAAAACGGAGTGATCTCGACCGGTCATGCAGCCTTGGAGACACCAGAAGGCGTCTATGTGAGTCTTTATCCTGCCGCAGAAATTGACCGGTCGCCCGATGAATTTTCACGGCTGCTACGAGCAACTCCCGACAACAATGTTCCAGGTGTATTTCAGCCAAGTTACCCGTACGAATCGAAAGCGTGGTGTCCATCGACGACGCAGGTTCGCATTCGCAATTACGACCCTGCAAGCCTGCAAGCGTTTTGGGATCACTACCGGCAGAATACGACATATAACCTTACTCATCGCAACTGTTCGAGTTCGGTGGCGTACGCGCTTGAGGCCGCACTTAATGGTGCTGTCGGGCGTCTATATGGCAACAGAGCGGGTTGGGGCGCCTTCGTGCGGCTATTTTTTACGCCGGAACTCTGGGTCGCTGCCCAGATTCGCAAGCGCGCCCTAACTATGGCGTGGACACCAGGGCTCGTTCTCGATTACGCCAGGGCGCTGAGCATGCTGGCTGACCCTCGGCCGTTCTGGTGGCGCAAGATTTTGCGCCGTGCATGGAGGATGCACTCACATGCTGAGAACTCGGGAAGCGATTCCAAGCGATCCGATGGCGGTTTGTGAGACTGGTTACCGGGTGCACGCCTGTGAATCGGTGGATGTGAATGAGAGACTTTTTACATCCGAAACCGCCGTTGCGGTTGCCTTGTTGTTTTAGACTGGCAGGCAGATCTAAGAGAACGAGGGCCATCGTATCGGACAAAGGTCGGCCCATCAAACCGTTTGACGAGCGATGCATGCGGACATTCGAAGGTCCCCTCGGGACGAGGCAGTCACCTGGCGCAGGCCAACACGGTCCAGTTGTATCGCACTGGCGCCATGAGCAACGCGTCGCATTGCTGACGTTTGAGAACAGATAGTCGAATGTCTCAAAAGGTCGGCGCGCGAACATCTTTTATCTGAGGGCTCGCCCACTTCTCACTTTAGTTGGTAGGTTCGAGGGCCCTGTCACGTGGCATGACCATGGAAAATAAGTTTCCGACTCATCAGACTCTGCTTCAATCGCACCCCGATGGGCTTCAACGATCTCACCGCTATGTACAGACCGAGTCAAAGATTCTCAGATTGGTCACTTGAATTGCTGTTCTGCCCTCTGAAAAGCGGTTCGAAGATACTGGTAAGAATCATTCCCTGGATAGCAGGCCCACTATTGCCAACTTGAATCGGCAGCTAACTGAACGATAGTAAAGCCGGATCGGGCTCGAAGCAGCGCGCGAGTTTGCGCGGCCGTCTCGCCAGCCTCGGCAAGTGCCGTCCCCTTGCCAATCGAATGACTGGTTCTCTCTCGGACCTGCCAAATTACAGCGCTCAACGATACAGGACGCGGGAATGCAGAACGGCAGATCAGCCCGGTTCAAGAAGCCCTCTCCAACGAGCGAATCGGTTTTTTCCGCGTCGACACGCCAACACCGATCGTGATCTTTCTTTTAATGCTGTCACGCCAGCGCTGCAACGTCTCTTTGCTATCCGCCATATAGCTTCCATCTTCATCCATACGGCTCTCGGGCAAGGGCGATCAGGACGGCGACCATAAGGTGATCCTTTGCGGAGCGACTTAAAGCATGCTCCAAACGTTGCACGATCAATTCCGCGATGACGGTAATCCTGGTTGCGCCCCGATGGCCGAATTTTCCTGCGCGAGCGGTGTTGAGGGCATTCGTGTCTAGTGTCATTCATGTCTCGACCGGCACGACGTCAGGGCGACGATGTGCGTGGCGCCTTCTGACCCGCCGTGACAGGCGCCGTCTCGGACATTGCAGCAGTAATCACTCGCCCCTCGTACCGGGGGCGCATAATGAGCTACGTGCATGCTCAAGGAGGTTTGATGAATGCGAATGAAAAAGGTGCCGTGCACCGTGGGCTTCGAGGCTTTACGCACTTGATCGAAGAAATGGGCGCGCGTCGCTCGAAGCAAAAGCGCGCGAAGCGGTGCGGACACTCCGATCCGTCGCCGGTGTCAAAGGTTGTCGTGAGCGGAGCAGTAAAATAAGTGCGCTACCGTCGAGTGCCTAGGCGATGACCAGCCTGTGGAGCCTGTGACGTGTCGCACGACTCCGGCATCGAGCGTGTTCTGTGCCAGCGAGCGGTGGCGAGAAGCATTAGGGGCCATCTAAGTGTTCGTGTGGGACACGACCGACGTGGAATTGCGTGTCGCAGCCGCAGTCCTAGCGCTCATTGTCCCAATGGCAGCCCATCTGCTTGGCTTTGTGGAATGCCACCGAAACAAGCGAGACCAAAGCTGCGGTGGGCATTGGCAGGTGCCTCGCATCACGTTTTCAACTGGCGTTGCTGAGAGGCCTGCTGTCCCACGGCTCTCAGCGTGTGGGAGTGCGACGCTGGCGCGGCAACTACTAAACGGTGCATCAATGATAGCGATGACGGTCACTATGTTGGTCCTTGGTGCATGGCTCATCTTTTATCTTGCTGACAAGAACAATAACGACAGCATTCCGCGGAAAACATGGGAACGCGAACCTGGAGATTCGCACGAAGACCGCTAGGAGACGCCTAAGCGGCTCAACGTGTTGAGTGGTCAACCCGTCAATCGTGCGAGGTACAACCATCATGCCGTTCGGCAGGACGATTGCCACGACAGCACGTGCGTCGGCGTTGCGGCTTGGGGCTGCAACGGCTCACGGCCGACTTCCGCATGTCAAGAGCCGATCGATATTCGAGTCGTCATCAGGGCGCAATTAGCCGCCCCAGTTCCACTGAGAATCGTCTAGAAAAGCATTGACAAGGCCATGCCACCACTATATTGTGAAAAATGAAATATTCAAGAAGCTCGATTGCTGATCACCATTATCCGCGTCGTCGGCGCGGTACTCGCTATCCTCTCTTCTTCCTTGAAGTTTTTGTCGCTCCGAACGCGAGCTCTTATTTTTTCAAGGAATTCTAATGGATACCGGTACAGTCAAGTGGTTCAACGATAGCAAGGGCTTTGGTTTCATCACCCCTGATGCGGGTGGGGACGATCTGTTTGCTCACTTCTCGGAAGTTAAAGGCGACGGCTTCAAGACGCTCGCGGAGAATCAAAAAGTAAGCTACGAGACAAAGCGCGGTCCGAAAGGCATGCAAGCCGCGAATATCTCACCGCTGTAACGCAGTTCAAGGGCCGGTCTACCGGCCCTTTTCTGTCGCTACAGTCGACACCCGCGCGTCACAATTTGCGCGATCGCATCGGCGCGCTTTAGTGGAACCTCTTTGTCCGATGCGTCTGACCATATAGTCAGCTCGTCCTGCCAGTCATCTCTCCCCGGAAATCGGGGGTCGACTACCGGTGATAGGATCGCCGGATCATAGCTGTTTGCCGGCAAGGTGACGCGCAGTACTACTGCGGTCTGCCATAAGTCGATATACGCGACCGTTTCAGCGGCTGAACAGAGCCAGCGCCAGCCCACATGTGATCGCTAGCGATCATGGGAGCGTGGCTATGAGCGGATTCGCGGCAGTCTGCGATCTCATTAACGATTGCCCTTTCGGCATTCAAGGATTAAAGCCGAGCGACTCCCGCAAAGCGTGCGATAGCGCTGCGTTTAGAACGTCTGTATTCCTGGCGACTGCGTGATCGGTGTTACCACCGTTGCAGCGCGCTGAATGATCCCCCAACCTATCGCAGGCACAGGCCCCGGAGGGCAAATGTATCCTCTACTGGAGTTTCTTTCGACACTTCCGCAGTTCCACGCAGATCGTGCTCGAAGCGAAGTGGTGCACATTGGCACCGGGTGCATTTTGTCGAGTAGGGACAGTTACGGGCCCGATGTAGATCCAGTACTTCTCGCGCGGTGGCCGGGGCAACCGCTAGGCGATGCCCGCACCATTGACGGGCTCGATGCTGTGAACTTCTATATGCGTCAAGCGCGTAGCATGGGCGCCGAGGTCGGCCTGCTGAACCGAGCGATCGGTGTACTCGATCGATCGATGGGCGGTGAGACGCTTTTTTCGAAATCGATCTACGTTTCGCCGGCGCGTGCGACCGACGACGGCAGTTGAGGACCGGCGCTATCGATGTCACATGCGTCGCTTGGGCTGACGCCCCGTGGCAGTCACTACACTGGACATCCGTGATAGGCCCATGCAGCGAAGCCCGTACGAAGGCGTGCGAGAAGTGGGCGCGGACAGTCCAGCATATTTCAAGCAACTCGCGGCTATGCTCGTCGAGTACGGACGTACCCTGGGGATTGACATGGCGACAGAAGAAAACGTACTTGCTACCTTTGAGCAGTTCAACGCTGAGGGAAGAGACTACGTGACGTTGAATGACGCGTGCAACGGACTCGCGCAGTGGCTGGCGTCGGCCTGGGATCGTCTGGAGGAAGGAGACGCCCAAGTTCTGATGGCCGTCGGTGCCACGTTGTGGCGAGAGGGCTATTCCCAGAGGTAGTTTCTGTAGTTGTTCGGCAGTTGCCGACGTCGGCAGGGTGCACCATTTCACGAAAATGCAGGAGGCTCGGGCTGCGGCATGCCATCTCGACGGGGCGCATGTCCGTAGCATCCTGCGTTTGCGTTCAGACAGGATGAGTTCCGTGAACGAGTGGACCTTCTCGGTCGCAACCGATTAGTGATTCAGTGACGTGCCCAACTCGTAAGCAGGCAATCTGCTGAGTACGCCGTGCGCCTGGCTATGGTTTGATCCGGTGGCAGCTTAACGACCACCACGAGGGCAAGGCCTGGCCCGCGGATGCCCATGGCGAAATCGGGCCCTTCCGCAAGCCTCTGACGGCCCTGTCTCGGCCCTCCTGCAGCTTTTTCAAAGCAGCGCCGCCTCGGAAGGCCGGTAAGTTTGTGCGTCCGTCGTCATGGCAAGGTGGACCGCTCAGCGCTGTTGTCGGAAGGTAGCTGCCGGCGCCGGGAGAAACGACTGCCTCAGTGTTCCGTGAGCGTCATCAAAATGTCGGCGTACCATGCGCTGTTGAGGCCGAGCGTCTCGTCGACTTGGAGGTCGCGACTGCCCATGTCAATGGTGGATGAGTGAACGCCAAGAAGCGTCCATGGCAAGCTCTCACCCATCGCCGACTGTTCTTTTAACGGCTTGCTCATCACCACAGGTGCGCCGCTTGTCCCTCGATGCGTTCGCGCATCCGTAATGAAGCATCCCTTACCCTGAAAGCGAAGACCGAACGCCGATGCAACGACGCCTTGTCTCACGACGGGAAGATGGTGGAGCGAGTCGTGAAAGCCGAGCGGAAACCCCACGATGAGAACCGAGGCGCCTATCGGCATGGCATCGCCAGACTTGGGCAGATGCTCAGGCGTGAACGCGTTGAAGACGGCACTTGATGGCAGCCTAGCTTTGTGAATTTCCAGCACCGCGACATCGATCGAGCCGCCGTCGTCGGAGCCTTGTCGCCACGCTGCGACGCCTTCTGAAAACAGTGGCATCGAAAACCACGTCGACGCACCGAGATTATCTCGATCGACGTGAAGCTCTATGTCCAGGCGATCGGGGAAGTGCTTGCTAGGTTCGTCGTTGACCACATGACGGCTTGTGACGAGAAAGAGGCGCTCGTCACGGGCAAAGAAGAAGCCGCTTGCATTGGTGAGATGCTGTGCGCTGGCGAAGGTCCTCACACGAGCCGCCGTGAGAAGCAAGTCATCTGCAGTAGGTCGATGCAGTGCGGGGACGTCTGCCGGTACAGTCGAGCAGGCGCTTGCGAGCGGCAAGGCAAGTCGGCTGATCAGTCGAAGCAGCGCATCTTGCTGCGGCGTTGCGCCGTCGGTGCAAAGAAAGGCCGACAGGGACAAATCTGATGAGCGTCCCCCCGAAGCGGTGCTGGGAACGTGCCGAACGACGGGATGACCGTTGGCTGCGGCAACCAACAACCACCTATCGCCATTCGGGCTAACGTACAGTTCGACAAGGTTAGCGTTCATAGAGAGGCCTGTGCAACGGATGAAGCTCCGAGGGCGAGCTTGTCGAGATAATTGAATGCAGGACCGAGTGGACTGAGAGGCGACGTTAAAGCCCACGCAAAGCCGCCTTGTCAATCCTTTTTGCTGCGCATCGAGGAGGGCATCGACTGCCGCTTGCCCGGCGCTCTCTGCAATGAGATAGGCCCAGCGACGAGTAAAAGGACCCTAATGAATCTGGATGCGGTGGCCGGCGCGACCAAGCACGCCAGGATTGGAGCTGCCTTTGATTGGAAACGTCACGTCATACATGTCTTCGGCTGACACCGCCCCGCGGACGTGGCGAAGCCGCGGAATGGAATGATCCGGTACATAGGCGCTCCATTGGGACAGACAGGCGCCGCTTCGACTGACGGAGAATGCTTAAGTATAGCCCGTGAATCGCTGTATAACGCGCTTCCTTCTAACATCAGCCAAAGTTGTGCGCTCAAAGTAAGCTATACAAAGGGAAGCGGGTAGGATGGGACGTGCCGGCTGGACCGAGTGCCGCTTTGTGTTCCAGCAGTGCTTCGACGAACTTACCGAAGTCCATCATGCAAAGCTGCTTTGCACACCGTCTTCTTTGGCGCCTGAGCGGCTCGAGGGCTCACTCATGCCAGTCAATTTCCGCTTATATCGTGGGCTGGAAATTTATCCGCTCGTCTTTCCACGCCAGCCGGATCATGTCCGGTCACGGTCACAACGATGAGGACGGATTCGATGCCGCCGTGTGCATTAAAGAGCCGGAAGCGGAAGACGGTCAGTCGCGGAGTTGCGTGTTCAGGCTGCCTGCCCAAAGCGGGTATCAGAGCGCGGGCGATGCAGAGCGCGCTTGCACGGCATAAGCACAGGAAGCGATCGACACTTGCCCAAAGAGCCGCGCGTTTTTCGGCGAGCAACCGAACGATCGCGTGCGGGAAGAGAGCAGCGACCCAGCGGGATGCAACGACCCAAGCGCTCCCGCCCTTCAAACAGGTCGATAGAACAGTTGAAGATCGTGCAAACGAGTTTGTTCCAAGAAGCATTCACTCAATCGGTAATTGCGGTCCTGAAGGTTCCGGCATGTAGATAGTTGAGGACGCGTGGTGGCGCATGCATGACGACCTATCCAAAAGGTTGCGGAGACCGTCCGATGCTGACTCATGTTAGTCTCCGAAGACGAAAAGGGAGGCTTTCATGCACCGAACGATCGCATACCGCGGCTTCGAGATTCAGATCGAACTGACTTCGGCTGCTGACGAGAACACCTTTGACGTGACCTTTCAGATAAGAGGCGCCACGAACCTCGAAGTGCTCGGTGCGCGGGGAAGCCGCATCCCGTTGCGCAACGGACCTTTTACTGAGCGTTGGGCCTATCTGGTGGCCGAAATTGCCGGCCAAGCCGCAATCGACGTGTTACTCGGTCCCGTCGATTGACTGCATGTTTGTTTCCCGACCCACTACACTCAGTAATTGTTCACGGACGGCACCTGGCCGGTTTCAGGGGTAAGGTTGGATTGACGATCACCCGCGTACGGAAACGAACATCGTTCGGCCCCGATTCTAAATCGGCAAGAAAGCGCCCTTTCAAGATTCCGCTCAGCTGCTGCCCGGCACGGCCTATATGCATACGAACGGCGGCAGCGTCTCGACCGCGACCGGAATCGGGCGAGACCAGCGCCGACTATCCCCGTCCAAGCGCACAGACGTCTCAAGACACTCATCAAGCCCCAACCGAAGCCAACGGGTAGAGGTATGCTGAATATAAAGACCCGGTGCGCCATGTCGTATCCGGTCTCCTTGAACTCTGTCTGAGGGGCTGGCCAATGAACCGGTATCTGGTACTTGCAGGCATCATGGGAACGATGCTGATGGGAATGACCACAATCTCGAAGGCCGGGGGAAGCACAGCACCCTCTGTCGAACAGTACTCATGGCAGAAGCGTTTGCTCATCATCTTCGCCGGGAATGCCGATTCTGCGGCACTGTCGAAACAGCGCGCGACCATCGAGGGAAGCAAGGGCTTTCCGGAGCGCGATCTCCTGGTGATCGAAGTGATCGGGAATGACGTGCAAGGCGTCGGCGATTCCGCCAGCGCTCTACGTCAACGATACGGAGTCAAGGCCGGCACGTTTCGCGTGCTTCTCGTCGGCAAGGACGGCGGCGTGAAACTGGACTCGCACGAGCCGATCGAATCCCGTGAGTTGTTCAAGACCATCGACGCCATGCCGATGCGCAAGCAGGAGGCAGCAGGCCGCGGGACGTAGTCAACTTCAGCTGGAGCACGCCACCCCACGCGCCGCGCCTCCGGATCCTCTCGTACGCCATGCTGCACAGCCCTTCGGGCATACTTCGCCTGTGGAGCTCGTCGAAGCACGAGCATTGTTACTCGCACGTTTCGAGGGAACGCGTTTTGTCAGTCGACAACCCTTCTTCATTGGTCAAGCGTCGCGCGCGCAGAGGCAGCGGACGCGTGACGCTGGCCGATGTCGCCCGGGCAGCCGGTGTGGCGCCGATGACGGCCTCGCGAGCATTGAATTCGCCGGAAATCGTCAATCCGGAAATGGTCGAGCGAGTACGCCTCGCCGTGATCGAAACGGGCTATGTGCCGAATCTGCTTGCCGGGGCACTTGCATCGGCGCGCAGTCTGCTGGTGGCCGTCATCGTGCCGAGCATCGCATCGACGATCTATCTCGAGTTCGTGCAGGCCCTGCGAAGCGCGCTGGCGAAGAAAGGTTATCAGGTCATTCTCGGCGAGAGCGACTACGGGCATCAACTCGAGCCCGCACTCCTGGATACGCTGATCGCACGCCGTCCCGACGCGATCGTCACGGTGGGCGCCGTGCGCTCGAAGGAAGGGCGCAAGCGGCTGCTCGTATCCGGCGTTCCGGTCATCGAAACCTGGGACATGCCCCCGGAGCCGCTCGACATGCTCGTCGGTTTCTCGCAGACCGCCGTGGGTCGCGAGGCCGCCGAATTCCTGATCGGCGAAGGGCGGCGCCATATCGCCATCATCAGCGCGAACGACGACCGCGCAGCCATGCGCGCACAAGGTTTCATCGCCGCCATACGCGAGCACGACAAGAAGGCACGCGTCGAATCCGTCCTGATTCCCGCGCCGAGCACGTTAGGCGAAGGGCGCCGCGCGCTCGCCGACTTGCTGTCGCGGCCCGCACCGCTCGACGCCGTATTCTGCACCTCCGACATGGTCGCGCTCGGCGTGCTCACGGAAGCGAAAGCGCGCGGCATCGACGTGCCGGAACAGCTCGCCGTAATGGGTTACGGGGACATGAACTTCGCGCCGGACACCGATCCCCCGCTCACCACGATCCGCGCAGACGGCAAGATCATCGGGCAGGAAGCGGCGCGGCTCATCGTCGAGCGCGCATCGAAAGACGTGACCGAACGCGTCGTCGATGTCGGCTTTTCTGTCGTGCGACGCGCTTCCGCGTAAACCCCAAGTTCGAAAAGTAACGCAAAAAGCTGCTTGTCATCTGGATGAGATAGCGCTATCTTGCACGTCAGATAGCGCTATCTCGCGCCGAACACCGGAGACTTGTCATGAGCAAAATCAACCGCGTCGAGATTTTCGACTTCGAATACGAGGTCGAGAACCTCGCCGCCGCGTCCGAGCATACGCACAACCACGTCGCCTACAAGAAGGGCGGCAGGATGAAGCTGAAGAAGTACGCCGTCGTGATTGAAGCGGACGACGGCGCGCGTGGCGAATACGTGGCGATGTGGGGCGGCACGCGCCCGGCGCTCGCCCAGTCGATCATGCTTGCCCCGGACCTGCTCGGCCGCGATCCCGCCATGCGCGAAGAGCTCTACGACGAGTTCAAGCGCAAGCTGCATCACTTCGATCACATGGGCCACGGTCCGGTCGACATCGCGTTGTGGGACCTGGTCGGCAAGCAACTGAATACGTCGATCGCGAACCTGCTCGGCGGATATCGTTCCCGTCTGAAGGCCTATGCGAGCACTTTCCACGGCGATCGCAACGGGGGTCTCGACAGCCCCGAAGCATATGGCGAGTTCGCCGTGCGCTGCCGCGAGATGGGCTATCGCGGCTACAAGATTCACGGCTGGTTCGACGGCAACCCGAAGGAAGAGGCCGCCGCGATTCTCGCGACGCGCAAGGCCGTGGGCAACGAAATGGACCTGATGTACGACGGCGCCTGCGATCTGAAGACCTTCGCCGATGCGCTCTACGTCGGCCGCGCCTGTGACGAAGCCAACTACTTCTGGTTTGAAGATCCGTATCGCGATGCCGGCCTGTCCGCGTTCTCGCACAAGAAGCTGCGTGAGATGCTCAAGACGCCGCTGCTCATCACCGAGCATGTGCGCGGCCTCGAACCCAAGGCGGACTTCCTGATGGCGGGCGGTACGGACTTCCTGCGTGTCGATCCGGAATACGACATGGGCATCACCGGCGCGATCAAGACAGCGCGTCTCGCGGAAGCCTTCGGTCTCGATGTCGAAGTGCATGCGGTCGGCCCGGCGCATCGTCACGTGATGGGCGCGATCCGCAACTCGAACTACTACGAAGTCGCGCTCGTCGGTCCGGACTGTGCGAACAACATCCCGCAGGTCTATGCGTGCGACTACAACGACCAGATCGACTGCATCGACCGCGACGGCACGGTGCCGGTACCGACCGGCCCGGGGCTGGGCGTCACCTACGACTGGGACTACATCAAGCGTCACACGAAGCAGCATCACGTCTTCGAGTTGAACAAGCGCTAAGCACGGCGCCTGGCAAAAAGAGCTGCATCGAGCAGCCACATGCAGGGGCGGCCCGCCCGGATCGCTTACCCGACGGGCGGTATGAAGGCCGTCCGACACTCAGGAGACATTCGATGTCAACGCAGGCTGTTCTCAGCGCAGTCCGTGCGCGGCACCGCTACGTGCGGTACTACGTGCTCGTGCTCATTCTGCTCGTCACCGCAGTCAATCTCGGCGATCGCGCGAACCTCTCGATTGCCGGCGCACCGATGGCCAAGGAACTCGGCCTGAGCAGCGTCACGATGGGTTATGTGTTCTCGGCGTTCGCATGGGCTTATGTCATCGGGCAATTGCCGGGCGGCTGGCTGCTCGATCGTTTCAACTCGATCAAGGTCTATGGTGCGGCACTCTTTCTCTGGTCGTTCTTCACGTTTCTCCAGGGCTATGTCGGCTTTCTGCCAGTGACGCTTGCCATCGGCGCGTTGTTCGCATGCCGCTTTCTCGTCGGTCTCGTAGAGGCGCCGATTTATCCGGCCAACAACTACATCGTCGCGGCGTGGTTTCCGCTGCGCGAACGCGGACTCGCGACCTCGATCTTCAGTTCGGCGCAATACGTCGCGGTCGTTCTGTTCGTCCCGGTGATGGGCATTCTCAGTCACGCGTTGAGCTGGCACTGGGTGTTCTGGTTCATGGGCAGCTTCGGCATGTTGCTCGCGGGGGTCTGGTTCGCGGTCATGCGGGCGCCGGACAAGAGTTCCAAAGTGACGCAGGAAGAGCTCGACTATCTGCGCGAGAACGGCGCGATGATCGATATCGAAGCGAACAAGAAGAAGCGTGTCCCGCCGCCCGCCGGTTCGATCAAGGTGCTGCTCAGGAGCCGCATGATGGCGGGCGTGTATCTCGGCCAGTATTGCATCACGTCGCTTCAGTATTTCTTCATCACGTGGTTCCCGATCTACCTGGTCAGGGGCCGGGGCATGGATTTGCTGCACGTCGGTTTCGTCGCGACCTTGCCCGCGATCTGCGGTTTCGTCGGCAGCGTGCTCGGCGGATGGATTTCCGATCGCGTGTTGAAGAGCGGCGGCAGCGTGACCGCCGCGCGCAAGATTCCGTTTGTCTCCGGCATGTTGCTCGCGAGTCTGCTCGTGCTGTGCAACTTTACGGATTCGACCGCCGTGATCGTCGCGCTGATGTCGCTTGCCTTGTTCGGCAAAGGTCTTGCACAGATCGGACTTGCCGTCGTCGTCGATACCGCGCCGCCTGAAATCGTCGGCATCGCGGGCGGACTGTTCGGCGTAGCGGGGAATATCGCGGGCATCGTGACGCCGATCGCCATCGGCTACATCCTCGCGATCACCGGCTCGTTCACGGGCGCGATGTATTTCGTCGGCACGCATGCGCTGGTCGGTGCATTGAGCTACCTCTTCATCGTCGGCAAGCTGAAACGGCTCAAGTTGCCGGAGGCGGTCGTGGCATGAAGCATCGAATCATTCTGTCGCGGCCGATGCAGCCCGCCGTCGAGGAACGTGCGAAGGCGCGGTTCGATGCCATCGTTCCGCACGAACCGCTGTCGGTCGACGATCTGGTGAGCCAGGCGCATGCCCACGAAGCGCAAGGCTTGCTGTTCTCGGGCGCGCTGCGTCTGGATCGCACGCTGATCGAGCGCCTGCCGCAGAGCCTGCGCGTGGCGGCGACGACCAGCGTCGGTTTCGATCACATCGACCTCCAGGCGGCCGAAGCCCGGGACATCGTCGTGACGAATGCGCCGGTCGTGACCGAATGCACTGCCGACGCTACTTTGCTGCATATTCTCGCCGCCAGCCGGCGGGCCCGCGAACACCTGCAGGTGATGCAGGACGGCTGGGGCCGCGCGCTCGGGTTGAGCGAGCTGCTCGGGCATCGGGTGACGGGCAGCACGCTCGGCATCGTCGGGATGGGGCGCATCGGGCAGGCGGTTGCGCAGCGTGCCCGTGCGTTCGGCATGAGCATCCTGTATCACAGCCGCCGTCGCGTTGCGCAGGACATCGAGCAGGGCGCGCGCTACTTCGACTCGCTCGACGAGCTGTTGCCGCATGCACGGATTCTGTCGCTGCATCTTCCTGCGAGTCCGGGCGCGGCGCCGCTCATCGGCAGCCGTCAACTCGCGATGCTGCCGCGTGGCGCGATTGTCGTGAACACCGCGCGTGGTTCGCTGATCGACGAAGCCGCGCTCATCGACAGCCTGCGCAGCGGCCACATTGCCGCTGCGGGACTTGACGTGTTCGCCAGCGAGCCGCACTTCGACAGGCGCTTTCTCGAACTGCCGCAAGTCTTCATGACGCCGCACAGCGGGTCGGCCACCGTGCAGACGCGCAACGATCTCGGTCTGCGTGGACTGGACAACATTGCGCTGGTGCTGGGCGGAAATCACTGCTCCGACACGTTGAACTTTCACTGAACGCCATGCCAACTTATTCCCATATCGACCTGACACGGTACGCATCGCAGGCCTTGCAGCGCTGCGGCATGTTGGCTGACCATGCGGATCAGGTCGCGGCAAGACTGGTCGATGCCGAGTTGCTCGGACATCGCAGCCACGGTCTCTGGCTGCTCGCGACCTATCTCGAACGCCTGCAGGCAGGTCAGATCGCAACCCAGGGCGAAGTGCGCGTCCTGTCCGATACCGACAGCGCATTCTCATGGCATGCGAACCGCCTGCCGGGCGCGTGGGTGATGCATCGTGCGATCGACGAGGTCATCGCGCGCGCGACGTCGCGTGCCGTGGTGGTAGCAACGATTGCAGAGTGTTCGCATATCGGCTGCCTGCAAAGCTATCTGTTGCCGCTCGTCGAACGCAATCTCTTCGTGACCTTGTCCGCGACCAATGCGGGCGTGGCTTCGGTTGCGCCGTTCGGTGGCATGGACGCAGTGCTGACGACGAATCCGATCGCCTACGGCATCCCGACGCGGCGCGATCCGATTCTCATCGATCAATGCACATCGCTCGGCAGCAATACGTTCTTCACGGCCTTCGCGCAGCGTGGCGAAACCTTGCCCGGCGACTGGCTGCTCGATGCGCAAGGCAAGCCGACGAACGATCCCCACGTCCTGACGGCCAAGCCGCCCGGCACGGTGCTGCCGCTGGGCGGCGTGGAGTTCGGCTACAAGGGCTTCGGGCTCGGTCTTGCCGTCGAGGCACTGACGCTCGCGCTGCCGGGATCGGGCCGCCGCACGAAGCCTGACAAGTTTGGTCAAGGCGTGTTCCTCCAGGTACTGAATCCTCGTCTGCTCGGCGGGCTGGATGCGTTTCTGGACGAAACCACCTGGCTCGCCGATGCGTGTCACGCCAGCCGCGTGCGCGAAGGTGCGCCGCCGGTGCGCCTGCCCGGCGAGCGCGCGCTCGCACTGCGCCGCGAACAGATACGCGATGGTGTCGCGCTCACTGACGACGTCATCGTCCGCATGAAAACCTGGTCCGACACACTCGATCTGCCGATGCCTGCATCGGCGTGACCCAACGCAATTCAACTCTGGAGTTCCCCATGTTGCGCGATTCAAAAGGAGTTTTCATCGTCACGCAGACGCCTTTCGACGAGAGCGGTGCGGTCGATCTTGAAAGCATCGACACGCTCGTCGATTTCTACATCCGGCACGGTGCGCAGGGCTTCACCGTGCTCGGCGTGAGTGGCGAAGCGGGCAAGCTGAACGCGGACGAGGCCTTGCAGGTCGCGTCGCGCTTCATCAAGCGCGCGGGTTCGCGGCCGTGCGTGGTCGGCGTAAGCAACGCGAGCCTGGCGCAGCTCACCGACCTGTCCGCGCGCGTCATGGACCTCGGCGCGGCAGGCGTGATGATCGCCCCGCCCGCCGGCATCCAGACCGACGAGGAATTGCACGGCTATTTCGCCGATGTGTTCCGGCGGAACGTCGGGGTGCCGACGGTACTGCAGGACTTTCCCTTCGCGTCGAAGGTGGCGATGTCCGTGCCGGCGATGCTCGCGCTCATCGATACGCACAAGGAAATCGAACTGGTGAAGGAAGAGGATCTCCCTTGCCTGAACAAGATTTCTCGCCTGCGCGCTGGCGGCGGCCGTCGCGTTGCGATCCTGACGGGCAACAACGCGATGTATCTGCCGCTCGAACTCGGCCGCGGAGCCGATGGCCCGATGGCCGGCTTCTCGTATCCCGAGATGCTGTCCGAAGTCTACGCGCTGCACGCCGCGGGCAAATTCGATGAAGCCGACGACGTCTTCGACATCTATCTGCCGTTGTTGCGCTACGAGGCGATGGGCTTCTGGGGAGTGTGCGCACGCAAGGAAATGATGCGTCGTCGCGGCGCGATCCGTTCCGCCACGATGCGTACACCGGGTCCGAAGCTCTCTGCAGCCGACATCCAGGAACTGGACCGCCTGTCGAGCCGGCTGGAGAAGAGACTCGCCGAACGCCGCGCTTAAAGAGAAGACAGAGGAGACATGCAAATGAAAAGCGAAAGCGTCGCCGCGGGCGTAGCGATGACGCAGCGCACCTCCGTGCGTTACGCGGTGCTCGCGATGCTGGTCATCGCCAGCGCGGTCAATCTGGGTGACCGGGCGAATCTGTCGATCACCGGCTCAGCGATGTCGGCGGATCTTGGGATCGGACCGGTCGCGCTCGGCTATGTGTTCTCGGCGTTCGCATGGGCCTATGTGCTTGCGCAACTGCCTGCGGGCTGGCTGCTCGACCGTTTTGATTCGATCAAGGTCTACGGCATCAGTCTCGTACTGTGGTCCCTGTGTACGGTGGCGCAGGGCTTTCTCGGCACGCTTTCGACGGCGGCCGCCATCGCCGGATTGTTCGTACTGCGCTTTCTGCTGGGTCTGGTCGAGTCACCGGTGTCGCCGGCGAACAGCCACATCGTCGCGGCGTGGTTTCCGGTCCGCGAGCGCGGCCTCGCGACGTCGATCTATAACTCGGCGCAGTACATCGCGGTCGTCGTCTTCGTGCCCTTGATGGGCTTTCTCGTGCACAAGGCCGGCTGGCCGAGTGTGTTCTGGATCATGGGTGCACTGGGTCTCGTGCTGGCGATGGTCTGGTTCAAGGTGATGCATCAGCCGCAGGCGCATCCACGCGCGAATGCCGCCGAGCTCGACTATCTGCGCGAAGGCGGTGCGAACCTCGGTACGAACGGGAAGAAGGCGCTCGAGACAGGCAGTGTCGATCTCGGCGCGGTGCGCTTCTTTCTGAAGAGCCGGCTCATGCTCGGCGTGTATCTCAGCCAGTATTGCCTGACGTCGCTGCAGTATTTCTTCATCACGTGGTTCCCGATTTATCTGGTCAAGGGACGCGGGATGAACATCGTGGAAGTCGGCTTCCTGGCGACGCTGCCGGCGATGGCAGGATTCATCGGCGGTATCGCGGGCGGCTATCTGTCGGACTCGCTGTTGCGTCGCGGCCTTGACGTCAGTGTGGCGCGCAAGACGCCGTTCGTGATTGGCATGCTGCTCGCGTCGAGCCTCGTGCTGTGCAATTTCGTCGCATCGCCTTATACCGTGGTTGCGCTGATGTCGCTCGCGATTTTCGGCAAGGGTCTCGCGGCCGTGAACTGGGCCGTGGTCTCGGACACCGCGCCGCCGCATCTCGTCGGACTGGCGGGCGGCCTGTTCAATCTGTTCGGCAGCATCTCGGGCATCGTCACGCCGATCGTCATCGGCTATGCGTTGCAGCTGACGGGCTCGTTCACCGGCGCGATGTACTTCGTCGCGGCCCATGGGTTGATCGGCGCGATCACCTATCTCTTCATCACCGGAAAGATCCGTCGCCTCGAAGTGGCGCGCTGAGCGCGCGGCTTCCCGCCATCACTATTCTTATCAGTACAGTAAGGAGACTTGCATGAAAAAGACGCTTGCGCTCGGCGCGGCTTGCATGACGCTGTCCACGATGTCCCACGCCCAAAGCAGCGTGACGCTTTATGGCGTCATCGACGAAGGGCTGACGTTCAATACCAACATGAATGGCAACCGCTCCTACGCGATGCAAAGCGGCGTGCTGTCCGGCAGCCGCTGGGGTTTGAAGGGTGTCGAGGACCTCGGCGGCGGGCTGAAGGCAATCTTCACCCTGGAGAACGGTTTCGATCCGAGCACCGGCAAGCTGGGGCAGGGCGGTCTGGAGTTTGGCCGCCAGGCGTTCGTCGGCGTGTCGAGCCCGTTTGGAACGATTACGCTGGGGCGTCAATACGATTTGAGCGTCGACTTCGTCGGACCGCTCGAAGTGGGCGCGCAATGGGCGGGCAATATCGGCGCGCATCCGGCTGATCTGGACAACCTGAACAACGCGTACCGTACGAACAACGCCGTCAAGTTCAAGAGCATTTCGTACGGCGGCTTTTCGTTCGGCGCCATGTACAGTCTCGGCGGCGTCGCAGGCGATACTACGCGCAACCAGATCTGGTCCCTTGGGGCAGGCTATGCAAGCGGGCCGCTGACGCTTGGCGTCGGCTATATCAATGCACGCAATCCGAACGTGAGCTTCTTTGGCAACTCGACCTCGGGCACGCCTTCAGCGACAACAGCAAATTCGGTCTATCCGGTGTTCAGCGGTTATCTGTCGGCGCATACCTATCAGGTCATCAGCGCCGGCGCGGCGTACAACATCGGCGCGGTAACACTGGGCGCGACGTATTCGAACATCGCGTTCAAGGGACTCGGCAACACGTCGAGCGGGCCGAATCCTTCGGGCTATAGCGGCAACGCGACATTCAACAGCGCGGAATTGAGCGCCAAGTATCAACTGACGCCCGCATTGCTGATCGGCGCGGCGTACAGCTACACGGATGGCGGCAGCGTGACGTCGGCAAGCGGCCGCAACGAAGGCGCGACGTATCATCAAGGCGATATCGGCTTCGATTACTTCCTGTCGAAGCGGACCGACATATCGCTGCTCGGCATTTATCAGAAAGCGTCAGGTACAGACTCGCGCAATCGTGCGGCGGTGGCGTCGATCAACAATCAGAGTTCGCCGTCCAGCAATGATCATCAAGCTTTGGTGCGGATCGGTCTTCGCCATAAGTTCTGATCGATGGATGAATGCGGACGCGCCATCTCCGCGAAGCGGAAAACGTGGAGATTGGCGTGCGGGACTAGCTCGTGGTGCGATTCGGCAGTGAGCCGCTATTTGCCGGATGACCGAATGCAGAACCTGCGCATCGCATGTTCGCAGACGACATACTCCGCGTTGCCGGGCAGATTCCGTTTTCGACACGACGGGCGAAAGACAGGATCACCTCTTCGCACGGCGCAACCCGATAACGCGCATCGACCCGGCTTTCTCGCTTTATTCAGCTTCCAGACTTGCTCGGCATAGTCTCCGGTCGTCGCGCCGCGCCAGGACAGGATGACGGATCGCGAGTCCGTCCATTCGATCAACCCGATTGTCACGTTGTCGAGGAGAGGGTGGGGGCGACTCGTGCCGATCGCCTGCCTGCGATTGTCCGGCGCGTTGCCGTAACCCGACGTTGTGAGCGCTCCTCGAACAGGCCGTGACAGTTCGGAGATCACGGCGCTCCAGACGCTAGAAATGGGCAACGTCAATCAAACTTCCGCCCGTCTGATTTGCGAAGCGCACTCTTCGGGATCGAACATCGATGTGCCGCTGAGCGCTGCCGAGGCCGGCGCTTCGTCTTGCAGCACGTCCCAGTGCTTTGCAAGCTTGCCATCTTCGACACGGGAGTGATCAACGACCACCAGCGGTGTGGGTGCCCAACCGCGAATGCCATCATGAATGGCACGAAGTCGCCCTCGGCGACCGTTATGCCGGGCTCGTAGCACACGTCCGGCGACAGCTTGGCGACAAGTGCGCGAAGTTCGTCGCGTCTCTGGCGAATGTACGGGTTGTGCTGAACATGGCCGGGTGCATAAAAGCGCTCTACTGCGGCGGGATCGTGACGCTGGAATAATGCTTTCATGGCGTCGAGCACGAGGGCCTTGTTGTGCGCCGGGCGATCGTCCGCGATTCTTTCTGTCGGCCGGGTCACAATCATGGTGCCGGTCATGCGCCAGAACTCGCCGGTTGCCAGCGTGACGAACGACAGGAACACGCCGCGATCGTAGTCCTGGACGTTGATCACCGTCGCGCCTTCGCCGAGTGCCTGGATCGCAGGCAATGCCACGCAGATTTCTGTCCACAGGCCCGCAATGATCAGTTGCTTGCGGCTGTCTTCAAGGCCGACAACGCCAGCGCGCTCGTTGCAGCCGCAGTGGCCGGGTTGGGCATTGCCTTTATCCCCGACGGCGTGACCAACGAACATGTCGCTTCCGGTGCGCTCGTGCCTGTGATGTGCCGGTTTCCACCGCCTGCCGCGGGGATCTATGTCGTTCGCCCGGCCGGTCAACATCCCACGGCGAAAATTCGCGTCTCACGGACATTCGCACGAAAGCAAAGGCCGGCGAGCGCGCCCGTTCGCCGGCGTCCCGGTTCATGCCGGTAGCAGGCCACGCGTCTAACCCATCCCCTTCGAGACGCACCATCCCCCCGCCACTTGCCGAGCCTTCCCGCTGTCATGAGCAGTTCGGAAGCCTGCAATTCTTCCTCACCTCGCGCGTCGGCTCGCTGCAGCCTTGCCCGTTCCAGGCACGCGCCTGACTGTCCCATCCCCGTTTTTTGACACAGTTGACAGACCCGAAACCCGGCAATATCCTTGTTATACGTTCAACAAATATTGAATCGGGATGATGGCGGGCTGCCGGAGAAGGCGGCAGCGCGTCATGCCGCCTGACGGGAGCGGAAAAGGATGAGCAACGAATCCGGCGCATTGATGCAGATGCTCGAAGCCTTCGCGGCTGCGTGGAACGCCCACGACGCCGACGCATTGATGAGCTTCATGACCGACGACTGCGTATTCGACACCTCGGCGGGGCCGCATCCGTTCGGGCAACGTCATGAAGGACGCGAGGCGGTCCGCCGCAGCTACGCAGCCATCTGGGAAACCTTTCCCGATGCGCGCTGGAACGACGCACGGCATTTCGTCGACGGCGACCGCGGTGTTTCTTACTGGACCTTCACCGGCACGAAGCGGGACGGAAGCCGCGTCGAGGCACGCGGATGCGATCTGTTCCAGTTCAGGGACGGGCGAATCCAGGTGAAGGATTCGTATCGCAAGAACGTCGTCCAGGAATGAGGCGGGTCATCGAATGAACGACGAACTCGCCTTTCTGTCCGCTACCGACCTGGCGGAAGCGTATCGCCGGAAGCATCTGTCGCCGGTCGAGGTGACGCGGGCCGCGCTGACGCGTATCGAACGGCTCAATCCGCGCATCAACGCCATCTACTGGCTGGCCGCGGACGAAGCCCTCGATGCGGCCCGCGCCTCGGAAGAAAGATGGCGGCGCGGCGCAGCGCTCGGTCCGCTGGACGGCATTCCCACGACGGTGAAGGACGCGTTGCCGGTGGCCGGCATGCCGGGCTATCGCGGATCGGCCTGCACAGCCGACGGCGGCACTACAGCGACGTTCGACGCCCCGTCTGTCGCGCGGTTGCGTGAGTCCGGCGCCATCCTGCTTGGCAAGAACACCATGTGCGACTACGGCATCCTCGCGGGCAGCGTCAGTTCCCGCTTCGGCGTCACGCGCAATCCGTGGAACCTGTCGAGATCGGCGGGCGCGTCGAGTTCCGGCGCTGCGGCGGCGGTGGCAGCGGGCCTGCATCCGCTCGCCCTCGGCACCGACATCGTGGGTTCCATCCGGCTGCCGGCATCCTTCTGCGGACTGGTCGGGCTGAAGCCTTCGTATGGCCGCGTTCCCTACTACCCGCCGGTGAGCCCCGCGCTGGTTGCCGGACCCATGGCGCGGAGCGTGGCGGACGTCGCCCTCCTGCTCGACTGCATCGCCCGGCCCGACCCGCGCGACTTCACCGCATTGCCGCCTGCGGGACAGTCATACAGCGGAGCGTCGAAGCAGCCGCCCGAGCACGTCCGCATCCATCTCGTGACCGATCTGGGCTTCGGGCTGAGTCCGGACGCCGAAGTGGTGGAAGCGGTCCGGGCAGCGGCCGGGCGGCTGGAACAAGCGGGCATCGCCTCGATCGAGGAACGGCCCGCCCGCTTCGCGCATGAACAGGTGGAGGCCGCGGAACGCTTCTACCGCGCGCGCTGTTTTGCGGAATTGAACCAGCACGCACCGGAGCGGCAGCCGCTGTCTCCCTTGTTGTACGAATGGACGCGCGCCAGCGCCGGCGAGTCCGCCGAGTCCGTGATCGACGCGATGCAGGCCTTGCTGGCGCTGCGCGAGCAGGCCATGGCGCTGCTCGATGATGCCGACTTCCTGATCCTGCCCGCCACGCCGACCGCTGCATTCGCGGCGGAGCGCGCCGCGCCCGACGAGACACGTTTGTTCGATCCCTGGTGCAACACCTTTCTGTTCAACCTCACGGAACAACCGGCCATATCGGTTCCGTGCGGCAAGACTGTGGACGGCCTTCCGATCGGCATGCAGATCGTCGGCAGGCGTTATGACGATATCGGCGTGCTGCGGCTCGCCAGACTTTTCGAGGATCTCACGGGCCCGTTCGAAGCCTGCCCGGAGCTCTGAACACCACGATGACACGCACTGCCATGAGTCTGCGAAGGAGAGTAAATGATGGGCAATGAACACCTCACCGCGCCGAGCATCCAGGACGATTTTCGCGCCTGCTTCCAGCGTCACATGACCACCGTCACCATCGTGACGTCGCAGTTCGGCGGCTTGCGCGCGGGCCTCGCGGCCACGGCCGTGTGTTCGTTGTCGGACTCGCCGCCTTCCATGCTGATCTCGATCAACCACAACGCACGCGCCTGTGAACTGATCCGTGCAAGCGGCGCGTTCTCGGTGAACATGCTCGCCGATTCGCAACTGGACGTCGCCACGGTCTTCTCGCGCTCGGCCAAGAGCGCCGACGAAGCCGAGCAGAAGTTCATCAACGGCGGCGCGTGGGAAGAGCAGGACGGCCTGCCGTGGTTGAGCGGCGCGCTCGCGAATGTGTCCTGCCGCGTGCTGAAGGAAGTGCCCGTTGCGTCGCACTCGGTGTTCATCGGCGAAGTGCAGGGCATCCGGCTGCTCTCGAACGGCAATCCGCTCCTGTACGGATTCCGCGAATTCCACGGCAAAGGCCTGCCCCTGCAACGGGCCGTCTCCGCCTCCGTGGCCCGCTAGCCGCGCCCCTGACGCATCCACGCGCCATCACACGACATCTCATGAATCACGAACTCGGACCGGAAGCGCAATTCTTCGCTTATCTGAAGCAGGGAAAGTTCATGCTGCAGCGACATCGCACCAGCCACGACCATGTGTTCTATCCGCGCGCGCTGCATGCCCGCGGCACGATGGACGACTTCGAATGGGTCGAGGCGTCCGGTGACGGCGTGGTCTATTCCTGCACGCACATGCGTCGCCCCGCTGAACGCGGCGGCGACTACACGATTGCACTGATCGATCTGGCTGAAGGGCCGCGCATCTTGTCGCGGCTCGTCGATGTCGAGCCGGAGCGCGTTTCCATTGCCATGCCGGTTCGGGCAACCATTCTCACGCGCTCGTGGTCGAGCGCCGAGCCCGATTGTCCTGTCGTGGCGTTCACACCGCTTGCACCGCCCGCACCGTCACAAGGAGACCGCTCATGATCGATTCCTTGCGCGGCAGTACGGCCATCGTGGGCACGGGCCATTCGGCGCTCGGCAAAGTGCCGGGCTGGAGTTCGCTCGAACTGATGGCCCAGGCCACCCGTGCGGCGCTCGACGATGCCGGCATCACGCTGGATGAAATCGATGGCGTATGCGCGAGCACGCTCTATCACTTCCTGCCTTCGTTGTCCGCCGCGGAGTATCTCGGCATCCGGCCGAAGTGGTCGGGTTCTGAATCCGTCGGCGGCTCATCGTTCATGTCGGACGTGCTGCAGGCGACGCTCGCGATCAACGCCGGCTTGTGCGAAACGGTGCTCATCGCGTACGGCAGCAACGCCCGCTCGAGCGGCAACCTGAACGGTCTGATCGAGACGCCGCGCTTCGAAGCGCTCTACGAACTCCCCGTGCCGATGGCCGGCTACGCCATGGCGACAGCCCGGCACATGCACCAGTACGGCACGACGCGTGAGCAACTGGCCGACGTGGCGGTCTCGGCCCGGCGCTGGGCGCAGCTGAATCCCGAGGCCACCTCGCGCGCGGAGCTCTCGCGGGAAACGGTGCTCGCGGCGCCGATGATCTGCGATCCGCTGACGCGCTACGACTGCTGTCTCGTGTCGGACGGCGGAGCGGCGGTCATCCTGATGTCGGCGGAACGGGCGCGGGCGCGCGGCATGAAGTCCGCCTATGTGCTGGGTGTGGCGGGGGCGCACTGGCATCGCGAGATCTCGCAGATGCCGGACCTGACCGTCACGGCCGCGACGAAAAGCGGCGCACGCGCCTATGCGATGGCAGGCATCACGCCTGAGGAGGTGGATGTGGTCGAGCTGTACGACGCATTCACCATCAACACCATCCTGTTCCTGGAAGATCTGGGCTTTTGCCGGAAAGGCGAGGGCGGCGCGTTCGTCGAGGGCGGGCGGATCGGACCGGGCGGGACATTGCCCGTCAACACGAACGGCGGCGGCCTGTCTTGCGTTCATCCGGGCATGTACGGCCTGTTCTGTCTGATCGAGGCGGCGCGGCAAGTACGAGGCGATGCGCGGGGCTTCCAGGTCGACGGCGCCGAGATCGCGATTGCACACGGTAACGGGGGCACCTTGTCGCATCAGTGCACGACGATCCTCGGCGCCGGGACCACCGTCTGACTTCGAAATGCAACATGGAGACTGAAAAATGAAATTCACATTGCTGGCCATCCCCTTCATGCGGCAGCGGGGCGAGCAAGTCGCGCTCGCGGGACGTGATCCGCAGCGCTTCCAGCACATGATGCACGCGGTGCGCGATCAGATGGTGTTCGCCGAGGAACTCGGCTACGACGGCTTTTGCATGACCGAACATCACTTCCAGGTGGAAGGCGTCGAGGCCACGACCAATCCGTTGATGTGGAATCTCTTCGTCGCGCAGCACACGAAGAAGATGCGCGTCGGGCAACTGGGCATGAACCTGACGGCCATGAATCCGATCAAGGTCGCGGAAGATATCGCGATGCTCGACCAGATGACGGGCGGCCGTGCCTTCGCGGGCTTCTCGCGCGGCAATACCGCGCGCTGGACCGCGACGATGGGACAGCATCTCAACATCCTGTCGGCGGAATCCGACCGGTCGGAAGCGGACCAGCGCAATCGCCGGGCGCTGTACGAGAACTGGAAGATCGTGAAGTCCTTGTGGCTGGACGATCTGACCTCGTTCCAGGGCGAGTTCTGGAAAGTCCCGGAGCCGGTGCCGTGGGAATTCAATCCGACGCGCGACTGGGGCGCGGATGCGGTCGATGGCGAAGGCATCCTGCGCAAGGTCGGGATTACTCCGCGTCCCTTGCAGACGCCGTATCCGCCCATCTACGCGCCGTTCAGCTATTCGGTCGAAACCGCGCGCTTCTGGGGTGCGGAAGGCGGCAAGATGGTGTCGTTCGTGCGGCCCGAGAAAGAGGAGTTCATGCCGATCGTGCTCGACGCCTGTCTGGAAGCCGCGCACACGGCCGGGCGCAACAGCGCGCCGCGCGACGTGCTGGCGATCGGCGGACATCTGGTCATGGGCCGCACCGAAGCTGAAGAGCGTGCAATGAAGGAAGGTTTCATCGAGCTCTTCAACTATGCCTACGATGCGCCTCCCTACCATGTGCCGATGGGCCGCGTGTGGACCGGTTCGCCGCAGGCCGTGCTCGACGACGTCATGCGCCTGCATGAAAAGTACGGAGTAGACGAGTTTTTTGTCTGGCATCACATTAACTACTTCGGCGACGAGCTCGAACGCGGCTCCTTGCAGGCCTTTGCGGACGCAGTCATCGCAAAGGTTCCGAAAGACTGACGGACAGCGGCACACGAAACTCCGCTTGCGGCATCCCGCGCGGAGTCGTCAACCCGGCGCGCATGACGCATGCGCGGCCACGCATTCAAGCCTTGGGAGCAATCGATGAATACGTTCGGGCAACTTGTCCAACGGCACGCGCGGGTGCGCGGCAGTGCGCCTGCTTACGTCGATCACCGACGTCGCACGACCTGGCAGGACATCCATCTGAACAGCGATGCACTCGGGCGCTACATGCGCGAGCTGGGTGTGTCGTCGGGCGATCGCGTGGGCATCGTGTCGCCCGACTGCGTCGAAGTCGCCGAGGTCTTCTATGCGTGCGCGAAGATCGGCGCATTGCGCGTGGGACTCAACGGCCGTCTTGCCGCACGGGAACTCGCGCAGCTGGTCGATGACTCGGCGCCGGCCGTGTTGTTCGTCCATGCCCGCTACGGCGCGATGGTCGAAGCCGCGCTTCTCGAGAGCGCGCAGAAGCCGGTTGTCATCGGCATGCACGACGGCCATCCGTTCCTGCTCGACTACACCGAGTGCCTCACGCAGGCCGCGGGCAGCGACCCGCTGCCGCACACGCCGAACGATCACCTGATGATCTGCTACACGACCGGCTCGACGGGCTTGCCCAAGGGCGCCGTGTACCAGCACGAGGCGATGCTGCGCTCGACCCAGGCCATCGCGCTCGCGGAGGGTGCGAACCATGACGATGTCTGGCTGCATGCCATGCCCGCGAGTGGCGTGCCCATCATGCATCTGTTGCGCAATGTCGTGCACGGGTCCAAGACGGTCATCGTCGGGGACTGGGATCCGGCAGCGGCGCTCGCGCTGATCCAGCAGGAGAAGACCACCATCACCGTGCTCGTGCCGACGATGCTCGCCTCACTGGTGACGTCGGGCCGGGCGTCCGATTTCGACCTGAGTTCGATGCGTCAATGGGGTTACGGCGCCTCGCCCCTGCCGCCCTCGATGGTCCGCGAAGCCGCGCGCGTGCTGGGCGGCAAGCTGCTCCAGATGTACGGGACCACGGAACTGATGGGCATGTCGATGATGCTGTTTCCGTCCGAGCACGAGCTGGCGATCCGGGAGCGTCCGGGCCTGCTGTCATCGGCGGGGCGGCCCTTGCCGTACGTGGACGTGCGTATCGTCGATGACGAGATGCGCGACGTTCCAGCCGGCGAAGTAGGCGAGTTGCTGATCCGGACCGAGTTCGTGACCTCGGGCTACTGGAACGCGCCCGAGAAATACGCCGAAGCGGTGAAGGACGGTTGGCTCTGCACGGGCGACATCGCCCGGCAGGATGAAGACGGCTACCTCTACCTGAGCGACCGTGCCAAGTTCCGCATCAAGACCGGCGGCTACAACGTGTTTCCGACCGAGATCGAAAACGTGATTGCCGAGCACGAAGCCGTTCGTGAAGTCTGCGTCGTGGGTTTGCCCGATGAAAAGTGGGGCGACCGCATTCACGCCGTCGTCTCGGTGCGCGCCGGATTCAGCCTCACGCCCGACGACGTGCGCGCGTTCTGCCGCGACAAGATTGCCAGCTTCAAGATACCCAAGACGGTCGAGATCTGGGACGAGATTCCGAAAGGACCGACCGGCAAGATCCAGAAGCGCTCTGTCATCGATTCGTACCTGCAGGCGAGTTGAGTCCTTCTGACTCCGGACGGAGGCGCACCCGCGCGTGTTCCGTCCGGAGGCTTGGATTGCCGGCATTCCGCGCGCCATTATCTTGCTGAACGTATAACAAGTAACGACGCGCTTTCTTTCCGCTTCATTGCAACGGTGCGCGCTGACGCGCAGACGTGCCCGTTGCTTCAAGTCGCCCAACTGGAGACTGTCCAATGACCCGACGGACCCGCCATGCCGCAGACAGCAGCACGCAGTTCACCGATGAAATGAATGACGCGCAGACGGGCCGCCGTCGCGTGCTGAAAGCCGCCGCGGCCGGATTCGTGCTCTCGACGTCGGGCGCGTTGATCCGCAGTGCGGCAGCGCAGAGCCGGACACTGAATATCGCGTCCTACGGGGGCAGTTACGGCGATGCATTGAAAAAGGCGTGGCTCGAACCGTTCGAAAAGGAGACGGGCATCAAGGTGAATCTCGGTGTCAACGCGAGCCTGTCGCTGGCGAAGCTGCAAACCATGAATCCGAATGGTGCCGAATGGGACATCGTTGACTTGACGGGCCCGGAGTTCAGCATCGCGACCCGTCAGGACATGCTTCTGCCGATGGACCCGAAGCAGGTCGATACGAGCCGGCTGCTGCCCGAGTACGTCAAGACCCATGGCTTTGGCTATGCGGCGTATGTGTGGGGCATGGCCTGGGATCGCCGCAAGATCCCCGATGCATCCGCGCCGAAGTCATGGGCCGATTTCTGGAACACGCAAAAGTATCCCGGCAAGCGTTCGCTGATCACCGTGAATACAAACGGACACTCGCTCGAAGCCGCTTTGCAGGCGGACGGCGTGCCGCCGTCGAAGCTCTATCCGCTCGACATTCAACGCGCCTTCAAGAGCCTCGACAAGCTCGGCCGGAACAACATCGTGTGGGCTTCCACCAATCAGGAGCCGGTGCAACGGCTCACGTCGGGCGAGTGCGTGCTCGCCGGCATGTACGTGGGGCGCTCGATCATGGCGAACCGCTCGGGCGCGAACATCGGCTTCACGCTCGACGGCGCGGCGGTCGCGGGAGACTTTCTCGGCGTGATCCGCAATGCCCGCAACAAGCCCGAAGCCTTCGCGCTGCTCAACTACATCGCGACCCATCCCGAACGCGCGGCGGAGTTCACGGCCATCACGTCCTATCCGGTGCCGATCCGGGGAATCGAGGCGCTGCTGCCGGCCAGTGCGGCGGATGTCAAGGCCGTGCTGCCGAGCAATCCTGACGTGCGCGCCAAGGTGTTCTACGAGGAAGACGATTACTGGGCCAGCAATCTGCCCCAGGTTGCCGCGGCCTTCAAGGCGTGGCAGCTGTCGTAGCGAGTGACACGAACCGACCAAGGGAATCTGGCCATGCCTCGACGTTTCAACCTCACCCAGTCACTGATGCTGACGCCGGTCCTGATCCTCTACGGACTGGCCGCGGCCACGCCCATCCTCATGATTGCCCAGTTGAGCTTCAAGAAAGGGCTGGGCACGTTCGGCGACCTGTTCGCTTCGCCGATCTTCCTGCGCATCGCGCAGAACACGCTGGTGATTTCTCTCGAAACGACCCTTGTCGCCGTGCTGCTCGCCTATGCCATCGCGGCGCTGCTCGCGCAGTCGGGCGAGCGTGCGCGGGCGTGGATCATGGCGGCTATCCTGCTGCCGTTCTGGACCGCCGCGCTGATCAAGAACTTCGCGTGGTCCGCGCTGCTGCAGGACAACGGCGTCATCAACCTCGCGCTGATGCACCTCGGGATCGTCTCGCATCCGTTGCCGCTGCTGCATACGCGGCTGGCGGTCGTCATCGGCATGGTGCATTACGTCATTCCGTACGCGGTGTTTCCCATCTACAGCTCGATGCTCGCGATCGATCCGCGCCTGTATCGCGCCGCCAGGAGCCTCGGTGCGCCGGGCTGGCGAACGGTGGTCTCCGTCACGCTGCCTCTGACCCGGCCCGGCCTGTATGCAGGCGGTCTGCTGGTGTTCATCATCTGCCTGGGCTTCTACATCACGCCGGTACTGCTCGGCAGCCCGCGCGAAATGATGGTCGCGAACCTGGTCGATTTCTACACGCATCAGATCATCGACTTTCCGATGGCGTCCGCGCTGGCCCTGGTGATTCTGGTTGCGACAGCGTTCCTCATCGCGCTCTATCACTCCATTCCGAAGGAAGGTCAGTATGGAAAAATTTGAATTGCACGCGCCGGCCTTCAAGGCGCCGCGCATCGGACTCTCGGGCCATGCGCTGCTGTTGATCGCGTGCCTGCCGATCTTCGTCTTCCTGCTGGGCCCGATCCTCATCATCGTGCCGATGTCGATGACGAGCGGCGAGATCCTCATGTTTCCGCCGGACGGCTGGTCCGGCCATGCATTCGCGGATCTGCTGCGCGATACGCAATGGGTGGCATCGGCACTGACGTCGTTCAAGGTGGCGCTGCTCGCCACCGTGATCGCCGTGACGGCCGGCACCGGCGGGGCGCTGGCATTGCATCGCAACGATGTGCCCGCAAGGAGCTTCTTCTCCACGCTGATCATGCTGCCCTTGCTCGTGCCGGTGGTCGTGCTCGCGCTCGCGGATTATCTGTTCTCGTCGACGCTGAATCTCGGTTCGAACTGGGTGTCGATTGCGTTCGCGCACAGCGTGGTCGTCACGCCGTATGTGTTCGTCTCGGTGCAGACCTCGCTGGCGGGACTCGACCCCGCGCTGCATCGGGCGGCGCGCAGTCTCGGCGGCACGACAACCGCGCTGCTGGTGGATGTCTACTGGCCCGTCATTCGCACGGGCATGGTCGGCGGTGCGATCTTCGCCTTCATCGGCTCCTTTGACGAAGTGGTCATTGCGCTGTTCCTGTCCGGGCCGAATGCCGTGACCCTGCCGGTGCAGATGTTCACCGCGCTGCAATTCGATCTGACGCCGAAGATCGCGGCCGTGTCCACGGTCTTGCTGGCCATCAGTTTCGTCGCGTTGATCGTCAACGGCTACCAGAGCCTCGCTCGGCCGAAGACAGTGCCGCGCTAACGCCCGATCTCTTCACTCTCGTTTCCGGATTCAGTCATGTCTCGATCAGAAATGCCACAGGTCAAACGCGTCACCCTGGAAAATGTCTCGAAGGCGTACGGCAGTTTCAAGGCGGTGAAGGATGTGTCGCTCGCCATCGAACCGGGTGAGTTCGTCACGTTGCTCGGGCCGAGCGGCTCGGGCAAGACATCGACGTTGATGATGGTCGCCGGTTTCGAGTCGCCCAGTTCGGGCGCGATCAAGGTGGACGGCGTCGATGTCGTGCGACGGGCGCCGAAGGATCGCAACTTCGGCATCGTGTTCCAGGGCTATGCGCTGTTTCCGCATCTCAGTGCGCGGCAGAATGTCGAATTCCCGCTGCGCATGCGGGGCGTCGAGAAGTCGCGGAGGCGCTCGATGGCGCTCGAAATGCTTGAGAAGGTCGGTCTTGCGGGCCTCGAGGAAAGGCGTCCGCGCGAGCTGTCCGGCGGACAGCAACAGCGGGTGGCGCTGGCGCGCGCGCTGGTGTTCCAGCCGGATGCCTTGCTGCTCGACGAGCCGCTCGGCGCACTCGACAAGTCGATGCGCGAGCGCATGCAGTACGAGATCAAGAGCCTGCAGCGCAAGCTCGGCATATCGGTCCTGTTCGTGACGCACGACCAGGAAGAAGCGATGACCATGTCCGACCGCATCGCGGTGATGAACCATGGCCAGATCGTGCAGATAGGAACGCCGCGCGAGCTCTATACATCGCCGCGCACGCCGTTCGTCGCGAGTTTCTTCGGCGAGACGAACCTGCTGTCGTGCGTCGCGGACACGGCCGGAAGCGGCGCCGTGAAAGTGACGCTCGCGTCGGGGTTCAGTTTCCCGGCGGCGTCCGATGTCGAGCGGGCGCAGCTGAGCCGCCACCCGGAAACCTTCGTTTCGATTCGCCCTGAAAAGATCAGCGTGCTCGCCGCTGATGAACGCGCCGAGATCATGGTGGATGCCGTCGTGCGCGAAGTCGCGTTCCTCGGCAAGTTCGTGCGTGTCTGCACGGTGGCATCAGGTGTCGAGATCACGTCGATCATCGGCAACGCGCCCGAGCGCATCAGCAGGCTTGCGGAGGGCGCGGCGATCCGGCTTGGCTGGTCGAGGGAAGACGCGAAAGTGCTCGGCGTGGATGTCGAACCGGGCGACATGCAAGTGGCGGGAAGCGGTCGCGAGACGCACGACATGAGCGTGCAGTTGCGCGAAGCGGTCTAGAACACAATCGGGGCGAGGAAATCATGAGAGGGCGTCGATCGAACATGGTGTTGAGCGGGTTTCTCGCGCCGGGCGGCTACGACGCGCGGGCCTGGCGCTTGCCGACGAGCCGGTCGGGAGAGATTGGTACGGTGGGCATCGTGAAGGCCATTGCGCAGCGCTACGAAGCGGCGAAGCTCGATTCCGTGTTCGTCGCGGATATTCCGGGCGCCGACTTCCTGCTGGACGGCGATCTCGCGCTGGGCAGCCCGTATGAATCCATCTCGACGATGGGCGCGCTCGCCGCGGTGACGGAGCGGATCGGGATCATCGGCACGCTTTCGACGACCTTCAATCAGCCGTTCACGATCGCGCGCCAGCTCGCCGCGCTCGACCTGCTGAGCGGAGGACGGGTGGGCTGGAACATCGTGACTTCCACGTTCGGCGCGGACGCGCATGGCATCGCGCTGCCGGCGAAGGCGGACCGCTACCGGCGCGCGGCCGAGTTCGTCGGCCTCGTGCGCGAGCTCTGGTCTGCCTGGAGCGATGACGCCGTCATCAACGACAAGCAGCGCGGGCATTGGCTGCAGCGGGACAAGGTGAAGCCGCTCGACTACGCGGGTGAGTTCTTCAGGGCAAAAGGCGCGCTGAACATACCGCGCTCACCGCAAGGCCATCCGGTACTGGTCCAGGCGGGTCAATCCGCCGAAGGTCTGAACTTCGGCGCCGAATTCGCCGACATCATCTATACGACTCAGCCGGACAAGGACCAGGCCATCCAGTACTACCGCGAGCAAAAGGAACGCGTGGTGCGGTTCGGCCGGGACCCGGATCACGTGAAGGTCCTGCCGGGTCTCATTCCCTACGTCGGCCGCACGGATGCCGAAGCACGCGATCTGTTCGAATCGATCATTGCGTTCATGGATTTCCAGGACTTGCGCGAGCGTTTCCGCGCGATGTTCTCGGTGTCTCTCGACGGCCTCGCGCTCGATCAGCCGGTGCCCGCGGAACGCTTCGACGTGTGGCGGACGCATCCGTCAGGGCCGCGCATTCTCGCCTACAGGACGGTTGCCAGCCAGCCCGGCAGTACGCTGCGCGATCTGCTGATCAACTTCAGCAGCGCCATGGGGCATCTGCTGATCTGCGGGTCGGCGGAAGCGGTCGCGGAGCAGATGATCGCGTGGTTCGAGGCCCGCGCTTGCGATGGCTTCAGCCTCAATGCGCCGACCTTCCCGGATTCCGTCGATGCCATCTGCGCGCACCTTGTCCCCGCGCTGCAGGAGAAGGGCTATGCGAGGCGCGCTTATGAAGCGGACACCTTGCGAGGCCATCTGCATCTGCCCCGTCCGAAGGCATGGGACGGGGACGCCTGAGCCGGCTGGCGAAACCTACTTCGCCAGCACCCACTTGCCGTTCTGCACCGTCAGCATGGACGGTGCGTCGGGGCCATAGCCGTTATGGTCGGATGCCGTCATCGTGACGAGACCGTTGGTCGTCGCCACGTTTCGAAGGCCTTCCAGCGCGTCGCGCAATGCGCTCCGGAATTCCGGCGTACCCGGCCGCGCAGTCTTGCCCGCGAGCGGAATCGCGGCGTTGAGTTCGAGATACGCGTCCCAGGCATAACCAGCGAATGCGTTCACCTTGTCCGTACCGAACTTGCCTTTCCACAGGGCGGTCAGCGCCATGGCCGGCTGCTTGGCCGGATGCGAGTCCGGCAGATCGGCCGCCACCGTCACCGGCGCGCCGGCGACCAGCGTGCCGTTGACGGCCTTGCCGCCCACGCGGATGAAATCCTCGTTGAGCACGCCGGTGGTCTGATAGACCGGGCCCTTGTAGCCCTTGTCGCGAAGCTCGATCTGCGGTGTCGCGGAGGGCGTGCCGGATGCGGCGATCAGGACCGCATCGGGCTTCGCTGCAATCAACTTGAGCACCTGTGCGACCACCGATGGATCGCGCGAAGAAAAGCGTTCCTGGGCCACGAGCGTGATGCCGGCCGGGCCCGTCGCGGCCTTCAGTTCCTTCAGCCAGCTTTCGCCATAACCGTCGTCGGCGCCAATGAAGGCAACCGTCCTGATGTGCTTGCGCTGCATGTCGCGCACGGTGGCGTTCGCGGTCGTCTTGTCGTTGTACGGGGTCTTGAAGACCCAGCGCCGGTTGGGGTCCATCGGCTCGATGATGCTGGAGCCGGCGCCCAGGCTGATCATCGGCGTCTTCGATGCGCCGGCAACTTCGATGTTGGCGAGCGTCGCGGGCGTGGTCGACGAGCCGATGAGCACATCGACGTGATCCTGCGTGGTGAAGCGCAGGACGTTCTTGCGAGCCGTGGTCGCGTCCGAGGCGTCATCGAGCACGATGTATTCGACGTCGTAAGCGCCGATCTTCGCCGGCATCAGCAAGAGGGTCTGCTTTTCCGGAATGCCCAGAGAGGCCGCGGGGCCGGTGGAGCTCACCGTGACGCCGACCTTGACCTGAGCCAGGCAAGCCTGCGTGACAATCAGGAAGGACGCGCTTACGCAGGTCTTGAGGTTCATCGTGTGCCTCTTGAAGTCAGGGAAGCCTCGACGCGTTGCAGCGTGTCCAGGGTCTGGTGACAGGCGTGTGCGGCTTCACGTCCCTTGACCTTGAAGTGTTCGAGGAAGAAGGCATGGTGCACATCGCTTTCATGAAAGCGCTGCGGCGTGAGCACGGCGGAAATGACCGGCGTGCCGGTCTGCAACTGAAGCTGCATGAGGCTGTCGATCACGGCGGTCGACACGAATTCATGCCGGTAGATTCCACCATCGACGATCAACCCCGCCGCGACGACGGCATCGAATTCCTCGCTCGCTATGAGTCGCTTGAGACAGAGCGGTATCTCGAACACGCCGGGGACTTCGAAGCAGTGCAGGTCATCGGCCTGATAGCCCAGTTCCAGCATGGTCGAGAGGAAGGCGGCCTTGCAGTTGTCGACGATGTCGCGATGCCAGCAAGCCTGAACGAAAGCGATACGGCGCCGTCGTGAAGTGATCGATGAGATGTGCGTCATGCCTGTCAGACCGTGTGATTGAGACTTGAGTGGGAACGGGAAACGCTTTTCCGTCAGATGAGCTGCCACTGCTTGAATGCCGCCGCGACCTGGGGCAGGTTATCCACCCACCATTTCGTGTCCTTGAAATGCACCTTGGCGCGGACCATCGGGTCGTCGAGCAGGACTGCCTTGACGTCGGCTGCGTTCGGCGGCAACAGCGACGCAAGGCCTTTGATCGGGACCGGATAAGACGTAATGGCCGTGAATTCGGCCGCGCGCTCCGGATGCGTCGCGATGTAATTGAGCAGCGCGAAGGCTTCGGGCTTGTTGCGTGCATTGCGGATCACGCCGAGATAGTCCATGCCGACATTCGATTGCGTCAATGAAAACCCGATCTGCGCGCCGGCGCGGTTGGCCATGATGGCCCGCCCGACGTACATGCCCGCCAGCGCGCATTCGCCGGAGGTCAGCCGTTGAACCGGCTCCTGATTGCCGGTGGCCCACACGATATTCTCGCGTCCGAGTTTGTCGAAACTGCGAAAGGCGCGCTGCACGTCGAGCGGATAGAGCTTCGATTCCGCTACGCCGTCCGCCAGCAGCGCAGCCTCCATGGACGCGCCGTCGTTGTTCACGGCCAGCAGGGAGCGCTTGCCGGGGTAGCGCTTCGTGTCCCAGAACTCCATCCATGACCTGGGCGCGCTTGCGTCCGGGATCTTGCGACGGTCCCACGCCATGCCCCAGATATAGAGCGCATAGCAGAATCCGTGGCTGGCGACATAGTCCGGAAGCATCCTGCTCGTGTCGACGAGTTTCGGATCGAGCGGAGCAAGGACGTTCTGCGCCTGTGCAATGCTGTATTCGGTTGCCGTGAGATCGACGATGTCCCATTCCGCGCCGTTCGGATTCATGGTCTGCAACTTCGCGAGCGACAGGCTTGCGTTGACGCCGAGATTGACCTTGACGCCGGTCTCGCGCTCGAACGGATCGAGCCATGCCTTTCTCAGCGCATCGTTGTAGCTGCCGCCGTAGGACGCGATATTGAGCGTCTTCTGTTGTGCCGACGCAAGCGGCGCCAGACTCGACAAACCGGACAGCAGCGTGCCGGCGCTGGTGGCTTTCAAAATCTTGCGCCGCATCGACGACGCCGCTTCAGACAGTGGAACCCGTCTGGACCTTGCGTTCATGAGACATCCTCCTGTGCGACGAAAGCGCGGTCCGGTTCGTATCCGCCGCCTCGCCGGTTGTTGACAGTGTTTTTGTCCGTGTTAATCTTGTTATACGTTCAACAAAAAAATAACGCAAGCGATGCGGTGCGTGTCGATCACCGAGGCTAACCCGGAGGCGAATTGATGAAGACAGAGATGAAGATAGGCGTGTTGATCCAGCCCTACGGCAATCATCCGGCGGCGTGGCTGGTGGCCGATGCTCCGGATGGAGCCGAGAACGATATCGGTCATTACATCGACGTGGCCCGGACGGCGGAATCCGGTGCGCTGGACTTCGTTTTCTTCGCGGACGTGCCGGCGATCCGCAATGGCAACCTCCATGCGATCAGCAAGTGGCCGCTGTACGCCAACCAGTTCGAGCCGGTCACGTTGCTGGCCGCGCTCTCGGCGGCCACGAGCCGCATTGGTCTGGCGGCCACGGTGTCGACCAGCTTTTACGAGCCCTACAATCTGGCGCGCCAGTTCGCCTCGATCGATCATCTGAGCCGCGGCCGCGCGGCATGGAATGTCGTGACGACCTCGCAGGCGGCCGCGGCGCTGAACTTCGGCGCCGACGCGCGCGCCGGTCACGCGGCACGCTATGAACGGGCGAAGGAGTTCATCGAAGTGGTGAAGGGTCTGTGGGATAGCTGGGATGACGATGCGTTCGTCCACGACCGCGCGACCTCGACGTTCTTCGATCCGGCCAGGCTGCGTCGCCTCGATCACACCGGCAAGCATTTCTCGGTACGCGGTCCGCTGAACATCGCGAGGCCGCCGCAAGGTTATCCGGTCATCGTCCAGGCGGGTGGGTCGGAGGCCGGCAAGGCGCTGGCCGCCGAGACGGCCGAACTGGTCTTCTCGTCCGAAGCCGAGCTCGAACGCGCGCAACGCTTCTATGCCGACCTGAAAGGGCGCCTCGAGGCCTTCGGGCGTTCGCGTGACGACCTGAAGATCGTGAGCGCGCTGAATCCCATCGTAGGCCGCACGCGAAGCGAGGCGGAGGACAAGCTCGCGCGCTTGCAGGAAAAGCTGCATCCCGATGTCGGACGGGAGATTCTTGCGATCGACCTGGACAACATCGATCTGTCGGACCTGTCCGTCGATGCCCCTTTGCCGCTCGACCGCATTCCTGCATCGACGGAAGGCGGTAAGAGTTATCTCGAGTACATTCGCGCGATGTCCGAAGAGGGCACGCTCACGCTGCGCACACTCTACGAAAAATATGCGGTGGCGCGCGGCGGCAAGTTCATCGTGGGCACGGCGGAGGAGATTGCCGACGAGATGCAGGAATGGTTCGGGCAGGGCGCGTGCGACGGCTTCATGCTGGGCATGTCGTCGCTGCCGGACGGTCTTCAGGACTTCGTCACGCTGGTCATTCCGGAGTTGCGCCGGCGCGGTCTTTTCAGGGCCGGCTACAGCGGCTCGACGCTGCGCGAACATCTGGGTCTGCCACGTCCGCGCGTCCAGCAGCGGCGCGGTGCGGCCTGAGGCATCTGCTAATATCTGACGCTGCCTGGAACATGGGCCGCGCAGCCTGTGCGCCGCCCAGTAGTGGGAGAAATCGAATGAGTGTCAAACCCGCGGAAGGTACGCGCTCGCGCGACCCCGAGGCGCGCAAGCGCAAGTTGATTGACGCGGCCATCGTGTCGATCGGCGAGATCGGCTACAACGACGTCACCGTGGATACCATCAGCGAGACTGCGGGCATCTCGCGTGGCTTGATTGGCCACTACTTCAAGGGCAAGGATCAGTTGCTGCTGGAAGCGGTGAAGACGGTCGCCGCGGAGATCGGCGCAAGTACTCGCAAGGCGGTATCGGCGGCGGGTGAAGACGCCGTCGCGCGCCTGTATGCCACGGCGCGTGCGAGCTTCGGCAAGCCGGCCTTTACCGAGGCCCATGCCTGCGTGTGGGCTGCACTGGCCGGCAACGCGGGCTGGTCGCCCGAACTGACACAGCTCTATCACGAGCTATGGACGGGGTATCGCGAGGCGCTCGCACGCTTGTTCGAGCGCGCCGCGCAGACACGCGGCATCGAACTCGACGCGAGGCTGGCCGCGCTCACGTTCACGCATTTGATCGAAGGTCTATGGGTGGGCTGGGTTGCCGATTCCACTGAAATCAGCCGGCAGCGCGCCGAGTCGGCCTGCCTGACTTACCTCGACGCCATCTTCAAGCAGCCGTAACGCCGGACGGGGTGAAGCCGCCTGCCGCCGGTCTTCAGGCCAGCGCGCGGCGTTTGCGCGGGGCCGGTGCTGCGCTTGCGGGCGATTGCGTCTTCGCATCGAGGATCAGATCGACGTAGTGATGACAGCAATGCTCAGCATCGTTCGCGTTGATGCTGCTGCGATTGGCGGCCAGTCCGATCCACAGTCCTTCCACCAGCTGCGAAAAGGCGAGCGCGACATGCGACGCATTGATGGCGACGCCGCGCGCCTCCGCTGCGCGCGCGAAAAGACGGCCCACGCCGGAGCGGTAGTCCACCCAGATTTCCCGATAGATCTTCGCCAGTTGCTCGGACCAGCGTGCCGAACTCGCGAGCGACACCCAGACGGCGATCTTTTCGTCCGTGAGGCCAGGCGGTGTGAAGCTGGCGTGGATCAGCGCATGCAGCATCTGGGCGGGGTCCGGCTTGGCGGCGTTGGCAGCGTCGCGGATGGCGCTTCCCAGCTCGGTGGCGACGGTCTTGACGGCCTCGAGCAGCAACTCTTCCTTGTTGGTGAAGTAATGGCCGATCAGGCCTCGCGAGAAGCCGGCCTCCGCGCAGATCGACGCCACGGTGACGGTGGCGTAGCCATTTCGCGCAATGTCGCGTATCGCCGCTTCGATCAGGTCGCGCCGCCGTTCGATAGCGATCCGCGAAGGTCCGCGCTTCTTGCGGGCAGACGAAAGAGGTGTCGCCATGGGTGCTGGTCTCCCGTTCAGATCATTTCACGACTCGACGATCACGTATTGTAAGTCAGCCTCGAACAGCTCACGACACGCGATGCCGCGCCGGCTCCGCGAGACCCAGTTGGTCGCGTAGCGTCGGACCGGAATACTCGGTGCGGAACAGCTTGCGCTCCTGCAGCACGGGCAACACATGACGGGCGAAGTCCTCCAGGCCTCCAGGCAGATGTGAAACGCGGACCATGAAGCCGTCCGCCGCGCCCTCGTTGAACCATTGCTCCATGCGGTTGGCAACGGTTTCGCCCGAGCCGGCTATCGCATTCATGCCGCCTCGCGAGGCGGCGCAGGCCAGATACAGCTGCCTCACGGTCAGCCCCTGTTCGCGGATGGCCCAGACCATGTTGTCGAAGTAGGACTTGGTGGCATTGCTCGAAGGCGGCAGCACCGATTCGGGAATGGGTTCGTCGAGCGGCAGATCGCGCAGGTCGATGCCGCCCAGATCCACGGACAGAATCTCGCGGCCGACGGCCGGATGAATCATCGACTGAAGCAAGTCCAGCTTTTCCTGGCCTTCGGCGTCGCTGGCCCCGACGAAAGGATTGAGCGCGCAAAGAATCTTCAACTCTTCCGGACGGCGGCCGTACTTGCCCATGCGGCCCTTGAGATCGGCATAGAACGCCTTCGCCTTGTCGATATTGCGGTCCACGCTGAAGACGACGTCGGCGGTGCGGGCGGCCATTTCCATGCCGGCCTCCGAGCCGCCGGCATTGATCACGATGGGCCGGCCCTGCGGACTGCGCGGTACGTCGAGCGGGCCGCGCACCTGATAGAACTCGCCCTTGTGATCCAGCACGCGACGCTTCGACGGATCGAAGAAGCGGCCATTTGCCCGGTCGCGGATGAACGCGTCCTGGTCCCAGCTATCCCACAGGCCCAGCACCACATCGACGAATTCGTTCGCGCGCGCATACCGGCGCGCGTGGTCTTCATGATCCTTGCGACTGAAGTTGAGCGCGGCAAGCGGCGCCGACGACGTGACCACGTTCCAGCCCGCGCGTCCGCCGCTCAGATGATCGAGCGTGGCAAACAGGCGGGCGACGTTATAGGGCTCGTAGAAGCTCGTCGAGGCCGTGCTGGCAAGGCCGATGTGCTTCGTGACCGCCGCGAGCGCGGACATCAGCGTGACGGGTTCGAGATCCGCGATATGGCCCGGATAGCGCGTGATGGCTTCGATGTCGCCGTCGCGGCTGGCGGGTGAATCGGCGCGAAAGATGAAGTCGAGCCTGGCCTGTTCGGCGATCCGGGCGAGATTGATCCAGAACGAAAGGTCCACTTCGCCACCGAGCGGCGTGCCTGGATGCAGCCACGCAGCCGGATGAATGCCGACGTGGGACAGCAAGGCGCCAATATGCATGACTCGGGGCTTCATTTCGACTCCGGGAAAAGGGTTGGACCGCGGGGTTGACCGCGCCACGGCGACGCGGCGATGAGGAAGCAAGGTAGCCCAATAAATGTTGGATGTCCAACAAAATTTGCAGGCGAAAGAGGGGGCGCGGAATGCGGCCTTGATCGGGATCCGATGCTTACGGATATTGCAGGATGTTGATGATGGTGCCGTCGGGATCGCGGATCATCGTTGCGCGCAAGCCATCTTCGGACAGGTTTTGCAACTTCCATTCGAAGATCGCGCCTTCCCTCTCGAGGTGCGATGTCACGGCTTCGAGGTCGGACGTGCGGAATACGACCGCCTTTGCACCGGTCTTGTCGATATGCGGGCCAGGGACAATAGCGGCATCGGGGTTGCGAACGGTCGTTGCGCGCGAAAGCAGTTCGATCCGCATGTCGCTCCGTTCGAGTATCTGGAAGTGCGCATGCAAGGATTCGATGTAGGTCGAGTACCCGCGACGGAATCCGAACAGGCGGCCATACCACTCCGCGGAACGATCGATGTCAGTCACGGAAATGGCGACGTTGTCGAATTCGACGAGTCGTTGTGCCTGGGCATCCGCTCCGATGTCATCCACCATGCGACCTCGCTCCTTTTGTGTCGGATCCTGGCTCAGTGCTCGACTATGCCGACGCGTTGCGAGCGCGTGGGGTCTTCGTCGCCTTCGCCTTGCTGCCTGAGGTCCTGCCTGAGGTCTTGCCTGAGGTCCCACCGGTGTCCATCGTTTCCGCGCCATTGCGTACCAGTTCGCGGATGCCGGCGGCCGCAAAGCGCACGAGATCGGAGTAATGAGCCGTCGACTTCTTCGCGCGGTCCCGCGCACCCAGGCGCTTCGCGCGGCCATTGAGCGCGTGCGCCTGTTGCCGTGCCCCGACCGAGAACAGATAGGCCCATACTGCCTGTTCGCGTGCAATGCCGGGCAACACCGTATGCAGTGCATCGATGAACCGTTCCGCGATCGGGTCGTAATAAGTCTCGCGAATGCGTCGTGAACGCTCATCGCTGCCGAGGCTGACGGAAGCGACCAGTTGCACATAGAGCGCAAGGTTCGCAGCTTCTTCACCGTCGAAAATGTCCGACAGCGGCGTGAAGGCGATGGTCAGTACGTCTTCGACCGTCACGGTCTGCTCGCTCGCGAACAGCGCGTCGAGGAGCTTGCCGCGATGCAGATTGATGGCCGACGAGCGGCGCTCGAAGACGGCCTCGTAGAGCTTGTCCTTGGTCGCGTAGTGATAATGCACGAGCGCCTGGGCGACTCCGGCTTCATCGGCGATGTTGCGCATGCTCGCACCGGCATAGCCGTGCTCGCCGAACACCCGCTCGGCCGCATTCAGGATCGCCGACAGGCGCGAGCCCGATCCGCGGTCGGACTCCTGAGCCGGACTGGCGGCTTTCGCAGACTTGTCTCGTTGTGCACTCATTCCGGGGCGACCTCTCCAGGCTATTTGATCGATCAGTCAGTATACCGTGAAGCTTGGGTGGCCCGACAGGGCAGAGTCGGGCCACCGTGTGACATCAGCCGAGAAACTCCGGCTCCGGCAGTCCCTTCACACCGGGCCGCACCGCCAGCACATTGCCCGCGAGCGGCTGCTGCGCCAGTTCCTTCTCGCTCATCCGGCGACGCGCCGTGGTGATGAACAAGGTATCCAGATCCGGTCCGCCGAAGCACAGGCTGCTCACGCGCCGCACCGGCAGATTGACGACCATGTCGATCCGTCCGCGCGGGTCGTAGCGCGTCACGCACCAGCCGTCCATGTTCGCGCTCCAGAAGCAGCCATCGGCATCGACGGTCGAGCCGTCGCAGATGCCGCGCCCGAGCGGCACGTCTGCGAATTTCCGGCGGTTGTAGATGGCGCCGTCGACTGAATCGTAGTCAAACACATCGATCTGGCAACTGAAGGAGTCGGTCATGTACATCAGCCGGTTGTCCGGGCTGAAGCTGATGCCGTTGATGCAGGTGATGCCCTCCATGATCAGCTTCGGCTGCAGGTCCGGGTCGAGCCGGAACAGGCGGCCGCGCGGCGTATAGGCGGCGGCCTCCACCGTTCCGGACCAGTAGCGGCCGTGCCTATCGCACTTGCCGTCGTTGAAGCGGTTCTTCGGCCGTTCGGCGTCGGGGCGCGCGATCTCGGTCAGCTCGCCGGTTTCGGGCGAGAAGAAATAGAACCCGGACCGCATGCCCACCAGCAGGCCGCCTTTGGCGCGCAGCCCGATGCTGCCGATCTCTTCCTGCATCGGCCAGCTTTTCTTGACGCCGCTGGAAATGTCGAGGCGATGGATGGCCTGGCCGATGCCGTCGACCCACCAGAGCAATTGCGTTTTCTCGTCCCAGATGATCGATTCGCCGAGAACGTCGGGGGTGGAATCGACTACGTCGATAACCGAGCCCACCATGTCGATGGGCCTCGTGATACTGCTGACAGTCATGTTGCCTCCTTGATATGCGGTGTGAATGGCGATGCAGTTGCGTAGCGCCGCCTCAGGCAGCCGGTTCCTTCATGCGGGCGAGGCCTTCGAGCGCGAGTCCGTAGCCCAGTACGTCATGCAGGCGCGCCTTCAGTTCCTGGTTCAGGCAGGTGCGCGTATAGCGTCTCACGAGACGCGGCTGTTTGAGCATCAGCTGCGCGAGTTCGCGGGCGCGCGGGAGCAGGTCTGCGGCCGGCATGACCTCGTTCACGAGACCCATATCCCGCGCCTCGCTGGCGCTGATGTTCTGACCCGTGAGCAGGAAGTAATGACCGCGCGCGCGGCCCATCAGCAGCGGCATGATCAGGTGCATGCCGTCGCCGGGCACCATGCCGCCCTGGAAGTGCGCGGTGTCCTGGATGGTCGCGGTATCGGATGCCAGCACGATATCGCCCAGCAACGGGATCTCCGCATGCCGTACGGCCGGCCCGTTCAGGATGCTGATCACCGGCGCTTCGATATTGAGCAGATTGATGAGCAGATGCTTCGCTTCCCAGTAGATCGGGTCGTAAATCGTCGGCGTCATCGAATTGCGGTTCTGATGCATGCCAGGGGCGATCGGGGGGCCGCTGAAGGCGTCGCCGGTGCCGGTCATGATCACCACGTCGTTTTCACGATCGCGGCCCACGTCGAGGAACGCCTGCTCGAACTCGCGATGCGCGGTCAGGTTCCACACAAGCGGGCCGCCGTGCGTGTGGAAGTGCATCTCCAGCACGCCGTCGGTGCGCGTCATGCGGATGGTCTCGAACTTGTCTGCGTAATCGTTGAATTGGGTCACGGCTGGGTCCTCTGAACGTTGGGATGTGGCGTCGGTGCGTGCCGGCGTTGTCGCCGGCGCTATCCGAACAGGCTCTTCAGACGCCGATCCTATTCCTGACTGATCGATCAGTCAACAGGGGAAATACCGGGCGAGATCGTCGTTGACCGGGCGTTGACTCGTCCGCTACTGTGCTGACTGTTCGATCGATCAGTTTTTCGGATTTCGACCAGAACGATCCGGCGCCTTCGGGCGCGCCCCCACAAGAGCACACGCCGCCGACATCGAGCGCCGGCAGGACCAGGAGACAGTTGATGAATCGCTATCCGTCGTTTGCATCCCGTTTGGTCCATCTTTACTGAGAGGGCCATCATGTCGAGAAAAGCCGCTTTACATGCAGACATGCCTGCAGAAACGAGGGTCCCGGGCGACGCGGATCACGCGCTCTATCTCAAGGTGGCGTTACGGCTCGTGCCGCTGCTGATCGTGTGTTACGTGGTTGCCTATCTCGACCGGATCAATGTCGGCTTTGCCAAACTGCAGATGCAGGATGCGCTGGGCTTCAGTGATGCGGTGTACGGACTGGGCGCCGGGATCTTCTTCATCGGCTACTTCCTGTTCGAGGTGCCGAGCAACCTCCTGCTGCAACGCATTGGCGCGCGCAAGACCATCACGCGCATCATGGTCCTGTGGGGCATCACCGGCTGCGCGATGGCGACCGTCTCGAGTCCGACCGCGTTCTATCTTCTGCGCTTCCTGCTCGGCGTGTTCGAGGCGGGTTTCTTTCCGGGCGTGGTCTACTACCTGAGCCAGTGGTTTCCGCGTCACCGTCGCGGGCAGATTCTCGGGCTCTTCATGACAGGCTTTCCGATTGCCGGAATGATCGGCGGGCCGGTGTCGGGTTGGGCGATGTCGCATCTCGGCGGCGTCGCGGGGCTCGCGGGCTGGCAGTGGCTGTACATTGTCGAAGCGGCGCCGGCCGTGCTGCTCGGCGCCGTTACATGGTTCACGCTCTCGGATGACATCGGGCGCGCCAGATGGCTGACCGAACCCGAGCGCGACACCTTGCGCCGCGCGTTGCGCGTCGACGGCCAGGAAACGGGCGCTGAACATGCCGGGAAGTTGCGGCAGGTGATCGGCGACCCCAAGGTGTATCTCATGAGCTTCGCCTACTTCACCTTCATTTGCGGCACCTATGCGTTGAGCTTCTGGCTGCCGACAGTGCTGAAGAGCGCAGGCGTGACGAGCGTGGAGCGCATTGGCTGGCTATCGGCGATTCCGTATGGCATCGCAGCCGTCGGCATGGTGCTGATCTGCCGTCATTCGGACCGGAAACTGGAGCGTCGCTGGCATGGTGCGCTCGCGGCGTTCGCCGGTGCAATCGCGCTTTCGCTGCTGCCGCTTCTGGCGCATGATCTGACTACGACCATCGTGTTGCTGACGATTGCATCGACGACCGTGTTCGTGACCATTCCCTTGCTCTGGTCGCTGGCGTCGGATTACTTTGCGGGATCGGCCGCTGCTGCGGCGGCGATCGCGTTCGTCAACAGTCTCGGCCTGCTCGGCGGTTTTGCGAGCCCCTTCGCGATGGGCTGGCTCAAGACGCTGAGTGGCTCGTTGAACAGCGGCCTCTATCTGATGACGACCTTGCTTGCGCTCGGAGCATGCGGGATGCTTGCGATGCGCGGTACGCGCCGCATCCACGAATGACAGATCAATCTGCGGCAGGGCATGTGACAGACATGGAACATCACTTCAAGGATGCATCGCCGGGAAGCTTGCTCGGGGAAAGCGTGGCGCGTCTCGACGGCATGCGTTTCGTATCGGGACGCGTGGACTACAGCGCCGATCTCATTCCGTCAGGCGCGCTGCATCTCGCCATACTGCGCAGCGCTCATGCGTGCGCCACGATCGTTTCCATCGACCTGTCCGAAGCCCTCGCCATGCCAGGCGTCGTGGCAGGATTGACCGGCGAGGAGGCGGCCCGCATGAGCGATGCGATGCCACCCGCGATGGACCTCCCCGCGAAAGGCGCGCGCGGTCCCTTGCAGAGTCGCTGTCTTGCGCTTGGCCATGCGACTTATTTCGGCCAGCCGGTGGCGGCGCTCGTCGCGACCACGGTGCATGATGCACAGGCGGCGCTCGCGAAGATCCGCGTCGCGTATGAAGTGCGCGCGCCGACTACGAACGCGCTCGATGCGTTGCGTGATGATGCGCCGATTGTCCAGCCCGGCTGGGACACCAATCTGCTGGTGCGCGATCGCATCCGCTCCGGTGACGCCGATGCCGCGTTTGCGCGGGCAGCGCATATAGCGCGTGGCGAAATGACGATCGGATCATCGACCAGCGCGCCGATGGAAACCTTGTGCTACATCGCGCAATGGGATGCCCGCGCCGAGCGCTATGCGTTGACGGGCACGTTCCAGAATCCCCATACGAGCCGATGGCTGCTGGCCAGCGCGCTGCGCGTGAAGGAGTCTCAGGTACGCGTGATTGCGCCGCGCATCGGCGGCACGTTCGGCCTGAAGATGGCGGGGCATCCCGAAGAAGTACTGGTCGCGCTGTTCAGCCGTCTTACGCGGCGGCCGGTAGCGTGGGTCGAGGAGCGGCGTGAAACGCTGCTTGCCGGCTCGCGTTCGCAGCATCACAGCTTCGAGATTGCCGCCGATGAAGAGGGCAGGCTGACAGGCTGGCGCGACCGGATTCTGGTAGACGTGGGGATCATGGGCGCCGGTCATAGCTGGGCGATGGCGCTCGTGACGCCGGCTGTGTTTCCGACGGTCTATACGATCGAGCATTGCGACATCGAGTGCTCGCTCGCGATCACCAATCAGCCGCCCTGGCAAGCCATTCGCGGTTACGGCAAGGAGATCGGCAATCTCGTGCTGGAGCGGGCCATTGATCTGCTGGCGCGTCAGACCGGCATCGATCCGCTCGAGTTGCGGCGACGCAATCTGGTTGCGCGCGAAGCCTTGCCGCGTCTGCTGCCGTCCGGGCTGAACGTGGACAGCGGCGATTATCCAGGCGGTCTCGCGCAGTTGCAGACGATGTTCGATTTCCCCGGATGGAGACAGCGCGCGGAGGCTGCGCGTGCTTCGGAATGGCGTATTGGCGTCGGCATTGCGTTTGAGCTCACGCCGGAAGGCGGCGCCCGTCCCGGCAACTTCCCCAACGGTTACGAGACCTCGACGGTGCGCATCATGCCCTCGGGCGATGTCCAGGTATTGACGGGCGTGACTTCGCCCGGAAGCGGCAGTGACACGGGCATCGCGCAGATGGTCGCGGGCGAACTGGGGTTGCGAGCCGAACAGGTGAGCGTCATCGAGGGCGACACCGACGTCACGCCGCTGGGCACCGGCAACGCAAGCAGCCGTGCGCTCATGTACGGCGGCACGGCAGCCTATCTCGCTGCGCAGGAACTGCGCGGCCGGCTTGCGCAATGCGCGGCCAACATGCTGGGCGGAGCGGCGCAGGAGATCGTGCTGCGCGACGGCCATGCGTGGCGCGAGGCGGAGGGCAAGAGGATCTCTGTCGCCGAACTGGCGCTGGGCGCTCATCTGCGACCCTTCACGGTGGCGGCCGGTGTGACGCTGCCACTCGAAGTGACGTGCAGTTTCGCGCCGAAGAACGTGCGTGTGGAACCCGATGCACAGGGCCGTATCGCTACTTATCCGACCTTCTCGTACTCGGTTCATGCCGTGGCGCTGGAACTCGACATGGCGACCGGCAACAGCAAGCTGCTGGATTACGCCGTGGTGCACGATTGCGGTGCAATGATCAATCCGGCGCTGGTCGAGGGGCAGTTGAGAGGGGCGATCGTGATGGGGATCGGGGTTGCGTTGTGGGAACAGATCAAGTTCGACAGCCAGCATCGCATGATCACGGATCGGTTCAAAAGCTATCTGTTGCCGCGAGCGAACGATCTGCCGCCGATTCGCGTCGGACATCGGGTCACGCTGAATCCTTTTCATCCGCTGGGCATGAAGGGCGCGGGCGAATCGGGGCTGGGCGGCGCGCTTGCGGCCGTCAGCAATGCCGTCGCGGATGCCTTGGGCGATGACGCGTGCTTGCAGCACGTGCCGGCGACGCCCGCTTGCGTGACGGCGGCATTGCGGGAGTCGCGGGCGTGATTGGTCATCGGTTCGAATTTCACCGGCCTCGCGATCTCGACGAAGCCGCAGCTTTGATGAACGCGTATCGTGAGCAAGCGGCTGTGCTCGGTGGTGGCACGATGCTGGTGCCGTCGATGTCGGCGAATCTCGTGCGACCCGCGCATCTGATCAGCCTGGCTTCGCTTGGCCTGGATGAAGTGGTGCTGGATGATGGTTATCTGCGTATTGGCGCCATGGCGACCTATGCACGGTTGCTTGCTTCGCCGTTGATCAGTCGGCATGCGCCGCTTCTTGCCGCGATGGCCGCGCAGATAACCGGCGGCGCTTCAATCCTCAATCAGGGCACATTAGGTGGAGCGGCAAGCTTTGCCAATCCTTCGTCTGACGCGCCGGGCTGTCTTGCTGCGATGGAGGCACTGTTTGAATTGCGGTCTTCGACAGGCATGCGTCGCGTTAGCGCACAGGACTTTTTTGTCGACGCCTTTCGCACCGGGCGACGTGAAGACGAATTTCTGATGAACATTCTCCTGCCGCTTGACGCGACGCTGGTGGCGTGCCGGTATCAGAAGTACAAGGCAAGTGCGAGTTCCTGGCCCATCGTCACGGTCGCTTGCTCGCTGCATCGCGGCGAAGAAGTCAGCGTGCGGCTCGCGGTCGGTGGGGCGGGTTGTCGGCCGGCTTTTGTGAGCTTCGTGATCGATTTGGAGGCGTTTGTGCCTGAGGTGTTTATCGAACAGGCGGCAGCGAGCGTGTTGAATCTTATTGGCGAAGGCTGGAGCGATGAACTCGCTGATGCGGAGTATCGCCGCGCCATCGTGCCGGGCGTCGTTAAACGGCATCTGCGCGATCTGCTCACGGAAACGAAGATATGGAAAAGATGATCGAGGTACGGTTGACGCTCAATGGCGAGCCGCGCTCGGTGTGCGCGGATTCACGAATGCTGCTTGTCGAGCTGATTCGTGACGTCTTGGATGCGAAGGGCACGCGTGTCGGATGCCTTACGGGTGATTGCGGCGCATGCACCGTTTTGCTCGATGGCGAAGTGAGGAAGTCATGCCTGGTGCTTGCGGCGGCGATATCGGATAACGATGTACGGACGATTGAAGGTCTGGACGGAATCGAACGGCTGCAGGAGGCTTTTATTGCGGAGAATGGGTTTCAGTGTGGGTTCTGTACGAGCGGCATGCTCGTCGCGGCGGCGGAGTTGCTTAGGCGGAATCCTTTGCCTGGCCACGAGGAAATACGACGTGGGATTAGTGGGAATTTGTGTCGGTGTACGGGGTATGAAAGTATTGTCGATGCGGTTTATAGGGCGGCGTGGGGGAAGGGTTCGCGGGGGGGATTGGCGGGGGCTGGGTGAGAAATGCCGGCTAGGTTCTGCCGCTTGTCTGAGCCATGCGGTTATTGTTCGGACGACCAGTCTTCTTCATATGTCGCCGATACTCAATGGGTGCTTGTCGGCCTTTGGCGACCTTCCCGTTCATCCTTCGTGCGGCTGCAGTTCGCCACGTAGCTGTCGTTCGCGATGCGGCGCAATCAAACGTCGGCTTCCGGGAACGGCGAACGAGGCTTGACGGCCTAGAGCGGAAGTTCTAGCTGTGAAATTCGCGCACCGAAAGCACATTCAACTGTCGATGTGACGCGCATCAGCGAAGACAAGCCCGCATGAGGATGATCATGCGGTAAGGCGGCTAAACGGCCGCTTGTCGGAAAGCTGCAGGAGATGACCACGCGAACGCCGCCGGCCCGAACCTACTGCGCATAGAAGCCCGACCCCACCAAGCCTGGAACTCCGTCAATCTTGACTGCCTTCACGTAGGTCCATTTATGCGATGACTCAGTCTGCCCCGGTCTCAGGAACATATAGTCGACCCAGCCCGATCCCGTTGTTTCAGCCGTCTGGATCATCGCGTCATGAAAGAGCTTGCCGTTGGTATCTGTTTGGCCGCGAACGTTGGTCCCTTCCCGTGCAGGGAAAGCCGGATTCAACAGTACATTTGCGTTCAAATCGTAAGCAAAAAGATAGGTGTCGCCATGGAACCACTCACTGCCTTTGATCCTGAACTCGGAAAACGCGGCTTTGCCTCTGCTGTCTATCAACGCGGCTGCCTTCTCGACCAGCGCTTTGGTTTGAGCTGCTGTGTCGGACGTCGGAGGAGATGACTGAGAAAATGCAGGTGACACGGGGCAGAAGGATCCAGCCAGTAACAAGATGCCGGTGAAGATGGATTTGCCGTTCATTGCACGGTCTCCAACCATTGATTTCAGCGCTGCACCAAAGGAGCGTGTGGAACAGAAGCACCTGCTCGCATGCAAAAGACTAGTCCATGAAGCGCAGCTCGCCCAGGATAGTTTTGCCGCATGGTATAGGCGACTCGATAACGGACGTTCGCGAATGTCGGTAACCGGCCGTTTATTCGCGTTCCGACTCGCCATCGAAATTCTGACACGGGCAGCCCAAACGACAGCTCTATAGAAGGTTCATCGATCTTACGCTCTCGGCCAGGGAAGGGACGGTCGGAGGCGTGGCACCGAACGACCGCTTTCGATGAAGTCCTCAGTAAGCCACCTTTGCGACATCAATGAGACTCCGGCGGCCGGCCAACGCCAGATTGAATCCATATGCCGACCGCGTCGATGCCTGACGATGAGTACGTTTAGTGACCGTGCCGCTCGCCAACCGGTGCGTATGTTTGCTGTGCTCGCCGACGCAGCATCAACGTCACGATGGCAGATACCGCCAACGTCGCAGCCACAACATGCAGCCCGTCCGACTAACCTCCGGTCACTTTCTTCAGCCAACCGATCACAAAGGGCCGACGAAGCCGCCGAGATTGCCAACCGAGTTGATCATTGCAATGCCCGCAGCCGCTCCGGCATCCGAAACAAACACACCCGAAACGTGGCGATACTTCCTTTTCAGCGGAACCTGCCGGGCGACCCGGTGCGTTCGGCGCCACTGTTGCGCCGGCGGATCGGCAGACGTCGTCGCGGACCGTCGCCTTAAACCGTTGATGCTGTGACTATCGAAAACTTTGACCGTACACGCTGCCCGCGTAGTCGACCCTCGCCCGGATGTTCAATGTCGCCGGGAGCTCGTTGCCGTCGCATGTCCGATCAGCTCGGACTGCGACGACAACGGATTGAGCTTAAGGGCCTGCATTTGGAGATTCAATGCACCGCCGCACTGCCAGGCGTGACTGGCGACTTCTGCGAGCGAGCTAGCAGCAGCGTCATCACAGCGGACAACACGAGGAGACCGGCAACGAAATAGAGCCCGCCGGCATAGCTACCCGTTTGGTCCTTGACCCACCCAATTATCACAGGGCCGGCAAATCCGCCGAGATTGCCGATTGAATTGATTGTGGCGATACCCGTGGCGGCCGCAGCACCGGACAGAAACATGGTCGGCATGGTCCACAAAGGAGGCTTGGCGCAACTGATTCCGATATTGACCAACGTCAGGGAGGCAATCAGACCGACAACACTGCTGGAAACCGCCGCAACCGAAAGCCCGATTGCCGCCGCCACACATGCAATCACCACGTGCCAAGTGCGTTCGTTGGTACGGTCAGAATGGCGCGACCATAAGACCATTGCTACCACGGATACAGTGGGAGGAATCGCATTGAGCAAACCGACCGTCATCGACGAAACCCCCAGTTGCTTGATGATCTGTGGCGCCCAGATCCCAAGCGTGTACAAGCCCGCGGAGGTACCGAAGTAGATCAGGGACAATGCGAGTACACGAGGATTGGCCAGGCCACTGATAATTCCGTGCTTTGCGCCGCTTGAGCTTCTCCTTGCATTTTCGTCGTTCATTACACCGACCAGCCAGGCGCGCTCATCGTCCTTAAGCCATTTCGCCTTTTCGGGCCTGTCCGTCATGTAGAAGAAGACGAAGATACCCAAAATCACCGCCGGTATTGCTTCCAGAATGAACATCCACTGCCAGCCGTGCAAACCCATGACACCGTGCATTTCGAGCAATGCGGCAGAGAGTGGTGACCCGAGGGCGGTAGAGATCGGAGCCGCGGCCATGAAAAAAGCGACCACCCCTGCGCGATGACGTGCCGGGAACCAATAGCTGAGGTACAGGATGATGCCCGGAAAGAAGCCTGCCTCGGCTGCGCCCAAAAGGAAACGAACAATGTAAAAGCTTGTGGGCCCTTTCATGAAGGCCATGCACGCGGAAATGATGCCCCACGTGAGCATGACCCGAGCAATCCACAAACGGGCGCCCACTTTGTGCAGAGCAATGTTCGAAGGCACTTCAAACAAGAAGTAGCCCCAGAAAAAGATCCCAGCACCCAAACCGAGGATCGAGGCAGTGAACCCCAAATCCGTCCTCATCGTTAGGGACGCAAAGCCGATGTTGACCCGGTCGATATAGGCGATAAAGTACAACAGCATAATGAAAGGCACGATACGCCAAGTGACTTTGCGCAAGGTACGCTTTTCGAGATCCTGATCCATGATATGTCTCCGACTTCAGATATCTGATTGATAAACAGCCGTCTTATGCGGCCTCAAGTTTGGATTCGCTCTGCAACCTGGTCTTTTAGACCGCTCTTGCGTGGTACGCCTTTCGAACTGACGCAAGCGCCTGAGACCCGGAATAAAAAGCCTCAGCACCGACTTCCGCCTCGATCAATAACAAACGGTTGTACTTCGCCACGCGGTCGGAGCGACAGAGCGAGCCGGTCTTAATCTGGGTTGCAGCGGTGCAGATGCTGAGGTCGGCGATCGTCGTGTCCTCGGTCTCACCCGAGCGGTGTGAGATCACCGACGAGTAACCCGCGCGATCCGCCATCGCGATGGCAGCGAGCGTCTCGGTCAGCGTGCCGATCTGATTGGGCTTGATCAGGATCGAGTTCGCCACCTTCCTTTCGATCCCCTCTTTCAGGATCTCCGTGTTGGTCACGAACAAATCGTCGCCGACGAGTTGCACGCGGCCGCCGAGACGATCGGTCAGGAGCTTCCAGCCTTCCCAGTCGCCTTCCGACATGCCGTCCTCGATCGACACGATCGGGTAGCCATCGGCGATCTTCGCGAGGTAGTCCACGAAGGCTTGCGAATCGAAGCTGCGGTTCTCCGACGTCAGCACGTACTTGCCGTCATGGAAGAACTCTGAACTCGCGGTATCCAGTCCGAGGCCAATGTCCTTGCCGGGAGCGAACCCGGCGGTCTCGATCGCGAGCATGATCGTGTCGAGCGCGGCCTCATTCGACGACAGATCGGGCGCGAACCCGCCTTCGTCGCCGACCGATGTGGAGAGCTCCCGGCCTTTCAGCACGCCCTTCAATGCATGAAACACCTCGACGCCCCAGCGCAACGCTTCCGAGAAGCTCGGCGCGCCGAGCGGCAGGATCATGAATTCCTGCAGGTCGACGTTGTTGTCTGCGTGCGCGCCGCCGTTGATGATGTTCATCATCGGCAAGGGCAGGCGGGCGCTCGGCATCGTCGCGACGTGGCGGTACAGCGGCAGGCCCGCCGATGCCGCAGCCGCCTTCGCCGATGCCAGCGAGACCGCGAGGATCGCGTTGGCGCCGAGACGAGCCTTTGTCGGCGTTCCGTCGAGATCGATCATGCGGCGGTCGATGCCCGGCTGATCGGCGGCATCCAGCCCGAGCAACGCTTGGCGCAGCTCGCCATCGACGTGGCTTACCGCACGCCGCACACCCTTGCCGCCGTATCGCGACTTGTCGCCATCGCGTAGTTCCAGCGCTTCGCGCGCGCCGGTCGATGCGCCGGACGGCGCCACCGCAAACCCTTTCGATCCATCGTCGAGTGTCACCCGCGCCGCGACGGTCGGATTGCCTCGGGAATCGAGCAGCTCGAAGCCCTTGACGTCTTGAATGCGTGTCATATCGTCCTCACTGGATTTGCGCGATACGCAGAAGATTGGTTGTGCCGGGTGTCCCAAAAGGCACTCCCGCAGAAATCACGACGGTCTGTCCTGTTTCTCCAAACCCTTCTTCGCGGACGGTGTCGCACGCTAGGTCGCTGACTTCGAGTACGTCGATGACTTCGTCACAAAGGACGGGGTGGACACCCCACCCAAGAGCCAGGCGACGGGCCGTAGCTTGTCGTGGGGTCATGCCGATAATTGGCCTACACGGTCGTTCACGCGCCATCCTCAGCGCCGAATATCCGGAACTCGTGTAGGCGACCGTCGCGACCGCGTGAAGCAGACCTGTGACATGGCGCATCGCATACCCGATTGCATCCGCGGTATTTGCATGAGGTGCCGCATGCGAGGCCGCGATCACCTCGCGGTAGTACGGATCGGCTTCTGTCTGGGCGATGATGAGATCCATCATCCGTACGGCTTCGACGGGATATTTGCCGCTGGCCGATTCGGCAGATAGCATCACTGCGTCGGCGCCGTCGTAGATGGCCGTCGCGACGTCAGAGGCCTCCGCTCGCGTAGGAACAGGGGCTGTAACCATCGACTCGAGCATCTGCGTCGCCACGATGACTGGCTTGCCGGCTTTGCGACAGGCACGCACGATGCGCTTCTGGATTGCCGGCACCTGCTCGGCCGGCATTTCTACACCCAGGTCGCCGCGGGCGACCATCACGGCGTCTGTTTCCGCGACGATCGCATCAAGGCTTCCGATCGCCGCAGGCTTTTCCAGCTTCGCGACGATGCCTATGCGGTCACCGACAATTTTTCGGACCTCGATGATGTCTTCGACGCGTTGAACAAAGGAAAGCGCCAACCAGTCGATGCCCAGCGTGAGGCCGAACTCCAGATCGCGACGGTCCTTGTCCGTCATCGCGGAGAGCGGAAGCACCACGTCAGGAACATTGACACCTTTGCGCTCGGAGAGCGCGCCCCCGACGACAACCGAGGTTTCGGCGAAGTCCGGACCGCAACGCTCGACCCGGAGTTGCACGCGTCCGTCGTCAAGTAAAAGATTCGTTTGCGCCTTGAGCGCCGCGAAGATTTCCGGATGCGGTAAGGCGACGCGATTGATGTCACCGGGAGTCTTTGCGTCGAGATCAAGTCGAAACGTTGCGCCTTTCTCAAGCTTGATGGGGCCGTCGACGAACGTGCCGATCCGCAGCTTCGGACCTTGAAGGTCAAGAAGCGCGCCGATGGGCCGACCTGCGTCTTGCTCGACAGACCGGATGACTTCGAGACGACGTTGATGATCCTCGTGAGTTCCGTGGCTGAAGTTCAGCCGGAAGACATCCGCTCCCGCTTTGAACAACGCTTCAATGGTTTCGCGGCTAGTGCTGGCCGGACCCAGTGTGGCAACAATTTTTGCATTTCGATTGCGGCGCATCTTATCTACTCCCTGAAAGATCACCGTGCTGAGCGGCAATGAAAATGGCACGAAAATCGTTGACGTTGGTCAGCGTCGGCCCGGTGATGACCGAGTCGCCAAGCGCCTGAAAAAAGCCGTGAGCGTCGTTGTCTTCGAGCCGCTCGGTTGGCCGGATGCCGCGATCCCGGGCGCGCGCCAGGGTGTCGGGCCTGAGCAATGCACCAGCGATTTCCTCCTGGCCGTCAACGCCGTCCGTATCACCCGCAATAGCAAAAACACCAGGTTCACCATTCAGCGCGACCGCAAGCGAGAGCAGGAATTCAACGTTGCGACCGCCGCGGCCGGTGCCGCGGATGGTGACCGTGGTTTCACCGCCGGACAGCAGGATGCAGGGCGTTACGAAGGGCTGGCCGCGTCGGCTAACCTGCTTCGCGATGCCGGCCATCACAGCTCCTACGTCACGGGCTTCGCCCTCGATTGCGTCACCGAGGATGTACGCTTGAATTCCTGCCGCGCGTGACCGCGTTGCTGCCGCTTCGAGAGCGAGTTGAGGCGTAGCAATCAAATGAGTTTCGACGGTGAGCAAGCGCGGGTCATCCGGCTTCAGTGTTTCTGTGCGATTGCTTTCCAGTAGATCGATGACGGCGGGCGACGCACAAATTTCGTAGCGTCGCAGCACTGCTAACGCATCCGCGCAAGTCGTCGTATCCGGCACGGTGGGCCCCGATGCGATATCGCTTGCGGTGTCGGCGGGCACGTCGGAGATGATCAGGTTGACGACGCGGGCCGGGTAGCAGGCCGCAGCAAGCCGACCACCCTTGATTGCCGAGAGGTGTCTGCGGACGCAGTTCATTTCGGAGATGGTCGCGCCGCTGGATAGCAAGGCCTGATTGATTTCCTGCTTATCCTGCAGCGTCAGGCCTTCAGCCGGTAGCGGCAACAGCGAAGATCCACCTCCTGAGATGAGACAGAGAACGAGGTCGTCGGCTGTCAGTCCCGAGACAAGCTGCAACATTCGCCCCGCAGCTTTCAGCCCATTCTCATCGGGAACCGGATGAGCCGCTTCGACAATTTCGATTCGCTCGCACGCAACGGCATATCCGTAACGTGTGACGACAAGGCCCTCGATTTGACCTGTCCAGTGATCTTCGACAGCTTTTGCCATGGCTGCGGACGCTTTGCCTGCGCCAATGACAATGGTTCGCCCGCGAGGCGGTGTCGGAAGGAAGTCGGGCACGCGTAGTGCCGGTTGTGCAGTGGAGATAGCGGCCCCGAACATGTCTTGCAGCAGACGATCGATATCCAGTTCGTTGCGCGTGTCGATGTCCGCCGACGACTTTAAGTGGGCGGCCGTTTTCATGTCTGTTCTCGTCTCGTCGCACAAGCCAGAACAGAGATGAATGGTGCGAGATTGAGGGGGGTGAACATCTTGTCTCCTGCGTTGTATTTGTCGCGTAAGGACGAGTTCAGCCGACCGCGCAGCGCTGCGGCGATGTCTTTATGTCAGGTGTTTAGTCCCCGCTTTTCGACCGAGCCCACCGGCGGGTGGGCTCGCGGCGCGGGGTTCGCCAGTACGCGGATGTGTTCGTGCTTACGCGGCGTTGGCGCCAGGGACGGCAGCTTTCTCGATCAGCGAACAAACAGCGGCCGTCACTTGCGCCGTCGTGGCTGTGCCGCCGAGATCACGCGTATGCAAGGACGTGTCGGCGGTGACCGCCTCGACTGCCTGCATCACGCGCTTGGCAGCGTCGCCTTCGCCAAGGTGCTCGAGCAACATGACGACGGACCAGAAGGTGCCGACCGGATTTGCCAGCCCCTTACCCATGATGTCAAACGCCGAGCCATGGATCGGCTCAAACATGGACGGATAGCGTCGCTCCGGATCGATATTGCCAGTCGGCGCGATGCCGAGGCTGCCGGCGAGTGCAGCGGCGAGGTCACTGAGAATGTCGGCATGCAGGTTGGTAGCGACGATCGTGTCGAGTGTCGCGGGGCGGTTGATCATGCGGGCCGTCGATGCGTCCACCAGTTCCTTGTCCCATGTGACGTCCGGAAATTCCTTCGAGATTTCGAGTGCGATCTCGTCCCACATCACCATTGCGTGCCGTTGCGCGTTGCTCTTCGTGATGACGGTCAACAGTTTTCGTGGTCGCGATTGCGCGAGACGGAATGCGAAACGCATGATGCGCTCGACGCCAGCGCGGGTCAGGATCGACACATCGGTTGCCGCTTCAATTGGATGTCCCTGATGGACGCGGCCGCCTACGCCGGAATATTCGCCTTCCGAATTTTCGCGGACGATGACCCAGTTCAGGTCTTCCGGTTTGCAGCGCTTGAGCGGCCCGTCGATGCCCGGCAGGATGCGGGTCGGACGGACGTTGGCATATTGATCGAGGCCCTGGCAGATCTTGAGACGCAGACCCCACAACGTAATGTGGTCCGGAATGTCCGGGTCACCGGCCGAGCCGAACAGGATCGCGTCCTTGTCGCGGATCGAGTCGAGGCCGTCGTCGGGCATCATGACGCCATGCTGGCGGTAGTAGTCGCCGCCCCAGTCGAAGTTTTCGAACTCAAATGCGAACGACTTCGTCGTCTTTGCGAGTGCCTGGAGCACCTGTGCGCCTGCGGGCACGACTTCCTTGCCGATGCCGTCGCCGGGGATGGTTGCGATGCGATAGGTCTTCATGTCTCCGTCCTTCAGGTGTTGTGGGTGTGAATGAACTTTACCCATCTCCAGACACGAAAACCGGTGCTAGACTCAAAGTATCTTTAACTTGGATTCATAAGTGGAGGCCATGCTCGACACCGTCCAGCCATCCGATTTGAGTTTCTTCTCGACCCTCGCCGCGTCAGGCAGTCTGAGCGCGGCGGCACGGGAACTTGGCCTGACGCCAGCGGCCGTCAGCAAGCATTTAACCCAGATGGAGAGTCGTGCGGGCGTTGCCCTCATCAACCGCACGACACGCCGGATGATGCTCACGCCAGAGGGCGAGTTGTACCTTGAGCACGCACGTCGAATCCTCGACGAGATTGACGAACTGGCCGAACTGCTGGGTACCGCGAAGAAAAGTCCAAAGGGACTTCTGCGGGTGAACGCGACGCTCGGTTTTGGGCGCAGTCATGTAGCGCCCGCGATTTCGCGCTTCGTCGCGACATATCCGCAGGTGTCGGTGCAACTTCAACTGTCCGTCACGCCTCCGCCGCTGACAGACGATGCATTTGACGTCTGCATCCGCTTCGGCGAGCCGCCCGATACGCGCGTGGTCGCGCGCCGTCTTGCGGCGAACCGGCGCTTGCTGTGTGCCGCACCTTCGTACATCGCATCACGGGGGATGCCGGTGACCGCGCACGACCTGACGCGACACAACTGCATTGGCATCCGTCAGGGCGACGAAGCCTATGGCGTGTGGCGTCTGATTTCGGGAAGGGGGTCGTCGCGCAAAACCGAGGCTGTGCGTATCAATGGCACGCTGACAACGAACGATGGAGAGATCGCCGTAAAGTGGGCTCTTGAAGGACACGGCATCCTGATGCGGGCCGAGTGGGACATCAAACATTATCTGGCTGACGGTTCTTTGGTCGTCGTGCTACCCGATCACGATACGCCGAACGCCGATATATTCGCCGTGTATTCGCAACGACATCAGATGTCAAATCGAATCCGCGCGTTTGTCGATTTTATTGCGCAGGATCTTCGTGACGAAGCGCACGAACCCGGGTAACGGCATCGGCAGCACGGTATTGAAAGCGGACCTTCTCGGCGAGCCTATGACCGTCTGCAACGGGTCGAAAGTGTAGGCTCGCGGATCCTGCACGTGACCATGCCGCTGCGGCGCCGCCGCCGTCGGCAAGCCGCAATGTTGCGGACGTTCAGAGCCGCCTCGTCGAGCGTCCGCAATGGCCGAATAACGCCCCGACGGGCTGCGAGCTAATAACCGTCGCACGCGGTCAAAAGGCACCAACGCACCGACCGTCGAACGGCCGAGAGGACTCAAAAGCCAACCCTCTCGCGACCTCCACCTGGCAAATCCAGGCGAAGCGCTGTGAATCGTGCAAAAAGTCGAGATGATTCAGTGAGAGTTGATCCGGCGATTCAGAGCTGACCGCCGGGGCAAAACTCGAAACCCAAAGCACGACCATCACATAATCCTGGGCTCCGCCCCAACCGCAACCAACCAGCGCCCGAACCCCCAGGCGCTTCCCCAACAAATCAACCAGGGCTCAATGACAGCGCCGCTCCCAATGATGATGCACGCGTACCTTATGGCACACGACATGATGATGGGGCGGGGCTGCGAAGGCGGGGGCGACGGACAGGAATGCGAAGCCGGAGGCGAGTACGGCGATGACTGCTTTCTTCATGGGTTAAGGGTTTATTGAGTGGAAGAGGCGCCATGCTAGCAACTGGAGATTACGTCCAGCTTTGGGTAATTAATGCCGCACATCCAGGGCAAAACAACCCGCGCGAGCCACCGCCTTCAGCCAGCCAAATTCGCCCCAGGCGCCATCACAATCGGCGCTGCCCCATGCGAGAAAAACCTTGCATCATGCGGACCGCGCAAGGTGATAGCAGCAGACGTCACCTCGAGCCAATCCCCTTCCGGCAACCCAAGCACTTTCGCTTCCCGATTAGCCACAAGAAACTCTTCTATACGTTGATCGCGCGTCTCTCCCTGATGTCCTTGCGGCAACGCGTTGGTGTAATGCGGGTTGATCTGAAAACCAATCAGCCCGAGCGCATCGAGGCCACGAGGATCGACAATAGGCATGTCATTGGTCGTGCAGATAGTGGGACATGCGAGGTTCGCGCCGGCGCTCCAGCCGAGATAGCGCGTGCCGCCTTGCACCGCCTCACGGATCGCCCGAAGCAACCCACGCGCGCGGCATTGCGCGAGCAGCTGGAACGTATTCCCACCGCCCACCACAATCATTTCCGCCTGAGCGACAGCCGCCTGCGCGTCAGCATCGCTTGCAAAACCATGCACCGAACGCAACGCAATGTTGGCCGGCGCCAGCGCGGCGGCGACGGTGTCCGTGTACTCGTCCCAACTCATCGTCACCCCGGCGAACGGCACAAACAGAGCCTGCGTCGTGGTCTGCGCCTGGCTCGGCGTAAGTGCGCGAATCGCGTCCAGCGCATGAACGAGATAAGCGCCATCGGGACTTCTGGAATTACTCAGCAAAAGCGCGTTCATCAAAAGTCTCCGGATCCGGAACAAGTCGCGCAATCAGCGCATGAAAGAGCCATCACCCGCGCCGCCCCGTGAGATGCACGAGCGACCCATAAAGTTCAAGCAGACGCGCATAGTCCACTTCATCGTAGAACGAACACGTGCCTTTCCCGAACTCCTTGGCAACCTCGACCGCGAACTTCACCGCCAGCGCAATATCCGTTTCGTGGCTCGCTCCCGTACCACAGCCGGGCACGGCAACTTGCGTCGTGAGCGCGACGCCGACAACCGGCGCACTTGTCGCAGTCGATGGCTGCATGATGCTGTTTATATGATGCACGCCGTTATCGTAGGGCGTGATGTCCTGCGTCGTCACGGGAAAGGTAACGGCGGGTTTCCCGGTCGTCGTCTCCATGATGCGCAGCAGGTCTTCCGAGACACGCAGGATATAGCCTTCCTTCACCGTCGGCGAGAGGGCATAGCCGCTGTGATTGATGACGCGGTTGCCCTTGGTCGTATCGAGCGACAGCACGGCGTCCATTTCGCCCCGGACTTCATGCGCCAGAAGGCGATCGGTTTCCACGGGAGTGTCCATGAATTCGACCGGATCGTGCGGCCGTGTGGGCGCGGTCGGGCAGACATGCGTCGTCAGCACGACGTCGCCCGGTAGCGGGTCGCCGTTGCGGCGCATCTGCGCGAGCTTGAGCGCGGTAGCGACAGTCGCGATGGCGCCATCAGCGTCCGACACCATGCCGATGCGCGACGGCCGCGCCCCAATCCCGCCCAGTCGCCCGACGACGCCAAGCGTCTTCGCCAGGCCGCCGCTATGCTTGCCGCGCTCGCCGGGAATGCCGATCCGCACGAAGTCGGTCGTGCCTTTCGGGCTGCTCAGTTCGAGCACCTCCACACTCACGCCGACATCTGCGAACGGCGCGAGCATGTCAATCACGGTCTGGCCGCTAGCGTAACGGCTGTCGAAGGCTTCAAAAACTTGCAGGGTCTGCGCGAGGCTCATAGAGGATTTCTCCGTGTCGGCAATGCAACCAAAAAGCTGAATGAATCAGCGCGACTTGATGAGCGAGCCGCAGAAACCGGTCAGCGCGTCCGCCGCGATCACGCCCGCCGCGAACACTTCCATGCGGCTCTTCGCGCCGGGTCTGAGGCGTCCGATCACGAGGCGCATGCCGATCCCCACCATCAACGCCCAGCCCGCGAATGGACTCGCGATCAGCAGGCCTGTCGCGAACAGCACGCCAAGCTGGCGCTTCGGTCCGCCGGCCCACTGGAGCGCCGCACCGGCCACCGCCCACACGAGCAGCGCATGGAGGATGCCGGGCGCGACGCCCGCCTGAATGGTCGAGACATACACGCGCGCCACAGGCGGAATCAGCCCTTTCGCAAAGAGTCCGCGATACGCGAGCAGCACGACCGGGATCGCGATGACGAACGCGAGCATCGCGGCGATCAATTGCTGGCGTCGCCCGGCGAGTTCGAACGCCGGATCCTGGCCGTGGCCGCGCAGGATGAAGCCTGCCTTCAGGTCGTAGCCCATATCGGCGAAGGCCGGCCCGGTCGCGGCGGAAAACCCGCACAACATCACCAGCGACACCGCCGGAAAACCGATCAGCATGCCGATCAACAGCGTGATGAGCGCCACGGCGAAGGCCGGGAACCAGCCCGAGTGCATGGCCGCGATGCCGACGATCAGTTCATGCGCAAACGCGGCCGCTGCCGCATACAGCACGAACGCCGCCAGCATGCCCGGCGACATCTCGCCCCACAGTCCGCTCAATAGCGCGACGAGCGCCGCGAGCACGAGGTAGGCGATCCCGCCGAAGCGCAGCGAACTCGCAATCGCCGGTGTGCGCGTCGCGCGGGCCGGAGGATTCCGGTCGCGCAGCACGAGCACGCCGACCTGGATCAGCGCGACGAGCCCTGCGCCGATCATCATGCCGTGCGGAATGAGGGCCTTGCTGATGTCGAAGTGAAACAGCGGCGTCGCATAGCCGCGAAGCAGGAGACCGATGCCCAGCATGCCGAGCGCCCACACATTGCCGATGAACGCCGTGCCGAACGCGGACATCGGAATGCCGAGCCAAGAGCCGGTCAGCCCCATCACGATGCCGGCGCCGAGCAGACGCGCCTGCCTGCCGCCCTGGTCGCCGGCCTTGATGGCTTCCGCCGCCGCGACGCCATGCGGCCACGCGCCGGACGCGGGAAACACGCTGGTGTTGAAGAGCCGGTACAGCATGTACCCGTCGAGCAGCATGCCGAGGGCGACACCCGCGAACATCGGCACGATGAGATCTTCCCGGCCGAACAGGAACGGAATGGCAATGGGCAGCAGCAGGCTGTTGGCCGCCCCGAACGTGGCGGCGGAGATGGCGCTCTGCGCGAGATTCTGCACATGCACCGAGCGATACGCGCGAAACCAGCGCAGGGGCACGCGCGCGCAGATCATCGCGGCCAGCGCGCCGACGATGGACGTATTCGGCGTCACGCCCACCCGCACCAGCAACTCGATCCCGATGATCGCGCCGATCACGCCCAGCACCGCGAGCAACAGCAGCGTGGACGGGTTTAGCGCCGAGGGATGCCTCTGCGACGCGCAGGGCGCGGTCTGGATGAAGGATGCCGTTGTGCTGGGCGGACGGTGTTCGGGTAATTGGGATCCATGCATGACGTGTTCGTGTTTGCGGTGCGCGTGGAGGTGCGTTTATCTTTCGGCGTCGACCCAGAACGGATCGCCGAGCGATCGGCCGATGGTGCGCGCCTGTTCGAGCAGCGCCTGGCCGAGTTCAGCGAGCGCGGCGTAGTCCCGTGTTCCCGCCGGGAAGCTCAGGCAGAACGCGAGGCATTCGCCGCTCGATGGATCCGCGACCGCGCAGCCCAGCGAGCACACGCCGTACAGCGCTTCGTTCTCCGCGAGCGCATAGCCACGCGTGCGGGTCACGGCGATCTCCTCGAGCAACGCGTCGAGCGTGGCGGGGCCGTGCGCCGGGGCGTACGCGTCGTCCACCGCGGCGCGGATGTTGGCAAGGCCGGCAGCGGGCGGCGTGTTGCCGGGCCGCAGTCCGGCCGCAAAACGCGCGCGGATGGCGTGGTCGGATTCCCGGGCCAGCAGCGCGCGGCCCGTGGACGTCGCCCACGATGCCGAACGATGACCCGGATGCGTCGTTGCGCGGAAGGCCAGCGAGCCGGGCTGCACGCGCAATACCACGACGTCATTGCCTTCCAGCACCGAGATGTAGCCGGTGTGGCCATAGCGTGCGCTGAGCGTTTCGAGTGCCTGCGCGCACATGACGATGAGCGGACTCGCCGAGCGCACGAGATGGCTCAGTTCGAGCAGCAGCATGGACGGCCGGTAGGCCAGCGAATGCTTGTCGCGTTCGAGCAGACCGCAGTCGGTCATCTGCTTGAGCACGCGCGATGCCGAACTCTTCGGCATGTCGAGGTGATCGACGAGGTCGATCATCCAGACTTCCCGCTGATGCCGCGCCATGAAGCGCATGACGGTGGTGGCTGTGTCCAGGATGCTCATGTGGCTCGCTCTCCTTATTGTGGTTCCGTATTTTGGAACCGGGTTCCAGCGCTTGATTTATCGTAGCGAAGGACACGCGCGGCGAGAAGCGGCACAAGAGTGTTTTGTGTGAATTGGTCCTGCTTTTCAGAAACTGCGACGTTCGTTCTTTCAGACCCGGAAACGGGCCGTCAGAGTCGCTGTGCGGAAACGGAGAGGAGAGCGTCCGGTGTTCAATACACCGGCGTCTGTTTGGCGAGAAACGCGTCAACGCCGATGCGCGCGTCGGCGCTCGACCGCATGTCGGCAACCCGACGGCGTTCCGCTGCTTCGAGCGTCTGCCAGTCGGAGGCGCGCCGCAGCTGCGCGGATTCCTTGGTGAAGCGCACGGCCATCGGGCTTCGCCATGCAGCGATTCGTGCACGGCGTCGACGCGATCGTGACGTTGCGCAGCACGATCTCAAAAGGATATCGGTCTTCTTGTCTTGGAGGCCGCAGGTGAAGGGCTTGGTGACTTCCATGGCTTCGGCGATGGCTTTGAAGCTCATGCTTTTGAAGTCACGCTCGAAGAAGAGCGGGCCGTGCCGCCGAACGGCGACGAGAGGAAGGCGCCCGGCGGCCAGAAAAGCCGCGCGGGCGGGGGCAGCGTCAGCCCAATGCGATCACGGCGATTTCAACCAGCAAGGTCGGCGACGCGAGTTGCGCCTGCACCGTCGCGCGGGCGGGCGCGCAGCCTTCCGGCACCCATGCGTCCCACACTTCGTTCATGCCGGCGAAGTCGCGCGCGATGTCCGAGAGCCAGATTTGCGCCGACACGAGCCGCGTCTTGTCGATGCCGGCCTTCTCCAGGAAGCCGTCGATCTTCTCGAGCACTTTCGCCGTTTGCAGCTTGATGTCGGGCGTGGGATCGGCGGATGTCTGGCCGCCGACGAACACGAGACCCGCCGCCTTCACGACGCGGCTCATGCGCTGATTGGTGTCGATGCGAACGATATCGCTCATGCGTTGTTCTCCAATGGGGTGAGTGAAACGAAGCCGCCGCCCGCGCAACATCGCGGGCGCGTGGCACAGGAAAGGCCGATCAGTGAACCGAGGCGCCGCGTCCGAAGCGGTCGATGGCGAACGCATCGAGCGACAGCGAAGGCGCGCCGTCGAGCATCAGTTCGGACACGAGCTTGCCGCAGCCGGGCCCGAGCTGGAAGCCGCTGCCGCAGTAGCCGAACGAGTAGTAGAGGTTGGTGGCCGTGCGGCTCGCGGAGATCACGGGCAAGTCGTCCTGGATGAAGGCTTCGACGCCGGCCCACGCGCGATTGACGCCGAGATGCTTCAGATGCGGAAACAGGTCGGTGACGGTGCGGGCGCTCTTCACGAGCCGCACGAAGTCCACTTCGCCATGCCGGTTCGGCAGATCCGCAATGCCGATCAGCTTGCCGCCGATCACCACCGTGCCGTTATCGAACTGCTTGAACGACAGCGGCCGGCCGGTGCCGAGCAGCGTCGAACGGCAGAACGGCGCGACGCGCTGCGTCACCATCAGCATCAAGCCTTCGGGCCGCACCGGCACCGTTTCGCCGACTTGCTGCGCGAGTTCTCCGGACCACGCGCCTGCGCTCACGAGCAGCTTCTCCGCGCTGAACACGCCTCGCGGCGTCTGCGCGATCCAGCGGTTGCCACGCTGTTCGATGCGCTTCACCGGCATGCCTTCCAGAAAGCGCGTACCGAGCCGCTGTGCGGCGCGCCGGAAAGCGTTGGTCGTGCGGAAGGGCAGCGCATAGCCGTCGCGCTCGGCCCAGATGCCGCCGGTCACATGCGGCGCGATCGCCGGTTCGAGTTCGAGCACGGTCTTGCGGTCCACGAGCTTCTCGTGCGTGAAGCCCTGCGCTTCGAGCAACGCGACGCGCTGACGGCAGGCTTCGAGATCGTCCTCGGATTCGGCGATCTTCAACTGGCCCGATGCCACGAAGCCGCCGTTCTCGCCGATCAGATCCGTCATGCCGTGCCATATCTCGCGCGACATCAGCGCGAGCGGAATCTCCGGCAGCGGCCGCCCGAGCGTGCGCACGCCGCCGGCATTGACGCCCGACGAATGGCGCGCGACGTAATCGGCTTCGAGCACGATGACCTTCGCGCCGCGCCGGGCCATGTGGAACGCGCTGCTCGTGCCGTGCAGCCCGCCGCCGATGACCAGCACATCGGCTTCCGTCATCGCGTTGGCGTCATTCACCGGCGAGTTCCCCGAGCGTGAGCGGCTTGATCGGCGGACGGATGCGGTAATAGCCGACTTCGGCGGGCGACACGCGGCGCGCATCCGCGATGACTTCCGTCACAGTCAGCCCGCACATGCGGCCTTGGCACGGCCCCATGCCGCAGCGTCCGAACGACTTCGCCTGATTCGGTCCGACGCAGCCCAGTTCGACGAACTCGCGCAACTGGCCCGCCGTGACTTCCTCGCAGCGGCAAACGACGGTTTCGTCGCGCGGGATGCGGTTGATGTCGCGCGGACGATAGAGGCTGTCGAGGAACGGCCGGATGCGCATCACGCCCGCGAGCGCGCGGCGCAGCGGGGCGGCTTCCGCATCGCGCCGGACGACATCGAGCGCGCCAAGCTGCGCGGCCGCGCCGAGCGCCGCCAGCGTGCCCTGCAAGGCCGCCGCCTGCGCGCCGCCGATGCCCGCGCCATCGCCCGCGACGAAGATGCCGGGCACATCCAGCTCGCCCCACGCATCGGTCTTCGGCGTGAAGCACAGTTGCGCATCGTCCCAGCGATGGGTCGCGCGCAGTGCATGCGTGAACTGCGTGTTCGGCACGACGCCCTGATGCAGCAGGATCACGTCCGCCTCGATGCGATGCGCAACGCCCTGCGTCGTGAAGCGCAGCGCAGCCGCGCGTTCGACCCCGTCCGCACCGACGGCGGATTCGACACGCAAGTCGTCGGCGGCTTCGAAGATCGGCACGCCTGCTTCGCGCAGCGTGCGGATCAGCTGCAATCCCTTCGACAGGAAAGGCCAAGCGCGCAGCGCCGACAACATGTGCTTCTTCGCGCGCCAGCGGTCTTCGTGGCGCGTCGTGTCGACCAGCGCGCGGATCGGCACGCCGGCGCGCACGTATTGCCAGCCGAGCAGATACAGGAGCGGCCCGCAGCCCGCCAGCACCGGCGGCGCGGCGGGCACTTCGCCCGCGCTCTTCAGCAGGATCTGCGCGGCGCCCGCGCTCAGCACGCCGGGCAGCGTCCAGCCGGGAATCGGAAACGGACGCTCCAGCGCGCCGCTCGCGAGGACCACGCGCTGCGCCTCGAACGAGCCGATCTTGCCGTCCTTCAGATAATGGACGCCGTGCTCGCGCGTGACCTGCCAGACGCTGGCTTGCGTCACGTGCCGCGCGCCGGACGCGGCGAACGCCTGCGCGATCGCCGTTCCTGCCGCGTAGTCGGGGCCGAGGATCTGCTTGCGGCGCGCATCGGCCTTCCCGATCGCGCGATAGATCTGTCCGCCCACGGCGTCCTGCTCGTCGATCAGCACGGTCGACAAGCCAGCCCGTGCGGCGCGTGTCGCGGCGCTCATGCCGGCAGGACCGGCGCCGATCACGACGACATCGACGGCTTCGGAAGTGAAATCAGCGGCCATGGACGTTCTCCAGCGAAGTATCGAGCGCAACGGCAGGCGGCAGATCGCGCGCGCCTTCCTGCGAGCGCACCCGCATGCCGGCGCGCACTTCCACCATGCAGCTCTGGCGGCTCGGCACGCCGTCGATCTCGACGAGGCATTCGAAGCACGCGCCCATCATGCAGAACGGCGCACGCGGCGCGCCGGAAACCGGCGTGGCCCGGAACCGCGAGACGCCCGCCGCGAGCAGCGCCGCCGCGACCGAACAACCGGCGGGCACGGTGAGCGGCTGATCGTTGAAGGAGATGTCGAGCGTGGCGCCGGCCTCGCCATCGAGAGGCTTGAAGAGTGGGGGATGCGTGTGGACTGTCATGTCGAACTCAATGTGCGGGAGTCAGTTCTTGGGCATGCTCGAAGCGGCGCGCGGAGAAGGTGGGCAGTTCATCCGGGATCGGCGCGCCGGTGATCCACGGCGCGACGCGCATCGCATGCGCGGCGGCCAGCGTCACGCCGCTATGGCAGGTGACGACGAACGCGCCCGGATGCGCCTCCGACTGGTCGTACACCGGAAAGCCGTCGGGGCTGTAGACGCGCAGCGCGGCCCACATGCGCACGAGCCGCACGTGCTGCAGCATCGGGAATGCGCGCACGCCGCGACGGGCGATGTCCGACAGCACGGACGTCGTCGTGAAGTCGTTGAAGCCGACTTCCTCCATCGAATCGCCGAACTGCACGCTGCCTTCGTCGGTCTGGCGCACGTTGAGCGTCGGATAGTCGAGGAACGGCGCGACGCGTTCGCTCACCAGCACCTGGCCGCGATTCGGCGCGACCGGCGCATTCAGCCCGACGAACGGCGCAAGCGTCCGGTTGCCAAGCCCGGCCGCGAGCACCACGCGCGCCGCGCGATGAGTCCCGCGCCGGCCCTGCACGGTGAAGCCGCCGCGCTCCGGCACGATGCGCTCCACGCGCTCGCCGGAAACGAGCTGCACGCCGCGCGCCTGCATCGCTCCGTGCAGGCCGCGCAACAGCTTGAGCGGGTTCACGTGGCCGTCCATCGGCGTATAGCTCGCGCCGATCACCGCCGGGCCGATCTGCGGAATGCGCGCGCGCACCTCGGCGGCGTCGAGCATCTGGTACGGGTAGTCGCCGAGTTCGGCTTGCAGCGTCGAGAGACGCTTCTCGCGTTCGGCGAGTTCGGCGTCGTCGAAACAGAAGTGGAAGCCGCCGGGCTGGCGCAGCGCGACATCCACGCCGGTTTCCGCCCGCAGCGCCGCGGCGAAGTCCGGCCAGCGCAGCGCCGAACTGCGCGACCAGCGCGCGTATGGCGACAGGCCGTAGCCCTTGCCCTGGATCCACACGAGGCCGAAGTTGCCGCGCGACGCCCGCAGGCCGCCGTCGTCTTCGTCGAGCACGGTGACGCGCGCGCCTTCGCGGGCGAGTCCGTAGGCCACGGCTGAGCCGACCAGCCCGCCGCCGACAACCAGGACGTCGGGGCTGGCGGTGGAAGAAAGAGTCATCGGGCTTCTCCGATCAGGATTCGGTCCAGTCCGACCATGCGGTCGAGCAGGATCATCAGCAGGACCGTGCCGACGATCAGCACCGCCGACACGGAGGCCACCAGCGGATCGATGGTCTGCGCGATCTGGTTGTACATGGCGACGGGCAGCGTCGTGGTGCCGGGCGTCGCGACGAAGATGGTCATGGTCAGCTCGTCGAAACTCTGGATGAACGACAGCACCCAGCCGCCCGCGACGCCGGTGCGGATCATCGGCAGCACGACGCGCCGGAACGCGGTGAAGCGGCTTGCGCCACAGGACAAGGCGGCGCGTTCCGCGTCGCGGTCGAGGCCGACGGCCGCGGACAGCGCGAGCCGCAGCGCATACGGCAGCACGATGATCACGTGCGCCGCGACCAGCGACCAGAACGATCCCGACAGATGCAGCAGCGACAGGAAGCGCAGGAACGCGATGCCGAGCACGACGGCCGGGATCATCATCGGCGAGAGGAAGAAGCTCGTGAGCGCCGCGCGCCCCGGAAAGCGATAACGCGCGATGGCCAGCGCCGCGGGCACCGCCAGCAGCACGCCGATGCTGGCCGCCGCGAACGCAAGCCGCACCGAGAGCCAGAACGCCGAGACGATGTCGCCGTTCTCGATGATCGCGCGGAACCAGCGCAGCGAGGCGCCGTCGAAGGGCATCGAGATGAAGCCCTTGTCGGTGAACGCGACGAGCATCACCACGACGAGCGGGGCGGCGATGAAGGTCAGGAACAGCGCGTTGAAGGTGAGGCCGAGCCAGCCGTTTTCTTTCATGACGGGAGTCCTCCGCTCAGTCGAAGATGTGCTTGAAGCGGCGTTCCGCGAGCCGGCTGCAACCCATCACGATCGCCACGTTGGCGATCAGCAGCAGCACCGCGATGCTCGCGCCGAGCGGCCAGTTGAGCGTGCCGAGGAACTCGTCGTAGGCGGCGGTCGCGACCACTTTCAGACGCCGTCCGCCGATCAGCGCAGGCGTGGCGAACGCCGAGGCCGACAGCGCGAACACGATGATCGACCCGGACAGCACGCCGGGCATGATCTGCGGCAGCACCACGCGGCGGAACACCTTGAACGGCGAGCCGCCGAGCGAGCGGCCGGCCCACTCCACTTGCGGATCGAGCTTCTGCATCGTGGCCCAGACCGACATCACCATGAACGGCACCAGCACATGCGTGAGCGCGATGATGACGCCGGTCATCGTGAAGACGAGGCGAATGGGCTCGTCGGTGATGTGCAGCGCCTGGAGCACGTTGTTCAGCACGCCGTTGTTGCCGAGCAGGATCTGCCAGCCGAGCGTGCGCACGACCACCGAGATCAGCAGCGGCCCGAGCACGATCAGCAGGCAGACGGATTGCCAGGGCCGCTTCATGCGCGCCAGCACGATGGTTTCCGGCACGCCCAGCACGATGGACAACAGCGTCACCGCGAACGCGAGGCCGGCCGTGCGCAGGAAGATGGTGCCGTAGTACGGGTCGCTGACCACTTCCCAGTAGTTGCCGAGCGTGTAGGCGGGCGTGACGCCGGCCGTATCGCTGAAGACGCGGAACGACAGCAGCAACGTGAGCAGCAGCGGCACCAGCAGCAGGCCGGTGAACAGCAGCAGCGCGGGCCCGGACAGCAGCCACGGCGCCGCGCCGGGGCGGGCGTCTTCAAGCGTGGCCATGCGCGTTCTCCCGCAGTTCCTGCGTGAGCACGCGCAGGTCGTCGTCGGTCCAGTCGAGGCCGACTTCGTCGCCTTCCTCGGGCGGCGGCGCGCCATGGTTCGGCTGCGCGACACGCAGCTTGCCGAGCCCGGTCTCCACTTCCAGCAGCCACTGGTTGCCGACGAACACGCGCGTCGCAATGCGGCCGCGCAAGCGTGCTTCGCCGTTGCTGCCGTTGGCGAGATGGACCTTCTCCGGACGGATATAGACGTTCACCGCGCCATCGACGGCGCGGCCTTCGTGCGGCACGTGCAGCGTCGTGCCCGCGACATCGACGATCGCGCAACGCGGATTGCGTTGCAGCACTTCGCCTGCGAATGCGTTGGTGCGGCCGAGGAACGTGGACGCGAACGGCGTGGCGGGCCGCTCGTAGGCGTCGTAAGGCGTGGACAGCTGCGCAATCGTCCCGCGATGCATCACCGCGATGCGGTCGCTCATCGTCATGGCCTCGACCTGATCGTGCGTGACGAGAATGGTCGTGATGCCGAGACGCTTCTGGATCGCCCGCAGTTCGATGTGCATCTCTTCGCGCAGCTTGGCGTCGAGGTTGGACATCGGTTCGTCGAGCAGGAGCAGTTGGGGCTGCATCGCGATGGCGCGCGCAATCGCCACGCGCTGCCGCTGCCCGCCCGAGAGCTCCTTCGGATAGCGATGCCCGAGGCCGTTCAGACGCACCAGCGCGAGCGCTTCGGCCACGCGTTCATCGCGTTCCTTGCGCTTCACCTTGCGCATCTCCAGACCGAAGCCGACATTGCCGGCCACCGTCATGTGCGGAAACAGCGCATAGCTTTGAAACACCACGCCGAGGCCGCGTTTCTCCGGGCGTTCGTGGGTGATGTCGCGGCCATCGAGCAGGATGCGGCCGGTGGTCGGCGTGACGAAGCCGGCCACCATTTGCAACGTCGTGGTCTTGCCGCAGCCCGACGGGCCGAGCAGGGACAGCAGTTCGCCACGCTCGACCGAGAGATCGAGCTGTTCGATCGCCGTGAAATCGCCGTAGCGTTTCGAAATGCCTTGCAGTGTCAGAAAGGCCATGTGCCTCGCTCCTTCGTCACGTCAACGGATCGCGTGTGCGGCTCAGCGCTCGACCGAACGGTTCCAGCGCTCGGTCCATTCGGTGCGATGCTGGTTGATCGTGGTCCAGTCCATCGCGGTCAGCTTCGCGATCTGATCGGGACCGTAGGGCACGCGCGCGGCGACTTCAGGCGTGAGCTTCACCGTCTTGTTGACCGGACCCAGGCCGATGTTCTGCGCCTGGAGCATCTGGACTTCGGGCGTCAGCAGGTATTGCACGAACTGCTGCGACAGCTGCGGCTGGGCGTTCTCCGCAATGGCCCACGCGGCCACCTGCAAGGCCACCGCGCCTTCCTTCGGGTAGATGAACTTGAGCGGGAAGCCGGTGTTCTGCAACGCGACGGCGCGGCCGCTGCCATACGGCGCGAGGATCACGTCGCCGGACTGCATCTGGCCGTCCATCTCGCCGGGCGTCGGCGCCCACGAGAGGACATTCGGCGCGACCTGCTTCGTCATCTCGGTGAAGCCGGGATCGATGTTCTTCTCGCCGCCGCCCGACAGGCGCGCCAGCATCACGAGCGTATGCAGGCCATAGGTGTTGGTGATCGGCGGGACGCCGAGCTTGCCCTTGATGCGCTTGTCGGTGAGCACCTTCCACGAATCCGGCGGCGGCAAACCGGCCTTTTTGAAGGCTTCCTCGTTATAGCCGATGCCCGTCGCCACCATGCCGACGCCCACCGCCGTCGGGCCGAGCTTCGCGAGCGGATACACGTCCTGCATGATCGGCGCGTCATCGAGCTTCGCGCACAGGTTCATCTGCATGGCCTGATACATGGGGCCGTCGTCCATCACCGCGACGTTGATCTGCTGATGCCCCTTCTGCGCCTGGAGCTTGGCGAGCGTGTCGCTGGAATTGCCCGCGACGTAGACGATCTTGACGTTGTGTGCCTTCTCGAAGGGCGGAATGATTTTCTGCCGGTAGAGCTGCTCGTTCGAGCCGCCGACATTGGCGACATAGAGCGTGGTTTCGGCGTGGGCAAGGAGCGGCGCAGCCAGCGCGCCGGTGATCGAGACGCCCGCGAAAGCGGTGCGGGACAGGACGGACAGACGGCGATGCAGCGCGCTTCTCATGACGACGATCTCCAGATCCGGTATGTGGGGGAGCGGGCTGTTGCGCCCGTCGCTGAAAATCAGTGTCGCGCCGTCAAACCATATCGTCCAATACGAATAAAATAGCTATCCATGCAAGAATGATATGGACTCGGCTTAACGAGAACAGGGAAAACACGGGGAGAAACCCACGATGAACCTGAAGCACATCGAGGCATTCCGGGCGGTCATGGTGTCCGGTTCGATGACCGCGGCAGCCAAGGCGCTGTTCACGTCGCAACCGAATGTGAGCCGCCTGATCTCGCAACTGGAACGCGAAACCGGCCTGCAATTGTTCCAGCGCAGCGGCGTGCGGCTGATCCCGACCAGCGAGGGCACCGCGTTCTTCCGTGAAGTGGAGCGGGCGTTCGTCGGCTTGCAGGGACTCGCCAACGCGGCCGCGCAAATCCGCAATCTCGGCAGCGGCCGTCTGCGCATCGCGGCGATGCCCTCGGCGGGCATCACGCTCGTGCCGCATGCGATCAAGCGCTTCGTCGAGCGCTTTCCGGAAGTGACCGTCTCGCTGCACGTGAACACGTCGGGCACGGTGAACCACTGGACGGCGTCGCAGTTCTGCGATCTCGGCGTGGCCGTGTATGTGAGCGAGGCGTCGGACTGTGAAGTGGAGCAGTTATCGAGCGTTTCGGCCGTGTGCGTGATGCCCGCGCAGCATAGGCTCGCGAGCAAGCGCGTGATCCGGCCGGAAGACCTGGAAGGCGAGTCCTTCATCTCGCTGTGTCACGGCGACGGCACGCGCGCGCTCATGGACGAAGTGTTCCAGCGCGCGGGCGTCAAGCGCGTGCTGGCCATCGAGGCGCAGTACACGGCCATGTGCTGTGAAATGGTGCGGCATGGAATGGGCGTGACGCTGGCGCATCCGATCGTCGCGCGGGACTACCGGGGGCCGGAAATCGCGATTCGTCCGTTCCTGCCGGACACGCGTTTTCCCACGTATTTGCTGTTTCCGCCGCATCGGCCGCGCGAACGGCTTGCGTCGGCGTTCGTGGACGTGCTGCGCGAACTGCACGAGGAACTGCTGGAGGATGTGGTGGAGCCGCCGCCACGGCGGGCGCGGCGCGCGGTGGCGGCCGGCCGCTGACGAGGCGCGCGCGGGCAGGGCGCCCGCGCGTCGGAAAGCTTAGCCGGGCTGGCGCTCGGTTTCGGCCACGCTGTGCGCGTTGTACGAGGCCGCGCCGGCATCGTCCGGGAGGGACGAGCCTTGAGCCGCCGAGAGGAAATGCTCGACCGAAGGACCGATCGCGTCCGTGAAGGTCTTCGGATGCACGCCGATGCCCAGCACCAGCACCGCCATCGCGCCGAACAGCACGAACTCGCGCTTGCCCAGGTCGCGCAGCGAGGCCACGCGCTCGTTGCGGACCGCGCCGAACATCACGCGCTTGACCATCCACAGCGTGTAGGCCGCGCTCAGAATCAAGGTGGTCGCGGCAATCGCCCCGATCCAGAAGTTCAGGCGGATCGCGCCCATCAGCACCAGAAACTCGCCGACGAAACCGGACGTGCCCGGCAGGCCGACATTGGCCATCGAGAACAGCACGGCGTAGGTCGCGAACTTCGGCATGGTGTTGACGACGCCGCCGTAAGCGTCGATGGAGCCGTTGCGGGTGCGGTCGACCAGCACGCCGGTGCACAGCAGCATCGCGCCCGAGACCACGCCGTACGACAGCATCTGCACGACCGCGCCTTCGGTGCCGAGGCGGTCGAAGGTGAAGAGGCCGAGCGTCACGAGACCCATGTGCGCCACCGACGAATACGCGAGCAGCTTGCGCATGTCCGTCTGCGCGAGCGCCACGAGACTGCCGTAGATCACGGCGACCAGCGCCAGCGTGATCATCGCGGGGGCGAAGAAGTGCGACGCGTCGGGCACGATGGGCAGCACGAAGCGCATCAGGCCATAGCCGCCCACCTTCAGCATGCCGAGCAGCACGGCCGCGCCCGTGGGGCCTTCCGCGTTGACGTCGGGCAGCCAGGTATGCACCGGCCACATCGGCACCTTGACCGAGAAGGCCGCGACGAAGCACAGGAAGATCACGACCTGCGGCGTGAAGTCGAGCTTGAGCGCGCGCCAGGCCTCGATGTCGAAGCTGTGCGCCTGCGTCCACAGGTAGACGAGCGCGGCGAGCATCGCGAGCGAGCCGACCAGCGAGATCAGGAAGTAGCGCAGCGCTGCATAGACGCGCCGCTCGCCGCCGCCCCAGGTGCCGATCAGCAGATACAGCGGGATCAGCGAGGCTTCGAAGAAGACGAAGAACAGCATGCCGTCGAGCGAGGCGAACACGCCCTGCATGCAGCCCGACAGCACCAGGAACGCGCCGTAGTACTGCGCCACCTGCTTCGTCACCGATTGCCACGACGCGATGAAGATGATGAGCGTGGTGACGGCGGTGAGCACCGTGAACCAGAGCGAGATGCCGTCCACGCCGAGATGGTACGAGATGCCGAACTGCGGCAGCCAGTCGATCTGCTCGACGAACTGCATGGCGCTGGAGGAGGCATCGAAGTGGGCGAGCAGCGGGACCAGCGGCAGGATGCCGAGCACCGCGCCGAACAGGGCGACGGCTCGCGACAGGGTGGCCGACGCGCTGAAGGTCAGCACGAAGATGCCGGACACCACGGGGATCCAGATTAGAAAGCTGAGAACGGACGGCAGATGCATACGGTTGCTTTAGATCGGGTTGCTTTGGATCGGGCAAAAAAGCGCGGCGGGCACGCGATGAGGCGGGCTCGCGACGGACTGCGCGGCGGCTTGATGGACGACGGGCGGGAAAGTTGCGCGTAAGGAAAGGCCTCGCGCGCGTATGAAATGAAAATGAAAGCCTGTTGCCTAGGGTTAACGAGGATAACTCAAAAGAAATAATTTCGTGGAATTTGCCGCGTATCAAGTTCATTGCGCGGCATGGCGTTGACATCGGGTACGAGGTCGGCATGAGGCGGCGCAATCGTTTGCTGCACGGGGCGCATGGCGTCTCCGGGCTTGCCCTGATTTGCCTCTCCAAGTCTGGCCCTTAGCCTAGAGCCAAGGAGACACGCATGAAAAAAGCATTCAACATTGCGGTATTTGCGCTCGTTGCCTATCTGGTCGCCGATCGCACCGCGCTGCACGCGCAGGGCCGTGACGTCGATAGCGCATCTTGTGTCCGCCACGCCTCGCAGGTCGAATTCGACGCGCTCGGCAAGGGCTTGAGCCATGCGGCCGCCAGCAGCCAGGGGGAAGCGTTCAGGGCGCAATGCCTGGTGATGGGGTCGGCGGAGCGCGCTCGCTGACAAGCGGCTTTCGGTTTTTGCTTTCAATCCCTTTCTCTTTGCTGACGTGGCGCGGTGCGACGCGTCTATTAGCCCGTTTCGTTGACAGGTGTATCCAGGACGGGGCTCTTTTTGCCGGCCGGCGAGCTTCATAAGCTATCGGCCTGAAGCCGTGCCGTAGCGCTCCTGCGTCCCGGCGGGCTCTGTCCACATCCTGCCGCGGCGGGATCCTACCCGGAACACCTCATGTCAACCTCCCAAACTCCTGTCTGGTTCATCACCGGCTGCTCGACCGGCTTCGGCCGCGCACTCGCCGGCCTGATCGTCGCGCGCGGCTGGCGCGTCGTGGCGACGGCGCGCGATGCGTCGAGCCTCGCCGAACTCGCGCGCGGCGCGGAAGACCGCGTGCTGGCCCTGGCGCTCGACGTCACCCGCTCAGCGGACATCGAAGCGGCCGTGGCGGCGGCCCGCGCGAAGTTCGGCCGCATCGACGTGCTCGTGAACAACGCCGGCTACGGCTATCAGGCCACGGCCGAGGAAGGCGTCGAAGCCGAGATCCGCGAGCAGTTCGATACCAATGTCTTCGGCCTGTTCGCGATGACGCGCGCCGTCCTGCCGGTCATGCGCGCGCAGCGCAGCGGCAACGTCATCAACATCAGTTCGGTGGCGGGGTTCATCGGCTTTCCGGGCTCCGGCTACTATGCGGCGTCCAAGCATGCGGTCGAGGGCTGGTCGGATTCGCTGCGCGCCGAAGTGGCGCCGCTCGGCATCGGCGTGACCTGCGTGGAGCCGGGCCCGTTCCGCACCGACTGGGCGGGCCGTTCGCTGCGTCAGACCGTGACGCGGATCGACGACTACGCGGACACCGCCGGCAAGCGCCAGGCAGGCACTCGCGCGACGAGCGGCACCCAGGCCGGCGATCCGGTGCGCGCCGGCGAGGCGATGATCTCGATCGCCAACAACGCCGAGGCGCCGCGCCACCTCGTGCTGGGCGCATGGGGCCATGACGCGGTGGTCGGGCGGCTGCATCAGGTCGTGCAGGACATCGAAGGCCTGCGCGAGCTGAGCCTATCGGCGGACTTCGATCCCGAGTAAGTCGTCAACCTCTGCGCGCGTCGTTTAGTCATCGAACGAGCGCATGCGGCGTTCGAGTTCGGCGATATCGACGGCGTCGCGCAGATACGAATCGCGGCGCCCGTGCTCGGCGAGATCGAGCGCTTTTTCAAACAGCAGGTAGAGATAGAAGATCACGCGTTCCTCCGAACGATGATGTCGCTGCGCGCCTTGCCGGAGTGCCTAGTCAGGCAAGGCGCGCATTGTCAGACCGCTACGCCATACACCGACAGCACGAAGCGAAACGCGAAGAAGCACATCGACGAGCACAGCGGCAGCGCGACCAGCACAGAGCCATAGCGAAGCCTCGCGAGGAACACGAGCGAAGCCAGTTGCGTGCAGACGGCCGGCGCCGCGAACAGATGACGTTTGAGCAGGATCATGTTCGTTCCACCACCACTTCGAGATATTCACTGGGCAACACGAGCGTCCGGTCGCCGGAGCAGTTGCGGCTGTCGATCAGCGCCGTCAGGTCGCGCAGAAACGCGGCTTGCCGTTCCCCTTCCAGCGCGGCGAACGCCTTGTTCATCGGACCGTAGTACGTGCGGAACACATCGATGAAATGCGCCACCGAGCGATAGCGGAACACGAACTGCCGGCTCATTGCCGAGATGCGGGCCTCATGGCCGCCGAACAGTTCCGCAAGGCGTGCCTCGGTGCCCCATAGCGCGGGCGACTTCACGCCCGCAGGCGGCGCGATGTACTTCCCGATCGTCCTGAACACCTGTGCGATGAAACTGTCGGGCGTCCAGTTCGCCAGCCCGATCTTTCCACCCGGCCTGCACACGCGCATCAGTTCGCTCGCAGCGCGTTCCTGGTCGGGCGTGAACATCACGCCGAAGGTGGACATCACGACATCGAACGAGGCGTCATCGAACGGCAGCGCTTCGGCATCGGCCTGCTCGAAATGCACGTCGAGTCCTTCGGCCTGCGCCCGCGCGCGGCCTGCATCGAGCAGGGACGCGACGTAGTCGGTGGACGTGACCTCGCACCAGCGTCGCGCGGCGGCGAGGGTCGCGTTGCCGTTGCCCGCCGCGACGTCCAGCACGCGGCTGCCCGCGCGCAAGTCCAGCGCCTCGCACAATGCTTCGCCGACGATCTGCAACGTCGTGCCGACGACGGCGTAGTTGCCCGTCGACCAGGCGGCTTGTTGACGGCTTTTGACCGCGGAGAGATCGGTGACGGACGAGATAGCGGAAGCGACTGCGGACATGTCGTGACTCCTGATGAATGAGTTGAGCGAAGGCCGCCCGACGACTCGAACCCGCGGGCGATGCGCATGCCCGCGGTGCTTTGTCTTCGGCACTTCCTTCATCGTCGACGGACCGCGCCGCCTGCTTTCGCCGCAAGCGGCGACCGTTTGCGGGCATCCCCCGCAGTTGCGGGTTGGCGTTTCGGTCCGGTGCGCTTAACCTCTTGTCGAAGAGGCATCGCGTGAAGAGAAGTATTGGCGCGCGGGCGAATTTTATGAATGACCGTGCGTCCAGATGTCTTGCGCAGGACGCCGGATCCTGGACTGCTCATGGATGCGCTTTCCGATGTTCTCCGGCTGCTGCGTCTCAGCGGCGCGGTATACCTGAATGCCGAATTCACTGCGCCGTGGTGCGTGATCGGTCACGTGTCGCCGGCGCTGTGCGCGACCTTCCTGCCGCGTGCCGAGCGCGTCGTGTCGTATCACCTGATCGTGGAGGGAAGTTGCTGGGCCTCCCTGACCGATGACCCTGCCACGGCCATGCGTGTCGATGCGGGCGAACTGCTCGTGGTTCCGCAAGGCGAAGCGCATCTGATGGGCAGTTCGCTCGAACTCGCGCCGGTGTCGGCGGATGTGATGGTGGCGAGATATCTGGAAACCTCGCCCGGCGAAGTGATGCGTCTGAGCTATGGCCCGGACCAGCCGGATCGAGCGAATGTGACGCAGGCAGCAGAGGCCACGCGCATCATCTGCGGCTTTCTCGCATGCGACGACATGCTCGCCAATCCGGTGCTGTCGTCGTTGCCGCGTCTGTTCAAGGTCGACATGCGCAACGATCCGCACTCGGCGTGGCTCGAATCGTCGTTGAAGTTTGCCGCGGCGGAGGCGGCCGAATGGCGGCCCGGCAGTGCAACGGTGCTGGCGCGGCTGTCGGAACTGCTGTTCGTGGAGGCCGTGCGGCGCTGCATCACCGCGATGCCCGCCGACCGGCGCGGCTGGCTCGCGGGTGTCGGCGACCGCTTCGTCGGCAAGGCGCTGGCCGCGCTGCACGCACAGCCCGGCCATGACTGGACCGTCGATGAACTCGCGCGCCGCGTCGGCCTGTCCCGCTCCGCGTTCGCGCAACGCTTCACGCAACTGCTTGGGCAGGCGCCCATGCAGTATCTCGGCAGTTGGCGCTTGCAAGTCGCAGCACAAGACCTGCTGTCCGGACCGCACTCGATCGCGGCGGTGGCCGAGCGTGTCGGCTACGACTCGGAGGCGGCGTTCAACCGGGCGTTCAAGCGCCAGTTCGGCATGCCGCCCGCGAGTTGGCGGCGCAGCCAGGGCAAGGGCGTGATCGACGGAACGGCATCCGACGGCATCGCTGCATAAAGCTCATGCGTGGCTTCATGCGCGCTCGCGCCGTTGCTTCGACGTGCGTTGCAGCGACGGCGACCGTTCCATCAGACGAGCCTCTTCATCCTGCGTTGCAGCACGTTCAGTCGCAAAACGCCGCCGATACTCAGCCGGCGTCGTCAGCTTCGCGGCCTTGAACTGCCGGTTGAAGTTGGCCACGTTCGCGAATCCCGAACGGGTGGCGATCACGGAAATGGGCAGGGATGTGTCGCCGAGCATCCGGCATGCATGACCGATGCGCACCCGCGCGATATACCGCCCGACGCTCTCGCCGATGTGTTGCACGAAGTAGCGCGTGAGCGTGCGTTCGGAGAGGCTCGCCGCCGCGCACAGGTCGGCGAGCCGCAAGGGCTCGGCGAAGCGTGCGTCGATGAGAGACAGCACCCGGTTGATGCGCTCGGGCTCATGGCCGGACGGGCCGGTATCGGTCTGATTGAAGGCGCTTGGCGAGGCGAGCGGCCGGCCGGGAGCATCGGCGAGGGTGCAGAGAATGTCGAGTGCGGCGCTCAGGCGTTCGCGCGCCACGTGCGACAACAACGGTTCCAGGCGGCCGCGCATCCATTCGCCCGCAGGCGGCTCGAAGGCCAGTCCGCAGGCGGCGCGGCGCAACAGCCTGCGCAGCGGCTCGTATTCGCGGCAGCAATCCGCCATGCGCCGCGCCCAGTCGCCGTCGAACCAGATGACGATGGCCACCTGCGGCGCGGAAGGCTCGACGGACTTGTTCGACGACCACGTATGCGGCAAGTCCGGCGGCACGAGCACGAGATCCTGCGCGGCGTAGTCATCGACGGCATCGCCGATATAACGCTTGCCGTGACTGTTCATGGTGAGCGTGAGCTCGTACTCGGGATGATGGTGCCATTCGAACGGTATGCGCGGCAGCCGCCGATGGTATACCCGCACCGAACAATCCTCGCCGAACTCCACGTGTTCGTAGGCTGGTTTCATGACCGGATACGCGAAGAGATTGCCTGAATAGTATCACCGAGGTTTTGGCGTGCGTCATATGCTTGCGCTCAGGCTATTCACACGGGAGACGATCATGGCGCTGCATATCGACGACTTGCCGGGCGCGATCCGTCAGGCAAAAAAGGAGTTACGCGCGGCCTTGCCGAACTATCGCGAGGTGTTCGCGGAAGTCGAGGAAGCCATCAGCGAGGAAGCACGGAGGATCGCTGCACAGCGCGGTCGCGGCGAGAACGTCATCCCCGAAATCCAGTACGCCGACATCGCCGGCAAGCGCGTTTCCGATGCGCACATCGCGCTCGTGAAAGCGCGCGGCGCGTGCGTGATCCGCGGCGTCTTTCCGCGGGCGCTGGTGCAGGGCTGGGACGACGACATCGCCGCCTATGTAGAGCGCAATCATCTCGACCAGCGTCTCGAACACCGCGCCGAAGACAAGTACTTCGGTCAACTGGCGTCCAGCAAGCCGCAGATCTATGGCGTGTACTGGTCAAAGCCGCAAGTGCTGGCGCGGCAGTCGGAAGCGCTGACCGAAGCGCGCACCTTTCTCAACGGGTTATGGCGTCACGAGAGCGAAGGGCGCGTGCATTTCGATCCTTCGCGCGTGCCTGTCTACGCCGACCGCTTGCGGCGCAGGCCGCCGGGTTCGGCATCGCTTGGGCTCTCGGCGCATTGCGACGGCGGCTCTGTCGAACGCTGGATCGAAGGCAATTTCCGCAAGGTCTATCGGCACGTGTTCGCGGGCAACTGGCGCGCCTACGATGCCTTCGACGCCGCGCATCGCACCGACGTGGAGGAGATTGCTTCGCCGGCCGTGTGCTCGATGTTCCGCACCTTCCAGGGCTGGACCGCGCTGACGCCGCAAGGTCCGGGCGACGGCACGCTGCAACTCGTGCCCATCGCCAACGCCATGGCGTACATCCTGTTGCGCGCGCTTCAGGACGATGTCGCCGATGACGACCTGTGCGGCGCGATGCCCGGTCGCGCGCTCTCCATCCGGCCAGAGTTTCATGCGCCGCTGTTCGAGGCGCTGTCGTCGATCCCGAAGATGGAGGCCGGCGACACCGTGTTCTGGCACAGCGACGTGATTCACGCGGTCGAGGACGAGCACAAGGGCGCGGGCTACAGCAACGTGATGTACATCGCGTCGGCGCCAGCGTGCGCGAAGAACGATGCGTATCTCAGGCGTCAGCGGCCGAGCTTCCTGAAGGGCGAGAGCCCGCCCGACTTTCCCGCCGATCACTTCGAAACCGACTTCATCGGCCGTGCCACGGCAGACGATCTGACGCCGCTCGGCCGGTCGCAACTCGGATTCGACCTGTAGTCCGGCGGCTTGAGCGTTGCATGGCGTTGCATTGCGTTGCATCCATAAAAATACTTCGGAGACTGGAATGAAACGACACTTGACGTCGATGGCGGCGGCAGCCGCACTGCTCATCGCGGGCATGCAGGCGGGACACGCGGCGGAAGCGCTTTCGGTGCTGCACTGGTGGACGTCGGGCGGCGAATCGAAGGCGATCCGCGTGCTCAAGGACGACATGAGCAAGCAGGGCTACGAGTGGAAGGACTTCGCGGTGGCAGGCGGGTCCGGCACGGCTGCGATGACGGCGCTCAAGACGCAGGTGATCTCGGGCAACGCGCCATCGGCGGCGCAGATCAAGGGGCCGCTGATTCAGGACTGGGCCGACCAGGGCGTGCTCGTCACGATCGATCAGGCCGCCTCCGACTGGAAGAGTCATCTGCCCGCGCCCATCGATCAGGGGATGAAAGCGGACGGTCACTACGTGGCCGTGCCGTTCTCGGTGCATCGGATCAACTGGCTGTGGATCAACAAGGCCGACCTCGACAAGGTAGGCGGCCAGCCGCCAAACACGTGGCCGGAGTTCTTCGCGCTGGCCGACAAGTTTCGCGCAGCGGGCATCACGCCGGTCGCGCACGGCGGCCAGCCGTGGCAGGACATGACGATCTGGGAGACGGTCGTGCTGTCGCAGGGCGCGGACTTTTATCGCAAGGCGCTCATCGATCTGGATCAGAAGACGCTCACTTCGCCGCAGATGGTGCAGGTCTTCGAGACCGTGCAGAAGATCCGCGGCTACTTCGACAAGGCCTATCACGGCCGCGACTGGAACCTCGCGACAGCGATGGTGATCTCCGGCTCGGGCGGCATGCAGTTCATGGGCGACTGGGCGAAGGGCGAGTTCCTGAACGCGAACAAGAAGGCGGATGCCGATTTCGTGTGCGCGCCCGCGCCGGGCACGGCGCAGGCCTTCACGTACACGGCGGATGCCTTCGTGTTCTTCCAGCAGAACGGCAAGAAGGACGCTACGCCAGGGCAGCTGGCGATGGCCCGGACGATCATGTCGCCCGGGTTCCAGGAACAGTTCAGCCTGAACAAGGGATCGATTCCGGTCAGGCTGGATGTGCCGATGGACAAGTTCGACAGTTGCGCGAAGAAGTCCCGCGCCGACGAGCAGGCGACGCTCAAGTCGGGCAGCTTTTTCCCGTCGCTTGCGTTCGGCGAACTGCAATCGCCGGTGACGGCGGGCGCGATCACCGACGTCGTGACCACCTTCATGAACTCGAACGAGGATGCGAAGGAGGGCGTGCGGAAGCTGGCCGCTGCGGCGAAGGTGAAATAGCGCGCTGCACTTACTCGGTGGATTTCGGCGCTTGGCGCATGTCGCGGCTTGCGGTGGTCGACGCATCGTTGTCACGCTGGCGAGCGCTGCTGCTCATGCTCATGTCGCCCGGCACGCGATTCCACGGGCTCGACACGGGCTCGCTGTGATAGGTCATTCCGGCCGTCGCGGCGCCATGCGAACCGCCGCTGCCGTTTCCGCCGTTGCCGTTGCCTCCCGCAAGTGCGACGGATGAAGCGAGCGCGATCAATGCGCCCGCACCGATGATAAGGACCCTGCTGGAAGCGCTTGAATGGTTCATGGCGATCTCCTGATGTTGTTCCTGCGACCGATCCCAAAGCAGTGAAAGAGCGCCTGGGTTCTTCACTTGAATACGAGCGAAGCGGTGTGCCGGATGCGGGAAGAACCTCGCCTACTCGGATGTTCGGCTGAGGTTGCCCGGCGAACCGCCGGGTCCAGCCGGATCGGGATTGCCGAAACGGGGCAGGGCGCCGCTGTTCCTTGCGGCGCGCAGTTCGTCTTCCACTTGCTTGCGGGTTTTGGGACCTGTCGAGGTATCGGCTGTGGGTGTCGAACGCGCCGGTTCAGGCGGTGCCGGCGTTGCGGACACAGCTTGCTCGCTCTGCGCTGCGTCAGGCTTTGCTGTCTCGGCCGCTGGAGGCTCATTGACGGGCAGCGGATCGGCGGGAGGCCGGGAGACGGTCGGCTTGTGCGCTTGCGCTATTTCATTGCGCAGCTGCGCGGACCGTTTGGCGTGTGCTTTCGTGCTGGCTACGTGATCCGAACGTGCGCTCTTCGTCTCCGGAGCCGGTTTGGCTTCTGCAGGAGGCCGGTCTGCTTCGGGTGTGCTCTTGCTTTCGTCCCGCGCGTCAACGGCCGCGCCCGGCGCTGGCGCAATCGGAGCTGCGGGAACAGGCTGCTCCCGCACCGCCCCCGCCGACACCGCCCCGCGTTGCCGTGAAGAGTTCATCTGATCGTCCACGCGTGGCGCATCGTGTTTGAGCCACACGCCTGCGAGCGCAACGACCAGGGCCGTCACGCTCACACCGATAACAACAGGCCGATCGAATCGACGGATCATCAAAACGTGTGTTCCTCCCGATGAATGAATTCAAGTGAAGATTGAAAGACGATCAGTGCAGCAGAGATCACCGTGAGTGGAGCAATTGCAGCGCCACACCCGTGAGCAGGAATGAGACGCCCAGGACGAGCCGGATGCGGAAACGCCATGCACCCGCAGACAAATCGCGCATGAAGAACCTCCAAGGTTTGGTGTCCGATCGCGAGAGGGCCTGGAGCCGTCGCGACCGGACGTTCAGGCCATTGACTTCGTTTTAGGCGAAAGCGCTGCTCATGTGAAGCGTGCCGTTGACGCCGGCAGGAAAGAACCCTCCTTGCGTCACCGCGCCCTTGTTCAGATAGACGATGTTGAGCACGTCGTCATAACTTCTGCTGAAGGCGATGCCGTTGTTATCGAGCGGCACGATGTTGGAGATATCCGCGTTCACGCCGGCGATGCCCTGGTCCACGTCACTCGATGAATCCAGCGAGTCGCGTGCATCCGAAATGGCCTGCGTTGCACTCACGAGACTCGGCGTCTGGATGCCTTTCGAGTACAGCACGGTCCTCACGAGACTCGCGTGGTAAGCCTCCGCCGCCAGAATGCCGGCGGCCGCTTCGAGATAGGTCTTGTTGGTGATGAGCGGCGCAGCGCCTTTATAGGCCGTGACGCCGACGTCTTCGAAGATAAACGCGCCGAGCAGAAAGTTATTGTCGTTCAGATAGGGGTTGAACGGCGTGCCAGCGGGCGCAAGGCCCGCAGCCTGCGCCGCGAGCGAGAACGCGCCATTGGGATCCGTGCCGCCCACGTCGAGCGCGGGCATGGCCACCGCCGACGTGCCCAGCGCCGTGCGCAGGAAGGCCACGTGTTCGAGTTCATCCTTCGCGATCTCCCGTGCATAGGCGGCCACGACGGGATCGGAGAACGACACCTGCTGACCCGGAATCACCTTGCCGGGCGTGCCGGTTCCGCTCATGAGATTCGCAGGCAGGCCGGCCCCGGTCGTCGCATAGGCATAGAAGGTCGCTTCGAGATATTCGAGGTTCAGCGCAAAGTTGAGAATCTCGGCGTCGGTCGGGCCGCTTGCCGCGTTGGCGTTATCGCCCGAGCCGCCCCCGCATGCGCCGAGAATGGTGCCGCCCACGAGCCCCAAGCCGAGACCGCCCGCGCTGCGAAAGAACTGGCGCCGTTTCTCGCGCCGTTCGACGCGCCGCTCGAATACGTCGGTGATCGAAGCATTGTCTGCCATGTCCATCTCCTTGGTTCTGATCGTTGGACGGCGTGTGTTCAGTCCGGATCGGGATGAACGCACGCCGCGGGAGAGCGGACCTGCAACATGAGCTTTCGCGCTCAGCTCGTACCGCTCATCGGGCGATACGAGAAGCGGTCTCCAACCGGATTCGCGCCGTAACAGATGCTTTCACTTCGTTCACCAATTCGCGTACCTTTACCGGAGCCGGGATGCGGTAGTCGGTATCGAACGCCGATTCCAAGGCGCGTTCGTTGGCGCTCGCTGGCTGACTCGCTATCGGCGTGAATCGTTCAACCAGCCCCGCAAGTCCTCGACAAAGAACGCAGGTGCTTCCATCGCGGCGAAGTGTCCGCCTTGCGGCGCTACGTTCCAGCGCCTGAGATCGTAGCCCTTGCGCACCCAGCTCTGCGGCGGCGCCGGCATGCGCGGATCCGGGTAGCAGGTCACCGCGGTCGGGACATCGACGGTATGCCCAGACGGCATTTGCCGGACGCCTTCCATCCGGCTGCCGAGATAGAAGTTCGTCGAGGACGCAAAGGCATCGTTCATCAGGTAGACGAGGATATTGGCGAGCAGCCGCTCCTTCGGGAAGATCTCTTCAAAGCTTCTTTCCCGCCGATCCGACCAGTCGTGGAACCGTTCGAGTATCCATGCCGCCTGCGCAGCCGGGTTGTCATGCATCGCATAGGCCAGCGACGCGGGCTTGCTCCCCTGAAGCTGCGCGTATGCGCCGAGTGTCTGTTGCGTGCGCTCGACCTTGGTTTTCCATTCGCGTTCTTCGTCGGTTTGCGGCTGGGCATCGGGATGGACGAGCACGTAGTTCAAGTGGATGCCCTTGACGGCCGCACGATGCTCGATCCCCAGCCACGCGGCGATTCCCGAACCCCAGTCGCCGCCTTGCGCCAGATATCGGTTGTAGCCGAGTTGCTGCATGAGTGTGTTCATGATGCCGGCGGTCGTCCGCGCGCCGATCGGCGAGGCCGGCTTCGCGCTGAATCCGAAACCCGGCAGCGATGGAATGACGAGATCGAATGCGTCGCTTGCGCTGCCGCCGAACCGTGACGGAAAAGCCAGCGGCTCGATGACATCGCGGAACTCGACGACCGAGCCGGGCCAGCCGTGAAGCAGCAGGAGCGGGTTGGTTCCGCGCGCCTCGCCGATCACATGGATGGCGTGGATATCCAGATCATCGACCCGCGCCATGATCTGCGGGAAGCGATTCAGTTCGCGTACGCAGGCGTCGAGGCTGAACTCGTCGGCCCAGAAGTCGAGAAAGGATCTCAGGTAGGCCGGATCACAGCCGTAAGACCAGCCATTCTCCTGTGGAAGAGCAGGAAGGGAAACGTCCCTGACTTTACGGCGAAGTTGATCAAAGCTTGCCGCGGTCCAGTCGACCTTGAAATCGTTCATCGGAGTCTCCTTGGGGAAGCACGGGAAGGTGCGCACTGAACTTACGCCGGGAACGCCATGATCGGCAACAGGTCATCGTGATCTCTCATGAATGGGAAGACATGGCTTGGGTGTGACCGGCCGCAATGGCTGTTCCCACGATGAGCGTCCTGAACGCTTCAGTGCTGGTTCTTTTCGGAGCGATGCGAGCGATGTCCGCGGCGGAATCGATCTCTGTCGACCTTTTGCCAAAAGGTCGCGGTAAAAAGGCGCATGAACTTTGATGAAAGCCTTGTCCGGCTTCATTGAAGCGTCGAGAAGATACGGCCATGCATGGCACAATCACAAGCACTGAAACGCGCCGGGATTCGATCGACCGTGGTCACCACCGAAGGCTTCGACATCTCCGAGACAGTCGTTCGCCCCCGTCCCTGCGCGGGATGGCGTATCGAATTTGCGCACGGCAATGGCTGTTTCGTCGTCGTCACGGCGAGTCAGGCCGAAGCGCTGCGGCTGGCCGTGCGAGTCCGGCCAGATGTCCCCGTGCGAATGCTGCTCGACGCCGCGCCGTCTCTCTGAGTCTCTTCCTTTAGCTGCCCGTCTCGCGCAGATGCCGCCCCAGCATCAGCGCGACCGGCACGATGACCAGCGCCGTCAGCGCGGTCGCGATCGTGGCGTCCTGCACGCCGATGCGGTCGCCAAGCAGCCCATAAGCCACCGGCGCGAGCGCGCCCGACGCGATCGTGCCGGTATAGAACAGCGCGAAGGCGCGCTCCGTGCGTTCCACCGGCGTGAGTTCCGGCACCGTTCCATACAGCACGGACGATGTGCCGTTGAGCATCAGCCCGAGCAGCGGCAACACGACGAGCGCGGGCGCGAGCGGCAGAAAGATCACGGCGAGAATCAGCGCCGCCGTGCCGCCTTCGGTGGCCAGCACGGTGCCGATCGGACCCATGCGCGCACCGAGCCAGCCGCACACGAACTTCCCCGCTGCTCCGCCGATGAACACCAGCGCGAGCGCCGTGCCCATCATCGCCGGGGAGATGCCCTTGGCTTTCAGCAGGAAGGGCAGGAAGGTCAGCAGGCCCATGCGCACGGCGGTATCGAGCACGCCGATGGTGAGCAGCAGCGAGAAGCCCGAACGCGCGCCCTGCACGGCCTGCGGCGCGGGCTCTTCGACAACGGCGGCGCTGCGCGGGATCGACGGGAGAAAAAGTGCAATGACTGCGGCGACCAGCATGCCGATGCACGACATCGCCCAGAGTGCGTGCCGCCACGGCATGACCGTGATGAGCAGCGAGATGGCCGCCGGCAGCGCGGACTTGCCGAGGTCGCCGGCGAAGTTGTAGACGCTCAGCGGGCCGCGCGCCTGGCGTCCATAGGCGCGCGAGACGGCGCCCGAGGCCAGCGGATGTTGCGTGCTCGAGCCGCTCCCCGAGACAGCCAGCGCCACGCACAAGCCCGGCAGCGTTCCCGACAGCCCCGCGACCGCATAACCCAGCGCGGCCAGCAGCGTGCCGCAGGCGAGCGTCGCGCGCGTGCCCCATGTACGCGCGAGACGTCCGGCGGGTAGCTGGAGCGTCGCCATGGTGCCGGCGTACACGCCCCGCAGGATGGCCAGCGCGCCATAGCCCAGGCCGAAGTCCGCCTGCCAGACCGGCAGCAGGGCGTAGATCATGTCGGTGTAGCCGTCGTGCAGCGCATGGGCCACGCAGGAAAGCCACAGGACGCGCTTGCGCGTTTCGACGCCCGGCTGGCCGCGTTCGTCAGCCGCGCGCGTGACCGGGGAAGAGAAGGAAAAGAGTCGCATGCTTCGATGAGCGTGATGGTTCCGAGCCTTCGAGTCTAGGTGGCCCAGAAACGCCCGGCAACTGACGTAAAATCGGGTGAGACGGGAAAAAAAGTCACCTCATGAGCACGCACGGACGCACCTCGAAAGACCCCGACAAGCTACCGCCGCTGAATGCCTTGCGGCACTTCGAGGCCGTTGCACGCCTGGGCAGCTTCGCCGCTGCGGCGGAAGATCTGCACGTCACGCACTGGGCGGTCGGCAAGCAGATCCGCCTGCTGGAGGACTGGTTCGGCGTGCCGCTGTTCGAGCGCCATTCGCGCGGCGTCGTGCCTACAGACGAAGGCGCTGCCTTGCTCAATGACGTCAACGGCGCGTTCGCGCGCCTGAGCAGTTCGGTCACGCGGCTGCGCCACGAATCGATCACTCGCCGGATCACGGGCGTCGTGCGCGTCAATGCGCTGGCGAGCTTCGCGCTGTGCTGGCTGATCCCGCGCCTCGCCGATTTCCTGGCGCGTTATCCGGATATCGACGTGCGGCTGTCCACTACGTCGCGCAGGCTGCGCTATGTCGGCGATGCCTTCGATATCGGCGTGCGCTCGGGTCCGGAGGAAGCCAGCGGCCTGCACTCCAGCACACTGATGCCCGATGTCCGCCTGCCCGCGTGCAGTCCGTCCACACTGCTGAGCCATCCGATTCATACCGTCGCCGATCTGCGCCACCACACGCTGCTGCATTCCACCAGCACGCGCACGGCGTGGTCCGACTGGCTGCGCGCGGCGGGTGCGCCGGGCCTGCAGGGCGCGCATCATCTCGACTTCGATCACGTTTTCCTGCAACTGGGCGCGGCGTCGGAAGGGCTCGGCGTGACGCTGGCGTCGCTGCCGCTGATCGAACGCGACATGGCCGCCGGACGTCTCGTCTGTCCGCTCGCGGGGCCGGTGTGGCGCGGGCCGGATTACACACTGGTCGTGAACGCCGAGCGTGCGGACGATGACGCCGTGATGGCGTTCGAGGGATGGATCCGGGAGCAGGCGTCACGTCACGCGGTGACGCCCTAACGCACTTTCTCCTCCAGAAAGCTCTGCGCAAGCTGCTTCCAGAGGTGATCCGCCGCAGGCGACAACCGACGCCCGACGCGCGTCATCATCTGGCTGGCGAAGCCCGTCGCGATCGGATGATCGATCGGCACCGCCACGAGTTCGCCCAGGTCGATGCCGCGCCGCGCCGTGATCGACGACATGAACGCCACGCCCAGTCCCGCCGCCGCGAGCGTCTGCGCCGTGTTGAACAAATCCACGCGATAGGCCGGGATCACCGTCAGGCGCACATCGTCGAGCAGGGACTGCACGAATTGCTGCACGCCGAACGCCTCGGTCATGAAAATGAGCCGTTCGCCCTCCAGTTCGGCGGGCGGCACCTTCGGCATCGAGGCGAAGCGGTGCGTCGGCGCCACCACCGCGCACAGCGGGCGCGCGGCGAACGGATGCATGCGCATGGCGGGATCATCGGCGGAACGGGCGGAGAGGCCGATGTCCACGGCATCGTCGCGCACCATCGAGAGCACGGCGGGCGTCGGCCCCGAGCGGATCTCCACCAGAATGTCCGGATATTTCATCGAGAAGCGTTGCAGCGCGCGCGCAATCAGATTGCCGATGAACCCTTCGCCGACGCCCAGCGCCACCCGGCCGCGCCGCAGGTGCCGGTATTCCTCCAGCCGCGCGGCGAGGTCGCGCTGACGCCGCTGGCCGTCGCGGTAATGCTCGATCAGCACCTGCCCGATTTCCGTCACCACGACATGCCGTCCGCGCCGCTCCACCAGCGGGAAGCGCAGCCGCCGCTCCAGCGCCGCAATCTGCCGGCTGATCACCGACGGATTCACGCCCAGCGTTTCCGCCGCCATCCGCACGCCGCCAGTCGCGGCGATTTCGGCGAGATAACGCAGTGCACGCTCGCCGATGTCCTCGATCGAATCGCTCACTTCGTCCGTCCATTGTTGACTTGAAGGCAACATTTTGGACGCGTTGCAGTCATCGGTCGAGTTTTTCGTCGGTGCAATACTCGCCGTATGACTTCCGCGCAGCCATAACAGGAGGAGCCCCGCGCCATGAATCAAGCCCACGAACAGCATTTCTGCGAACTCGCCGATCTCGCCGACGCCCGCCCGCAACTCGACGAAATCCGTCATCACATCCACCAGCATCCCGAGCTGTCGTACGAAGAGGCGGCGACGTCCCAATTCGTGGCCGAGAAGCTCGAAGCCTGGGGCTATGCGGTGACCCGCAATGTGGGCGGACATGGGCTGGTGGCGTCGCTTTCGGCCGGCACGAGCAAGCGCACGGTCGGCGTGCGCGCCGACATGGACGCGCTGCCGATCAAGGAGCAGACCGGTCTGCCCTACGCGAGCGTCCACGACGGCAAGATGCACGCATGCGGCCACGACGGCCACACTACCGTCCTGCTGGGCGCGGCGCAGCATCTCGCGAAGACGCGCAATTTCGACGGCACCGTCCACCTGATCTTCCAGCCCGCCGAGGAAGCCGGTTCGGACAGCGGCGCGGAACGCATGATCGCCGATGGCCTGTTCGAGCGTTTCCCCTGTGAAGCCATTTTCGGTCTGCACAATCATCCGGGCGTCGCGACCGGCACCTTCGGCTTTCGCGCCGGCCCGCTGATGGCGGCCTGCGACACGGTCAAGCTGCGCATCGTCGGCCGGGGCGGCCATGCGGCGCGTCCGCATCTCGCGGTGGATCCGGTGGTGGTCGGCAGCAGCATCGTGATGGGCTTGCAGACCATCGTCGCGCGCAATGTCGATCCGAACGAGGCGGCGGTCGTCACGGTCGGCTCGTTCCGTTCGGGCTTCGCGGCCAACGTGATTCCCGAAGACGCCACGCTCGAAATGAGCGTGCGCTCGTTCTCGCCCACGGTGCGCGCGACGCTGGAGCAGCGCATTCGTGCATTGGTGGAAGCGCAGGCGCAGGCGTATGGCGCGACCGTCGAGATCGATTTCATCCGCGGCTATCCGGTGCTCGTCAACAGCGCGGCCGAGACGGAATTCGCGCGTCAGGTCGCGGAAGAGCTGGTCGGACCGGAGAAGATCATCTCGCCGTTTCCGCCGATCGCAGGCAGCGAGGACTTCGCGTTCTATCTGCAGAAGGTGCCCGGCTGCTTCGTGCGGCTCGGCAACGGCGAAGGCCAGCCGATGCTGCACAACGCGCGCTACGACTTCAACGACGACAACCTCACGGTGGGCGCGGCCTTCTGGACGCGGCTCGTCGAACGTTTCCTCAGCCAGGACCGCGCATGAACGCCACGACGCAATCGCTTTCCAGCGCGGGCGCGCATGACGTGCAGATGTCGCCCGCGCAGCAGCGCAAGATCGTCTTCGCGGCGGTCATCGGCAATCTGCTCGAGTTCTTCGACTTCACGGTCTACAGCTATTTCGCGCTGACCATCGGCCGGCAGTTCTTTCCGTCGAACGATCCGGTGACGTCGTCGCTGCTCGCGTTCGCGGTGTTCGCGGTCGGCTTCGTGATGCGTCCGCTCGGCGGCTTCGTGCTCGGCCGTTATGCCGATCGCGCCGGCCGCAAGCCCGCGCTCACGCTGACCATCCTGCTGATGGCGCTCGGTTCGGTGGCCATCGGCCTTGCGCCCACCTATGCGCAGATCGGGCTGGCCGCGCCGTTGCTGATCGTGGTCGCGCGTCTCGTGCAGGGCTTCGCGCAGGGCGGTGAATTCGGCGCGGCCACGGCCACGCTGCTCGAAATGGGCGGCACGGCGAGCCGCGGGTTCCGCGCGAGCTGGCAGCTGGCGAGCCAGGGCGCGGCGGCGCTGCTCGGCTCGGGTCTCGCGGCGAGCCTCGGCTTCCTGCTCTCCGATGACACCATGCACAGCTGGGGCTGGCGCATTCCGTTCCTGATGGGCACGCTGATCGCGCCGGTCGGCATCTATCTGCGCCGACACATCCAGGAAGAGCCGCCTGCCGCGAAGGCGGTCGCCACGCGTGACGATCCGAAGCGCGGCCTCTACGTGCGCAACTGGTTCCTGACAATCTTCTCGATCATGGGCATGTCGGTGTCGACGTATGTGATGATGTACTACATGCCTACGTACTGCATCCAGTACCTCGGGCTGCCGGCGAAGATGTCGATGCTCGCGGGTGTCGCGTCCAGCGTGATCTCGCTCGTGATGTGCCCGATCTACGGCGCATGGTCGGACCGCATGGGCAAGCGCAAGCCGCTGACGCTGATCGGACGCGTTGCGCTGATCGTGCTGCTGTATCCGGCCTTCTGGGTGATGACGCATTTTCCGTCGCTGCCGGTCGTGCTCGCCGCGCTGATCGTGCTGATGCTGTGCTACACGATGGGCTCCGCGCCCGCCTATGCGCTGATGCCGGAGAACTTCCCGAAGCATCTGCGCGCGGGCTACATGTCGAGCGCGTATGCGATCGCCGTATCGGCGTTCGGCGGCACCGCGCAACTGGTCGCGGCGTGGCTGATCCGCGCGACGGGCAACAAGATGGCGCCCGCGTGGTACATGATCGGCTGCGTGCTGATCTCGCTGATCGCCGTCTCGATGTTCGAGGAGACGGGCGGCAAGGCGCTCGACTGAAGAGTCAGGTCGCCAGAAGGTACGGCACGAAGAGATCTTCGATCGTATGACGCCGGCGGGTGAGCCCCTGCTCGTGGTGATAGCGCAGGATGGCATCGAGCGCCTTGCGGTTGTGCTCGATGCCGTAGGGCCACCAGTCGTCGCCGAGTTGCTTCAGATTGCTTTGCATGAGATCGGTGAGCCAGGGCACCATCGTCGCCATGTTGTTGAAGGTCATGCCCTTCGTCAATGCTTCGCGGGCGGCGTCTTTTGCAAGGCAGAACCCGCGATAGATGGCCTTCGCGATCTCCGGTTGTTCCTCCACCAGTGAACGACGCAGCGCCACCGTATGCATGATCGGAAAGATGCCCGTGCGCGCGAAGTAGTCGTTTTCCATCTCCACGAAGTTTTCGAAGAGCCGGCCTACGTTGGGCGAACCTCGCAGCACGCATGCGGGGATGTCGGCGGAAATCAGCGCGTCGATCTCGCCCGCTTCGAGCAGTTGCCCCAGATCGACTTCCTTCGACGCCCATTCCACTTCGATACCCGCCGGATAAGGCCTTTCCACGAAATCGATGGGGTCCATCGGAAAGTCGATGCCGCCTATCAGCCAGCGGCACTGTGCCGGGTCGAAGCCATGTTCGTCGGACAGCATGCCCTTCGCCATGACGCCCGCGTCGTGTCCATAGAGCGCCAGTTCGCCGATCCGCTTGCCCGCCAGATCCGCCGGGCTCTCAATGCCGCTCGCCTTGTTCACGTAGATGGCCGAATGGCGAAAGCACCGGTTCAGGAACACCGGAAGCGCGAGCAGGTCCTCGCCTGAATCGATCGCGCGCAGAAGATAGGTCACGCCGAGCTCGGCGACGTCGAAGCGCCGTGCACGAAGCATGCCCTCGAAAATCTGCGTGACGATGCGCTCGGTGTGATAGCGCGCCTCCACTCCCTCGATGCCGACCGTGCCATCCCTCAATGCATGAACGCGGTCATAGTTCCAGAATGCGATGTCGAGCGGTATCTGATTCATGAAGCGTCTCCTTCGAGATGGGCTTGAGGAACAGAGTAGTAAATATATTTACCATATGCAAGTGCTGGCGTATGTGAGATATTCTTCACAAGGAACGACGGAGCGCGACCGGGATGAAGATCAAGGGAACCGAACTGAAGGAGATGTTCGCGAACGTGTCGCTGGGCGCGCCCGAGCGTGCCATCGGCTTCGTGCTGTGGCGCATGTTTCATCGCTACCAGCGGGCCATCGACCGGGCCATGGCGCCGCTGGATCTGACGCATCTCCAGTTCACGGTGCTGACGCTGATCGCCTGGGCCACGCGGAACGGCGAAGAGGTGTCACAGGCCGAACTGAGCCGCACCAGCGACATCCACAAGATGCAGCTCTCGCAGATCCTCAAGACGCTGGAAGCGAAGGGCTGGGTGCAGCGGGCGTCGAACAGCGTCGATGTGCGCATGAAGAACGTGCAGCTGACGCGTACAGGACTGACGCGGGTGCGGAAGGCGCTGCCGCTTGCCGTCGACGTGCAGCGGCGGCTGTTCGGTGAAGAAGGGATGCCCGAGGGCGATCTGCTCAAGACGTTTTCGACGCTGCTTCATCGCATTGAGCAACAGACGGATGAAGCGGAGCCCGGCTAATGCCACCCGCCGCCCAGCGCCCGATACGTCGCCACCGCCGCGCGCAGTCGCGCGAGATGCAGCTGCACATGTTCATCCTCGGCGCTGTACAGCGTGCGCTGGGCATCGAGCACGGTGAGCGCCGTTTCGGCGCCCGCGCGATAGCGGCTCTGCGCCAGTTCCAGCGTATGCCGCGCCTCGCTTAGCTCATCGTCCTGCGCGCGTGTCTGTACATCGGCGCCGCTGCTGGCGTTGAGCGCACGCTCGACATCCGCTAACCCGCTCACGATGGCCTTGCGGTACGCCGCCAGCAATTCCTCCTGCTGCGCCTGCGCGAGATTGCGCCCGGCGGCGAGCGCGCCGGCATCGAAGATCGGCGCGGTCAGGCCCGCTGCCACGCTGTAGAGCGGATTGTCGAAGATGCGCTGCGCGCGGTCGCTGCCCGTGCCAAGGTAAGCGCTCAGCGTGATGCTCGGGAACATCGCGGCGCGCGCGGCGGCGACGTCGGCGTGCGCGGCGGCGAGTTGCGCTTCCGCATACGCGATATCCGGACGGCGCGTCAGCAAGGACGCGGGCACGCCCGCATCGACGCCCGGCGCGTTGACGGCATCCAGCGTGCGCGTCGTCACGGTGAAACCCGTCGCGGACACGCCGAGCAGCGTGGCGAGCAGCGCTTCGCTGTCGTTGCCCTGCTGATGCAACGCGGCCGCCGCACGCTGCTGCGACGCCACCAGCGTGCGCTGCTGCGCGGCATCGAGCGCGGTCACATAACCCGCGCGATATTGCGACTCGACATTGCGCAGGATCGCGCGCGCCGTTTCCAGATTACGTTGCGCGATCTGCTCGCGCTCGCGCAGCGCGACGGTTTGCAGCCAGCTGTCGGCGACGTCGGCGGTGAGCGTCATCTGGACGGTCGCCTGGTCGAACGCGGAGGCGCGCACGCGCTCCACGGCGGCGTCGCGCGTGGCCTGGTTCTTTCCCCAGAAATCCAGCTCGTATGTCGCCGACACCCCCAGGTCGAACGCACTCCCGCTCGGCAGCTGGTTGTTCACCATGAAGCCGCCCTGGCGGCTGGCATCGGCGAAACCGCTCACCGCGGGCAGCAGCGCCGCGCCCGCGATGGTCGCGCTGGCGCGCGCCTGTTTCACCCGCGCGACGGCGGCGGCCAGATCGAAGTTCTGCGCCGTCGCCTGCGTGACGAGGCGGTCGAGTTCGTTGTTGTCGAAGCGTCGCCACCAGTCGGCGGTGACGGCGTCTTCCGGTCCGCCTGCGATGGCATAGCGGTACGTCGCGGGCGTCGCGACATCGGCGGGCGGGATGGGCGGCCGGCTCAGGCAGCCGGCCAGCAGCACGCAGGCAGTGACGGATGCGAAGGAGAGGAAGCGTCTCATGGCGTCCTCATTCGCTGGCCAGCGCCACGACCGGATCGAGCCGCGCGGCCTTGCGCGCGGGCATGAAGCCGAACACGAGGCCGGTGAGCAGCGCACACGCGAACGCGCCGATGATCGCGCGCACGGAAAAGATGGCCGGCACGCTCGCCGCAATCAAGCCCGCGCCGATCAGCACGCCCGCCAGCACGCCGAGCGCGCCGCCGATGCCCGAGACCAGCGTCGCTTCGGTGAGGAACTGGCGCAGGATGTCGCGTTGCCGCGCGCCCGTCGCAATGCGGATGCCGATCTCGCGCGTGCGTTCCTTCACGGTCATCAGCATGATGTTCATCACGCCGATGCCGCCCACCAGCAATGAGATGCCCGCGATCAGCCCGAGCATCAGCGTGAGCGTGTCCTGTGTCTCCGACTGCGCCTTCACCGACGCCGCGCGGTTGTAGACGTGGAAGTCGCGCAGATGATGCGCTCCTTCGAGCACCCGCCCGATGTCGGTGGCGGTCTGCTCCGACTGCGCGATGTGATCGACCAGCACCGAGATCCACGACAGATGCGTCGTGCCGAGCACGCGGCGGCTGCCGGTCGAGAAGGGGATGAGGAGCACGTCGTCGTCATCGGCGTCGCCCGAGGTCGCGCCTTTCTCTTCCAGTTCGCCGATCACGAGAAACGGCGTGTTGTTCACCAGCACGTACTTGCCGACCGGATCGGCCGGGCCGAACAGCTTCTCGCGCAGACGCTTGCCGAGCAGCGCGACCGTCGCGAGCCGGCGCTCGTCTTCCGCGTTGAAGAACACGCCGCGCGCCGGCTTCCAGTTCAGCACGCGCGAGCCTTCGGGACCGACCGCCCACAGCGACGTGCGCGTGTCCGCATTGCCGTAGCGCAGCGTGACGCCGCCGGTGAGGAAGGGCATCGCATATTCGACGTTCGGCACGTGCGAGACGAGATCGACGTCCGCGACGGACAGCGTGCCGCCCGGCGCATGCGCGGACGGTCCGTCGGGCGTCACGTACATGCGGTTGGTGCCGAAGCTCGCCATCTTCGCGATCACTTCGCGCTCCGTGCCGGTGCCGATCGCCAGCATCACGATCACCGACGCCACGCCGATGATGATGCCGAGCAAGGTCAGCAGCGTGCGGAAGCGGTTGATCCACACGACGCGCCACGCGGCGCGCATGGCTTCGTGCGCGTCGGTGAGGAACGACGCGGTGTGCGCGGAACCGCTCGACATCGAGCGCAGCAGCGACGCGCCATCGAGCGCGGCGGGGTTCGGCGCGGCCTGGTTGTCGGTGGCGTCGAGGGAATCGGCGACGATGCAGCCGTCGCGTATCTCGATCGACCGATGCGCCCGCGCGGCCACTTGCCGGTCATGCGTGATGAGGATGATCGTGTGTCCCGCCGCCGACAGTTCCGCGAGCAGCGCCATCACTTCCGTGCCGCTTTTCGAATCGAGCGCGCCGGTGGGTTCGTCGGCGAGCAGGATGTGGCCGCCGTTCATCAGCGCGCGGCCAATCGACACGCGCTGCTGCTGTCCGCCCGACAACTGGTTCGGCCGATGATCGAGCCGCTGTTCGAGCCCGAGCCGCGCGAGCAGTCCGGTGGCGCGCTCGCGGCGCTTTTCCGGCCGCACGCCCGAATACACGGCGGGCACTTCCACGTTCTCGCGCGCGGATTCGGTCGCGATCAGGTGATAGCCCTGGAATACGAAGCCGAAGGCCTCGCGGCGCAGCCAGGCGAGTTCGTCGGCGGACAGCGTCGCGACATCGCGCCCGGCGAAGCGGTAGCTCCCCGACGACGGCCGGTCGAGGCAGCCGAGGATATGCATCAGCGTGGACTTGCCCGAACCGGACGCGCCGACGATCGCAACGAACTCGCCCGCCGCAATCGACAGCGACACCCCGCGCAGCACCTGCACCGGCGGCTCGGTGCCGTCGCCGCCATAGGACTTGCAGACGTCGCGCAGTTCGATCAGCGGCGCGTCATGCGGCGGCGAGGATGCCGGCGTCACCATTCGAACTTCCCGTCGGCGCCGCGCACGCGCCGGATGCCGGTGACGAGCCGCTCGCCCGGCGCGAGGCCCGAGCGGATCTCCGCGTTGAGCCGGTCATGCACGCCGACGCGCACGTCACGCGTCACGACCCGGCCGTCCGCCAGCACCCGCGCGCGGTAGCGGTCGCTCGAACCGGCCACCGGGGTGAGCGCGGACAAGGGCGCGAGCGGCACGTCATGCGCTTCCTGCGCGACGAAAAACACTTGCGCGCTCATCTGCGGCAACAACTGGTTGTCCTGGTTCTTCACGTCGAACAACACCGTGTAGGACACGACCTTGCCGGTGTTGATCGCGTTGGCGTTCGGCGCGGCCTGCTGGTCGCCGCCGCTCGGCGGGGCCGTGTTGGGCGGCGCGGGCAGCACCTGGCGCACCGTGCCGTTCCAGCGCGTGTCGGCGCCGAGCGTCGTGAACCAGACCGGCATGCCGGGCTTCACCTTCAGCACATCGGCTTCGGAGACTTGCGTCCAGACCGTCATCGTCGAGAGATCGGCGATGCGCAGGATGATCGGCGTCTGGTACGTGGCGTTGAGCGTCTGGCCTTCGCGCGCATCGAGCGTGACGATGGTGCCGGACATCGGCGCGTAGATCTTCGTGTAGCCGAGCTGGGCTTCGTCGCCCTGCAAGGTGGCGCGCGCGCCGTCGATTTCCGCCGTCAGGTCGGCCACCGTCGAGCGGCCGCTCTGCCACGCCGACAGCGCGCTTTGCAGGTCTTCCTCGCGCGTCGAGCCTTCCGACATCATGCGGCGCTGGCGTTCGTACTGATGCTGCGCGAACGCAAGTTTCGCCTGCTCGCCTTCGAGGCGCGCGCGCAGGCTCTTGAGCGCGGAGGCATCGACGTCGTAGCGGGCCTGCTGCACGCTTGGATCGATCTCGACCAGCAGTTGGCCTTTCTTCACGGTATCGCCCGGCTGCACCGTGATGCGGCGGATTTCGCCGGAAGCCTGCGCGCCGATATCGACGTAACTGTGCGGCTGCAAGGTGCCGAGCGCGGTGACGCTCAACTGGATGTCGCCGCGCGAGATCGCGACGGTATCGACGTGCTCGACCGTCCTGAACAGCAGCGCCCACAACGTGAGCAGCACGAGCAGCGCGACGGCGAGCAGAGCAAGGGCCCGTGGGGAGGCTTTGATGGCGTGTCTCATCGATGCAGTTTCGAGCCGGCGGCGTGCGTTCTGCTGGCGCCACGCCGCACGGCACTGATTCTTTTAAGGAGCTGCCGCTGCAGGACTTCGAGCGTGTCAGGACGCGGCGGCGGGCACGGTCAGTTCACGCACGAATTCCGCGCGTTCGGGACGCGCCGGCGGCCGTTCGGACGAGCGCTTCGGCGTGCCGACGAACAGGAAGCCCAGCAAGCGTTCCGACGCGCCGAAGCCCAGCGCCGCGTGCATCGCGGGTTCGTAGGTATCGTCGCCGGTGGCCCAGAAGCCGCCGTAGCCGAGCGCGTGAATGGCGTTCAGCAGATTCATCGTCGCCGCGCCGACCGACATCAGCTGCTCGATTTCCGGCACGTGCGAGCTTGCGTCGATGGCCGCGCCCAGCGCGATCACCACCGGCGCCGCAAACGCCTTCTGCCGCCGGTGCGCATGCGCCGAGCGCGGCTCCTCCGGCATGCGGGCGCAGGCGAGGTCCACCAGCACGTCGCCGAGCGCGCCGCGCGCGTCGCCCCGCACCAGCACGAAGCGCCACGGACGCAGGCGCGCATGGTCCGGCGCGCGCAATGCGGCATCGAAGATTTGTGCGAGCTCGGCATCGTCCGGGCCCGGCTCGGCGAGCGGCCAGTGCGACTGACGCGACAGCAGCGAAGCAAGCACGGCCTGCGCGCGATCGGAATGTTCTGCGGTGAGAGCAGCGTTCGGAATAGGCGAATTCATCGCGAGTACGGGCTGGTTTGGACCGCCGTCATGATGGCCGAACTCGACACTAAACGCAAACGATTCGCATTTGGTGAAGGTGAAGAATTGCCTTCACTTCCGACGTTTTACGGACCGCTTACAAGGCAATTGCGCGTTTTGACGAACCGCGCGTCAGCTTGACAAAGACCGCTGCAACGCTCAGAGTAGCGCTTCTAAACAGCAATGATTCTCATTTATGACGATGCGGGCCGAGATGCGCCGAGCGTCGCGAATGCTGGCTGTCCAGTGTCGCCGTCCCCGTCATCGCTGCATTGTCCGGCGATCTTTCTGATCGCAAAAGTGAGTTTCGTTGTGTCCGTCACGCATGGCAGCCGCTCGGCTGCGGATCCATTGGAGCGATCGATGAGCTGGGGCGACGAAGACACGAATTTTCATGTGGTCATCAACGACGAAGAGCAGTATTCCATCTGGCCGGACTACAAGGCGATTCCCGCGGGCTGGCGACAGGCCGGCAAGTCGGGCAAGAAGGCCGAGTGCCTCGCCTATATCGATGAAGTCTGGACCGACATGCGCCCCTTGAGCCTGCGCCGCGCGATGGAGGCGGATGCCGCCCGCGCGACAACGGCACAGGCCGATCCGGCCGCCTGACGCATGGCGTTCGCCGCCGCACCCGGCGTCATGCCGCGCGTGCAGCTGTTCTGTCTCGCGCATGCGGGCGGGACGGCTGCGTTGTACCGGCGCTGGTCGCAGCGGCTGCCGGCGGAGGTCCAGGTCGTGCCGCTGGAGTTGCCGGGGCACGGCGCGCGCCGCGATCAGCCCGCGCACACGCAGTGGCCCGCGTTGATCGACGGCCTGTGCGCGGACTGGCGCGCGGCGCGCAATCCCGCGTTGCCGTTCGCCGTGTTCGGACACAGCATGGGCGCGCTCGTCGGACTGGAGCTGTTGCATGCGCTGCGCGGGCGCGGCCTGGGCGAGGCGGTGTGGCTGGGGGCGTCGGCGTCGGTGGGTCCGGCTTGCCGCGTGCTCGAAACGGACTGGCTCGAGTGCGGCGTGGACCGGATGATCGACAAGCTGCGCGCGCTCGGCGGCACGCCGGAGGCCTTTCTCGCGGACCGTGACCTGATCGCGTTCCTGTTGCCCACGCTGCGCGCCGACTTTCACCTGTGCGGAACTTTCATAGCAGGCGGCAAGGCCCGCGAGCCGCTCAACTGCCGGCTCACCGTCTTCACCGGCCGCGACGATCCCGCCACGGTGCGTGAACAGGACGTGCTGCGCTGGCGGGACGAGACGCGCGGCGCGTTCGCGCGGCGCGCCTTCGAGGGCGGCCATTTCTATCTCGATGAAGCATTGGATGCGGTGCTGGAATGCGTCGCCGCTGCGCTTGCGCAGGCGGGGGCGCGCCCGTTGGACGGCGAGCCGCGCGAAAGAGGTGAAGCATGGATGCGATGACCAGTCATATCGAAACGGCGTTCAGCGAGCGCGTGATCGAGGAAAACGGCACGCGTGTGCTGGAGATCCGTCCCGCGCATGACGAGGCCGCCGCGCCCGATCCGGCCGCGCTGCGCGCGCGCGTGGACGCGGCAAAGCTGCAATACGGCGGCGTGCTGCTGCGCGGCTTCACGCCGCTCGACGCTGCCCAGTTCAACGCGTTTGCCGCGAGTTTTGGCAAACCTTTGCTTTCCTACGAGTTCGGCTCGACGCCGCGCAGCCGGATCGAGAAGGACGTGTACTCGTCGACGGAATATCCCGCCGATCAATGGATCGACCAGCATAACGAACAGTCCTACACGCTCAAGTGGCCCGGCTCGATCTGGTTCTACTGCACCGTCGCCGCGCAGTCGGGCGGCGCGACGCCGGTCGCCGACAGCCGCCTCGTGCATGCGCGCCTGTCGCCGGCATTGCGCGAGCGCTTCGCCGAGCACGGCGTGATGTACGTGCGCAACTATGGCAACGGCCTCGATCTGCCGTGGGAACAGGTGTTCGGCACCGAGGACCGCGCGGAGGTGGAGCGCTATTGCGGCGCGCATCGCATCGACTTCGAATGGCTCGATGACGGCGAAGCGCTGCGCACGCGCCAGGTCTGCCAGTCGGAGCTGCGTCATCCGCTGACGGGCGAAAGCGTCTGGTTCAACCAGGCGCATCTGTTCCACGTGTCCAACTTGCCGGAGCCGGTGCGCGAGGCCTTGCTCGACGTGGTCGATGAAGACCGTCTGCCGCGCAATACCTTCTTCGGTGACGGCACGCCGATCGACGCCGCCATGCTCGACGAAATCCGCGCCGTCTATCACGACACGATGCTCGCCTTCCCCTGGCAGGCCGGCGATGCGCTCGTGCTCGACAACCTGCTGATGTCGCACGGCCGCGCGCCGTTTGCCGGCCCGCGCCGCGTGCTGGTCGCGATGAGCGCCTGAGCTGCCGTGCCGTGGCGTCGCATCGGCGGCGCCCTGCATGCGCGGCCATTCATCTTCGGATCCCACATTATTCATGACTGAGATTGCCCGCGAAGTGTCGAAGGAAATGCTGTCGATATCGGCGGCCTATGCCGCGTTGCCTGCGGACAAGCGCGCGGCGTTCCGCGAGCGGCTGAAGGCCGGCGGCTTCGACGCCGCACGTCTGCCGATCTCGCGTTTCCCCGACAACGAGCGCCGCTTCGCGCTGTCGCATGCACAGGAGCGTCTGTGGTTCCTGTGGCGTCTGGAGCCGTCGAGCGCGGCCTACAACGTGACGGGCGCGGTGCGGCTGCGCGGCAGGCTCGACGAAACCGCGCTGCGCCGTGCGCTCGACCGCGTGATGGACGCGCATGAAATCCTGCGCCAGCGCTTTGGCGAGACGGGCGGCGTGCCGTTCCAGCGGACGGGCTCGGGCGACTACGGCTGGGAAGCGCTGGACCTTGCCGTCAACGCATCTTTGGACGCCGAACTGGCCCGCCGTTCGGCGCTGCCGTTCGATCTCGAAAGCGGCCCGCTGCTGCGCGCGAGTTTGTTCAGGCTCGCGCCGGACGATCAGGTTCTGCACTTCGCGCTGCATCACATCGTGGCGGATGGTTTGTCGACGGAAGTGTTCGTGAGCGAACTGGCCTCGGCCTATGGCGATGCGCTCGAAGGCACGCCGCATCAAAAACCCGACAAGGCAAGCATCCAATACGGCGACTACGCGCAATGGCAGCGTGAATGGTTCGACGAAGACACGCTCGCGCGCCAGCTCGATTACTGGCGCGCGCGTCTCGGCAACGATCATCCGGTGCTCGACCTGCCGCACGCGCACACGCGCGCCGGCATGCGCAGCGGTGCGGGTGCGCGGCTCGCGCGGATGGTGCCGCCGGCGTTGCAAAAAGCGCTCGGACGCGTCTCCCTGACCGCCGACGCCACGCTCTTCATGACGCTGCTCGCCGCCTACGACCTGCTGCTCGCGCGCTACAGCGGCCAGACGGATATTCGCGTCGGCGTGCCGGTGGCCGGGCGCGACCGGCCCGAAGTGGCGGACATGATCGGCTTCTTCGTCAACACGCTGGTCGTGCGTACCGAGTTCGCGGGCGTCGCGAGCTTCGCGCAGCTGCTCGAACGCGTGCGCGATCGCGTGCTCGAAGCGCAGGCGCACGCGGACCTGCCGTTCACGAAGCTCGTCGAAGCCTTGCAGCCGCAGCGCAGCTTCGGCCACACGCCGCTGTTCCAGGCGATGTTCAACTACCTCGGCACGGAGCGCGACAGCCTGCGCCTGCCGGGCCTCGACGTCGCGACGCACGACATCGCCACCGATACCGCCCGCTTCGATCTCGTGCTGGAAGCCCGCGAGCGGGCGCAGGGTCTGGAAGTGGCGCTGGTCTACGCGGAAGACCTGTTCGATCCGGCGCTGATCGGCCAGATGCTCGATCACTACGTGGGTCTGCTCGAACAGATCGCGGAGGATGCGGCGCGGCCGCTCGGTGCGTTCGAACTGACGCGCGGACAGAACGCGTTGCCGCCGAAGAAGGCCTTCGAGCCGGTGTCGGCGCGCTTTGCTCAAAGCGTCGCGCGCGTGCCGGATGCGCTCGCGGTGCATTGCGAAGGCGAGCGCGTGACCTATGGCGAACTGGACGCGTGGGCGGCGGACATCGCACGGCGGCTGGCCGACGCAGGCCTGCGCGCCGACGAACGCGTGGGCATCTGCATGACGCGTTCCGTCGCGATGGTCGCGGCGCTGCTTGGCACCTTGCGTTCGCCGGGCGCCTTCGTGCCGCTCGATCCCGCGTATCCCGCCGACCGTCTCGCGATGATGATGGACGATGCAGGCGTGCGCATCGTGCTGACCGATGCCGCCGCGCTCGCGCAATGCGGCGCGCTGTTCGCGGGGCGCGTGGCGCTCGACGTGGGCGTGCGTCCGTCTGACGCTTCGAGCGCGCCGGTTTTCAACGCCATCGCGCCGCATCCGGAGCAACTCGCCTACGTGATCTACACGTCCGGCTCGACGGGACGGCCGAAGGGCGTCGCCATCAGCCACGGCGCGTTTGCGTCGCACCTCGACGACTTCATGGCGGCGCACGCCATCAGTGCGGACGATACGGTGCTGCAATCGTCGACCATCAACTTCGATGTCGCGCTCCACGAGCTGCTGCCCGCGCTGCTGCGCGGCGGCAAGGTGGAAATGCGCGGCCAGCAGGCGTGGGACATCGATACGACGAGCCGTCATTTGATCGACGCGCGCGTCACGTTCTCGCGCCTGCCCACGGCGTACTGGCAGCAATGGCTGCGCTCGCCGCCGGCGCCCGAGGCGCTCGCGGCGCTGCGGCAGATCACGGTCGGCGGCGAAGGCCTGCCGGGCGACGCGCTCGCGCAATGGCGCAGCGGGCCGCTCGGACACATCGAGCTGGCGAATCTGTACGGCCCGACCGAAACCACCGTCGCCTGCATGTTCCGCGCGACCACGGCCAGCGACGTGACGCAGGCGGTGGTGTCGATCGGCGTGCCTTACGCATCGCGCACGGCGCGCGTGCTGGACCGCGATGGAAACGAAGCGCCGGTCGGCGCGCTGGGCGAGTTGTGCATCGGCGGACATACGCTCGCGCGCGGCTATCTCGACCGGCCCGCGCTGACGGCCGAGCGTTTCGTGCCCGATCCGTCCGAACCGGGCGCGCGCCTGTACCGCACCGGCGATCTGTGCCGGATGCGCGCGGATGGCGCGATCGATTTTCTGGGACGGCTGGATCAGCAGATCAAGCTGCGCGGCATCCGTATCGAGCCGGGCGAGATCGAGGCCGCGTTGCGCCGTCAGCCGGGCGTGGCGAGTGCGGTCGTCGTGCTGGTCACGGATTCCGGTGCGCCGCATCTGGTCGCGTACGTGGTGGGCAAGCAGCAACTCGACGACGCCGCACTGCGACGCGCGCTGGCGCACGAACTGCCGGCCGCGATGGTGCCGTCCGCGATCGCCGTGCTCGACGCGCTCCCGGTCATGCAGAACGGCAAGGTGGACCGGGCCGCGCTGCCGCCGGTTGCGCTGGTCGCGCAGGGCGAGCGCATCGCGCCGCGCAACGAGGCGGAGCGCATCGTGCTCGCGCTGTGGGCGGCGGTGCTCGGCCGCGACGATCTCGGCGTGGACGACGATTTCTTCGCGGTCGGCGGCGATTCGATCCTGAGCCTGCAACTGATCGCGCGGGCGCGCGCGCAGGGCTGGCTGGTGACGCCGCGACAGGTCTTCGAACATCCGACCGTCGCGCGTCTCGCCGCCGTGATGCAGCCGCTGGAGAGTCACTCGGTGGCGGAGGAGATCGTCGAACCGTTGCCGCTCACGCCGATCCAGTCGTGGTTCTTCGAGCGTCATCCGCAGGGCGAACGGCACTGGAACCAGTCGGTGCTGCTGCACGTGCGCGGCGAACTCGACACGGCCGCGCTCGAACGCGCGCTGCAAGCGGTGGTGGCGCGTCACGACGCATTGCGGCTGCGTTTCGAACCACATGCCGATGGCTGGCGTCAGCAAGTGAGCGCGACAGTGCCGGCCGATCTGCTGAAGCAACACGACCTGCGCGATCACGCGTCCGACTGGCGCGCCGCGCTGACCGAGCAGGCGCAGCACGCGCAGCGGCAACTGGACCCGCAGGCGGGCCGCGTGTTGCAGGCCACGTATTTCCGGACACCGGACAGCGGCCGACTGCTGCTGGTGATCCATCACCTCGTCGTGGATGGCGTGTCGTGGCGCATCCTGCTGCGCGACATCGAGACGGCCTACGACGCCGCGCGTGCGAACCGCGAACCGGCGGTCGAAGCGGCGACGCCGTGGAGCGCATGGGTCGTCACCCAGCGCGAGTCGATCACCGACGCGAAGCTGCAAGCGGCCTTGCCCGCCTGGCTCGACGTGATGCGCGACGCCCGGCGGACGCTCGCGCCCGCGCAGGGCACGACGGCCACGAGCCGCGTGCTCGACTGGCGCCTCGACGCCGCCGCCACCGATGCCTTGCGCCGCGCCGCGCCGCGCGCGTACCGGCTGGGTATCGACGAGCTGTTGCTGGCTGCGCTGACACGCGCGATGACGACGGTGTTCGGCGGCACGGGCGCGTTGATCGCGCTGGAAGGCCATGGCCGCGATGCCGCCGCGCGTGACGATGTGGACCTGAGCCGCACGGTCGGCTGGTTCACGACGCGCTATCCGGTCTGGCTGCGCGCGCATCCCGACGATGCGGCCACGCTCATCGCGACGAAGCAACGCCTGCGCACGCTGCCGGACGGCGGCGCGTCGTGGGGCTGGCTGCACGCCTACGGCGACCACGCCGCCGCGCTCGCGGACCTGCCCGTGCCGGGCGTGAGCTTCAACTATCTCGGCCAGTTCGACCAGAACCTCGCCGCCGATGGCGCCTTCAGCTTCGCGACGGAAAACGGCGGCGATCCGCAACCCGATGACGAAGCGCTGGTGTATCCGCTGGATCTGAACGGCATGATCGTCGATGGCTGTCTGTCGTTCGGCTGGCGCTACGATCCGGCGGTGCTGCCGCAGGCTCAAGTGGAAGCGCTGAAGCAAGCCTTCGATGCCGAAGTCGCGCGGCTCGTCGCGCATTGCGCCGCGACGCCGCCGCGCGCCACCGCCAGCGATTTCCCGCTGGCCGCGCTCACTCAGGACGAGTTCGATGCGCTCGGCATCGCGCCCGATGAGGTCGAAGACCTCTATCCGGCGACGCCGCTCCAGCAAGGCCTGGTGTTCCACAGCCTGCTGAAGCGCGATGCCTACGTGAACCGCAAGCGCCTGACGCTGCACGGCGCGCTCGACATCGACGCGATGCGCGCGGCCTGGGATGCCGTCGTCGCGCGGCATGCGGTGCTGCGTACGCGCTTCACGCGCGCGCATGGCGGCGACATGTTGCAGGTCGTGCAGGCGAAGGTGCAGCCGTTCTTCGCGGTGCACGACTGGTGCAGCCGCGACGATTACGAGACCGCCTTCACCGACTGGTTCGAGCATCGCGCGCCGCAACTGATCGACCTCGACGCCGCGCCCTTGCTGCACGTCGCGCTGTTCCGGCGTCCGGACGGCGCGCACGATCTGGCGTGGATCAACCATCACGCGCTCGCGGACGGCTGGAGCAGCGCGCGCCTGCTGAGCGAACTGGGCCGCGCCTATCGGGCGGCGAGCCGGGGCGAGCCGCTCGTGCTGGATCCGGTCGTGCCGTATCGCGCGTATGTCGAATGGCTGCGCGCGCAGCCGGATGCGCACGTCTGGTGGCGCGGCCAGATTGCGCGCGCGGATCGTCCGGCGTTGCTGCTGGACAGCGTGCCCGCCACGCGCATGGCCGAATCAAAAAACGCGGCGGAAAACGCGGCGGAAAACGCGGCGGAAAGCGCGTTCCATCGTCGCGACGACCGGCTCGACGCCACGCTCGGCGCGGCGCTGGCGCAGGCGGCGCAAGTCTGTGGCGTGACGCTCAATACGCTGGTGCAGGGCGCGTGGGCGCTGTTGCTGGCGCGCTTCGGCAACCGGCGGCAGGTGGCGTTCGGCGTGACGGTGGCGGGACGTCCCGCCGATCTGCCGGGCGCCGATGCCATCCAGGGCCTCTTCATCAACAGTCTGCCGTTGTGGGTGGACGTACCGTCGAACCGGCCGCTCGCCGACTGGCTGCGCGACCTGCAAGCCGCCAACGTCGAGTTGCGGCAGGCCGGCCATACGCCGTTGCCGTCGATCCAGCAATGGGCCGGGCAGGGCTTCGGCGTGCTGTTCGATTCGCTGCTGGTGTTCGAGAACTTCCCCGTTGATGCCGCGTTGAACGACGGCTCGCTCGGCCTGAGCGTGAGCGCGTCGGAGTCGTTCGAGCGCACGCATTACCCGTTGACGCTGGGCATCGTGCCGGGCGAGCGCATTGCGCTCGAATGGAGTTGGGACGCGCGGCGTCTGCCGGACGCGACGCTCGAACAGGTGCGCGACGCCTATGTGAGCCTGCTGCGGCAGATCGCGGATACGGCTTCCCGCGACGCCACGCTCGGCCTGCTGCGCGTGCCTGGCCGCGACCTGCAGCGCGGCGTGCCCGAAGGCACGGCGGCACATGCGTACCGGCCGTTCATCGCGCGCTTCGAGGAGCGGGTGCGGAGGCAAGGAGAGGCGCTCGCGGTGCATTGCGACGGCGTCTCGCTGACGTATCGTGAATTGCACGCGTGGTCGAACCGGATCGCGGCGCGGCTCGACGCTGAAGGCGTGCGGCGTGAGGGGCGCGTCGGCGTGCTGGTCGGACGCTCGGCGGGGATGATCGCGGCGCTGCTCGGCGTGATGAAGGCGGGCGCTGCCTATGTGCCGCTCGACCCGGCGTATCCGCGCGAACGCCTGCGCGACATGATCGACGATGCGCAACTCGCCGCGCTCGTCACCGATGCGGGCACGCACGCGCTGCATGCCGAACTGAGCGATTGCCCGGCAATCCGCATCGACCAGACCGACGGCTGGCCGGAACTTGAGAACGCCACCGATCCGCATCCCGAACAACTGGCCTACGTGATCTACACGTCGGGCTCGACGGGCAAGCCGAAGGGCGTCGGCATCAGCCATGGCGCGCTGAGCCTGCATCTCGACGATTTCATCGCGGAGAACGGCCTGAGCGCCGCGGATCGCGCGTTGCAGTTCGCGACGATCAACTTCGACGGCGCGGTGGAACATGTCTTCGCGACGCTGGCGGCGGGCGCATCGCTGGAAGTGCGCGGGCCGGCCTTGTGGAGCGCGGACGAATTCACGCGCGTGCTGCGCGAGCGGCGCATCACGGTGGCCGATCTGCCGACCGGCTACTGGAAGCAATGGACCCAGCATCTGCCGCAGCAAGCACCCGCTGACTTGTCAGGCCTCGTCCTGCGGCGCGTGACGGTCGGCGGCGAGGCGCTGCCCGGCGCGGCGGTCGCGCAATGGTGCGCCGGGCCGCTCGGCGGCCTGACGCTGGTGAACACCTACGGCCCGACCGAAGCCACGGTGACGACCTCCGGCGAAGCCGTCACGGCGGCGCATGCGGAGAGCGTCGCGGTGCCGGTGGGGCTGCCGTGGGCGTCGCGTCACTATCGCATTCTCGATGCCGACGGCGAGCCCGTGCCCGAAGGCGGCAGCGGCGAACTGTGCATCGGCGGCGCGACGCTCGCGCGCGGCTATCTCGGCCGCGCGGCGCTGACGGCCGAGCGCTTCGTGCCCGATCCGGCCGGCACGCCGGGCGCACGTCTGTATCGCACCGGCGATCTCTGCCGCTGGCTGCCGGATGGCGGCGTCGCGTTCCTGGGACGCATCGACGAGCAGGTGAAGCTGCGCGGCTATCGCATCGAACTGGGCGAGATCGAGCGCGCGCTGAGCGCGCAGCCGGGCGTCGCGCAGGCAGTCGTGATCGTGCGCGGCGAACAGGAAGCGCGCCGGCTGCTGGGCTATGTCGTGCCCGCCAGCAACGCAAGCCTGACGGACGCAACATTGCGCGACGCGCTGGCGGACGTGCTGCCCGCATACATGGTGCCGTCGGCCCTCGCGATGCTCGACGTCCTGCCGACCCTGCCGAACGGCAAGCTCGACCGCAAGTCGCTGCCCGACATCGACGCGCGCAACGCGGGCCATGTCGCGCCCGCTGACGGCACGGAAACGCTGCTCGCGGACATCTGGCAGAGCGTGCTGGGCAGCGCGCCAGTGGGCGCGCACGACGATTTCTTCGCGCTCGGCGGCCATTCGCTGCTCGCGCTGCAAGTCGCGGCGCGGCTGCAACGCGCGCTCGGCCGCGAAGTGCCGCTGCGCCTGTTGTTCGAGCATCCGCAATTGCGTGCGCTGGCCGAAGCGCTCGACGGACTGTCGAAGCAGGCGCGCGAGCCGGTGCGCCGTCTGCATCGACGGGAAGCCAGACCGACGCATGGCCAGGAGCGCCTGTGGTTCCTGTGGCGCCTGACGCCCGACAATCCCGCCTATCACCTGTCCTTCGCCGTGCGGCTCGACGGCGCCCTCGATGCGCGCGCGCTGCACGCGGCGCTCGATGCGGTCGTCGAGCGGCACGAGATCCTGCATAGCCGTTTCGAGGAGCGCGATGGCGCGCCGTGGCTCGTGGTGGATGAAGCGATCGGCGCCGAGTGGTCCGAGTCCATGTTCCCCGATGCCGTCGATGACACGAACCCGGCGCTCGCCGCCTGGCTGCGCGAGGGCGCGGACCGCGCCTTCGATCTTGCGCGCGGCCCGCTGCTGCGTGCGCGGCTTGCACGGCTCGGCGACGGCTCGCATGTGTTCGCGCTGACGGTGCATCACATTGCGGCGGACGGCTGGTCGATGAACCTGCTGATCGACGAAATGCTCTCCGTGTACGGGGCGCTGCGTGAGGGGGAAAAGCCCGCGCTTGCGCCGCTGCCGGTCCAGTACACCGATTACGCCGTGTGGCAGCGCGAGTCGCTCGATGCCGCCGCGCTCGGCCAGCAGCTCGACTACTGGCGCGCGCAACTCGGCGGCGAGCAGCCGGTGCTCGAACTGCCCGCCGACCGTCCTCGTCCGGCCGTGCGCAGCGCACGCGGCGGCGAAGTGGAAACGGCGCTCGACGCCTCGCTCGCCGATGCATTGCAACGCTACGCCCGCCGTCACGACGCCACCGTGTTCATGACGCTGCTCGCGGCGTTCCAGGCGCTGCTGCATCGCTATGGCGGCCAGCGTGAGATTCGCGTCGGCATTCCGCTCGGCGGGCGCGAACAGGTGGAGACCGAAGCGCTGATCGGCTTCTTTGTGAACACTGCCGTGATCCGCGCCGAAGTGTCCGGTGCGGCGCGCTTCGATGCGCTGCTGTCGCAGGTCCGGCAACGCGTGCTCGAGGCGCATGCGAACCAGGATGTGCCGTTCGCGCAGATCGTCGATACGTTGCAGCCGGTGCGCGCCGCCAACCAGACGCCGCTGTTCCAGGCGATGTTCAATCTCGACGTGCCCGCGAGTCCCTTCGAGCGGCACGCCGGAACGGGGCTGCGCTGGTCCGCGGTGGGCACGCGGCGTTCGGCGGCGCAGTTCGATCTGAGCCTGAACGTGTCGGTTGGCGAACGCACGGGCCTGACGTTCAGCTACGCCGCCGATATCTTCGATCCGGCCACGGTGGAACGCATCGCGCGGGATTACATCGGCGTGCTGGAAGGCATCGTGCGCGAGGACGCCGTGCGTCTGCGCGATCTGCCGCTCGCCGCGCAGGCTGTCGCGCAACGCGGCGCGCAACACGCCGATGCCGCGTTCGTGCCGGTGCATGTGCGCGTCGCGGAGCAGGCGCGCCGCACGCCGGATGCCATCGCCGTGCGCTGCGAGGGCGCGACGCTCACCTACGCCGAACTCGATGCACGCGCCGGCCGTCTCGCGCAACGCTTGTTGCAGCAGGGCGTGGGAGTCGAAGCGCGGGTGGGCGTGTGCATCGCGCGTTCGCCGCACATGCTGGTGGCGACGCTCGCCGTCATGAAGACCGGCGCGGCCTATGTGCCGCTCGATCCGAACTATCCGGTCTCGCATCTGGCCGTGATGACCGACGATGCGCAACTCGCCTGCATCGTCGCCGATGCCGCCGGCCGCGACCGGCTCGCGGAGATCGCAGGCGATCACGCGCTGATTGCGGTCGAACGTGACGACGACGCGCCCGGCCTTGTCGAAACGCTGGCGCCGGTTCACGCCGGGCAACTCGCCTACGTGATCTACACTTCGGGCTCGACAGGCAAGCCGAAGGGCGTCGCGGTGCCGCATGGCGCGCTGACGCGTTTCCTCGACAGCATGCAGACGCGCCTGCGCCTGGACGCCGATGACGTGTGGCTCGCCGTGACCACGCTGTCTTTCGATATCGCCGCGCTGGAGCTGTATCTGCCGTTGCTCACGGGCGCGACAGTGGAACTCGCCACTCGCGAGACGATCGCGGACGGCAGGCGGCTGGCGGCGCTGCTGGAGGCGTCGAAGGCGAGCGTGATGCAGGCCACGCCGATGGGCTGGCGCGTGCTGCTCGACGGCGGCTGGCAAGGCCAGCGCGCCGCGCCGTTGCGCGCGCTGTGCGGCGGCGAAGCGCTGCCCGCCGATCTCGCCGCCGCGCTGCATGCGCGCGGCGTGAGCTTGTGGAATCTCTACGGACCGACCGAAACGACCATCTGGTCGAGCGCCGCGCCGCTGGCGGCGGGTACGCCGGTCACGCTCGGCGCGCCGCTCGAACACACGTCCCTGATGGTGCTCGACGCCGATGGCAATCCGGTGCCGGAAAACGGCATCGGCGAACTGTGCATCGGCGGGGACAATCTGGCACGCGGCTATACGCGGCGCGCCGGGCTCACCGCCGAGCGCTTCGTGCCGGACCCGCACGGCGCGCCGGGTGCGCGCCTCTACCGCACCGGCGATCTGTGCCGCGTGCGCCGCAACGGCCAGCTCGACTATCTAGGCCGCGCGGATCAGCAGACCAAGCTGCGCGGTTTCCGCATCGAACTGGGCGACACGGAAGCGGCGCTGCGCGCGCTCGATGGCGTCGACGACGCCGTGTGCCAGGTGCAGGGCGAAGGCACGGCGCGCCGGCTCGTCGCGTTCGTGACGGGCCGCGCGGAACCGGGCGCATTGCGGACGCTGCTCGCCAACCGTCTGCCGCCGCAACAGGTGCCCGCGCAGATCGAACGGCTCGACGCGCTGCCGCTCACCGCGAACGGCAAGCTCGATCGCAAGGCGCTGCCGTTGCTGGGCGCGACGTCGAAGGATGGCTACCGGCCGCCTGTCACCGCCACCGAGACGCTGCTGTGCGAGATCTGGGCCGAGGTGCTTGGCGTGGAGCGCGTCGGGCTGGATGACGATTTCTTCGTGCTCGGCGGCCACTCGCTGCTGGCCGTGCGCGTGGCGTCGCGTGCCGGTGAGACGCTGGGCCGCAAGATCGAACTGACGCTGCTGTTCGAGCATCCGGTGCTCGCGGATCTGGCCGCGAGGCTGGATCGCGATGCCCCCACCGCCGGTGCTTCCGGCGCGGACACGCTCGATGCGTTGCAGGACCTGATGGATTCGCTATGACCGACACGCTCGACACTCCCCGCGCCACCGAAGTTCCGCGCCGCCCCGACGCCTTGCGCCTCGCGCAGCAATACGCGTTGCTCGCCGAGGACAAGCGCGCGTTGTTCCGGGCGCGTGCGCGCGCCCAGGGCCTCGACGCGGGCGCGCTGCCGGTCGTGCCGCTCGCGCCGCGTCCCGCGCGCTTTCCGCTGCTGCCCGCGCAGGAGCGGCTGTGGTTCCTGTGGTGTCTCGATCCGGATCACGCGGGTTATCACATCGCGCATGCGCTGCGGCTGTCGGGCGCGCTCGACGTCGCCGCGCTGCAACGCGCACTCGCACAACTGGTGCGGCGTCACGAAGCCTTGCGCCTGCGCTTCGACGCGCAGGACGGCGTGCCGATGCAATACGCCGCCAAAGACGCCGACTGTGCGTTCGTGCGGACGCGCATCGAAGATGAAGGCGCGGTGCTGAGCGCGTTCGCCTGCGAGCCGTTCGACCTGACGCGCGGGCCGCTGCTGCGAGTCGGGCTGTTCGAGACCAGCGACGAGCAGTGCGTGCTGCAACTGGTCGTGCATCACATCGTTGCGGATGCGTGGTCGATGCAGGTCCTGTTCCGCGACCTGCTGACGCTGTATCGCGACGAGAGCGGAGCAGGGTTGCCGTCATTGCCCGTGCAGATGACCGACTACGCGCTGTGGCAGCGCGAATGGAGCGCCGACGACGCGCTCGCCCGACACCTGGACTACTGGCGCACGCGGCTCGACGGCGCGCCCGCCGCGCTGACCTTGCCGCGCGATGTCCCGCCGCGCGCGACGCGCTCTCACGATGGCGGTCTGGCGCGGCTGACGCTGCGCGCGGACCTGGCCGATGTCGCGCGGCGCATTGCGCGCGAGCGGCGCACGACGCTGTTCACGGTGCTGCTCGGCGTGTTCGACGTGCTGCTGTATCGCTATTCGGGGCAGCGTACGGTCGTGGTCGGCGTGCCGGCGGCGGGGCGTGCGCGCAGTGAGCTGGAGCATCTGGTCGGCTTCTTCGTCAACACGTTGATCGTCCGGGCGGACCTCGAACCCGCGCAGACTTTCGATGCCATGCTCAGCGGCCTGCACGACCGCGTGCTCGAAGCGCAGGCGCATCAGGACGTGCCGTTCGCGCGGCTGGTGGAGGCGCTGGGCGTCGAGCGCAATCTCGATAGCTCGCCGCTGTTCCAGGTGATGTTCGATCTCGCCGTGGATACGCCGCAAGATGTCATCGCCGGCGATACAGGTGGACTGCGCGTCGAATCGATCGCGGATGCCGCCGTCACCGCGCGCTTCGATCTCGCGTTGAACGCGCGGGACCGGGGCGCGGGCCAGCCCGTGGAACTGGCGCTGACCTATGCGCAGGATCGTTTCATCGCCGCGACCGCGCAGCGCATGCTGGACGATTTCGCGGCGCTCGTCGAACGGGTCGCGGCGCAGCCGGCGTGCCGCATCGGCGACCTGGCCGTGCAACGCACGCCGGAAACACATGCCGACGACATCGCCCGCAGCACCGAACCGGTTCACCTGCGCATCGCGCAGCGGGCGCGCGCATGCCCGACCCGCGTGGCGCTGCGTTGCGAAGGCGAATCGCTGACCTACGCGGCGCTCGATGCCTGGGCGGACCGCATCGCGCTCGCCTTGCGCGCGGACGGGCTTGCGCCGGGCGAGCGCGTCGGCCTGCTGCTCGAACGTTCGCTGGCGCTGCCGGCGGCGCTGCTCGGCGTGCTGAAGGCGGGCGGCGCGTTCGTGCCGCTCGATCCGGAATACCCGGAAGCGCGTCTGCGCGCGATGATTGACGACGCGCGGCTCGAACGCATCGTCGCCGATCCGTCGACGCGCGAACGCTGGCGCGATCTGCTTGCGGCGCAGCGCGCCCTCTGCGCGCAGGCTGCTCATGACACCGCGCAGGCCGCGACGCCCGCATGGACCGTCGCCCGCGATGCGCTCGCCTATGTGATCTACACCTCGGGCTCGACGGGCACGCCGAAGGGCGTCGCCATCTCGCATCGCTCGCTCACGCTGCATCTCGACGACTTCCTGCACGACCACCGCATCGCGGACACGGATGTCGTGCTGCAATCGTCGACCATCAATTTCGATGTCGCGCTGCACGAGCTGCTGCCCGCGCTCATCATGGGCGGACGCGTCGTGATGCGCGGCCCGCGTGCGTGGGAACTCGACACGCTGAACCGCACGCTGATCGACGAGCGCGTGACCTTCGCGCGCATTCCCACCGCGCTGTGGCAGCAATGGCGCATCGCGCTGCCGCCGGCCGAACGCATCGCGCTGCGGCAGATCACCGTGGGCGGCGAAGGCCTGCCCGGCGACGCGCTGCAACGCTGGTACGAAGGACCGCTCGCGCACGTTGCCATCGACAATCTCTACGGTCCGACCGAAACCACCGTCGCGTGCATGCATCATCCGGTGACGCGCGACGACACGCATCATGCAATCGTCGCAATCGGGCGCTGCTATCCGTCGCGTCACGCCTATGTCGCCGATGCCGACGGCAATCGCGCGCCCCCCGGCGCGCCGGGCGAACTGTGCATCGGCGGCGCGACGCTCGCGCAAGGCTATCTCGGCCGCGCCGCGCTCACCGCCGAGCGCTTCGTGCCGGACCCGTACGGCGCGCCCGGCGCGCGCGTGTATCGCAGCGGCGACCTGTGCCGCGCGCGGACCGACGGCGTGATCGACTTTCTCGGCCGCATCGACCAGCAGGTGAAGCTGCGCGGGCATCGCATCGAACTGGGTGAAATCGAAGTGGCGCTGCGTCGTATCGACGGTGTGCGCGAAGCGATTGCCGAGGTGCGCGGCGAGGGTACGCGCAAGCGGCTCGTCGCGTATTTCACAACTCTGGCAGACGCCGCCATCGAGGCCGATGACGTGCGCGCCGCGCTCGCCGCGACCTTGCCGGCGTCGCACGTGCCGTCCGCGTGCATGCGGCTCGACGCGCTGCCCACGCTGCCCAACGGCAAGCTGGACCGCCGTGCGCTGCCCGACCCGGATGCGTTGCTGGAGACCGGCTCGGCCGCGCCGGAGGGTGTCGTCGAGACGGCTTTGCTGGCCGTCTGGCAGACCGTGCTGGGGCGCGAGGATATCGGCGTGACCGATCATTTCTTCGAACTCGGCGGCGACTCGATTTCGAGCCTGCGCGTGATCGCCCAGGCGCGCAGCGCCGGCTGGATGGTGACGGCGCGCCAGGTGTTCGAGCATCCGACGGTGCGCCTGCTGGCACGCGTCGCCCGTCCCGCCGATACGCAAGCGGCCGCCGCGCAGACCCCGAGCGGCCCGCTCGATGCGCCGCTTGCCCCGATGCAGCACTGGTTCTTCGAACGCTTCCCGGCTGCGCCGTCGCGCTGGAACCAGGCGGTGCTGCTGCGCGCGGCCGAAGCGCTCGACGCCGACGCGTTGCGCACGGCGCTCGCCGCGTTGATCGAGGCCCACGACGCGTTGCGGGCGCGCTTCCGTTTCGATACGGCGCGGCAGGTGTGGACGCAGACGATCGAAGCGGCATCGTCGGCGGGCGCGTTTGCCGCTGAGGCGTTGATCGTCGAAGACCTGCGCGCTTCGGAAGATCCGGCGGCGCGCATCGAAGCGATCGCGGAACGCGTGCACGACAGTCTCGATCTGAATAACGGTCCGCTGTTGCGGGCCGCGTGTATCGCGACGCCGGACGGCTCGCGCTTGCTGATCGCGGTTCATCACCTGGTCGTCGATGGCGTGTCGTGGCGCATCCTGCTCGATGACCTGATGACGGCCTACGAAGCCGCACGCACGCCGGGCGGCGATGCTGCGTTGCCCGCGCCGTCCACGAGCTGGGCGCAGTGGAACGCGGCGCTTGCCGACTACGCGCGCTTGCCGGAACACTTGAGTGAGCTGGCGTGGTGGCAGGCGCAGCTGGGCCACGACACCTCTTTCGCTACGCCACAAGACGACGCCACCCGTCATCTCGACTGGATTCTCGATGCCGCATCCACACGACGTCTGACCGGCACGGGCGCGCGCATCGACGAAGTGCTGCTCGCCGCGCTCGCGCATGCCTGCGCCGAGCATCTGCCGGCGTTGCCGGTGGTGGTCGAGATGGAAGGGCATGGCCGCACGGAGCGCGTCGCGGGTCTCGACCTGAGCCGCACGGTCGGCTGGTTCACGACGCAGTTTCCGCTGCGCGTGACCGCGCTCGCTCATCCGCGCGCGACGCGGCGTGCGCTGGCATCGGCCCTGCGCGCCGTGCCCGCCGATGGCCTGCACTACAACCTGTTCCGCTACGCCGGGACGGAGCAAAGCCGCGCGACGCTGGCCGCGCTGTCGCCGACGACCATCGGCTTCAACTATCTGGGCCGCTTCGAGGAACGCCTGAGCGAAGGGCGCTTCGCGTTCGCGGCGGAGGACAGCGGCCATGGCACGCGCGGCAGCGTGGCCGCCGGACCGCGTCATGTGCTCGACCTGAACGGCCTGATCGCGGACGGCTGCCTGAAGGTGGACTGGAGCGCGGCGGCAACGGTGATCGACGAGGAGCGGCTCGAACGCATCGTCGCGAGTTTCGACGCACACGTACGCACGCTGGCCGACGACGCGGACAGTGGCGTCGCCGTGAGCGCGCGCGCAGCGGCCTTGCCTTTGTTCGACGGACTCACGCAGAGCGCCTCTGTCGCCACGGACGACGACAATCAGCAAGCCTTCGAGCTCTGGCGTCAACGCTTCATCACCGAGGCGATGCTGTGCCCGTCGGCGGATGCGTGCGTGCAGCCGCTCAACGCGAGCGGCGCGCCGCTCACGCTGTTCTGCTTCTATCCGGGCTTCGGCATGGTCGGCGAATACCGCTTTCTCGGCGCGGCGCTGCAAGGCGTGGCGTCGGTGATCGCGCTGCGTTCGCCGGGTCTCGCCGACGAGCACTTTCAGAACGCGAAGTCCTTCGAAGCACTCGCCGAGACCTGCGTCGAGCAGATGCTCGGCGTGCAGCGCGCGGGGCCGTTCCGTCTGCTGGGCTGGTCGTTCGGCGGACGGCTCGCGCTGAGCGTGGCCGGACTGTTGCGTGCGCGCGGCCATGAAGTCGATTTCCTCGGCCTGCTCGATACGGCGACGCATACGAACGATCTCCCCGAAGCCGCCGAGGCAGGCGATCCCCTGTCCGCCTGGCTCGACGCCCAGCCGGACGGCGCGCGTTTGCGTGCGCTGTTTGACCGCACCGCCGCGCTCGACGACCTGCATTACCGTTTGCGGCTGGCGCACGCGCTGCCGCGCATCGACGTGCCGGTGACGTTCTGGCGCGCCGCGCGCGATACCTCCGCCGAGCGCAAGCGCGACTGGCGGCCGTACACGAGCGCGGCAGTCGAGGAGATCGGCATCGATGCGACGCACAGCGCCATCGTCCATCATCCGGCCTTGCACGCGAGCGTCGTGGAACGCTTGCGCGGGATCGCCGGCTCCGTTTGAACCTGCCAAAACACAGCGGCGCGCCAAGGCCGCGGTTCCCACCATCGAAAAGGCAACATCGGGTCATGCAGCACACAACAGAAGACGCCCTCTACACGCTGTCGAACGTCGATTTCGAGATCGGCGGCAAGCAACTGCTGCACGACATCTCGCTCAGCATCGGCACGGGCGAGGTGGTCGGGCTGATCGGCCATAACGGCTCGGGCAAGACCTCGCTGATCCGGCTGCTCGCGCGGCTGCATCAGCCGACGCGCGGCACCATCGAGTTCGGCGGCGAGCGGCTCGCCAGCTGGCCGCACCGCAGCTTCGCGCAGCAGGTCGCGCATCTGCCGCAATACACGCCGGCCACCGACGGCCTGCTGGTCCGCGAACTGGTCGCGCTCGGGCGCTATCCGTGGCATGGCGCGCTCGGGCGCTTCACGGCGGAGGACCAGCGGCTGGTGGACGAGGCGATGACCTGGACCGATGTCGCGCATTACGCCGACAGACCCGTCGACAGTCTCTCGGGCGGCGAGCGCCAGCGCGTGTGGCTCGCGATGCTGATCGCGCAGAACAGCCGCTGCGTGCTGCTCGACGAGCCGACTTCGGCGCTCGACATCAGCCATCAGCTCGAAGTGCTCGGCCTCGTGCGCAAGCTGTGCGACGAGCGCGGCATGACGGCGGTGATCGTGCTGCACGACGTCAACATGGCGACGCGTTTCTGCACGCAACTGGTCTCGCTGCGCGGCGGCAAGCTGCTGATGCAGACCAGCCCGGCCGAGACCATGCGTCCCGATGTGCTGCAAGCCATCTACGGCGTTCCGATGGGCGTCATGACCGATGCCGTCAGCGGTTATCTGATCGGATTCCCGCGATGAAGCGCGTTGCTTTGAACCGACGTCGCTGGCTCGCGACGGCGTTTGCCATGACGGCGGGGCTCGCCGCGCCATCGGTGTTCGCCGCTGAAAGTGCCACGCCGCGCCGCATCGTCACGATGAACTGGGAACTGACCGAAACGCTGCTGGCGCTGGGCGTCGCTCCGGTCGGGACGTCGTTGCCGGACTGGTATCGCACGACCATCGTGCAGCCGCCGCTGCCGCAGGGCGTCGCCGATATCGGCTTGCTCTATCAGCCGAACTTCGACGTGCTGCGCATGCTCGACCCCGACCTGTTCGTCATCACGGTCGAACACGCGCCGGCGAAACCGTCGCTGGAGCGTCTCGCGCCGACCATCACGCTCGGCACGTACATGTCGAACCCCGCGCCATACTCGGCCTTGTGCGCCGAAACCGCCGAACTGGCCACGCGCCTGCAACTTCCGGCACGCGCGGCCGCGCTGATCGGCGCGGCGCAGCGCACGGCGGACGCGGTGCGGGCGCGGATCGGCGCGCGGCCGGCGCTGACCGCGGCGCCGGTGATCGTCGCGGATCTGGTCGACGACCGGCATCTGCGCGTCTACGGCCAAGGCAGTCTCTTCGACGCGATGCTCACGAAGCTCGGCGTCGTCAACGCCGTGAATCCGCCTGCGGGCGGCCGCGTGTGGGCCACGCAGGTGGGCGCGGCGATGGTGCCGCTGCAACGGCTGGTGGACGTGCAGCAGGCGAGCCTGCTGCTGGTCGGACCGGTGGCGGCGCCGGTCGTCGCGCAGCTCGGCTCGAATGAGATCTGGCAGGCGCTGCCGGCGGTGCGCTCGAAGCGCGTCGCCAAGCTGCCCGTGATCGCGCCCTACGGCGGACTTGTCTCGATGCAGCGCTTCGCGCACGCCATCGACGACGCCCTCACCCTGATTGCGGCGGGAGGCGGCGGTGTCGCGTGACATGACGGCGGTATCCGGACCGCGCGCGCCGCGCGATTTCCGCGTGGCGCTGGTCGGCGTGCTCGGGCTGGTGGCGTTGTGCCTGTCGATTGCCGGCATCCACGGCGAACTGAGCGGCGCATCGTTCTGGTCGACGCTCTTCATGCCCGACCGCACCGACCTGCATCAGGTGCTGGTGCGCGACAGCATGTTGCCGCGCATCGCCATGACGCTGCTATGCGGCAGCGCGCTCGCGCTGGCCGGCACGCTCGCACAGCAGGTCCTGCGCAATCCGCTCGCCGAGCCGATGACGCTCGGCATCTTCCCCGGCGCCTATCTCGCGCTGATGCTCGCCGAACTGTGGGCGCCTTCGCTGCTGGCGAGCGGACGCATGGCCGTCGCGCTCGGCGGCGGCGCGCTGGCGATGACACTCGTGTTCGCGCTCGCGTGGCGGCAGCGGATGTCGTCGCTGGCGGTGATCCTGTCGGGCATGATCGTCAATCTCTATTGCGGCGCGATTGCGCTCGGCATCACGCTCGCGCACTTCGACCTGATGCGCGGCCTGATGATCTGGGGCGGCGGCGCGCTCGACCAGACCGGCTGGCACGAGAGCGCGCGGTTGTTCGTCGGCGTGCTCGCGTGCTTCGTGCTGACGGCCTTCATGCTGCGTCCGCTCGGCGTGTTCGAGGCCGGCGATTCGACCGTGCAGGGACTGGGCATCGCACTGCAGCGCACGCGATTCGCGGCCTTGCTGATCGCCGTGGTGCTGACTGCGTGCGTGGTGTCGGCGGTGGGCGTGATCGGCTTCGTCGGACTGGCCGCGCCGACGCTCGCGCGGCTCGCGGGCGCGCGGCGGCTGCGTCAGCGGCTCGTGTGGGCGCCGTGTCTCGGCGCCGTGCTGCTCTGGTGCACCGATGAAATCGTCCGCGTGATCGCATCGGGCGAACTGTTCTCGGCGCATCTGGTGCCCACCGGCACCGTCACCTCCTTGCTCGGCGTGCCGCTGCTGCTCGCGCTGCTGCCGCGTCTGCGCACCCAGCCGGACCTGCATGCGGCGGCCGTCGCGCATGCGCCGCCCGCGAAGCTGGAGCGCCGCCTGCCGTGGGCGTGCGCCGCGCTCGTGGCGGTGCTGGTGCTGTCGTTCTGTGTGTCGCGCGGACTCGATGGCTGGCGCTTCGCCAGCCGCAGCGATCTCGACGCGCTGATGTTCTGGCGCCTGCCGCATACCGTCGCGGCGCTCGCTGCGGGCGTGCTGCTCGCGGTCGCGGGCACGCTGATCCAGCGCGTCACCGCCAATCCGATGGCCAGCCCCGACCTGCTCGGCGTGAGTTCGGGCGGGGCGCTCGGCATCGTGGTCGTGTTGTTCGCGGGTTTGACGCCGTCGCCGGGCGTGCTGTTCGCCGGCTGCCTCGCGGGCGCGATCGTCACGCTGGCGCTGCTGCTGTGGCTCGGATCGAAGGCCGCGTTCGCGCCAGAACGGCTGCTGCTGATCGGCGTGGCCATCAGCGCGCTGTTTCAGGCCGTGGTCGGCGCGCTGCTCGCAAGCGGCGATCCGCGCGGCGGCATGCTGATGAACTTCATCATCGGCTCGACCTATTACGTCGAAGCGTCGTCCGCCTACACGGCCGCCGCCATCGCCGTGCTCGGGCTGGCGCTCGCGCCGCTGCTGTCGCGCTGGCTGGAGGCGCTCGGACTCGGCACCCACATGGCCGAGGGACTCGGCGTGCCCGTCACGCGCGCGCGCTTTGCCATCCTGATCGTGGCGGCGCTGCTGACGGCGGCATCGACGTTGATTGTCGGACCCTTGTCGTTCGTCGGCCTGATCGCGCCGCATGTCGCGCGCTATTCGGGCGCGCGCCGTCCCGGCGTGCAGATCTTCGTCGCCGCGATCTTCGGTGCGCTGCTGATGGGCTTCGCGGAATGGCTCGGCCGCCAGCTCATGTTCCCCGAGGAAATGCCCGCGGGTCTGGTCGCGACGCTCATTGGCGGGCCTTATCTGATCGCGCTGACGCTGCGCAAATCCGTGTCAGCTACGTGACGAATCTCTCCCGCGCAGGGGATTAGCACGTCGGCTTTTTGAAAGCAAGACATAAACTGTGTCAAGGCTTGCAAATGCGAATCATTCTTGTATAGTGTCGATGTCGAGACGGAAGCGCGCCAGAATTTCACGCCGTCTCGTCACGTCGATGACGTGTTCAGCATTCAGCATGACCTGCGCGCGACGCTGTTCCCGGCCATGACGGACAGACGTGCACGCTGTTCGTCGGGCGCCTCGCTGTATCTCCAGATTCTCAACTTGGCAATCCTGAACACGTCCATCGATGCGATGGGCGCCAGGGTTTTCCACGAGTCTTCTTCGGGTCTTCAACGGGTTTCCACCATCAGGCAGATGCGATCAGCACAATGAATAACAACAGACAACGGCGCCGCGCACCGCGGCCCAACCACCGCTTGCCCGTCCGATCGGGACTCACGCCCATTGCGCTGGCGCTGGTCGCCATGTGGGGCACGTCCGCGCATGCGCAACAAGCCACGGACGCGCAGCCGTCGAATCGCAATCTGCCAGCCATCGAAGTGAATGCCACGCCGGATGCCACCACGGAAGGCAGCGGCACGTATTCCGGCCGCACGGCGACGGTCGCGGGCAAGACGGAGCAGTCCATCAAGGAGATTCCGGCATCGGTGTCGGTGCTGACGCGTCAGCGCATGGACGACCAGAACCTGACGACCATCCAGGACGCGCTCAAATACGTGACCGGCGTGGAGTCGGTGGATTACGGCGACGGCACCGCCTACTACAAGGCGCGCGGCAACTTCCTGGGCGTGCAGTTCGATGGCGTGTCGACGCCGGGCGGCCTCCAATATCTGCAACAGTTCGACCTCGCGATGTACGACCGCATCGAAGTGTTGCGCGGCCCGACTGGCGTGATGGATGGTGTGACGGATCCGGGCGGCACGGTGAACTTCGTGCGCAAGCGTCCGCAGGACACCTTCCATGTGGCGACGGAAACGCAGGTCGGCTCGTTCGGCAGCTTCCGCCAGATGATCGACGTGACCGGCCCGCTGAACAAGGACGGCTCGCTGCGCGGCCGCGCGGTGCTGGTGGGCAGCGACGGCTTGCAGTCGGTGGATGGCACGCGCCAGAAGGAAGTGATGGCGTACGGCGCCATCGACTACGACTTCAACCCGCGCACCACGTTGTCGCTGTCGGCGGCGTATCAGGTCAACCCGATCAGCGGCATCGATTACGGCGTGAGCGGCGTGACCGATCCGGACGGCAATCTGCTCGGCCGATTGCAGAGTTCGTACACGCAGAACTTCAGCCCGAGCTGGAACTACTCGTACAGCGCGATGGAAGAGGTCAACGGCAATCTCGTGCATCGCTTCGAGAACGGCTGGAAGTCCAACACGACGCTGTTCTATCGCCATCTGCTGACGAAGGCCGACTATGCGTACGCGGGTCCGGGCACGACCGCGGACGGATTGAGTTTCTACGGCGAGCAACGCCAGCGCAACACCTATAACTGGTGGGGCGCGGATACCAACGTGAGCGGCCCGATCCGCGCGTTCGGCCAGACCCATACGCTGACGATCGGTGCGAACTATTCGCTGCAGACGGGCACCGCGGATTCGGGTTTTGCTGCGCTGAACGGTCCGTTCGACGGCCAGACTTTCAACGTATTCGATCCGAACGCCGTGCCGAAAACGGACGTGCCGTTCACTTTCGGATCGAACAACCGCACCGAGCAGTACGGCATTTACGCGCAGGCGCGCATCAAGCTGCTGACGCCGTTGACGCTCGTGCTCGGCGCGCGTGAAGCCTTCCTGCAGGAAACGTCCCAGTCCACGCTTCCGACCGTCGAGGACTGGAGCACGCAGGCGCAGGTCAATCACCGTTTCCTGCCAAGCGCGGGGCTCGTGTATGACATCACGCGCTCGATGACGGCTTACGCAAGTTATTCCCGCTTCCTGACCGCGCAGACCGCGCTCACCTATACGGGCGGACTGTTGCCCCCGCGCTCCGGCGAGCAATACGAAGTCGGCCTGAAGACCAGCTTCCTGAACAACCGGCTGACGACCACGGCGGCGGCGTTCCACATCAACGACAACAACCGCGCGATCACCGACCCGAACAATCCGACCGGCTCGATCGCGGGCGGCAAGTCGACGGACGAAGGTTTCGAGTTCGAGATCGCGGGCCAGCCGTTGGCGAACTGGAACGTGTATGCGGGCTACACGTACCTGAACGTCAACTATGAAAACGATCAGCCGGATCTGACGACCGGCACCGATCCGAAGCATCTGTTCAAGCTGTGGACGAACTACCTGTTCACCCAGGGCACACTGCGCGGCTTCTCGGTGGGCGGGGGCATGCTGGCGCAGACGCGCATTTCGCGCGGCGTCGAGCAGGGCGCATACGCGATCTTCAACGCGCAGATGGGCTATCAGTTCAACAAGCACCTTCAGGCGTCGCTCAACCTGAACAACATCTTCAACCGCGATTACTACATTCGTCCGCCGGGCACTTTCTTCAGCGAGTTCGGTCAGCGTCGCAATGTGATGTTGACGGTCCGGTCGGACTTTTAAAAGCGCGTCGAGCCGGCATGCCGCGACATGCCGGCCGACACGCAGCAGCAGATCCCATCCGGCGAGCCGTGCGCGGACGGCACGGCTCAACACACGGGCGCAACACGTTTCTCTCATCTTCAGTGAGTCAGCCGCAGGAATACGATCATGACGCAACCCTCGTCTTCATTGTTTGACTTCTCACCGTTCGCGGGCCAGAGCGAACGCTATGTCGGCCTCATCAAGCAGTTCGCCGCCGCGCAGCCGTTTCGCAGCGCGGAGGTCAGCGAACTGGTGCTCGACGACGACTACCATCGCCGGCCGCTGCGCCCCGAAGACTTCGAGTTCCTCAAGTTCGCGAAGCCGGTGCGCCCGCATAACGTGAGCCGCCTGCCTGCGCTGGCATCGAACCGTACCTTGCTGTCGATCTACGAACTGGGCACGGCGCGTCTGCCGGCCTCGGCCGCGCCCGCCGACTGGCAACGCTTCGTCGAGTTCTATGGCGAAGAGGCGCAGGTGCTCGGCGCACAGATTGCGCCGTTCCTCGAAGCGTACGCGTTCGAGTATCTGTGCCAGGAGCAGACCGCTCCCGGGCAGGCTTCGGATGCGACGCAAGGACTCGCCCGCATCCTCGATGCCGAACTGCAGTTCTGGGATCAAACGTTTGCGCGGCTGATGCGCAACGATTACCTCGAGGAAGGCTTGCGTTTCATCATGGTGCAGCGCTGGTCGCTGGCGCCGTCGAAGCAGCGCGCGCTGGCGCGGGCGGCGGCGAGCGGCCTGTTCGACATGCTTCCCGCCGACCAGCGTCCCGCACCCGACACCGATGCAACCGATGCCGCGCTGTACGCGAAAGTGGCGGCATCGTGCGGCGTGACGCGCCAGCAGCATGCGTACTGGCAGTTCTATCTGCCGACCAGCCTGGCCAAGTGCAACCTGCTGTATGCGCTCGCGCGCCGGCCGGATCGCGCGTTCGGGCTGGTGGGCGCGGCGTTCGCGGCGGAAGCGGAAGCGCTGGCATTCAGCATCGCGCTCGAACGCGCCTGTGCGCATCTGAAGCCTGCGAACCGTAGCAACGATGATGCGCAGTCGCGCAAGGATTCACTGTTGCGGCGCGGCGCGCAGGCGCTCGAAACGATCGGCGCGGCCTACGGTGCCTCTGCCGTGGCGATGACCGCGCAAGGCATGGCTGCCGGCGAACGGCTGGCCGAACGCGCGCGCTGGGATCTCGGCGAACAATTGCTGTGGCTGTCGTCGATCCGTCATTACGTGGCGTTCGCGCACCGCATCAGCACGCGTATCGACGCCGAATGTCCGGACATCGATCGCGAGACCTTCATCGAGCCGCATGAGATGTGCTCGACCACGCACGTTCACAACGATCACCGGCTCGTGACCATCCAGGAAGGCGAGATGCTCTTCTGGGGCAATCTCGGCATGCAGCTGAAGATGAACGAAGGCGACATGGTGCTGATTCCCGATGGCCGTCTGCATGGCTCGACGGTGGTATCGGGCGAATGCACCTATCACCAGCCGATCATCCCCGACGACTGGGTCCGCGCGCTGGTTGCGGAGCTCGACGCGAAGGCGTCGGCCTGAACGAAAAGCATCATCCCAGAGCGTCCGGCACAGGACGCCTGTTTCCCTGCAAGAAACGCTTTCATCGACGAGCCGCGGCGTCTGCGGCTCGCGCGCGCGTTCGCCCGTGCAAGAGGCAGGGGCGCGCGTGAAGAACGAGGATATCGACGATGCAAAGGAACGAGGAAACAGTGGACGATCAAGCAAAGAGCGTCAATGCTGAAACGCAAGCGGGCGCGCCCGCAGGCAGCGGGTTCGATCCGGGCGACTGGAAGAGCCGCATCATCGCCGGGCGCGCCACGGGTGCGGAGGTGCAGCCGCCCGCGTGGCTGGATGCCTCTTACGAGACGCTGCGCGCGCAGGTCATGGATCCGGCTTATCCGTGCTTCTTCGGCACGATGGCCGAGAAGCGCGGCGAGATGTTCTATTCGTATGTGAACGGCAAGGACATCGGCCAGCTTGCCGCGACCATGCAGACCTTCGCGGAACTGGTCTCGCTGCCGGAGTATCGCAAGAACAATATTGCGGTGTTCTTCGAGCCGGATGCCGAGCCGCTCTCGCACGACGCCTATCACGCACTGTTCTGGAAGATCCTCCAGCATCTGCACGATGTCGATCCGGACCCGCACGCGGACGCGCAGCCGGAGCCGTCGAGCGAGGACTGGGAGTTCTCCTTCGCGGGTGTGGAGACCTTCGTGGTGTGCGCGTGCCCGTCGTTCCGCGCGCGGCACAGCCGCAATCTCGGTCCGGGCATGGTGCTGCTGTTCCAGCCGCGCAGCGTGTTCGTCGACACGATCACCAACAAGGTCATCGGCCGCGAGGCGCGCAATCAGGTGCGCAAGCGTCTGGAGACCTGGGACGAGATCGGCGCGCATCCGGATCTCGGTTTCTTCGGCGATCCGGGCAATCTCGAATGGAAGCAATACTTCCTCGACGATGCCAACACCCCCGCCGACGACCGTTGTCCGTTCCTCAAGCGCAAGCGCATGGCGCAGCAGGAAGCGCCTGTCGTGGAGACGCGCAAGCCGCCCGCCGATCCCGCGCGCCCGACGTGGTGGCAGCCGCGGCCCGTGTCGCCGGACGAGGCGCGTTATCCGCTGCGTCCGGTGCATCTCGAAGTGGAGCGGCACGCGGTGTCGTACGGCGAGCGGACGGTGCGCGAGTATGACGAGGACTGAGGCGTAATGGCATCACAGGCACAAGGCGCGGACGGGATGGACATGGCTGAGAACATGATTGAGCGGTTGCGGGCGCTGGCCGCTTCGCGCGGCACGGACACGGCGCTCGTGACGGTCGATGCGCACGGCGACACGCGTTACGACTACGCGCAACTCGACCGCCGCGCGACCGCGCTGGCGCGGCGTCTGCGCGGCGCGGACGGCTGGACCGAAGGCATGCGCGTGCTGCTGATGATGGATAGCGGCATCGACTATGTGGCCGCGTTCTTCGGCTGCCTGTATGCCGGAGCGACGGCGGTGCCGGCGTATCCGCCGGAGTCGCGGCGCGGCCAGCACCTGGCGCGCTTGCAGGCGATTGCCGCCGATGCCGACGCTGCCTTCATCGTCACGACGGCTGCGCTCGAAGCCAGCCTGGGCGACGCCTTCGCCGAGATCGCGCCGCAAGCCGTGCGCGTGTCGATGGACGCGCTCGTGCCTGACCCGGATGCATCCAGGTTCGAGCCGTATCGCGCGGCGCCGGTGGATGTGGCGTTCCTGCAATACACGTCCGGTTCGACCTCGAGCCCCAAGGGCGTGATGGTCACGCACGGCAGCCTGTGGGCCAACGAAGCGGCGATCCGCGCGGGCCTGAGCGTCACGGGCGACGACGTGTTCGTGAGCTGGCTGCCGCTGTATCACGACATGGGGTTGATCGGCACCTTGTCGCAACCGGTGTTCAGCGGCATTCCGCTCGTGCTGATGTCGCCGCAGTATTTCCTGGAGCGGCCGGTGCGCTGGCTCGAAGCGATTGCGCGGCATCGCGGCAGCATTTCCGGCGGTCCTGATTTTGCGTATCGGCTGTGTGCGGACCGCGTCGGCGACGAGCAGCGCGATGCGCTCGATCTGTCGAGCTGGCGCGTGGCGTTCTCCGGCTCGGAGCCGGTGCGCAAGCCGACGCTCGATGCCTTCGTCGCACGCTTTGCTTCCGCGCGTTTCGATGCAGGCGCGCTGTTTCCCTGCTACGGGCTTGCCGAAGCGACGCTTTACGTGAGCGGCGTGGCGCGCGGTGCGGGTGTGCGCGCGGCATCGTTCGATCAGGCCGCGATGGAGCAGGGCCGCGTTGCCGTCGCGGCGGGCGAGGCCGATTCCGCCGCGCTGGTGTCGTGCGGCAAGGCCGCGCCGGGGCATGAGATTGCCATCGTCGATACGGACAGCGGCGCGGTGCTCGCGCCGGGCCACATTGGCGAGATTTGTGTGAGCGGGCCGAGCGTCGCGGCGGGCTACTGGCGGCGCGAGGACGCGAGCGCCTCGGCGTTCAGGACGCGCGGCGGCGTGACCTGGCTGCATACCGGCGATCTCGGTTTCCTGCACGACGGCGAGCTGTACGTGGCGGGACGCATCAAGGATCTGCTGATCGTGCGCGGACGCAATCTGTATCCGCAGGATCTCGAACTGGCGATCGAACGCGAGGTCGAGCTTGTGCGGCGGGGCCGGGTGGCGGCGTTCGCCGTCGAGATCGACGGGCAGGCGGCGATCGGCATCGCAGCCGAGGTGTCGCCGAAGATGCGCAAGCTGGTTGCGGCGCAGGACATCGCGGCGGCCTTGACGGAAGCCGTCGCGCAGACGTGCGGCGAAACGGCCGGCGCGATCGTGCTGCTCGATCCGGGCGGCTTGCCGAAGACGTCGAGCGGCAAGGTGCAGCGCGCGGCCTGTGCGCTCGGCTGGCGGAAGCGTTCGCTCGACGCGTACGCATGGTTCCTGCAAGGCCGCCGCATCGATAGCGACGAAGCGCCGCAAGCCGCGCCTGTGACGCTGGACGAAATGGAAGCGGCGCTGGCCGCGCTGTGGCGCGATGCGTTGCACGGCGCCGGCGCGCTCACTGCCGACGCCAACTTCTTCGCGCATGGCGGCAGTTCGCTCGCGGCCGTGCAGGTCGCGGCGGCGATCCGCGCGCGCTGGTCGATCGATTTCATGCCGCGCGATGTCTTTGCCGCGCCCGTGTTGCGCGACGCGGCAGCCCGCGTGCGCGAGCGGATGGCACACGTGGCGCAAGGGCAGGCTCAGACTGAAGCACTGCCGCTCCTCGACGACGCACAGCGCGCCCGTTCGCGTGCCTCGGACGCGCAACGCAGCCTATGGCTGACGTGGTCGCACGATCCATCGAGCGCCGCGTACAACATGAGCGGCGTATTGCGGCTGCACGGCGCGCTTGACGTGACCGCGCTGCAACGCGCTTTCCAGACTGTCGTGAAGCAGCATGACATCTTGCGCGCTCGCTTCGTGATCGACGATGAAGGCGAGGCCGTGCAACTCATCGACGACACGCTCGATATCACGCTGGGCCACTCGTGCGATGAAGGCACATTTGAAGCACTCGCGGACCGCATCGCCCGCGCGCCATTCGATCTGGAAACCGGTCCGCTCGTGCGGGCGCATCTGGTCAGCGTGGGCGAAGACGAGCATCGGCTGGTGCTGGCGCTGCATCACATCATCGCGGATGGCTGGTCGGTGAACGTGCTGCTCGCAGCGCTGGCCGATGCGTACTACGCGCGTCCCGAAGCCACGCAGCGGCGCGTGCAGTCCGCCGATTACACCGCGTGGAGCCGCGCCTCGGCCGATGCTTCCACGCTCGCCCGTCAACTCGACTACTGGCGCGCGCAACTCGCCGCCGACGGCGATCCCGCGCAAGCCGCGCGTCTGTTCCCGGCTGCGGCGGAGGCCACGCGCGGCCGCCAGCGCGGCGCAAAGTTTGCGCTCGAAGCCGATCTGGCCGCCCGCATGCGACGGCTCGCGGGCGAACATCGCGCTTCGTTGTTCATGACGGTGCTGGCTGTCTTCAACGTGGTGCTGCATGTATTGAGCGGCAAGGACGATATCCGCATCGGCGCGCCGGTGTCGTCGCGCAAGCGGCCTGAGGCGCAGCATCTGATCGGCTATTTCATCGACATGCAGGTGCTGCGTTCGCGCGTCGAACGGCAGCAGGATTTCGGCGCGCTGGTCGATGCCGCCCGTGAAACCGTGCTCGCGGCACAGGAGCATCAGGACGTGCCGTTCGACCGGCTGATGAGCGCCTTGCTGCCGAAGCGCGCGCAAGCCGGCGACGCGCTGTTTCAGGTGAAGCTCACCGAACAGCGTCCGTTCGCGGCGCATGGATTCGCACCGCTCGATGCGTCGCTGCACGTGCTGCTGAACGATGCCCCGCACTTCGACCTCGCCGTCGATTTCACCGATACCGGTGCGCAGATCGATTTCCTCGTCGCCTATGACGATGCCGTGTTCAATGCCGCGTTCATCGCGCGTCTGACTCGATTGTTCGCGACGTTGGCACAACGCCTGACCGATGCGCCGCAGGAAGCGATCGGACGCCATCTGGACGAAGCGCCGTCAGCGGACGTGCTGACCATGTGGGCCGACAGCGTCGCGCGTCATCCGGACAAGATCGCCTTGCGCGATGGCGCACGCAGCGCGACCTTCACCGAACTCGACGCCGCCGCCAGCGTGCTCGCCGCGCGTCTCGTCGAGCATGGCGCGGTGAGGGAGGCGCGGGTCGGCGTGCTGGCGGAGCGGTCGATCGAACATGTGCTGGGCATGCTGGCCGCGCTGAAGGCGGGCGCGACCTGGGTGCCGCTCGATCCGGCCGCGCCCGCCGCGCGCCTGAGCGCCCAGTTGCGTGATTGCGGCGCGCGGGTGCTGCTGCATGCCGCCGCGTTGCCCGACGGGCTGGACACGGCGCAGGCCGTGCCGCTCGACGTGAGCTTCGCGGCCGGCGAGAACACGCAAGCCAAGTTGCCGTGCGTGGTTCATCCCGATCAGGCCGCGTACATGATCTATACGTCGGGTTCGACGGGCGAGCCGAAGGGCGTGGTGGTCTCGCATCGCGCGCTCGGCAGCTATGTGCGCGGCATGCTGGACACGCTGCGCGCGAGCCCCGACGCGTCCTTCGCGATGGTCTCGACACCCGCCGCCGATCTCGGCCATACCGTGCTGTTCGGCGCGCTGTGCTCGGCGCGCACGCTGCATCTGCTCGCACCGGAACTGGCCTTCAATCCCGATCAGTTCGCGCGCTATATGGCGGAACATGAAGTGGGCGTGCTGAAGATCGTGCCGGGGCATCTGTCGGCGTTGCTGAGTGCGGCTCGCCCGCGCGACGTGTTGCCGTGGGATGCGTTGATCGTCGGCGGCGAGACGACTTCCGCCGCGCTGCTCGCGCGTTTGCAGGCGCTCGCACCCGCGTGCCGCATCTTCAATCACTATGGCCCGACAGAAACGACGGTGGGCGTCGCGATGTACGCGCAGCGCGGCCCGCTCGACGCACAGCGCGATCTGCCGCTCGGTGCCGCGCTGCCCCGCGCGCGCCTCCACGTGCTCGACGATGCGCTCCAGCCGGTCGAATCAGGTGCAATTGGCGAACTGTACGTGGGTGGGCCGTCCGTCGCGCGGGGTTATCACGGCCGTGCGGCGCTGAGCGCGGAGCGCTTCGTGCCGGATCCGTTCGCTTCGGGCGAGCGGCTGTATCGGACGGGGGATCGCGTGCGGATCCATGCGGACGGCCTGCTCGAGTATCTGGGCCGTGCGGACGATCAGTTGAAGGTCCGGGGCTACCGCGTGGAACCGGCCGAGGTGGAGCGCGCGCTGCGGCGTGTGGAAGGCGTTCGCGAAGCTGCCGTGCTCGGGCATGAAGCGGCGGGCGGCTTGCGCCTGGCGGCCGTCGTGACCGGCGATGCAACGGCGGACACGGTGCGCGGCGCGCTCGCGGCATGGCTGCCGGAATACATGGTGCCCGCCGATATCGTCACCGTCGCGGCCTTGCCGCTGAACGGGAACGGCAAGCTCGACCGTGTGGCTTTGCGGACGCTGTTGCCGTCGGTGTCGGAGAGCGCGCCTGCGGACGCCGCCGATGCGCCGCATGGCGCAACCGAAGTCGCGCTCGCGCGGATCTGGGCTGACGTGATCGGCATGGAGCCGGGATCGATCAGCCGGCATCGCAACTTCTTCGAATCGGGCGGCGACTCGATTCTCGGTCTCAAGGTGGTGGCGAAGGCCCGCAAGGCCAAGCTGTCGATCACGCCGAAGCTGCTGTTCCAGCGGCTCACGCTGGCGCAACTGGCGGCGCGGCTCGATGAGGCGTCGGCAGTCAAGGCGGCGCCGCAGAGCACGATTCCGCGCCTGCCTGAGGCATCGCGAGGGCGCACGCTCGCTTCGCATGCGCAGCGGCGTCAGTGGTTCATGTGGAACCTGGCGCCGGAGAGCAGCGCGTATCACGTGGCGGGTGGCTTGTGGCTGAACGGTGACGTGGATGCTTCTGCGTTGAAGGCGAGCGTCGAGGCGATCGTCGCAAGGCATGAGGTGTTGCGTACGCGCTTCGTTGCTGATGACGCGGGTCAGGTGCAGCAGTGGATCGAACCGCAGGGAACGCTTGACTGGCAGGAAGCGTCATTACCGGCGACGCAGATCGATGACGCAGCGCGTATGCTCGCGAGCCGTCCGTTCGATCTGGCGCAAGGGCCGTTGCTGCGTGCAGGGCTTTTTCCCACGCAGGAAGCGGGCAAAAGCCTTTTCGTACTGGCGATGCATCACATCGTCTCGGACGGTTGGTCGGTGCGTGTGCTGCTCGAAGAACTGGTGGCGCATTACCGCGCAGCGGTGTTGAAAGAGCCGTTGAAGCTGGCAGCGCTGCCGGTGCAATACGCGGACTATGCGGCATGGCAACGCGACTGGCTGGACGCAGGCGAACGCGAACAGCAATTGACCTACTGGCGCAAGGCGCTGGGCGATACACAGCCGGTGCTGGCACTGCCCACCGACTCGCCGCGTCAGGCGAATGCATCGTATCGTGCGGCGCGGTATCGGCTGAAGATGCCTGAAGCGCTTTCGCAAGCGGTGAAGTCGCGCGCGCAAAGTACGTCCACGACGCCGTTCATGGTGCTGCTCGCGGCGTTCCAGGCGCTGCTGCATCGCTATACGGGACAGGAAGATATCCGCATCGGCGTGCCGGTGGCGAACCGACATCGCGTGGAGACGGAGGGCTTGATCGGCTTCTTCGTGAACACGCAGGTGTTGCGTGCAGAGATCGATGGCGAAGCAAGTCTCGAAGCCCTGCTGCAACAAACCCGCCAGACGACGCTCGACGCACAGGCGCATCAAGACCTGCCCTTCGACGTACTGGTAGATGCCCTGCGTCCCGAACGCAGCCTGAGCCACACGCCGCTGTTCCAGGTGATGTTCAACCATCAGCGCAGCGACTGGCGCGTGCTGGAACAGCTTCCGGGCCTGACCATCGAGCCGTATCCGCTGCCCGCCCCGATGGCGCAATTCGAATTGCTGCTCGACACGCGCGAGGAGCCGGACGGCACGCTATCGCTGGAACTGACCTACGCGCGCGAACTCTTCGACGAAGCGACCATCGCCCGTCTCGCGCAGCATTACCAACGGATACTCGCGGCGTTCGCGGACGCTGCGGCCAGCCGCCAGAGCGTCGGCGAGATCGCGATGGTGGACGAAGCCGAAGCCACCACGCTCGCGCGCTGGAGCGTGAACCCGGCACACAACGAAGGCGCCGAGCCCGTCTTCCGCGCGTTCGAGCGTCACGCAGAGCGTCATCCGGACAACATCGCCCTGCTGCTCGACGACGCCACCCTGACCTACGGCGAACTCAACGCCCGCGCCAACCGGCTCGCGCACTGGCTGCTCGCGCAGGGCGTCGGCGTGGAAACGCGCGTCGGCATCGCGGCGCTGCGTTCCTTCGATCTGCTGGTCGCGCTGTATGCCATCGTCAAGGCGGGCGCGGCCTATGTGCCGCTCGATCCCTCCTATCCGGCCGATCGCCTCGCCTACATGATCGGCGACAGCCGGCCGCAACTGGTGCTGCATCAGCGCGGCATCGCACTGCCCGCGCCGGAGGGCGGCGTGCCGTGCTTCGTGCTCGAGGACATCGATACACGCGCCTGTCCGGCGCACAACCCGGATGCCGTGCTGCACGGCGCCAATCTCGCCTACGTGATCTACACGTCCGGTTCGACGGGCCGGCCAAAGGGCGTGGGCAACCGTCACGATGCGCTGTTCAACCGGCTCGAATGGATGCAGCGCGCCTATGCGCTGCGGCGCGGCGAAACCGTGTTGCAGAAGACGCCGTTCAGCTTCGACGTTTCGGTGTGGGAGTTCTTCTGGCCGTTGCGCGTCGGCGCACGGCTGGCCATCGCCGCGCCCGACGCGCATCGCGATCCGGCGCTGCTCGCCGCGACGATGCGTCGCCATGCGGTGAGCACACTGCACTTCGTGCCGTCGGTGCTGCAAGCCTTCATCGACAGCGGCGCGGCCTCTCACTGCGGCGAGTCGCTGACGCGCATCGTGTGCAGTGGCGAGGCGCTGTCCGCCGGCTTGCGCCAGTCGACGGCGCAAGCGTTGCCCTCGGTGACGCTGCACAACCTCTACGGCCCGACGGAAGCGGCCATCGACGTGACCGCGTGGACCTGCGTGGACGAAGCGGCGCGAGCCGTGCCGATCGGCCGTCCTATCGACGCAACGCAGACCTGGGTGCTGGACGCGCGCCTGTCGCCGGTGCCGCCGGGCGTGCCGGGAGAACTGTATCTGGGCGGCGCGAACCTCGCGCGCGGCTATCTGGGCCGGGCGGCGCTGACCGCCGAGCGCTTCGTGCCCGATCCGTTCGGCGCGGACGGCGCGCGCCTGTACCGCACGGGCGATGTCGTGCGCTGGCGCGAAGACGGCGCGCTCGACTATCTGGGCCGCGTCGATCACCAGGTGAAGATTCGCGGCTTGCGTATCGAGCTGGGCGAAATCGAGGCGGCCTTGCTCGGCCAGGGCGTGCGCGAAGCGGTGGTGATGGCGCGCGATGACCGGCTCATCGCGTGGGTGACGGGCGCTGTGTCCGATGCCGATGCCCTGCGCATCGCCCTCGCTCGAACTTTGCCGGACTACATGGTGCCGTGGCGCATCGTGCCGCTCGATGTGATGCCGCTCAACGCCAACGGCAAGGTGGACCGGCATGCGCTGCCGCAGCCCGCGTTCGACGATGCCGCGCCTTTCGAAGCGCCGCACGAGGGCATGGAGACGGAACTGGCGACGGTGTGGTCGACGCTGCTGGGCGTCGAGCGGATTGGACGTCACGACGATTTCTTCGATCTGGGCGGGCATTCGCTGCTCGCGGTGCAACTGAACGCGCGCATCGGTCTCGATCTGGGCGCGAGTCTGCCGCTCGCCACGCTGTTCAATGCGCCGACGCTGGCCGCGCAAGCCGCGATGGTGGCGCAGACGCGCGCCGCGCAGCCTTCCGACGACGCGCTGAATCGCCTGGATCTCTTCATGGATACGCTGTGAGCATGGCTATGGACAAGGACGCGGCGCGACGCATCGCTGAACGCTTTATCGAACTGACGCCGGAGAAGCGGCGTGTGTTCTGGCAGAAGATGAACGAGCAGGGCGTCGCGCCCGCGCAGTTCCCTATCCTGCCGCGCACGCGTCAGGCAGGGCAGGGCGTGGCGGCTTCGCATGCGCAGCAGCGTCAGTGGTTCATGTGGCAACTGGCGCCGGAGAGCAGCGCGTATCACGTGGCGGGTGGCTTGTTGCTGAATGGTGACGTGGATGCTTCTGCGTTGAAGGCGAGCGTCGAGGCGATCGTCGCAAGGCATGAGGTATTGCGTACGCGCTTTGTCGCTGATGACGCGGGTCAGGTGCAGCAGTGGATCGAACCGCAGGGAACGCTTGACTGGCAGGAAGCGTCATTACCGGCGACGCAGATCGATGACGCAGCACGCGTGCTCGCGAGCCGTCCGTTCGATCTGGCGCAAGGACCGTTGCTGCGTGCAGGGCTTTTTCACACGCAGGAAGCGGGCAAAAGCCTTTTCGTACTGGCGATGCATCACATCGTCTCGGACGGTTGGTCGGTGCGTGTGCTGCTCGAAGAACTGGTGGCGCATTACCGCGCAGCGGTGTTGAAAGAGCCGTTGAAGCTGGCAGCGCTGCCGGTGCAATACGCGGACTATGCGGCATGGCAACGCGACTGGCTGGACGCAGGCGAACGCGAACAGCAATTGACCTACTGGCGCAAGGCGCTGGGCGATACACAGCCGGTGCTGGCACTGCCCACCGACTCGCCGCGTCAGGCGAATGCATCGTATCGTGCGGCGCGGTATCGGCTGAAGATGCCTGAAGCGCTTTCGCAAGCGGTGAAGTCGCGCGCGCAAAGTACGTCCACGACGCCGTTCATGGTGCTGCTCGCGGCGTTCCAGGCGCTGCTGCATCGCTATACGGGACAGGAAGATATCCGCATCGGCGTGCCGGTGGCGAACCGACATCGCGTGGAGACGGAGGGCTTGATCGGCTTCTTCGTGAACACGCAGGTGTTGCGTGCAGAGATCGATGGCGAAGCAAGTCTCGAAGCCCTGCTGCAACAAACCCGCCAGACGACGCTCGACGCACAGGCGCATCAAGACCTGCCCTTCGACGTACTGGTAGATGCCCTGCGTCCCGAACGCAGCCTGAGCCACACGCCGCTGTTCCAGGTGATGTTCAACCATCAGCGCAGCGACTGGCGCGTGCTGGAACAACTCCCGGGCCTGAGCATCGAGCCCTACGCCCTGCCGGACGAAGCGGCGTTGTTCGAACTGACGCTGAACATCATCGAATCGACGGACGGCACGCTGGAGGCCGAGTTCATCTACGCCGACGAACTGTTCGATGCCGCGAGCATCGAGCGGCTCGGCGCGCATTACGCGAACGTGTTGCGAGCGCTGACGGATGACCCGGCGCAGCGCATCGGTGAAATTGCCTTGCTCGATGCGGCGCAATGGCGGCAACTGCGCGAATGGGGCAGCGGCTCCACTCAAGCACAAGAAGCCGACGACTTCGTTCACCGACGCATCGCCGCCGGCGCACAGGCCACACCGGACGCGCTCGCCGTCACCGGCATCGACGGCCGGATGACCTATGCCGAACTCGATCGTCGCGCGAACCGTCTGGCGGCGCGTCTGATGCGCGAGGGTGTCGGTCCCGAAGTGCGTGTCGGCCTGGCCATGTCGCGGACCGCCGGCCTGACGGCCGCGATGCTCGGCATCCTGAAGGCGGGCGGCGCGTATGTGCCGCTCGACCCGGCGTACCCGCCCGCGCGCCTCACGCACATGGCAAACGACAGCGCCATCGCGCTGCTGCTCGTCGACGATGCGTCGGAAGCGCACATGCGCGACGCCTGTAGCGTGCCCGTGCTGAACCTCGACACGCTCGACCTGTCCGGCGAACCCGACACCGATCCCGCGCCCGCCCTGCATCCTGACAATCTTGCATATGTCGTGTACACATCGGGCACGACGGGCCGTCCGAAGGGCGTCGCGGTGGCGCATGGCGCGCTGGCGTCGCACTGCCGGGCGATCGGCGAACTGTTCGGCTATGACGCGTCGGATTGCTGCCTGCATTTCGCGTCGATCAGTTTCGACGTCGCCGCCGAAGAGCTCTGGGTGCCGCTTACGCACGGCGCTTCGGTCCTGATGCGCGACGACGAAGTGTGGTCGGCCGGGCGGCTGGTCGATGAGATCCGCGCGCACGGCGTCACCTCGCTCAACGTGCCGCCGGCCTATATCGATGCCTTCGCGCGCGAAACGGCGGCGGGCGCGGTGAGCGTGCGGACCTGCATCGTCGGCGGCGAGGCGTGGTCGCGCGCGGGCTTCGATGCCGTGCGCGAACGGCTCGCGCCGCAGCGCGTCTTCAACGCCTACGGTCCGTCGGAAACGGTCATCACGCCGACCGTCTGGCAAGCCGATGAGCCCGCGTTCGACAGCGCCTATGCGCCGATCGGCCAGCCCGTCGGCGCACGCAGCGCATGGGTGCTGGATGCGCGCAAGAACCCGGTGCCGCCTGGCGTGCCGGGCGAACTGCATATCGGCGGCGCGGCGCTGGCGCGCGGCTATCTTGGCCAGCCCGGCATGAGCGCGGCGCGCTTCGTGCCGGACCCGTTTTCCGACACGCCCGGCGCGCGCCTCTACTGCACCGGCGATCTGGTGCGCTGGCGCGCCGATGGTCAGCTCGAATATCTGGGCCGCCTCGACGAGCAGGTGAAGGTGCGGGGCTTCCGGATCGAACCTGGCGAGATCGAGGCGCGGCTGCGCATGCAGGACGGCGTCGCGGAGGCGGTCGTCGTCGCGCTGGATGCAGCCGACGGCACGGCGTCCAGACGTCTTGCAGCGTATGTCACGGCAGCAGCGGGACAGCCACTCGACCCGGCCGCCCTGCGCGCGGCGCTCGGCGCCACGCTGCCCGACTACATGGTGCCCTCCTGGCTGACCGTGCTGGATGCGTTGCCGTTGACGCCGAACGGCAAGATCGACCGGCGCGCGCTGCCTGCGCCGGAGATCGTCGCGGCGCCGCTCTCCGAAGCGCCTCAGGGCGATACCGAAATCACGCTCGCCGGAATCTGGTCGCAGTTGTTGCGGCGCGAGGGCATCGGACGTCACGAGAACTTCTTCGAGTTGGGCGGCGATTCGATCATGGGCTTGCAGATCGTTGCGCGTGCGCGTCGCGCGGGCCTCGGCCTCAGCGCACGACAGATCTTCGAGCAGCAGACCATCGCGCAACTGGCGAGCGTCGTCACGCCGCTCGGTGCGTCGCCCGCCGAAGCCGCGCTGCCGGATTCGACTGTGGACACAAGCGCGCCTGTTCCCTTGCTGCCGATCCAGGCGTGGTTCTTCAGCGAAGCATTCGCGGCGCGCGATCACTTCAATCAGGCGGTGCTGCTCGACGTGGGCCGCACGCTGGATACCGGCGCGCTGCAAGACGCGCTGAGCGCGGTGGTCGCGCATCACGACAGCCTGCGCGTGCGCTTCGAGCCGTGCGAGTCGGGCTGGCGTCAACGCTATGCCACGGAGGATGAAGCCGCGCCGTCCCTCGATGTCATTGAAAGCGTCGCGCTCGCGGAGATCGGGAAGCATTGCGACGCGGCGCAGGCCAGCCTCGACATCGAGCACGGCCCGCTCCTTCGCGCGATCGCGCTCGGCATCGAAGACGGCACGTGGCGGCTGTTCATCGCGATCCATCATCTGGTGGTCGATACCGTGTCGTGGCGCATTCTCATCGACGACCTGCAACGCGTTCACGCTCAACGCGTGCGCGGCGAAGCGGCAACGCTGCCCGAACGCACGACCTCGTGTCAGGCTTTCGCACGCCAGCTGCACGAAGCGGCGCGCATACCGGACGTCGAGCGCGACCTCACGCACTGGCAACGCCTCGCCGAAGTGCGCGCGGCCTTGCCGCCGGGCATGCCGCACGCATCTGGCGTGCCGCAGCGCGCCGTCGTGCAGTTCGATCGCGCGACGACGCGGCGTATGCAACAGGACGCATCGGCGGCTTATCGGACGCAACTCGTCGATCTGCTGCTGCTCGCCACGGGCCGCGCGTTGTGCGCGTTCTCCGACAGCGCGGCGTTGCGTATCGACCTCGAAGGTCACGGACGCGAGCCGCTCTCCGGCCACGCCGATCTGAGCCGCACGGTCGGCTGGCTGACGAGCGTGTATCCGTTCGAACTCGCGCCGACCGGCGAGCCCGGCGCGGCGCTCAAGCGCGTGAAGGAAGCGCGCCGCGCGGTGCCGCATCGCGGCCTGAGCTTCAATCTGCTCAAGTATCTCGGTACGCCGTCGAGTCGCGCGGCGCTGGCGGGCATCGGTCACGCGGAGGTGCTGTTCAACTATCTCGGCCAGTTCGACGACGACGACCCCGGCCAAGGCTGGCAACTCGCCACGGAGGCGAGCGGGCGCACGTCGAGTGAACTGAATCGCGCGACGCATGCACTCGAAATTTCGGCGCAGGTTCATCGGGGCGCACTGTCGCTCACGCTGCTGCATCCGCGCGGCGACCGCTACGACGCAGCCACGCTGACGACGCTCGCCGACGCGCTGCAGCGCGAACTGCTGGCCGTACTGGCGCACTGCGAAAGCGGCGCATCCGGGCTGACGCCTTCCGATGTGCCGCTTGCGGGCATCGACCAGGCGCGTCTCGATGCGTTGCCCGTGCGTGCCGCCGACGTCGCGGACCTGTATCCGCTCGCGCCGATGCAGACGGGCATCGTGTTCCATAGCCTGCTCGGACAGCAGCCGGGCGCCTATGTGAACCAGTTGCGCGTGGATATCGGCCGGCTGGATGGCGCGCGTTTCGAAGCGGCATGGACTGCCGTTGCCGCGCGTCACGACACCTTGCGTACCGGTTTTCTGTCCTTCGACGATGCCCCGCGTCAATGGGTGGCGCGCAGCATCGCGACGCCGTTCTTCACCGAGGACTGGCGTAACGAAGAAGCATCGACACTCGATGCGCGTCTCGACCGTTTCGCCGCCGCGCGCGTGACGCAGGGTTTCGATCTGGCGCGCGCGCCGTTGTGGCGGGTGGACGTGCTGCGCACGGACGTGGATCGACATCATTTCGTGTGGACGTTCCATCACGCGCTGCTCGATGGCTGGAGCGCCGCGCAGTTGCTCGCCGAAGTGCTGGCGACTTATGAGGGACGACCGGCTACCGGCGTGCCGGGACGCTATCGGGACTTCATCGCGTGGCTGGGCCAGCGGCCGCAGGCTGTCGGCGAGACCTGGTGGCGCGAGCAACTCGGCGCACTCGAAGGCCCGACGCTGCTGAGCCATGCATTGCCCGCACCGTCACGCGCCGATGCAGCGAGCGCCGCTTCATACGGCACGCATTCACTGACGTGGGACGCCGCGCGTGCCGCGTCGCTTGGCCGCTTTGCGAAGTCCCGCCGCGTGACGCCGAATACGCTGGTGCAGGCCGCGTGGCTCGTGCTGCTGCAACGTTATACGGGGCAGCGCGCGGTGAGCTTCGGCGCGACCGTCGCGGGCCGTCCGGAAGCGCTCGCGGGCGCGGACCGCACGCTCGGCCTGTTCATCAACACCATTCCGGTGATCGGCGCGCCGGATCCCGCGACGAGCGTCTCGGCGTGGCTCGAACGCGTGCAGCGGCAGGGCGTCGCGGCGCGCGAGCACGAACACGTCGCGCTCTACGACATCCAGCGCTGGGCGCGCATCGAAGGCGGACAGGCGCTGTTCGACAGCATCGTCGTGTTCGAGAACTATCCGGTCGATGACATCCTGCATGCTTCCGGCGCGCGCGAGTTGCAGTTCTCAAGCTTGCGCAACGAGGACCGCACGAGTTATCCGCTGACGCTGTCGGTCACGCAAGGCAGGGCGGGCGAGGAAGCGCTGCGCATCGACTTCGACTACGCGAGCGATATCTTCGATGCCGCGCAGATCGCCCGCATGGCAGCGCATCTGTCGGCGCTGCTCGATGCGTTCATCGCCGCGCCGGATGCACCGCTCGGAGCGCTCGACATGCTGGCCCCCGGCGAGCGCGCGCAACTGGAAGGCTGGGGCAGCGCGCCCGATGTCGCAGCGTCCGCGCCCGTGCATCTGCGCATCGCGCAACAGGCCGCGCGCACGCCGGATGCGCAGGCGCTGGTGCTCGATGACGAATCGATCGACTACGGCACGCTCGACCGCCGCGCAGAACGCGTCGCGCGTCATCTGCGCGCGGCGGGTGTCGGACCCGAAGCGCGCGTGGGCGTGCTGCTCGAGCGCTCGCTGACGATGATCGTCGCGATCCTCGGCGTGCTGAAGGCGGGCGGTGCTTATGTGCCGCTCGATCCGTCGTATCCGGCGGAGCGTCTCGCGTTCATGATCGAGGACAGCGGCATTGCGGTCGCGCTGACCGCGCCCACGGAAGAGACCTCGGATGTGCCGGTCGATGCGCTCGCGCGCCTCGGCGTCAGGACACTGGACGTGCATCGCATGACGGAGGACGGTGCAACGCCTTCAACAGCGCCCGCTGCAATCGTGCCCTCGCACCTCGCCTATGTGATCTACACATCAGGCTCGACCGGCAGGCCGAAGGGCGTCGGCATCACGCACGACGGGCTGGCGCGTCATACGGACGTGTCGATCGGCATGTTCGGCATCACGTCGCGGGACCGCGTGCTGCAATTCTCGACCTTCAACTTCGACGGCTTCGTCGAACAGGTCTTTCCGACGCTCGCCGCCGGCGCGACGCTGATCCTGCGCGGACCGGAGCTATGGAGCAGCGAGCGCTTCCTCGAACAGGTGGCGCAGCAGCGCATCACCGTCGCCGACCTGACCACGGCGTACTGGAACGCGCTTGCTCAGGACTTTGCAGAACGCGGCGCGCACGCAGTGCGTGCGCGCTGTGGCACGCTGCGGCGCGTGCATGCGGGCGGTGAAGCCATGCCCGCCGATGGCGTGCGGGCATGGCGCGCGGCGGGTCTCGAGCATGTGGCGCTGGCGAATACCTATGGTCCGAGCGAAGCAGTCGTGACGGCAACCTTGTTCGACTGCACGCCTTACGTGCGCAACGACGCATCCTTACCCGCGCAGATTCCGCTCGGCACGCCCCTCGACGGACGCACGCTGCGCGTGCTCGATGCGCAACTCAATCGGGTGCCGATGGGCGCGGCGGGCGAATTGTGTATCGGCGGGGCGCTGCTTGCACGCGGCTATCTCGGGCGCTCGGGACTCACCGCGACCCGCTTCATCGCCGATCCGCATGCGCGCACGCCGGGCGCACGGCTGTATCGCACCGGCGACGTGGTCCGCTGGAACGAGGACGGCACGCTCGCCTATCTCGGTCGCACGGACCATCAGGTGAAGGTGCGGGGCTTTCGCGTCGAACTGGGCGAGATCGAAGCACTGCTCGCGCAGCAGCCGAACGTGCGGGAAGCGGTGGTCATCACCCGCGATGGTCCCACCGGCGTGCGCGTGCTGGCGTATGCCGTGGCGGCGGGCGCGACGCTCGATGGGCGGCAACTGCGCGACCAGCTGGCCGCGAGCCTGCCGGACTACATGGTGCCCGCGGCCGTGACGGTGCTCGACCGCATGCCGCTCAACCCGAATGGCAAGATAGACCGGCATGCGCTGCCCGCGCCGGGCGTGTCGTCGTCGGCTGCGTTGGCCGATCCGCCCGAAGGCGAGATGGAAACCGCACTGGCCGAAGTCTGGTCGGGCGTGCTGGACGTATCGCCGGTGCGCCGCTCCGACCGCTTCTTCGAACTGGGCGGCCATTCGCTCGCGGCGATGCAGGTGCAGTCCGCGCTGCGGGCGAAGCTCGGCATCGACGCGCCGCTCGCCGACCTGATGCGCAATCAGCCGCTGCATGAACTCGCGGCCGCGCTGGACGCGCTGAAACACTCCGTTGCCGATGACGCGGCGATGGCCGGCGCAATGCGCGATATCCTTGCGCAGTTGTGACGGTGCGCACGTGAACACCGAACAGATAACAAGTTTTTGAGGATCGACATGTCCCTGCTCCTGAATTTGATCCGACAGTCGCGCTGGATCCTGCTGCTGGCGCTGATCATCAGCGTCGTCGGCGGCTTCGCGAATGCGGGTCTCGTGGCCATCATCAACCAGGCGCTCGGCGCCACGCCCGAACGGCTGCCCACGCTGGGCTGGCAGTTCCTGCTGCTGGCGCTCGCGGTGCTCGTCACGCGCACGCTGTCGCAGACCGCCTTCGTGCAGCTCGGCCAGAACACCAAGGCCGCATTGCGCATGCGGACCATTCACAGCGTCACCGAGGCCTCGTACCAGAACCTCGAACGGCAAGGCGCATCCAGCGCGCTGACGGTGCTGACTTCGGACCTGGACACCATCGTCGTGTTCTTCCTGAGCCTGCCCTCGCTCGCGATGAACGGCTCCATCGTGATCGGCTGCCTGGCTTATCTCGGCTTTCTGTCGTGGCAGGTGCTGGTGTTCGCGGTGGTCACGGTGGTGATCGGCTCGCTCGGTTTCCATCTGGCCAACACGCGCGCGATGTTCCATCTGCGCAGCTCGCGCAATCGCGAGGACGATCTCGTCAAGCATTTCCGCGCGCTCTTCGACGGCGCCAAGGAACTGAAGCTGCATCGCCGCCGCAGGACCGCGTTCGTCGATGACGCCATCGCCGCGAATGTGGAAGCCGTGCGCGTGCAGCGTACGCGCGGCTATGTGCTGTACACGGCGGCGGCCAGCTGGGGCAGCATGATCCTGCTGGCGTTCATCGGCTGCGTGCTGTTCGTGCTGACGCGCTTTCATGCGGTGGACGTGCACGTGCTGTCCGGCTATGCGGTCGTGTTCCTGTACATGATCATGCCGATTGAAGGCCTGCTGTCGTCCATTCCGTCGCTCAGTTCGGCGAAGGTCGCGCTGGAACGCATCGACAAGGTGAACCGCGACCTGCCGAAGGAAAACGTCGAGCCCTCGGAAGCGGCAACCGCGTTCGACAGCATTGCGCTCAACAACATCACGCACAGCTATTTCCGCGAGAAAGAGAACGAAGTGTTCAAGCTCGGTCCCGCGAACCTCGCGTTCAAGCCGGGTGAGCTGGTTTATCTGATCGGCGGCAACGGCAGCGGCAAGACCACGCTGGCCAAGCTGATCGTGGGCCTGTATGCGCCGGAGACCGGCACGGTGGAACTGAACGGCCGGCCGGTGAACGAGGCGGACCGCGAGCGCTATCGGCAGCATTTCTCGGTGGTGTTCAACGACTTCTTCCTGTTCGACGAACTGCATGGCTTTGCCATCGACGGACTCGACGCGCAGGCGCAGGAGCTGCTCGAACTGCTGCATCTGGAGCACAAGGTGACGATCCGCGACGGCCGGTTCTCGACCACGGATCTCTCGCAGGGCCAGCGCAAGCGTCTTGCGTTGCTGGTGGCGTATCTGGAAGACCGTCCGTTCTATGTGTTCGATGAATGGGCCGCGGATCAGGATCCGGCCTTCAAGGACGTGTTCTACCGGCGGCTGTTGCCCGACCTGAAGGCGCGCGGCAAGACCGTGCTGGTCATCACGCACGACGACCGCTATTTCTCGCTGGCGGACCGCTATATCAAGCTGGATTACGGCCAGATCGCCGCGACAGGCGACGGACGCGAGCTCGCGCAGCATTCGCTCGACGCGGCCGCCTGAGCCCATATTTCCCCGCAGTGCTGCAAAGAACCACGTAACGCGAACATGCCTGTACTGAGTATTTCGAAGACCGCCCGGAAGCTGGCGGCAATGTGTGGCAGCGCCGTGCTGCTGGTGCTGGTGTCGGGGTGTCATACGCCGGCGGAACAAGCATCCGGCGCGGCCTACGACGTGACGATCAAGCGGACCCCGGACGGCGTGCCGCATATCGATGCCGCCGACTGGGGCAGCCTCGGCTATGGCGTCGGCTTCGCGCAGGCGCAGGATGCGCTGTGCACGCTGTCCGATGGCTTCGTCACCTGGCGCGGCGAGCGGTCGGCGAACTTCGGCGCGGAAGGGCATCCGCCGGGGCCATCGACCTTCGGCCAGCCCGCCAATCTCGATGCCGATTTCTTCTTCCGCTCGGTGATCGATCATGACGCGGTGACGCGTTTCCGCGATGCCCAGCCGCCGCGCGAACGTGCGCTCGTCGCGGGCTATGCGGATGGCTACAACCGCTATATCGACGAGCTTCATGCGGGACACTTTCCGGGCGCGCATGCAAGCTGTGCGGGCGCGCGCTGGGTCACGCATATCGATACCGACGATCTGTATCGACGTTTCATCGCCGCGAATCTGGCGGGCGGCACGATGCCGTTCCTGCGCGGCATCGCGCGGGCGCAGCCGCCGGGGGCTGCGGGTGCAGCAGCGACGGGCGGCGAGGTTGCGACGCTCGCCAGCGCCAATGGACTCGCAATAGGCGGGCAGGCCGGCATCGGCAGCAATGCGCTGGCGTTCGGTGCGGCCAGCACGAAGGACGGCCAGAGTCTGCTGTTCGGCAATCCGCACTGGTTCTGGCAAGGTCCGGACCGGTTCTATCAGATGCAGCTGCGCATTCCGCAGCAGATGGATGCGGCGGGTGCGGCGTTCCTCGGCGTGCCGATGGTGATGATCGGCTTCAACGAGAACATTGCGTGGACGCATACGGTGTCGAGCGCGCGGCGCTTCGGCATCTTCCAGTTGTCGCTCGTGCCGGGCGCGCCGACGCACTATCGCTACGAAGGCCGCGATGAAGCGATGCGCGCCGTGCCCGTCACCGTGCAGGTGCGCGACATGAAGACCGGCGCGCTCGCGCCCGTCACGCGCACGCTGTACCGGACGCGCTTCGGGCCGGTGGCGGATCTGTCGTCGCTGTCGCCAGCGCTGGCGTGGAACGGCGAGCATGCGTTCGCACTCGCCGATGTCAACGCCGACAACCCCGGCACCTTCTCCAACTTCCTGCAATGGAATCAGGCCAGCTCGCTCGACGATTTCATCGCGACGCAGAAGCACGCGGCATCGATGCCATGGGTCAACACGTTCGCCATCGGGCGCGGTAGCGCCGATGTCTGGTTCGCGGATATCGGCGCCGTGCCGGGCGTGACGGATGCGCTTGCCAACGCCTGCACGACGCCTGCGGGCCGCGCGGTGGATGCGCGCCTGCCCGGCGTGCCGTTCCTCGACGGTTCGCGCGCGGCGTGCGACTGGACGGCGCAAAAGCTGTCCGGCGCAGTGCGCACAAGCCGCATGCCGGTGGCATCGATGCCTGAGTTGCGGCGCGCGGACTATGTCGGCAACTTCAACGGCAGCTACTGGCTGACGAATCCGCACGCACCGCTGACGGGCTACGCACAAGTGCTCGGGCAAACGGGCACGGTGCAGTCCCTGCGCACCCGCCTGGGACATGGCATCGCCGCGCAGGCCATGTCTGCACCCGGCGGGGTCGATCGCGCGGCGCTGGAGCGGACGGTGCTGGCCAGTACGTCGATGTCCGCGCAGTTGTTCCTGAAGCCCATGACCGATGCGGTCTGCAAGACGGCCATCGTGCGCGTGACGGCGGACCCGGCGAAGCCGGATCAGGCGCAGGAGGTGGATATTCGCGCTGCCTGCGCGGCGCTGCGGCAATGGGATGGCACGGCGAATGTGAATGCGCGCGGCGCGAATCTGTGGGATGCGTTCTGGCAGCGCGCCGCGTCGATGCCGGCGCTCCAGCATTACACGACGCCCTTCGATGCCGCGCATCCGCTCACCACGCCCGATGGCCTCGACACGTCGAATCCCGCGACGGTGCGGGCGCTTGGCGATGCGCTCGGCGGCGCGGTGCTGGCGTTGCGTGCGAATGACTTTGCCGTCGACGCGACGCGCGGCGAGATGCATTACATCAGCGACGGAGCCCGGCGCATTCCGCTGTACGGCGGCTGTGATCTGCAAGGCTATTTCACGGTGGCGTGCGCGATGCAGCCGCTCAACAAGACCGGTGAGTCGCTGGACAGCGATGCCCATGGCAACAGCTATATGCAGGTCGTGAGCTTCGGTGCGGAGGGTCCGCAGGCGGACACGATGCTGACGACCGGTGTATCCGAAGATCCGGCGTCGCCGTGGTATCGCGCGACCACACGCGTCTATGCGCAGAAGACCTGGACCCGCTTCCCGTTCAGCGAGCAGGCGCTGGACGCGATTCCCGATGTGACGAAGACGGTGCTGACGGGGGCGCGGACGGCGGCGCGGTGAGACCTGCCGCCGTCACCACGCAACCGTCTTGCCGTTGCGATCGACATAGCGCAGCCCCGGCTTGCCCTGCGCATCGATGATCACGCTGACCACGTCGGGAATGGTGTCGGCCATCGTGAATGGCGCGTCCGGTCCACCCAGGTCCGTGCGAATCCAGCCTGGCGCCATCAGGAGCAGTGAGCGTTGGCTGTTCGCTTGCCGGGCGGCATAGCTGCGCATGAACATGTTCAGCGCGGCCTTCGAACCTCTATAGAGCTCACGCCCGCCTTTCTCATTGCCCGCCACGCTGCCCTGTCCCGAGGACATGACGCCGATCAAGCCGCCTTCCGCGACGAGCGGCTCGAGGGTTTCAACGGCGCGCATGGGACTGAGCGCGTTCGTGACCATGACCCTGATGAATTCTTCCGTCGTGATCTCCGCAATCGTATCTTCGTGCTGCTCGTTGGCGGTGCCCGCATTCACGAAGAGCGCATCGAAACGTCGTGGGGCCAGCCGATCGCGCAGCGCGGCCAACTGGTCCGGATCCGTGATGTCGACGGATTCGATGGTCACGTTCTCCGGGTGATCATCCGCGAGGGCGTGCAGTGCCGTTCTGGCATGGCCGCGCACCGTGCCGACGACGTTCCAGCCGCGCTTCACGAATTCCTCCGCCATTGCATGGCCCAGGCCGCGCGAGGCGCCGATCAGCAGGATCGAGGGTCGTGGGGATTTTGCATCGCTCATGAGTGTTTCCGGTGGTGAGGATGCGTCCAGTATCGGCGCCGCTGCCGTCGTGCGCCAGACGCGTGGCGTGCACAATGGTGTTGCACGCCGCGCCACGCCGGCCGTGCAATCCACCGAACGCAGTCATGACCGATATCGACCTGAATCTTCTTCCGGCGCTCGATGCCTTGCTCGACGAATGCAGCGTGACGGCTGCGGCGCGGCGCCTCGGCCTGAGCGCTTCCGCGATGAGCCGTACGCTTGCCCGCCTCCGATCGATGACCGGAGATCCCTTGCTGGTGCGCGCGGGCAACGGACTGGTGCCGACGCCGCGCGCCATGGCGATGCAGGACCGGGTGCGCGATGTCGCCCGGGATGCCCGGACATTGCTTGGCCCGCAAGCCACCGAGGTCGATCCCGCCACGCTTGCGCGGACCTTCGTCGTGCGGGCGAACGAAGGCTTCATCGCACTGCTTGCCGCGGCGCTGGTGACCACGGTCGCGCGGGAGGCGCCGCGCGTGCGGCTCCGTTTCGTTCCCCGCGTGGTGAAGGATGCGGTGTCACTGCGCGAAGGGCAGGTCGATCTCGAGATCGGAGTGCTCGGGCAATCCGCACCCGAAGTCCGGACCCGGTCGATCTTCCGGGATCGCTTCGTCGGCGTGGCGCGTATCGGCCATCCGTTGCTGCGGGATCCCGTCACGCCCGCGGCATACGCTGCCTGCCAGCATGTCGTTGCTTCGCGCAAGGCCGACTTCGAAGGCCCTATCGACCGGGCGCTGGCCGAATTCGGGCTCAGGCGGTCCATCGTGGCCGTCGTGCCCGGTTTTCCCGATGCGTTACGGATCGCCCGCGACTCGGATGTGCTCGCGCAAGTGCCGCGCAGCCTGATGCGCGGACGCTTGCCCGGTGCGGCCGCGCTTGCAGAGGGCCTCGTCGCTTTCGAACTGCCGGTGCTTGCGCCGGAGATCGTGGTCTCCGCCATGTGGCACCCCAGGATGGACCGCGAACCCGCGCACAAGTGGCTGCGCGACATCTTCATTTCCGTTTGCCGCGACGCGCTCGACGAGTGATCGCGTAGACGGTTGCGCGGGATCGTGTCGTTCCCGCTTCCCGCTTCCGATGTGCAGCCAATGCCATCAGTTTTGTTTATCGGACGACGCTGCAAAAAGGACATCGCTCCGGGCCCTGGTGCGATGCCGGAATCCCTTCTCATGCCGTCGAACAGCGGCACACCCCTGTGCCGCTGCTTGCCGCTGCGCTCTTTGCCATGGGTAAACCCTAGCCTGCTTACGATCCCCGATCTGGCTAACGTCCGCCGTTTGCAAGCAAGATCAAGAGGGAAGCATGCGTCTGGGTTGGTACTCAAGCCTCAAGCCGGTCGAGCGGCGAACGTTCTGGGCGTGTTTCGCCGGATTCGGTCTCGATTCGATGGATTCGAGCATTTTCTCGCTGGTCATCCCCGCGCTCATCGCCACCCTCGGGCTCACGCATCCTCAAGTGGGCTATCTGGCCACGGCGGCGCTGATCGGCACCGCGATCGGCGGCTGGGGCGCGGGTATTCTCGCCGACAAGATCGGACGCGTGCGCATCCTGCAATTCACCATCGTCTGGGTGGCCATCACGACCATCGCGGCAGCCTTCGCCAGCACCTTCCCGGTGCTGTTCGGCATCCGCTTCCTGCAAGGCCTGGGCTACGGCGGTGAAGCGGCGGTCGGCGGCGTGCTCATCAGCGAAGTGATCCGTCCCGTGCTGCGCGGCCGGGTCGCCGCTGCCGTGCAGAGCGGTTATGCGCTGGGCTATGCGTTGTCGGTGGCGTTGCTGCCGGTCATCGCGTCACTGTTTCCCGAGCAGTTCGGCTGGCGCGTGTTCTTCGCGCTCGGCGTGGTGCCCGCCATCCTCGTGTTCTTCATCCGCCGGCTGGTGCCCGAATCGGGCGTCTATGCGGAAGCCAAGGTGGCCCGCGCCAACGGCGTCTCCGCCAGCCCGTTCTGGGAAATCTTCGCGACCCGCCATCTGCGCCGCACGCTGGCCGCCGTCATCATGGCGACCGGCATCTTCGGCGGCGCGTATGTGATGATCACCTGGCTGCCCACGTACCTGCGCACCGCGCTGCATCTGTCGGTCGGATCGAGTGCGGGGTATCTGGCGTGCAATATCCTGGGGTCGCTGGTCGGTCCGCTGCTGTACGGGCTGCTCTCGGACCGGCTGGGCCGGCGGCCCGCGTTCATGACCTTCCTCGTCCTGCAGGCCATCAACGTGGCCATCTATCTGCTCGCGCCGATCGGCGCCGGCGTGACCGTCATTCTCAGCTTCTTCCTCGGTGCGTTTCAGGGCGCGCTGGCGTCGGGCATGCTGCCGACCTTCGCCGAACTGTTCCCGACCACCATCCGCGCGAGCGGTCAGGGATTCTGTCTGGGCGGCGGGCGTGGGTTCGGATCGGTCGTGCCGGCCACGGTCGGGCTGCTTGCCGCGAACCTGCCGCTCGGTACTGCAATGGGGACGTGCGCGCTGTGCGCGTATGGCGTCGCGTTCATCGCGGCCGTGTTCCTTCCGGAAACGAGCGGCAGCAACCTGCATGAGGCGGCGAGTGAGCACGCCGCGCCGGTCGAGACGCGTGCGCCAGAAGCACGTCTGGATCGCGAGCAGGTGTGAAGCCGGACGGCGCACCATCCGGCTTCGATCTCACAGGTGATAGAAGCCGTCGCTGACCGAGTTCTGCAGCGAGCCGTCGACGTACACGGAGACCGGCTCGCCGTCGGGCGAGACGAGAATCGCGCCCTTGGGCTGTTGTCCGGGCAGCTTCATGCGGCCGCCGTGGATGTCCTTCATCTGCTGGCTGTCGAGATCGACGGCGACGGGAATGTCGCTGATGGTCAATAGGTTCATGGTTGCGCTCCTGGCAAGGTTGAAAAGAGAACACATGGGCGGCCGGTCGCTTGCAGGAGCCGATGCATTTGTTATGCCATTCGCGCGGGCCGTGCTCGCCGTGCTCTCCGTGCATGAAGCACGCGGTCGTGTGGGCCGGCAACCACCATTCGCCGTCTTCCGGTCAGCGGCGCGCCAACAGTGTGGCGTTTTCAGTCGAGCGGGATGGCGAGGTGTTCGAGCACCGCGTCGAGGCTTCGGATGGAACCGGCGCGCGGCTGGGCGCCACGGTCGAGATGCAGCGCCGCGAGCCCGCTGCGGGTCGCGCCGAGATAGTCGTCCGCATAGGTGTCGCCGATCATCAATGCCTCGTTCGGGCGCACGTCGAGCGTGCGGCAGACGAAGTCGAACAGGCGCGGGTCGGGCTTGACATGGCCGACTTCGAACGACCATGCATGCGCATCGAGGGGGAAGGGCAACAGCGCCTGCAACGGCGCCGCATAGGGAAGCGCCAGGTTCGACGCGACAGCCAGCGCATAGCCCTGCGCGCGCAAGGCCCGCAGCACGCGCGGCACTTCCGGATAGAGACGGATGCTCGCGAGTTCCGCCTGGAGGTCGCGCTCCAGCGCATCGATACCGTCGAGCCCGACATTCAGTGCTGTGGCTGCATCACGCAGCGACAACGGAGCGCTCATCAGCTGCGCGCGCGCTTCGAGCCGGTCCGGTTGCGGCTGCGCGAGCCGTAAGAGCCGCACATAAGGCCGTCGCGGGTCGCCGATCTCGCACAGCGTGCCGAATGCATCGAAGACCACGGCCTTGATGGTCATGACCGCGTTACTCCTGCGTCGCCTGGGCTTCGCGGCGGCGGCGCTTGCGTTCACGCTTGTCTTCGTACATGGCGGTATCGGCGAGCGCGATGGCCTGATCCGCGGTCACGAAACGCACGGCGACCACGCCGACACTCAACCCGGCGTGTTCGCCGTATGCGCTCGTACCGTTGCCCGCTTCCATGATGCGCGCGCGGATTTCTTCGGCGATGCGATGCGCTTCGTCCGCATCGAGAGCGCCTGGACCGACGAAGGCGAACTCGTCGCCGCCGATGCGCGCGAGCATGTCCGTGTCGCGCGTGACGCCGGACACCAGGTTGGCGCACTGCTTCAGATGGCTGTCGCCCGCGGCATGGCCGAACTCGTCGTTGATCTTCTTGAAGTCGTCGAGATCGATCATGCCGACGAGCACGTAAGATCCATCGCGGGCCGCGCGCGCGAGCAGCCGCCCGAGTTCGTCCTGCATGGCGCGGCGATTGGGCAGTCCGGTGAGCGCGTCCGTCAGCGCGAAGCGTGTCAGATATTCGTTGGAACGGCGCAGTTCGCCCATCAGGCGTTCACGTTCCACGTGCTGGGCGATGATCTTCGAGAACAGGTTGAGCGCACTGCGCGCGCGCGGACCGATCGCCTTGCTGCGGCGGCTCGCGGCGCACAGCGTGCCGATGACCGCGCCATTGCTGCCGCAGACCGGCGCGCTGGCGTAGGTCTCGATGCCGAGCGCCTTCGCTGCCTGGGAATCGCCCCAGATCTCGCTCACATTGGAGGTGAAGCGGCGTCCTTCGTCGATGCAGCGCCGGCACAATGTGTCCGACCACGGCACTTCGAGGCCTTCGCTGATGTCGAGATCGCCGGAGTTGCGCGCGAAGTCGACGGTCTGGATGCCGGCGGCCTCATCGACGGACGTCAGGTAGACAGACTCCAGACCGGTGACGATCTCGAGCATTTCGAGGAGTGGCCGGGTGAGTTGTTCGAGACTTTCTGCCGCGGCCACCGTTTCCGACAGCCGCTCAAGCATCGATTCCATGGATCCTGTCCGCGAGTCTTGGGGAAGCAGGATTGTAAACGGGAAAGAATGGAGCTTGCAGGGCGGGGCGGCTTTGCGTGCCCTTGGAGACCGTCAATCGATCATGCCGAGCGCGGCTGCGGCGAGTCTTCCCACGTCGAGCGTGCTGCCCGGGTGGCCGCCGTCTTCGAGTATCCAGGCCGTCGACAGACCGGTCCATGCGAGCACCCATTGCAGCAGACGTCGTCGTTCGAGATTCGCCGCATCGGCGACTTGATCGATGCGCCGCGCGAAGATGCCCGGCGTCAGCGCGCTCTCGGCGTCGGGATTGCAGAAGAGATTGGCGTAATCGAAGGTGCGTTCGCCGTGCAGTCCTTTCGGGTCGATCGCGAGCCAGCCGAGCGGCCCGAAGTCGAGCACGTTGCCGTGATGGATATCGCCGTGCAGGACCGTGATATCGCGTGGTAGGCGCAGTAGTTCGTCGGCGGTACGCGCACAGTGCTCGAACAGGCGGCCATGAGTGCTGGCTCCGGAGAGCAAGGCATTGAACCATTGCTTCAACGGCGCCAACGCAGGAAGCGGCTCTGAACGAGGCCCGTGCAGGCGTGAAGCGGCGGCACACAGGATGCGGGTCGCCTCATCATCGCGGCCTTCTTTCACCATCTCGGTCAGCGAGGTTGAGCCTTGCGCACGCACCATCAGCAACGCTTCGCTGTCGTGAGCCAGCACGGGCGCTGCGCCGCCGCCGCGCCACCACGCCATGACTGCGCCTCCTGCCTGTTCTTCGGGCTCGGAAGAGATCTTGAGGATGGCAGGTGTATCACGGTGGCGTACCGGAACAAGACAGGCATTCCGGGAAGAGAAGGGTTCGCCGTCTATCGTGAGCTCCCATCGCTTCAGGTATGGCTCGAACATGCTGGAGTGTCTTTCAGGTTGTGCCATGAGTCGATCGGTGGAATGCGAGGGCGAGATTTCATTCAACCCCCCTCCCATTCTGCACTTCATTCACAGGCTGATTGAAAAGTTATGTCGGCACCTTGTAATTTGCAAATCGTGAGCTAACGTTTCCGATAGGATGCCGATTCAACCCGGTAGGCCGCCTTCTTCCTCAACCGATTCGAACGGCTCAAGCGGACGGGACGATGTGTGCCCAGCGCCCCGTCATGTCCCGTGGGACCGAGCCTGACGACGGAGGTTGAAATGCGAGCAAAACCCACTCTGCTGTGTGCGTGCGTGTTGATGGCGTTTTCAAGCGAAGTGCTGGCGGAAAGTGTCAGCATCTCCAGCAACAATTCCACGCTGAAGGTCACGCGCGATGATCCCATCTATAACCTCGCGCTACCCAGCGACCCCGTGCAGTTGTTGAGAACCCTCGAATGGACCGTCGATGGACGGCGCATCCTGGTCTATCCCTCGGGGCCGTCGAGTTTCCTCGATCTCGGCCACATGCATTCCAATGCGCACGTCGGTGCGAATCAGATCCACGTGCAGGGTTTGATGCTCGGCTATGTGACGGGCGCCAATGCAGCCACGGTCGTGGGCGGCGTGGTCTATACCGTCGAGGGCGACACGTCCGGGTCGCTCAGTTCGCGCATCACCGAAAAGGTCGATATCCTGAACAAGACCTCATCGCCCATCACGCTCTCGATGACCGGCCTCGGCTTCAAGCCGACCCAGGCGAGCCTCGAAGTGCCGAACTACAGCGGACTGGATGTCACCGGCACGACCGTCGCGGTCATCACGAATGGCCCGATCACCGAGACGCCGCCGCCGTTCGGCCAGGTGACGGTGCTGCCGGTCGTGTCGTTCACCGGCTTCAATCCGTTGTTCAACAAGGACGTCTCCGTTCCGCCCGGATCCACCTTGTCGATGATCACGGAGCTCAAGGTGTCGCGCGCAAGCAAGCTCCAGGAATTGCTGCGCGACACGCTGCCCGACCGCTTCAAGAACTCGCCATTCCTGAATAGTCCGTTCATCCGCCTGCCTTGAACTGCTTCACAACCCGGACGCGCGCAAGGCAATCGTTTGCCGATTCATGCATGGGCGGCGCACTTTACAAAACGCACGAGTGTGCCGCTTCTTCCTCTGCTGATAGCTTCCGGCATCGCGAAGGAACGCGCCGGTCACGGCTTCATTGCTATGTGTGAAATCGAACGGATTAAATCGGCCTTGGAAACGTAGGATATAAGGTTTCACGCGGTACCTCCGACCAGGTGGATCTGCTTGACCGGACACATCTGCACGTGCTTTAGCGCGACGCTCGGCGCACTTAAGCATCCACTGCTAAAGCGCTTACGGCATTGTTACGAAGACTGCGTCGCGTTTGCGTAGCATCATATGAACAAAGACTCACCGCACGTCCTTGCCACGCTTGGGAAACAAGCATGCGCCACGTGCTAAACAACGGTCAGGCGCGATCGCATGACACGGGTTATCTCAGGCTTTCCGGCCACATGACAACTTTGTTAAAAGAAATAGTTACCTGTCGTGCCGTGTCTAATGCATCGATTATTGTTTAATCAGATCCGCAAAGATAATAAATCTAACACCGCAGGCTTCCTCTTAAAAGCGCGCTCTGACTTGATAATTGATATTCAACCAGACGGTTTTTAGAAATGCGTGAATCAAGCTCCGCCCCTGACGCTCGCGCAGGCCCCGAAAGCCCCGCCACAGCGGCCCCGCGTGCCGCGTCCAAGGTAAGAAATTACAATGACGCACTGCATCAGCGCATAAGCAACCCACCCACAAGCGCTTATACCGATGCGCTAAAAAAAGTTATCGGCTCACGGTTTTCCGTCTTGTAGACGTAAAAAGTCTGTGCTCTAATGCTGCCGAAATCATCAGGCAAACAAACGTTCACGAGACACACTTCCGCCTGATTCAAGCAAGTAATTTTTCCTCCATGCAGGCCATTACCTCCGACCAGGGTAGTGCTCATGGCCCTTGAGGAAACGGGGACGAGCGCTGACTCTGCTTTTCGGTGTTCTTCATGGCGGCTTGCTGTTCGCGCAAGGCTCGCTCGACCCTTCGTGTGGGGTAGTCCGGTTCCACGAAAGCTAAAGAAACATGCCCGCGCTGACGTTAGCCAGCGTCAGCGGGAAGGCGTTCGCGCGTCCTTTGCACCACAACGTTGCGTTCTCCACCGGCTTTTGCACGTCGTACCCAGGCTCGCGGGCAATGCGGGTAGTCAGTCATCTAAACAGAGTCAAGCGTCTCCGGAGAGATCCATGTCGAACAGTTTGCAAAAGTGGGTGGGCCGCAACCGTCCGCCGCGTGTCCAGATCACCTATGACGTCGAAGTCGGCGATGCCACCGAAAAGCGCGAGCTGCCGCTCGTGGTGGGCCTGCTGGCCGACCTCTCGGGTCAGCCGGAAACGCCGCTGCCCAAGCTCAAGGAGCGTCGCCTGGTCGAGATCGACCGCGACAACTTCGACGAGATCATGGGCAACATCGCCCCGCGTCTCGACCTGTCCGTGCCCGACACGATGAAGGGCGAGGGCAACCTCAAGGTCGAACTCAAGTTCGAACAGTTCTCCGATTTCCATCCCGAAAGCATCGTCAACCAGGTTCCGCGTCTCGCGAAGCTGCTCGAAGCGCGCCAGCAACTGCGCGATCTGCTCGGCAAGCTCGACGGCAACGACGAACTCGACTCCATGCTCGAGCGCATCGTCCTGAGCAGCGAAGAACTGAAGGCGGTTCAGAGCCAGGCGCAAGCCAGCGCCACGCCGGGCGCCTGAGACAGCCACAGGCCTCAGGCCCCAACCCGCATAGCAGACGCGATCGGGACGAGAAGCGTCCGATCGTGAGCGCAACGAACTTGCAAAGGTGATTCAGATGGAAAGCACGACTGCAGCCGGCGCGGCCGGCAGCGAAGCCCGGACGCTCGACGCGGCCACCGCCGAACTGAGCCTCCTGGAGCGCATCGTCCAGGAAGGCAACATGGCCGTGGAGCCGTCGCAAAGCGGCTACGCGAAGAAACTGATTGGCCAGCTCGCATCGCAGATCCTCGACGAAGGCATGCGCACGAGCCCGGACAAGAGCGTCGTCGCGATGATCAACGAGCGCGTCGCCGAAATCGACCAGTTGCTCACGGACCAGCTCAACGCGATCATGCACGACCCGGCATTCCAGGCGCTCGAAGCGTCGTGGACCGGCCTGCACGACATGGTCTACGGCACGGAAACGGGCCCGCAGCTGAAGCTGCGCCTCTTGAACGTGACCAAGAAGGAACTGCTGAAAGACCTCGAAACCGCGGTCGATCACGACATGAGCACGCTCTTCAAGAAGGTCTATGAAGACGAATACGGCACGTTCGGCGGCCTGCCGTACTCGCTGTTGATCGGCGACTACACGTTCGGCCGACATCCGCAGGACATCGCGCTGCTCGAGCGCATCTCGAAGGTGGCCGCCGCCGCGCACGCACCGTTCGTCGCAGCAGCGGCGCCGAGCCTGTTCGACCTGAAGTCGTTCACCGAACTCGGCGTGACGCGCGATTTGTCGAAGGTCTTCGAAAGCGCCGAACTCGCCGGCTGGCGCAGCTTCCGCGATTCGGAAGACTCGCGTTATGTGTCGCTCGTGCTGCCCTCGTATGCCGCACGCCTGCCGTATGGCGCGCAGACGAATCCGGTCGACAGCTTCAGCTTCGAGGAAGACGTCGACGGCACCGAGCACGGCAAGTACCTGTGGGCCAACTCGGCCTATCAGCTCGGCCTGCGCATCACGGATGCCTTCGCCAAGTACAACTGGTCCACGGCGATCCGCGGCGTGGAAGGCGGCGGCAAGGTGGAAGGCCTGCCGGCGCACGCGTTCAAGACCGGCGAGGGCGACATCGTCCTCAAGTGCCCGACGGAAGTGACCATCACCGACCGCCGCGAGAAGGAACTGAACGACCTCGGCTTCATCGCGCTGGTGAACTCGAAGGGCTCGAACTCGGCGACCTTCTTCGGCGGCCAGACGACCAACCGTCCGAAGGTCTACAACAAGGACTCGGCCAACGCCAACGCGCAACTGTCCGCGCGTCTGCCGTACGTGCTCGCGGCCTCGCGTTTCGCGCATTACCTGAAGGTGATGATGCGCGACAAGATCGGCAGCTTCCAGACGCGCAGCGACATCGAGTCGTATCTGAACAACTGGATCGCCGACTACGTGCTGCTGAACCCGTCGGCTTCGCAGGCGCAGAAGGCGCGCTTCCCGCTCGGCGAAGCACGCGTGGACGTGACGGAAGTGCCCGGCAAGCCGGGCGCATATCGCGCCACCTGCTTCCTGAAGCCGCACTTCCAGATGGAAGAGCTGACCGCTTCGATTCGCCTGGTCGCGGAACTGCCCGCAGCCGCAGCGTGATGGCACGGCGTGCGGTTCATGCCGCGCGCCGACCCGATTCCACTTCATTGATAACAATTGGTCATGGATACGATTCTCCTCAAGATTGACAAGATCAAGGGCAACAGCGCGCTGACCGGCCACGCCGACCAGATCATCCTCAGCAGCTATTCGTTCGGCATCCAGCTGCCGATGAACCCGGATCCCTCGGCGACCGAACGTACGCTCGGCCGCGCGATGTTCAGCGAAGTGCATTGCACCAAGATCACCGATCTGGCCACGCCGTCGCTGTACCGCGCGTGCGCCGCCGGCGACAAGCTGGGCGACGCGACCATCAGCATCGGCCGCACGGAAAACGGCAAGTTCATGGAGCTGATGACCTACGTGCTGACCGACGCGATGATCTCGAACGTCAACACGTCGGGCGCGGGCCAGCCGAGCGATGCATTCGCGATCGGCTACTCGAAGATCACGGCGGTCTACACGCAGCAGAAGACCGACTCGACGCAGAAGGGCAAGACGTCGTTCGGCTGGGATGTCGCCGCCGACGCCGACGCTGCGCCTGCCGCAAGCTGATCCTGTCCCAACGCGGCGCGCCTCGCACCAGCGAAGCGTGCCGCGCAGTCGTGGTTTTCTGGAGTACGCGCGCCATGCCGGCAGCAAGCGGTTCACCGATGCCTCTGTTCGACCGCCTCGCCGGCGACGGCGAGGCGCAGCTCTCGGGCGCCGATGCGCTGCGGGAGTCGGTCGCGCGCGAACTCGGCCGCTTGTTCAATACGCGCTCGCCGTTGACGCTCGACGCCTTCGCCGCCAGCGACGGCACCGTGCTCGATTACGGCCTGCCTGATTTCTCCGATCGCTCGCTGCAATCGGCGTTCGACCGCGAGGCCATCGCCGCCGCGGTGAAGCAAGCCATCGCGCGCTTCGAGCCGCGTCTCGTCAATGTCAGCGTGAAGTTCGACGCGCGCGCCGTGGTCTCGGTGGGCGGCGAGCTGCGCGCCGGCCGCAACGTCCAGCACGTGGCCTTCGAACTGGCCGCCGACGGCGACGCCTTCGCCGTCCGCGAAGCGGAAGCGGTCTGACATGGCCCCCGACGACATCCTTCAGTACTACAAGCGCGAGCTGTCCTATCTGCGGATCCAGGGCGCGGACTTCGCGCGCCGCTATCCGAAAATCGCGGCGCGGCTTGCGCTGCATGGCACGGAATCGCTGGACCCGCATACCGAACGCCTGATCGAGGCCACGGCGTTTCTCGCCGCGCGCGTGCATCGCGACCTGGATCAGGAGTTTCCGCAAGTGGCGTCGGCGCTGCTCGACAACGTCTGTCCGACGCTCGTGCAGCCGGTGCCGTCGATGACGGTCGCGCACTTCGAACTCGATCCGAGCCAGGGCAAGGTGACGGCCGGTTTCGCCGTGCCGCGCCATACGTCTTTGCAGGCCCATACCGAAAGCGGCGACGTGTGCCGCTTCCGCACCGCGTGGGATACCACGCTGTGGCCGCTCGTCATAAGCCGCGCGCAGTTCGGCGACGACGCTACGCTGCGTCTCACGCTCGAATGCACGGGCGGCGCGGACTTCAGCGAACTGGAACTGACGCAGTTGCGCGTGCATCTGCATGGCGACTGGATGGTGACGATGCCGCTCTACGAGCTGCTCGTGTCCGGCGTCGCCGATGTCTCGGTGCGGCCCGAAGGCGCGCGCGCCGCGACGCTGCTGCCCGCGCGCGCGTTCCGCGAAGTGGGCTACGGCGAACACGACGACGTGCTGCCGCGTCCGCCGAACGCGCAACCGGCCTACGCGCTGATGCAGGAATACTTCGCGTTTCCGCGCAAGTTCCATTTCTTCGACCTGCATCATCTGCAAGGGCGTCTCGGCCGTGGCCGCAGCTGCGAAATCATCCTGCACCTGACGCGCGCGCCGCGCGGTCTCGGCATGCTGAACGCGGGCAATTTCCAGCTGGGCTGCACGCCGGTCATCAACCTGTTCTCGCAGACGAGCGAGCCGATCGTCGTCGATCAGCGTCATTACGAATACCGCCTCGTCGCCGATCAGCGCCGCGAGTCGATCACCGAGATTCATTCGGTGGTCTCGGTCGTCGCGTCCGATCCTTCGCTGGAACGCGCGGAAACCGTGCCGTGCTTTTCCGCGATCGACCACGTCGAAGCCGATGGCGAAACCGTGTTCTGGTCGGCGCGGCGCGAGCACAGCCTGCGCGAGAACGTGCAGGGCACCGACACCTTCCTGAGCTTCGTCAACGCGGCCAGCGCGCTCGCCGAACCCGGCGCGCCGGTGGTCTACGCGAACGTGCTCTGTACCAACCGGCGCCTCGCGGAACACGTGCCGATCGGCGCGCGCATGTTCGTCGAAAAGGTTTCGCAGAACGCCCGCGTGCGCTGCCTGTACGAGCCCACCGCGCAGCGCAGTCCGGCGCTCGGCAGCGAAACGCTGTGGCGCCTGATCTCGCTGCTCACTTTGAACTATCACTCGCTGGTGAGCGGCGCGACGGGCCGCGCGCAGTTGCAGGAAATGCTGCGCCTGTTCGCCGCCGAAACCACCCGCGAGCAGGAACAGATTCGCGGCATCCGCAGTGTTGAGGCGCGCAGCGTGACGGCGCACGTCGGCAGCGACGCGTGGCGGGGCTATTGCCGTGGCACCGAAGTGGCGGTCGAGTTCGATCCCGACACCTTCGTGGGCGGCTCGCCGCTGCTGATGGGCGCCGTGCTCGCGCGCTTCTTCGCGATGTACACCTCGGTCAATTCATTCGTGCGGCTGGTCGTGCGCCGCGGAGACGAGACATGGAAGCAATGGGAGCCGATGACCGGCTGCCAGCAGCTGCTCTGATCGCCCGTCTCCAGGCGAATCCGCAGCGTTTCGATCTGTTCCAGGCGATCAGTCTCCTGGAACGCGCCGTGCCGTCCGCGCGTCCGCTCGGGCGCGGCAACGGTCTTGGCGAAGGCGTGCGGCTGACGGGGCATGTGTCGCTCGCGTTCGAACCGAGCGATGTGCGCCGCGTGCAGGCGCACACCGCAGCCGATGCCGCCACGCCCGACTACACGCCGCGCGCTGCCTGGACGCTGACCACGCCGGTGCTCACGCTGGCGGGTGCGAACGGTCCGCTGCCGGTGTCGTTCACGGAACTCGTGCTGGAACGCCGCGCAAAGCGCGATCACGCGACCGCCGACCTGCTCGACATCTTCAATCACCGCTTCCTGTCGTTCCTGTACCGCAGCCGCAAGAAGCACGCGCCGGGTCTGAACTGGCGTTCGCCGCATGCATCGGCGCTGGCGGGGGCGCTCGACGCACTGTCGAATCTCGGCTTGCGCGCGGGCGTGCGCGGCCCGGAAGGCGTGCGGCTCTGGATGCGTCACGCGGGCCTGATGAGCGCCGCGCCGCGTTCGATGAGCGGTCTCGTCGCGCTGCTGTCCGACCGGCTCGGCCTGACCGTGCGCGGCACGCAGTTCGAAGGCGGCTGGCGCGAACTGGATCGCGCGGATGCGCTGCGCCTTGCGCGCGCCGGCTCGGGCGCGCCGCGTCTCACGTCCTTCACCGTGCTCGGCCAGCGGACCTGGGATCAGGCGAGCGGCATCAGTCTCGTGTTTCCCGATCTGTCGAAGGAACACTTCGACGCGCTCCTGCCCGGCGGACGCCTTCACGCGCTCGCTGCCTGGCTGACGCGCGCGTATCTCCAGCAGGACCTCGAGGTGCATTTCGTTCTGCATCTCGCGCCGCAACGCACTGCCTGCGAGGCCGGCGGCCCGCGTGCGTCCCGCCTCGGCTGGACCTCGTGGCTCGGCGGTTCGCGCGGGTCCGATCACGCGCCGGCTCCGGTGCGCCTCGCCCTGCGCGAGACGCCCGCAGCCGCGCCGACGAACTCCTGAAGCGCATGGACATCGATATCCGCACCTTGTTGGGCCGTCTCAATCCCGAATGCAAGCTCGCCATGGAGCAGGCCGCGCAACTGTGCGTGCGCCAGACCCATTACAACGTCGATGTCGAGCATCTGCTGCTGGTGCTGCTCGAAGCCGACGCCCCCGACCTGAAGGCGATCCTCGGGCACTTCGGCATCAAGCCGGAGACGCTGACGGCGCAGCTGCAAAAAGCCGTCGATGCCTTCAAGCGCGGCAATGGCCGCACGCCCGCGCTGTCGCCGAACTTTGCGCCGCTGTTCCAGGAAGCGTGGCTGCTCAGCTCGATGCTGCTCGGCGAACAGCAGATCCGTTCGGGCACGCTGGCGCTCGCGCTGCTCGAAGTGGACAGCCTGCGCGGCATGCTGCTCGAATCCGCGCCCGCGTTGCTGAACATCCCGCGCGCGAACCTGCGCGAGCGGCTCGCGGCGATTCTCGCGGGATCGGCGGAAGATGCGGGCGGCGCACAAACGCCCGCGGCCGCACCCGATGCCCAAACGGCGATAGCCATGCCGACCATGGCGCCGAACGCGAACGGCCGGCAGTCGGCGCTGGACCAGTTCACCGTCGACATGACCGGTCTCGCGCGCGAAGGCAAGATCGATCCGATCCGCGGCCGCGACAGCGAGATCCGTCAATTGATCGACGTGCTGCTGCGCCGCCGCCAGAACAACCCGATCCTCACGGGCGAGGCGGGGGTCGGCAAGACGGCGGTGGTCGAAGGCTTCGCGCAGCGCATCGTGCAGGGCGACGTGCCGCCCGCGCTCGTCAACGTCTCGGTGCGTTCGCTCGATCTCGCGCTGTTGCAGGCCGGCGCGGGCGTGAAGGGCGAATTCGAGAACCGGCTCAAGTCCGTGATCGCGGAAGTGAAGGCGTCGCCGGTGCCGGTGATCCTGTTCATCGACGAGGCGCATCAGCTGATCGGCGCGGGCGGCAGCGAAGGGCAGGGCGATGCCGCCAATCTGCTCAAGCCGGCGCTGGCGCGCGGCGAACTGCGCACGATTGCAGCCACCACGTGGGCCGAATACAAGAAGTACGTCGAGCGCGATCCGGCGCTCGCGCGGCGCTTCCAGGTGGTGAAGGTGGAGGAGCCGAGCGAGGCGGTCGCCATCGACATGCTGCGCGGCATGGTACGCAAGCTGGAAGAACATCACGGCGTGGAAATTCTCGACGACGCCGTGCGCGACGCCGTCAAGCTGTCGCATCGCTATATCTCGGGACGGCAGTTGCCGGACAAGGCGATCAGCGTGCTCGACACGGCCTGCGCGCGCGTCGCGATCGGCCAGAACGGCGTGCCGGAGGACATCGAGGCGCTGGGCCGCTCCATCGATACCGCCGAGAACCAGTTGCGCATCTATCGCCACGAAGCGGCGACGGGCACGGACCGCGCGGAAGCCATCGCGGCGCTGTCGAAGACGCTGGAAGAGGAGCGCACGCAGCGCGCGCGCCTGACCGACAAGCTCGCCACCGAAAAGCGCGCTGTCGATGAAATCCTCGCGTGGCGCAAGAAGATCCGCGATTTCGTCGAGCAGGACACGCCCGCTGCACACGAGGACGGCGACGACGCCGAGTCGCTGACCGCCAATCTGTCGCGTCTGGAGAAGGGTCTCGAAGCGGTGCAGAACGACGAGCCGCTGGTGCCGGTGTGCGTCGATTCGGAGACGGTCGCCAAGGTCATCTCGGGCTGGACCGGCATTCCGGTGGGCCGCATGCTCGCCGACGAACTGCATACCGTGCTGTATCTGCAGGACAAGCTGGCGGAACGCGTCGTGGGGCAGGACGAAGCGCTCGACGCCATCGCGCGCCGCGTGCGCACCTTCCGCGCCGATCTCGACGATCCGGGCAAGCCGGTCGGCGTGTTCATGCTGGTGGGGCCGAGCGGCGTCGGCAAGACGGAGACGGCCTTTGCGCTCGCGGACATGCTGTACGGCGGCGAGCGCAACATGATCACCGTGAACATGTCGGAGTTCCAGGAGGCGCACAGCGTGTCCGGGCTCAAGGGTGCGCCGCCGGGCTATGTCGGCTACGGGCGCGGCGGCGTGCTGACGGAAGCGGTGCGGCGCCGTCCGTACAGCGTCGTGCTGCTCGACGAAATGGAGAAGGCGCACCCGGACGTGCTGGAACTCTTCTTCCAGGTGTTCGACAAGGGCGTGATGGAAGACGGCGAAGGCGTGCCGATCGACTTCAAGAACACGCTGATCCTGCTCACCTCGAACGCGGCGCAGGACGTCATCACCGACGCCTGCCGGGGCGGGCGCCGTCCGCCGCCGGAAGAGATCATCGAGAAGCTGCGCCCGGCGCTGCTGCGCCAGTTCAGCCCGGCGTTCCTCGGCCGGCTCGTGCTGGTGCCTTACTACCATCTGGGCGACGCGCAGATCAACGCGATCGTGACGCTCAAGCTGGAGCGCATCGCGAAGCGCTTCGAGCGCAATCATCATGCGCCGCTGACGTGGGACGAGAGCGTCGCCACGCTGATCGCGCAACGCTGCAAGGAAGTGGACAGCGGCGCGCGCAATGTCGATCACATCCTGACGCAGGCCGTCTTGCCGGAACTCGCGCAACAGGTGCTGGAACGGATCTCGATCTCCGAGCCGTTCGGCGGCGTGCATCTGACGCTGTCGGCGGCGGACGAGATCGTGTTCCGCTTCGCCCCGGCGGAGGCGTAAGCGCATGTCCACGCCGACCCAGACCAACAGCTTCGCCACCGTCTCCACGCCGTTCGGAGCCGATGTGCTGCTGCTCGACGGTTTCGGCGGACACGAGGCGCTGTCGGAGCTGTTTCGCTTCGACCTGCGGATGCGTTCGACGGAGATGTCGCTGGATGCGGCGCAGATCGTCGGCAAGAGCGTCACCGTGACGCTCAAGGACGGCAGCGGCACGCCGCGCTGCTTCAACGGCATCGTGACGCGCTTCGCGCATGCGGGCGCGGATGGCAATCACGCGTTCTATTCCGCCGAACTCGCGCCGCGCCTGTGGCTGCTCGCGCTCGGCCAGGACCGCGTGATCTGGCAGAACAAGACGCCGCTCGACATCATCAAGCAGCTGCTCAACACGTATGCGGTGACCTTCGCGGACCGCACCAAGAGCGCGGGCAGCACGGCGCGCGAATATTGCGTGCAGTACGACGAGAGCCCGTTCGCGTTCATGTCGCGGCTGATGGAAGAGGAAGGCATCTTCTTCTTCTTCGAGTTCGCGGCGGACCAGCACACGCTGGTGCTCGCCGACGACACCTCCGCGCACCTCGACGGCCCCGTGAGCACGCTTTACTACATGCCCGAGAGCCAGGTGTCGCAGGCGCAGCATCTGGGCCGCTTCTCGATGTCGCAGGGCGTGACGGCGGGCGAGCACATCACGGGCGACTACGACTACACGGCGCCGGACGTCGCGCTGCTGACGACGGACAAAGGCAGCTCGACCATCCAGACCGCGCCGCGCTACCTATTTCCGGGCAAGTATACGGACACGACGCGCGGCGGCGCGCTGATCGGCACGCACCTGAAGGCGCATACGCTCGAAGCGCAGACCGGCCATGGCGAGGGCGGCTGCTACAGCCTCGCGGCGGGCGCGAAGTTCACGCTGAGCGGCCATCCGAGCGCCGCGCTCAACACCAGCTATGTGGTGCGCGCGGTGCGGCACACGGCGTCGAACGCGTCGTATCGCAATACCTTCGACGTGTTCCCGGCCACCGTGCCGTTCCGCGCGCCGCACGCGAGCCGGCGTCCGCTGGTGGCCGGTACGCATACGGCGAAGGTCGTCGGGCCGTCGGACGAGGAAATCTGGACCGACTCGCAAGGTCGCGTGAAGCTCAAGTTCCACTGGGACCGCTCCGCAGGCTCGAACGAAGACAGCTCGTGCTGGGTGCGCGTGGCGCAGTCGATGGCCGGCGCGGGCTGGGGACACCTGTTCCTGCCGCGCATCGGCCAGGAAGTGGTGGTGAGTTACGTCGACGGCGATCCGGACCGGCCCATCGTCACCGGCTGCGTCTACAACGGCCAGAACGCGCCGCCCGTCACGCTGCCGGCCAACCAGACGCAGAGCGTGATCCGCTCGCGCTCGTCGAAGAACGGCGCGGCGGGCAACGAGATCCGCATGGATGACAAGCTCGATGCCGAAGAGCTGTTCTTCCGCGCGCAGAAGGACATGAAGGTCGATATCGAGAACGCGCTGACCACGACGGTCAAGGCGGGCGCGGAAACCCACACGGTGTCGAAGGGCGACCGCACGGTGGCGGTGAGCGAAGGCAACGAAACGCACTCGGTGAAGGGCAAGCGCACGCTCTCCGTGACCGGCGACGAAGCGCATACCAACGACGCGAAGTTCACCCACACCGTGAGCGGCGACCACGCCCACACGGTGAATGGCAATTACACGCTCAAGGTCGGCGGCAATCTGACGATAGAGGTGACAGGCTCCGTCAGTATCAAGGCCGGAACCTCGTTCGCGACCGAAGCGGGCACGACGCACGCCAGCAAGGCGGCGACGACGCTCAGCACCGAGGGCGCGATGATTTCGCACAAGGCTTCGGCGACGCAGACCGTCGAGGCATCGGCGCAGCTGGCCCTGAAGGGCGGCGTCGTGCAGTTGAACTGAGGCGTGTGATGAAGGAAGCCGCTGCGGTGGACACCACCCTGGTCGAAACGCGCGATGCGCTCGGCAATCGGGTCGGCCACATGCACTTCGCGAACGGCGTGCCGCATGGCGAGGCCATGCAGTGCACGCCGGAAGGCACGACGCTGCTGCGCGCGATGTACGCGCACGGCGTGCTGGACGGCCCGACGCAGACCTTCGACGCGGAAGGCGCGCCGGTGCAGGCGTCGCACTATCGCGGCGGCAGGCTGGACGGCGTGATGTCGCTGTATCAGGACGGGCGGCTCGCGGCACGTCAGCACTATGTGCTCGGTGTGCTGCACGGCGAGAGCGTGACGTATGCGCCGTCGGGTCTGGTGACGTCGCGGATGAAGATGGAAGCGGGCAAGCCCGACGGCGAAGCGGTGTTCATGCACGACGGCGTGGTCACGCGCCGCGTGCGCTACGCGCGGGGCCAGTTCGAAGGCGAGACGCGCGAGTACGACATGCACGGCGGGCTCGCGGCGAGCCTGCCGTATCGCGCGGGACTGCTGCACGGCACGGCGCGCCGCTACGCGCCGGACGGCGCGGTGACGCACGAGCGCAGCTACAAGCTCGGCAAGCCGCAAGGCGAATGGCGCGCGGTCGAGGCCGGGGCGCAGCCCGGCGACGGCGCGCGCGGTCCGCGTCTGGTGAACAAGCTGGAAAAGTGGGTGCGCGGCTGATCGGCCCGCACGAGAACGAGGAACAGGGACATGGGAATCCAGGTGACAGCGGGGGCGACGTTGCAATGCAGCTTTGGCGCGGCGCCGGGCACGCTGCAGGTGCTGCCCGTGAACCGCGTGCTGTGCGGCACGCCGGCGGCGACCATCATGGACAACGTGCCGATGGTCAACGTGCTGCCGTTCGGCACCTGCACCTCGATGGCGAATCCGGTCGTGGCCGCCGCGACGGCCGCCGCGCTCGGCGCGCTGACGCCGATGCCGTGCGTGCCCGCCACCACCGCGCCGTGGGCGCCGGGTTCGCCGACGGTGCTGATCGGCTCGCTGCCCGCGTTGCAGAACTCTTCCAAATTGATGTGCATGTGGGCCGGCGTGATCCAGGTGGTCGCGCCCGCCCAGGTCACGACGATGACCGCCTGAGGACCGACGATGCAATACGTTTTTTCGATGACCTCGCGCATGGTGACAATCGCCGCGGCGAGCGCGTTGCTGCTGTGTGTGCTGCTGTTCCTGCTGGGCGTCGAGATCGGCGCGCGCATGGGGCATCCGGCGGCGGTGTCGGCAAGCCCAACGCCTGCCATCGCCGCGTCCGCGCCCACCGACCTGTTGCCGCCGCAGGATCCGTCCGCGGCGTCGAGCGCTTCTGCTTCTTCCAATTGAGACCGTCTTTCATGCCGTTGACCTTCATCCGCCTGCTTTCGACACACCTTCGCCGCATCGGCGCGCTGGCCGCCGCCGTGCCGATGCTGTTTGCCATGGCAAGCGTGTTCGCTGCAACGCCTCCGCTCGCCGCTCCCGTAACGACAGCCGCACCCGCCGCACCGCAGACACTCACCTCGACCGGCCTCGTGCAGATGCCGGACGGACGCCTGCTCGCGCCGGAATTCGCACGCATCATCGGGCGCGGTGAACTGGTGGTCGCGGTGCTGAGCGTCGATCAGCCGCCGTTCTTCGAAGAGAAAAACGGCACGCTCACGGGCCTCGACATCGATCTGGCCAAGGACATCGCGCAAAAGCTGCGCGTGAAGGTCCGCTTCAACCGCGACGCGAAGACCTTCGACGAAGTCGTCGATCTGCTGGCGCGCGGCCAGGCCGATATCGCCGTGAGCAAGCTCTCCCGCACGCTGACGCGCGCGACGGTGATCTCCTTCAGCACGCCCTATCTGCGCCTCGAACGCGCGCTGCTGCTGAACCGCGTGAAGTTCGCGCAACTGGCGCACGGCCGCTCGGTGCCGGAAGTGATCCGCAACTACGACAGCACCATCGGCGTGGTCGCGAATTCGTCGTATGCGGGCTATGTGGTCAATAACTTCCCGCATGCGCAGGTGCGCAGCTTCGCGACCTGGGAAGACGTGCTGAAGGCGCTCAATGCCGGCGAAATCACCGCCGCTTACCGCGATGAGTTCGAAGTCAAGCGCGTGCTCAAGGTCGATCCGACCGCTTCGCTGCGCCTGCGCGTCGTGACCTTGCAGGACCTCGAAGATACGCTCGCCATCGGCGTGAATGTGAACGCCCCGGCGCTGCTGTCCTTCATCAACCAGTTCCTCTCGGAACGCAGCGTGAAGCTGAACGTGAGTTCGGTACTTCAGGCGGCGGACCACTGAGCGTTGGCGGTACGCGACGAGACCATAAGACTTCCCTAAGAGAAAGCCATGAATTCCAGCAGGATCTATGCATTCGTACTCAACCCGTGGGTGGTGATCGGCAGCCTGGCGCTCGGCGGCACGTTCGGTCTGCTGATGCCCGCCGAAGCACAGAAGCTCGGCCTGCTCGGCGACATCTATGTCGATCTGCTCAAGATGACCACGCTGCCCTTCATGATCTCGGCGGTGATCTTCAGCCTGCAGCGCCTGTTCCGCGACGGCGGCACCTCGCGCCTGCTGGTGCGCGTGCTGACGGTGTTCCTCGGCGCGTCGGCGACGGTCGCCGCGGTGGGCGCCATCGTGCTGCTGGTCATGCATCCGGGCGCGAACATTTCGACGGCGACGATGCAGACCTTCGGCTTGATGGTGGGCAGCGACAGCTCGTCGAGCGACACGGTCATGAACCTCTACGGCGCCGACCTGCCGCAGAAGACGCTGAGCCTGGCCGACGTGCTGTCGAGCCTCGTGCCGACCAACATCTTCGCGGCGCTCGCCAGCGGCGACGCACTCAAGGCGCTGGTGTTCGCGCTGCTGTTCGGCCTCGCGGTGGGCCGTGTGCCGGAGCGCATTTCGGTGGGCCTGAGCCAGTCGCTCGAAACCGTCTATCACGCGTGCCAGAAGCTGATGCACTGGCTCAGCTATCCGCTGCCGCTGATCCTGTTTTGCATGAGCGCGACGCAACTCGGCAAGTCGGGCGTCGGCCCGCTGCACGCGATGCTGCAATTCGTGATCGCGTTCGTCATCGCGACGGCGCTGCTGATCGTGCTGGCCGCCGCGATCATCTGGAAGCGCTCGAATCACAGCCTCGGCAAGACCCTCGACGCACTGCGCGCCCCGTTCGCGCTGGCGCTCGCCACGCGCAACAGCGCCGCCTGCATGCCGAGCATGATCGAGAGCCTCGTCGATGACCTGGGCTTCGCGCGCTCGCGTGTCGAGCTGCTCGTGCCGCTGACCATTTCGCTGCTGCGCGTCGGCCCGATGGTGTACTACGTGTGCGCGACGCTGTTCATCGCGCAGTTGTACGGGCATTCGCTCGGCGTGGTCGAGATCGTGACGGTGCTGCTCGCGTCGGTGCTGGCGGGCTTCGCGTCGGCGGGCATGACGGGTCTCGTCACGGTGTCGCTGGTCGGCATGACCTGCTCGTACCTGCAACTGCCGTTTGAAGCCGCGTTCATCCTGTTCCTCGCCGTCGATCCGATCTGCGACATGCTGCGCACGCTGGTGCTGGTGATCGGCAACGCGGCGGCGGTTTCAGTGATCTGCCCACGTCCGCTGAAGATCTAGGAATCGAGGAGCCCACCGTCATGGCACTGATCGGCATTCTCGGCGGCATGGGACCGCTCGCCACGGTCGACTTCATGGACAAGGTCGTGCGGCTCACGCAGGCAAGCCGCGACCAGGACCATCTGCCGATGATCGTCGCGAACCTGCCGCACATCGACGACCGGTCGAGCGCGATCATCGACAACGGCGCCGATCCGCTGCCGGCGCTGCTGGACGGCATCGACCTGCTGAACCGCAACGGCGTGGGCCTGATCGCGATTCCGTGCAACTCGGCGCATCACTGGTACGAGCCGATGCGCGCGCGCAGCGCCGCGCCGGTGCTGCACATCGCGCAGACCTGCGTGGCGGCGGTGCCGCGCACGGCCCGCCGCGTGGCGCTGCTGGCGACCGGCGGCGCGCTCGTGTCGGGCTTCTACCAGCAGGCGCTGACCGAGCTCGACATCGAACCCGTCGTGCCGGACGCGGCCATGCAGCCGCTGGTGCGCGACTGCATCCGCGAAGTGAAGGCCGGCGATCTCGATGCCGCCGCCGCGCATCTCGAAGCCGCGCTGACGCTGCTCGCGGAACAGGGCATCGGCACGGCGCTGATGGCCTGCACCGAGATTCCGCTGGCGGCCCGGCGCATCGGGAAGCCGCCGGTCACGCTGATCGACAGCACGCTGGAACTCGCGCGCGCCACCGTCCGTTACGCGTGCGAACGCGGCTGGAACCGCCCGCAATGAAGGCACTGCATACGCTCTCGCAAAGCACGCTCGGGCTCATCGTGTGTATCGCGGTGGGCGCGCTGTGCGGCGTCTTTGCGGAGCCGGCCGGCGCGGCGGCGTATTTCGTCGGCCAGATGTATCTCGCGGTGGTGAACATGGCAGCGATTCCGCTGCTCGTCGTCGCGACCTTCTTCGGGCTGCGCCAGGTAATCGCGCTGCCGCGTCCGCGTACCCGCATCGGCATGATGCTGCTGGTCGCGTTCGGTCTCGTGGTGCTGGGCAGCGTGGCGGGCACGCTGATCGGCGTGATGGCCGGCCCGGGTCAGGACCTGTCCGCCACAGCGCGCGCGCAACTCGGCCGCCTCGTGCTGCAAAGCGCCAGCAGCGCCGAGGACGTGCAGGTCGCGCTGTTCGACCACGGCGCGGCGGCCGCAGCGGGTGCGAGCTTCGTCGGCGTCGGCGACATCTTTCCGGACAACTTCTATCGCGTGCTCGCGCAGGGTCATTCGCTCGGCATCTTCACCGCGACCATCCTGTTCGGCCTCGCGTTCGCGGCGCTGTCGCGCGAACAGACCGGCACGCTGAGCAGCGTGTTTGAAGGCGTGTATCGCGCGCTCGAAACCATCATTGCGCGCGCCAATCTGCTGCTGCCGGTGCTCGCGTTCGGCGTCGCCGCGCATCTGGTGGCGAACACCGAAGCCGCGACGCTCCACGCGATGAGCAGCTTCCTCGTGTGCTTCGGTCTGGCCTCGTGCGCGCTCGGCGGACTGGCGCTCGTGACCATCGCGGTGCGCGCCGGCCAGCCCTTCATGCAGGTGCTGAGCCAGCTGAAGGCGCCGCTGCTGGTCGGCCTCACGTCGGGCAGCGCGACCGCGCCGATCCCGCACACCATCGAAGCGCTCAGCCAGCGGCTGGGTTTCTCGCGCGGCGTCGTGGAACTGGTCGTGCCGTTCGGCTCCGTGTTCGTGCGCGCCGGCGCCGCGCTGTATTACGCGCTCGCCGCCGTGTTCGTCGCGAACCTCTACAACCGGCCGCTCGGCGCGGGCGAGATCCTGATCGTCTGCGCGGCGTCGGTGATCGCCGCGCTGGTGTCGGCGGGACAGGGCGGCGTGGCGTCGGTGGGCTACATGGGCATCGTCCTGTCGATGCTGAACCTGCCGGTGGAAGCGGCCGGCGTGCTGTTCGTGACGCTCGACCTGATCTGCGAAGGGCCGCGCAATGCGCTGAGCCTGCTGTCGGCGTGCATGGTGATCGCGCTGGTGTCGGCGGGCCTGCCTTCGGAGCGCCATGCGGCGGTCGAGGCGACGGGCGGCGTGGCGCGCCTCGATACGACACTGCGCTTCACGTTCACGCGCGGCCAGCTCGCGCTCGCGACCGGCTGCCTGATGACGGTGGCCTCGCTGATCGTGCTGCTGGGAATTGGAGTGGGAGCAAGATGAAGAAGGTGAATCTGATCGTGATGCTGCTGCTGGCGGCCGCGCTTTCGGGCTGCGGCGCGCTGGGCTTGTCGGGCGAAAAGGCGAAGTGGTCGGAAGTCACGCTCGACGCGAGCGACGACATCAACAACAACAGCCCGGTCGCGGTGGACATCGTGCTCGTCAGCGACGAGGCGATGCTCGCGCGCATCGCGGAACTGCCCGCGTCGAAGTGGTTCGCGGGCCGCGAGGATCTCGCGCGCACCTTCCCGAAGGCGCTGCGCTACAAAAGCTGGGAGATCGTGCCGGGCTTTCGCATCGAGGTGAATGGCGAGACGTTTGCGGGTCCGCGCGTCGCGGGCGCATTCGTGTTCGCGAACTATCGGGACCCGGGCGCGCATCGCGTGCGGATCGAGCGCTTCAGCGGCCGCATGGTCGTGCAGCTGAATGCCAACAACCTTATCGTGACGGATTCGAAATGATGCATGACCGCACGCCGGCGGTGACCGAGCGTATCGAGTGGTACGAGGGCATGCTGCTCTCGCCGCAGCATTTCCAGCAGATGGCTGCGCGCGTCGATACGCTCGTCGCGTGGCAGACGCTCGCCGCCGCGCCGTTCAGCTGGGGCGTGCGCAAACTGAGATTCGATCAGGGCCTGCTGCCCGCGGGCCTGCTGCGCGTGCTCGAACTCGACGCGATCCTGCCCGACGGCACCGCCGTCACCTACGACGCGCAGCACAGCGACGGCGCGCGCCTCGAACTTTCGCTGGAGCCGTTCGCGGAGCAGCTGTCGAACGGGCCGCTGGACTTCTACCTGACGCTGCCGGGTGCAGGCGCGATGCGCCGCGCCGCGCAGGTGCGCCGCTTCCGTTCGACCTCCGGCGAGCCGGTGGACGACCAGGTCTCCGATGCCCCGCCCGCCGATATCCCGCGCCTCGTGCCGAACCTCGCGCTATCGGCAGGTGACGTGCCTTCCGCGATGCACGTGTGGCTGCGCCTCGGCTCGCTCTACAAGGACAATGAAGTCGTGCATCTCGGCGAGCATCAGCCGCCGCTGCTCGAAATCGCCCGCGACAATCCGCTGTGGACGAGCGTTGCATCGCTGCTGGGTCAGTTGCGCGGCAAGGCCGCCTTCGTCGCGCGTCAGACGGCGAATCCTTCGTCGAAGGTCGATGACCGTCTGACACAGCTCGAACTGAAGGACCGCCTGCGCAGCCTGATGAGCGCGCTGCCGCTCGCGGAAGCCGTGTTGCGCACGCCGCATCTGCATCCGCTCGGGCTGTATCACGCGCTCGCGGCGCTCAACGGCTCGCTCGCGACGCTCAAGCCCGGCGGCCTGCCGCCCGCGCCGCCCGACTACGATCACGCCGATCCTCTGGGCGTCTTCACGCCGCTCCTGCGCTCGCTGCGCGAATCGATGTCCGAAGTGAACGAGGAATATCGCGAGCACAAGTTCGAGTTCCGTCATGGCGCGTTCGAACTGGCGCTCGATCCGGACTGGATCGGCGAGCGGCTCGTCGTGGGCCTGCGCGGCCAGTCGGATCGCGACCTGCTCGCGTGGATGGACGGCGCGGTGATCGGCTCGCAGTCGGTGTATGCGTCGCTGCGCAGCCGGCGTGTGCTCGGCGCGGCTCGACGCGGGATCGACTATGCCGAGGATCTCGGCTTGCGCTCGGGCTCGGGCTATCTGCTGTTCGAGCTGATGGCGGAGCCGGCGCTGGTGCTCGCCAGCGAACTGCTCGTGATCGGCAACCCGAATGAAGGCGCGAGCGCGCAGCGCCCGCAGGAAATGCTGCTGTTCGTGAAGGGCTGACGCGCAGCGCATCCACATAGATGAAAGCAGAGACGAAAGCAGGTTAAGCATGGCACGCAACCGACCCGAACCCGAAGAAGACGACGTCGTCACGGAGCAGTTCCGTACCTTTCTCGATGAACTCGTGAAGGCTCAGGCGCGCCTCTCCGAACTGCCCGACGCCGATCCGGACCTCGCCGCGCAAGGCATGAGCCGGCACCTGATCAATCTGCTCGAAATCCAGACGCTGCAATCGCGCCGCGACACGACGCGCTTCGAGATGGAGACGGTGTCGGACGCGCGCTATCTGAAGGCCGTCCTCGCCGACGAACTGCTGCTCAACACCCCGTGGGCCGGGCAGGAGCGCTGGACCGCGTATCTGCTCGAATCGACGCTGTTCCGCACCAATGTTGCGGGCGACCTGGTGTTTCGCCGTATCGAGCAATTGCTGTCGGATCGTGAGCCGTCGCGCCGCAATATCGCGCGGCTGTATCTGTTCACGCTGGCGATGGGCTTCCAGGGCCGTTTTCGCGGCACCGATGCCGCCGCGCGCCTGCGCAGCTATCGCGAGGAACTGTATGAGTTCGTGTATCAGCGCCGCGCGGATCTCGGCGGGCGCGACCGCGTGCTGTCCGAGGCCGCGTATGCGAACACGCTGTCGCACGTCGCGCCGCGCAAGCTGCCGACCGTGAGCCGCTGGGCCGTGATTGTCATGCTGGCGGCGGTGTCGCTGCTCGCGGTGTCGGAGTTGTTGTGGCTGTGGCAGTCGTGGCCCGTGCGCGAAGCGCTGCATGCCGATCCGGTCGCGGGAGTGAGCCAATGAAGCGCATGATTTCGACGATGAACACGGCGCGCCGCGCGCAGCAAGGAGCGCGGCCATGCTGACGAGCAATCTCTTTCTGCTGTCGATCGGCGTGCTCACGCTGGTCGTGCTGGCCGTGCTCGGCGCGGTGGTCTACTTCGCGCTGCATGGTTCGCATGCGAAGCCGCAGGCCGAGCGCAAGATCGTGCGGCTGCGCTCGGATTCGCTGCGCAGCGCGTTCCGGCAGGCGGTCGAACTGATCGAGGGCAATATCGCCACGCGCGCGGAACGCTACAACATTCCGTGGGTGATGATCCTCAACGAAGGCGACGATCCGCGTCCGCTGCCGATCGCGCAGGCGGGCGTGGCGAGCGTGCTCGGCGCGGATGCGTCGAGTCTCGCGGCTACCGACGGCATCTCGTGGCACTTCTTCGATCGCGGCATCGTCGTGGATATCAAGGCGGCCTATCTCGGCTCGCCGGATGACGACGAAGGCAAGCCGTGGGACGAGTTCCTGAGCCTGTGCCGGAATTATCGGCCGCAGCGTCCGTTCGATTCGGTGGTCATCACGGTGCCCGCAGCAACCCTGCTCGCCGACGACACCGATGCGCGCCTCGAACTCGTGCGCCACGCGAAGCTTGCGCATCGCCGTTTGTGGCTCGCGCAGAACCGCTTCGCGATGCGTTTCGCGGTGTATGTCGTGGTGACCGGTTGCGATGCGCTGCCGGGTTTCGCGACCTTCGCGCGCGCGTTGCCGGAGCCGCTGCGCGCCAGCATGCTCGGCTGGTCGTCGCCTTACGATCTCTCGACCACGTATCAGCCCGGCTGGGTCGATACCGCGATGAACAGCGTGATGCGTTCGGTGTCGGATGCGAGCGCGGAACTGTTCGCGCTCGATCCCGCGCATCTGGATGCACGCCAGTTCCTGCAACTGCCTTCGCGCATCGACGCCATGCGTGCGCAGCTTCAGTCCTACGTGGATGAACTGCTGCGCGCGAGCGCGTACCACGAGCCGTTCTTCTTCCGCGGCATCTACCTGACCGGCGATGCGAGCGAGTTCGCGCAGTGGAGCGTGGCTCAGGACGCCATGACCGCCGCACCGGAAGCATTGCCGGGAGACGAAGCGCCCGAAGCAGAACACGAACTCGGCGATGGCCGCCGCGAACCGAACGCGCACATCAACGACCTGATGTTGCAGCCCGCGTTCCTGCGCGATCTGTTCGAAAAGAAGATCTTCTCCGAGTACGGCCTCACACGTCCTTCGCGGTCGCAGCATCTGACGCGGCCGGTGCTCAATCGCGCGCTGCGCTGGGGCGGCGTGGCGCTGCTGGGCGGCTGGGGCATCGGACTGGTAGTGGCGACGGCGCAGCTGAGTCATCGCAACGGCGAACTCGTCGCGGCGCTCGGTTCGCTGCATCGCGATGCGGCCGAGCGTGCCGCCGCCGCGCAGCAAGGCCAGGACATGCCGGCCGACTGGTACCGGCGCAAGGCGCTCGGCCTGATCGCGCTGAATCAGAACATCAAGACCGGCACGGGGTGGACCGTGTTCATGCCGGGCTCGTGGGCCTTCATCGACGATCTCAACGCGCGCGTGAAAGAGCGCTTCGAGCGTGAGTTCGGCGAGATTGCGGTGGCCGCGCTCGAACGCCAGATGGTCGCGCGCGTCAGCACGCTGACCGGCGTGGGACGCGACCCGAGCACGGGGCAACTGATCATCGGCGACGACTGCGCCGCGCCCGCCGGCGCGCGCAGCGATGCGCTCGCGCCCGCGAGCCTCGCCATCGACGATCTGCCCCAGATGCGCGCGCTTCAGCTGTACGTGAACAACGTCGATCAGTTCGACGCCGCGCTGCAGGCGCTGCAACGCTTGCAGCAGCCCTCGTCGGGCAACGCCGACGCGCTGCGGCTCGTCGTGCGCTATGCGCTCGGCGCGGAGTTGCAGGGCAGCGTCGCGGACAGCGTGCCGTACTTTCATCGCGCCCGTGCGGGCCGCGACGGCGTGGCGAGCACGGATGCGGGCGTCGACGTGAATGCGGTGCGCCAGGCGTTCCGCTGCACCCTCGACAAGGGCGCGCAGCAACTCGACAACGGCCTGTTCGCGAACAATCCGCTGCTCACGGCGGAACGCGGCATCAGCGAGCATCTGAATGGACTCGGCATGGCCGATGGCAACGCCGGCGACATCACGCGTATCGCGGCGGGCTATCGCGCGGTGGTGGCGGGCGTCGATACGCAGCGCGAACTGCTGGCCTCGGGCAAGGGCGGCTGGCTGCATCAGGCGCAGTTCATGCCGGGCGCGGTGTATGACCGCACGCTCTCGCGTATCGCGCAGAACCGCCTGCTGGGCGCCGATCTCGCGAACCAGATGCGCCAGCGCGACGACACCGGCTTCCAGGCCTTCCGCAGCGAACTGGCGCTGCGTTTCGGCGGCGCGGACAGCGGCGTGGTCTGGTCGGACAAGGACGCGCGCTACACGGTGTCGCCGGGCCGCGCGGCGCTGCGCGATGCGTTGTCGAACCTGCTGAACCAGCCGTTCATGATCGCGCCGCGCGACCGCGAACTGCCGACGCTCGTCGATGGCACCGCGATCGTCTGGGACCGCACGCAGCTCGATCAGGCGCTCGCGCTCGGCGACATGCGCAAGCGCTTCCTGACCGATGGCCTCGTGAACCTGCCGGCGACGGCGCGTCCCGCTGTCGAGACGGCGCTCGACCAGCAGTTTGCGCGCTTGCTGATTGCGCAGACGGCGTCGGCGGCGAACATCGGTCCCGCAGCGCCGCTGAGCGATGCCGACACCGCCGCCTTCGACGCGGCGCGGGCGCGGATCGCGCGCATCGGCGCGTTGCTGACGGAGCTCGGCGCGAGCGCGCAGATCGACGAACTGAATTCGCTCGTGTCCGGCGATGCGATGCAGCACCTTCAGCGGGTCGACGAGGGGCTCTCGCAATCCGAGCTGTACGCGACGCGTCAGGACCTGCCGGACACCGCGCACAGCACGCGTGCGCCGATTCTAGCGGCCTTCGGCGTCAACGATGCGGCCGGTCTCGCGCCGTATCTGGATCAGCAGGCGCAGCGCGCGCTGGCGCTCGGCAAGCAGGCCGCGACCTATCTCGCCGCGCTCGATAGCGCCGATGCCGCTTCGCCGCTGGCGCAGCGCTGGCAGGCCATCGAACGCGATCTCGAACGCTATCGGCTCAAGAACCCGAACAGCAGCCTGCTGCGTCTGGAGCAATTTGCTTTGTCGGTGGCGGCGGATCCGAATGGCGCGGGCTGCATGTCGAAGTTCTCGGGCCGCGTGTCGAGCGGCGGCGGCGACGATTTCTTCGCGACCCTGCATGCGCGTCTCTATGACCGTCTGCTGGCGCGCTGCCGCTCGGGCTACGTGTTCGACCTGCGGCAGGAATGGGGCAATTTCGCGAGCGCGTTCAACGAGAGCGTCGCGGGCCGCCTGCCGTTCGAGAGCGCCAGCATGCAGCCGGTGGCGGCGCGCGCGAACGCGGCCACGCCGACCGTCGCGGACTTCGGCGAACTGGGGCAGGTGCTGAAGCGTTATGACGCCGTGTCGGAGACCTTCCATGCCTCGGGCTCCACGGCGTCGCTGACCAACAACAAGGTGCGCCAGTTCATCGACAACTTCGATCAGGTGAAGACGCTGCTCGCGCCGCTCTATCCGTCCGACGACGGCGCACCCAACGGCTATGACCTGAACGTCGAGTTCCGCGTGAACCGCAATGCCGAAGTGGCCGGCAACCAGATGATCGACTGGACGCTCACGACCGGCTCGCAAAGCCTGTCGATGAACGACACGCCGCGCACGCTGCACTGGGACTTCGGCACGCCGGTCGTGCTCACGGTGCACTTCGCGAAGGACTCGCCGCTGGCCGCCGCCGCCGATCCGCAGCAACGCGGCTACAGCACCGACGGCCGCACGCTGACCTGGCAGTTCAACGATCCGTGGGCGCTGATCTCGTTCGTGAACCGTGAGCGCGTGGCGGATGCGGGGCCGCGCGGCGATCGCATGTCGCAACTGCTGCGCCTCGAATTCCCGTTGAGCACGGCCAACCCGGCCGATCTTTCGCTGTTGCCGAAGCAGGCGCGCGGGCGCCTCTTCATGCGCGTCACGCTGATGCCCGCGGGCAAGAAGACGCCGCTGCCGTGGCCCGGCAGCTTCCCGGTTCGGGCACCCGAATGGAGCGCACTATGAAACAGGCCTATCCGATGGAAACCGTAGCGACGGTCGTGATCGACTTCGACGCGCTGCTCGAACCGGTCAGCAACGACGACGACAACCACGGCGCGGGTGTGTCGCTGCGCTATGACCCGGTGTATCAGCAGATCCGCGATGCGCGCCGTCACGACGACGCCACGCTGCCGATGGGCGAATGGGAACGGCCGCTCGTCAAGGCGGACTGGAAGCGCGTCGCGGCGCTGTGCTCCGAGGCGCTCGCCACCCGCAGCAAGGACTTCCAGCTGGCGGCGTGGCTGTGCGAGGCGTGGACGCGGATGCATCGCGTCGAAGGGTTGATCGCGGGCACGCGGCTGATGATTGCGCTTGCCGACCGCTACTGGCCGCACGCATGGCCCGAACTCGAACCCGGCGACGCAGACGCGCGCACTGCGCCGTTCGCGTGGCTCAACGAAGCCTTGCCGCTCGTGCTCACCGTGCATCTGCCGCTGCTGATGATCGAGGATCGCGAGCCGGAGTACGTGAACCTCGACGAATGGCAGCACGTCATCACGTCGCAGGCGGGCGAGGGCGCCACGCTCACGCGCGATCTGCTCGACAAGCACGTGCGCCGCGCCGGCAACCTCGCGGCGCTGGTGTCGCTGCATCAGCAGGTAGAGACCGCGCAGGCCGCGTGGCGTACCTTCAGCGCGCGGCTCGACGAGCGGCTGGGACACGACGCGCCGCATCTGGGGCGCGTCGCGGACACGCTCGGACGCGTGCTGCAAGCGGTGACGAGCCTGCTCGGCGACAACGCGCGGCCGGCGCCGGCCGAGCCGATCCATGTCGGCGCTGCACTCGCCCACACTCAATTTGCCTCGCAGGAGCACGCCATGGACACCGTGTTGCACGAACTCCCGACGACGCCCGTTGCTCCCGCGATGCCGCTGAGCGTGGCGGGCGCCGTCCCGCTCTCGCGCGTGGAGAGTCGCGCGCATGCGTATCAGTTGCTCGAACTCGTGGCGGACTATCTCGCCGAGCAGGAACCGCACAGCCCGACGCCCTTCCTGTTGTGGCGCGCGGTGGCCTGGGGCAAGATGCCGCTGCCCGAACTGATGCGCGAAGTCGTGCGCAGCGAAGGCGACATGGCCCGTTATCTGTCGATGCTCGGCATCGAATGACGCTGGTTCGCTCCATGGGTTCGCTCCATCACCAAGACAACAATCATTGACCAACGGGTCCTGTCATGAACATGCCTGCCAGCTTTCCGAGGATTTCGTCGCTCACGCCCACGCTGGGCGCCTTGCCGAGCCCCGACGAATGGATCAAGAAGACTTCGTTGACGTTCTCGAAACGCAGTCCGTCTACGCTCGCCATGGACGAGTGCTACAAGGCGTTCTACGCGCAGGTCAACAAGTCGCCGGATCAGGAACGCTACGCGGCGCACCTGCTCTACAACCAGATGAAGGTCTATCTGCGCGAGAAGCATGGAATGTGGAGCAAGTGCGAGCGCAACAAGGCCAGCAAGGGCTTCATGGCGGACCTCTTCAAGGCATTGGAGAAGAGCGTGGCGGTGGCGCCGTCGGTCGGACATGCGGCGGCGCTGGCCAAGATCGATAGCGAAGAGATTCCGCATGCGCGCTTCGGCGTGCTGTACCTGCTCTCCAACATCTCGGTCGAACTGAGCGCGGCGAACTACGCGAGCATGGCGTTCGAAGGCCTGAGCGTGGCGGGCACGGCGGTTTCGCTCGGCACGACCTTCGACATCTCAAAGAACGATCCGACCAAGCTGTCTGGCGACAGCGGCAACGCCATTTTCAGCGCGACCGGCAACAAGATGACCTCGAAGTCGGTCGGGATGGGCAAGCTGCCGAGCCAGAATGCATCGACGTTCATCAGCGCAGGCGGCGGGGCGCTCGGTCTCGGCAAGACGATTGCATCGACGGACGGCACCAACCAGAAGGACGACAGGGTGCTCGGCGCAGCGTTCAGACCCGACACGCCGTTCAAGCTTGCCGAGCAGTGGCAGAAGTTCAAGCAATGGGTGTACAACAAGATCGTCGGCGTCATCGAGACCCTGCGCACCAAGATGCTGGCGGACGGCGACTGGCCCGCGTCGCTGGCCGGCAGCGCGATCAAGGCGCTGATCGAGAAGGCGGTCGTGGCGATCTGCCAGGCGTCCGCGCCGTATGTCGGCTCGGGCATCGAGATCTTCACCGGGCTCGCCAAGACCTTCGCGGCCGTGGCCCAGAAGTTCTCCATGGTGTCCTTGCGCAAGAAGTTCGAATTGCGCGAAGGACATCCGGCCGAACTCGCACGCGCCATCGAAGAAGAGATGGAGATGGATATCGGCGCGGGCGTCAAGGACGTGCTGAAGGGCGTGGGCGGCCTGTCGGCGCAGATCTTCCTGCCGGGCGCGGGCGCGCTCGTCAGCGCGGTGATGACGGCGATCGAATGGCTGGTCAAGACCATCATGCGTCTGGCGGAAGCGCATCGTATCGGCGATTTCCTGAAGCTCGCGCGGCAGATGTACGACCGCGAGCCGCGTCAGAACTATCAGACGGGCAACTTCGCGCCGGCGGCCAAGGACCGTGGCGGCCTCGTGCATGACACGGCGCGCTTCACCGAGTTCTTCAAGGAGGGCTGCAAGGCCAGCGCGATCATCCCGATGCTCACGCTGAACACCGGCATCTGCGGCAGCCTGATGACGATGATCCGCATGGTGAACGATCTCGGCGATACCTCGCAGCGCAGCTATGACGCGGGTACGGACTACTTTTCCGCGTTGAAGCACTACGCGGCGAAGTACATGCGCGATTCCGGCTTCTCGTTCAAGGCGCGCGAGCGCAAGGAAGTGATCCTGCACACGAGCGATGAAACCACGAAGCAGAAGGCGGCCATCAAGAGCGTGCAGGGACTGTTGAATCACGCGCTCAATTCGCACCAGGTCATGTCGGACTGGAAGACGAAGGTGGGGGCGGCGGTGCTGGCCTGAGCGTTGAACGAGCCCGCGCGGCAGGGGCGTTCGCGCTACGCGAAGCGCCTCGCCGAGAACCGTTCCAGCAGCGCGGGGCGTTCCCCTGCGATCAGTTGCGCCGACCACGGCCCGCCCGCGAGCACCACGCGGTCCGCGGGGATGCCGCGCCCATCCGCCGTACCGATCTCGATGCCGCGCACGCTTGCGTTGAGTGGCAATCTCCATGCGGGCGCAACGTCTTGCTTCGATCAACGGCCGCGCCAGCGCCTGCACGAAGCCTTGCGGATCGCACCGATGACGCGCGGACGGAAACACGACTGCTCCTGGACTGATCGCGATCAGTCCATGTCAAGCAGGGCAGTGCGTCGGGCGTTATCGAAAATCGGCAAACCTGCGGGCGTGCCTCATTTCCCGTACATGTCGAAATCGAAGTACTTCGCCTCGATCTTGCGATACGTTCCATCCTTCAGGATCTGCGCGATCGCGCCGTTCAGCGCGTCCCGCAAGTCCGGGTCCGACTTGCGCACGCCGGCGGCGTCGCCGTCGCCCATGATCTTCGCGTCATACACCACGTTGCCCGCGAACGCGTAGCCCTTGCCCGCCGGCGTCGAAAGGAAGCCGAGCTGGCCCTGCACGGCGTCCATCAGCACCGCATCCACGCGTCCGGCCGTCAGGTCCGCATAGGCCTGGTCATAGCTGGGGTACGCAACCACTTCGACGCCCGCCGCCGCCCACTTTTCACGCGCGTAGGTCTCCTGCACCGTGCCTTGCTCGACCGCGATGCGCTTGCCGGACAGCTTGGCCGCCTCGGGCAGCAGATGGTCGCTTGCCTTCGCGATCAGGCGTGTCTGGTTGCGATACAGCCGGTCCGTGAAATCGATTTGCTGGCGGCGCTTTTCGTTCGCCGCCATCGAGGAGAGGATCACGTCGAACTTGCGCGCCTGCAGACCGGGGATCAGGCCGTCGAAGCTGCTTTGCACCCACACGCACTGCGCCTTCAGCTGCGCGCACAGTGCATTGCCGAGGTCGATGTCGAAGCCGTGCACCTTGCCGTCCTTGGCGACGGATTCGAACGGCGGATAGGTCGGATCGACGCCGACGCGGATCGTCTTCCATTCCTTGGCCTGGGCCAGCGTGGCCGTGGCCATCAGGGCAAACGCGGCAGCGTTCAGCAAGGTCCGGGCGCGGGTAATTTTCATGTGGGCTCCGTGTGGGTGGTGTCGTTGATTGAATGTTCAGGCCGTGCGCTCAACTTGGGAATTCGCCGCGCGTGAAGTCTTCGTCGAGGGCGATGGAGTCGGCAATCTCGTCCACCGTGACCGGCTTGATCGGCGCGCGGATGCGGTAGTAGCCGACCTCGGCAACCGGACGCTCCTGCACTTGCGCGATCAGTTCGCCGACCGTCGTGCCGCACCAGCGGCCCTGGCACGGTCCCATGCCGCAGCGCGAGAATGCCTTCATCTGGTTCGGGCCCTGGCAGCCGAGCGCCGCGATGCCGCGCACTTCGCCCGCCGTGATTTCCTCGCAGCGGCACACGATCACGTCGTCGGCGGGACGGCGCAGCGCGGCGCGTGGCGTGTAGAGCGCATCGAGCAACGGCCGCACGGCAAGGTGCCGCTTCAGCGCACGCAAGGCGGGGCGGCTGCGCGCATCGCGCGTCGGCGCGTCCAGCACGCCCAGTTCCCGCGCGATCTCCAGCGCCGCCAGCGTGCCCGCGAGCGCCGCCGCCTTCGCGCCGCCGATGCCCGCGCCATCGCCGGCAATCCAGACACGCTCGACGCTGCTGCGCCCGCGTGCATCGGTGCGCGGCCGCCAGCAGGCCGAGGCCGTATCCCATCGATGCTCGCAGCCGAGCGAGCGCGCCAGTTGTGTGGAAGGGATCACGCCCTGATGCAGCAGCACGAGCGATGTGTCGATGGCACGCGGCACGCCATGTTCGTCGACGAAACGCACGCGCTCCGCATGAGCCTCGCCTTCGATGGACACCACGCGCGCGCCGCGATGCACCGGAATGCCCGCGCGCTTTACCGCGCGCATCATGCGAACGCCCTTGAGCAGATAGTCGGCGCCCGCGAGCGCGGGCAGGGCGTGCGGAAAGGCGGCGCGCCAGGCATCGCGCGGCGTGGTGTCGATGATGGCGCGCACCTGGCGTCCCGCGTTCAGCAACTGCGACGCGAAAAGCCACAGCAACGGTCCGCATCCGGCCAGCACCGCATCCCGCGACGGCGCGAGCCCCGACGACTTGAGCAGCGTCTGCGCCGCGCCGACGCCCATCACGCCGGGCAGGGTCCAGCCGCGCACCGGCCACGGACGCTCCTGCGCGCCGGTCGCGACCAGCACGGCGCGCGCCGCGATGTCCAGCGTGCCGCCGGCGTCGGCGCCGTGCGGCCGGCGCGTCAGCATGGCGACCGCGCGGCCGTCCTCGAAGGCAATCTGCCATACGGACGCACGCGACAGCAGCCTCGCGCCACTGGCGTCGAAACGTTCGATCAGATCGCGCCCCGCCAGATAATCGTCGCCGAGCACGTGGGCGTCGGCGAGCGGCGAGTGCCCGAGGTTGCGGTAGATCTGCCCGCCCAGGGCTTCGCCCTCGTCGGCGACGATCACCTGGAGACCCGCCCGGCGCGCCTCGATGGCCGCCGCCATGCCCGCCGGTCCCGCGCCGACGATCAACAGGTCGCAGAGCGGCTGCGTCGACAGTTGCGTCATGCGAGCCTCGCCCGGCCGTCCATTGCGCGCACCCGCATGCCGTCACGCACGCGCGTCATGCAGGCCTGCACGTTCGGCACCCCGTCGATTTCGACGAGACAGTCGAAGCACACGCCCATCATGCAGAACGGGCCGCGTGGCGCGCCGCTGACCGGCGTGGTACGGCACGCGGCGAGACCGCTTTCGAGCAGCGCCGCCGCCACCGTGTAATGCGGCGGCACGCGCCGGAGCGTGCCTTCGAGGTCGACGGACACCATCGGCGTCGGCCCGGTGGCGAGGGATTCAAAGAGCGTGGACATCGGCGGAACTCGAAAAGCGCGTGGCGACAAAAGGGTGAATCAGCGCGGGCGGCGCACCGCCCGCGATCCATGGCGCGATGACGTCCGCGTGCGCGGCAGCCAGCGTCACCCCGCTGTGACAGATGGCGAGGAACGCGCCCGGATGCGCGCGCGATTCCTCGTAGACCGGCAGGCCGTCGGGCGTCATGATGCGCAGCGCGCCCCACGCCCGCACGATGCGCGCGTGCGCAAGCAACGGAAACGCCGTGCGCGCGCGCCGCGCGATGTCGGCCATGACGGCGCGGGTCTGGCCGTCGTCGAACCCGACCGGTTCGGCGGAATCGCCCAGCAGGACCGAGCCTTCGGGCGTCTGCCGCACGACCAGCGTCGGATAGTCGAGAAACGGCGCAAGCCGCTCGGTCACCATGATCTGTCCGCGCAAGGGCGTGATGGGCGCGTGCATGCCGACCATCGGCGCGAGGCGGCGGTTGTCGAGCCCGGCAGCGAGCACGACGCGTTCTGCTTCCAGCGTGCCGCCGGATGTATCGATCTCGAAGCGGTCCGCGCGCGGGCGGATCTCGCGCACTTCGTTGCGCGGCAGGTAAGTGCCGCCGAGCAGCGCAAAGCCCTGCTGCAGGGCGCGCAACGTGTAGAGCGGGCTGGCGTGGCCATCGTGGGGAGAGTAGAGCGCGCCCGCGAGCCGGTCCGACGCCGCCGGCACACGCGCCTTCAACGCGGCAGGGTCGAGCACCTCGTAAGTGAGTAACGGGTCCTGCGCGCGGATCGATTCGAGCAGGTTTGCACCTGCTTCGAGTTGCTCGGCGGTTTCACAAAGCTCGATGCCGCCAGGCCGCTCGAAGCCGGTATCGACGCCGGTCTCGCGCCGCAGTTGCGCCGCGAATGCACCCCAGCGTTCCGACGACTGGCGCGACCACTGCGCATAGGGCAGACAGCGACCGCCCTTGCCCTGCACCCAGACGAGCCCGAAGTTGCCGCGCGCCGCGCGATGAGCGGAGTCCGCGCCGTCGCAGACGGCCACGCGCTTGCCCGCGCGGGCGAGTCCGTAGGCGATCGCCATGCCCACGAGACCGCCGCCCGCCACGAGGTGATCGAAGCGGCGCGCCGTGTTATGGACCGGTTTGTCCTGCATGAATGAGGTTTCCTGCCTGCTTTTACAGATCGAGGACGAACTCTGACGGCGGCAAAATACGCCGTCAAATGTCGATTTGTCCGTCACCTATAATCCAGTGTTATGACCTCCTCCGACCTCAAGATCCGCCAGATCGAAGCGTTCCGCGCCGTGATGCTGAGGCATACCGTGACGCGCGCCGCCGAATCGCTGCATATCTCGCAACCCGCCGTGAGCCGTCTCATCGCCGATCTCGAAGAACGCGTGGGCTTCGTGCTGTTCGAGCGTCAGCAGGGCCGGCTCGCGCCAACGGCCGAAGCGCGCGTGCTGTTCGAGGAAGTGGAGCGGGCGTTCGTCGGCATGGACCGGATCGCGCAGGCCGCGCAGCAGATTCGCGCCATGCGGCGCGGCTCCTTGCGCGTGGCGGGATCGCCCGCGGTGGCGCTGGACTTGTTGCCGGCCGTGATCGCGCGCTTCGTCGAGCGTTATCCGGGCATCGACGTGATCCTGCTCGCACATAGCGCCACGACGGTGGTGGAGAAGATCGCGTCGGGACAATGCGATGTCGGCTTGATCGCCGAGCCCATTCCGCATCCCGCCGTGAAAAGCGAGCGGCTCGGCAACGCCGTCATGCGCTGCATCGTGCCGCGCGGACATCGGCTGGCGCGGCGCGCGTCGCTTAAGCCGGACGACTTGCGCGGCGAACGTTTCGTGTCATTCCCGCAGAGCTTCGACGCACGCAGCGCCATCGACCGCGTGTTCGTGGAGGCAGGCGTGAGCCGCGACCTCGTGATCGAGGCGCAACTGTCGCAAGCGATCGTCGCGCTGGTGGCGAACGGCGCGGGCGTGGCGCTGATCGATCCGGTGACTGCCGCCTATGCCCGGCCGCGCGTGGCGGTGAAGCCCTTCACGCCTGCCGTGCCGGACCATTTCTACATCGTGACCAACGCCTCGCAACCGATTCCGGCCGTCGCGCATACCTTCTGCGACGCTGTCAGGGAGGCGTTCGGGCGGCTCATCGCCGACGGCTGAAGCCTTCAGCTTTCAACCCGACCGCCCCACGACCGTAGCCGCATCTCCGCCGTCCAGCCCGTGCCGCTCGGAGGCATCGTCGATCGTGCGGTCCGGGTGAATCATGAGCGTCATCAACGCGCCCAGCAGCAGGAACAGCAGCGAGCCCACGAACGGCAGGCTCCAGTTGCCGGTGGCGTCGATCACCACGCCGAACACGACCGGCGAGATGATCGTCGCGAGCGCGGCGCCCGTGTTCAGCATGCCGCTCGCGGTGCCGGCGTGGAGCGGGGCGATGTCCATCGGCACGGCCCAGATCGGGCCCACCGTCAGTTCGAGCATGAAGAACGCGCCGGACAAACACGTGGTGGCCACCGTCAGGTCGCGGCTCAGCATCACCGGGATCATGAAGCCGAGCGCACCCAGCAGGCTGAACGCGATCACGCCCTGACGCGCCTTCCTGAGGCTGCCGGTGCGCTTGAGCACGCGGTCGCTGAGGAAGCCGCCGGTCACGTCGCCGACCACGCCCGCGAGAAACACGCCCGACGCGAAGATGGCCGACTCCTTCAGGTTGAGTCCATAGCCATGCAGGAAGAACAGCGGCACCCAGCTGAAGAACAGCGTGTTGCTCCATACCTGGCAGAAGTACACGAAGATGGTCGGCGACATGCGGCCGAAGATGCGCCGCCAGGGCGTCGCGGCGCGCGCCTGCGAAGGATCGGCGGCGGGCGGCAGCAGCGCCAGTTCGGCTTCGTTGATGCGCCGGTGCGCGCGCGGGTCGTCGCGGTAGTACCAGACCCACACGACGATCCAGATCGCCGTCAGCACGCCGACGATGACGAACGACAGGCGCCATGAATAGAGCGTGGCGAGCAGCGCGATAAGCGTCGGCGCGACGGCATTGCCGAGCCGCGACGACGAGTGCGTGATGCCCTGCACGAAGCCGCGGTCCTTCATCTGGAACCAGTTGGCGATGGCGCGCGCTTGCGCGGGCAACGCGGCGCCTTCGCCGATGCCGAGCAACAGACGCGCCGCGCACAGCGAGGCCAGTCCGCCGACCATGCCGGTGGCGATGGTCGCGACCACCCAGATCGCGCCGCAGACGAACAGCGTGCGGCGCGCGCCCATGCGGTCGGCGAGCCAGCCGCCGACGATCTGAAAGATCGCATACGTATAGCCGAACGCCGAGAACGCGACGCCGAGCGTGGTGTTTGACAAGCCCAGCTCGGCCTTGATCGGCCCGGCGGCCGCGGCGAGATTCACGCGGTCGAGATAAAGAATGAACGACATCGCGCAGAGCAGCGCGAGCACCACTTTCTGAACCTGCGTGCGCGGGGCGCGCAGCGATTGCGAAACCATGTCTCCTCCAGATGCGATGGCCGTGTCGGCGCGTGCGTGCGCCGCCGGCCCTTCTATTCACATTGCCTTGCTCAGGCGGTGGCGGCTTGCGTCGAGTGCGCCATGCGGCAGGCGAGATCGAACGCGCGCGCCATGGCGGTGCCGCTCGCGCGTCCCTGTCCGACGATGTCGTATGCGGTGCCGTGCGCGGGCGTCGTCACCGGGATCGGCAGGCCGCCTTCCACGGTCACGCCCACTTCGAAGCCGAGCAGCTTGGTCGCGATCTGCCCTTGGTCGTGATACATCGTGACGATGCCGTCGAGTTCGCCGGCGCGGGCGCGCAGGAAAATGGTGTCGGCGGGATAGGGGCCGGTGGAGGCACAGCCGCGTTCAGCGGCGAGGCGCATGCCCGGCTCGATGATGTCGGTCTCCTCGCTGCCGTAGTTGCCGTGATCGCCGTTATGCGGATTGAGGCCGCACACGCCGATGCGCGGTTGCGCAACGCCCGCCGCACGCAGCGCCGCCGTCAGCATGCCGATGGCGTCCGCCACCGCTTCCGGCGAAAGCCGCTCGGACACTTCGCGCAATGGAATGTGCGAGGTCACGCGCGCGGTCCACAGCGGGTCCAGCACGTTGAGTTCGCCGCACACGCCGCGATGGTCCAGCAGCTTCGCGAACCAGCGCATCTCGTCTTCTTCCTGCATGCCGCCGGCGCGCAGCGCGCTCTTGTTGAGCGGGCCGAAGCACACGGCATCGGCATGGCCTTCGGTGACCTGCTGCACGGCAAGCCGCAATGAATCGAGCATGAAGCGGCCGCTCGCCTCGCTGATGACGCCCGGCTCGAACACGGTGTCGCTGCCGGCCCACGGCAAGATTGTGAGCCAGTCGCTGGCCTGCGGAACCGGCACGTTCGCGGCGGCGGCGCCACGGGCGAGGGCGTCGCGGTTGCCGATCAGCGTGACGTGGGCGCGCTGGCGCGTGGCGGGATCCGCCAGCAGACGCGCGATGATCTCCGCGCCGATACCGGCGGGGTCGCCGATGCTGAGCGCAATGCGTACGGGAGTTGAATTCATGAAGCTCCGGCGATGACAGTGGGAACGCTCCGCTTCTTGCGAGCGGAAAGTCCTTACGTTAAGGACAAACACGCGCTCACGCCATCACTCATTGGCTTATGCAGGTTTCGCCTTTTGCGAAACCGGCTGCGCCAGCAGGTCCAGCACGGCGAGCGTCGAGGACGACAGTTCATCGGCGGGAAGATGGCACAGCAGCATCTGGCGCACCGGCCACGTGCCTTCGATCGGCAGGATGCGGAAGCGCTTCCCGTCGGCCAGCACGCGCGCCACGCCCAGCGGCATCACGCCGATGCCGACGCCCGCCGCGACCATCGCCGTCATGCTGTCGAAGCTGCCGACGCGAATGCGCATGTGCAAGGTCCGGTCCATCTGGCTGGCGAGACGGCTGAGCGCGATCGAGATGGCCGAGCCTACGGTAAGGCCGATCACGTCGCAGTCGAGCAGGTCGGCGGCGCGCACTTCGGTGTGCGCGGCGAGCGGATGATCGGCGGTGGTCAGCACGACCAGCCGGTCTTCGCGATACGGGCGCGTCGGCAGATCGAGCCGCCCGAGCGAGGCTTCATAGATGCCGATATCGACCGTGCCGCGCGTCAGCGCCTGCATCACGCCGTGACTGTTGGCTTCCTGCAAGTCGATGTCGATACCCGGATGCGCCGCATGGCAGCGCTGCACGTCCTCGGCGAGGAACTGCAAGACCGCCGACGTGCACGCCGCGATCTTCACGACGCCGCGCGCGCCTTGCCGGAACGCGGCGGCATCTTCATGCATGCGCTCGGCGGTGTGGATCATGCTGCGCGCGTGAGCCAGCAACGCGCGGCCTGCGTCGGTGAGGGTCATGCCGTGCGGACGGCGCTCGAACAGCGCGACGCCGAGTTGCGTCTCCATTTCGCTGATGCGCCGTGAAGCGGCAGCGGGCGCCAGCGCGAGGCGCTCGGCGGCCTTGGTGATCGCGCCCAGTTCCGCGGTGGCCTCGAACAGGCGCAGCGTCTTCAGGTCGAACTGGATGCGGTCGGAGCGGCGCGTCATGGCTTGCCTGATGAAAGGAACGTGCCGATTCTAGCGCGGGCGCGCCCCGGCACCGTCAGCCGATTATTCACACTTCGTGCAGAATCACTTCACCGTTATGCGGTCGAAGCGCGGACGCGCGGCGACTAGAATGGCCACCATCGAACCATCAAGGAGACGAGCAGCATGAGCAAGTCCTATCGCATCGCCGTGATTCCGGGAGACGGCATCGGCGTGGAAGTGATGCCCGAAGCGCTGCGCGCGCTGGATGCCGTGAGCAAGCGTTTCGGCATTGCGCTGGAATACGAGCATATCGAATGGGCCAGTTGCGATTACTACGAAGCCCACGGCCAGATGATGCCCGACGACTGGAAGACGCAACTGCAAGCCTGCGACGCCATCCTGTTCGGCGCGGTGGGCTGGCCCGCGAAGGTGCCGGATCACATTTCGCTGTGGGGTTCGCTGCTCAAGTTCCGCCGCGAGTTCGACCAGTACATCAACCTGCGGCCCGCGCGCCTGTTCGAAGGCGTGCCTTCGCCGCTGGCGAAGCGCAAGGCCGGCGACATCGACTTCATGATCGTGCGGGAAAACACCGAGGGCGAGTATTCGTCGGTGGGTGGCGTGATGTATGAAGGCACGGAGCGCGAGTTCGTGTCGCAGACGTCCATCTTCACGCGCAAGGGCTCGGAACGCGTGCTCAAGTTCGCCTTCGACCTGGCGCAGAGCCGCGCGAAGAAAATCACCGTGGCCACCAAGAGCAACGGCATCTCGATCAGCATGCCGTGGTGGGACGCGCGTGCCGCCGAAGTGGCCGCGCAGTATCCGGACGTGACGTGGGACAAGCAGCACATCGACATCCTGTGCGCGCGCTTCGTGCTCAGCCCGGACCGCTTCGACGTGGTCGTCGCCACCAACTTGTTCGGCGACATTCTTTCGGACCTGGGTCCGGCCTGCACGGGCACGATCGGCATCGCGCCGTCGGCGAACATGAATCCGGAACGCGACTTCCCGTCGCTGTTCGAACCGGTCCATGGCTCGGCGCCGGATATCGCGGGCAAGGGCATCGCCAATCCGATTGCCATGATCTGGTCCGCCGCGATGATGCTCGAGTTTCTCGGCGAGCAGCAGGCGCACGACGCGATCCTCGCCGCCATCACCGACGTACTGAAGGACGGCCCGCATACCGGCGATCTCGGCGGCAAGGCCAGCACGAGCGAAGTGGGCGGCGCGGTGGTGGCGCGCCTCGGCTGAAGCGGATCATCGACAACGGGGACACGGCATGACTCAGACCGATGCAAGCAGCGACGGCGACGTCCGTCTCGTCATCGAGGGCGCGGCGGCGCACGTGGTGTTCGACCGCGTGGCCGCGCACAACGCGATGACCTGGCACATGTACGAGCAACTCGAAGCGATCTGCGAACGCCTCGCCGCGTCACGTGACGTGCGCGTGGTGACGTTTCGCGGCGCGGGCGGCAAGGCCTTCGTCGCGGGCACCGACATCCGGCAGTTCGGCGCGTTCGAAAGCGGCGAGGACGGCGTGAACTACGAGCATCGCATCGAGCGCATTCTCGGCGGCATCGATGCATTACCGATGCCGACGCTTGCCATCGTCGATGGCTGGTGTGTGGGCGGCGGGCTCGCGATTGCCGCCTGTTGCGACCTGCGCATCGCAACGCCCAACGCGAAGTTCGGCGTGCCCATCGCGCGTACCTTGGGCAACTGCCTCGCGATCGGCAATACGGCGCGGCTCGTCGCCGAGTTCGGCATCGGGCGCGCCAAGCGCATGCTCGTGCTGGGCGACATGCTGAACGTGGATGACGCACTGTCCGCGGGCTTTGTGTTCGAAAGCTGCGAGCCGGATCAGCTCGATACGCGTGCCGCCGCGCATGTGGATCGGCTCGCGCGCAACGCGCCGGTCACGATGCGCGTGACCAAGCAATCCATCTCGCGCATGCTCGCCGCTCTGCCGCTGCAAGGCGACGATCTCGTGCGCGAGTGCTACGGCAGCCGCGATTTTCATGAGGGCGTCGCGGCGTTCACGGAGAAGCGGCCGCCGGTCTGGACGGGCGAGTGACGCCGGGCGGCGCGCTCCTCGCTCACTCTCTCACTTTCACGCTCAAACACGCGACGCGCGGGCCGCAAGGTCAGCGCGTCGCTTTCGCACGTCCGTCATCCGCACGTTCCCGCATCGCAACTACGGGAAATACCGTAGATTTGCCGTACCAACTTATATGATAAATTCGTCATACAACAAAGCGGTTGCCATCGGAAGGCGATGACGGGCTGCGGTTTTGCAGGCTGCATCGCCACAGAATAAATGGAGACGACATGCAATCAGTGACGCGGCGCAGTTTCCTCAAGACCGTTTCCGCGGCGACCGCCGCCGGCGCCATGACGGGCTGGTCGGGCAGGGCCAGCGCGGCGGAGTTCCGGCTCAAGTACGCAAACTTCCAGCCTGTCACGCATCCGATGACCGTGCGCGTCAAGGAGATGGCGCAGAAGATTCGCGAGGAATCGAACGGGCGCATCGAGTTGCAGGTCTTTCCCAACGCGCAGCTGGGCTCGGATGTCAGCATGTTTTCGCAGCTGCGGGCGGGCTCCATCGACTTCCTGACGTACTCGCCGCTCTCGCTCGGCGTGATGGTGCCGGACGCGCAGATCAGCGGCGTCGGCTTCGCGTTTCCGGACTATGACGCAGTGTGGAAAGCGATGGACGGCGACCTTGGCGCCTACGTCCGCCAGAAGATCGACGCTACGCCGCTGTTCGCCTTCGAGAAGATCTTCGACGGCGGTTATCGCCAGATCACCACCAGCACGCGCCAGATCACGCAGCCCGACCAGTTGAAGGACCTGAAGATCCGGGTGCCGTCGAGCCCCTTGTGGACCTCGGTGTTTCGCGCATTCGGCGCGTCGCCGACGACGCTGAGCCTCGAAGAGGTGTACTCGGCGTTGCAGACGCACGTGGTGGACGGGCAGGAGAATCCGCTCGTGCTGATCGACACCACGCGCTTCTATGAAGTCCAGAAATACTGCGCGCTGACCAATCACATGTGGGACGGCTTCTGGTTCCTCGGCAACACGGCGAATTTCAAGAAGCTGCCGCCGGACATGCAGGAGATCGTGCGCCGCAATGTGAACGCCGCCGCGCTCAAGGAGCGCGCCGACGTGAAGGCGCTCAATGATTCGCTGATCACACAACTGAAGGGGCACGGCTTGCAGTTCAACGAAGTCGATCACGCGGCGTTCCGCGATCGCCTGAAGAGCGCGGGCTTCTATGCCGACTGGAAGAAGCGCTTCGGCGACACGCTGTGGGCGAAGCTCGAACAATACACCGGCAGGATCGGCTGATGCAGAGCGCCGTCTACAAGAAAGGCGAGGCGGCGCGTCATCCGCTGCAGCGCATGCTCGTCTGCGCGAGCCGCGCGGCGATGCGGCTGGCCGGCGCGCTGGCGGCGTTGCTCGTGGTGGCCGAAACGGTGATCCTGTTCGCGGGCGTGGTGGCGCGCTATGCGTTCGATGCGCCGCTCGTCTGGTCGGACGAACTCGCGTCCATCCTGTTCGTCTGGCTCGCGATGTTCGGTGCGGCGCTCGCACTCGATCGCGGCGAGCACATGGCGATGACCGCGCTCGTCAGCCGGCTGCCCGCGCGCTGGCAGACCTGGTGCCGCACGGTCGCTGCGATGCTGGTGTGCGTGTTCGTCGCGCTGATCATCGTGCCGGCCATCGGTCACGCGCAGGCCGACATGGCGATCACCACGTCCGCGCTGGAAATTCCCGTGGGCCTGCGCACGGCGGCGCTGCCGGTTGGCGCGATCCTGATGCTGATCGCCTCGCTCGCGGTGCTGGTGCGTGAAAGCTCGCCGCGTCAGCTGGCGCTGGCCTTCGCCGTGCTGGGCGCGATCGGCGCGGCGTTGTGGTTCGCACGTGAACCGCTGGCCGCGATGGGCAATTACAACCTGCTGGTGTTCTTCGTGCTGCTGCTCGGCATGGCGATCGCGGCCGGCATTCCCATTGCCTTCGCGTTCGGTGTGGCCACGGTCACGTACCTGAACCTGGCGGCAGGCATCGACGTGAGCATCGTCGTGAATCGCATGGACGAGGGCATGTCGCAGATGATCCTGCTCGCCGTGCCGCTGTTCGTGCTGCTCGGCGCGCTGCTCGATCTGTCCGGACTGGCGCGCGCGCTGATCGAATTCATGGCGGCGTTGATCGGCCATCTGCGCGGCGGCCTGCAATTCGTCCTCCTGGTCGTGATGTTCCTCGTTTCGGGCGTATCGGGCTCGAAGGTAGCCGACATGGCCGCCGTCGCGCCCGCGCTGTTTCCCGAAATGAAAGAGCGCGGCTGCGATCCGCGCGGACTCGTTGCGCTGCTGGTCGGATCGGCGGCGATGACCGAGACCATTCCGCCGAGCATCGTGCTCATCACCATCGGCGCCGTATGCGGCATCTCCATCACCGCGCTGTTCACCGGCGGCCTGCTGCCCGCGTGCGTCGCGAGCCTGGCGATTGCGGCCGTGGTCTGGTTCAAGACCCGTTCCGAACCGAAAAGCCTGTTCCGCCGTGCGCCGCCGCGCGAGATCTTGCGCGCCTTCCTGGCCGCGTTGCCCGCGCTCGCCCTGCCGGTGCTGATCCGCTCGGCCGTGGTCGAAGGCGTCGCGACCGCGACCGAAGTGGCGACCGTCGGCGTGGCCTATACGATTGTCGCGGGGCTCGCGCTGCATGCGTTTCGCCGGCATATCGAGTTCCGGCGGCTGTATCCGATCCTGATCGAAACCGCCAGTCTGTCGGGAGCCATTCTGTTCACGATCGGCATGGCGACGGCCATGTCCTGGGCGCTGACGCAGTCGGGTTTCTCGGCGTCGCTGGCCGCGTTGATGGAGAGCGTGGCGGGCGGGCGCATCGGCTTCCTGGCCATTTCGATCGTCGTGTTTCTTGTGCTCGGCAGCGTGCTCGAAGGCATTCCGGCCGTCGTGCTGTTCGGTCCGCTGCTGTTTCCGGTGGCGCGCGCGCTCGGCATCGGCGACGTGCACTATGCCATCGTGGTCGTGCTGTGCATGGGCGTCGGCCTGTTTGCGCCGCCCTTCGGCGTGGGCTTCTATGCGGCGTGCATGATCGGCAAGACCTCACCCGACGGCGTAATGCGCGGCGTCGTTCCGTATCTGCTCGCGCTGCTGCTGGTGATCGTGGTGGTCGCGTTCGTGCCGTGGATTTCGACCGGATTCCTGCCGACATGACCCTGCCCATCTTCGACGCCCACCAGCACTTCTGGGACACGCGCCTTAACACCTATCCGTGGCTGTGCGGCGAGACCATCGCGAACTTCCGCTATGGCGACTATCGCACGATCCGGGCGCCGTACCTGCCGGAAGATTACCGGCGCGACACACAGCGTTTCCGGCTTGCGGGGAGCGTGTATATCGAGGCGGAATGGGAGCCGCGCGATCCGCTCGGCGAAATGGAGTACATCGCGGAACTCCGGCGGCGGGAAGGCTTGCCGAGCGTCGCCGTGGGACAGGCGTGGCTGGATCGCCCGGATCTCGACGCGACGCTTGCGGGACTGACGCGCCATGCATTCGTGCGCGGCATCCGTCACAAGCCCCGCGCCAATGCCGCGCCGGGCATGAGCGCGGCCGGCGGCATGAGCGACGCGGCGTGGCGCGCGGGTTATGCGCGGCTTGCGCAACACGGCCTGCATTTCGAATTGCAGACGCCGTGGTGGCATCTGCACGAAGCGGCTGAATTGGCGCGCGATCATCCGGATACGCGCCTTGTGCTGAATCACACCGGTCTGCCCGCCAATCGCAGCGCCGCCATGCTCGCGGCGTGGCGCGATGCCATGGCCGAGCTCGCGCAATGCGATAACGCGTGGGTCAAGATCTCGGGTCTGGGTCAGCCCGGCATGCCGTGGACGGCGGAAGCGAACGACTGGATCGTGCGCACGACCATCGAACTGTTCGGCGCCGGCCGCTGCATGTTCGCGAGCAATTTCCCGGTGGACAGCCTGTGCGCGACGTTCGACGAAATTTATGACGGCTTCTTCGCGATCGTGCAGGACATGAGCGAGGCCGATCAACGGCGCCTCTTCCATGACAACGCAGTGGCGTTTTACGCGCCAGCCTGATTCACCCCTTTGCACCACGCGCCGGCTTTTCGATCACCGTATCGAGCCGCGCGCGCGACAGCCGTTGCGCGGCCGCGCCGCGGTCGCCGCTCCAGAAACTGCGATCCACCTGCTGGATGCGCATGGCCGTGCGCTGCATGTGCGCGTGCGCCGCCTGACGCGCGGCGTCGGGGTCGCGCGCCTCGATCGCGGCCGCGATGGCTTCGTGTTCCGCGCGGACGTCGTCGGCGAGATCGGCGCGGCGCGCCTCGTTGGTCCGCGTGATGCGGATGGCGTCCTGGAGCGCGTGCGTCAGCATCGACAGGAGTTCGGTGAAGTAGGGATTACCCGCCGCGCGTGAAATGGCCAGATGGAATTCGAGGTCCGCCTCGACGCCGTCGCCGCCTTCGGCCACCGCGCGGTCGATGGCCTTGAGCGCACGCCGGATCACGCTCATTTGCGCCACCGTGCGCCGCTCGGCGGCCAGCGCCGCCATCTCGGCCTCGATGCCGCGCCGCAACTCGATGATGCGCACCACGCCCGCCGCCGGATTGAGCTCGTCGCGCGCGAGGCGGAACACCTGCGCGGCCTTCGGATCGAGCACGATGGTGCCGCTGCCCTGGCGCGTGTCCACGAGCCCCTCGGACTTGAGGCGCGAGATGGCCTCGCGGACCACCGTGCGGCTCACGCCGTACTGCTCGGTCATGAACTTCTCGGTGGGCAGGCGCGCATTCACCGGGTAGTAGCCGCTGCGGATCTGATCCACCAGCAGCCGCGTCACGCGGTCGGCGAGGGTGGATTCGTCGTTGTTCATCCTGGCGTCTTGCATGATCGGAAGCGATGAGTTCGGGTCACTGGATCATAACATCGTCGAGAAATTCGCTTGACAAATGTGTCGTATAAATTTGTACTATGACTTTGCGATGCGAGTCAGTCGTCTCGCATGCACCGACAACATACACCAGGAGATGGCATGAAGCAGATTGGCGTGATCGGGGTAGGGATGATGGGGCATGGTATCGCGAGCAACATCCAGAAGCACGGCTATGCACTGAACGTGCTGGAACATCCCGGCAACCAGCCGCTCGATGCGCTGCGCGCGGCGGGTGCGCGCACCACGGCTGATCCGAAGGCGCTCGCGGCTTCGGTGGATGTGCTGATCCTGTGCGTCACCGGCACGCCGCAAGTGGAGGACGTGCTGTTCAATCGCGGCGTGCTGGAGGCCTTGCGTCCGGGGACGGTGGTCATCGACTGCTCGACGGCCATTCCCGAATCGACCATGCGCATTGCGGCGGCGGTGCAGGACGCCGGCGCGCGCTTCCTCGATGCGCCCATGACGCGCACCCCGAAGGAAGCCGCCGAAGGCCGCATCAATCTGATCGTCGGCGGCGAGCGCGCGGTGTTCGACGAGTGCCTGCCTCTCTTGCAGACGTTTGCGGAGAACATCGTGTACGCGGGCGAGGCGTCCTCGGGGCATCGGCTCAAGCTGCTGCACAACTTCGTCTCGCTCGGCTTCTCTGCCGTGCTGGCCGAAGCCGCCGCGTGTGCGAACCGCGCAGGCGTGTCCCCCGACGTGCTCATCAGCGTGCTGGCGGCGGGCGGCGGCGACGGCGTCGTGTTCAAGCGATTGAAGCCGTTCATCGAGTCGGCGGACAGTTCCGGCTTCCGCTTCTCGATGTCGAATGCGCTCAAGGACATGAGCTATTACGTGGCGATGACGGGTGAAGTCGGCGCCGCGCATACGGCGGCCAGCGCAGTGCGCGAGGTGTATCAACAGGCCGTGACCGAAGGCGGCGAACACACGCCGGTGCCGGAACTGATCGCGCTGCTTACGGGCAACGTCGAGCAGGCCGCGTGATGCAGGCGGGCGCGCCGCGTAACGCATTGGGCTTCGACTTGCCGATCCTCGATGCGCACCATCATTTCTTCGATCTGTCCGACGGCCACTATCCGTGGCTCACCGACGCGTATAACCCGGACTTCTTCCTGGGCGATTACCGCGCGATCTGCCGCGACTTCCTGCCTGCGGACTATCGCGCCGCGACGGCGGGCTTCGACGTGATCGGCACGGTGCACATGGAAGCCGAGCGCGCCCGCAGCGAGCAGACCCGCGAGAACGATTTCCTTGCGCGACTGAAGGCGCATGAAGGCTTGCCGTGCGCGGCGGTCGCGCATGTGTACTTTACCCAGGACGATGGCGAAACGGTGCTCACCGCGCATGCGGCCCATCCGCTCGTGCGCGGCGTGCGGTCGAAGCCGGTGACGGCGCCGGATGCGGCCTCGAGCGTGCGTGGCCAGCCCGGCACGATGCAGGACCCCGCATGGCTGCGCGGCCTCGCCTTGCTCGCGCGCTTCGGTCTTTCGTGGGATTTGCGCGTGCCGTTCTGGCATCTCGAGGAAGCGGCCGAAGTGGTGCGCGGCATTCCGGATACGACGGTAGTGCTGAATCATCTCGGCCTGCCGCTGGACCGCTCGGAGCAGGGGCTTGCCGTGTGGCGGCGCGGCATGCGGGCGCTTGCCGATTGCCCGAACGTGCACCTCAAGGTTTCCGAACTCGGTCTGAAGGGCGGCGTGTGGGACAGCGCTAGCAACCGGCGCGTGGTGCGCGAAGCCGTGGACATGTTCGGCTATGAGCGCGCGATGTTCGCGAGCAACCTGCCGGTAGGCGGTCTCTCCGCGAGCTTCCCGCAAATGATCGCCGATGTGACCGGCGCGCTGCCCGACGCCACTGAAACACAGTTGCGCGCGCTGTTCGCGGAAACCTGCCGGCGTGTGTATCGCGTAGACGCGCCGTGAAACAAGCCTTTCCCAACGCATGATCATAAAGAAAACCCAGGAGACGAACATGCAGGCAATCGACGAGAACCGGCTCTTCCGGAAGATATCCACGCGAATTCTTCCGGTCCTCATGCTGGCGTTTTTCTTTTCCTATGTGAACCGCGTGAACGTGGGTTTCGCCAAGCTGCAGATGGCGAGCGACCTGCATTTCAGCGACGCGGTGTACGGCTTCGGCGCGGGCATTTTCTTCGTAGGCTACTTCCTGCTGGAAGTGCCCAGCAATATCATCCTGCACAAGGTGGGCGCGCGGCGCTGGATCTCGCGCATCATGCTGACATGGGGGCTGCTCTCGTGCGCGACGATCTTCGTCAAGACGCCGATGCAGTTCTACGGGATGCGCTTCCTGCTCGGCCTCGCCGAAGCGGGCTTCATTCCGGGCGCAATCTATTACATGAGCCAGTGGTATCCGGGCGCGCGGCGCAGCCGGGCATGGGGCGTGTTCTATGTGGCGCTGGCGTCGTCGGGTCTGTTCGGCAGTCTGGTATCGGGCGCGATCCTGCACTACATGAGCGATCTCGGCGGATTGCGGGGCTGGCAATGGCTGATCCTCTGCGAGGGTATTCCAACCTTGCTCCTCGGCGTGTACATCTGGTTCCGCATGAACGACAGCATCGCCAACGCGTCCTGGCTCTCGGACGACGAAAAGCGCCATCTGCAAACCGTGCTCGCCAGCGAGAACCGCCACAAGCTCGAAACGGGCTTCGGCGCGCTGCTCGCGAGCGGCCGCATCTGGGCGCTGATCGCCATCTATTTCGGCTTCACGATGGGCCTCTACGCAATCAGCTTCTGGATGCCGACACTCGTGCAACGCATGGGCGTGAAGGATGCGCTGAGCATCGGGCTGCTGACGGCGATCCCCAGCGCCTGCGCAATCGCCGCGATGGTGCTGATGGGCCTGAGTTCGAGCCGCCGCAACGATCTGCGCTGGCATCTGACGATCGCCTATGTCACCGGCGCATTGGGCTTCGCGCTGTGCGTCGTCTGGCAACATCAGCCGGTGCTCGGGATCATCGCGCTGTGCCTGGCGAACATGGGCGTGTACTCTATTCCGGCGCTCTTCTGGGGCTTGCCCACGGCGCTGCTGACCGGCGTCACGGCGGCCGCCGGCATCGCGCTGATCAACGCGATCGCCAATCTGGCGGGCTTTATCGCGCCCTATCTGATCGGTTATCTGAATACCGTGACGGGGCGCACGGACGTGGCGCTGATCGTCGTCGGCGCGTGCCTTGCGCTCGGCGCGGCGCTGGTGCTGCTCGTCACCCGCGAAAGCAGACTGGCCGCGGGTGGCGTCGACCGGCGCGCGGCCTGAATCATCGAATCGAACTGAAAGGAGACAGACATGGCAGGACCTTTGAGCGGCATGCGCGTGATCGAACTGGCGCACATCATGTCGGGACCCGTGTGCGGAATGATGCTTGCCGACATGGGCGCCGAAGTCATCAAGGTGGAAAAGATTCCGCTTGGCGACGATTCGCGGCGCTTCTCGCCGATGCTCGATAACGGCGAATCGGCTTCGTTCATGATCGTCAACCGCAACAAGCGCGGCATCGGCCTCAATCTCAAGACGGAAGGCGCGCGCGAAGTGCTGCGCAAGCTGCTCGCGAGCGCGGATGTCGTCACGGAGAACTATCGCGAAGGCACGATGGAGAAGTTCGGTCTCGGCTACGACACGCTGAAGGAACTCAATCCGGGTCTCATCTATTGCTGCATCTCGGGCTTCGGACGGACCGGTCCGTGGGCGGGCAAGGGCGGCTTCGACCTGATCGCGCAAGGCATGAGCGGCATGATGAGCCTGACCGGCGAGGAAGGGCGGCCACCTGTCAAGGCCGGCTCGCCGGTGGCGGACATCAACGCCGGTATCCTGGCCGCGCTCGGCATCTCGGCGGCCTACACGCACAAGCTGAAAACGGGAGAAGGGCAGGTCGTCGATACGTCGCTGTTCGAGGCCGCGCTGCAGCAGATGTACTGGCCCGCCGCGAGCTGGTTCGCGCAAGGGACCCTGCCGAAGAAGATGGGCTCGGCCAACACGACGAGCGCGCCGTATCAGGTGTTCGCGTCGAAGGACGGCTGGATCAACATCGGCGCGGCGAACCAGAGCAACTACGAACGCCTGCTGGCGGTGCTCGACATGCCGCAACTCGCCGCCGACCCGCGCTTCGCCGACAACGCCGGACGCATGGCCAATCGCGACGAACTCGTGCGCCTGCTGACCGAGCGCCTGATGACCCGCACGACCGACGAATGGATTCGCGCATTCGACGAAGTGGGCCTGCCCGCCGGTCCCGTGCTCGATGTCGCGCAGGCGCTGGAGCATCCGCAGGCGCAGGCGCGCGGCATGGTGGTGGAGTCGCATCATCCGCTCGCGGGCGACGTGAGGGGCATCGGCCTGCCGATCCGTTTCTCGGGCGGCAATGCGTCGCAATCGGGACTCGCCGCGCCCTTGCTCGGACAGCACACGCGCGAGGTGCTGCGCGAGATCGGCTATGCCGATCAACAGATCGACGCGATGCACGAAGCCGGCACGGTGTTCGCGCGCGGCGCCTGAAGCGGGATCGCCGGACTCATCACAAGGAATTCGCATGTTTCTCGAACTGACGCGACCGGAGCTCGTACGCACGGGCAATCTGATCGATGGTAAATGGAGCGGGGCGGCCGAAGACGGGCGCTATCCGGTCATCAATCCGGCCAGCGGCGAGCGCTTCGCCGAGGTCCCCGACAGCACGCCCGCCGATGCGCGCGCCGCGACCGATGCCGCCGCGCGCGCATGGCCCGCCTGGCGCGCGACGCTGCCGCGCGAGCGCGCGGCCATCCTGCGCCGCTGGCATGGGCTGATCCTGGAGAACCTGGAAGATCTCGCGCGCATCATGTCGACCGAGCAGGGCAAGCCGCTTGCCGAGGCGCGTGGCGAAGTGCGCTACGGTGCGTCGTATGTCGAGTGGTTCGCGGAGGAAGGGCCGCGCGTGTATGGCGACCTCATTCCTCAGCAGCAGCGCGGCAAGCGCATGAGCGCGGTGAAGGAGCCCATCGGTATCGTCGCGGCGATCACGCCGTGGAACTTCCCGCTCGCGATGATCGCCCGCAAGATCGCGCCCGCGCTCGCGGTCGGCTGCACGGTGGTCGCGAAACCCGCCGAGGACACGCCGCTCACCGCGCTGGCGCTTGCGCAACTCGCGCTGGAAGCCGGCTTGCCCGCAGGCGTGCTCAACATGATCTCGGCGTCGCGCGAACGGGGCGTGGCGGCGGTCGCCGACTGGCTCGCCGATGCACGTGTGCGCAAGATCACCTTCACCGGCTCGACGGCGGTCGGCAAACATCTTGCGCGTGAATCGGCGGGTACGTTGAAGAAGCTGTCGCTGGAACTGGGCGGCAATGCGCCTTTCATCGTGTTCGACGACGCCGATCTCGATGCGGCGATCGAAGGGCTCATGGCGTCGAAGTTCCGCAACGGCGGGCAGACGTGTGTGTGCCCGAATCGGGTGTACGTGCAGGCGGGCGTCTACGATGCCTTCGCGCGCAAGCTCGGTGAGCGCGTGGCGGCGCTGAAGGTCGGGCCTGCCACCGACGAGACCGCGCAGATCGGCCCGATGATCAACGCGCGTGCGGTCGAGAAGATCGCGCGTCACGTCGACAATGCGCTGTCGCTCGGCGCACGCGTGCTGACCGGCGGCCGCAGGCTCGATGCGATCGGTCCGAACTACTATGCGCCGACCGTGCTGCTCGACGCGCAAGACGGCATGGCCGTGTGCTGCGAGGAGACCTTCGGACCGGTCGTGCCGCTGTTCCGTTTCGAGCAGGAGCAAGACGTGATCCGCGCCGCGAACGACACGCCTTACGGACTTGCCGCCTACTTCTATACGCGCGATGCGCGGCGCATTCATCGCGTGTCGGCGCAACTGGAGGCGGGCGTGATCGGTGCGAACGAAGGCGCGGTGTCGAGCGAGGCGGCGCCGTTCGGCGGCGTGAAGGAATCGGGTTATGGCCGCGAAGGATCGCGCTACGGGCTCGACGACTACCTGTGCGTCAAGTATGTGTGCGAAGGCGGGCTCGATTGAACCGGCATGTCGATCTGAACGATCTGCGCGTGTTTCATGTGGTCGCGCAGAAGTCCAGCTTTGCGGCGGCCGCTGATTTTCTGTCGGTGTCTCCCGCTTATGTGAGCAAGCGCATCCAGTTGCTGGAAAGCGCGCTGGATGCGCCGCTGCTGTTTCGTTCGACGCGGCGCGTTGCGCTCACCGAAGCCGGCGAGCGGCTGTACCGGCGCGCGCAGAAGCTGCTCGACGATGCGGATCAACTGCTCGACGATGTGTCCGGCGTCAAGCACGCGCCGCGCGGCATGCTGCGAATTTCCAGCAGCTTCGGCTTCGGGCGGCGGGTGGTCGCGCCGGTGCTCGCGCGCTTCATCGAGACTCATCCGCAACTGAACGTGCGGCTCGATTTGTTCGACCGTATCGTCGATGTGGCCGCTGAAGGTTATGACCTCGATATCCGCGTCGGCAATGACATCGCGCCGCATCTGATCGCGCGGCGTCTTGCGACCAATCACCGGATTCTATGCGCTGCGCCGGAGTATCTCAGGGCGCGCGGCACGCCACGGAGTATCGGCGAGTTGCAGGCACATGAATGTCTGTGCATCAAGGAGCGGGATCATCCGTTCGGCGTCTGGCGTTTCGTCGTGAACGGCGAGGACATGCGGGTGAGAGTGAGCGGCGCGCTGGCTTCGAACGATGGCGAGGCCGCGGTGCAGTGGGCGCTGGCCGGGCGCGGCGTGATGCTGCGCTCGATCTGGAACGTGCGGACCTATCTCGACGATGGCCGGCTGATCCAGATTCTGCCGGAAGTCACGCAGCCCGCCGATGTATTCGCGGTCTATCCGTCGCGGCTCGCGACCTCGGCGCGGGTGAAGGCTTGTGTCGAGTTTCTGGAAGGGGCGTTCGGGGGCGGGGGCTGGTCGCCGGGCGGGTGACGTGCCGAGGTGGTTCCGGGGCTCTGGCAGCGTTGCTGTCAGATCAAGTCCTGGCCAACACCGCGAACACAGCCAATACAACTCAATGCACCTCGCACTGAATCCGACAGGCTTCCCAGACTCACAAAAGCGTAGTCCGGCGCTGCTGCGCCGGATGTTTTCTGGCAGGTCCGCACCGACCCGTTCCCGAACACACTCGCGCAGCAATCAACAGGTTGCGCGTTCCGGTGTGCGAAACCACGCGAACGCAAGGTGATGCGACTCCGCGAGTGAAGGCAGGGGGCGTGTTGACAAGAGCGACCGACGCCCTGGCAATTCCGGCGCGGGCGACGGACCCACGTACGCTCACCCCATGCGCGCCCTTGCGCGTACTTCGCAAGCAGTGACGCGCGTCTTCGACGCAGGCGCGCTTGCCTGTCTACGATCTCTCCAACATCGCAAAAGGCTGTCGTTCGTCTCGAGCGAACGGCATTTCCGGGCACGTGTAGCTTGGCCTTTCATGATGAGCTTTCCCTTGCGATCGAAGCCAAACTGTCACAGAATGATTGTTCATTTTCGTTCGTAATGTTCATAAATGAACGATTCAATGGCGAGTCCAGGCGAGGAAGAGCATGAATATCGGGATCATTGGCGGCGGAATCGGCGGGTTGGCGGCGGCAATCGCGCTGAAACAAGCGGGACATCAGGTAAGCGTGTTCGAGCAGGCCGAGCGCTTTGGAAGGGTCGGCGCGGATATCAACCTGACACCGAATGCGGTACGCGCGCTCGACGGTCTGGGTGTCGGCGTACAGTTGCGGGAAACGGCGGCGCGTCCAAACGCGCGTATCAGCCGGATGTGGGACACGGGCGAAGAAACCTCTCGGCTCGCGATGTCGGATGAAGCGGAACGCAAGTACGGTGCGCCCCAACTGACGATGCACCGCGCGGACGTCATGGCCGCGCTCGAGCAGGCCATGGCGCCCGGCGCACTGCACCTCGCCAAAAGAAGCGTCTCATTCGCCGATGCAGACGGCCAGGCAGGCGTGACGTTCGCGGACGGCTCGACGCAGGCTTTCGACCTGCTGGTCGGCGCCGACGGCATCCATTCCAGCGTGCGCAAGTTCCTGTTTGGCGAAGAACACCCTCAGTTCACCGGCATCGTGTCATATCGCGCGGTGGTGCCCGCCGAACGCCTGAGCGGCAGCAATCCTGGCGCGTTCGTCAAATGGTGGGGGCCCACCGACGATCTGCAGATCGTCACGTTCCCGCTCGATCGCGGCCGCAATGTGTTCATATTCGCGACGACGTCGCAAGCCGACTGGACGCACGAATCGTGGACCACGCCCGGCGATGCTGACGCGTTGCGGCGCGCCTATGCAAACTTCCATCCGCAAGCACGTGTACTGCTGGACGCTTGTGACACCGTGCTCGCGTCGGCCCTGTATATTCGCGATCCGTTGGCCAGTTGGACGGGTGCGCGCATGGCGCTGCTCGGCGACGCATGCCATCCGATGATGCCGTTCATGGCGCAAGGCGCGGGCATGGCGATCGAGGACGCTGTTGTGCTGTCTCGTGCGCTCGAGGGCGTCGAAGCCAGCGGGCTCGGCGCGGCGCTCTCGCGCTATGAACGCGCGCGTCAGGAGCGCACCGCCAGGATCCAGATCGGCTCGCGTGGCAACAACTGGCTGAAGACGGGCGGCAATGCCGACTGGGTTTACGGATACGACGCGTGGTCCGTGGCGCTGCCATGAGCCTCCTGCGCACGACTTGAACTGACCGGAACTATCTGAAGATGACCAAGCCATCGGACACTGCGAGCGCTTCCGGCGCGTCGGCAACGCCCGTCGAACGCGCGTTCAGCCTATTGCGCCATATCGCCGACGGCGGCTCGACCACCAATCTGAGCGAGGTCGCGCGGCAGATCAACGTGAACCGCGTCACGGTGATGCGGCTGCTCGAATCGCTGACGTCGGCCGGGTTGATCGAACCCGTTCCGTCCGGCGGCGGCCACCGGCTCGGCATGCCGTTCCTGACGCTGGCAGCGAGCGCGCTCGGCTCGGCGGATCTCACCTCGCGCGCGCGCCAGATCCTGCCCGAACTGGTCGCGAAAACAGGCTTGTCGGCGTATCTGGCTGTACTCGAAGGCACCGAACTGATCTATCTGTTGTGCGAGACGCCCGATACGCCGCTCGTCAGCCGCATTCGTGTCGGCAGCCGTATTCCGGCGCATCGCGCAACGCCGGGACTTGCCATGCTGGCAACGCTCGACGGGTCAGCGCTCGCCGACCTATACGCGCACAGTCCAGATGCAAGCGTCGCCGACCAGCCAGACTGGGAAGCGCTCAATGCCGCGCTCGGCAAAGTGCGCGAAACAGGATGCGCCTGGAGTTTTTCGGGCCTCGAAGCGGGAATCGATTCGTGCGCGGCGGCCGTCGCGGATCGCCGCGGCGGCGTGCTCGCCGCGCTGAGCGTAGCCGGTCCGGACATCGCATTTTTGAATGATGTTTCCCTGCGCGCAACGGTCGAAGCGAGCGTCAAGGCCGCCGCCAGTGCACTGTCCCGTTCCAGCCTTTAACGGGGTCGCTTCGTCCGTCTCTCCGTTCGGCGCTGAAATGTCCCGTTCGGGGAGAGGGCATCGTTTGAGAAGAGACGGCAGGCTACTTTTTCGAGCCCTAAGATTTTGGACGGCGGTTTATGCGACGCAAGGAACTGCCCAGCCGTTTCGCTCCGTTACGGCTTGCATGCAGCGCTATTGCAGCGGGCGCTGCGTGATGTATCCGACGGCATCGGGCGTCACTGAGGTGGCGAATGAGTGAGCATGCGCAAACGGGGCGCACCGGGGCCACCTGATATGCTCGCTCAGTGTGAACCGGACACTTCCGGCGTCGCCCAGGCGCGCGGCGAAAAGCCGGGCGTGGCTTTGCTCCCATTGCAGACGAATGCGGCGTGAGCATGGGATCGCGAGTGCCACGTGCTATTTTTTTCAAAGAACAAACGACCCGTCAGACAGACCAGCCGACAATGGCCAAACGAAATACCACTGATGCCGCACGCCGCGGTGCGCGGCAGCGCGAAGGCGAAGTGCGGGCCACCGCGGATGAGATCGTCGCGTCCGATCGTGCAGGATCGGACGAACCTATGGAGGAGCGGGGCGAGGAGGAGGCAGGTGCGTCCGCGTATCTCGTGCCAGGACTCGAACGCGGCCTGCGCATCCTGACCGAATTTTCCGCGCGCGAACCGGTGCTCGGAGCACCGGAACTGTCCCGCCGTATCGGCATTCCGCGCACCACGACGTTCCGCCTGCTTCAGACGCTCGAAACGCTCGGGTTTCTCGAGCGCGTCAACGGCGACCGCCAGTTTCAACTGGGTGTCGCAGTGCTGCGCCTCGGCTTCGAGTATCTGAGTTCGCTCGAACTTACCGATCTCGGCACGCCCGTGCTGGAGCGCCTGCGTGACACGACGGGCCTGAGCGCTCACCTGCTGATACGCGATGGGCGCGACGTCGTGTTCGTCGCGAAGGCGCAAACACGCGAGCCCATGTTCAGTTCCGTGAAGGTCAATGTCGGCACGCGTTTGCCCGGGCATGCCACTGTGCACGGCCAGGTGCTGATGGGCGACCTCACGCTTGCCGAACTGCGCGCGCTCTATCCGGAGAAGCAGTTCGAACGTTATACCGACCGCACGCCGGCCACCCTTGCCGATCTCTACGCGCGCGTGCGCGAAAGCGCCGAGCACGGTTTTGCGCTCAGCGAGGCTTCCTTCGAAACGGGCATATCGGTAGTGAGCGCGCCCGTGCGCGACCAGTCGGGGCGCATCGTCGCGGCGATTACCGTGACGGTGCCGCGCTCGAACATCGGCGGAGAGGCCGAACGTGCGCCATTGGTCAGCGCCGTGTGCGGCGCGGCGCTCGATCTGTCCACGCGCCTGAATTACCGGCCCGGGCCGAACGATCCTACGGCGTTGCTCGCGTCGCACCGCCGGGCGGTCCCGGCGGCCTGAAACACGCCGGCTGCCACAGCAGGCGAGGCCCGCGCTTCACGTGCCTCGCCGTGCATGCTTCGCGCGCAACCAGAACGAGCGGCGCATGCCGGTCAGCACGATCGCCTGATCCGGATGTATGCCCGCCGCCGTGAAGAGCGCTGCCTGCGCCTCGAAGTGGCGTGCTCGTAGAGCGCGTTCACGTACATCGGCGTGGACTTCGAAAGCGCGTGCACGTGGCCGGTCATGTGGTGTGTCCGGCGGTGGCCGGAGAGCGTAGAAGCCGCTGCGCCGCCCACCACGCTGTTGGCAACCATGAACTGACTGCGCCAGCCCTGCGTAGACCTCACTTTGATTTCGGTCGCTCCCGCCTGGGACCGAGAAGGCCGACCCATATGTTCCATAGGTGGTTAAGAATAACTTGGGTGGAACGTATTCGAAAACTTGCAAGTCATCGAGACACTTTCAGGAAGGCGGGATGAGTGCAGTCTCATGATCGCAAGGTATTGAATATCAAGCGTTTCGGCAACCTCGTCGAGCGTTTCGGGGAATTGGTACGGTGATTTTTTCGAAGCTACCTAAGTGTTTTCCCTGGAACAAAAGGATTTTTGTTTTTCCCTGAGAATCCGACTCATATAATGACCATATGTAAATCAATGTTCCACATAAGGAACAAGATGCAAGGCCGATAGCGGCAGCTGGTTGGAGTACGGCGCACGTGCCGGACATGCCGGCGACCTGTCCGGCGACACATCGCCGGAGTTCGTGTTCAACGGCGCCGCGTTGGCATGGACCCGCTGAAGCGCTGCTGTGCGAGTCGGGTTGCGGGGCGATCGTCGCTATCGCGTCCGATAGGGGCAGAGGGAGCCCCGGTGCTGTTCCTGCCTCCGGATGCCGCGCGCGTCGTAAGCGTGTAGTTGCTGCGGGTGAACGGCGGCTTTGTGATGAATTGACCTGGTCGGAGCGAAAGGAGAAAGCGATGGTGGATGCTGATATCGAACGCAAGTCGTGGGAGCGTCCCGAAGACGCCAGTTTTGACCGGTGGATGAACGGCCGCGTGGCGCGTCTCGAAACGCGCCGCTACGACTGGGACGCGCTGAAGTTTCAGGCCGACTACGACCCGACGTATCGCCGCGCGCAAATGCGCTATGTAGGCACGGGCGGCACGGGCGTGGCGAACGATTCGAACACCGTGCCCGCAGGCGGCTTCACGTTTTCGACGATGGTGATTCCGGCCGGCAACATCGGCCCGAGCCACATCCATACCGACGTCGAAGAAATTTTCTTCGTGCTGCGCGGCAAGTTGAAGGTAGTTTGCGAAAAAGATGGCGAGACCTGGGAAGCCGTGCTCGGCGAGCGCGATCTGATCTCGGTGCCGCCGGGCGTTTATCGCACGGAAATCAACGTTGGCGAGGAAGACGCGCTGATGTGCGTGATGCTCGGCTCGCCGAAGCCCATTACGCCGACATACCCGCCGGACTCGCCGCTCGCGAAGATCAAGCGTGACTTGAAAAAGTAAGGATGACAGATTGCCTGCTGCCGCAAACGAATCCATGAACGATATCCACCAACCCGCCTATAGCGCCGCCGCGCCTCTCGAAGCACGCAGCGCGCGCTTCCCGGCGCGCATTGCCGACGCGGGCGGAGTCATCGTCGCGTATCGCGAGGCGACAGCGGCACACGCGACACACGCGTTGCCGCTCGTGCTGCTGCATGGCCTCGGTTCGGGGGCGGGCTCCTGGGTCCAGCAACTCGAAGCGCTGGGCGGCACGCGCCGCGTGCTCGCGTGGGACGCGCCAGGCTACGGCGTTTCCACGCCGGTGGCGCCGGCCTCGCCGCGCCCCGAAGACTATGCGCGCGTGCTCGCGGGGTGGCTCGATGCGCTCGGCGTGTCGCGCTGTGTGCTGGTCGGGCACTCGCTTGGTGCAATCGTCGCGGGCGCGTTCGCCGTAGCGCATCCGGCAAGGCTCGGCGGCTTGCTGCTCGTTTCGCCGGCAGGCGGATACGGCGCGGCCACGCAAGCGCTGCGCGATGAGAAGCGCGACGCGCGTCTTGCCATGCTCGCCGAGCTGGGCCCGGCGGGCCTCGCGCAACGGCGCAGCCCAAACATGCTTTCCGCCTCCGCCGACGAGGCCGCGCGCGCATGGGTGCGCTGGAACATGTCGTGTGTGATTCCGCACGGCTACGCCCAGGCTACCCATCTGCTCGCCCATGCCGATCTCGCGGCCGATCTCGCGCATTACCGCGGCGTAGTGAGCGTCGCGGTGGGCGCCGAGGACACGATCACTTCACCCGCGGCCTGCGAACGCATTGCGAAGGCTGCGCGCACGCCGTTGCAGATCGTGCCGCACGCCGGCCACGCCGGTTATATCGAAGCCCCGCGGGCCTACAACGCGTTGATTGCCGCGTTCGCCCGCGCCTGCGACGCAAATCGGAGTCACTGAATGACGCTCGACTTCGCCAGCGCGGCACCCGACGCCGACGAGGACCGCAGCGACGCGCACTATCGCGTGCCGGGTCTGGCACGGGGACGGCGCATTCTCACTGAATGCTCGACGTGCCCAGATGGTCGCGCCGCGTGGGCATTCCGCGCACGACTGTGTTTCGCCTGCTGCAGACGCTGGAATTGCTCGGCTTTCCTTGTCGACAAGGTGCGTCATGCCGCTGGCGACCTCGCGAAGCGGTTCAATTGCCACGGCTCGGCCGTGCAGAAGCACAACCCATACATGAAGGCCCTGGGGATCCGATGATTCGATTCGACCTGACCGGTCAGGTCGCGGTGGTGACGGGCGGTTCGTCCGGCATCGGGCTCGCGACGGCGGAACTCTTTCTGCAGGCGGGCGCCTCGGTCGCGATCTGCGGCCGCGACGCCGCGCGTCTCGAACGCGCTGAGCGGGGCCTGCGCGATGGCTTTCCCGCGGCGCAATTGCTGGTCGCGCGCTGCGACGTGCTCGACGCGATCGACGTGAGCGCCTTCGCGAGCGCGGTGCAGGCGCGCTTCGGCCGCACCGACATGCTTGTGAACAACGCGGGCCAGGGCCGCATCTCGACGTTCGCCGACACCAGCGACGAAGCCTGGCGCGACGAACTGGAACTGAAGTACTTCAGCATCATCCGGCCCACGCGCGCATTCCTGCCGATGTTGCGCGCGGCGGCGAGCGGCAACGCATCGATCGTCTGCGTGAATTCGCTGCTCGCGCTGCAGCCGGAGTTGCACATGATTGCGACGTCGTCGGCGCGCGCCGGCGTGCTGAGCCTCATCAAGTCGCTCGCGAGCGAACTCGCGCCGGAGCGGATTCGTGTGAACTCGATCCTGATCGGCATCGTCGAGTCGGGCCAGTGGCGCCGCCGCCATGAAGCGGACGAACAGGCGCAGGCCGCCGGCCAGAGCTGGGACGACTGGGCGCGCGAGCTCGCACGCAAGAAGAACATTCCGCTTGGCCGCTTCGGTCGCCCCGAAGAAGCGGCCCAGGCGCTCTTTTATCTGGCGACGGCGCTGTCGTCCTACACGACGGGCAGTCATATCGATGTATCTGGAGGCGTTGCGCGACATGTCTGAAACCACTACCGTCGGCGAGCTGATTGCCGCCTTTCTCGAACAATGTGGCGTCAAGACCGCGTTCGGCGTGATCTCGATCCATAACATGCCGATCCTCGATGCGATCGGCCGGCGCGGCAAGATCCGCTACGTCGGCGCACGCGGCGAAGCGGGCGCCGTCAACATGGCGGACGGGCTCGCGCGCGTTTCCGGCGCCCTCGGCATGGCCTTCACGAGCACCGGCACGGCAGCGGGCAATGCGGCCGGCGCGATGGTCGAAGCGTTGACCGCGGGCACGGCGCTGTTGCATATCACCGGCCAGATCGAAAGCGATTATCTCGATCAGGACCTCGCCTATATCCACGAGGCTCCGGACCAGCTCACGATGCTCAAGTCGATCTCGAAGGCCGCATTTCGCGTGCGTTCGGTCGACACGGCGCTGCCGACCATCCGCGAAGCCGTGCGCGTTGCGCGCACCGCGCCAAGCGGCCCAGTGAGCGTAGAGATTCCCATCGACATTCAGGCCGCACGGGTCGAGTGGCCCGCCGACCTCGCCGCGCCGCACCTCACTACGCTCACGCACGACGACGCGCGCGTGCAGGAACTCGCGAACGCGCTCGCCAAGGCGAGGCGTCCGCTGTTGTGGCTCGGCGGCGGCGCGCGTCACGCGCGCGCGGCAGTCGAGCGTCTCGTGGCGCTGGGCTTCGGCGTGGTGACGAGCGTGCAGGGCCGTGGCGTGCTGCCCGAAGATCATTCGGCCACGCTCGGTGCGTTCAATGTCAGCGAGCCGGTCGAGCGCTTCTACAGGACTTGCGACGCAATGCTCGTGGTGGGCTCGCGCCTGCGCGGCAACGAAACGCTCAAGTACATGCTCGCCTTGCCCCAACCGCTTTATCGCGTGGATGCCGACGCGCTGGCCGACAACCGCGGCTACTGCAACGCGCTGTTCGTTCACGGCGACGCCGTCGCGGTACTCGATGCGCTCGCAACGAAGCTCGAAGGCCGCATGAAAGTCGATCCGCAGTTCGCCGTCGACCTCGCCGCCACGCACGAAACGGCCGTGGCCGAAACGGCGAAGGGGCTCGGGCCTTACCGCCGTCTCGTCGACGCACTGCAGCGTGTCGTGGGCCGCGATTACAACTGGGTTCGCGACGTGACGATCTCGAACAGCACGTGGGGCAACCGCATGCTGAAGATCTTCACGCCGCGCGCGGGCGTGCATGCGCTTGGCGGCGGCATTGGCCAAGGCATGCAGATGGCGATTGGCGCGGCGCTGGCGGGTTCGGCACCGAAGACGGTGTGCCTTGTCGGCGACGGCGGCCTGATGGTCAACGTGGGCGAACTGGCAACGGCCGTGCAGGAAAAAGCGAACGTCATGATCGTTTTGATGAATGACCAATGCTATGGCGTGATCCGCAACATTCAGGACGCGCAGTACGGCGGCCGCCGCATGTATGTCGATCTGCATCAGCCGGAGTTCGCGCAGTTCTGCGCGAGCCTCGGGCTCAAGCACTTGCGCGTCTCTACGCTCGATGACGCCGAGGCCCTGATTCGCGAAGGCTTCGAATGCGAAGGTCCGGTGCTGCTCGAAGTGGACATGAAAACCGTGGGCAGCTTCGAGACCGCATTCGCCGGCCCGCCGGTGCGCAAGGAAGATGCGGAGGAGTCGCAACATGCATGACGCCCGCTGGGAAGCATCGCGGCACGCGCCTGTCCACGTCGCGATGATCGGCTTTGGCGCGATCGGGCAGACAGTCTATCGGGCCGTGGCCTCCGATCCGCTCGTGCATGTCTCGCACGTGATCGTGCCTGCGCAGTATGCGGCCGCGGTTCGCGGCATTGTCGATGCGTCGGTGGAAGTCGTGTCGTCCGTGCATGTGCTTTCTGCGAAACCGCAGTTCGCGCTCGAATGCGCGGGTCACGGCGCGCTCGAGGATCACGTGGTACCGCTACTGAAGTCGGGCACCGACTGTGCGATGGCGTCGATCGGCGCGCTCTCCGACGTTGACCTGCTGGAGCGGCTCTCGCTTGCCGCCGACGAAGGCCGCGCCACGCTCACGCTGCTGCCGGGCGCGATTGGCGGAATCGACGCGCTTTCGGCGGCGCGGTTGGGCGGGCTCGACGAGGTGCTGTACACGAGCCGCAAGCCGCCGCTCGGCTGGCTCGACACACCGGCCGAAGCCGTATGCGACCTGCGCACGCTCACGAGCGAACACATTGTTTTCGAAGGCAGTGCGCGTGAGGCGGCGCGCCTCTTTCCGAAGAATGCCAACGTGGCGGCGACGATCGCGCTCGCGGGCCTCGGCCTGGACGAAACGCGTGTGCGCCTTATCGCCGATCCGGCGGTGCAGCGCAACGTGCATCGCATCGTCGCGCGCGGCGCGTTTGGCGAGATGTCGCTCGAAATGTGCGGCCGTCCGCTGCCCGACAACCCGAAAACCTCGGCGTTGACCGCGTACAGCGCGATTCGCGCACTGCGCAACCGCGCGGTACGCTGCGTGATCTGAACGAGGCGCAGTAATGCGGGGCCGTGCCGCTGCAATGGCACGTGCGAAAAGACAGATTCCGGGACCTGTGAAATGACTTCATTCGATACGAGCCACGTGCACGACCTGGTGCCCAACGGCGACATCCTGATCGGCGGCGAGTGGCGGCGCGGGCGCGCCGCGCCTTATGTGAGCCTCTATCCGGCCGACCAGTCGCTCAACCTGGAGGTGTCGACAGCGAGCGCCGAAGACGCAGCCGAAGCCGTGGTCACGGCCGACGCCGCCTGGCGCCGCGCCGACTGGGCCGGGCTCAAGCCGCATCAGCGTGCGCTCGTGCTCTACCGCATTGCCGATCTCATTACGCGGCGCCACGAAGCGCTTGCGAACCTGCAGCGGCGCGACAACGGCAAGCCGATTGGCGAGACTCGCGCGCTGGTGGCGAGCGCGGCGAGCACGTTCCGCTATTACGCGGGCTGCCTCGAAACGCTCGACGAAGAACTGACGCCCTCGCGCGGCGACTATCTGACGATGAGCGTGTACGAGCCGATCGGCGTGATCGCGGCCATCACGCCCTGGAATTCGCCCATTGCCTCCGACGCGCAGAAGCTCGCCCCCGCGCTCGCGGGCGGCAACTCGGTGGTGCTCAAGCCCGCCGAGCCGACGCCGCTCGCTTCGCTCGCCCTCGCACGCATCTGCGAGGAAGCCGGCGTGCCCAAGGGCGTGCTGAGCGTGCTACCGGGCAAGGGCTCGGTGATCGGCGACGTACTCGTGCGCCACCCGCTGGTGAAGAAAGTGTCGTTCACGGGCGGCACGGAAGTTGGCCGTGGCATTGCGCGCATTGCGGCGGAGAAACTCATCCCGGTCTCGCTCGAACTGGGCGGCAAGTCGCCGACCATCGTGTTCGAAGACGCGGATCTCGATCACGCCGTGAACGGCGTGCTATACGGCATCTTCAGTTCGTCGGGCGAAGCGTGCATTGCGGGCTCGCGCCTGTTCGTGCAGCGGCCCATCTACGCCACGTTCATGAAGCGACTCGCAGAGGGCGCGCGCAAGCTGCGCGTAGGCGACCCCTCGCGGCCCGAGACGCAGATGGGGCCGCTCATCACGGCGCAGCACCGTGAGTCGGTGGAGCGCTACGTGGCGCTCGGCCTCGAAGAGGGCGGCCGCTTGCTGTGCGGTGGCGAACGCCCGGTTGGTGACGGACGCGAGAGGGGCTTCTTCTTCCAGCCGACGATCATCGAAGGACTCGAAAACAGCGCGCGCATCTGCCAGGAAGAAATTTTCGGACCGGTGCTCGTGGCGCTGGCGTTCGACGACGAAGCCTCGCTCGTCGAGCAGGCCAACGACAGCGTGTTCGGTCTCGCCGCCGGCATCTGGACGCGCGACTACAAGCGCGCCTGGCGCACCGCGCGTGCGCTCGAAGCGGGCACCGTGTGGATCAACACCTACAAGCTGTTTTCGATCGCCACACCGTTCTCGGGCCGGAAGGAGAGCGGCATGGGCCGCGAGAAGGGCCGACTCGGCATTCGCGAATACATGCAGCAAAAGAGCCTTTACTGGGGCTTGAACGACGCACCGCTGCCCTGGGCAAATGCCTGAACCGACAGGAGCCACGAACATGACGATCCTCGGCATCGAACAGATTACTTACGGCGTGACGGACCTCGAAACCTGCCGGCGCTTTTTCGTCGATTGGGGCTTGAAGGACGTTGCGCATGACGAAACACGTGCGCGTTTCGAAACGCTGAACGGCTGCACGGTGCTCGCCGTCGACGCGAACGACCCGTCGCTGCCGAAGGCGTTCGAAGCCGGTCCGACGCTGCGCGAGGTCACGTGGGGCGTGGCGCGGCGCGAGGAGCTCGCGGCGCTGCGCGAGCTCCTCGCCTGCCAGCCCGGCTTTTACACAACCGATGACGCGGTGGGCTGCTTCGACCCGGCGGGCATGGCGGTTCGCGTCGAAGTCACGCGTCGCCGTGAACTCGACGTCGAAGGTTCGCCGTCGAACGTGTGGGGGCAGGCGCTGCGCGTCGATACGCCTTCGCCCGTGTACGAGCGTGCGGAGCCCGTCGAAGTGGGCCACGTCGTGTTCTTCACGAACTGCCTCGCCGAACAGGAAGCGTTCTATCACGAACTGCTTGGTTTCGAGACCTCCGACCGCTATCCGAAGCGTGGCGCGTTCATGCGCTGCGCGCCGCACGGCGGCCATCATGACCTGTTCCTGCTCGCGCTGCCCGACGGCAAGAAGGGGCTGAACCACGTGGCCTTTACCGTGCGCGACATTCACGAAGTGTTCGGCGGCGGCCTGCACCTCAGCCGTTGCGGTTGGACCACGCAGCTCGGCCCGGGCCGGCATCCGGTGTCGTCGGCGTACTTCTGGTACTTCATGAACCCGGCGGGCGGCCTCATCGAGTATTACGCCGACGAAGACGTGCTCACACCCGCGTGGCAGCCGCGCGATTTCGAGCCGGGCCCCACTGTGTTCGCGGAATGGGCCGTGGACGGTGGTCTCGACGGCAATACGCGCCGCCAGAAGAGCGCCGATTCACCGCACGGAGCGTTCATGACGCAGCGTAAGCAATGAGCGGCTCACTCGACGAGGGCGCCTTCGAAGCGTCGCGTACAGTCGTCGAGACGCTGCGCAAGGAGGGCTTTGCAGGGCGCCTCGTGATGGTCGCCGGCGCAGCGGATTTGCCCGACGAGCGGCCGCCGCTTCCGAGAGCGGTGCTGGCGGGCGATGTCGATACGCTCGACATCCAGACGTGGCAGCCCGATTGCGCGACCTCGATCGACCGCACGGCGCGTGGAGTAGAGCCCCGTTCTGGGCGCGAGGTGGAGGACGACCGGCTCGTCATCGCGACGGTCAACCCGCGCGTGTTCGCGTGCGGCGGCGTGCCAGAGGCCGTGCGGGGCGCGGAGGTGGCACATGCCGGGATTCCGTGGTTCTGCTCCGGCCAGTACGACGTGAACGCGCTGATTCCCGGTGACCTCCCGGCGGACGCGCAGCTTGCCATACGCGTCAACCTCGCTGGAAGCGCGCTGCGCTCTGCTTCGTCAGGCACGGCACCCTGCCCGGCGATATCGCCATCGATGCGCCGCGCGACCTGAAGCTTGGGCGCAAGTGGATGAGTCGAGGCCGCCCGGTCGATCTCTCGATCTCGACCTACACCAGCAAGGCGCTCGCATGGCGCACACACATGTGGAAGGATGAGACGCATGGGAAGCATCGATGAATTTGTGGGACAGAGCAACCGACTCGCCGTGGACGAACCGCATACGCGCGGCTCGATCATTGCCCGGCTGGAACGCTTGCCGGCCAACGCAATGCAGGTGCGTGCGCGCCTCCTCGTCGGCCTTGCAACGTTTTTTGATGGCTTCGACGTGATCGCGATTGCCGCGACGCTGCCGATTCTCATCCAGAAGTGGCACCTGAGCCCATGGGAAATCGCGTGTTTGATCGCCTCGGGATCGGTCGGGCAATTGTTCGGCGCATTCCTGTTTCCATGGGTGGCCGAGCGGCATGGCCGCGTGCGTGCGATCGCGTGGAGTTCCGGCATCATCGGCGTGACGAGCATTGCCTGCGGCTTTGCGCCTACGTTTGCCGCATTTGCAGCGCTGCGCGTGATCCAGGGCTTCGGGCTCGGCGGCGAGTTGCCCGTGGCGGCAACGTATATCAATGAGATCAGTCGTGCTCATGGCCGTGGACGGTTCGTTTTACTTTTCGAAATTGTGTTCCCGATCGGGCTGCTCGCGTCAAATGCGCTGGGTGCGTGGATCGTGCCGCGCTTCGGCTGGCAGGCGATGTACTTCATCGGCGGACTGCCGCTCGTGCTGTTCTTCGTACTGCGCCGTCTCGTGCCCGAGTCGCCGCGTTGGCTGGCCGAGCGACGTCGCCTGAATGATGCAGACATGGCCGTGACCGCTTTCGAGCGCACCGTCAAGGGCGCACTTGCGGCTCCTGCGCAGGCCGAGGCGTTCGAAGCACTCGTCAGCCGTCACCCCAGGCGTCGCGTGAAGGACCTGTTTGGCCCGGCGTACCGCAGGCGCACGCTCGCCGTTGCGATGCTGTGGATGACCTGCGGTTTCATCCAGTACGGACTTTCGACCTGGCTGCCCACGATCTATCGCACGGTCTATCACGCGCCGTTGCAGCTTGCGCTCAATCTCGCGGTGGCAGCGTCGATACTCGGCGTGCTGGGGTCGCTGATCTGTGCGCTGCTCGTCGACAAGGTGGGACGCAAGCCGATCATCAACGTTTCGTTCGTCTTGTGCGCGCTATCACTGGTGATGGCGGGCGTGTGCCACGCCATGTCGGTGTTCGTGGTCGCGGCGTTCTGTGCGCTGGCGCTGGGTTTGCTGGCGTGCGGGTTCATCACCGCGTACGTCTATACGCCGGAGCTGTATCCCACGAGTATTCGCGCGCTCGGCTGTGGTGTGGGCGGTGCGTGGCTGAAGGTGGCGGCGATCTTCGCGCCGGCCATCGTTTCGAAAACCATGGTTGGCGGCAATCTCGATGTTGCATTTTATGTTCTCGCGGCCGTGCCGTTCCTTGCGGCTATCGCGGTGCATTGTCTCGGCATCGAGACCAAGGGGAAGGTGCTGGAGCAGTTGGAAGCGTGATGAACCCGATGCTCTCGGCCATGCCGATGGCGCTCGTCGCGACGAGCGCCCGTTCGGGGTGAGGTTTTTCATTGGGAAACCGAAATCTCCACAGGTGCATGAGTCTCTCCAATGTTTCGTCAAGCGAGAAAATGCCATGTATGGATGATGCGGCGGCCATATGACTGTCGCATTCAGTGAAACCATGCATGACAGTGTTTCAGGGAAAGCAAATCCCTTCTGCTGGTTACTCGCTGCAAGACGCATTGCGAGACGATCGGCAACCTAATCGGGTGTGCATGCCATTGCCGAACATTTGGTCCGGCCCAAGAATTTCACTCATCGCGTTCGGCGGCAGTGAGCCTTCGGCCGACAATGTTTCCGGGAGAGATGACATGCAATTCACACTGAACGGACGCCCCTTCGAGTTTGACGGCGATCCAGAAACGCCGCTGCTCTGGGTGATTCGTGAGGCCGCCGGCCTGACCGGCACCAAGTACGGTTGCGGCATCGGCGCGTGCGGGGCGTGCACGGTGCATCTGGAAGGCGAGGCGACGCGCTCGTGCGTGCTCCCGGTATCAGTGGTCGCGGGGCGCCGCATCACCACCATAGAAGGGCTTTCGCCCGGCGTGACGCATCCCGTGCAGGCCGCATGGATCAAGCAGGACGTGCCGCAATGCGGCTATTGCCAGTCGGGCATGGTGATGGCCGTTGCGTCGCTGCTCACCCAGTATCCGCACCCCACCGACGCGCAGATCGACCAGGGCGTGACGAACCTGTGCCGCTGTGCGACCTATCACCGTATTCGCGAGGCCATTCATGTCGCAGCGAATTCGTGAGTGCGATCAGGGCGCGTGCAGCGAAGGCCGACGCGCTTTCCTGAGGGTAGGCTTTGCCGTGGCAGGCAGTCTCGTGCTGCCGCTCGCATGGAGCACCCACGCCGAAGCTGCCGGCGAAACCTCGCGCTTTCACGAGATCAACGACTGGGTGCGTATCGACGCCGATGGCCGAACGATAATCGGTCTGTCCCAGGCGGAAGTCGGGCAAGGCGTCTACACGGGACTGCCGCAAGTGCTCGTCGACGAGATGGATGCCGACTGGAGCCAGGTGAGCGTGGCGTTCGTGACGGGGCGCGACGCTTACCGTATTTCGGCAGCGAATGAAATGCCGCAGCAGTTCGTCGGCGCCTCGATGTCGATGACGATGTTCTACACGCGCTTGCGTGTGGCCGGCGCGCAGGTGCGTGAGGCGTTCCTGAAGGCCGGCGCGCATCGGCTCGGCGTGCGGCCCACGCAGTGCACGACGAAGAGCGGCCGAGTAATCCAGCTGCAAACGGGCCGCGCGGTCGCCTACGGCGAATTGCTCGATGACGTAGCGAAGCTGCCGCTCGATGCGGAGCCGCGTTTGAAGCCGGAATCGATGCACACGCTCATCGGCGCGTCGCTGCACAAACTCGACGTGCCCGCGAAAGTGAGCGGGCGTGCAGGGTTCGGTGTCGACGTGGTCGTCCCAGGCATGCTCAACGGGGCCGTGAAAATGGCGCCGACGCTCAACGGCAGGCCTGTTGCCGTGCGCAATCGCGATACGGTGCGCGCGATGCCGGGCGTGGTCGAGGTGGTGCAGGCGAAGGATGCCGTGATCGTGGTCGCGCAGTCGTACTGGCAGGCGAAGAAGGGCTGCGACGCGGTCGACGTGCAATGGGACGACGGCGGCACGGCACCCTTCGACAGTGCGACGATACTCGCGCAGCGCAAGGCCGCGCTAAACGCCACCGGGGCGCCGGTCGCCACGCGAATCGGCGACGCGGCGGCGTATCTCGATGCGCCGCAGGCGCGCGTGGTCGAAGCGGACTATCACACGCCCTATGTCGTGCACGCGACGCTGGAGCCCGTGAATGCCACCGTGCACGTGCGCGAGCACGACATCGAGGTATGGGGGCCGATTCAGGGGCAGGACAAGGTGCGCTGGACGCTCGCCGCCATCTTCAGCGTGCGTGCGGAAAAGGTGATCGTGAACACGACTTTCCTTGGGGGCAGCTTCGGGCGCAAGTACCTGCCGGACTTCGTGATTCACGCGGCCGTGGCGTCGAAGGCCGTGGGCAAACCCGTTAAGGTTATCCGCTCGCGCGAAGACGACATTCGCCACGGCTTTTATCGCCCAGGCGTCTCGGCGCGTATGCGCGCGGCGCTTGGTCCCGACGGTTATCCGCAAGCCATGCGCGTGCGCGTGGTGGGGCAGTCGCTCTATTGGTCGATCAAGCGCGACTACTTCGAAAAGATGGGCGGTTGGGACGAAACCATGCTCGATGGCCTGTACGACCTCGGCTACGCGGTGCCGAACCTGCTCGTTGATTCGGTCAACGTTACCCAGCCGATTCCCGTGAGCTTCATGCGCAGCGTGGGCAGTACGTCGAGCGTGTTCTTCCTCGAAAGCTTCGTCAACGAACTCGCGCACGCGGCGCGGATCGACCCGCTCGTGTACCGGCGGACGATGCTGCAACACGACCCGCTTGCCGTGCGCGTGCTCGACCAGACCGCCGCGAAGGCCGGCTGGTCTGGCAAGCCGGCGGCGGGGGTGCATCGTGGCGTTGCCTATTGCCTTTACACCGGGCGCGGCGGCGCGTTCACGACCTATGTCGCCACGATCGTGGAACTGCGCATGGTGGAGGGCCGCGCGAAACTCGAGCGGGTGGTGTGCGGCATCGACTGCGGGCGCGCCGTCAATCCCATGCTGATTCGCGAGACGGTCGAGGGCGGCATTGGCTTCGCGCTGACGAACACGTTCAAGAGCGAGATCACGTTCAAGGGCGGCGCTGTGGAGCAGGACAACTTTTCCAACTACCCGCTCCTGTATCTCGCTGAGATGCCGACGATCGAGGTGGTGATCGTGGCAAGCGACCGGCCGCCGCAAGGCTGCGGTGAAGTAGCCTTGCCGCCGGTCGCGCCGGCCGTTGCCGACGCGCTGTTTCAGGCGACAGGCAAGCACCTGCGCACAATGCCGCTCGAACAGCCACTTGGCTGACGCAAGGGAACCCTTCCGTTCAACCTTTGACGAGGTGTTTTACATGATCCGTATCCGTAGCTTGATCGTGCCGTTGGTAGCGGTGCTGAGCGCAACCGGCGCGCGCGCCGAAGCCGCGATCGACGTTGCGCGCGCCCAGCAGATCGCAACCCAGCATGCCTGCTTCGGTTGTCACGCCGTCGACAGGAAACTCGTTGGTCCCGCATACCGCGACGTGGCCGCCCGCTACAAGGGCAATGCCGGCGCACTCGCGACACTCGTGACTCACGTGCAGAACGGCAGCTCGGGCAGTTGGGGCGCCGTGCCCATGCCGCCGAACCCGATCAGCACCGCAGACGCTCAAACCGTCGTGCAGTGGATTCTTGCAGGCAGCAGGACGAATTGATCGAAGGCGGGCCGGGGGGCGACCCGACCTGTGGGGCGCGGATCGCCGGCAGCGGATGCCTCTACTTGGTCGAAGCAGGTGGGACATTGCATCGATAATTGTCACGACTTAGTTGGAGTGGGTATTGAAGAAGCTATGGGCGGTAGCCGCACTGACCGGTACGGCGAGTCTGGCCTGCGGCCAAAGTAGTGTGACACTTTACGGTATCGTCGATACCGGCATCGAGTACTACGACAACGTGCCAAAAGGCGGCTCGTTCGTCGGCATGCCGTCGCTTACCGGCGAGATGCCGTCGCGCTTCGGGCTGCGCGGCGTCGAGGATCTAGGCGGTGGCTTCAAGACGTTTTTCGTCCTGGAAAACGGCTTCGCAACGGACAGCGGTGCGCTGAACTACGGCGGCCGGCTCTTCGGGCGCCAAGCCAATGTGGGCCTGAGCGGCGACTACGGCTCGTTCACACTCGGCCGCCAGATGAACATGTCGATGTACGCGCTGCTCAACGCAGATGTTATCGGTCCCTCGATTCATTCGATGGCGAGCTTCGATGGCTATCTGCCAAACGCGCGCAGCGACAGCGCTATCGGCTATCTCGGGGAGTTTCATGGCGTGACGGCAGGCGGCACTTATAGCTTCGGCCGCGACGCGGCAGGACCTGCCGGGCCTTCCGCGACGAACTGCGCGGGCCAGATTCCGGGCGACGCGGTGGCCTGCCGCCAGTACACGGCGATGCTCGCCTACGATGGCACGTGGGGCGGGGTGGCTGCGTCGTACGACGTGATGAACGGCGGCCCGGGCGCTGCGGCACCGCTCGTGAGCCCGGACTACAAAGACACGCGAGTCATCGTCGACGCATATGTGAAGTACAGCCGCGGCAAGGCGGGCGGCGGGTGGATCCGGCGCAATACCTCGGCAGAGAGGCATGCACAATCCGATATCTTCTTCCTCGGGACGACCTGGTTCTTCACGCCCGCGCTCTGGTGCGACGGCCAGGCGCTGCGCTACATCTTGCGCGACGATTCGAATTCGACGATGCTGGTCGGGCGCGTGAATTACGCCCTCTCGAAGCGCACCACCGCTTATTCGTCGGTGAGTTATATGTTCAACAGCCCGCTTGCGGCGAACGCGATCGCGGCTGGGGGCGCGGTACAGACGGGCGCGAACCAGTTCGGCGCGATGGTAGGCATCGAGCGGCGCTTCTAGCCCCGGATCGGAGAAGGCGATGGCAACCGACTTGCTGAGCGATATTCTCGCGGACCTGTGCGCCGACGCCGTGGTCACAGGGTACTTCTCGCTCACCGCGCCGTTTGCGCTCAGCAAGCCGGCTGTCGACGGCGCCATGTTCAGAACGGCCTTCGGCAGCCCGTTCTACGTCATCGTCGCAGGGATGGAGCCCGTGCTCGTCGAACCTGGTGACTTCCTGCTGCTGCCGCATGGGCACGAGCACGTGCTCGCGTCGTCGCCCGAGGTCAGGCCCGTGCCATTCGACGACCTGATGGCGAGCCAGGGCATACGCCCCAGCTTCGACACGCCGCTGCGCTTCAGCGCGGGCGGCGGCGGCTCGGTGAGCGAACTATATACGGGTATTGTGGTATATCGCGAGGCCATGCGCTGTCCGCTTTTCTCGGTGTTGCCGCCGCTCATTCACGTGCGCGCGAACGATCCTGCCATGGTCCCTTGGCTCGCGAGCACACTTTCTTCCTTCATCCGCGAATCGATGTCCTGCCAGCCGGGTTGGGCGGTGGCGGCGGCGCGGCTCGCCGACGTGCTGTTCGTGCAATTGCTGCGCGCGCATTTGGGTTCGGCGGTCAGCCATACCGGCTGGTTGCGCGGCATCATGGACCCGCAGATTGGCAAAGCCATCGCGTTGCTGCACCGGAATCCGGAGCGTGACTGGACTGTCGAGTCGCTGGCGGCTGCGGCGGGCATGTCGCGCTCGCGCTTCAGCGCGCGTTTCGTCGAACTCGCCGGCGAAACGCCGATCGGTCATCTCACGTCGTATCGCATGTATCTCGCGAGTGATGCGCTCAGGCACACCCGGCAGAGGCTGATCGAGATCGCGGAGAGAGTGGGCTATGCCTCGGAAAAGGCCTTTATCCGTGCGTTCCGGCGCTGGTCCGGCATGGCGCCGAAACAATATGCGCGCAGCGAGGCGCGATCACTGCGACATGGACCGTAGTTAGGCGGCGCCGCAAGCCGGACTGACGCTCGAACTCCACGCCTCGTGGCGGGAGCAAACGTCTGGGGGCAAGGGCTGCGACGCGACGTCGCAAGGCTCGGTGCGAACGCCGTGTCCAGTTGCGCACCCGGTACGCACCCACTTGAAAACAAGTCGCGAGGCGTTTGAATGACGCCCCAAAATTCCTGTATAAGCGCCGCTGCCTGATAGTTATACGCGCTGCCGGCGCAGCGTTCCCGCACCATCGATTATTGCCGCCAGGACAACATCCTGTAGGCCTTCGCGACGCTACTGGCGCGCGCTTCTCCTCACTACACTCTGTCGCACAGTTGATCGAAACGCGAGCCGGATCAGGCCCGTGACATTCGTCGCCTCGTGCGGCATATCCCCGTGATGAAAGGAGTCTCGAACATGAGCCAGATTACCCGCAACGTGCAGCCCGTTACCGCGAGCCTCGGCAGGAAGAATGCAGGCGAACTCGTGCCGTCCCGCTATGCGGTGCGTATCGGTGACGTCGATGTCGTGCTGATCAGCGATGGCGTGCTGCCGCTGCCGACCTCGACGATGTCCACCAACGTGAGCGAGGCGGACCGCAACGCATGGTTCGATAGCCGCTTCCTGCAGCGCGACAGGTTCGACTGGGCGTTGAACATCGCGCTCGTGCGCAGCGGCGAGCATCTGATCCTGATCGATTCGGGCGTGGGCGACGGCTTCGAATACTTTTCGCGCGCGGGTCAGTCGGTGATGCGTCTCGAATCGGCGGGCATCGACCTGAAGGCGATCACCGATATCGTGATCACGCACATGCACATGGATCATGTCGGCGGGCTGAACAACGACGGCGTGAAGGCCAAGCTGCGTCCTGACGTGCGCATTCACGTGGCGGCGGCGGAAGTGGCGTTCTGGAAAGATCCTGACTTCAGCAGGACGGTCATGCCGGAATCGGTACCGCCCGCGCTGCGCCGAGCGGCTGCAACTTTCGTGAAGCTGTACAGCGAAAACATCGTGCTCTTCGACCGGATCGTGGACGTCGCAGCGGGTGTGTCGGCACGCGTGACGGGTGGGCACACGCCGGGGCATTGCGTGGTGGATGTCGCGTCGAACGGCGAGAAGCTGACCTTCGTCGGCGACGCGATCTTCGAAGTCAACTTCGATCATCCCGCCTGGCAAAACGGCTTCGAGCATGATCCCGAGAAAGCCGCGGACGTGCGTATCGCGTTGCTCGATGAAGCCGCCGAATCCGGCGCCTTGCTGGCCGCGGCGCATGTCGCGTTCCCTTCCATCGGACACGTTGCGAAGAACGGTGAAGGCTTTCGCTTCGTGCCGGTGCTGTGGGATTATTGAGCGACGCTGCACGCGCGTTCACGTGCATCACTGATTTTTGATCGAGGTTGACAAGCAAAAATTCAGCGTTTTAGACTTGAGTCACCCTCGCGGCCCGACAATGATGTCCGCCCGAGGACCCGGCACAGAAGCCCCTTGACGAACCACTGGTTCGTCAAGGGGCTTTTTTTTGTCCGAAATATTCCGCTGTTCTAGCGCCCACTTCTGGAGAACCCGCATGTTGCTGAAGCCGTCGGGCTGGATGCGTCTCGCCCTTACCGCAGGACTCGCACTGACCTCGCTCGCATCGAGCGCCGCCGATCCCGTGAAGATCGGCTTGCTGGAGGACGCTTCAGGAAACTTCGCGTTGGCCACCATTCCGAAGATCCACGCTACCCAACTTGCGGTCGAGGAGATCAACGCGAAGGGCGGCATACTCGGACGTCCGGTGACGCTGATCGCCTACGACACGCAGTCGGACAACACCAAGTTCCAGGAACTCGCCCGGCGTCTCGTGCAGACCGACAAGCCCGATGTGATCTTCGGCGCGTTCTCCAGCGCATCGCGCGAGGCCATCCGTCCGATCATGGACCGCGCACATCAGCTCTACTGGTACGACAACCAGTACGAAGGCGGTGTGTGCGACACGAACACCTTCGTGACCGGCGCGGTGCCCGAGCAGCAGTTCTCCACGCTCATTCCATGGATGATGCAGAAGTACGGCAAGAAGGTGTACACCATCGCCGCCGACTACAACTTCGGGCAGATCTCGGCGGAATGGGTGCGCAACATCGTGAAGGAGAACGGCGGCACGATGGTCGGCGAGGAATTCATCCCGCTGTCCGTGTCGCAGTTCGGCCAGACCATCCAGAACATCCAGAAGGCCAAGCCGGACTTCGTGGTCACGCTGCTGGTCGGCGCGAACCAGGCGTCGTATTACGAGCAGCAGGCATCGGCGCATCTGAACCTGCCGATGGCCAGTTCGGTCAATGTCGGCCAGGCCTACGAGCACAAGCGTTTCAAACCGCCGGCACTGAAGGACATGTATGTGACGGCGAACTATGTCGAGGAAGTCGATTCACCGGCAAGCAATGACTTCAAGAAACGCTTCCACGCCAAGTTCCCGAACGAGCCGTACATCAACCAGGAAGCGGCCAACGCCTACGACGCCATCTATCTCTACAAGGCTGCCGTCGAAAAGGCCAAGACGACGAACCAGGATGCGGTGCGCCATGCGCTCGAGAGCGGCGACATCTGCACGACAGGCGCGCAGGGCAAGGTCTGCATCGACCCGAAGAGCCATCACGCGAGCCATACCATCTATCTGGTGCACGTGAAGGAAGACCATAGCGTCGAGATTCCGAAGGTATGGGACGACGTGCAGCCGTACTGGCTCGGCAAGGTCGGCTGCGATCTGCCGAACAAGCCGGATCATCGCCAGTACACGCCGTCGAACCTGCCCAAGAAGTCCTGATCCGAAGCCGGCGCGCGCTGCCAGGCGCCGCGCGCGCGTCTTCCTGAACGTGGAGCATGCATGGCCACTCTCACCACGCTTTACTCGCTCGTCTACCAGTTCGGCGACAACTTCGCCTACCTGGTGCTCGCCGCGCTCGGTCTCGCAGTGATCTTCGGCATGATGGGCGTGATCAACCTCGCGCACGGCGAGTTCATCATGTGCGGCGCCTATGTCACCATCATCGCCGCGAAGCGCGGCCTGCCGCTGCCGCTCGCGATGCTGCTCGGCGCGCTGGCGGCGGCGTGCGCCGGCGTGATCGTCGAACGGCTCGTGATCCGTCATCTCTATGACCGCCTGTTCGATTCGGTGGTCGCCACCTGGGCCATCAGCCTCATCGTGCAGCAGACCATGCTGCTCGTCGCGGGGCCGTCCATGGAGGGCATCGCGACGCCGTTCGGTTCCTTCTCGCTCGGCGAATATTCGTTCTCGACCTATCGCGCCGTGCTGCCGCTCATTGCCCTCGCGATTCTCTTCGGGCTCTATCTGCTGTTCTTCAAGACCAACTACGGCGTGTGCGCCCGCGCGACCATCCAGAACGCGAGCATCGCGCAATGCCTCGGCCTGCGCACGGACCGGCTCTACACGCTGACCTTTGCGCTCGGCGCCGGGCTCGCGGGCCTCACGGGCGCGCTGTACGCCCCGACCATGACGGCGGTGCCCACCATGGGCAGCAATTTCATCGTGCAGGCCTTCGTCTCGGTGGTCGTGGGCGGCGCGAACGTGATTGCCGGAACGACGCCGGCGGCTGGCGTCCTTGCCATCATCCAGACGGCGCTCACGGCTTCCTATGGACAATTGTTCGGGCAGATCGGGCTGCTGTTGACGGTGATCGTCGTGATCCGGCTGATGCCGCAAGGCCTCGGCAATCTCTTTACCCGCCTGCGCTAGGAGGCCTGCATGAAGCAAACCGGAATGGCTTCCAGCGCTGCGCCCGGCGCTTGCGCGCGGGTCCTGCGCGTGCTGCCGTGGCTCGTTGCGCTGTGCCTGCCGCTCGTCGTCGATGCCAACACCAGCGGCAATCTCGCGTACTGCCTGCTGTGGGCCTTCAGCGCGATGGGCCTGGCCGCGATGTGGGGCTACGGCGGCATTCTGTCGTTCGGGCAGACGGCGTTCTTCGGGCTGTCGGGCTATAGCTACGGCATCTTCACGCTGAACTATGGCGATTACTGGTTTCAGTCGTGGCTCGGTCTCGGCGCGGGGCTCGTGGTCAGCGTGCTGGCGGCTGCGCTGATCGGCTACATGATCTTCTATGGCCGCATCAAGGGCGTGTTCATCGGCATCGTCACGCTGTCCGTGACGCTGGTGCTCGAAACCTTCATGGCGCAGACCGCCGGGCCGCAATGGGCGATCGGGGAAGCGCGGCTCAACGGCTACAACGGCATGGGCGGCATGACGCCGCTGACGATTCCCTGGCCAGGCGGCCCGCTGACGCTGGAGAACGCCAGCTTCTACTATCTCGTGCTGATCCTGCTGATCGTGGTCTACGCCGTCATGCGCAAGCTGTTCGACGGACCGTTCGGTCTCACGCTGATCGCCATCCGCGAGAACCCGCAGCGCGCGGAGATGCTGGGCGTCGACATCCGCCGTCATCAGTGGCTCGTGTTCGTGCTCGGTTGCACGCTGGGCGGTCTGTCGGGCGCGCTCTACACGATCTGGGGCTCCTACATCACTCCATCGACGATGGGCCTCACCGCGGCCGCCTTGCCGGTCATCTGGGTGGCCACATCGGGGCGCAAGACCATTGGCGGGACGATTCTCGGCACCGCGCTGCTGGTCTGGCTCTCGCAGAGTCTCGCCGTGTACGGCAGCCAGTACGCGCTGATCCTGCTCGGCGCAATCCTGCTGATTGTCGTGCTGGCCGCGCCCGAAGGCCTGCTGCCGTTCGTCACGCGGCAACTCGGCAGGCTCGCCGGCCGCGCCGGTGGCGGCGCGCGCCACGGCGGCCCCTGTCTCAAGCGCGAGGAGGGCAAATCATGACCACGCTGCTGGAAACGCGCGGACTCAAGAAGCACTTCGGCGGCGCGCACGTCATCAACGGCATCGACTTCAGCATCGACGCAGGCGAGATTCGCTGCGTGATCGGGCCGAACGGCGCGGGCAAGAGCACCTTCTTCAAGCTCATCACGGGGGAGCATCGGCCGTCGGAGGGGAGCGTGATGTTTCTCGGCGAGGACATGAGCCATGTGCTGCCGCACCAGCGCATCCGTCTGGGCATGAGCATCAAGTTCCAGATACCGGGCGTGTTCCCCGATCTCAGCGTGCGCCAGCATCTGCAACTGTCGCTGCATCGCGCGCGCGACGACCGGCCCGAAAGCCTCGACGACCTGCTCGAGCGCTTCATGCTGGAGCAGGAGGAGCACGTGCTCGCGCGCAATCTGTCGCACGGCAAGAAGCAGTGGCTCGAAATCGCCATGGCGGTCTCGCTGCGGCCGAAGCTGCTGTTCCTCGACGAACCCGTGGCCGGCATGTCGGTCGAGGAAACCCATGCAACGGGCGAACTCATCAAGCGGCTGTCGGCGGCCGGGCTCACGATGATGGTGGTCGAGCACGACATGACCTTCGTCAAGCAGATTGCGTCGCGCGTCACGGTGCTGCACGGCGGCAGCGTGCTGGCCGACGGCCCGCTCGACGAGATCCTCGCGCGCGACGATGTCGCCGAAGTGTATCTGGGGAAAAAGAAATGAGCGCGTTGCTCGAAGTGTCGGGCGTGGAAGCAGGGTATGGCGGCGGACGCGTGCTCAACGGCGTGTCGCTCAGCATCGGACGGGGCGAGATGCTGGCGCTGATCGGCCGCAACGGCGTCGGCAAGACGACGCTGATGCGTGCGCTCATCGGGCTGGTGCCGCTCGATGCCGGAGAGATCGTCCTCGACGGCACGGCTATCGGCCACGAGAAGCCCTACGTGAGAGCGCAGCAGGGCATGGGCTATGTGCCGCAGGGCCGCGAGATCTTCGGCGCGCTGACGGTCGCGGAAAACCTTCAGGTCGGCGCGCAGGCGAACCGGGCGAAGGCCGCGCAGATGCGCGAGCGGGTCGTCGACTATTTTCCGATCCTGAAGCAGCGTTACGCGCAGAAGGCGGGCACGATGAGCGGCGGCGAACAGCAGCAGCTCGCCATTGCCCGCGCGCTCATCAGCGCGCCGAAGGTGCTGTTGCTCGACGAGCCGTCCGAGGGCATCCAGCCGTCCATCGTGGATCTGATCGGCGAGACCTTGCAGCAGATCGCGCGCGAGACCGGCATTGGCGTGGTGCTGGTGGAACAGGACATGGGCATGGTCGAGCGTATCGCGACACGCTGCTGCGTGATGGACAAGGGCCGCATTGTCGAGACATTGAGTCCCGCGCAACTCGGGGACGAGCAACTCATTCGCCAGTATCTGGCACTGTGACGGAGAGCGGAACATGAAATGGCTTGAGGACTCGATCATGATGAAGCGCGGCCAGGGCGCGGGCCGTGAGCCGGTGGAGCATCATCTCACCGAGCAGATGCAGAAGACCTATCACTACACCATCGGTCCGTACTCGGATCCGGTGCTGCACGTGAAGCCGGGCGACCGCATCGTGGTGGAAACGCGCGATGCCTTCGAAGGCAAGATCAAGGAGGAGACGGACAAGCCGTCGCAGGTGCTTCAAGTGCCGTTCCTCAATCCGCAGAACGGGCCGATCATGATCGAAGGCGCCGAGAAGGGCGACGTGGTCGCGGTGTACATCGAGAAGATGGCGCCGCGCGGCCCGGACCCGCACGGCTTCTGCTGCATGATCCCGAACTTCGGCGGGCTGACCGGCACCGACTACACCGCGTTGCTCAACGAGCCCTTGCCGGAAGTGGTGCGCAAGATCAGGATCGACGAGGAGAACGTGTACTGGAGCAAGCGCAACACCTTGCCGTACAAGCCGCATATCGGCACGCTGAGTCTTTCGCCGGAAATCGATTCGATCAACTCGCTCACACCTGATAATCACGGCGGCAACATGGACGTGCCGGACATGGGGCCGGGCAGCATCACGTATCTGCCGGTGCGCTCGCCGGGCGGACGCCTGTTCATCGGCGATGCGCATGCCTGCCAGGGCGATGGCGAGGTGTGCGGCACCGCCGTCGAGTATCAGAGCACGACCACCGTGCGCGTGGACCTCATCAAGGGCTGGCGGATCGACTGGCCGAGGCTCGAGAATGAAGACGCGCTGATGAGCATCGGCAGCGCTCGGCCGCTGGAGGATGCCACGCGCATTGCCTATCGCGAGCTCGTGTTGTGGATGGCCGCGGAGTATGGCTTCGACAAGTGGGACGCGTACATGATGCTGAGTCAGGTGGGCCGCGTGCGCCTGGGCAATTTTGTCGATCCAAAATACACGGTTGGCGCGATGGTCGCGAAGCACTATCTGAAGTAACGCATCATTCAGTCGGAAGAAACGACACCAGACGACCCAGGCGCGAGGCCGCGGCTTCGCGCAAACAAGAGAGCGTGTCAAGAAATGGCTTTGTCCGATCCCATTCGAGTGGGCCTGCTGTGCTCGACCAGCGGTTCGACCGCACTGCTCGAGCAGTCCCAATGGCGAGGCGCCTGTCTCGCCGTCGACGAGATCAATGCGCGCGGCGGTATTGGCGGACGCGAACTCGTTGCGCTGCACTACGACCCCGGCTCCGACCCGGCCGCGTTCCGCGAACTGGCGGAGCGGCTGATCCTTAAGGACGGGGTCAACACCATCTTCGGCGGCTATACGTCCACGAGCCGCAAGGCGATGCTGCCGATCGTCGAAAAGCACAACCGTCTGCTGATCTATGCGCAGATGTACGAGGGCTTCGAGTACTCGGACAACATCATCTATAGCGGCGCGTCGCCGAATCAGAACGGCGTGCAGCTGGCGGACTTCATGACCGAGACCTTCGGCGCGCGGGTGTATTTCGTCGGGTCGAGCTATGTCTATCCGTACGAATGCAATCGCACGATGCAGGAGCTGCTGCTCCAGCATCCCGAAGGCGCGATCCTCGGCGAACGCTATCTGCCGCTCGACGCCACGCGCGAGCAGTTCGAGCAGGTCATCGCCGATATCCGCCGCAAGGCGCCGGACTGGATCTTCTGCACGGTGATCGGCGAGACCGTGCCGTATCTCTACGACGCCTACGCGCATGCCGACTTCGATCCGGCCCGCATGCCCATCGGCAGCCTCAATACTTCGGAGACGGAAATCCGCGCGATGGAGCCCGGCAGCGCCGCCGGCCACATCACGGCCGCGCCGTATTTCCAGAGCATCGACACGGTGGAGAACCATCGTGCGGTCGCGCTGCATCAGTCGCGCTACGGCGCGCACACGCCCACCGACATGAACTGGGAAGCCGCCTACTATCAGATGCACATGTTCGCGGAAGCGTTCGCGCGCGCGGGCTCCGACAAGCTCGCGAGCATCATGCCGCAGCTGCTCGGTTCCGAGTTCAACGCGCCGCAAGGCCGTGTGCGCATCGATCCGGTGAATCATCACATGGCGCTCTATCCGCGCATTGGCCGCGCTTCGGCGGACGGCCAGTTCACCATCCTGCGCGAATCGAAGTTCGCCGTCGGGCCCGATCCCTATATGACGCGTCAGACGCTCGGGGACTGGGTCACGAAGCTGAGCACGCGGGACTCCTGACGTGAGCGCGCGCCCGGACCGAGGCCAGCGGAGCCTCACCAGTTCGATCCTCGAGCGCCATGCGCGGGTGCTCGTCTTCCATCCGGACGACAACGATGGACAGACGCTCGCCAATCACCTGCGGCGCATGGGCTTTCAGGTGGAGCGCTGCTGGCCGCCGCTGGACACCTTGCCCGAGCGCGTCGATCTCGTATTCCGCGCGTTGCTGCCGGAAGAACGCGCGCCCTGCGGCGAGTGGTCCGGCCCGGAAACGCCGCCCGTCATCTGCGTGGTTTCCTACGAGAATCCGACCTTCATCGACCAGGCCATCAAGCTCGGCGCGGACGGCATCGTCACGACGCCGGTGCGCGCTTCGGGTCTGCTCTCGACGGTGGTGATGGCGCTGTATCACTCGAAGCGCGCGCGTCAGCATGCGCAGCGCATCGCGAAGCTCGAACAGAAACTGCTCGACAGCCGGCATCTGCAGGAAGCCAAGAACATCTTGATGATCATGCATCGCGTGAGCGAACGCGAGGCCTACGACATGCTGCGCGCGCAGGCAATGGAGAAGCGCGTGACCATCGACGACATCTGCCACTCCGTCATCCAGGCGGGCGAAGTGCTGCAGATTGCGCGCGGCATGAGTTCAGGGGACGGGCGCGAGAAAGCGTGAGCGCGCCGTCCCGGCGTCTGACCGACATGCACAGGAGCGGCGAACATGGACCTGCAACTGAAGGGCTTGAAGGCGATCGTGACCGGCGGCACCAAGGGCATCGGGCTGGCGATTGCGCGGACACTGGCGGCGGAAGGCGCGGACGTCGCCATCTGCGCGCGCGATGCGGCCGCCGTTGAAACCACCGCGGAGGCGCTGGCCGAATTGAGCGGTGCGCGTGCATCGGGCGCGGCCGTCGATGTGGCCGATGGCGCCGCGCTCAAGGCATGGGTCGCGCGCGTCGGGGCGGACTGGGGCGGGATGGATATCGTCGTGGCCAATGTGAGCGCGCTTGCCATTGGCAACGACATTGAATCCTGGCGCAAGGAGTTCGAGACGGATCTGCTGGGCACCGTGAATCTCGTCGATGCCGCGATGCCGTTTCTGAAGCGAGCCAGGCGGCTTCGATCGTCGCGATATCGAGCGTGTCGGGACGCGAGATCGATTTCGCCGCCGGACCCTACGGCGTGTTCAAGGCCGCGCTGATTCACTACATGCAAGGGCTCGCGAACCAGCTGGCCGCGAAGGGCATTCGCGCGAATACGGTATCGCCGGGCAATGTGTATTTCGAAGGCGGCGTGTGGGACTGGATCGAGCATAACGATGCCGCGCTGTTCGAACGCGCGCTCGCTTTGAATCCGACCGGCCGCATGGCCCGGCCGCAGGAAATCGCCAACGCGGTGGCGTTCATCGCGAGTCCGGCGGCGAGCTTCGTGAGCGGGGCGAACTTCGTCGTCGATGGCGCGCTCACGCGGGGCGTGCAGCTTTGAGCGTCGCGCGTTCGAACACCACCTCAACAGGAGCACCGAATGGAACGAGGCAGTGCGATGGAGATCGATCTGGATACGCTCACGGTCGAAGCCGTGCAGGCGGGTTTCAAGGCCGGCGCCTTCACGGCGGAACACCTGGCGCAGGCCTGCTTCGAGCGGATCGAGCGCGATAACGGGCGCTACAACGCGCTGATCTTCCTGAACCCCGCCGCACTCGACGACGCACGCGAGATCGACCGGCGGCGCGCTGCCGGCGAAGTGCTGGGACCGCTCGCCGGGGTGCCGGTCGTCATCAAGGATCCGATGGACATGGTCGGCTTTCCGACCACGGCGGGATGGAAGAAGCTGTATGGCAAGCATGGCGGCGTCGACCTGATGCCGGCCCGCGATGCGCCGGTCGTCGCACGCATGCGGCGCGCGGGCGCGATCCTGCTCGGCAAGACCAACGTGCCCATCCTGAGTCATACGGGCACGCATGCGAACGACAGCTGGGCAGGCCCGACCCTCAACGTGCCGATGCCCGACCGCGCACCCGGCGGCAGCAGCGCGGGAACGGCGTCGGCGGTGGCATCGGGCATGGCGGTGCTCGGGCTCGCCGAGGAAACCGGCGGGTCGATCCAGAACCCGGCGTCGGCGCAGGATCTCGTCGGCATCAAGCCGACCATCGGGCTGGTGCCGAATGCGGGCGTCGTGCCCTTGTCGGGCAATCGCGATGTCGTCGGGCCGATTGCCCGCACCGTGCGCGACGCGGCGCTGTGCCTCGATGCGCTCGCGGGCTATTCCAGCGAAGACCCGAAGACGCTGGCCGGCGTCGGCCGTCAGCCTGCGGGAGGCTATGCAGCGGCGCTTGCGGCGGATGCGTTGCAGGGCAAGCGCATCGGCTTGTATGGGCCGGGCTGGCGCACGCAAGCGCTCTCCGACGAAGCCGCCGCGCTCTATGAACGCGTGCAGCGGGAACTGGTGGAACTGGGCGCGGTGCTGATCGAGGATCCGTTCGCCGGTTCGGGTTTCGCTGACTTGCGCAAGCCGACGCCGCCGCTCGAACACTTCGATGCGCGTGGACTCGAATCCATTCCGTACGATCTGGAGAAGTATCTGCAACGCCTGGGCAGGGATGCGGCGCTCAAGACGTTCGCGGAGTTCGCCGAAGCGACGCGGGATGACGATGCATTCGGCCCCAATGGCGTGCTGCGTTATCTGCATAGCCTTGCGGACTTTCGCACCGCGTTGGCCGATCCGTCGCTGCCGCCCGAGATGCCGGAATTCGTCGCACTGAAGGCGCGTTACCTGACGATCTTCGACAGCGTGATGAGCCAGCATCGTCTCGATGCGCTCGTGTTCCCGCAGATGCGCAACGAGCTTCCGTCGCTGCACGGCAAGGAAGTCATCCAGGAAACGACCGTCGGCGAGATCAATATCGCGGGTCTGCCGGGCATTGCGGTGCCGGCCGGATACTACGAATCCGGCTCGCCGTTCGGCCTGATCTTCGTCGGACGCCAATGGGACGAGGGCGCGCTGCTCGGCTATGCCTACGCGTATGAATGCGGCACGCAGCACAGGAAGGCGCCGCGGCTTTCCTGACTTCACGTTGGACCGGCGCACGGGCGCCGGTCCGCTCAAAAAAAACCAGCCGATCGGCCTTCTCCGGGTAAACCGCAGGGCTCCGATAACTTCTTGGATATAGTTGGCATACGGAGTATATTTCGATCCAGAGAAATCGAGACCTTGTGGAGGCAGACATCATGCAATTTCATCTCAACGGTTTTCGCACGGACGATCCGGGCATCGAACCCGCCGCCGAAGGCGCGCCGCACGTTGCCATGCCTGACGCGGTGGATGTGCTCATCGTCGGCAGCGGTCCGGCTGGACTCGTGCTCGCGGCACAGCTGGCGCAGTTTGCGTCGATCACCACGCGCATCGTCGAACGTCGTGCGGGACCGTTGCTGATGGGGCAGGCGGACGGCGTCGCGTGCCGCACGGTGGAAATGTTCCATGCCTTCGGTCTCAGCGAACGGCTGCTGCGCGAAGCGTACTGGGTCAACGAAACGGTGTTCTGGCGGCCGGATGCCGCTGACCGGGGCGCGATTCGTCGGACCGGACGCGTTCAGGATACCGAAACCGGCATGTCCGAGTTTCCGCACGTGATCGTGAATCAGGCGCGCTTGCAGGCCTATCTGCTCGATCTGATGCATCGTTCCGCGCAGCGCCTCGAACCGGATTACGCGCTCGAAGTCGTCGATGTCACGCGCGACGACGCTTCTGATCATCCGCTCACTGTCACGCTGAAGCGCACGGAAGGGGAGCGCGCCGGTGAAGAGACGAAGATCCGCGCGCGTTATGTCGTGGGTTGCGACGGCGCCCGCAGCCGCGTGCGTGCGGCCATCGGTCAGACGCTCAACGGCGACGCCGCCAATCACGCGTGGGGCGTGATGGATGCGCTGGCGGTGACCGACTTCCCCGACATTCGCCTCAAGGCCGCGATCCAGTCGGCGAGCAAGGGCAATCTGTTGCTCATCCCGCGCGAGGGCGGTTATCTCGTGCGCTTCTATGTCGATCTCGGCGAAGTGACGCCCGAGAACCGCGACGGCATTCGACAGATCAAGGTGGAGCGCATCATCGGGACGGCGCAGCGCATCCTGCATCCTTATACGCTCGATGTGAAGGAAGTCGCGTGGTTCTCGGTGTATGAAGTGGGCCAGCGTCTGACCGAACGTTTCGACGACGCCTTGACGCCCGATGGCTCATCGCGCGAACCGCGCGTGTTCATCGCGGGCGATGCCTGTCATACGCATAGCGCGAAGGCGGGGCAGGGCATGAACGTGTCGATGCAGGATGGTTTCAATCTCGGCTGGAAGCTGGGCGCAGTGCTTCAGGGCCGCAGCGATGCCAGCCTGCTGCGTACCTATTCCGATGAACGCCAACCGGTTGCGCAGGAGTTGATCGACTTCGACAAGGAATGGTCCGCAATGATGGCCGCGCCGCCGAAAGACCCGGCGCATCCGGAAGCGGGCGGCGTGGATCCGGCGGAGTTGCAGGCGTATTTCGTGCGCGCGGGCCGCTATACGGCGGGCGTTGCCACGCATTACCGGCCGGGTCCGCTGACGGGTGCGACTACGCATCAGGCGCTCGCGCGCGGCTTCACGATCGGCACGCGCTTTCATTCGGCGCCGGTGATCCGCATCGCCGATGCCAGGCCGATGCACCTCGGTCACGCAGCGCTCGCCGATGGCCGCTGGCGTCTGTATGCGTTCGCGGATGCAAGCGGTCGAGCCTTCGATGCGCTCTGTGAGCATCTGGCTGCATGGCTGCGCGACATCACGCCACCTGATGCCGACATCGACAGCGTCATCGATCTGCGCGCGGTGTTGCAGACGCCGCATCGCGACGTGCGCCTGCAGGACTTGCATGCGCTGCTGTTGCCGCGCAAGGGCCGCTATGGGCTGGTGGATTATGAAAAGGTATTTACGCGCGACGAGTCGGCTGATATCTTCGACGCGCGCGGCATCGATCGCGAACGGGGTGCGCTCATCGTGGTCCGTCCGGATCAATACGTCGCGCATGTGCTGCCGCTCGATGCGTTCGATGAACTGAACGCATTCCTGCGTCCGCTGTTCCGAACCCGTTCCACTGCTTGATCCTGTCGACCGTGCCTGCTCAAACACATTCTCCCGCCGCCCTTTCCCGATTCACCGGCAGTCTGGTGCGGCGCGCCCAGCAGCGGCATCTGGCGGTCTGGCAGAGCGAGGTGTCGACGGAGATCACGAGCGTGCAGTACGCCGCGCTTGAAATCCTGCAACGGACGCCGGGCGTGAACCAGCGCCAGCTTGGCGACGAACTCGACGTGGACCGCTCGACCATCGCGGAACTCGTGGCGCGCATGGCCCGCAATGAGCTGATCGAGCGTTCCGACGATCCCGTCGACAAGCGCAGCTACGTGCTGTCGCTGACGCCCGCCGGCAAGAAGCAGCTTGCGACGCTGCGGCCTCGCGTGGAGCAGGTGGAGCGCATCCTGACCGCAAGGTTGTCGGCAGCGGAGGGCCGCGAATTGCGGCGCCTGCTGCTGGCCTTGTTGCCGGAAGAAGCGTGACGCTTTAGTTCGAGCTTTCGAACGGCACGCGCACATTCCCTTCCATCAGCACGCGCGCGCTGCGGCTCATGATGGCCTTCGTCACTTGCCAGGCGCCTTCCGCCTGCACCGCCTCCGCGCCGACCCGCAGCGTGCCCGACGGATGCCCGAAACGCACTGACTGACGCTCGCCGCCGCCCGCCGCGAGATTGACGAGCGTGCCGGGAATCGCCGCCGCCGTGCCGATGGCCACCGCCGCCGTGCCCATCATCGCGTGATGCAGCTTGCCCATCGACATCGCGCGCACGAGCACGTCCACATCTTCCACGCCCACTTGCTTGCCGCTCGATGCCGTGTACGCCGCCGGCCGCGCGACGAACGCGACCTTCGGCGTGTGCTGGCGCGTGGCAATTTCATCGAGGCTCTTGATGAGCCCCATGCGCAGCGCACCGTGCGCGCGGATGGTCTCGAAGCGCTTCAAGGCCGCTTCGTCGCCGTTGATGGCGTCCTGCAACTCGGTGCCGGTGTAGCCGATGGCATCGGCGTTCAGGAAGATGGTCGGAATGCCCGCGTTGATCATCGTGGCCTTCAGCGAGCCGATGCCCGGCACATCGAGATCGTCGACCACGTTGCCGGTCGGGAACATCGCGCCGCCCGCGCCTTCCTCTTCCGCTGCCGGATCGAGGAATTCGAGTTGCACTTCGGCCGCCGGAAAGGTCACGCCGTCGAGTTCGAAGTCGCCGGTTTCCTGCACGGCGCCGTTCGTCATCGGCACATGCGCGATGATGGTCTTGCCGATGTTCGCCTGCCAGATGCGCACGATCGCAATGCCGTTGTCCGGCACGCGTTCCGGATCGACCAGCCCGCCGCCGATCGCAAACGGACCCACCGCCGCCGAGAGATTGCCGCAGTTGCCGCTCCAGTCGACGAAGGCCTTGTCGATCGATACCTGACCGAACAGGTAATCGACGTCGTGACCGGGCCGCGTGCTCGGCGAGACGATCACCGTCTTGCTCGTGCTCGACGTCGCGCCGCCCATCCCGTCGATCTGCTTGCCGTAAGGGTCGGGGCTGCCGATCACGCGCATGAACAGCTTGTCGCGCGCCGCGCCGGGCACGCGCGCGGCCTCGGGCAGATCGTTCAGGCGGAAGAAGACGCCCTTGCTGGTGCCGCCGCGCATGTAGGTCGCGGGGATCCTGATTTGAGGTGCGTGTGCCATGTGAATCGAATCCTTTGAAAGAAGAGACGGCGCGTCAGGCAGCAGCCTTCGACGATTCCAGGAAGTCCTGCGCGAAGCGTTGCAGCACGCCGCCTGCTTCATAGATGGACACCTCTTCGGCGGTATCGAGCCGGCAGGTGACGGGCACTTCCACGCGTTCGCCGTTCTTGCGCTGGATCACGAGCATGAGATCGGCGCGCGGCGTGCGTGCGCCGATGACGTCATAGGTCTCGGTGCCGTCGAGCGCGAGCGTCACGCGGTTCACGCCCGGCTTGAATTCGAGCGGCAACACGCCCATGCCGATCAGGTTCGTGCGATGGATCCGCTCGAAGCCTTCCGCGACGATCGCCTCGACGCCCGCGAGCCGTACGCCTTTCGCGGCCCAGTCGCGCGACGAGCCTTGCCCGTAGTCCGCGCCCGCGACGATGATGAGCGGCTGCTTGCGCTCCATGTAGGTCTCGATGGCTTCCCACATGCGCGTGACCTTGCCTTCGGGTTCGATGCGCGCCAGCGAACCCTTCTTGATCTGGCCATCGACCACGGCCATTTCGTTGATGAGCGTCGGATTGGCGAAGGTCGCGCGCTGCGCGGTCAGATGGTCGCCGCGATGCGTCGCATACGAATTGAAGTCCTCTTCGGGCAAGCCCATCTTCGTCAGATATTCGCCGGCGGCGCTGTTCGCGAGAATCGCGTTGGACGGCGAGAGGTGATCGGTCGTGATGTTGTCGCCGAGCAGGGCGAGCGGCCGCATGCCGCGCAACGTGCGCTCGCCCGCCAGCGCGCCTTCCCAGTACGGCGGACGGCGAATGTACGTGCTCTGGCCGCGCCAGTCGTAGAGCGGGTTGATGGCGTCGCCGCTTTTCTGCGTGAGCGCGAACATCGGCTCATACACGCGGCGGAAATGCTCGGGCTTGACGCTCTGCGCGACGATCGCATCGATCTCCGCATCGTCCGGCCAGATGTCCTTCAGATACACCGGCTGGCCGTTCGCGCCGGTGCCGAGCGCATCCTTCTCGATGTCGAAGTGGATCGTGCCCGCAATCGCATAGGCGACGACCAGCGGCGGCGAAGCCAGGAACGCCTGCTTCGCATACGGGTGAATGCGGCCATCGAAGTTGCGATTGCCGGAGAGCACGGCGGTGGTGTACAGCTCGCGCTCGACGATCTCCTGCTGGATCACCGGATCCAGCGCGCCCGACATGCCGTTGCAGGTCGTGCACGCAAACGCGACGATGCCGAAGCCGAGCTTCTCGAGTTCGGGCAGCAGGGCGGCGTCCTGCAAGTAGAGTTCGACGGCCTTCGAGCCCGGCGCCAGCGACGACTTCACCCACGGCTTGCGCGTGAGGCCTTGCGCATTGGCATTGCGCGCGAGCAGCGCCGCTGCGATCACGTTGCGCGGATTGCTGGTGTTGGTGCAGCTGGTGATGGCCGCGATGATGACCGCGCCGTCCGGCATCTTGCCCGGCGTCTCTTCCCACTTGCCGGCGATGCCGCGTGCGGCGAGCTGCGACGTGGGCAGGCGCTTGTGCGGATTCGACGGCCCCGCCATGTTGCGTTCCACGCTCGACAGATCGAAGCGCAGGATGCGCTCGTAGCGCGCGTTCGTGAGCGTGTCGGCCCACAGGCCCGCGGTCTTCGCGTAGGTTTCGACGAGGCGGATCTGTTCTTCTTCGCGGCCGGTGAGGCGCAGATAGTCGATGGTCTGCTGGTCGATGTAGAACATCGCGGCGGTCGCGCCGTACTCGGGCGCCATGTTCGAGATGGTCGCGCGGTCGCCGAGCGTCAGGCTAGCTGCGCCTGCGCCATAGAACTCCAGATACGCGCCGACGACCTTTTCCTTGCGCAGGAATTCGGTGAGCGCGAGCACGATGTCCGTCGCCGTGATGCCCGGCTGCCGCTTGCCCGTCAGCTCCACGCCGACGATGTCCGGCAGGCGCATCCACGACGCGCGGCCCAGCATGACGTTCTCCGCTTCCAGGCCGCCGACGCCAATCGCAATCACGCCGAGTGCATCGACGTGGGGCGTGTGGCTGTCGGTGCCGACGAGCGTATCGGGGAACGCGACGCCGTTGATCGCGTGGATCACGGGCGACATCCGCTCCAGATTGATCTGATGCATGATGCCGTTGCCCGGCGGGATCACCTCGACGTTCTCGAAGGCCTGCTTGGTCCAGTCGATGAAGTGAAAGCGGTCTTCATTGCGGCGGTCCTCGATGGCGCGATTCTTCTGGAACGCATCGGGATCGAAGCCGCCGCATTCAACAGCCAGCGAATGATCGACGATCAGTTGCACCGGCACCACGGGATTCACCTTGGCGGGATCGCCGCCCTGTTCGGCGATGGCGTCGCGCAGGCCGGCCAGATCGACCAGCGCCGTCTGGCCCAGGATGTCGTGACACACCACGCGCGCCGGATACCACGGGAAGTCGCGCTCGGTCTTGCGCTCGATCAGTTGCAGCAGCGAGGCGTCGAGCATCGCCGGATCGCAGCGGCGCACCAGGTTCTCGGCCAGTACGCGCGACGTGTAGGGCAGGGTGTCGTAGGCGCCGGGCGAGACGGCGTCGACGGCCGAGCGCGCATCGAAGAAATCGCACGGGGTGCCGGGAAGAGGTTTGCGGTTTGCAGTATTCATGGCCGTGTCTCGCTCATCGCATGGTCTGGTTTCAAGGGCCATGCTGCAAGGGTATTGTCGGGGGTCGAACGTTGACTACGATATCAAAAAAGGCCTTGCTGCCGTGCGCGGCGGCAAGGCCCGGGTGTTACATGCGCTTCACTTGCGTTCGCGCAGCGGCGTGAATTTCAGGTTGTCCGGTCCCGTGTAATTCGCGCTCGGCCGGATGATCTTGTTGTCGATGCGTTGCTCGATGATGTGCGCGCTCCATCCCGACGTGCGCGAAATCACGAACAGCGGCGTGAACATGGCTGTGGGCACGCCCATCATGTGGTATGAAACGGCGCTGAACCAGTCGAGATTGGGGAACATCTTCTTCGCGTCCCACATGACCGTTTCGAGGCGCTCGGCGATGCTGAAAAGCTTGGTGTCGCCCGCT
>NZ_JARUXP010000002.1:500599-810689 GCF_031451315.1 Caballeronia sp. LZ032
AATCGTGGTGTGACCATGAGCGCTTTCGCTACCGGTCTGCTCTTCTTCGAGCCGCACGCGCGAGTAATGGTTGCCCTCGTCGCCATTGACATAGCCGAGTTGCCAGTTGTACTTCTCGTACGAGCCGTGTTCATCGCTGAGCGGGTTGGCCTGCTGGCTTTGCAGGTCCGCCTTGGGCTTGCGGAAATCATAGTCATCGACGACGTAGCGGCCCGTAGTGACATTGTCCTCGGTGTGCCAGCGATCGACGCCTTCGGTCTCGGGCAGCGCAATCTGATCGGGCGCGAGATAAGGGAGCGAGGCGTAATCGGGCAGGGCGTCGTGGCCGCTCATGTCATCGACGAGCACGAGCGTGTGCTGGCCCATCTGATGCGTGAAGTAGTAATAGATGCCTTCCTGCTCCATCAAACGGCTGACGAAGGCGAAGTCAGTCTCCTGGAACTGGGTGCAATAACCCCAGGTGCGGTAGGTGGCGCTCAGGCGGTTGGTAACCGGAAAGCCGTAAGCGGAGAAGACTTCCTGGATGATCTCGACAACCGTCTTCTCCTGGAAGATGCGGCAGTTCATGGAACGCGTGAGGTACCACAGCGAAGGCCGCAATGTGGCGGTATAGATATAACTGCGCGAGGTGAGCGTCTCGCGGCCATTGAACTCGAAGCGGGTGATCTGTCCGTCGAGATAGCGCAGCGCGCCGACCTGCGGCTGGATCTCCAGCGTGAGTGACTTGCCGAGGGCGCTCTTGAGATCGAGCGAAGCATCGCCCGAGACGAGTTGCACCTCGAAGTCGAAGAGGGTGGAAAGGGCTTCGTTTCCTGTCATGGAGCGGAAACTGAGAGTGCCGACATCAAATGCGCTGCAATACGCGGTTACGACCTGTGCCATTTCTTTCTGCTCACTATCGATTAAGACCTGGGGAAATCCGGTTCAGCAAAGCGTGACTTGAAATTCATTGTTCTCGACGGAGATCCGCACTTCATTCAAGGTGCGGTTTTCGGCCAGCGCGGAGATGATTTCGCGGCTGATGAGGGGCAGGAGCGACTGCGTGATGATCGAATCGATCAAACGGCCGCCGGACTCCACCTCGGCGCAGCGCTCGTGGATCAGCAGGCCCACCTCGGGCGTGTGATGGAACGCGATCTCGTGCTGTTCAGCGAGGCGCCGTCCGATCGTGCGCAGCCGCATCGCGATGATTTCCTCGTACACGGCCCCGGAGAGCGGATAGAACGGCACCACCGTCAGGCGGCCGAGGAAGGCGGCCGTGAAATACTCGCGCAACGCATCGCGGATGCGCCGTTCCACCTGACTGCTCGCGGGTGCGGGCTCTTCCTGCGCGAGACGCATGATCTCGGCGTCACCGGCATTGGTGGTCAGGATCAGGATCGTGTTGCGGAAGTCGATGCGCCGGCCCTCGCCGTCCTCCATCCAGCCCTTGTCGAAGATCTGGTAGAAGGCTTCCTGCACATCGGGATGGGCTTTCTCCATCTCGTCGAGCAGCACGACGCTATACGGCCGCCGACGCACCGCCTCAGTCAGGATGCCGCCCTCGCCATAGCCGACATAACCCGGCGGCGCGCCCTTCAGCGTCGATACCGTGTGCGACTCCTGGAACTCGTTCATGTTGATGGAGATCAGGTTCTGCTCGCCGCCATACATCACCTCGGCCAGCGCCAGCGCTGTCTCCGTCTTGCCGACACCCGACGGACCGCACAACAGGAACACGCCGACCGGCCGTTGCGGATCGTCCAGCGCGGCGCGCGCGTTCTGCACGCGGCGCGCGATCGCATCCATTGCGGCGGGCTGCCCGATCACGCGGCGCGCCAGCGTCTGCGGCAACGCGAGCACCGATTGCGCTTCGTTGCGCAGCATCCTGCCGGCGGGAATGCCGGTCCAGTCGGCCAGCACCGCCGCGATCGTTTCCACATCCACGTCCACTTGAACGAGCGGCGTATCGCCCTGAAGCGCGGCGAGTTCGGTGCGCAGGCGTGCAAGCGTCGCGCGGCGGTCGCTGGCTTCCTGCGGATCGTGAGGTTCGGCGCGCAATGCGACGATCGCTTCCACCTGTTCGCGCTGCTGCTTCCAGCGCGCCTCGGACGCCGCGAGTTCCTGCTGCCGTTCGGCCAGCGCCTCGCCCAGCGCGGGCCTGATCTCGACCGGCAGGCCGATCAGCCGTTCGCGTTCCAGCGCGGCCTGTTCTGCTTCGAGCGCGCTGATCCGGCGTTGCAGATCCTCGACTGCCGGCGGCGGCGCATGCCGGCCCACGACGACCCGTGCGCACGCGGTATCCATCAGGCTGATGGCCTTGTCGGGCAATTGCCGCGCGGGCAGATAGCGGTTCGACAGGCGCACCGCCGCATCCACCGCCTGATCGAGAATGATGATGCGATGGTGCCGTTCGAGCCGGCCGACCAGTCCGCGCAGCATCGCGACGGCTTCGTCCTCCGAGGGCTCGCGCACCTGTATGGCTTCGAAACGCCGCGTCAGCGCGGGATCGCTTTCGATGTACTTCTTGTACTCGCTCCAGGTCGTCGCGCCGATGGTGCGCAACTGGCCGCGTGCGAGCGCGGGCTTGAGCAGGTTGGCGGCATCGCCGGTGCCGTGCGCGCCGCCCGCGCCGATCAGCCGATGCACTTCGTCGATGAACAGCACCACCGGCCGCGTGCTGCGTTCCACCTCGCTGATGATCTGCTGCAAGCGTGCTTCGAACTCGCCCTTGACGCTGGCGCCCGCCTGCAACAGTCCCATGTCGAGCGAATAGAGCGTGACGTCGCGCAGGGCGGGCGGCACGTCGCCGGCGGCGATGCGCAAGGCCAGTCCTTCGACGATGGCCGTCTTGCCGACGCCCGCCTCGCCGGTCAGCAGCGGGTTGTTCTGACGGCGGCGCATCAGCACGTCGATGACCTGGCGGATCTCCGACTCGCGGCCCGTGATCGGATCGATGCGGTCGGCGCGCGCCTGCGCCGTCATGTCGACGGCAAAGCGCTGCAACGCGGACTCGGCGGCGGCGCCTTCCGGGGCGGCTTCGGTCTCGGGCGTATCGGCGCTGTCGTTGTCCTCCGCGGACCCGGCGATGACTGCGGGAATCTCGTTCATCACGAGATCCGGGACGAGCTTGCCCCACTGCTGCGACGTGGCGAGCAGCTGATTGCGCAGCGACGGCGTCTTCAGGATGCCGGCCAGCAGGAACGCGCTGCGGATGCGCGCGCGGCCATAGGCAATCGTGCTGTAGACCCATGCGCGTTCGATGGCTTCATCGATGAAGGCGGAGAAGTCGGCGATCGCGCTGGCCCCGCGCGGCAGACGGTCCATCGCGACGGACAGATCGTGATCGAGCCGGCCCGCGTTGAGATCGAAACGCACGATCAGACGATGCAGGTCGCTGTCGTTTTCGGCGAGCATCTGATGGAGCCAGTGCACCAGCTCGACATACGGATTGCCACGCAGCTTGCACAGCGACGTCGCGCTTTCCAGCGAGCGGAACAGGAACGGATTGAGCTTGCCGTACAGGGCGGGACGGTTGATGTCAGTCATGGCAGGTCACAGGCGATTCGTTTCGGGTCTGTTCGGCGCGCCGCTGGCGCGCATGATGGGCGACGATGCCGGGGCCGTACACGAGGTCGCCGGCATCGGTGGGACTCAGGCGCTCGCCGACCCAGGTGTCCCAGCCCAGGCGCTGCTGCATGCCGACGCTCGCGCCGCGCACATCGGCCCGCGCCAGCAGGACCCTGACGTTCCAGTCCAGTTCGTCGCCGGCATAGAAGCGCACCCAGTCCGCCAGCTGCATCGCCGCTTCGGTATCGGGCAGGAACTGGCGGAAGCGTTCCATCGGCAACGGCCCGATCACGATCTCGAAGCCATGCTGCGCATCCCGCACCGCGCGGCCCAGAACCGCGCCCGCGCCGGACGCATTGGCGCCCAGCCGGAGCGGCAAGGCGCACTGGCGCGCCGGTTCAATGGCGATCCAGCCGGGCGCGTATTCGTTGATGCGCGTCTTCACGCCGAAGTAATCGGCGAGAATCCGGCACAGGCCTTCCGGGTTGCGAGTCTGCCTGACGAGATGCCCGGCCATGTAGTAGCGCGCGTGGTCCGCCACCGCGCCACGTCCCTTGAGCGACGGCTGGCCGAGATGAATCAGGCTCGCGAAGTAGTCGTCGAAGCGGGCGTCGCCTGCGCGGTCCAGGCTCGCGCACGGCTGCGCATTCGCCCAGGCGCGGTAGAACAGCGCGATCAGCCGGTGATGAAACAGGTCCGCGAAGCCGGCCAGCGAGGTATCGCCGTGATTGCGCGCCCGCTCGTAGGCGTATTCGGTCAGATGCAGCGGCATCGGACCGTTGGGTCCGAACAGACCGAAGCCGAATACCGAGACCTGCGCGCGCTTGCGCTGATCGCGGCGTACTTCGGCGAGGGCCGCGGGTGCGAACGCAAGCGACGGACGCTGACCGAAGCGCACCGGCTCGTCGCGCGGATGGGACGCACGGCCGAGCCGCACCGGCGTGACCGCACAGGCATCGATCCAGCGCATCAGCTCGAACAGGTCGTACTCGTAGGGCGCGGCCGCCGCCTGCTCCAGCAGACGGTCGAGCCGCTCCTCGCGCGGCGGCGGGGCGGGTCTGACGGACGGAGCCTCTTCGGTCCGGCCGTAGACCGCCTGTGTCAGGCTGTCGGCCGGCAGCCGATCCGGGGCTTCCATCGTCCGATCTCTCCTCTCTGCAAGGTTTCGATGACCAGTTCGCTGAAGCTGTTCAGCGATACATGGCGCGCAAAAAACTGGTCCAGCACGGCGCCGAACAGATGCATGTCGTACGGTTCGAAGACGGCTTCCTCGAGCAGCACGGTGATGCACACGCCCCGGCCGTACATGATCGGACCCGCATGCGGCAGCGCGCGGCACACGGGCTCGACGCGCACGCTGCGGATGCCCTGGATCTGCTTCGTCAGCGCGGGATCGGCGAGGTCCGCATAGAGCCCGAGCAGCTCGCGCAAGGCGGCGGCGCCCTGCGTGCCGTCGAGATCGGTAAGCGTCAGATAGTTGAGGCCCAGATGGCTGATGAGACGCCAGGTGATCTCGTTCTCCGCGATGGACGCACGCGGCACGCTCGGTCCCTTCAGCACCTTGATGGTTCCCGCCGGCGCCGATACGGTCAGCGTGAAGTCGGCCTTCGCGCCGAGCGGCATCAGGATGGCGAGATCGCGATTGGTACACAGCGCATCCACGGATATGTGGCGCAGCTCGCCGCTGAACGGCGCTTCATGCTGATCGACGAGCGACACGAACACTTCGCTGCCCGCGTAATCGCTGCGGTGATGACCGCGCAGCCGCGCGCTGGACAGGCGCGGTTCACGGCGCGTCGAGAAGTAGCAACCCGCGCTGTTGCGCTGATGCGCATGCGGGGAATAGAACGGCAGGAAGGTCTGCTCTCGGCCTTCGGGACCGCCGTGTCCCGTCACGCGGTTGACGCGGTACACCTCGTAGTCGAGCGGCCGCGAGCGGTCCACGACGATGTGATATTCATGCTGCCGGCGCGACACCGGCATGCGGTCGGTGCGCTTCGGGAACAGGTTGGCGGCGGGTGTGCAATAGAGCGCGAGGCTGCGTGCATCGACCGACCGATACAGTTCTTCCGCGCGCTCGTCGAACATCACCAGCAGCTCGCACGCCGTGCCGGCCGTGCGCAATGCGTCGCGCAATCCGCCGATGCTGAAGAACAGCAGCCGCGACGGATACGCAAAGTACTCGTGCAGGATGCGATGCCCGCTGAATGCGCGCATGTCGTCCGGCAGCAGGGCCTGGCCGGCATCGAGTCCTTCGTGACGGATCGCATCGGCGGGCAGGCTTCGGTAGAGCGGCGTCTTGCTGGCCGGATCGCGCACAGCCGCGGCCACCACGCGCTCGCCCAGCAGCAGCCTGAGCAGATGCTGCGCCTGCTGCGTCTGGCCGCCGAGAAAGAAGCTCAGGCGTTCGAGTGGCAGGTCGGCGAAGCGCGCCGCGCCGTCGGTTTCCAGGCGGATGCGCAATACGCTGCGCACGGTGCGTTGCGGGTCGAGCAAGGCGGACGGCAAGTCTTCCGGCGCCGGCTCCATGCGCACCGCCGTGATGCGGATGGGCCACAGCGTGACCTCGTGCGCGGTCCTGAATTCGCAGGCCGTCTGTTCGCCCGCGGTCACGTTGGCGCGCAGGGCGGTGCCGGCGGGCAGGGTATAGCCGCTCGCGAGATTGCCGACGTCGAGATCGGGCGGAATCTGCACGATGGCCATGGCGGGCAGCGGCGACAGATAGCCGGGATAAACCAGTTCCAGCAGCCGCTGCGAGAAGCGCGGGAACTCGGCATCCATCTTCAGGTGGATGCGCGCGGCCAGGAAGCTGAAGCCTTCGAGCAGACGCTCGACATACGGATCGACGACTTCCGTGTCGCGCATGCCGAGCCGGCCCGCGATCTTCGGATACTCGGCGGCGAACTCCGCGCCCAGTTCGCGCAGATAGCTCAGTTCGCGGCTGTAATAGTCGAGCAGGCGGCCGTCCATCATTCGTTCCCCGGCGCTTGCAGCACCATGTAGCCGTTCTCGAGATCGACTTCCGAGCGGAACACGAACTCGAAGGGATAGGGCACGGCCCAGATCTGTCCGCGAATCTCCAGGACCAGCAGGTTGTGATGCAACAGGGAGTCGCTGTTGTTCTCGACGCACTTCACTTGCAGACTGTCGGGAACGATGCGCGTCTCGAACGCCAGGATCGCCTCGCGGATGGTCCGTTCGATGTCGGTCCATTCGATCTCCGACATCCGCAGGCCCGCCAGCGCGCCCGTGCCGAAGTTGATGACGGACTCGCGCACGCCCGCATACGGGGCGAGATCGACAGTCGCTTCGAGGTTCGTCGTGTTGAGCAGCCAGCGCAAGTCGCGCAGCACCGATTCGCGCAGCAACGCGCGCGTCAGCATGAAGGCGCCGTCCGCTTCGCGCCTTTCGTGCGGCGCCTGATCGGTCAGGCGGTCAAGCAAGACGGGCGTCAGCCGGCGTCCGGCCGGTTGCGTATGACGTGATGGCAATTTGCGCATGCTGCTCGCGGTGGTTGATGCGAGTGGGTCGGGGCCTTGCGGCCGGCAAAGGGTCCAGGATCATGACGTTGCATGCCGGGCGAATGCGTCCGCCCGGCGCCACACATTCAGACTCGGTGCGTCAGGCTTCCTGGTTTTGCTTGATGTTCCACGAGAGCGTGCTCGCGCTGCCGCGATTACCCTGGTCGGTCTGCTCCCAGTACTGCTGCTGCACGTTCGCGGCCTGGAACGTGTAGGTCACGAGCACGGCATCGCCCGTACTGGCGGCGGCATGGGTGACGGACGTCACCAGCACTTCGCTGAGCGTGATGCGCTGATACTCGACCTGTGTACCGCCGGCCTTGCAGACGGAGATTTCCACCGTCGGCAGGTGCTTGCCGTTCGAGCAGTACTTCAAAATGGCGGGCGATGCCTTGTCGATCGGCGCCGTCACCTGCAGATCGCTGTAGCTCACCTTGCCCAAGCCGCCGCCGCTGCCGGAAGCCATGCTGCCGGGCTGGTTCGCGCCCCACGCATAGGACTGCACGTTCGACCAGCCCTGATGGTTCGCATCCTTCGATTCGCCTGTTACGCCATCCACCCGCATATACATATCAACAGCCATTTTCAGTTCTCCGGGATTAAATGAAACAAGGGTATCGCCACGGTGATCGTGACGAACGTTGCTACGAAGCACTGCCTTCCTTTAACGATGGCAGCTTGGAAACCAGCCGAAGAGAAACCGTGAGCCCTTCGAGCTGATAGTGCGGGCGTAGAAAGAACTTCGCGGTGTAATAGCCTGGGTTGTCGTCGGCTTCCTCGACCATGACCTCGGCGGCGGCAAGCGGCTTCTTCGCCTTGGTTTCCTGCGAGGAATTGACCGGGTCGCCATCGACATAGCTCATGATCCAGTCGTTGAGCCAGCTCTCCATGTCCCGGCGTTCCTTGAATGAACCGACCTTGTCGCGGACGATGCATTTCAGGTAATGCGCAAACCGGCAGCAGGCGAACAGATACGGCAGCCGTGCCGCCAGGCGCGCGTTTTCAGTGGCGGCGTTGTCGTAGTACTCGCTCGGGCTTTGCAGCGATTGCGCGCCGATGAACGCGGCGACGTCGGAGTTCTTGCGATGCACGAGCGGCATGAAGCCGTTCTTCGCCAGCTCGGCTTCGCGACGGTCGCTGATCGCGATCTCGGTCGGACACTTGGCGTCGACGCCGCCGTCGTCGGAGGGGAACGTATGCATCGGCAGGTTCTCCACCGCGCCGCCCGACTCCACGCCGCGAATCGACGTACACCATCCGTAGTGCTTGAACGAACGGTTGATGTTCGCGGCCATCGCATAGGCCGAGTTGATCCACATGTAGTTGCGGTGATCGACGCCGTCGGTGTTCTCTTCGAAGTCGAATTCATCCACCGGCAGCGTGTTGATGCCGTAGGGCAGGCGGCCCAGGAAGCGCGGCATGGTCAGGCCGATATAGCGGGAATCGTCCGACTCGCGCAGACCGCGCCAGGCGGCGTACTCCGTGTTCTGGAAGATCTTGGTCAGGTCGCGCGGATTGGAAAGTTCCTGCCATGAATCCATCTGCATGACCGAAGGCGAGCCCGCCGCGATGAACGGGCAATGCGCCGCCGCCGCGATCTTCGACAGCTCGCCCAGCATCTCGACATCGGGCGGACTGTGATCGAAATAGAAGTCGCCGACCAGTCCGCCCAACGGCTCGCCGCCGAACTGTCCATACTCTTCTTCATAGATCTTCCTGAACACCGGGCTCTGGTCCCAGGCCACGCCCTTGTAGCGCTTGAGCGTGCGCGCCAGTTCCTTCTTCGAGATCGGCATGAAGCGGATCTTCAGCATCTCGTCGGTTTCGGTGTTGGTGACGAGGTAGTGCAGGCCGCGCCAGGCCGATTCGAGGTTCTGGAAGGCCGGATGATGCAGGATCTCGTTGATCTGGTCGGACAGCTTCCGGTCGATCTCCGCGATGATGGCCTGGATGCCCTGATAGGCATCGGCGGACATCACGGCGGCGTGTTCGAGCGCCTGATGCGCAAGCGTCTTCACCGCGCTTTCGATGGCCTGATGCGCCTGATCCGTCGTCGGCTTGAGCTCCTTGTTCAGCAGATCCCTGAAGTGATCCACCTCCATCGTCTGCGGGTGGTCGGCGTGCTCGGCGTGCTCGGCGTGTCTGGTGGTCGTCATGCGTTTATTCCGTCAGTGAAGTCTGCGCTGTCCATGTCGTGGCGTTCGCGAGGCAGGGACGCGCTCAGGCGTCCTGTTCGCCCGGCTGCGCTGCGTCGGACGGCGCCGTGGATGCGTCGTCCTGCGGTTTCGCGCTTTTGGCGAGCGCCTTGAGCAGCGCCGGATCGGCAAGCGCTTTTGCGAGGAGTTCTTCCGCGCCATTCTTGCCGTCCATGTACGAAAGCAGATTGGCGAGCTGGGTCCGCGCGTCCAGAAGATGACTGAGCGAGTCGACATTGCGCGCAATCCGGCCCGGCGTGAAGTCGTCCATGCTCTCGAAGGTCAGATCCACTTGCAGGCGGCCATCGCCGCCGAGCTTGTTCGGGACCTGGAACACAGCGCGCGGCTGGATGGACTTCATGCGTTCATCCAGGTTGTCGATATCGACTTCGAGGAACTTGCGCTCGCCGATCTCGGGCTGCACCTTGCGGGTATCGCCCGCCAGGTCCGCCATCACGCCCATGACAAAGGGAATCTCGACTTTCCGCTCGCTGCCGTAGATCTCGACGTCATATTCGATCTGCACGCGCGGCGCACGATTCCTGCCGATGAATTGCTGACCGCCCTGACGCGATCGGGTCTGTTTTGCTTTCGTCACGGATTGCCTCCAGTAAGCTTGCTCGTGTGCGCATGGGTTGGCCGTCCAGGCCGCATCGTTCAGCCTGGCTGAACTGGTGGTTCGCCCGGCTTCGGGCTGTTCGCCAGTACGTCGAGTTGCGGGATGCCGGCCGGCATCATGTCCCGCACGATCTCGTAGAAGCTCATGCCCATCAGCCGTATCGCTCGACGAATGAGGAGCGGCGCCGGGTGCCCCGGTTCGTGAAACTCGAGATAGGCGCAGGCCTTCTGCAGCAACGCGATCACTTCGGCGCGCGAACGCAACGCGTGATGCACCGGGTTCGGCAGCGGCTCGGCTGTGCTATCGGGCAGCGCGCCGGCGAGCGCTTCATGCGGTGAGCCGTGGTCATCGAGCGGCAGCGGCGCGTCGGCAACCTGGCCGCGAAGCGGCTGCGCGGCATCGCCAATGAGGCGCAAGGGCGCTTCGACACTGCGGAAGTCCGGCACCCAGCTATCGCCGAGTTCGCGCTGCACGGTCTGCGCGATGTGCTTCAGTGCCGCGAGAATCTCCGGGATGCGCGCGGTGAGGCTGTGCGGCGCATTCGCCGCGAGCACAAGCTGCTGACGCAGTTCGGGTCCATCCAGATTCAGCGATGCCGCCGCCTGCGAGGCATGGCCATCGAGGAGGGCGGCGGCGTCGCGCATGTTCAGGCTGCCTTGCTTCAGGCGCAGGATGGTGGCGTTGCGGATTGCACGTCCGATGCTTTCGGGATCGCCGAGATTGCGCAGCGCATTGATGCGCATCAGCGGATCGCTTTCGCCATCGGTCTCGATGCGCGGATGCAGCGCCGGCCAATAACGCTCCAGCAATTCGGCGATCAGCGCGACGCCGCGCCGGTATCCGGCCAGCCCATCCAGTTCGACCCATGCGCGTGTCAGCAGCGTGGCGACCCGCAGATCTTTGGTGCGCTTCAACAGTCCGCTCGCCCGCAAAGCCACCTGATGCCAGTCCGGGTTTTCAGCGGGGATGATCGTCGAGCCGAACTGCTGTTCGGTCTTGCCGACAGCGAGTCGTTCGAGATCGATGAACGCCTGGTCGTAGCTCAGCTCGTCACCACACGGCGCCTCATCCGCGACGGGCTCGAGCAGCGAGCTGTCATGCGGATCGGCTTCCATGGCGGCTGCGTTATCTGACGAGATGTGCATCTTGCGTTCGACGAATAAGAATCGGCTGCCGTCCCGGCTTTCATTCCAGACGCCGTGGAATACATCCATTGGGGCTGGAAAAAAAGAAGTCAGGCGGTTTGAAATACGTCGCGATCGACGTCATGGAAATGACGGACGCGTCAGACTCAGGCGTGAAAGCACGCGGGACGAATTACGGGAACCGGACGACCGTCGCTGGACTGCGCGACGGGCAACCGGGCTTCGATTCAGGGATGATTTGCGTCTGAATGATGCGCGCATCCTGCTTGCGCGCGGCGCTGCTGCTTCCTGACTTGAGAGGCAGGCGGGCCGCTGGCTTGCTGGTTCCGCTCGAGTTCCTGCGCGGCGTTCAAGCCGATCCGCTGCACCGGAACTGCATCTTCACAATCGACGGAGTCAATGTTAGACGCTGAAAACCAATAATGGACATATCACTGTTTTGCATGACGACTGCGCGCTTTTGATGTTTTGAATTCTGTTGCGGCAAATCGATCGATAGCAGAAATCGTTGACGGGTATAACTTACAAATCAACGAATCCATATTACTGGAATATTCTACGGAAACAGGGATTCTTGTCACACGACCATGGTTCTTTCGAGGCTCTCATTATCTTGCAGGACATGGGGCGCTTGATGGGGCTTTTCATCACGCGCCTCGTTTCATGCGTCGAAGTTATCGACGACTGCCGAAGACCGCGTCGTGAAGTCGAAACGCGCCGTCGAGTTCCGGAACGTCACGGCTTGCTGCCGTGACCGCACGATCAAGCGAAGCGCGGTCCAACGCTTCGATCACGATGAGTCCGGCGAACGCGCCTTCCTCACTGCGGCGCATCGACTTCTCGCGCGTGGAGATGGATGTCGAATCGGACTGCACGCGCATCACGCGGACCGCGACGACCCAGTCCAGTTGCGCAAGCGCATCCAGGCGCTCGCCGGTCAGCGCAGCGGGTATGTCATCTTCGAAGCGTGCGATCGCGATGTGACTGCCATGACCGCGCGCATGTCCCGCTTCATGGCTCAGCGTGCCGCCGCCGCGCCGGAAGTGCATCAGCGTGGGCATGATGCGCTGGGTCCACGGCGTGGGCGCGTTGAGCCGCGTCAGATAGCCCTCGCTCGACATGACTTCGGCATGGTCGAGTTCATAGAGCATCAGGTACTCGGACGGCTTGCTGTCGCGCCGCTTGAAGACACGTCCCGAGCAGAAGCCCGGCACGCTCACCCGCTCGAACACATGTTCGCGCGTGAGCCAGTGCAGATAGTCGGTTTCGGCTTCCGGAGCGATGGTGCTCCAGATAGCCAGCAGGCCGCGGTGTGATTCGTTCATCGGCTTCCTCGTTCGATTTGATGGATAAGATGTCGCTCAAAAGCTGGCCTGCTGCGCGCCGGCGTCGCGTTTGCCGAGGACTTCATCGGCGGAATCCAGGCGGTTCAGATCCACGCCGGCGGTCTCCGGCCCGATCGCGATCATGCAGAAGGACAACACGTTCAATGCCGCGACCAGCGCGACGAGTGGCCACGGCGAGCCATGGCTCAGGTTCAGCAGCCACGTCGCGACCACCGGAATCGGGCCGCCCGCGAACAGGCTCGCGCCGGTGAAGGCCAGCGCCGAGCCGGAATAGCGCACGTTGGTCGGGAAGGCTTCGGCGAACGCGACGGGCTGGATGCCGGTCTGCACTTGCGTGAAGCCCATGAACAGGCCCATTGCGATGGCCATCGGCACGAAGCTGCGGGTGCCCAGCACGGGGAAATAGAACAACATGATGACGAGGGTCGCCGCCGAGGCGAGCATCAGCGCGCGCCTGCGGCCGATGCGGTCGCTCAGCAGGCCGCCGAGAATCGAGCCGGCGACGGCACATGCGTTGGCGATCATCAGCAGCGTGAAGCCGGTTTGCTTCGGCACGCCGAGCGTGTTGGTCAGATAACCGAGCGTGAACACGACCGCGAGATAGAACAGCGCGGTGGGACCGCAAAAGAACAGCATCATGCGGATGATGGTCTTGTAGTGCAGGCGGAATGCATCCTTGAGGGGACTGCTGACCGACGCGACGGCGGACTGCTTCATCTGCAGAAAGGCGGGCGTCTCGGCGACGCGCAGCCGGATATAGATGCCCACGAGCACGAGCAGGACGCTCATCACGAAGGGAATGCGCCAGCCGTAGCGCGTGAAGGCATCGGCGCTCATGGTCGCGGACAACAGCAAGAGGACCGCATTGGCGAGGATCTGGCTGAGCGGCGCGCACATGCCGATCAGGCCGGAGTACTTGCCGCGCCGGTCGGCGGGTGCGTGTTCCAGCGCCATCAGCTGACCGCCCGTCGATTCACCGCCCAGCGCGAAGCCCTGGATGATGCGCAACAGGACGAGCAGGATCGGCGCGAGCATGCCGATCTGCGCGTAGGTGGGCAAGAGGCCCATCAGCACCGAGGTGATGCCCATCACCGAGACGGTGCCGAGCATAAGATTGCGGCGGCCGATCTTGTCGCCGAAATGGCCGCAGATGATCGCGCCCAGCGGCCGTGCCGCCAGCCCCACGCTGAAGGTGGCCAGCGAGGCGAGCAGGGCGGAGCTGGGCTCCATCGCCGGGAAGAACAGTTTGGGCAGGACCGTGGCGGCCACCGAACCGTATAGCGTGAAGTCGAACCATTCGAGTGCGGTGCCGAAGGTCGCCGCACTGACGGCGCGGTTCGCCATCGATTGCTTGCTGCTTGTTGCGTGTGCCGATTCCAATTTGTCTCCTCCCGGAAGATATGCTGTTGCCGATCGTGCAGGCGTGCGCGTCCCTTCGCATCGGGATGCTAATTAAAATGAAAATGCTGATGCGACAGGCGACGAACGCGCCCGAAGTTATGCCGACATGCTCACTGCGTAATTGGGACCCTGCATGGCGCGGCGAAGCATCGGCGACACGCCGCTGGCTTCGGACAGTTCAGCCGCCGTGGACATCAACGCCGGCACGAGCGCGCTCATGCGCTCTTCGGTGAGACGCGACATCGGGCCTGCGATGATCAGGATGGCGCGCACTTCGCCGGTCGGCGTCCGCACCGGCGTCGCCATCGAACTCATGGCCGGAAGGAACATGTCCTGGGTGGTGGCAAAGCCGTTGGCGCGCGCGGCTTCGATGAGCGGCAGCAGCGCCTTGAAGGTGGTCGGCGCGCGCGGGCCGAAGTCCGATGGCGCGCCGAAGCCCTGTCTGGACACCAGGCGCATGGCTTCTTCGTCGCTCATGCCGGCCAGCCACACGATGCCGGCGGCGCTGCATGACAGCGTGACGGGCCTGCCCATCTCGGGATCGTAGCGAATGCCCTGGCGCGCGCCCTGGGCCTTGGCCACGTAGATCAGTTGCTCGCCGTCGAGGATGGCGAGGCGGACCAGTTCTTCCGAAGTCGACGCGAGCCTTTCGAGGATCGGCTGGGCAACGTCCACGACGCCGCCCGCGCTCAGGAAACGCAGTCCGAGCGACGGCAGTTTCATCGTGAGCATGAACTCGCCGCGCCGTTCGTCCTTGCGCACGTAGTCCTGTTCCATCAGGTCGGCCAGCAGCCGATGCGCGGCGCTGACGGGGACATCGAGCGCGGTTGCGACTTCGGAAAGCGTCCTGCCTTCCGGCGCGTTCGCCAGCTCTTCCAGTACCCGCAGGATTCGATCCGCCACCGCACTCATGCTGTCCTCTCGCTTGGTCCGGCAACCGGCTCCTGCCGCTTGTACCGCGTGCCCACAGTATATTGGAAAGAATTTGCGGTTTGCAAAGACTTTCCAGAATTGCGAGATTGGGGTTTGTACGAGGGATGCGAGACGCCGTTTGCGCTGGGAGGCTAGACGCGCACGCCTTCTACTTCGAACTCTTCGACCGGCCCGTAGACCGCATGCGGCTTGCCGGAGACCACGGCCCAGTAACGGTCGCCATAGGACCAGTGCCACCATTCGGACGGATAGTTCACGAAGCCGGCGGCGCTCATGGCATCGCGCAGAATGGCGCGGTTGCGGGCGGCTTCACGCGTGATGAAGGCGCTGTCAGTGAAGCAGGCGCCCGATGACTCGGCGTCGTTGGCGTTGAGGACGGTGCCCATGTCGACGTGACCGCCATCGATATGCTGCAAGCTCAGGTCGATGGCCGCGCCCGTCGGATGGCCGCCCACTTCCGGCGGCGCGACCCATTGGCTGACTTTCTCGTAGAGGGCATCGCCATCGAGCCAGGGATAGTCGCGCTTGAGCACGTGGGTGTAGTCGCGGAAGTAGCTGCGCTGTACATCGAGCGACCGGTACGCTTCGACCACCAGCAGCCGAAGGTGCGGCGGAAGGCTCCGTGCCGCCGTGACGAGCCGCTTCGCCACATCATGCCGGGACCAGCAGAAGTAATCGCCAGCGCTGGAAATGAGCTGGCGGCTCATGTCCACGGCAATGCGCTCATGAATGCCTTGCAAGTTCACGAAAGCTTCACCGCACTCAATGTATTCCATTCGTTTTATGCTTGGGTGCGCCAGTGTCAGCATTGAAGATTCCTTTAGCGTGAATGAGTTTCTTGTTTGAATCTCCAGTCGATCATGGTTTCTTCGCGCATTGTTCGTCAATAGCGTGATTCACGCGTGCGCTGCTCGGCGCACATAACGAAAATGTAGGGAAGCGCGACAGCCCTGCTTATTCGGACTGTCGTCATGCCTTATTTGGTGGCGGCAACCACGAATGCATCCGAGCGGTCTGCCAGCGTCAGTGCGCCCAGCAGCTCGCTGTTGTTGAAGAACACCGCGCCCGTCACGGTCGCGCCCGGATACAGGCAAGGTGCGGCACCGAACGTAATGGTGGCGTCGAGTACGTTCTTGTCGCCGTGCGGGCGGGTCGTTCCGGCATAGGTGCAGCCGCTCGGTCCGGCGCCCTTGATCGAGCCGTCCAGGCCGATGGTGAAGCTCGTCGCTTCGCCGCCGCGCGTGGATCCGGCCGCGCCCGAATAGGTGCCTGCGACTGCCGCGAGCGTGATAGGGCGTTCATAGGCGAAGTCGTACACCAGGTTGAAGGTGCTGCTGCTCTGTTTCGCCGCGCTCGTGTACAGCGCGCCCTGGATGCTGTTGCGCCCGTTATAGCCGGCGAGCACCGGGGTGTCGCTGGTGCGGCCGCCAGTGATGTCGAAGGTGCGTGCGTTGTCGGACTGGAAGGTGCCGTGAGAGGCAGTCGCCGTGCCTTGCACGAGGCCGAAGGTGTTGCTGGCCGTATCGACATAGACGAAGTAGAACGCGCCGCTGTCGAGCACTGCGCCGCCGATCGTGTGGCCGTATGCGTCGCTGCCGGAATAGAGACCTTGTGCGGCGTTCGGTGCGGGCGTGGCTGGCGCGGCATCCGAACCGCCGCCGCCTCCGCCACATCCTGCCAGGACCAAGGTAAGCGCGGAGAGGGCAACGACACGTTTCATGCTGGTTTTTATCGAGTGAGTTTGCCCGTGCGGCAAACGTTGTGAGGAGGCGATGACTCGCCGTTCTGGCGGATAACGGCAGTGCGCGGCCGAACTTGAGCGAGGCCGGATTCCGGCTATCGTTTGTACGGCATTGCACGGTTAAAAACGGACTTTGCCTTGAACAATGATTCATTCAACAATCGAAAATGCGGCGAGTTGTATTGCGCATTCAGCAAGAGAATTCAAGGCGTTTATCCAGATATTGGTGATAACATTTCAACCACTTGAGTTTTGAGAATCACGTTGAGCACATTCGGCGAAAATAGTCGTGAAAAATCGCACCGACTGGTTGGTTGGCTCAAGTTTCGTCATCTGCAAATTCTGGTAACGCTTAAGGAGTGCCGCAGCCTGAATGCGGCGGCGAAGCAGCTCAATGTCACGCAGCCGGCATTGAGCAAGACGCTCGCGGAAATGGAGCAAACCTTCGGCGTGGCGCTGTTCGAGCGGGATTCCCGCGGTGTCGTGCCCACGCAATATGGCGAAACCGTCCTGCGAGGCGCCAAGCTCCTGCTGGATGATCTCGAACGCCTGCGTCGCGAAACACTCAGCGATCACCCGGACCTCCTGATCAAGATCGGTGCGGCGCCCTTCATTGCGCAAGGTTATCTGCCCGTCGTCTTTCGCGAACTCACTCGCTCGAATCCCCAGTTGCGCGTCAGGCTCAAGGAAGCGCACGTACCCGAATTGCTGTTTCGGCTGGAACAGGGCGAACTGGATGCGGTCATCACGACTTTCGCGCTTCCCCGTTCGGCCGTGAGATCTTTTCAGTTCCGGAAACTGTTCACCATGAATCTCGTGGTGATCGCTTCCGTGAACGATCCCTTGACGAAGCTCGATGAAGTACGGTGGGACATGCTCAAGGACAAGCGCTGGGTCCTGCCGCCATCGGATTCCATCGTCGGCAACGCCGTTGCCGAGATGTTCGTGCTCGAAGGTCTGCCGCCGCCGGTTCCGGTGATCGAGTCGCAGCAGCCCTTGACGAACCTGCAAATGGTGGCCGACGACGTCGGCGTGAGCGCATTGCCCTCCCTCGTCTTGCTGAATCAGGCGGTGGACGAACAAGTCAGGATCCTCAACATGACGCCCCGCCTGCCTCCATGGCCCGTGGCGCTGATCCATCGCCGGGGCGAGCCCGCGCAATGGCTGCCGCTGCTGCTCGATGCGCTGAACGAAGAAGAATGAAGCCGGCGCCCCGCGCGGGGCGCCGTGTGCTCATCAAGCGCCCGTCTTCATCCCCATGGCCGGGTCGGAGACGAGATCCTTGCCATTCTCGATCCGTCCCGCGAAGCGCCGCCTGAATGCGGCTGACGTGCTGCTCGTCACCGTGAAGTCGTACCAGTTGCCGCTGTCGGTCACCGGCCAGCTCAGTTCGCCGATGCTGTTGGCCGCAACCGTCTTGCTCCACGGTCCATCGGTCCGATAGGCGAGTGCGGCGGCCGTGAAGGTCACGGGCTGGTTGCCGCGGTTATGCAGCTTCACGCTGACAGATGTCGCATCGCACGGCAGATAGCAGACCTGGATCTCGGGGTTCGCCGCCGCGCTCACTTCGTTCAGGTTGCCGACGAACTCGCGGTGATAGCCGTTCGGACCGAGCACCCAGAGATCGTAGCGGCCGTTGTCGGCGGCGGGCACGGTCCAGGTTCCCGTCAACGACTTGCCCGCCTCGACCACATAGCGGCGCGGCACGAGATCGAGATGATTGCGGTCGTACACGTGGAAGACCGCGCCCACGCCGCTCGCGCTGCCGTTGGCGAACTCCAATGCGATGCCGCCCGAACCCGCGCTGATATGCGCCGTCGTATGCAACTCGTAGGGCAGGGCACGCGACGGGCGCGATCCCGTGGCCTGAGCGGGCACCGCCGATGCCGCCGTCGCCGCAGGAACGGCAATCGCCGCAGACGCTGCCTGCGAGGTGGCGAGCGAATCGGCGGAGTCTTTTGTGGTGCGTCCCGACAAGGCCGCCAACGTAGCGCTGTTCGGGCTCACGAAGTCGAAGCACGACGTCAGGTCCCCGCACACGGCCCGTCGATAGCTGCTGATCTGCGGCTCCACTACGCCGAAGCGCTTCTCGAGAAACATCAGCGTCGAGGTGTGATCGAAGACCTGCGAGTTCACGAAGCCGCCGCGGCTCCATGGCGAGATCACCCACATCGGCACGCGCGGCCCGGGGCCGTAGGGCCGTCCGTCGCTGGCGGGCTGCTTGCTCGTCGCCGGCGTGAAGTTGTGGTATTCGGGCGCCATTTCGATGTCCGACAGCGTGCTGGCGCCGGCCATCGAGTTATCCGCCGCATGCGACGGCGCGCTCGGCGGCGGCACGTGATCGAAGAAGCCGTCGTTCTCGTCGTAATTCACGAGCAGCACCGTCTTGCTCCACACCTCCGGATTCGCGGTGAGGGCGTCGAGCACTTCCTGCACGTACCAGCCGCCTTGCGTCGGGCTGGACGGCCCCGGATGCTCGCTGTACACCGAAGGCGGGATGATCCACGAGACGGCCGGCAGCGTGCCTTTCTGGATGTCGTCGCGGAAGGTTTCGAGGAAGCCTTGCGGCATGGTGTTGCCGAAGCCCTTCGCGAGCGGGCTCAGCGGGTCGTCGATGGAGGCATCGTAGAACGGACCGGCCGCCGTCACCGCCTGCGTGATGTCCGTGCTCGCGACATACAGCGGCCGCCGCTCCGCCGGCATCTGCTCGATGGCCGCGCGCCAGTGGCGGAAGCTCATCATCTCGTTGCAGCCGAAGTTGTCGATCAGGCTCTGATAGACCTTCCAGCTCACGCCGGCCGACTGCAGCCGGTCCGCATAGGTCGTCCAGGTCCAGCCGTCCGTGGATGCGCCCACGTCGTTGCCGCCGTTGAATTCATTGTTGAGCGCGGCCACCCTGACCGGCACGTTGCCGCCCGGCGTCACGCCGTTGGGGCCGTTCGTACCGGTCCAGTAGAACAGGCGATTGGCGATGGTGCCGGTATGCATGCCGCAGTGATAGGCGTCGCATAGCGTGAAGGCATCCGCGAGCGCGCGATGGAACGGCACTTCGACGGTCTCGTAGTAACCCATCGACAAGGGCTTCTTCGAAGTGGGCCATGCCGCCATGCGGCCGTTGTCCCAAGCCGCTTGCGCATCGGCCCAGCTGTGCGGCGTGCTGCCGGCGCGCTGTGCGTTGCCCTGGCTTTCGTCGAGATGATAGGGCAGCAGCGTGCTGGTGGCGCCGCCATTGGTATAGCTTTGGTAGAAGACGTTCGAACCCGTCGGCGACGGAATCGCGAAGCGGTCGCCATAGCCGCGCACGCCCTTGAAGGTGCCGAAATAGCTGTCGAACGAACGGTTCTCGAGCATCAGCAACACGACGTGCTGCACGTCCTTGATGGTGCCGGTGACGTTGTTCGCATCGATGGCGAGGGCACGGCGGATCGCGGGCGGAAAGGTCGAGAGCACCGCTGCCGATGCGACCGTGCCGAGCGACGAGCGGAGGAAGTTTCTCTTCGATGGACTGAAAGTCATGCGTTCTTGTGGGCTCGTTATGGGAGAGGCGGGAGGGGCGGCGTGGCTCAGGGAGCGGGTGCGCAGTGGCTGGTCTTGCAGGTGGAAGCGTCGCTGGACGCAGGCGCATCGGAGCCTGAGTCATGGCCTCCGCAGGCTGTCAGCACGAGCGTAGCGCAAACGATTGCACTCGCGAGCAGCGGCCTGCCCGGCTTGAAGAAGCGGGTCATGTAGGTGGTCTTGAGGTGAATGGAGCGGGTTGATCGACGGACGACACGAACTTGAGGACAAGCTTCGTGCCGATGGAACCGGGCGCCTGATTCAGACCGTCAATCTAGCGGGGTTTTCTTGCAGAAATGTGAAAGGTGCGGAAAGTGGTTTCGTAAAGACGGGATAAGCGGAGGTCAAGCTGGCGCGGGGAAGCGCCAGGCGAGGGAAATATCCTTGCAGCGGCTAGTGCAGCCAGGCGAAGGCCGCGAGCGCGATCATGACCGTGATCGCGCCGCCGATGCGCGTGGCGATCTGGGCAAAGGGCATCAATTCCATGCGGTTTGCGGCGGTCAGGATGGCGACGTCGCCGGTGCCGCCGAGGCCGCTATGCGTGGCGTTGACGATGGCCGCCTCGACCGGATACATGCCCATGCGGCGCGCGACGAGGAAGCCGGTCAGCGTCAGCGTGAGCACCGTGGACACGGCCGTCACGATGTTGACCCAATGGAACGCGGCAACGATCTCGCCCCACGGCGTCATCGCAACGCTGATCGCGAACATGAGCGGATAGGTCACGGCGGTGGAGAAGAAGCCGTACATGAAGCGCGCGCCGCCGCGCACGCGGGGCGACACGAGCTGGAAGAACTGCGCCGCGACCACCAGCACGAGCATCACGACCGGCGCGGGCCAGTCGAAGTATTGATGGCTCAGCACGCCCACCAGATACAGCGCGATGGCCGTCGCGCCCGCAGCCGCGACCGAACTGACATCGAACTCGAAGGAGGGTGCGCGGGCTTCGGTGACGTCGTCGTCGGCCTGGGCGAGTGTCAGGCGCCCATTGCCGGTGAGCTGCGGACGGCGTGTGCCGAGATAGCTCAGGAGACCCGCGCAGCAGATCGCCGCGATGTTGCCGAGCATCACCGCCGAGAGCACCTGCGCGAACAGCGGCCCTTGCTCGACGCCGAGAATCTGCGCATAGCCCGCCGAGAGCGGCAGTGCGCCTTCACCGACACCGCCCGCCATGATCGGCACCACGACGAGAAAGAGCGCGTGCTTCAGGTCCAGTCCGAGCACCGTGCCGACAGTCGTGCCGACGAGCGCCGCCGCCACCGATCCCGCCGCCACCGGCACGAAGATCCGCACGAAGCCTTTGACGAGCGTCTGCCGGTCCATGCTCAGCACGCTGCCGACGATGATCGCCGCGATGAACAGATAGAGGAAGTTGGACTGCCTGGTGAAGGTCGTGACAGCCTTCGCAATGGGCGCGGGCATCAGGTGGTAGTACACCAGCATTGACGGGATGAAGGCCGCGAAGATCGAGGTCGCGCCGATGTGACGGATCCACGGAATACGCTTCGCCAGTTCGGCGCAGGTGAAGCCGCCCACCGCGACGAGCGCGATGCCGGTCGGCAGGTCGGCGGCGAGCTTGCCGTGCGCGGTCATCGCGCCGAGCACGAGGATCAGCAGCACATAGACCGGCAGCGGCAACGCGCCGATGCGCACGTCGAACACGCGCCACCAGCGTTCTTTCAGGCCCGGGTTCTCGCGCGTGGCGACCGAGGGTGCGGCGGACTTCATCGAGGGTTCTCCGTTCATCGCGGGTCAGATGAAAATGAGCAAGGCCGCACCATACACGATCAAACCCACGGCAAAGGTCATCACGGTGAAGCCGAGCACGCGCTGCACGCCGACGCCCGCCATCGCGACCACCGGCGCGGCCCAGAACGGCTGCAACATGTTCGAGACCTGCTCGCCCATGGCGACGGCCATCGTCGTCGCCGGCACGGATGCATGCAGCGCGACCGCCGCCGGCACCACGAACGGCCCCTGCACGGCCCAGTGACCGCCGCCGCTCGGAATGAAGAAGGTGACGATCACCGAGCAGATGTAGCTCCAGAACGGCAGCGTGTGCGCATTCGAGATCGTGATGAAGAAGTGCGAGATCACGTCGGGGAGACCGGTGGCGTCCATCATGCCCATGATGCTGCCGTACAGCGGGTATTGAAGCATCATCGAGCCGGTCTGCTTCGCGGCGTTCTTGATGGCATCGGCATAGGCGAGCGGATAGCCATGGCAGATCACGCCGCCGATGAACATCACGAAGATCACCGCGTTCACGCCCGAGAACGGGATGTGCTGCACCTGCGCCAGCACGATCAGCGCAATCCCCATCACGCCGATGAACGCGCTGCCGAGCAACGAATGCTCGATGGCCTGCGCGAAGCTCAGCTTGCCTTCGGGACGCTTGCGCACCGGGGCGTCGGGATGCTTGTCGGTGTCGAGCACCACGGCGTCTTCGTCGCGCGGCTTGAGCCACGTGAGCACGAAGGGCATGACGACGAGCATCACGAGCGTCGGCACGAGATTGAAGCGCGTGAACACGGTCTCGCCGAACGGCAGCACCGCGCCCGTCAGCTTCTGCACGACGTTCATCGCGCTGCCTGGCGTCGATTGCGCCAGCGCGATGGAACTCGAAATGCCGCTGGCCCACACGACCCAGCCCGAGAACCCTGCCGCGACGATCCACGCGAAGTCCACGCGCAGGCGCTTGGCCACTTCGCGCGCGAGCAGCGCCGCGACGACCAGCCCCATGCCCCAGTTGAAGAACGAGGTCACGGCCACCAGCACGAAGGTCAGCGTGGCGGCCTGCGCGGGCGTGCGCGCGACCGACACGAGCGCCTTGAACAGGCGCTGCACCGGCGGCGCGTGCGCGAACGCATGGCCCGTGACGAGCACGAGCGTGATCTGGAACGCGAACGTGAAGATGCCGAAGAAGCCCTTGTACCAGCCGCCGATCATGCCCGGCACGGACGCATGCGGTGCGAAGATCAGCGAGAGCACCGCGACGATCGCGGTGATGAGGATCGCGAGCACGAACGGGTCGGGAATGGTGCGCTCGAACAGCCGGATGGTGGCTTCGGTGAAACGGGTCTTGCGCACGGGCGTCGGCGCGGCGGTGGATTTCATGCGGTGTCTCCTGTGAGTCTTGTTCTTTTTAGATCGCGAAGCCGTACAACACGGCGGGGTTGGTGTCGAGAATGCGTTCCCGGGTCCTGTCGTCCTCGGCCCATTCGCCGAGCAGATCGAGCAGCATGGCGTCGTCGGGCTTGTGCGTCTCGGTCACGTGCGGCCAGTCACTGCCCCATACGAGACGCTCGGGCAGGGCATCGACCCAGGCGCGCGCCATCGGCGTGATGTCGGCGTAGCGTTGCTCCAGGCCCGCCGCCGAATCCAGATAAGGACCGGACAGCTTGATCCAGGCGCGGCCCGCGTCGGCGAGACTGCGCACGATGTCGAAGGCCGCGTGACGCACGCCGTCAGCGAGCGGCAGGCGCGCGCGGTGATCGAACACCATCGTCGCGGGCAGGCTGCGCAACAGCGCTTCGTGCTCGACGATCTGTTCCGCGGTCCAGTGCAGCTGCACGTGCCAGCCGAGTTCGGCGACGCGCCGCGCGAGCGGCTCCACCATCTCGAAGCCGACCGCCGCATTCGCGGCCGTGTAGAGCGTGAAGCGGATGCCGCGTATGCCGCCCTGGTCGAGCGCGGCGAGTTCGTCGTCGGACACGTCCGGATGCAGCACGGCAATGCCGCGCGCATGCTCGATACCGAGCTGGCGGATGGCATCGACGGTGACGGCGTTGTCGGTGCCGTACACGCGCGGCGTCACGATCACGACCCGTTCCGTGCCGATGCGCGCCTGCACCTTGCGATACGCGGCGACATCGGCATCGGCGACGAAGCCATCCGCTTCCGGCTGCTTCAGGAACGCGCGGTCATAGATGTGAATGTGGGAATCGCATTTCATCGCGGCAGGTCTCCGTTCACAGCACGGCGCGCTTCGCACGCAATGCTTCGATGTCCGCTTCGCTCAGGCCGGCTTCGCGCAGCAGCGCATCGCTGTGCTGGCCGAAGGCGGGCGCGGCGAACGGCTCGGGCAGCGGCGTCGCGCCGAAGCGCACCGGATGCCGGAAGCCGCGATAGCCGCCGAGGCCCGGATGCTCGAAATGCGTGACCATCTCTTCAGCGAGGACTTGAGGATCGTCGAACATGTCTTCCACGCTGCGTGCAGCGGCGCAAGGCACCGCGTCGCCGAAGCGCGCTTCCCATTCGAGCGCGCTGCGCTGCGCGAGCGCCGCATGCAGTTGCGGCACGATTTCATCGCGATGAATCGCACGCTTGCGCACGCTGTCGTAACGTTCGTCGGCGGCGAGCGCGTCGAGGCCGGTCAGCTCGCACAGCGACTTCCAGAAATGCGGCGTGTTCGCGGAAAGATAGAGATACCCTTCGCGCGTCGGATGAATGCCCGTGATGCCGCCCGAACGCATGTCGCGGCCTACGTCCTTCGGTTCGCCGTCGGCCCAGATGAGACGCGCGGACTGCATCGTCAGCGCGCTGCGCAGCAGCGATACGCCCACGTACTGTCCTTCGCCGCTTTTCTCGCGCGCGAACAGCGCGGACGCCACGCTCGACGCCACCAGCGCCGCCGCGTAGTAATCCACCACCGAGCCGTACAGCACTTCTGGCGGGCCGTCGGCCGGGCCTTGCAGCGTACACATGCCGGTCATCGTCTGCAGGACCTGGTCGTAGCCCGCCTTGTCCTTGTTCGGACCGGTTTCGCCATAGCCCGTCACTGCGCAATACACGAGCCGCGGATTCACTTCGCGCAGCTGCTCGTAAGCGATGCCGAGCCGCGCCGGCACGCTCGGACGGAAGTTATGCACGAGCACGTCGGCCTGCTTCACGAGCGCGAGCAACACGTCCAGCGCTTCCGGCTGCTTCAGGTCGAGCGCGAGGCCGCGCTTGCCGCGGTTCACGCCGAGAAACGCGCGGCTTTCCGCTTCGAGCGTCGACGGGTACTTGCGCAGGTTGTCGCCCGTGGGCGGCTCGATCTTGATGACTTCGGCGCCCTGATCCGCCAGCAGCGTGCAGCCATAAGGACCGGCGATGTAGGCGCTCAGGTCGAGCACGCGCACGCCGGAGAGCGGCCCGCCGCGCCCAATGTTCTGTTCCATGAAACCTTCTCCTTTCAAATTCCCGCAACGGCGCGCTGCTCGTCGGAGAGCAGGCCGAGCCGCGCGGCGTCGCTGACCAGCACGCGCGCGCGTTCGACGAACGGCGGATCGATCATCCGGCCATCGACGACATACGCGCCGACACCTTTTGCATCCGCTTCGCGCGCGGCAACGACGACCCGCACCGCGTGCGCGATGTCTTCGTCGGAAGGACGGAAGACGTCGTTGGCAATCGCGATCTGGCTCGGGTGAATGCAGCTCTTGCCGATGAAGCCGAACGCGCGCGCCAGTTGCGCCTCCGCGCAAAAGCCGTCCGCGTCCTTGATGTTGGCGAAGGCGCTGTCGTAGGCGAAGACGTTCGCTTCGCCCGCCGCGATGCGCAGCGCGAACATCGCCTGTTCGATGGCCGCGTTCTCGCGCCGCGCAATGCCGAGCGGCTCGAACAGGTCGCCCAGCCCGAGTTGCAGCCCCGCGACTCGCGGATGCGCGGCGGCCAGCTCGGCGGCCTGGCGCAATGCGCGCGGCGACTCGACATTGAGCAGCAGGCCGATCGGCACGCTCACGCCGTTGGCGCGTTCGGCGGCTTCCAGCGCGGCGGCGGCGGCCAGTACGTCGTCGGGATGTTCGGGCTTCGGCAGGTTGACGAGGGAGACGCCGTTGCGCGCCACTGCGCCGATATCGGCGGCGAAATGCGGCGTGGACAGCGCGTTCACGCGCACGATCAGCGTCTTGTCGCTCGCCAGGGCGTCGCTGCTTTCGAGCAGTACGCGCAAGTCCGCGCGCGCCTGCGGCTTGCGCTCGGGCGTCACGCTGTCTTCAAGGTCGAACGAGAGGGCGTCGGCGGCGCCGGCGAGCGCCTTGGCAAAGAGTTCCGGGCGCGATGCCGGCACGAAGAGCTTGCTTCTCATGTGTCTCCCAACTGTTCTGAACTGTATTTGCTTTATCAAACAGTCTACGCAGGCTCAGGTTTTAGATAAACTATCCGCGTCTATCTTCAAACAAAAGTAAATCTACGTTATGGAATCAGCGTTCCTTTCCAACCTGCTGCTCGTCGTCGATACCGGTTCGATGGCGGAAGCGGCGCGGCGCGTCGGCGTGACGCCGGCGGCGATCGCACAGCAAATGGCGTCGCTCGAACGCGAGCTCGGCATCACGCTGTTCGTGCGCTCGGGCCGCACGGTGATTCCGACCGAGGCGGGGCATCGCGTGATCGAGCGGGCGCGCGGCCTGGTTGCCGATATCGCGGATCTCAAGGCACACGCGCTGGAAGGCGAGCCGACCGGTGAACTGCGGATCGGCACCATCACGACGGCGCTGCTGAGTCTGCTGCCCGATGTGCTCGCCAACTTTGCGCGCGCCTTTCCGCGCGCCAAGGTGCTGATTCGCGCGGGCACCTCGATGGAGCTGTACGACACGCTGCAACGCGGCGATCTCGATGTCGCCATCTGCCTGCATCCGTCGTTCGCGTTGCCGAAGGCCTATGACTGGCACCTGCTGCGTGAGGAGCCGCTCGTCGTGCTGGCGCCCGGAAGGCTGGCTCGCGAGGATCCGCATGAGTTGCTCCGGCGCGAGCCGTTCGTCCGCTATGACCGAACGCTAGGCGGCGGCAAGCAGGCCGACAACTATCTCCGGGCTGCACGCATCGTGCCGCGCGAGCTGTTCGAACTGAATTCGCTGATGGCCATTGCGATGATGGTCGATCGCGGACTGGGCGTCTCGCTCGTGCCGGACATCGTTTCGCCGATGACCGCCGCGCTGTCCATTGCGCGCCTTGCTCTGCCGATGCAAGCAGAGCCGCGCCGCTTCGGCATGGTCTGGCAACGTTCGTCGCCGCGCGCGCGGCTGATTCAGGGCTTGCTGCGCTGCGCGGACGAGGCGGTCGCGGCGAGCATTGCGAAGGGGTGAACGAAGGAATGATCAGCCATAGGAGAACGTCTTGTCACAGAGACGTCAAGGCAGCAACAATCCGCATGCATACTTTGACTAACTGTCGAATGATGCGCGGCATAATGCAGATAATCCGTTTCCGGATTGATAACTGAGCGAGCGCTATCATGAGCGAACCAAAAATAAAGCGAGACCCGGAGGGAACACGGCGGCGCATTCTGGAGGCAGCCACCGAACAGTTCACCCGGTTCGGCCTGGCCGGCGCACGAGTCGACGCCATCGCCACCGCGGCCGAGACCAATGAGCGCATGCTCTATTACTACTTTACGAGTAAAGAAGGCTTGTACGTTTCGGTTATCGAAACAATGTATGGGCGCTTCGGAGAACGTGAAGTCAGTCTGGATCTGACGGGCCTGCCGCCTTCCGAGGCCGTGCGCAAGCTGGCCGAGTCCATCTGGGATCATCTGCGTGAAAACCCCCAATGGCTGAGTCTGATCAATAACGAAAACCTGCATGAAGGACGATACCTGGAGCGGTCGAGCACGCTGCGCGAAACCATCTCCCCGGTGATTGCCATCATGCGCGAGATCCTCGAGCGCGGCATGGCGTCGGGCGAGTTCCGGCCGGGCATCGATCCGCTCGACTTCTACATCACGGTAGTAGGCATGGGGTACTACGTGGTGTCGAACCGCTTCTCGATCAATGCGTTCATCGGGCGCAACTATAGCGAGCAGCCGCGTTACGAAGCCATCGCGGCGATGCATACCGACATGCTGCTGGCCTATCTCACTTCGCACAAGAAGACGCAATAAGCTTTGCCGGGGCGATCGCCGTCACGCCCTCTGATGCGATGAATCAGGCAACGCGGTGTCGTCGCCCCAGGCCTTGGCGGCAGCCACCGCGCGCCGCCAGTCCTTCAGGCTGGCCGCCACGCGTGCGGGCTGCATCGACGGGTTGAAGCGCCGGTCCTGCTGCCACTGCTGCTGCACCGTTTCGATGTCAGGCCAGAATCCCGTTGCCAGTCCTGCCAGACAGGCTGCGCCAAGCGCGGTTGTTTCGATGATGCGCGGACGCACCGCGTCGATGCCGAGCAGGTCGGACTGAAACTGCATCAGAAGATCATTGGCGCAGGCGCCGCCATCGACGCGCAATTCATCGATATGCATGCCCGAGTCGGCTTCCATGGCCTTGAGCACATCCGCCGATTGATAAGCTATCGAATCCAGCGCCGCGCGCGCGATGTGCGCCGCCGTCGTTCCGCGCGTCGCGCCGAACAGCGTGCCGCGCGCGCGGGCGCTCCAGTGCGGCGCGCCGAGTCCCGCAAAAGCCGGCACGAAGAAGACGCCGTCGGAGTCCGGCACGCTGCGCGCGAGCGCCTCGACTTCGGCCGCGCTGCGGATGATGCCCAGTCCGTCGCGCAGCCATTGCACCACCGCGCCCGCGATGAAGATGCTGCCCTCCAGCGCGTAATGGACTTCGTCACCAAGCTTCCATGCAATCGTCGTGACGAGGTCGTTCTTTGATTCGATCGGCTGTGTGCCGGTGTTCATCATCAGGAAGCAGCCGGTGCCGTAAGTGTTCTTCGCCATGCCGGAACGTGTACACATCTGGCCGAACAGTGCGGCATGCTGATCGCCCGCGATGCCGGCCAGCGGCACTTCGGCGGTCAGCACGCCGGCTGCGGTGCGGCCCACGCATTCCGATGACGCACACACTTCGGGCAGCAGGTTGCGCGGGATGTCGAAGGCGTCGAGCAGGTCGTCGTCCCAGTCGAGCTTGTGAATGTTGAAGAGCATCGTGCGGGACGCGTTGGTGATGTCGGTGACGTGCAGCGCGCCCTTCGTGAAATTCCAGATGAGCCAGCTGTCGACTGTGCCGAACGCGAGCTTGCCGCGCGCCGCCTGCTCGCGCGCGCCCTCGACGTTGTCCAGGATCCAGCGGATCTTGGTCGCGGCGAAATACGCGTCGATGGGCAAGCCCGTCTTCGTGCGCACCATCGCCGACAGGCCGTCCGCCTTGAGCGTGTCGCACAGGTCGGCGGTGCGCCGGTCCTGCCATACGATGGCGTTGTGGACGGGCTTGCCGGTCTCCCGGTCCCACACGATGGTCGTCTCGCGCTGGTTGGTGATGCCGATCGCGTCGATATCGCCGGCTTCCGCGCCGCCTCGCAACAGCGCTTCGGCGGCGACGCCCGACTGCGTCGACCAGAGTTCCCACGGATCGTGTTCCACCCAGCCGGGACGCGGATACCGCTGCGTGAACTCCTTCTGCGCCGATGACACCAGTCGTCCTTGGGCGTCGAACAGCATCGCGCGTGAACTGGTGGTGCCTTGGTCGAGGCTCAGGATGAAGCGCCGTTTCATTGTCCGTCTCCGAATATTGTTCTTGGCCCGCGCAATCCTCGCGTGCGCTTTAGGCCGCGTGTTCCGGCGACGGCCCCGCGATGTCGGTCGCCGCTGCGTCCTGCCGGGCGAACCAGTCGTCGATGCGGGAGGCGACCGTGTGGCGCGAATCCGGCGCGATGTGCAGGCCCAGTTTCGAGCGGCGCCACAGCACGTCTCCGGAAGTCCTGGCCCATTCGACGTCGCGCAGATAGCGCAATTCGGCTTCGTGAAGAGCGATGCCCGGCGCGAGCGACGGCCCGAGATCGTCGAGACTGCGCGCCGCGCCGATGAGCGTGTCCGCGCGCGTACCGTAGGCATGCGCGTAACGGCGCGCCAGTGACTCAGGCAGCCAGGGATGTCGCGACCGAAACGCCGCGATGAACGCGTGAATGTCCGCACGAGGCAGGTCGCCGCCCGGCAGCGGCACACCGGCGGTCCAGGTTCGGCCGTCGTGTCGAAGCGCCTCGCAAAGCGTGTCGACGGCTTCTTCCGCCAGCTTCCGATAGGTCGTGATCTTGCCGCCGAAGACCGAGAGCAACGGGGCTTCGTCATCGGGATGATCGGTTTCGAGCCGATAGTCGCGCGTCACGGCGGAAGCGTTCTGCGCGTGCTCGTCTTCCAGCAGCGGACGCACGCCCGAATAGCTCCACGCGACATCCGCCGGCGCGATCTTCTGCTTGAAATAGCGATTGATGGAGTCGCACAGATAGCGCACTTCCTCGGCGTCGATGGACACCCGCGCCGGATCGCCGTGAAACTCGAGGTCGGTCGTGCCGATCAGCGTGAAGTCGCGCTCGTAGGGAATCGCGAAGATGATGCGCTTGTCGGGGTTCTGGAAGATGTAGGCGTCATCGTGGGAGAAGAGACGGCGCACCACGATATGACTTCCCTTTACCAGTCGCACGCGATGCTGCGGCTTCTCGCGGGTGTGGATGCCGTTGCGCAGCAACTCACCGACCCACGGACCCGCCGCATTGACGATCGCACGTGCCCGCACGGTCGAGAGCGATCCTTCGCCGCCGCCAATGCGCGCGTGCCACACGCCTTCCTGCCGCGACGCGCTGACGAGCCGCGTCCGCGTCAGCACGGTCGCGCCGCGTTCGCGTGCATCGAGGGCGTTCAGCACGACGAGCCGGGCGTCGTCGACCCAGCCGTCGGAGTAGATGAACCCGCGCTCGATGCTGTCGATCAGCGGCGCCCCGGCAGGATGACGGCGCATGTCGATGCCGCTCGACCCCTGCAGCAGTTCGCGTTTCGCCAGATGATCGTAGAGAAACAGTCCGGCGCGGATCAGCCAGGCCGGGCGCAGTGCCGGCATGTGCGGCATGACGAAGCGCAGCGGAGAGATGATGTGCGGCGCCGAGCGCAACAAGGTTTCGCGCTCCTGCAAGGCCTTGCGCACCAGACCGAACTCGCGGTACTCGAGGTAGCGCAGTCCGCCGTGAATGAGCTTCGTGCTCGATGACGACGTGTGCGACGCCAGATCGTCCTGTTCGACCAGCAAGACGGAGAGCCCGCGTCCGGCGGCATCGCGCGCGATGCCCACTCCGTTGATGCCGCCGCCCGCCACGAGCAGGTCGTAGATCAAGCCTTGCATGGTCTGTTCACTCTCCAGGGTGTCCGGCACGAAGTTGACGCAAAGGAACGAAATGTTCGTTTGCGAAAATTTAACGAACAACGGCGAAAAAGTAAAGACGCTTGCACGCCAGCCATTCCTGCGCAGAACAAGCAGAGGCAGCGAGGAAGAAATATAAGCTTGCTCAGCGTATACCCTGACCAATATTTTCGAAAGTGAACTTTTAGTTTTCGAAATTGTTCCTTATAGTTCGCCTTGTATCTCAAAATCCGGGTGCGTCCATTGCGCCCGCTACGGCAAACACAAGGAGACCGCGCCATGCAGGAGCGCACGCAACTCGGACAGGTGGTGTACAGACAAGGGCCCGACTGGCCCGGCTACGCGCGGCGTGTCCTGTTCTGGAACTGGTTCACGTGGCTGCTCAACTTCGCGGACCGCGGTCTCATCGGCCCGTTGCTGCCGCTCATCATCGCGGAGTTCGGCATCTCCTATGCGACGGCGGGCGGCCTCGTATCGTTCTTCTTCGTCGGCTATCTCTCGACCTTCTTCGGCGGCCTGCTCGCGGACCGCTACGGCCGCAAGCCGATGACCGTGCTCTCCGTGTTCGGCTTCGGCGCGGCCACCTGTCTCACCGGTCTCGTTACCGGCGTCAAGTCCTTCGCCGCCGTGCGCGTGATGACCGGCATCTTCGAAGGGCTCCAGTATCCGGCTGCCGCCGCCTGGGTCAGCGAGAGCTTCCCGTACAAGCAGCGCGGCCGTGCGCTGGCCATCTGGGAGACGGGCTACAGCCTGGGCACGCTGGCCGGCATCGCGGCGGCGACCGTCGTCGGCGCGCACATGGGCTGGCGCGCGGTCTGGCCGATCTGCGGCGTCATCACGCTGCTGTCGGGCGTCCTGTTCATGCGCCGCATCAAGGAGCGTCCGCGCACCGAGACGCCGGGCCACGACGAAGCCGTCGCGCTGCATATCGAGAAGGGCGGCGCGCGCATCCGCGACGTCATCCGCATGCGCAACGTGTGGGTCGTCTTCGTCATGCACGGGCTCTACAACTTCACCTTCTGGATGGCCGCCACCTGGGTCCCGGCGTATGCGATCAAGGTGCATCACATGTCCTTCCTCAACGGCGGACTGATGTCGGCGACGCTGTTCGGCGGCGTGTCGATCGGCCTCGTGCTGAGCGGCTTCCTCGCGGACCGCATCGGCCGCAAGCGCACCATCAGCCTGCTCACGCCGGTGTCGGCCATCTGTCTGTGGGGCTTTACGCAGGCGCAAAGCGCACCGATGCTGTTCACGCTGATGGTGCTCGGCGGCGTGTTCGGCGCGTATATCTCCACGGCCATCGCACTGGTGATGGATTCGACCGATCCGCGTCTTGCCGGCACGGCCTTCGGCGTGGCGCTGTTCGGCGGCGAAGTCGGCGCGGTGCTGGGGCCGCTGTCGGGCGGTATCCTGGCGCAGGAACTCGGTTTGCAGAGCGCCATTCTCGCGCTGCCGGTCTCGCTGATCGTCGCTGCCGTCTTCGTGTGGTTCGCGCATGAACCGCAACGCGACGCGCACGGCACGCTGAAGACCAACCTGAACTCACAGACCTGAACGGCATTGCGACTTCGGCGCGGGGATCGACGAACCCGCGCACCTTCATTCATTTTTGGCACCGGGACCAGCATGGCAAGCAAACCGAACATCATCCTGATTCTCAACGACGACATGGGCTACTCCGACATCGGCTGCTATGGCGGAGAAATCGAGACCCCGAACCTCGACCGGCTTGCCCGCAACGGCTTGCGCTACTCGCAGTTCTATAACACCGCGCGCTGCAGCCCGTCGCGCGCGTCCTTGCTGACGGGCCTGCATCCGCATCAGACGGGCATCGGCGTGCTGACCTACGACTACGGTCCCGAAGGCTATGCGGGCAATCTCAACAAGCAGTGCGTGACCATTCCGGAAGTGCTGAAGACCAACGGCTATCGCACCTACATGAGCGGCAAATGGCATGTGGCGAGCAGCCTCGACGAACCCAGCGACACCTGGCCGATGCAGCGCGGCTTCGACGAATTCTTCGGCACGATCATCGGCGCGGGCAGCTTCTACGATCCGAACACGCTCACGCGCGGCAACACCAATATCGAGCACGAGGCGAAGGAGCAGGACGACTTCTTCTATACCGATGCCATTAGCGACGAAGCGGTCTCGTTCATCGAGCAGCATGTCGCCGAGCATGCCGGCACGCCGTTCTTCCAGTACGTCGCGTACACGGCGCCGCATTGGCCGCTGCATGCGCATGAGGAAGACATCGCCAAGTACAAGGGCCGCTTCGACGCAGGCTGGGACGCGCTGCGTGAGGAGCGCCTGAAGCGGCTCGTCGATGACGGCATCCTGCGCGACATCTGGCGTCTCAGCGACCGCGACCCGACGCAGCCCGAATGGAGCGAAGCGGATCACAAGGCCTGGCGCCTGCGCTGCATGGAGGTGTATGCGGCGCAGATCGACCGGATGGATCAGGGCATCGGGCGTATCGTCGCGGCGCTGGAGCGCGCCGGGCAACTCGACAACACCGTGATCATCTTTCTGTCGGACAACGGCGCGTGCGCCGAGGACATTCCGGAAGGCGTCACGGTCGATGATCTCGTCAACAATCTCAAGATCGCCAAATCGCATACGCGCAAGGGCGCCGAAGTCCAGTTCGGCAATAACCCGGCGCTGATGCCGGGCGGCGAGGACACATACCAGAGCTATGGCACGGCCTGGGCGAATCTGTCGAACGCGCCGTTCCGGCTCTACAAGCACTGGATTCACGAAGGCGGTATTTCGACGCCGTTCATCGTGCACTGGCCGGACGGCATCGAGGCGAAGGGCGAGATCCGTCACTCGCCGGGCTATCTGCCCGACGTCATGGCGACGGTGCTCGACATCACCCGCACCGACTATCCGCAGCAGCATGGCGGCAACGCCATCGCGCCGCTGGAGGGTCACTCGCTGCGGGCGTCGTTCGAGCAGAAGGGCGGGGAAGCCCGCCCGCCGATGTTCTGGGAGCACGAAGGCAACGCGGCGGTGCGCATCGGTACGTGGAAGCTGGTGCGGCGCTATCCGAATCCGTGGGAGCTCTATGACATGGACGCGGATCGCACCGAACTGAACGACCTCGCCGGGCAGCATCCGGATCGCGTGAAGGACATGGCGGCGCGCTACGACGAATGGGCCGCGCGCTGCGGCGTGATTCCGCGCGAGAAGATCCTGGCGCTGATGGCGGAGCAGGACGAGCCTGCGTTCTGGGAAAAGGAAGAGGACAAATGATGGAGACGCCGGGCTTGCACGAGGGCGGCACGAAGCGGGCTTGCTGCACGCCGCAGCGTGCTGTTCACGTGGAGTCGCAAGCGCAGGACATCGCGCGGACTGGCGAGCCCGATGCGTGGGTGCAAGTTCGCGGCGGCGAGTTCGAGATGGGCACCGATCTCGCCGAAGGTTTTGCCGACGATGGCGAAGGCCCCGCACGCCGCGTGCGCGTCAGTGACTTCGCGCTCGCGGCGACCACCGTGACGAACGGCGAGTTCAGCGCGTTCGTGCGGGCGACGGGCTACATCACCACCGCCGAGCAGCTCGGCACGTCGTTCGTGTTCTATCTTCAGGTGCCGGAAGCACGGCGCGCCGGGATGCGTCGCGTGGCGCCGGGCCTGCACTGGTGGCTGGATGTCGAAGGCGCCTGCTGGCAGCGTCCTGAAGGGCCTGGCTCGCACATTCGCGACCGGGCGCGGCATCCGGTGGTGCATATGTCGTGGGACGATGCGCACGCCTACTGCGCCTGGAAAGGCGGCCGCCTGCCGACCGAAGCCGAATGGGAATTCGCCGCGCGCGGCGGTCTCGAAGGCAAGCGCTATCCCTGGGGCGACGAACTCGAACCGGACGGGCGGCCCCGCTGCAACATCTGGCAGGGCGATTTCCCGCATTCCACCGCGCCCGGATGGAATGCCGGTCCGCTGGCCGTCGATGCCTTCGAGCCGAACGGTCTCGGCTTCTACAACATGTGCGGCAATGTCTGGGAATGGTGCGCCGACTGGTACGCACCGGACTATCACGTCGCGACCGCTGCACGCGATCCGCGCTTCGATACACCTACGGGCAGGCGCTCGATGCGCGGCGGCTCATTCCTCTGCCACGATTCGTACTGCAACCGCTATCGCGTTGCGGCGCGCAGTTCGAATGTGCCGGGGACGTCGGCGAGCAATATCGGGTTCAGGATCGCGCATCGGTAGAAGTCCGTCACCCCTGCGACGCATGCATCAGCATGTAGCCCGCCACCAGCACGATCACCCCGGCGAACACGCGGTTGAGCGTGCCGCGCCGATGCGCGAGCCGTCCGGCCGCGCGCGCCCCCATCCAGCCGCCGACCGTGCCGCCGAGCACGAACACCGCGGCCACGGGCCAGTCGACGTCGCCGGAGATCGAATAGTTGATCGCGGTGGTGAGGCCGAAGGTGCCGACCGCGAACAGCGAGGTGCCGATGGCCTCCACAATCTGCATCTGCGCGGCGAACATCAGTCCCGGCACGATCAGGAAGCCGCCGCCGATGCCGAAGAAGCCCGACAGTCCGCCCGCGCCCAGCCCCGTGCCGCACAGCTGCGGATAGCGTCGCGAGGTGCCGGCGCGCGTGTCGTCGGCGTCGGCGGGAGTGCTGCGCAGCATCAGCACGGCCACGATGCACATGAGAATGGCGAAGTAGTCGAGCAGACGGTGCCCGTCGACGAGCTTGCCGAGCGTCGAACCCAGCGCCGCGCCGAGCACGCCGCTCGCCGCGAAGGTAAAGGCCGCGTCCCAGCGCACGCGTCCGGCGCGCGCATGCGGGATCATGTTGAGATAAGCGCTCGCGGCCACCGCGAGCGCCGCCGTGCCGATGGCCGCATGCGCGTTGTGCAGGCCGACCACATAAAGCAGCAGCGGAATGGCGAGGATGGACCCGCCGCCGCCGATCATGCCGAGCATGAAACTCACGAAACCGCCGCACAGCAAAGCAAGAAGGATCTGGATGAGAGACGGTGCGGGCATGCGTTCAGCCCTGCCGTCGCGGTGTGGACGCGGGCTGGCCGCAGGTCAGGTTCGCGGGCACGGCCACGTCCATCATCTTCGGATAGGGCAGGTCGAGCGACGCCATGATGCGCGCATACTCGTCCTCGGTCTTGCCCGCGATGCGCGGATTCCAGCGCTGTTCCTCGCCGATGCTCGACGCGCTCATGCCCTTGTAGTCGTGCGCCGGATAGACGATCGTAGGCTCGGGCAGGCGGAACAGCCGGTTGACGATGGAGTCCCACGAACGGCGCGCGTCGCCGCCCTGGAAGTCGGTGCGGCCGCTGCCGCGGATCAGCAGCACGTCGCCGGTGAACACGGCGCGCGGCGCGTCCGGCTGCAGCACGAAGCTGAACGACTCATCGGTATGGCCGGGCGTGTAGAGCGCGCCCAGCGTGATGCCGTCCACGTCGATGCGCTCGCCGTCGCGCACATGGCGCGTCACGCATTCGGCGCGCGTGCGTTCGCCCATGATCGTCGTGCAATCCAGCACGTCGCGCAGGTCGCCAAGCGCGGTGATGTGGTCGGCGTGCGTATGCGTGTCGATGGCATGCACGAGTTCCACGCCGAGTTCCTCGATCAGTTGCAGGTACTGGTCGAGCTTCTCCTTCACGGGATCGATGATCAGCGCCTCGCCGCCCGGCCGCGACGCGAGCAGATAGGTGTAGGTGCAGGAGGCGCTGTCGAAGAGTTGTCGGAAGATCATGGCGTGCTCAATCCTTGCGTAGCGCCTGGGCGAAGCGCGCGATGAAGTCGCCGACGTTCCCGACCTTTTCGAAGCCCAGCACGCTCTTCACGATGCCGTCCACCTGTGCCGCCTCCAGCCGCTCGCCCAGCAGCGAACCGGCCTTCGCGCTCAGGTTGCGTTCCTGTCGGGCGAGATCCTGTTCGGGGCGGCTCGTGTTGACGTGCTGTTCGAGGCGCGTGCCGTCCTTCAGCACGATCGCGACATCGGCGCTCGCGCGCGGCTGCTGCGGATTGGGCGTGATCGTCACGAGCCGGCGCAGCCGGCCGACCTGCGCGTCGTCGAGCGCGGCGGGGCCGTACGATGCGGCATCGACGGTGCTCCAGCCCGCCAGCGTCAGCGCAACCATCTGCGCGATGCTGAACTTCGCTTCGAGTCCGTTCGTCGGCGATGGAATGCAGCACACCGAGAGATATTGCGGCTCGACGCGGATCTCGATGCGCTCGATGTCGTCGAGGCGCGCGCCCAGTTGTTCTCTCAACAGCTTGGACGCTTCGATCGAACCCTGCGTGCCGTAGCACGACGCGTTGTACTTGAACAGAATCGTGCGCGCCTGATAGTCCGGCGCGTTGGCGAGCGCGCGTGCAATCGCGTCGTGGTCGCGCGCGCTGGCGTACAGCTCGATGAAACCGGCCTCGCATTCGAGCATGTCGGTCTGGCTGGTGAAGCCGCGCTTCGCGAGACTCGCGGCGAGCACGCCGCTCGCGGCCGCGTGGCCCGCATGCAGCGGCTTGCACATGGTGCCGAACGCCGCGCGCAGCCCGGCCGATTGCGTCGCGGCAATGCCCAGCGCGTGCTGCGTCTGCGCGGGCGTGAGATCGAGCAGCGTCGCGCTGGCGAGCGCCGCGCCGAACATGCCGAAGGTCGCGGTGTTGTGCCAGCCGCGCTTGTAGTGTTCCTCGCCCATCACGAGCGCGATGCGGCTCTGCATCTCCACGCCCGCGACGAAGGCGGCGAGGGCGCGCTGACCGGGCAGGCCGTCGCGTTCGCCGATCGCGAGAATCGCCGACCACAGCGGCACCGACGGATGCACGCGCGAACCGAGATGCACGTCGTCGAAATCGAGCACGTGCGAAGCCATGCCGTTGACCAGCGCCGCGTTGCGCACGCTGGTCCGCGCGCCGCTGCCGAGCAGCGTCGCGCGCGGCGCGGCTTCTTCCGCGCGAATCTCGGCTTCGAGCATGCCCACCGAAGGATCCGCCCAGCCGGAAGTCAGCGTGCCGAGCCAGTCGAGCAGCGAGTGCTTCGCGATCTCGATGACTTCAGCCGGCAGCGGGTCGCGGGCGCGTGCGAGACAGGTCTCGGCAAGTTCGCGTGTGAGAGGGTAGCGGGCGCTCGAAGCTTCGCTCATGAGGGTCTCCGTGGAATGCTGTGACTGGATGGCGGCCGGCGGTTCAGTGCCGTCGCCCGAATGCCGCCGGATTGACGAGGTTGCGCGGCGTCCCGGCCTGCCAGGCGAGCACGTCGCGAAACGCCGCATCGAAGAGCGTTTCGTAGTTTTCTTTCTGCACATAGCCGAGATGCGGCGTGCAGACGACGTTGGGCATCTGCACGAAGGCATCGCGCAGCGCGGGTTCCTCGTCGAAGACATCGAGTGCGGCAAGGCCCGGCCGCCCGCGCGCCAGCGCTTCGGCGAGCGCGCCCGGCTGCACCAGGCCCGCGCGGCTCGTGTTGACGAAGAGCGCGTCGCGCTTCATCGCCAGCAGATGATCCAGCGTGACGGTGCCGCGCGTGGCGTCGTTCTGGCGCACCTGCAAGGTCAGCACGTCGGATCGGGTGAAGAGGTCGTGCGCGTCGGCGGCAAGTTCATGACCGTGTTCCGCCGCGAGCGCGAGCGACTCCGGCCGGCTCCACACCAGCACGCGCATGCCGAAGGCCGTCGCGTACTGCGCCAGACGCCGGCCGATGCGCCCATAACCCCAGATGCCGAGCGTGCGATGCTCCAGCGCGACGCCGAGACCGTGGCCGTAAGGCGTCGCATCGTCTTCAAGGCCGCTGCGCTGCCAGACGCCCGCCTTCAGGTTCGCCGCGTATTGCGGAATGCGCCGCGCCGCCGCGAGAATCAGCCCCCACACGAGTTCCGCCGTGGCGACGCCGGAGAAGCGGCTCTCGGTCACGGGAATGCCGAACTCCGTCGCCGCGTCCAGGTCGATATGCGCGCTCGCCTTGCCGGTCTGCGCGATGAAGCGCAGGTTCGGCAGCTGCTCCAGCAGTGCGCGCGGCACCGGCGTGCGTTCGCGGATCAGCACCAGCACTTCTGCATCGGCGATGCGCGCGGCCAGCGTGTCGAGGTCCTTGATGGTGTCGTGCAACACCTGGACATCGTGACCGTCGAGCAGCCGGAAGCAGTCGAGCTTGCGGACGGCGTCCTGATGGTCGTCGAGGATGGCGATCTTCATCGCGGCCGCGCGCCGGTTACGCCTGTGCGCCGGTAGCGACCGGCGCGCCCTGGCGCGAACTCCACTCGCTCCACGAGCCCGGGTAGAGCGCCGCGCCGCGAATGCCCGCGATCTCCATCGCCAGCAGGTTGTGACAGGCGGTCACGCCGGAACCGCACTGGCCGATCAACACCGCGCCGTCGGTCGTGCCGGCAATCGCGCCGATCTCCTCACGCAGCGTATCCGCCGGCTTGAAGCGGCCGCCGGCGTCGAGGTTGTCGCGGAAGAAGCGGTTGCGCGCCTTCGGAATATGGCCGCCCACGGCATCGAGCGTTTCGTTCTCGCCGCGATAGCGGTCGGCCGCGCGGGCGTCGAGCACCACGCGCTCACCGCTGTCGATATTGGCGCGCACGGCGTCGAAATCGACCGTCGTGACGAGCGGCGTGCGGACCGTGAAGCTGCCCGGCGCGGACGCCGTGCGCTCGCCGCTTTCCACCGCGTGACCCACGCCGCGCCAGGCAGGCAGGCCGCCGTCGAGCACCGCGACATCGCGATGACCGGCCCAGCGCGCCAGCCACCACAGACGCGCCGCGTACATGCCGGCCGCGCTGTCGTAGCAGACGATCTGCGTGGCGTCGTTCGCGCCGGCGCGCGCCATCGCGGCGGCGAAGGCCTCGACGGACGGCAGCGGATGACGGCCATTCTGGCCGGTCTTCGGGCCGCTCAGTTCGCTTTCCAGATGCAGATGCACCGCGCCCGGCACGTGCGCTTCGCGATAGCTCGCGAGACCCGCGTCCGGGTTGGTCAGGTCGAAGCTGCAATCGCAGACCAGCACGTTGGCCGAACCATCGGCGAGCAGCGCGGCGAGTTGTTCGGGGGAAATCAGCGTGTCGAAGCGCATGGGGTTCCTGTTGCTTGAAAGAATGAAGTTGAAGGTCTCGCTCGCGGCGCGCTCAATGATTGAACGGCTTGACCACGGCGCGGTAATCCGCGATATCGCTTTCGATGAACTTCGCGAAGGCGTCGCCCGAGGTGTTGGTCAGCACCGCGCCGTTCATCGTCAGTTGCTTCGCGACGTCGGGCTGCTTGAGAAGCTGCTGGATGTTCTGGTTCAGCTTCGCGACCACGTCGGGCGGCGTGCCGGCCGGTGCGGCGACGCCGTACCATTGCGTCGTGCCCACGGCCCAGCCGAGTTCGCGGAAGGTCGGCACGTCCGGATAAGCGGGATTGCGCTGCGCGCCGCTGGTCGCGAGCAGGCGCATGCCGTCGTCGGTCAGTTGCCCGGCGAGCGGCGTATAAGGCGCGAAGAAGCTGTCCACCTGGCCGCCGAGCAGCGCGGTGGTCGCCGGGCCCGAGCCGGTGAAGGGCACGTTGAGGATGTCGAGGCCCGCCTTCTTCTTGAAAATCTCCATCGTCGATTGCGCCGCGCCGCCCGTGCCGGTGGACGCGTAAGTGAGCTTGCCGCCCTTGGCCGCGGCCACGTAGTCCTGGATCGTCTTGTATTTCGACTTCGCGCTGACCAGCAGGCCGAAGGGCGTTTCGACCACCATCGAAATGGGCGCGAAGCTGCCCGGCACCTTGTAGCGCAGGTCCGGATGCACCACCGGTGCGACCGAAAAGTTGCCGCTCATCGCGAGCAGCAGCGTGTAGCCGTCGGGCTTCGCGTGAGCGACGATATCCGCCGCGATGTCGCCGCCCGCGCCGGGACGGTTCTCGACCACGACGGGATTGTCGAGACTCTTCGAGAGCGCCGTGGCGACGATGCGCGCGTACGTATCGCCGCCGCCGCCCGGCGGAAAGCCGACCAGCAGCTTGATCGGGCCGTCCGGATAGCCGCCTGCGTGCGCCGCAGGCATGGCCGCCACGCCGATGCCCAGGCCCAGCACACAGGCCGACACAGCGCGCAGCAGACGCGCCGGAACCTCGTTCTTCGCATTTCGGGTTGAACGCATGCTTGTCTCCGTTGTTATCGATGGCCTGCACCGCAAGCGCGCCGCGTCATTGCAACAACTGCATGTGCCCCTTCTGCACGGTCTGCCGATAGCGGCCGATGTCCTCGACGATGTACTTCGAGAACGCGTCGCCGGTGAGCGTGCCCGGAACCACGCCTTCGCGGTCGAACAGTTCCTTGACCGTCGGCGCGGCGAGGGCCTGCATGGTCGCCTGTTCGAGCTTCGCGACGACCGGCGCGGGCGTGCCCGCAGGCGCCGCGAGGCCGTACCACTGGGTCAGCGTCATGTTGACGCCGGCTTCCTTCATCGTCGGCACGTCCGGCATCTGCGCGTTGCGCTTCTCGGCCGTGCTCGCCAGCAGGCGCAACTGGCCGCCCTTGATCTGGCCGGCGAGCGGCGGATAGGTGGCGAAGAACGCATCGACGCGGCCGCTGATCAGGTCGTTGATCGCCGGGCCCGAGCCCTTGTACGGCACGTGCAGCACGTCCACGCCCGCGGCCTGCTTGAACATTTCCATGCCGAGCTGCGCGGCGGAGCCGGTGCCCGTCGATGCATAGCTCAGCTTGCCGCCCTTGGCCGCGCTGATGAAATCGGCGAGCGTGTGGTATTTCGATTTCGCCGACACCATCAGCCCCTGCGGCGCCTCGGCCACCAGCGCGATGGGCGCGAAGCTCTCGGGCACCTTGTACGGCAGCCGCTTGCGGATGGCGGGCGCGGTCGCGAGGTTGCCGCTCATCGCGAGCAGCAGCGTGTAGCCGTCCGGCTTCGCGTGCGCGACCGTCTCCGCCGCGATGATGCCGCCCGCGCCGGGCCGGTTGTCGACGATCACGGTCTGATGCAGGATCGGGGCGAGCGCCGCCGCGAGCGCGCGGCCGTAGAGGTCGCCGCCGCCGCCCGGCGGAAAGCCGACCACGAGGCGGATGGTTTGCGTCGGATAGCTATCGTCGGCGTGGCTGGTGACCGGCAGGATCGCGCAACAGGCGAGGCCGATTGCGCCGAGCAGGCGGGTGAGTTTCATGCGAGTCGTCTCCTTCCGGTTAGTTTTGTCAGAGCGGCGCGCGACCGGCACGCACGCCGCTTTTCTGCACAGCCCCTGGATTTATTTGCGCGGCTCGGCGCCGCTGCGCGCGCGCACGGCGCTGGAACGAGCCGGACGGCGCGGGAGCGTTGGCGCGGTGTCGGCGGCGAGCTTTTCGAGCGCCTGCACCACGGCATCGCCGAAACGTTCGACCTGCGCGGCCGAGCGCTCCGCATGCGCCGGCACGACGCGCCAGATGCACGGACGCGGCGAGAAGTCGTCGAGATCGACGGCTTCGAGATCGTCCGCATAGGCGCTCGCGGCCAGCATGCAGTCCGGCACGAAGCCGAGGCCCACGCCATGCGCGACGAGTCCCAGCTTCTGCTCCGCGCCGAACGCGCCCACGTTCACCTGCAACGGCATGCCGCGCTCGCGGAACGCGCTGAAGAGGCCGTCGCGGAAGCCGCAGCCTTCGGGATTCAGCACCCAGCCCATGCCGCCGAGATCGGCGAGATGCAGCGTGTGCGCCGGCATTGCGCCCTTGCGCGCCACCACCACCATGTGCAGCTCGCCCAGGCGCGTGGCGCTCAGGCCCGGGTCGAACTGGGTCGAGCCCGGCAACACGACGATGGCGCCGTCGAGTTCATCGGCCTTGAGGCGCGCGATCACGTCCGTGCTCCAGCCCGACGAAATCTGGATGGACAGCCCCGGCGTCTCTTCCATCTGCCGGGGCATGGCGTCGAGCAGCGCGAGTTCGGCAATCACCTCCGACACCCCGACGCGCAGCGTCCCGCCCGGCGGCGAGTCGCCCCGCACCAGATCGTCGATCGACGCCACTTCGCGCAGCACCGCCTCGCAGCGCTCATACACGCGGCGGCCGAGCGGCGTGGGCCGGGGCGGCTTGGTATGGCGGTCGAGCAGTTCCACGCCGAGATCGCGCTCGAGGTTCTGCACGCGCCGGCTGATGAGCGGCTGGCGCGTCAGCAGCGCCTCCGCGGCGCCGGTGACGGATTCATAGCGGACCACCGCCACGAATGCATTGATGTCTTCGAGTTTCATGCCGAAAAAAGGTGGAGTCAGTCGTTCATCCAGCCCGCCGCTTCCTGAGCGGCGAGCGTCCGGTCGATGCTCGCGCCGGTCTGGCCGAGATAGCCGGCCGGATCGGTCAGGCGCACGATGTCGTTCTCCTCGAGCACCTTCGCGAGGCCTTCGTGGGTGCGCATGGCATCGGCGAAATCGAGCTTGTTGGCGATGCCGTGCATCGACGCTTCATACAGCCAATGGTGCGCCGTCTGCTTGCCGACGCGCTCGCCCAGCTCGATCATCACGCGCTCGGTCAGCAGATAGCCGCGCATCTTGTCGAGATTGTGCGACATCGCGTCCGCATCGACACGCAGGCCGGCCAGCAGCTTCGTGGTCTGTTCCAGCAGCGCGCCGGAGATCAGGCAGCATTCCGGCAGCGCCTTCCATTCGGTCTTCCACGCGATGCCGTCGCGCTCGTGCTCCTGCACCATCGCCTCGGTCATCATCGCGGCGTTGTAGCGCAGCGCGCGCGACAGCCCGGCGATGTTCTCGGCAGCGGTCGGATTGCGCTTGTGCGGCATCGTGGAGGAGGCCAGCTTGCCGTCGGAGAACTGTTCTTCCACTTCGCCGAACTCGTTGCGCTGCATGTTGAACAGCTCGTTGCCGATCTTCGACATCGTCGCGCCGATCATCGCCAGCAGGTTCGCGTATTCGGTGACGCGGTCGCGCGACGGGCCCCAGCTGATGGTCGGCACGGCGAGGCCGAGGGCTTCGAGCGTGCGCGTTTCCACTTCGCGCGCCTGCGGTCCGAGCGAGGCCTGCGTGCCCACGGCGCCGATCAGCATGCCGACGAACACGCGCTTCTCGCATTCCTCCATGCGCTGATAGTGGCGCGACACTTCGTCGAGCCAGATTGCACATTTGTGGCCGAAGGTGATGGGCAGCGCCTGGACGCCGTGCGTGCGGCCGACCATCACCGTATCGCGATGCTGCTTCGCGAGACGCGCCAGTTCCCGGCCGATGGCGCGCAACTCGTGCATGAACACCTGGTGCGCGTCCTTCAGTTGCAGGATCGTGCCGGTATCGAGCACGTCCTGCGTGGTCGCGCCGTAATGCACCCATTCGCCTTCCTTGCCGGCGTGGGCCTGCAACTGTTTGAGCAGCGGCACGAGCGAATGCTTGATGCGGCGGATCTCGCTCGCCATCAGCGGAATGTCGATCTTCTCGACCTTCGCGTTCTCCGTGATGGCCTGCGCCGCCGCCTTCGGAATGATGCCCAGCGCCGCCTGCGCATTGGCGAGCGCGGCTTCGAAGTCGAGCCACTTCTGGATGCGCTGTTCCTCCGAATAGATTTGCCGCAGCTTTTCGCTGCTCCACAGATGTTGCAGCGCAAGCATGTCGAATACGGAAACGCTCATGGATATCTCCTTTTACTTTTTGTCGGCGGGCAGCATGCGGCCCGGATTGAACAGAGTGTCGGGGTCGAAGGCGCGCTTCACGCGCGTCATCAGGTCGAGGGCGACCGGGTCCTTGTAGTGCATCAACGCGTCCTGCTTGAGGCGGCCGATGCCGTGTTCCGCCGAGATCGAGCCGCTCATCTTCGCGACCTGTTCATGCACGATCTCATGCACCCGTTCGATCTGCGCGCGAAAGTCGGCGTCGCTCTGGCCGGCGGGCTTGCTCTGGTTGTAGTGCAGGTTGCCGTCGCCGACATGACCGAAGGTGATCAGGCGGATGCCGGGAAACGCCGCTTCGAGCGCGGCGCCGGTTTCCTCGATGAAGCGCGGAATCTGCGAGATCGGCACCGACAGGTCGTGCTTGATCGACGGGCCGTCGCGGCGCTGCGCCTCCGGCACGTGATCGCGGATATGCCACAGCGCATGCGCCTGTTCCGACGACTGCGCGATCATCACGTCGCGCACGAGGCCGCGTTCGAAGGCATCGCCGAGCGCGGCTTCGAAGCGTTCGGCCAGTTGCGCGTCGCGCGCGGCTTCCGAGACCTCGACGAGCACCGACCAGGGCGTTGCCTCCGTCAGCGGGGCGCGCGTGTTCTCGATATGCGCGAGCACCTGTTCCAGCGTCTTGCTGCCGATCAGTTCGAAGGAGGTCACGCAATCGCCGAGCGTTTCGCGCAGCAGCACCAGCACGTCGATGGCCTGTTGCGGCGTGTCGAGCCCGAGCCATGCGGTGGCCTGCTGGCGCGGCAGCGGAAACAGCTTCAGCGACGCCGCCGTGATGACGCCGAGCGTGCCTTCGCTGCCGATGAAAAGATGCTTGAGGTCGTAGCCCGTGTTGTCCTTGCGCAGCGGCGAGAGGCCGTTCCAGATGCGGCCGTCGGGCAGGACGACTTCGAGGCCCAGCGTGAGATCGCGCGCATTGCCGTAGCGCAGCACCTGTTCGCCGCCGGCATTGCTCGCCAGATTCCCGCCGATGGTCGCGCTGCCCTCGGCCGCCAGCGACAGCGGAAACAGCCGGTTGTGGCGCGCCGCTTCTTCCTGCACGTTCTGCAGGATGCAGCCGGCCTCGACGATCATCGCGTGATCTTCCAGCGACACGCTGCGCACGCGGTTCATGCGCGTAAGGCTCAACACCACTTCGCGGCCCGACTCGTCCGGCGACGATCCGCCCGCCAGCCCCGTATTGCCGCCCTGCGGCACCACCGGCACGCGCTCGGCCGCACACAAACGCACGACCGCCGCGACCTGTCCGGTCGTCGACGGACGCACCACGGCGCGCGCGCGGCCCGGGAAATTGCCGCGCCAGTCGCGCTCGTAACGTTCGAGGTCAGCGGCTTCAGTGACGACGCCCTGCGGGCCGACGATCTCACGCAGCCCGCTCAGGAAGGCGTCCGCGGTGGAAGTTGAGGAAGTTTCGGCGTGCGGGTCACGAAGCATCAGGGCCACTCGGTTGGTTCGACGATGACCGAACGATATCCCAACTTCCGGTGATTAGCCACTATCGGAATAATCTATTGCATGTTCATCTAATTTGTAGATAATCAGTCATCGTGATCGCGGCTCACCGCAGCGTGACCTGAATCGCACAATCCCTCCACCATAAGAAACCAGGAGCATCGAGATGACATCCCATTACTACGACAAGGAAGACAGCGCGCACCGCATGGGCATGGCCAAGGCCGCGCCGGAAGAGTTCAAGGCGTGGGCGAACCTGAACAACATCGTCGGCCGCGAAGACGGTGCGATTCCGCTGAAGTACCGCGAGCTGATCGCCATTGCCGTCGCGCACGCCACGGGCTGCCCATACTGCATCGAATCGCACGCGAAGAAGGGCAAGGCCGCGGGCATGACGAAGGAAGAAATGAGCGAAGCCATCCTGCTGTCGGCGGCACTGTGCGCGGGCGCAGCCGCGGCGCACGGCGGCCTCGCCATGAAGTTCTTCGACGCTGCCTGAGAGCGGCGCGAAACCGGCATCGATCGGGACGCGCCAGCCGCGTTCCTGATCGATAGCCAGCGGGCGCGCACGGCGCGCAATGCCGTCGGCACAGACGGACATGAAAGGAGACAGACGTGGTTGAACAGCATCCGGCAGCGTCGACGCAGCGACGCGACTATTACGCGGGCGGGCTGATGATTCTGCTCGGCCTGGGCGCGATCTTCAAAGGCTCGAGCTACGACATCGGCAGCCTGCGCGAAATGGGGCCGGGCTTTTTCCCGGTGGCGGTCGGCGCGATCATGGCGCTGTCGGGGCTGGGCATCGCGCTGACCAGCGTGGCCGTCGAACCGGCCGGCGACAGGCAGAAGCCCGAATGGCGCGGCTGGATCTGCATTCTGCTCGGCATCGTTGCGTTCATCGTGCTCGGCAATCACGGCGGCCTCGTGCCCGCCACTTTCGCGACGGTGTTCATCGCCGCGCTCGGCGACCGCAAGAACAACCTGCGCGATGCCTTCCTGCTCGCGGCCGCCATGTGCGTGGTCGCGGTCGTGGTGTTCTGGTGGTTGCTGCAAGTGCAACTGCCGCTGTTCCAGTGGAGTTGAGCCATGATCGGACAATCGCTGGCTGATCTGTGGCATGGCTTCGGCGTCGCGCTGGAGATGCACAACCTGATGTGGTCGTTTGTCGGCGTGCTGGTCGGCAACCTGATCGGCGTGTTGCCCGGCATGGGCGCGCTCTCGGCCATTTCCATTCTTCTGCCGCTCACCTATTCGATGGGCCCGGTGCCCGCCGTGCTGATGCTGGCCGGCATCTTCTACGGCTCGCAGTATGGCGGCGCAATCGGCGCAATCCTGCTGAACCTGCCGTGCCATCCGCCGCATGCCGTCACCTGTCTCGACGGTTATCCGCTCGCCAAGCAGGGCCGCGGCGGGACCGCGCTTGGCATCACGATGGTGGCGTCGTTCTTCGCGGCGTCGTTCGGCATCATCGTGATGATCTTCGCTTCGCCGCTGCTCGTGCAGATGGCCTTCAAGTTCGGTCCGACCGAGATCTTCGCGATCATGCTGCTCGGCCTGCTGGCCGGCGCCACGATGAGCCGCGGCTCGGCGCTCAAGGGCGTGGCGATGACGTCCGTCGGACTGCTGGTGGGCGTGGCCGGCACCGATGTCAACACCGGCATCTCGCGCTTTACCTTCGGCATGGTGGAGCTGTCGGACAAGGTGGAGCTGGTGGCGCTCGCACTGGGCATCTTCGGCGTGGCGGAGTTCCTGCGCAGCGTGAACCGCATCCAGGCGGTGGGCGGCAAGACCCGCATCCGTTTGCGCGACATGCGGCCGAGCCGCGCGGAGTTGCGCGAGGCGTTCTTCCCGCTGCTGCGCGGCACGTTCATCGGCACGCTGTTCGGCGCGATGCCCGGCACCGGCCCGACCATCACGACCTTCATCGCCTATACGCTGGAGCGCAAGGTATCGCGCAATCCGGAGAAGTTCGGCACGGGGATGATCGCGGGCGTCGCAAGTCCCGAAGCGGCCGCGCATTCGAAGACGCAGGTCGACTTCATCCCGACCATGAGTCTCGGCATTCCCGGCGACGCCACCATGGCGCTGATTCTCGGCGCGCTGCTGATTCACGGCATCCAGCCGGGCCCGCGTCTCATCACCGAACATGCCGATCTGTTCTGGGGGCTCATCGCGAGCTTCTGGATCGGCAACGTGCTGCTGGTGATCCTGAATGTGCCGCTGATCGGCGTGTGGGTGCGTCTGCTGCGCGTGCCGTATCGCTTCCTGTATCCGGCTGCGCTGTTCTTCATTGCGATCGGCGTGTACAGCACCAACAACAGCCTGTTCGAGATCGGCGAGGTGCTGGTGTTCGGCGTTGCGGGCGCGATCTTCGCGTCGCTCAAGTTCCCGGTGGCGCCGATCCTGCTCGGCTATGTGCTCGGACCGATGGTGGAAGAGAACTTCCGCCGCGCGCTGCTGCTCTCGCGCGGCGACCTGCTGGTGTTCGTCGAGCATCCGATCAGCGCGGTGTTCATGGGCATCAGCGCCGTGCTGATTCTCGTGCAGGTGTGGCTCGGCATGCGCGCCATGCACCGTGAGCGCAGGCAGCGTCAGCAGACGGCGCAATTGCGCACGACGAGCTGACCTCTCCGGGCCGGGCCGCCGCGTCATGAGGCGGCGCCGGCCCTTGCCGCCCGATGCGTTGCGCATCGGGACGGATATTCCATCGCCATCCGAACGACCCGCGCCGGTTCCCGAACCGGTGTGCGCGCCGTCTCGTCTCGTCATCTCCCGATGACTTCCCTTTGCCCGCCCGATCCCGCGCCGCGCGAGGCGCTCTCTTGCCAACGACCACAACGGAGACACCTGGATGCACACCACAACGAACAATCGACGACCCACGGGGGCGCTGCGCATCACGGCAATGACAGGCGCGCTGCTCTGCGCCGCAGGCGCGCATGCGCAGAGCAGCGTGACGCTGTACGGGATCGTCGATGCAGGCGTGGAACACGTCAACAACACGTCGGCGGGCGGCGCGCAGACGCGCGTGGTGTCTGGCAATTCGTCGGGATCGCGCTGGGGGCTGAAGGGCGTCGAGGATCTCGGCGGCGGCGTCAAGGCCGTGTTCACGCTCGAAGACGGCTTCAACATCAACGACGGCGCAACGGCGCAATCCACCAAGGGTATCGGCGCGAACGCCGCGACCACGACGCGGCTGTTCGGCCGGCAGGCGTGGGTCGGCATCGCGACGAAAGGACAGCGCGTGACGCTGGGCCGCCAGAACACGCTGCTGTACGACCAGGCCATCGCCTTCGATCCGATGGCGGTGTCGTCGCGCTATTCGGCGCTGTCGGTGGACTACGCGATGTCGGCGCGCGCGGACAACTCGGTGAAGTATCTCGGCAGCTTCGGCGCGTTCAAGGCAGCCGCGATGTACAGCACGCGCTACGACACCGGCTACGGCGCTGAAGTCCCCGGCGCGCAACTGACGGGGCGCTACTTCGGCGGTTCGCTGACCTATGGCGCGGGACCGCTGGGCGCCAGCGTGTCGTACGAGCAGCGCAACAGCAATACGGTGACGACCAACACGGCCCGCGAGCGGCGCGCGACGGCCGCGCTGAGCTATGAGATCGGTGCGCTGAAGGCGTTCGCGGGCTATCGATATTTGCAGGCGTCGCGCCAGTTCCTGCCCGCGAGCCCGATTGCGCTGGCGAACGGCTCCGATGCAAGCTCGGCGAACATGTACTGGCTGGGCGGCCGCTACGCCGTGACACCGGCGTTCTTCGTCAGCGCGGCGGGCTATCTGCAGGATGTGAATTCTTCGGATGCGGATCCGTGGCTGCTCGTGCTGCGCGCGGACTACGTGCTGTCCAAGCGCACGGATATCTACGCCACCGCCGGATATGCGCATAACGAAGGCAATTCGGCGCTCGGCGTGGGCGGTTACAAGACCGTTGCGGCGGGGTATGACCAGACGGGCTTTGTCATCGGGATGCGGCAGCGGTTCTGATGAAGGGCGGCGACACCCGGCACGCCAGGTGTCGCCGCAAGGAAACTGCGCGTTTCGCCGCTCGATGAAGCGCGCCAATATCGTGTGTCGAAGAGGGCGCGGACGTGCCGACCTTGATGCAGCAGCGCGAAGACGGAGTGCGGACCGAAGCGGCCAGACGCGCGAATCGGGGCGACGCCGAGCTATGGCGCTGGTTCTGTCTGGCCTGTCAGGAAGGCCGCATTCGCTGGTGCCGTTCCAGTGAGGGCTGGCTCGTCAGCGTGAACCATCGGCACCTCGCCACCGAGCCCGATTTCGATGCTGCGATCCGGCAGGCTCACGCCAGACATCTGGCGCGAGCGGATCGCCTGGACTGAGAGGCCTCCGCTCCGAAGCGTCCCTTTCCACTAAGCCATCTGCGATACGAACTTCGTGACGAGATACGCTTCCATCGCTTCGGTGCCGCCTTCCGACCCGTAGCCGGATTCCTTCACGCCGCCGAACGGCGTTTCCGGCAGGCCGAGTCCGTGATGGTTCAGCGAGATCATGCCGCTTTCGATATCACGCGACAGCGCGGCGAGCGTGCCGGCCGCGCCGCTGTAAGCATACGCCGCCAGCCCCACGGGCAGGCGGTTCGCTTCCGCGATGACTTCATCGCAGGTGCGGAACGAGACGATCGGCGCGATGGGACCGAACGGTTCCTCGTTCATCACACGCGCCGCGAGCGGCACGCCGGTCAGCACGGTCGGCTCGAAGAAAAAGCCGCGCCTCTCCGGACGATGTCCGCCGAGCGCCAGCTTCGCGCCGTGGGCAAGGGCATCGGCTACCAGCCGCTCCATTGCTTCGACGCGCCGCGCATTCGCGAGCGGTCCCATCTGCACGCCTTCATGCAGACCGTCGCCGGTTTCGAGCGCACGCGCTGCCGCGACGAAATGCTGCGTGAAGGCCTCGCATGCCTTCTCTTCGACGAGAAAGCGCGTCGGCGAAATGCACACCTGTCCGGCGTTGCGGAACTTGGCGGCGGCGAGCAGCTTCGCCGCGCGCGGCAGGTCGGCGTCGGCGAAGACGATGGCCGGCGCATGACCGCCCAGTTCCATCGTCGCGCGCTTCATGTGCTGACCCGCCATCGACGCAAGCAACTTGCCGACCTGCGTCGACCCTGTGAACGAAATCTTCGCGACCGCGGGATGGGCGATCAGGTAGCTCGACACGTCCGCCGGCACGCCGAAGACGAGATTGAGAACGCCTTCGGGCAAACCGGCATCGACAAAAGCCTGCACCAGCGCCGCGCAGCTCGCGGGCGTTTCCTCGGGTCCCTTGAGGATGATCGAGCAACCCGCCGCCAGCGCCGCCGATACCTTGCGCACCGCCTGGTTGAGCGGGAAATTCCACGGCGTGAAGGCGGCGACGATGCCCACCGGCTCGCGCGTGACGATCTGCGTGACGCCGCCGGCGCGCGCCGGGATCACGCGGCCGTAGGTGCGGCGCGCTTCTTCCGCGAACCACTCGATGGTGTCAGCGGCGGCGAGCGTCTCCAGACGCGCTTCCGCGAGCGGCTTGCCTTGCTCCATCGTCATCGCCACGGCGATGGCTTCCGCCCACGACCGCACGTTGTGAGCGGCCTGGCGCATCAGCTTGCTGCGTTCGAACGCGGCGGTCTTGCGCCAGACTGCGAAGCCGTGCTGCGCCGCGCGCACCGCGTCCTCCAGTTCCCGCTCTTCCGCGAGCACGACGCTGCCGATGATGTCCTCCGTCGCCGGATTGACGACCGGCCGCGTGCGACCGCCTGTGCACCAGGCGCCGCCAATGTGAAGCAGCGTGTCGGAATACGCGCGATTCGGTTGGTGTGCTGCCATGGCCTGAATGTCTCCTTAAGTACGCGACGCCGAGACTGCCTTGGGCGCCGCATGAGTGTCTTCGTAGATCGGATCCCAGTTGATCATCAGCGCGATCACGAGCCCGATGACCGGCACCACCGAGATGTACAGCAACGTAGTGGCCATGCCCGCCGACGCCATGATGATCGGAAACAGGAAGAAGCCGAAGATGCTGCCGCCGCGCGCCATGCCCTGGCCCCAGCCGGAGCCGAGCCCGCGCAGTTCGGTTGGGTAGGAGAGCGTTGCGAGCGTCATGCCCTGTCCCGGTCCGATCGAATGGCCGAAGATCATCGTGGCGAGCAGCAGCGCCATGACGTACGGGCTCAGATGCGCATGCATCGTGCCGAACAGGAGCAGGCTCAGCGCGACGATGCAGTAGCCGAGCATCGACATGCGCCGTACGCCGACTCTTCCCGAATACTTCGCGCCGAGCGCCGCGCCGATGATGCCGAACACGTTGAAGCACACGGCGCCGAGAATGGCGTTTTCCATGGAGTTGCCGAAGATGGCCTGCGACATCGACGGGATGTTGAAGCCCACCGAGAAGTATTCGATGGCCTGCGTGATGCACACAGCCGAAGCGAGAATGGTGCGCGGCAGATACTTGCCCTGGAACAGCGCTGACAGGCTCTGCTTCGCCTCGCGTTTCTCCGCGAAGCCCGACGGCTGCAGATCGACGCGAATGTTGTAGGTCTTCTCGAGAATCCTCGCGGCCTGGTCCAGCGGCAGATTGTGCGCGGCCCAGCGCGGGCTTTCATCGGCGAAGAAGTAGCGCGCCAGCAGGATGATCAGCGCCGGAATCGCGCCGAAGCCAATCGCGAAGCGCCACAGATGATCGCCGAACATGGCGGTGTCGAATGGCAGGATAACGAGACCGCTGCACGATGCCGCGACGTACCACATGACCTGCCATGCGCCGACGCTTGCCGTCTTCGACTTCTTGTTGACGATCTCGGCGACATAGGACAGCGCCACCGGAAAGTCGAGACCGACGCCGATGCCCATCAGCAGACGGAACGCCAGCAGCATTTCGAAGCTGGTCGAGAGCGCCGCGCCGATGGCCGCCACCACCAGCAGCGCCACGTTGATGATGAGAATCTTGAAGCGCCCGATCCGGTCGATGTAACGCCCGCCGACGATTCCGCCCAGACACGCGCCCAGCGCCATGATCGCGGTGATGAGGCCGACTTCCGCCGGCGTGAGATGGAACGCCTGCCGCAACTGCACGATGCCGACGCCCAGGCTCGCGAAGTCGTAGGCATCCACGAAGATGCCGCCGAGTGCGACCAGCGTGAGCAAGAGCGTGCGCTTGTCCGAAGGGTGCGCATCCACGAAGCGCTCAATGTCCTGCGCCGATTTGACGACCAACCTGTCCATGTCCTGTGTCTCCTGTCTGTCCACGTCTGATGTGTTTGTTTATGACGCTTGCTTGAACTGTGCCGCCAGTTCGTCGAGCGGCGGCACGAAACCGATGCCGGGTAATTCGCCGAGCGCCACGCGCCCGTCGTGTGGCTGGGCAATCGGCCCGCACAGCAAGGTGCGCAACGGATTGGGATTGGCGTCGACTTCGAGCATGCCGTCGCCGCCCGCCGCCGCCAGCAGGTGCGCCGAAGCCAGCAGCCCAAGGCCGCCGCCGAGATAGTGCGGACAGTAGCGCAGGCCCGCCGCGCGCGTCGCCTGGATCACCGGCCAGCAGCCGGAAACGCCGCCCCACTTGGCGGCGTCGGGCTGCACGACGTCGTAGGCGCGTTGCTCGATGTGCATCGCGAAGCTCTGCGCGTCAGCGAGATTCTCGCCGCCTGCAATCGGCACCGGCGATTGCTCGAGCAGCGCGCGCCATTCGGCCACCGGACGGTTGCAGCGCAGCGGCTCTTCAAGCCAGCCCAGATCGAACGGCGCAAAGGCATGCGCCATCTCGATCGCGGCAGGCAGGTCCCATGCCTGGTTGGCATCGACTTGCAGCGTGCAATGCTCGCCGATGATCTCGCGCAGGCGCGCCAGATTGCCCAGATCGCGCTCGCGCCCGAAACCGACCTTCAGCTTGAACGAGCGATAACCTTCAGCGGCTTTCTCGCGCACCAGCGCTTCCGCGCCAACCGGATTCAGGCCGCTGGCATACACCTCGATGTCGCCGGATGCGCCGCCGAGCAGACGCCACAGCGGCAACTGCGCCTTGCGGGCCCACAGATCCCACAGCGCCAGATCGAGGCCGGCGATGGCCTGCGCGAACGGTCCCGGCTCGCCGGATTGCAGCGCGAGGACTTCGGTGCGCTGCGTGAGCATGTGGAAGGTATCGACGGGATGCACGACCGGATGCTCGACGAGCATCGGCGCGAACACGGACTCCACCAGACGCGCCCGATGCTCCGCGCCCACCGACGGGAAATTGCACCAGACTTCGCCGAAACCCTGAACACCGTCCGAATCCGTGATGCGCACGAACACGGCGGGGCGGTCCGTCATCGTGCCGAAGGAGGTGCGCACCGGCGTCGCAATCGGGGCGCGGAACACGAACGCTTCCACCCGCGCGATGCTCACCGGCTCGATGCCATGCGGATCCAGCCGTGGAAACGCTCCGCGTCGCGTTTCGGTCATTGCCTGCCTCCTGATGATTTTTCAAGTTAGAAAGTATGGTTTATAGTACTACCATGTTTTAGAATTTTGCAATCGGTATCGATGCGGGCTTTCCCGCAAGGGCCACCGGTTCACAATCAGAGCAACAGGAGACACGCCATGCAGAACAAACAGGACGCTTATGACTATGTGATCGTCGGCGCGGGATCGGCGGGATGCGTATTGGCCAACCGGCTGTCCGCGGATCCGGCGTGCCGGGTATTGCTGCTGGAGGCCGGCGGGCATGACCGTCACTTCTGGCTGAAGCTGCCGGTCGGTTACTTCCGGAGCATCTACGACACGCGCTTTTCCTGGCAATTCGCAGTCGAGCCGGAAGCCACCACGGGCATGCGGCCCATCGTCTGGCCGCGCGGGCGCGTGCTCGGCGGATCCAGCGCGATCAACGGCTTGCTGTATATCCGTGGACAGCGCGCCGATTACGACGACTGGGACGCGCTCGGCGCACACGGCTGGTCGTATCGCGACGTGCTGCCATTATTCAAGCGCTCGGAGAAGTACGCGGGCGGCGAGACGGTATATCACGGCGCCTCGGGCGAGCTGGGGGTCTCGGACCTGCGCAACGATCATCCCTACTGCGACGCATGGCTGCGTGCGGGCGAGGAAGCAGGCTTTTCGCGCACGCAAGACTTCAACGGCGAGAAGGATGACGGGCTCGGGCCGTATCAACTGACCATCGCGGGACATTGGCGCTGCAGCGCGGCGACGGCGTTTTTGCATCCGGTCCGGCAGCGCCCGAATCTCACCGTGAAGACGGGCGTGCATGTGACGCGCGTGCTCTTCGAAGGCGACGATGCAGTGGGCGTCGAATATGTGCTCGACGGCGTCGCGCATCAGGCGCGCGCGAGTCAGGAGACGCTGCTCGCGGCGGGCGCGCTGCAATCGCCGCAACTGCTGCAACTGTCGGGTATCGGCGATGCGGCGCTGCTCCGACAGCATGGCATCGGCGCGCGCGTGCATGCGCCCGAAGTCGGACGCAATCTGCGCGATCACTATCAGGCGCGCGTCATCGTCAAGCTCAAGCACCGCATGTCCCTGAACGACGACGTGCGCAATCCGTTCAAGCTCGCGGGCATGGGCGCGCAGTGGTTATTCGGCAAGCGCGGCCCGTTGACGGTCGGCGCGGGGCAGGTGGGCGGGCTCGTCGCGACCGAGCATGCCGAACGCGGCCGTCCCGATGTCCTGTTCAACGTGATGCCGCTTTCGGTCGACAAGCCTGGCGACCCGCTGCACGGCTTCTCGGGATTCTCCGCTTCGGCGACCCAATGCCGCCCGGAATCGTCGGGCACCGTCGGTTTGCGCAGCGGCGATCCGTTCGCGCCGCCGCTCATCCACGCAAACTATCTGCGCGAGACGAAGGACGTGAAGACGCTCGTGGCGGGGTTGAAGATTTTGCGCGAGATCTACGATCAGCCGACCTTCCGTTCGCTCGTGACCGGCGAGGAACATCTGCCGGGCGCGGGTCTGCGCGGCGACGCGGAACTGGAGGCGTTTGCGCGGCAGAAGGGCGGCACGGTGTTCCATCCGGTCGGCACCTGCCGCATGGGTTCCGACGACCGGTCAGTCGTCGATGCCGAACTGCGTGTGCGTGGCGTGAACCGGCTGCGTGTGATCGATGCGTCGGTGATGCCCAACATGATCTCGACCAATACGAACGCGGCCGCGATCATGATCGGCGAGAAGGGCGCGGCGCTCGTACAGGGACGCATCGCGGCGCCCGCGCTTGCCGAGGCACTATAGTAGAGGCTCTATAGTCCAGACATGCTGACAATGACACGTGCCTCGCTGGCCAGTCCCATTCCGCTGTACCTTCAGATCGCCGATGCGCTGCGCGACCGCATCGCGCGCGGCGTCTGGCAGCAGGGGCAACTGATCCCGACGCTCGAACAGATCGCCGACGAGTTCGATGTCGCGCGCGTGACCGCGCGGCAGGCCGTGCAGATGTTGATGACCGAAGGCGCGCTGACGCCGCAGCGCGGACGCGGCACGTTCGTGTCGGCGGCAGCGCCCTCCATCAAGCCGGTGCAGGTCGTGACCAACCTGCAGGAACTCGCGGAGATGTACCGTTCGACCACGCCGGAGCTGCTCACGGTGGACGAGAACAGCCGCGCGCCGGCGGTGGGCGCTTCGCTCGGCGCGCTCGCGCCCGCGTACACGCACATGAAGCGCGTGCATTCCACAGAGGGGGCGCCGTACTGCGTCATCTCGCTCTATCTGGACGAGCGCATTTTCTCCAAGTCACCCGAGCGCTTTCGCTCGCAAACGGTCATTCCGCTGCTGATGGATCTGAAGCCGTGTCCCATTGCGAAGGCGCATCAGACCCTGACGATCGGGAGCGCCGACGCGGAAACCGCGCGGCTGTTGCGCGTGCCTGCTGAATCGCCCATTGCGCGCGTGGAGCGCGTGTTCAATGACCGTGACGGCGTGGTGATCTATTACGCCGATGTCGTCTATCGCGGCGACGTGGTGCGCCTCGAGATGGATCTGGGCGGAACGCTCGTCAAGAAGAAGTGACGGGCCCCCGTCCGATCAACTCTCCCCATTCCGCGCCCCTCCCGCCAGATACTCGTACTCGTCCGTGTTGATGTGCGTGATCCGATACTCAACCGGCTTCTGGTTGATCGAGTAGGCCACGCGCTCCACTTCCAGCACGGGCGCGCCCGCTTCGAGTTCGAGCAGCTTGCCTTCCAGCTCGCTCGCGCGCGCGACCCGCAGGCGTTCATCCGTGCTGGTCACGTTGATGCCGAACGCATCCTGATAGAAGTTGTAGAGCGTGTTCGGCCGTTCGCGCAACATGCTTTCGGTCAGGCCGGGGAACTTGGTTTCCGGCAGCATGACCGTGTCCACCACCACGACCTTGTCATGCAGCGCGAGCGCGTTCGTGAACACGAACAGCCGCGTCCCTTCGGCGATGCCCAGCCGCGCGGCCACCGCCGGCGGCGTCTTCGCGCGCTTGAAGTTGACCAGCGTCACCACGGGATAGGCGCGGTCGCCATCGCGCCGCGCCACGCGGAAATAGCGGAAGAAATGCCGGTCACGCCGATGCTGCGCGACGAAGGTGCCCAGCCCTTGATGCCGGATCAGGATGTTCTCGGCGCATAGCTCGTCGATTGCCTTGCGCAAGGTGCCGATCGACACGCCGAAGCGCTCCGCCAGCTTCTTCTCGGATGGAATCACCTCGCCGCCTTTCCATTCCTGTGCGGTGAGCGCGGCCAGCATTGCTTCCTTGACTTCCTTGTACCGCGTACCGCCCGGACCGACCGGCATGCCCATGACCGTGCTCATCGCGCCTCCCTCGACCTTCTCCTGAACTGTCCGCGTATTGTAACCCGCGTCTCCAGAAACATGTAACACATATAGATGACCTAGTTGACATGGATGACATCGACGCCTACCATGCATCTCAACGAACGGCGCGGGGCATCCCGGGCAGGCCATCGGAACATCACCAACAGGAGGAGCACATGAGTCACGCAGCAGCGGGAGCAAGCAGTGCAACCCAGGCGGAAGCGGGTGAGCGCAGGACCATTCATATCGTGCTGCACGAAGCCAAGGACACGGTGGGCGTCGCGGTGGTCGAAGGCATCAAGGCCGGATCGCAGTTGAACGCGTGGATGATGGACGAGGACGAGATCGTCACAGTGCCCGCGAAGCAGGACATTCCCATCGGTCACAAGGTCGCGCTGAAGGACATGAAAGTGGGCGACACGGTGTTCAAGTACGGCGTGGACATCGGCAAGGTGGTCGCGCCCATCTCGGCGGGCGAGCACGCGCACGTGCACAACATCAAGACGAAGCGCTGGTAAGCCGTCGCGCTGCATCGGACCCTTCACCCCACATCGAGAGAGAGACACCATGAGCGCGATTCAACTGGATACCACTTTCCGCGGCTATCGCCGGGACAACGGCCGCGTCGGCGTGCGCAACCACGTCATCATCCTGCCCGTGGACGACCTGTCCAATGCCGCCGCCCAGGCGGTCGAAGCGGCCATCAAGGGCACCATGGCCATTCCGCATCCCTACGGCCGCCTCCAGTTCGGCGCCGACCTCGACCTGCACTTCCGCACGCTGATCGGCGCGGGCTCCAATCCGAATGTCGCGGCGGTGGTGGTGATCGGCATCGAGGAGGGCTGGACCAAGCGCGTCGTGGACGGCATTGCGAAGTCGGGCAAGCCGGTGATGGGCTTCGGCATCGAACTGCATGGCGATCACGACACCATCATGCGTGCCTCGAAGGCCGCGAAAGAAATGGTCCAGTACGCCACCGCGCTCGAACGCGAGGAATGCCCGATCAGCGAACTGTGGGTCTCCACGAAGTGCGGCGAATCCGACACGACGTCGGGCTGCGGCGCGAATCCCACGGTCGGCAATGCGTTCGACAAGCTCTACGGCCTCGGCAATACGCTGGTGTTCGGCGAGACCTCGGAACTGACGGGCGGCGAGCAGATCGTCGCGGCGCGCTGCGCGAATGACGGCGTGCGCGAGCGCTTCCAGTTCATGTTCGACCGCTATCAGGACATGATCAACCGCTGGAAGACCGACGACCTCTCCGAGTCGCAGCCGACCAAGGGCAACATCGCGGGTGGCCTGACGACCATCGAAGAAAAGGCGCTCGGCAACATCCAGAAGATCGGCAAGAAGTGCATGGTGGACGGCGTGCTCGACAAGGCCGAAGAGCCGACGCATTCGGGCCTGTGGTTCATGGATTCGTCGTCGGCGGCGGCGGAGATGGTGACGCTGTGCGCGGCATCGGGCTTCGCGGTGCATTTCTTCCCGACGGGGCAAGGCAACGTGATCGGCAATGCCATCGTGCCCGTCATCAAGATCTGCGCGAACCCCCGCACGGTACGCACGATGGGTGAACACATCGACGTGGATGTCTCCGGGATCCTGCAACGCGAGCAGAACCTCGACCAGACCGGCGACAAGCTCCTCGAATGCATGCTTGCCACCGCGAACGGCCGCTGGACCGCTGCGGAGACGCTCGGTCATCGCGAGTTCGTGCTGACGCGTCTGTTCGAAAGCGCATGACGTTGCGGTAGTTTCAGAAGCAAGGATTGCAGAGGCATACAGAAGTCCCCGCCCGATGCGCCCGGCGGTCCGGCAAGCCGTCACAGAAACGGCCCGGACCGCGGCGGCGCGCATCGCAAGTCATCTGACAGCAAGTGGAGGAGACACCATCTTGCGCGTGCTCAAGCATCTCTATGTCCAGGTCCTGATCGGCCTGGCAGCCGGCATTCTCGTCGGCTATTTCGCGCCGACGCTCGGCGTGCAGTTCAAGCCGCTGGGCGACACCTTCATCCGCCTCATCAAGATGCTCATCACGCTGCTGATCTTCTGCACGGTGTCCGTGGGTATCGCGCGCATGGAGAGCCTCAAGCAGGTGGGACGCGTCGGCTTCAAGACCATCCTGTACTTCGAAGTGGTCACGACCATCGCACTGGTCATCGGTCTCGTGGTCGCGAACGTGGTGCATCCGGGCGCGGGTCTCGACATCGATCCGAAGACGCTCGATCCCGGCGCGGTCTCGCACTTCGTCACCGAAGTGCACACCGCCGAGCACAAGAGCCTGCTCGAAGAACTCGTGCCGAACTCGGTGGTCGGCGCGTTCGCGCGCGGCGATCTGTTGCAGGTGCTGCTGTTTTCGGTGCTGTTCGGCGTGGCGCTCTCGCTGATGGCCGAACGCAGCAAGTTCCTGGCGCAGGCGATCGAGCAACTGGGCGATGCGTTGATGCGCATCGTCGAGATGATCATGCGTCTGGCGCCGCTTGGCGCGTTCGGCGCCATCGCGTTCACGGTGGGCAAGTACGGCATCGGCACCTTGCAGCAACTCGGCCTGCTGATCCTGTGCTTCTACGTGACGAGCATCCTGTTCGTCGTGCTCGTGCTGGGCACCGCGTGCCGCTGGGCGGGCGTGAGCCTGTGGCCGCTGCTGCGCTATCTGCGCGAGGAATTGCTGATCGTGCTGGGCACCTCCACGACGGAATCCGTGCTGCCGCGGCTGATGGAGAAGCTCGAACGGCTCGGCTGTCCGAAGTCGGTGGTGGGTCTCGTGCTGCCCACGGGCTATTCGTTTAACCTCGACGGCGCCGCCATCTATCTGACGATGACCTCGCTGTTCATCGCGCAGGCCACCAACACGCATCTCTCGCTGATGCAGCAACTCGGCTTGCTGGCGATCCTGCTGCTGACGTCGAAGGGCGGCGCGGGCGTGGCGGGCGCGGCGCTGGTCGCGCTGACCGCTACGCTCTCCTCGCACAACATCATTCCGGTGGCGGGCATTACGCTGATCATCGGGATCGATCGCGTGCTCAACGAGATCCGCGCGCTCGTCAACATGATCGGCAATGCGGTGGCGACGCTGGTGGTCGCGCGCTGGGAAGGCGTGTTCGATGTCGAAACCGCGCGTGCGATACTCGCGGACCCGCGCGCGGCCCTCCAGGAGGACACGCGCATGTTGATCGAACCCGCGCAGGATCTGCAGAAATGACCGCATCAGAAGACATCACGCTCGCTCCCGACACACTGCACGCACTCGCGCGCCGCGCCTTGCTGGCGGCGGGCGCCACCGCATCGGCTGCGGAAGCCACGGCAAAGGCGCTCGTCTATGCCGATGCGCGCGGTCTGTCCTCACATGGCGTCGCACGCCTGCCGATGTACCTCGCGCAACTGCGCAACGGCCGCGTGGATGCGGCGGCGGTGCCGTCCATCGTGCGCGACCGGGGCGCGGCGTTTCTCGTCGACGCCGCCGATGGCCTCGCCTTCGATGCCTGCGCACTTGCCATCGCGACCGGCATCGAACGCGCCCGCACTTTCGGCACGGCGACGGCAAGCGTCACGCGCAGTCATCACTTCGGCGCGGGCGCGTATCACCTCGAAGCGGTGGGGCAGGCGGGACTCGTCGGTCTCGCGTTCAGCAATGCGCCGGGTTCCATGCCTGTATGGGGCGGCAAGCGCGCGCTGCTCGGCACCAATCCGATTGCCGCCGTGTTTCCGCGTGCACAGGCCGAGCCGTTGATGATCGACCTTTCGCTGTCGCAGGTGGCGCGCGGCAAGATCATGGTCGCGGCCCGCGACGGCAAGCCCATTCCGGAAGGCTGGGCCACCACCGCCGATGGCGCGCCGACCACCGACGCTCACGCCGCGCTCGGCGGCATGATGCTGCCCTTCGGCGGCGCGAAGGGCGCCGTGCTGGCGCTGATGGTGGAACTGCTGGCGGCGGCGTTGTCGGGCGCGCAGTTCGGTTCGGAGGCGGGATCGTTCCTGACCGAAGAGGGTCCGCGCTCGGGCGTGGGCCATCTGTTCTGGCTGCTCGATCCGGATGCGCTGGCGGGCTCGCGGGTCTATCAGGAGCGCATCGAGACGCTGATCGAACTGATGCTCGCGGATGACGACGTGCGTCTGCCGGGTTATCGGCGGCATGAGATTGCGGCGGCCAGCGAGCGCTCGGGCATCGTGCTGAACCGCAAGCTGTTCGAGCAACTCAGCGCACTGGCGAACGATAACGCTGACGCGCTCTGATATCCGCTCCGCATAAAAAATTCTTATCAGTAAAAGGCAACACACCGCACGAACACCTTCCCTCGCGATACCCGAACAGGCGCCTTCAAGACGCCCCGGAGACAAGCATGCGCAAGATCTTTCGTCAGATTTACGTGCAGGTTCTCATCGCAATCGTCGCCGGCGCGTTGCTCGGCCATTACTTCCCGCATGCGGGGCAGAGCGTGGCGCCGCTGAGCACGGCGTTCATCAAGCTGGTGAAGATGGTGACCGCGCCGCTGATCTTCGTGACCATCGTGCTCGGCGCGAAGGAGATGGGCGGTGCGGGCGCGCTCGGGCGGATCGGCGGGAAGTCGATCATCCTGTTCGAACTCACGACGACCCTTGCGCTGCTGTTCGGGCTCTGGGCAGTCAATACGATCCAGCCGGGTGCAGGCCTGAACCTGACGCCCAGTTCCATCGACGCGAGCGTGCTCAACGGCTATGAACACTCGATGCATGCATCGGGCGGCATCATGGGCTTCCTGCTGGGCATCATTCCGGACAGTGCGGTATCGGCATTCGCAAACGCCGACATGCTCCAGGTCGTGCTGTTCTCGACGCTCTTCGCGATCGGCCTGTCGCATGCGGGCAAGACCGGCGAGACGGCCTACAAGTTCTTCGAAGGCGTCGGCAGTGCGCTGTTCGGCATCGTGCGCATCGTGATGCGGCTTGCGCCCATCGGTGCGTTCGGCGCGATGGCGTATGCGGTGGGCAAGTTCGGCTTCGGCACGATGAACTCGCTGCTGATGCTGCTCGTCACCGTGTATGTCGCGACGCTCGCGTATATCGTGCTGATTCTCGGCGGCATCTGCCTGATGTGCGACGTGAGTCTCTGGCGTCTGCTCAAATACATTCGCGGCGAGATCCTGCTGGTGATCGCGACGGTGTCATCGGAAGCCGCGTTCCCGCAGCTCGTGAAGAAGCTCGAAGCGCTGGGCTGTCCGACTGGCGTGGTCGGCATCGTCATGCCGATGGGCTACACCTTCAATCTCGCCGGAACCTGCGTCGCGCAGGTGATCTGCGCGGTATTCATTGCACAGGCATTCGGCATTCAATTATCCGTGGCGGAACAGGCGGTGCTGGTGGGCATCTCGATGCTGACCTCGCGCGGCATGGCGGGCGTGGCCGGCGCGAGCTTCATCTGCCTGCTCGCGACGCTTGCCGCGTTCAAGCACATTCCGATTGAAGGCGCGGCGATCGTGCTGGGCGTCGATCGCTTCATCGCGGAGATTCGCGCGACGACCAACATGATCGGCAATGCAGTGGCGACGGTGGCGGTCGCGCACTGGGAGCGTCAGCGCGATGACGTGTGCATGCGCGAGACGCTTGGGATGCGGCCGAAGGCGGTGACGCGTTAGCCGGGCTGGCCGACTGGCTTCCAACTCCCTGTCTCCGGACACAAGCTGGCAGGCGCACCATCCACCCACACTTGTTCGTCATCGAGTTGGAGGGCGGTGGCGGGGGCTGTATCGAAGGCCACGTTCAGGGCTTGCGCGATACGTGCATCTTCGACGGGAAGCTCCCAGGTCAGGAACACTTGGGTGAGGTCCTGATCCGGCGCGAAGTCCGCTTCGCAGAAGCCGCTGCTGCCACGCGGGATGACCGCATGCGGCTGCCCCGTATCGAAGATCATGGCGGTTCCGCGCACCAATGGAATGCGCTGGCCCGTGAGCGGGAAATGCACATCCAGTCCCTTGTCCTCGCTCAGGAACAGATTGCAGAACGCCGCGCCGCCGTACTGCGCGCCGTCATGGTGATAGCGTGCGCCACGGCATGCCATCAGCGCCACGTCGCTCGAAGCCAGCGCACCGGGCAATCCGAGCGCATCCGTCCACGCAACCATGGCCTGCACGCAGTGGCGATAATCCGGCCAGCGCGCCTGGGTGCGCGCGAGGGACATCGGTTCGACGTCGCCGGCTTCCAGATCCAGTTGGGACGTTATCTCCCGTTGCCAGTCCGCGAGCACGCGCGCCGAAGGCGCGGGCACGTCGAGCGTATCCGACAGCACGATGCGGCTGACCGAGCGGCTGCGCAACGTGTCGCCGCTCCAGAAGAAGGAAGTCAGTTCGCCAGGCACGGCATGTCGCTCCTGGATCACTCGCTGCGCGCACGCATGCGCTTGCGGATTTCGGAATCGAGAATCAGCCGCCCGCGCAGCTTGCCCTTCATGCGCTTCACGTATCGCGGCGCTTCCGTCATGTGAATCACCATCAGCTCGCGGACCTTTTCGGCGTCCCGCGCGCGCGCCGCTTCGGTGATCGCCTTATGAATCTTCACGTTGGCGCGCCCGAAGCGTTCATGTTCGGCCTGCGGCGTATCGTTCCGATATTCGATCAACTGGCGGATCATTTCGTTGATCAGCTCGCAACTGAAGCGCAGGAACGGGTTCGGATTCGCGGCGGCGAGGATGTCGTGGAAGTTCACGTCTTCCTGACGCTGCCTGACGATATCCTTGCCCGCCAACGCCGACGACGGCTCGTCGCAACAGGCGATATTGCTTTCGAGCGCCGCGAAGTCTTCTTCGGTGAGATGCGGCACCGCACCGGCCGCCAGTTCGGGTTCGAGCAACTGGCGCACGGTGTAGATGTCGTCGATGGTCACGTCCTTGAAGAACAGATAGTTCTGCAGCAACTGCAAGGTGCGGTCGAGCGGCACCTCGACGATGGTCCCGCCGCCCGACGGCCCCGTCGTCACCTTGATGAGCCCTTGCACTTCGAGCGACTTGAGCGCCTCGCGAATCGTGCTCTTGCTCACCGTGAAGAGCTGCTGCAATTCCACTTCGCGCGGCAGCTTGTCGCCGGGCTTCAGGTCCTTCTCCGTGATCAGCCGCTTGATTTCCTCGGCGACCAGGTCCGCGCGCTTGGGCTGCTTGATCGATTGCCGCGCGAGCTCGATTCCCGCGCCGGCGCGCTTGGCACGCTCCATCACCATTCCTTGCTCCTCTCGACTCGCCGGCCGTTCAACCTGTCCAGGGCACCTTCATTCGCATGCGCTTTCGCGCAGACCGGAATATTGCCTTATTGACACCCGAATTTATTGTTCCTAGCATCAGCTTCATCCTATTTATCATGATAAATAGGATGAAGCCAGCCGATGCCTGAACGTATCACGAAAAAAAGCGCGGCGGTCGCGAAGGTCATCTCTCAAGGAGCGTCAATTTTGAATCGCCGAAACATGTTGAAGCTGGCCGCGCTGACGGCCATTCCTGGATCGTTCGAAGCGCTCGTATCAAGAAGCGCGCTGGCGCAGGGGTCGCCGCTCCAGTTCGCCTGTCCGGTGCCGATGTCCGGCCCCTTCGCGGCCAACGGCAAGTACGCCGACCTCGGCATGAAGCTCGCCATCGAACAATATGGCAAGGTGCTCGGCCAGCCGCTCGCCTACACGACGCTCGATACCGAGGGAAAACCCGCAACCGCGGTGCGGCGCGTTCAGGAAATCGCGCAGCAGAAGAACGCGCATTTCTTCGCGGGCGGCATTCTCTCGTCCGAGGCGCTCGCCATGGGCAAGGAAGCCGAGAAGGCCGGCGGCATCTTCATCACGACGGCGGGCGCGGACGAACTCACCGGCAAGGACTGCAACAGCGCCACCTTCCGCTGGTCCGTGCCGACCTTCGGCGCCATCGAACAGACCGTGCGGCCGCTGATCCAGACGATGCCCAACGCGAAGCGCTGGTACACGATCACGCCGCAATACGTGTTCGGCGACGGCCTCTTGTCCGCCGCGAAGAACATCTTCAAGGAAAAGGGCATCGAGCACGTGGGCAACAGCTATCACTCGCTCAACGAAAAGGAGTTCAGCGGCTATCTGACGAACGCCGTAGCGGCCAAGCCCGATGTGCTGCTGATCCTGAACTTCGGCTCGCAATCGTCGGATACGCTGCGGCAGGCCGTGAGCTTCGGCATGAAGAACAACTGCACGATCCTGATGGCGTGGGCATCGGGCCTCGAACAGTTCGAAGCGCTCGGCCCGGACATCTGCGAAGGCGTGTACTTCGGCGCACAGTACTGGCATGCGATCGACTCGCCGCTGAATCATGACCTCGTCAAGCGCGTGAACGCGGCTTACAAGTCGAACCCGAACTACAGCCTCGCCGGCTCGTATATCTGCACGAAGATCCTGCTGGACGGCATCGTGAAGGCGGGCAGTGCGGATCCGAAGAAGGTGATCGCGGCGCTCGAAGGGATGAAGTACGCCGGGCTGACGGGTCCCGAAGAGATCCGCGCGGGCGACCATCAGGTGTTGAAGAACTACTATCTTCTGAAGGGCAAGGCCAAGGGCAAGATGAAGGACAAGGACGATTACGCGGATATCGTCAGCTCCGGCCAGTCGTTCCTGCCGCTCGACAAGACGCAGTGCAAGCTCGCGTAAGGCGCGTGGCGTGTGTGTCTTCCAGGCGAATGCAGGCGCGGCCCGCATTCGCTCCGTCACTCTTCTGACGCAAGGCCATGAACGTTTATCTGTTGCAGGTCGTGAACGGCATCGGCGTGGGCATGCTGTACTTTCTGCTCGCGGTCGGCTTGTCGATCGTGTTCGGGCTGTTGCGCTTCGTGAACTTCGCCCACGGCGCGTTCTATCTGCTGGGCGCGTATTTCTGTTATCAGGCCATGCAATGGTCGATGAACTTCTGGACCGCGCTCGTCATCGTGCCCGTGATCGTGGGCGCGCTGGCGTGGGTCGTCGAGAAGGCCGTGCTGCGGCACGTCTACGCGCAGCAGCATGAGTTTCATATTCTCGCGACGGTCGGACTCGCGCTCGTGATCCAGGAGTGTTCGATCATCGCGTGGGGGCCGATCGGCGACAACGTGGCCGTGCCGGACATCCTCAACGGCGTGGTGATCTGGGGCAGCTTCATCTACCCGAAGTACCGGCTCTTCGTGATCGCGTTCACGGCCGTGCTCGCGGCGCTGCTCTGGTGGGTGCTCGAAGGCACGCGGCTCGGCAGCGCGGTGCGCGCGGGCAGTGAATCGAGCGAGATGGTGTCGCTGCTCGGCATCAACGTGACGCGCATCTTCAGTCTCGTGTTCGCCCTGGGCGCGGGCACCGCGGCGCTCGCCGGCGTGCTGGCGGCGCCGATTCGCGGTGTCGATCCCTTCATGGGCATCGAAGCGCTCGGCGTGGCCTTCGTCGTCGTGGTGGTGGGCGGCATGGGCAATTTTCTGGGGGCGCTCGTCGGCGGACTGCTGGTGGGCATCGTGCAGAGCGTGATGAGCACGCTGTGGCCCGAAGGCGCGCGTCTCATGATCTATGTCGCCATGGCGGCGGTTCTGTTGCTGCGTCCGAACGGATTGCTCGGGAGGGCCGCGTGAATTCCAAACCGACATCGGAGGCGCTGAACGTGAGCGAGTCACGACCTTCCCCGCGGCATGCGCTGCACCGCTATCGCTTTCTTCTGCTCGCGGCCGTGGTCGTCTGCATCCTGCCGCTGACCGTCCGCTCCGGATCGCTCGCGACGGAAGTACTGGTCTTCGCGCTCGCGGCGCTTGGCTGCAACCTGCTGCTGGGACATACCGGGTTGCTCTCGTTCGGGCAGGGCATCTTCTTCGGCCTCGGCAGCTATAGCGCCGGGCTGATCCTGACGAAAGCCGGACTCCAGGTTCCCGCTGCGCTGCTTGGCGCCATCGTGGTGGGCGCCGTGGCGGCGGCGGTGGTCGGATGGTTCTCCATTCGTCAGCGCGGCGCGTACTTCGTGATGCTCACGCTGGCGTTCGGGCAGATGTTCTACTTCCTCGCCTACACGACGCCCGATCTCACCGGCGGCGACAACGGCCTGCTCGACATTCCGCGTCCCGCGCTGTCGGTTCTCGGGCATCCGCTCGTGTCCATCGCGTCGCCGTGGCAGTACTACGCGTTCGTCGCGGTGCTGTTCCTGATCGCGTTCTGGGTCATGCTGCGCGTGTCGCACTCGGTGTTCGGCCGCACGCTGCTCGCGATCCGCGACAACGAAGCGCGCGCCGCCGCCGTGGGCTACGACGTGAAGCGCTTCAAGCTCGCGGCGTTCGTCGTGTCGGGTGCGGTCACGGGGCTGGCCGGCGCGCTGCACGCGTTGATGACCGGCATTGCGCCGCTGTCCAACATCGACTATCACACGAGCGAGATGATCCTCGTGATGACGGTGATCGGCGGGACGGGCAATCTGTTTTCTTCGGTGCTGGGCGCAGCCTTCTATGTGTTGTTCGCCGACTGGCTCGCCACGCTATGGCCGCGCTGGCTGCTGTTGCTGGGCCTCGTGCTGATCGCCGTGAGCCTGTTCATGCAGCGCGGCCTGTGGGGCTTGGGCGAGCGCATCTGGCGCGCGGTGAAGCGTGAAGGGGGAGAGCCAGCATGAGCGTGTTACTGGAGGCAAAAGACTTAGGCAAGCGCTATGGCAAGTTCGCGGCGCTTACCGATGTGAACCTGAGCATCGCCAAGAACACCGTGCATTCGGTGATCGGTCCGAACGGCGCGGGCAAGACCACGCTGTTCCACGTGCTCACCGGCACCGTGCCGAGCAGCGCGGGGCAGATCGTGTTCGACGGACATGACGTGACGCGCGAGCCGGATCACCGGCGCGTGAAGCGCGGCATCGCGCGCTCGTTCCAGGTGACGAGCCTGTTCACGAATCTGCCGGTGCGCGAGAACTTGCGGCTCGCCGCACAGGGCGTCGATTCGAAGCGCGCGCTCAACGCCTGGACGCCGCCGCGCGGCGCGCTCGAACATCGCGACACGGTGGACGGCATTCTCGAACGTCTGGCGCTGCAACGGTTCGCGCAGACGCAGGCCGGTGTGCTGTCGCATGGCCAGCAGCGCCGTCTGGAAGTGGGCATGGCGCTGGCCGCGCGCCCGAAGGCCATCTTCCTCGACGAGCCGACGTCAGGCATGGGTATCGACGATCTCGACGACATGAAGCACCTGATCCGCAGCCTGCGCGACGACTACACGGTGGTGCTGATCGAGCACAACATGGACATCGTGATGGACATCTCGGACACGATTACGGTGATGCAGCAGGGCCGCGTGCTGGTGGAAGGCAAGCCCGCCGAGATTCGCGGCGACCCGCGCGTGCGCAGCGCCTATCTCGGCAACATGATCACCGGAGGCCGCGCATGATGCTCGAGGTCCAGAACCTTCATGGCTACTACGGCAAGAGCCATATCCTGCAAGGCGTGACGCTGAAGATTGCCGAGGGCGAGACGGTCACGCTGCTGGGCCGCAACGGCGCGGGCAAATCGACGACGCTCAAGAGCATCGCGGGCGTCGTGACGCCGAAGCAAGGCAGCGTGAGTTTCAACGGCACGCAGCTCGAGAAACTGCCGCCGCACAAGATCGCGGCGCGCGGCGTGTGTTTCGTGCCGGAGCATCGCGGCATCTTCAAGCTGCTGTCGGTGGAAGAGAACCTGAGGCTCGGCGCGCGCAAGGATTCGCCGTGGCAACTCGCCGATATCTATCGCATCTTTCCGCGCCTGAAAGAGCGCAGGACGAACGGCGGCGGCCAGCTCTCGGGCGGCGAGCAGCAGATGCTCGCCATCGGCCGGGCGCTGATGAATCATCCGCGTCTGTTGATGCTCGATGAACCGGTGGAAGGTCTTGCACCGGTGATCGTCGAGGAGATCGTCGCGCAACTGAAGCTGATTCGGCAGGCAGGCGTGACCATTCTGCTGGTCGAACAGAACCTCGAAGTCTGCACGCAGCTTGCTGATCGGCACACCATCATCGAGCAAGGGCGCATCGTCTACGAAGGCACGAATGCGGATTTCATCGCGGATGAATCCGTCAAGGACCGTTATCTCGGTGTCGGCGTCGTCTGAGCGCCGCCTACATAGCACACAGCGAAGGAAACCTGGCATGCAAGCTCACGATCTGCCGGCGCACGCCGGCTTGCGCATCGATGGTGCGCGTCTTTGGAACAGCCTGATGGAACTCGCGCAAATCGGCGCGACGGAGAAGGGCGGCGTGTGCCGTCTGGCGCTCACGGACCTGGACCGTCAGGGCCGCGATCTGTTCGTGTCCTGGGCGAAGGACATGGGCTGCACGGTGCGTGTGGATGCGATCGGCAACATCTTCGCGCGCCGCGCGGGCTTGCGCCATGATCTTCCGCCCGTGATGACCGGCAGTCATATCGATACGCAACCGACCGGCGGCAAGTTCGACGGCAACTATGGCGTGCTCGCGGGCCTCGAAGTGCTGCGCACGCTGAACGACAACGACGTGCGCACGCAGGCGCCGCTCGAAGTCGCGGTCTGGACCAACGAGGAAGGCTCGCGCTTCGTGCCGGTGATGATGGGCTCGGGTGTGTTCGCCGGCGCGTTCACGCTGGAACATGCGCTGGCGCAGGCCGATCGCGAAGGCGTGACGGTGAAGGACGCGCTCGCGGCGATCGGTTACGCGGGCGAGCGCATTGCGGCGCATGCGGTGGGCGCGTATTTCGAGGCGCATATCGAACAAGGTCCGGTGCTCGAGGCGAATGACAAGGTGATCGGCGTGGTGCAGGGCGCGCTCGGGCAGCGCTGGTACGACGTGACGATCGAAGGCATGGAAGCGCACGCCGGCCCGACGCCGATGGAACTGCGCCGCGATGCGCTGCTCGTCGCGGCGGACCTGATTCGCGCGGTCAACGGTATTGCGCTGACGCATACGCCGCATGCGCGCGGCACGGTCGGCTGGGTGGGTGTGCATCCGAACTCGCGCAACGTGATTCCCGGGCGCGTGAAACTGACCGTCGATCTGCGCGCCCCCGACGATGCGACGCTGCACGCGATGGACCGTGCGCTGCGCGAGTTGTGTGCGCAGGCTGACTTGCCGGTGACGGTAGACGAGGTCGTCTACTTCGCGCCGCAGCCTTTCGAAGCATCGCTGGTGGCGGCGGTGCGCGAAGGCGCCGGTGCGCTCGGTCTGACATCGATGGACGTGGTAAGCGGCGCGGGACATGACGCCGTGTATCTCGCACGCGTCGCGCCTGCCGCGATGATCTTCGTGCCGTGCAAGGACGGCATCAGCCACAACGAAATCGAGGATGCGCGCGCCGACCATCTGGAAGCGGGCTGCAACGTGCTGCTTCAGGCGATGCTGCGCGCAGCGAATGCATCGGTTGAAGGAGCGCGCGCATGAAGATCCTCATCGCCCGGATGAACCACGAGACCAACACGTTCTCGCCGGTGCCGACGCCGCTCGAAGCCTTCGGCCGCGATGGTCCCTGTTATGGCGCGGAGGCTTATCGCGAGAACGCGGGCATGCGCACGGCAATGTCCGCGTTCATCGACGCCGCCGAACGCGCGCAAGCGGAGATCGTTACGCCGATCTCCGCTTCGGCAAATCCGAGCGGTCGCGTGGATGCCGCGGCTTACGATGCGATCTGCCAGTCCATCGTCGATGCCGCCGAAGGCTGTGACCTCGTGATGCTCGATCTGCATGGCGCGATGGTCGCCGAAAATTCGCCCGACGGCGAAGGCGATCTGCTCGAACGCGTGCGGCGAGCGCTGCCGCATGCGCCGATTGCGGTATCGCTGGACCTGCATGCGAACGTCACGCAGAAGATGATCGACAACGCCGATGTCATCACGAGCTTCAAGACCTATCCGCACGTGGACATGTACGAGAGCGGCGAGCTTGCGGCGCGGCTCGTGTTCGATCGGGTTCATGCGCGGGCAAAGCCTGTCATCGCATGGGCGCAGCCGCCGCTCCTGACCCACACGCTCAGGAGTTCGACGGCCGCAGGGGCGATGAAGCGGGCCGTCGATGCCGCGCGCGCCGTCGAAGGACGCGACGGCGTGCTGGCGGTTTCGGTGTTGTCGGGTTTTTCGCTGGCGGACATCGCATCGCCGTGCATCAGCGTGGTGGTGGTGGCGGACGGCGATCGGGCGAAGGCGCAGGACGTGGCGGACCGTATCGCACGGCAGATCTGGGATGAGCGCGAAGACTTCGTGTATCGCAGCGCGCCGCTTGCGGAATCCATCGCTGAAGGGGCGTCGCTTGCGCGCGATGCCACGAAGCCCATCCTGCTGCTCGATCATGGCGACAACTGCATGTCAGGCGGCACGTGCGACACCACCGATGCGTTCGAGGAAGCGTTGCGGCAGGGACTCGAAGGCATCGTCGTCGGGCCGCTGTGCGATCCGGAAGCGGTGGCACAGCTGTTTGCGGCGGGCGAAGGCGCGACGGTCACGCTCGGCATCGGCAACAAGCTGGCGAGTGTGACTTCGCGGGGCAAGCCGCCTTTCGAGGTGACGGGTATCGTTCGCGCGCTGACGGATGGCGAGTATGTGATCAGCGGCCCGACTTACACGGGACAGCGCGCCTACATGGGACGTGCGGCTGTCATCGAAACGCCTGCTGCGCGCATTCTCCTGACCGAACGCACGCATGAACCGTGGGATCTGGGCGTGTTCGAAAGCGTGGGCATCGATCCGCGCGGCGCCCGTTTTCTGATTCTCAAGTCGCGCATGTATTGCCGCCCGGTGTTCGTGCCTATCGCCGGAGGGTTGGTGGAGTGCGACAGTCGCGGACCGACGAGTTCGGACTATGCGCTGTTCCCGTTCGTCAATCTGAAGCGTCCGGTGTTTCCGCTGGATGCGGATGTGGGGTATTGAGCGACAGCGTGCGTCCGCGGCTTCATGTTCACGCGATCTTCGCGATCCGCCCTGATGAAGCAACTTCCTGCGGCATCGTTTCCCGCACACAGCGCGCGAAGGCCTGCGCTGAAGGCTGGGCCGATGCCGGCAAGCGCAGGCAAATGGCGAACTGCGGAAGCGAAGGCAAGCCTGCGAGATGCGGCGCGAGCGTTTCGAGGTCGGCGGGCACCGTGGATGCGAGCCATGCGGTAATCGCAAGGCCGGCCCTGACCGTGGCGGCGGTCGCCTCGATGTTGCCGCTCTCGAAGACCGTGCGCCACGCGATGCCTTTGTCCGCGAGCGCGCCGAGCACCAGCGGCCGGAAGGCGCAGCGTTCATCCACCATCGAAAGAGGCAGTGGCCGCTTCTGCCACGCGACGCTGTCGCGCCCCGTCACCCAGACGAGCGGTTCGATACGGATCACGTCGCCCTCGGCTTCGCCTGCGACGGCTTCGACCAGCGCCACATCGACGCGCCCCGCATCCAGTGCCTCGCCGACTTCGGACGAGGCCGCGCAGACCAGCGACACATCCACATGCGGATGGGCTTCAGCGAATGCCTTCATTGCGGGAGCGAGCGGGGTCACGAGGTCGTAGGGCACGCCGACGCGCACGCTGCCGCGCAACGGCTGCGCGTTCATGTCGGCCCAGATCTCGTCGTTCAGCTTCAGCAGCTGACGCGCCTTGACGAGAAACGGTTCGGCCTGGCGCGACAGCTCCAGCTTGCGCGTCTTGCGCACGAACAACGGGCAGTCCAGTTGCTCTTCCAGACGCTTCACCTGCTGACTGACGGCGCCCTGCGTCATGTGCAGGAGATGTGCGGCCACGGTCATGCTGCCGCTGTCGGCGACGGTCACGAACGTGCGGATCAGGTCGAGGTCGAGATTGCGGATCATCGATGCATTAGGCGCGGTAATGGACGGCATCAATATTATTGGCTTTTATGATGCATAGGCGGTCGCTAGAGTGCAAATATCGATTACCCGATTTGCGCTAATGACTGCCTCGATCCTCCCGCTCTGCCTCTTTGTCGCCGTGGCGACCGTCACGCCCGGCGGCGCCACCACGCTCGCCACCGCATCGGGCGCACGCTTTGGCTTCACGCGTTCGCTGCCGCTGATGCTCGGCATCGCGACCGGCCTCGCTTCGCTTGCGGCGGTGGCGGCGCTCGGCCTGGGCGGCATGCTGCTGGCCATGCCTACGTTGCAAACCGCCGTGAAGGCAATCGGCTCCGCCTACCTGTTGTGGCTCGCGTGGCGCATTGCGCGCAGCGGGCCGCTGAACGCGCAAGCGGGCCCCGCGCGGCCGGTCACGCTCGTCAACGGCGTGATGCTGCTCTGGCTCAATCCGAAGAGCTGGGCGATGACCGTCGGCGCGGCGGCGTCCTTCGAGTTGCTCGCGAGTAGTCCCGGCCGCCTTGCGATGCTGCTCGCGGTGGCGTTCGGCGTGGCCGCGTGCGTCTCGCTTGCGCTGTGGTGTGCGCTCGGCGCCGTGCTGGCGCGGGTCTTCCGCACGCCGCTGCAATGGCGCGTGCTCAATCTCGCGATGGGTGCGATGCTGGGCGCGTCCGTCGTCGCGGCGTGGGTCTGATCAGATCCGCCTGCGAGCTTCACGCACTCAATGGACTGCAATGCGCGAAGGTCCGGCCGTGCCACATCAGGCATGCCGGGGCATCGTCCTGTTGCGTGAATGCAATATCCCGGATCACGCCGATGAATATTGAATGCGAAAAACCATCGTGCCGCCCGGCGATTTCGCAATCGAGCACGACGACGGCATCGTCGAGCATCGGCGAACCGGTCTTGCTCACGCGCCACCGATGCGTGTCGAAGCGGGCTTCGCCGCGCACGTCGCGGAACCGGTCGACCACGTCGCGATGCTCCACCGAAAGCAGGTTCACGGCGAACTTCCCTTCCTGGATCAACACGTCGTGCGTGGCCGCGCTCTTGTTGACACACACGACGATGGAAGGCGGCGTCGATGAAAGACTGCATACCGATGTTGCGACCAGACCGGCCGGCTTGCCGTCGCTCATCGTGGTGATGACCGTCACGCCAGCGGCGAACAGCGACATCGCTTTCTGAAACTCAATGACCGGATCGGTGACCTGCAATTCCTGCTCCTGCGAGTGATTTGAGCGGAGGCGAGCCGCGTGCATGCCTTCAGCGGTGTGTGGATCAGTCTTCGCGCCAGCCGGGATATTTTTCATCGAGCAAGCGCAGCATCGAAGGCCACATCCGGTGACCGGCCGCTGCGGGATTGAAGCTGCTGGTGAACTGGCTCACGGTCTTCTCGATCAGCGCCCGCGACGGCGTCACGAACGGCCGGCCGGACGCGAGCACGTCCATCTGCACCTGGGCGGACTGCTCCAGGTAGTACATCAGGTAGAACGCGGCGGGGATGTTCGGACCCACGGCGAGCAAGCCATGGTTGCGCAGGATCAGCCCCACCTTGCCCGCGATATCGCGGCGCAGGCGTTCGCCTTCGTCGAGGTTGAAGGCGAGACCTTCGTATTCATGCATGCCGATGCGGTCATGGAACTCGATCGCGAACTGGTTGATCGGCAGCAGACCGTCTTCGAGACACGACAGCGCGACGCCCGAGCGCGTATGCGTATGCACCACGCAACCGATATCCGGCCGCGCCGACAACAGCGCGCTGTGGATCACGTAGCCGGCGGCATTGGCGGGATGGTTCGACGGATCGTCGCTGAAGCCGGCGTAATCGACCTTGAGCAGGCCACCCGGCGTCACTTCCTCGAAGCGCAGGCCGTAGGGGTTGATGAGGAAGGCCTCTTCGCCCGGCACCTTGGCCGAGGCGTGCGTGAAGATGGTGTCGTCGAGTCCGTAGTGAGCGAGCAGACGATACAGCGCGCACAGATGCAGACGCGCATCGGCTTCGGTTTCGATCGGGACGAGCAGCGGCGGGCGGTCTTTGATGAGCATTGTTCTGGTTCCTTGGTCGGGCAGGTCAGGCAGGACGAGTCGCGGCGAACGACGGACGAAGCGCGAAGCGCGCGAACCATGCGCTCGCGGCAGGGCGGCCCGCGCGCCAGTCCAGTGATTCAAAGCGGAAGTCGAGATAGCCCAGCGCGCACGCAATGGCAATCTGGCCGAGATCGACGGGCACATTGAATGCATTCGACATGCATTCAATTTCATCGAGCGCGGCGGTCACTTTCAGCAATTGCGTGGAAGACCATTGTTCCCACTGCAAGGCTTCGGGACGCACGGTCTCGTAGCGGATGAGCAAGGCCGCGTCGAGCAGGCCGTCGCCGAGCGCTTCGGCGCGTCGCACGGTCCAGTGCGCCGCGCCCTCGGGCAGCAGCACGGTCGCTTCGGGCGCTGCCTGTGCGCACAGGTACTCGGCGATCACGCGTGAATCGAACAGCGCGAGGCCGTCGTCGGTGACGAGCGTGGGCAGCTTGCACAAGGGATTGAGCGCGCCGAGCGTGTCGTTGCGCCTGACCGGACTGGCCGTGGCGGCGACTTTCTCGATGCGCGCATCGAGCCCGAGTTCGTGCGCGACGATCACCACCTTGCGCACGAACGGCGATGTTGCGGCGTACATCAGTTGCATGTGAAGTTGTCCTCGTGGCGAAACAGGTTCAGACGACGGTCAGCTGCGGCGCATGCGCGCGGCTCACATAACCGTCGCGCAGCGGTGCGTGGACGGTCCATAGATCACGCAGCGCGCGCAAGGGCGTCTCCGCGCAATCGATGCGCAGATCGGTTTCAGGCCAGGGCTCGGCATGCGCGCACAGCAGGCCGGCCGAGCGCAGCGCGCGCACTTCGCCGCCTGCGGCAAGCCCGGCATCGGCGGCAGCGAGCAGACGCTCCGCGAAGGGCGCATTCGATGCCTCGAAGGCTGCGACCATCGCAGCAGGAATGTCGCTCGATGCGAGCAGGTTGCCGGCCGCGGCGCAGTTCAGCCCGCGCGCCGACGCGACAGTTGGCAGCGCGGCAGCGCCGGTGAACACGGCGGTTTCGCCGCGCGCATCGATGACGCTCAACTGGCGATAGTCCGGTTGTGGATCGATGCGTTGCAGCGCGTCGAGCACCTTCGCGGCGGGAATGCCCTGCGCGAGCAAATCCAGGCCGATGTTGCCGAGCGCCGGATTGGTCAGGTTCTGCGTGGCGACGGCGCCGACGCCCGCGCGAACCCATGCGCAACGGCTGGCCACGCAGATGCTCGACGAAGTGACGATCATCCCGAAGGCGCCGGTTTCGGCGCAACGGGCAACGAGAGAGAAGGTCATGACGGTATGCGTTCAGTGGAGGGCGGCACGCTCATTCGACACGGAAGATCTTCTCCAGCCCGATCAGCCGGCCCACCACGAGCACGAGCAGCGTGGAGAGCAGGATCAGCACCGCCGACATCGCCGCGACAGTGGGATCGTCGAAGTCGCGCATATACGCATAGGCGGCGACGGGCAGCGTCGTGCTGTGCTGCGCGGCGAGGAAGGTGGAGACGGAGAAGTTGTCGATGGCCTCGACGAAAACGAAGGTGCCGCCCGCGATCAGTCCCGGTCTCAGTTGCGGCAGCACGACCAGGCGAAAGGCCTGCCAGTTCGACGCCCCGAGGTTGCGCGCGGCCTCTTCGAGATCGGTGCGCATGCCGTGCAGGTTCGCGACGAGCGCGCGCACGGAGTAGGGCAGCGTGAAGCAGATCATCGCGATCACGAGTCCGGTGAATCCCGGGCCGATGCCGGTGTGATACAGCAGGATCAGGAACGCGATGCCGGTCACGACGCCCGGAATGATGATCGGCGACATCAGCAGCGCGTTGATCGCCTCCACGCCGCGGAAACGGCCGCGCACGAGCGCCCATGCTGTCGGCACCGCGATGATGAGGCTCACCGGCGTCACGATGGCGCCCATCAGCAGGCTGGTGCCGAACGCCGTGCGGAACGAATCGCTGGAAAAAAATTGCTGAAACCACTTCAGGGAAAAGCCGGAAGGGGACAACGAAAAATAACTGTCGTTGCTGAACGCGTAGTACACGATGAACACCACCGGCGTCAGCATGAACAGCCCGACCAGGACGGCGAACAGACGCACGCCGGGGCCATAGGCGAGATAGTCTTCACGGGCGGTGCTCATCGGGTGGCGCTCCTGGCAACATGACCGCCGGCGAGTCGTTGCGACAGCGAGAACAGCCACACGAACGCGAGCGAAACAACGAGAAAGAGAGTCGCCGTGGCGGCGGCAAACGGCAGATCGAACGCGACGAAGATCAGTTCGTAGATCTCATTCGACAGCAGGCGCACGTGTCCGCCGCCCAGCACGAGCGGAAACAGGAACGAGCTCAGCGAGACCGCGAAGGTCAACGCACTCGCCGCGATCACGCCCGGCACGCTGAGCGGCAGCGTGACGCGACAGAACGCGGACAGCCTCGATGCGCCCAGATTGATGGCGGATTCCTCCAGCACGCGCGGCACGTTCTTCAGCGGGCCGAGCAGCGTGAGCACGAAGAAGGGAATCACGAAATGCAGCAGGGACACGAAGACGCCGCCCTGGTTGTAGATCAGGTGAAGCGGCGCATCGATCACGCCGAGCTTGCGCAGCACCGAATTGATGAGCCCGCTGTTGCCGAGGATGATGACCCACGCATAAGCGCGCGTGACCGTTCCGGAAAGGAACGTCACGACCAGCGACACCATCAGGAACTGGCGCAAGCCGCTCGATGCGCAGCGCACCATCACATACGCCATCGGAAAGCCCACCAGCGCGGCGGCGACGGTCAGTTCGGCGGAGATGCCAAGCGTCGCGCCGAGAATGCGCCACTCGGAGGCGGAGCGCAGGAAGCGGGCGTAGTTGTCGAGACTGATGGGTCCGACGCTGGCCGCCTGTCCCGGCACCCGATGCAGCAGGCTCGTATAAAGAAAGATCGCATAGGCGCTGAAGAACACGATCAGCACCACGGCGGCCGGCGCGAGATTCCAGCGCGATACGCGCGGCGTGAAATCGACGATGGGCGCAATGCCCGGAGCAATGATGGGCGGGTTCTTCATGCGCGCAGCACCATGCAGTCCGCGACAGCGATCGAGAGTTCGACCAGCGCGCCTTCGGGAAAGACCGGCTCGCCGGCATGACGCGGTGCGTCGACGGTCAAACGCAGACCATGCGATTCCACTTCATACGTCACCTTGTCGCCGAGATTCATCGCGAGCGCGATGCGTCCAACGAGATGCGAGCCGGACTGCACGCCGGTTCGTGCCGTGCCCGCTGCCGCGAGACGTATCGCGCCGGGACGGATGGTGACGTCCACAGCGTCGCCCACGCGCCGCTCGGCGATCCCGCTCACGCTCAGGCGTCCGCCGTCCGGCAGGTTCAGCACGCCGCGCTGGCCTTCCATGGCGGCCAGTGTGCCCGTAACGGTATTCGACGTGCCGATGAACTGCGCGACGAAACGCGTGGCCGGGCGATCGTAGATGTCGGCGGGCGCGCCGCACTGCTCGATGCGGCCCGCGTTCATCACCGCGATGCGGTCCGAGATCGCCATCGCTTCCTGCTGGTCGTGCGTGACGCAGATGGTCGTGACGCCCACCGCGCGTTGCAGCTTGCGCAGTTCCACCTGCATCTGGTCGCGCAGGCTCTTGTCGAGCGCGCCGAAGGGTTCGTCGAGCAACAGGACCTTCGGCTGCGTGACCAGTGCGCGCGCCAGTGCGGCGCGCTGTTGCTGGCCGCCGCTCAGCTGCGCGGGATAGCGTTCGGCCAGTGCGGAGAGCCGCACCATCTCGAGCGCTTCGAGCGCGCGTTTGCGGGCTTCCGCAGCGGGCACGCGGCGCATCTTCAGGCCGAACATCACGTTGGTCAGCACGTCCATGTGCGGGAACAGCGCGTAGCTCTGGAACACCATGGCGGTGTCGCGGCGATGCGGCGCGACACCGAGCACGTCGCGCTGACCGAGCGTCACGCGGCCTTCGTCGGCGGTGACGAAGCCCGCTATCAGACGCAGCAACGTGGACTTGCCGCAGCCGCTCGGGCCGAGCAGCGTGAGCAGCGCGCCGGCGGGAACATCGAGCGAGACACTGTCGATCGCGGTGAAATCGCCGTAGCGCTTGCGCACGCCGATGACCGACAATGGCTCGCCGCGTGTGGGCGATGCGATATCCGGCGCCGTCACGGCGGCCGACAGTTGGGTGCTCATCGTGCGATTTCCTGATTGAAGCGGTCGGTCCATGCGCCGATGTTGGCGTTGACGTTCTTCTCGTCGATCACCATCTCGTCGCCCGGCTTGGGCAGGGCGTCCACCAGCGCGGCGGGCTGCGTCGACTTGCGGTTGATCGCGCTCATGTTCAGCTTTTCAGCGATCTGGCCGTTGATGTCGGCGCTCAGCAAAAAGTTGAGGTAGTCGGCGGCGAGCGCGCTGTTGGGCGTGCGCACCAGCACGGCGACGTCGGAGTTCATCGGCGTGCCCTTCGGGCTGACGATCTTCACCGGGCGTCCCGCGTCCGCGACCCGCTTGGCCTGCGACGGCGGCGCGATCAGCACCGACACTTCACCCTGCGCGAGCGCCTGGCGTGCCTGTGCGTCCGAGTTGTAGAACATGGCGGCGTTCGGCTTGATCTTCTTCAGCATGTCGAAGCCCGTATCCGCCGAGCCCGGCTTGCCGCCGACGTTCGCGGCGATCATCAGCATGCGGCCCTGATAGAAGCCCATGGCGGGCACGGCGATCTTGCCGGCGAAGCGCGGATCCCACAGTTCCTTCCAGGACGTGATGGGCTTGTCCACGAGGTCGTTGCGATACACGATCGACAGCGGATACGAATACAGCGCGACGTAGTTCGGCGTCGCGAGTCCGGGCATCACGTCCTTCAGGTTCGGCATCTGCGCGGCGGGCAGCGGCGTGAACAACTGCTGGTCGGTCACCGCGCGTTCCGCGACGGACGAGGTGGTGAGCCACACATCGACGCTCGGCGCGCTCTTCATCGCCTGAAGCTTGACGAGTCCTTCGCCCGACGACGACTGCGTGACGAGATTCACCTTCACGCCGGTCTTCTTCGTATAGGCCTCGCTCGCGGCCTGCAGCGCGGTCTGCCACGTGAGACCCCAGGACAGTACCGTGATGGAACGGGTTTCGTCGGCCTGCGAGGTGGTCGCGCCCAGCAGGGTCAGTACGGCCGCCGTCGCAAGCGCGACGCGGCGGGAAATTGCAAGCTTCAGGTTCATTGCATTACCCCGTAGTGGAAATCGTTGATAAAAAAATCGAGCTGTTCTGTTTCAGCGCAAGGCGGCCTTGGCCTTTTCCTTCAGCGCACGCTTCCTGTCCTGTTCGAGATGCTTGCGCACCAGCTTCTCGGCACGCGCGCTGTCGTGGGCCCGCAGCGCGGCGACAATCTCGCTGTGCTGCGCAATGGCCGTCTGGCTTTCGCGCGGGCTGTAGCTCGCGAGCATCTTTTCGTTCAGGAAAAATTCCTGAAAGCTTTCGACCATTCGCGCGAGCCGTTCCGAGCGCGCGGCGCGGGTGATCGCTTCGTGGAAGCGTTGGTTGATCTGCACGCGTGCATCGATGTCATGCATCGACGCATGCGTCTCGTCGATCAGGCCATCGAGCACCTTCAGTTCCTCGTCCGTGATGCGCTCCGCCGCGAGCCGCGCCGCGCAGCCTTCGAGCGCTTCGCGGATCATGTAGATCTCGTCGAGTTCGCTCGACGTATCCACCACTTCCACGCCGCCATGCTTCAGCGGCCGCACGAGCTGATCACTCGTGAGACGCGAGATCGCCTCGCGTACCGGCGTGCGGCTCGCGTTGAGCGCTTGCGCCAGTTCGACTTCGATCAGCCGGCTGCGCGCGGGCAACTGGCCTTCGATGATCGCGCGGCGCAGCTTGCGATAGAGCTGGTCCGCGACCCGTTCGGGCGCGGCGTCGTTCGGCGGCAGCAGCAGCGCGGCATCACCGGCTTGTGTGTCGATCGTGTCGGTGGTGTTGGTCATGAAGGTGTCTCCGGAAGCGGTTTCGGACCAGGCCGTTGCTTTCTCGTCAGGCGCCGATCAGCGCGCGGGCACGCGCCACCGAGGCCTGCTTGTCGAACGAATTGAAGAGCGCCATCGCCTGCACGGGCGGCGGGCTTTCGGCGAACATCTGATAGGCCTGCATGCGGCCGCCGAACGACGTCGCGGTGAGTTCGGCCGCGAGGTTCAGCGTGCGCAGACGTTCCGCGCCGCTTGCTTCGCCGATGCGGTAGTACTTCTCGAGATCGCGGCGCAGGTCCAGGTTGTTATAGGTGGCTTCGTCCGGCGCCATCACGGCCGCGCCGCCCGCGAGGTCGCGCAGGATCTGCGTCATCGTGTAGTAGTTCGACGACGCGAACACGCGGCCCGCATTCTGGATGGACTGGTTCGGCATGATCATGCCGGTGCGGCTGGTTTCGTACGCGGCTTCGGACGCGAGGATGAACGAGCGGATGCCTTCGCGGAACCCCATCAGCGTCGCGATCTTTTCGCGGATCACGGGCACATTGATGAGGCGCGTCTGTTCGGCGAGCAGCAACGCGGTGCCGACCAGCAGGTCCGCCTTCGCATACGAGCGGTTCAAGAAACCTTGCGCGGCCCACTTCGGCAAATCCTGGCGAATCAGGTTGGCGAGTTCGGGCTGACGCGAGAAGATCACGTTCTCCCACGGCACGAACACGTTGTCGAACACCATCAGCGTGTCCAGTTCGTCGAAGCGGGCGGACAGCGGGTGATCGAAGGCGGACTGCTTCTCTTCCAGCGGCGCGCGGCAGATATGGCGCACGTTCGGCGAATTGAGCGGCACGATGCAGGCCACCGCGTAGTCGCGATTCTCGGGAATCCAGTTGCCGACGGTCGGCTTGCAGAACGCCACGTGTGCATAGCACGCGCCGGTTTCATACTTGGCGCCACGAATTACGATGCCGTCGTCGCGTTCCTCTACCACGCGCAGGTACATGTCGAGATCGTCCTGCTGATACGGCTGCTTGCTGCGGTCGCCCTTCGGATCGGTATTGCCGCTCGTCATGAAGAGGTTCTCGCGCTGCAGCTTCGAGAGCCAGCGTTCCACGTTCTGCGCATAGCGCGTGTCGAAGCGGTCGAGCAGGTCCTTGCGGTCCTTCATCACGAACAGCGGCGTGACGGTTTCGTCGCCGAAGCGGTCGATCACCGGACTCACTTCATTCAGCACCGCAGCAGTCATCTCGCGGCGGTTGCGCAGGTCGTCGAGCGTATCGGGCAGCTTGTACACGCGGCTTGCCATCTCGCCGTCTTCCGTGCGATAGCCGAAGACGTCGGCATAGCGCGGGTCGTGCTGCAGGTCGTACATGCGCGCCATTGCATCGACCATCGGCTTGCTTGCCGGATGCGTGGTCACGTCGGTGACACGCTCGCCCGAGATATAGACCTCGCGTCCATCGCGGAGCGAAGCGCGATATTGATCCCCCGTCATCAGTGCCATGGGTCAAATCTTCCTGGTGTTATTGAGTTGCAGGATGAGGCCGCAAAAGAGCGCGCCACGTTCGGCGAGACTGGCGAGCGAAATGGATTCATCGCGCGCGCAGATGTTCTCGCAGACCGGGCCGAGCGCATCGAGCGTCGGGATGCCGAGTGCGGCCGAAAAATTGCCGTCCGAGCCACCGCCTGTCGGCGGCACTTCGAACAGCGGAATGTCGAGTTGCGCGGCCAGGTCGAGCGCGATGTCGCGCAACGGGCCGTTGTGGGCGTCGGTGAAGGCGGGGCGCGTCAGGCCGCCGCGCAGATCGAGCGCGACGCCTTCATTGCGCCGTTCCGCGCCGATACGGCGAATTTCCGCGATCATCGCGTCGGCTTGCGCTTGCGTGCGCGCCCGCAGGTCGATATCCATCCGCGCTTCGGGCGGCACCACCTGACGCGCCGCGCCGCCATGGAACATGCCGACGTTGACCACTGCGCCGTGCTCCGGATCGCTCAACGCTTCGAGCGGTTCGACCTTGACGGCGAGTTCGCGGATCGCGCTCGCGCCTTTTGCGTAGTTCACCGCGCAATGCGCGCTGCGTCCGTGAGCGCAGAGCTGGAACGCGCCGAGCGCGCCGCGTGCGGTGACGATCCCGCCGCCGGGGCGTCCCGGTTCGAGCACCAGCACGAAGTCCGCTTCTTGCGCCGCCGCTTCGATGGCGGGGCGGCTGTGCACGCTGCCGAGTTCTTCGTCGGGCACGAGGAAGAAGGTGATGGAGGCGAGGTCGTCGAAGCCATGCGCGAACAAATAGCGCAGCGACGAGAGCGCCATCACGAGTCCGCCCTTCATGTCGCCGACGCCCGGGCCGGTGGCGCGGTCGCCGTCGATGCTGAAGGGCCACTCGGCGACGGTGCCTTCCGGCCATACGGTATCGGCGTGACCGAGGATCAGCAGGCGGCCCCTGCCGGACAGCGTGCGCGTGGCAACCAGTTGATCCGCGCATGCGGACATTGGCCGGCGGTCGATCGTGAAGCCGAGCGTGCGCAGCCCGGCTTCCATGATGTCGACGACCCGGTTCACGCCTTCGACGCAATACGACCCGCTGTCGATATTCACGAGGCGCTCGAGCGTGTGCGTCATCTCGGGCAATTGCTGCGCGAGCGTGGTCCTGCACTCGCGGACGTCGAAGTTCATCGAAGCTCCATGGCGGGGCGATGGAACACCCCTGCATCGTTGTTTTCTGCATGCAGAACTGCACGCGACGACGAACGATATGAAGTCGATTTTTTGGCGTCAACCGGAAAAGAATGCGGTCGAAAGAATGCATAGGGCCGGCTGCAAAGCCATGCACCATAAGGGATTGCGGGCGATCGTTTGCATGGTCGTGTTTGCCCGCAAGCGATGCATGATGCACCCGCGATGCACTGATCGAGGGCCGAGAGGAACCACTTCGGGGCTTATTTTTTTTGATGCTGCATGCAGAAAACAACACTTGCTGCATGCAGGAAGCACGAGAAAGCGCATGCTTCGGACCGGCTCTCGCGTGCTATTCGAATCGGAAAGCAGGGCGTGGAGCACCATTGCGATGCTCCGTCATGCCATCGTTACTTCGCCGCGCCGACCAGCGAGAAGGCGTCGAAAGACGGATCGACGGGTGTATGTGCCAGATGCTGAAGCGCTTCTTCCACGAGCGGTTCGCATGCGCTGTAGTCGGAATTCATGCTGTCGCTGTGTGCCTGGGGAAAGTTGACCGAAAGGACCTTGCCACCCCAGCGGTCGGCGGTGGCGGTCATGCTGCACTTGCCCGCGCCGCCGATCTTGAGGTCGAGCAGGATCACGTTCAGGTCGAATGCGGCATCCGAATTGGAGAAATTCCACTGCATGACCATGCGGTCATTCGGGGAGTTCGTGTCCACGAGTTTCATGGTCTTGTCGGGAATGCCGACAGCAGCCACCAGGTCGAGTACGTTCGAGCCGATCAGCGCGCCCGAGTCCTTGCGGGCCTCGTGGGTCCGGTAAGCCGCACAGCCGGAGAACAGGGTGACGAACATGAGGAGGAGGGAAGTGTAGCGTCGCAAGAGGGCTCCTTGGCGAGTGAAGAGATGGATGGATCACAGGACGTCCGAGGCGCTGCCAGCAAGAACGTGGCCCGGCCCTCGCACTGCCCGGATCCTGTTCCGCCAAGGCTTTCAGCGTGGTTTCCGATGCCTTGCGCTCCGTCGAAACGGGCGCATTACGTTTGCGTTCAAAATGCCGGATGGCATTTTGTGTTCTGCATGCGATATGCGTGAGGCATGGTGAGCTTTAGTGTCGGCGCGGACGCCTGCCGCAGATCGATCTGATAAAGTCGGTCACCTTCGGGCGCCCTTGCGGCCTCAACCTTCCATCGAACAGCATGCGCATCCTTCCTATCAGCGACGGAGACCGGTCGCTGCCCACCTTGGTTTGCCTGCCCGGGGCCATGTGCAGTCCGGCCGTGTTCGCGGAGGCCGCGCGTCTGTCCGGCCTGCGCGCACTGGCGCTCGCATGGCTCGAGGATGATGGCCCGTTTTCGCTGGAAGCGATCGCCGGGCGTGCTTTGCAATGCGTCGCCGATGAACCGCGCATCGTGCTCGTCGGCCACTCGCTCGGCACGCCGCTCGCAGTGCTCGCCGCATTGCAGGACATGCAACGCGACGGCCCGCGCGTGTGCGGGCTGGTGCTGTCGAACAGCGGCGCCAACACGCGTGGTCATGGCGATGCCGATGCCATCGTGAGGCGCATCGAAACCGACTGGGGCGTCGAGTTCTGGGAGGCTTTCCTGGCGCGCTGCTTCCTGCGTCTTCCCGAAGAGCCCTTGCTGATGGAAGTGCGCAACTACCCTTCGCGCGTGCGCAAGGAAGCGGTCGCCGCCGCCATCCGCAGTCAGATGGAGACGGATCTCACGCCCTTGCTCGGCCGGCTTGGCGGTTTGCCGGCTGCCATCGTGCATGGGAAGTCCGACGTCGCGCGCACACTGGCCCATGCGCAGGAACTGGCGGCAGGGATGCCGCACGCCACGCTGCATGTGCTCGATACGGGCCACACGTCCTGTGCGGAAGATCCAGCCGCGTTCGCGGCCATCATGCGCGGGATCGCGGAGCGTTCGGCAAGGAAGGACTAAGCCTCGAAACGGGCTGCGGCCGCGCGCGCCACCGACATATCCGCCACCGCACTGAACGGCTGCTTGCGCTTCAGGCTGCCGACGCCGATATCCATGTCCTGCAGATAACCGATCTCGCGCTCGCTCAGCGCCAGGTTGCGCGAGTACGGACGTTGCTTCTGGTTGAACCGCCAGATCGCCTCGGCCGATGCAGCGTCGAAATGCTTCTGCGCCCGTTTGCGAGCATCGATAAAAGCATCGTGCGAGGCGGGCGACATCAGATAGTCATAGAGCGCGCCATACGCGGCCATGACGGCCACCAGACCTTCGTGCTTCGCGCCGAGCGCCGCATCCGCCGCATAGGCCGTTTGAAACACGCAATCCGGCAACGCCTGCCACAGGTTGCCATCGCTGATGACCTGCGGCCCTCTATCGTCGTTCAGATGCGAGATGCTGGCGAGGCAGGCATCGGCGGCGCCGCTTGCGACCGCATCGAAACAGTGCTCGTTGCTGCCATGATCGGCGAAGGTGATGCGCGAAGCATCGAGGGCTTTCTCCTTCAAGAGCTGAAGCATCAGGGTATGCAGCAGGCCATGCTGCGGGCCAACCGCGAAGGTCTTTCCCTCCAGCCCTTCAAGCGTCCGCACGCCGCCAGGCCTTGCGTACACCGTCAGCGCACATTTCTTCATCCCCGCACCGACGATCTTCACCGGCGCGCCCTGTTCAATGCGCGTGAGCACGAGGTTGTAGCCCGACACCATGCAGACGTCGGCCGCGCCACGCGCGATGGCGTCGAACGGACCGGTGGGGCCGGGGATCTGGATGATCCGCGCATCGACGTCATAGGTCTTGAAGTATCCCAGTTCGTCCATCAGCGCGTTGAGCGTCGCGTTCTCCAGGCCCGGATTGCTGACAATGCGGATTTCACTGTTGGCGGCGCGTGCGACATAAGGCGCGCCAAACGGACCCGCGGCGAGACCCACGCCGAGGGCGCCCGCCTTGCGCAAGAAGCCGCGACGGTTCAAATCACAGGTCATCTTAGTGTCTCCGGATGCCGGTCGTTATTAATCGGGAAGCGCTGGCACGAGGGCGCATTGTGCCGAACCGTCGCGGCCGGGTCGATTGAGTAAAATGGGCAACGACTTGACGAATGACTCATACCGGGAGAGGAGGCAACGTGTCGGCGGAACTCGACTGGTACCTGCAAATCAACCTCAAGGCGCGGCACTTGCGCTTGCTGGTGACCATCGATACCTATCGCAATCTGAGCCAGGTGGCGGAGGTCTCGCACGTCACGCTGGCCGCGGTCTCGAAGTCGCTGACCGAACTGGAGCGCGGACTCGGCCTCACGCTGTTCACGCGCACGGCACAGGGACTGGTGCCGACGCCCTACGGCGAATGCCTGACGCGCCACGCGCGGGCCATGCTGCATGTGCTGCATCAGACCATCGACGAACTGAAGGCCCTCAGCGCCGGCACGGAAGGCAAGATCGAGATCGGCGTGCTGCCCGTCTCGGCGTCCAGTCTGCTGACCCATGCGTTGAACCTGCTCAAGCAGCGCTCGCCGGGCACCAACGTGAAGATCGTCGAAGGGTCCGCGGAGTCGCTGTTGCCGGAGTTGTGGCAAGGCCATCTCGATCTCGTCGTCGGCCGTTTGCCGCCTCCGGATGCGCCGGGCAGCTTCGACGAGAAGGAACTGCTGGAGGAGCCCGTCGTGCTCGTCACGGGCCGGCAGCATCCGCTGGCGCGCAGGAAGAGCGTGCAGTGGGCGGACCTGTTGCCCTATCCGTGGATCTTGCCGCCCGCGGGCTCCATTCTTCGTGATCCGCTGGAGCGCGCGCTCGAAGTCCACGGCGTGCCGCTGACCAACAACTACATCGAGACCTTGTCCCTGCATGTGATCCGCGCGCACTTGCAGGTGTCCGACTGCATCGCCGTCATGGCCGACACCTCCGCGCGCGAGGCCACGCTGCCCCAGCCGCTCCATACCCTGCCGCTCACGCTTCCCCGCCTGCTGCGGCCCGCCGGCGTGCTCTGGAACCGCGTCCGCACGCTCACGCCGAGCGCGCAACTGATGATCTCCTGCCTCGAGGAAACCGCACAGCGCCTGTCCCGGGAAGGCCAGAAGCGCGGCTGACGCCTCCCGTCAGTCCCTTAACCATTTCCTCAACCGGCCCGCAGTTTTTCTCAAACCGGGCCATTCGAGGCGCTGGCACAATTCATTCACGCTCAACGACACGGGCGACGACGCGAATTGCCACCGGGAAGCACGCTTTCCCGGCCATTCCACGGACAGTTCCGCGCATCTACACGGAGACGAGAACGATGATGAATCTGAGGACCGCGCTCTGCGCCTGCGCGACGCTGTTCGGTTTCGCCGCACATGCCTACGCGGCCCCGGCATCCACGCAGTCGGTCGCGGACTTCTATCGCGGCAAGGCGTTGACGCTTCTGGTCAGCGCGGACGCGGGCACGGTGACGGACATCGTCGCGCGCCAGTTCTCACGCTTCTTCGTCAAGTATGTTCCGGGTCATCCGAAGGCCATCGTGATGAACGTGGTGGGCGCGGGCGGCATGGTGGCAGCGGCATCGCTGCAATCGCGGCAGCCGAGCGACGGCACCGTGATCGGCTTCCTGCAACGAAACAACCTGTACATCCCGCTGCTCGATGAGCGGCAGAACCGCTTCGATCCGCGCAAGGTGAGATGGCTCGGCAGTCTCAACAAGGTGGAGTACTGCCTGGTCTCGATGACCCGTTCCGGCGTCTCCACGGCGGACGACCTGAACAAGAAGAAGATGTATATCGGCGCGACCGGCTTCGCCAACGAGGACCGCACGCTGCCCGCGCTGCTGAACGAATACATGGGCGCGAAGATGAGCATCGTGCCCGGCTATACGGGCCGCGGCGAAGTGTATCTGGCGATGCAGCGCGGTGAAGTCGACGGCTGGGCCTCCACCATCGACGGGCTGCAACAGGGCGAACCCGTGCGGCTGCTCAAGGACGGCAAGATGAAGGTGCTGCTGCATCTGGGCTGGCAAAGCCCGGCCGGGTACACCGACGTGCCGAACCTCTCTTCCTACATCACGCAGCCGGACGTCAAGGCGCTGTTCAACCTCTTCATCCTGCCGTTCCAGGCGGGGCGTCCCATCGCCGTGCCGAAGGACGTGCCGCAAGACCGGCTCGATGCGCTGCGCGAGGCGTTCGCGAAGACCATCGCGGATCCGGATTTCATCGACGCCATGAAGCAGTCGGGCTATCCGATCGATCCCATCAGCGGCGATGCGGTGGAACAGATCATCGCGAAGCTGTATGCGACGCCCCAACGTCAGCTCGACGATGCACGCAAGCTCATCTTCAGCGCGCATTGAGCAGCCGCAGCGAGAAAGAACCTGAGAGAACATCAACACCCTTACGGTAGCTTCCCATGACGCCCGACATCATCGACATTCATCCGCACATCATCTCGACCGACACGGCACGGTATCCGATCGCGCCTCAGCACGGACACCGGTCGAAGTGGTCGGCGACGCGGCCCATCACGTTCGAGCAGCTGATCGCCGAGATGGATGAGGCGGGCGTGTCGAAGGCCGCGATCGTGCATTCATCGACGACTTACGGCACCAACAACGCGTACGTCGCCGACAGCGTCGCGCAACATCCGGACCGCTTCACCGGCGTCTATTCGTTCGACCTGCTCGCGCCCGACGCACTGCAGACGTTCGACTACTGGCTTGCTCGCGGCATGGGCGGCATTCGCCTCTTCACCGGCGGCGCCACGCATCAGAGCGACGGCAGCTGGCTGGTGAATCCCGCGACCTTCCCGATCTGGGAACGCTGCGCCGGGATCGGCATGACGATGGCGGTGCAGACCACGCCTGAAGGCCTTTCGATGGTGGCGGAACTGGCCCATCGCTTTCCTTCGGTGAACATCGTGCTGGATCACTGCGGCCGGCCCAACCTCGAAGCCGGGCCGCCGTATGCGAATTGCGCGGACCTGTTCGCGCTGGCCGCATTCCCCAATGTCTACATGAAGATCACGCCGCGCACCTTCGATCTCGCGCAGGCCGCGCCGGGCGGTGCGCAGCCGTTCTTCGCGAAGCTCGTCGAGGTGTCCGGCGCAGACCATCTCGCGTTCGGCTCGAACTATCCGGCTTCGGCCGGCCCGTTGAAGGATCTCGTTGCACAAGGCAATGACTGCTTCGCGGGCCTGAGCGACGACGAGCGCGCCTGGATCTGGGGCGGCACCGCGAAAAAGCTGTATCCGATGCTGGCCGGCTAAGTCCGTTCCTGCACGACCGATAACAGGCGAGCCTGTGCAGCTCGCCATTCCATCAGGATGAGACATGGAGTTCTTCAACGATGCAACGTTGATGGCGGCCGGACATGCGCTGTCGACGCTCCTGCAATTCCACCGCATCATGTTTCTCGTGTTCGGCGTGGCGGTCGGTCTCGCGATCGGCTTGCTGCCGGGTATCGGCGGGCTGACGGGCTTCGCGCTGCTGGTGCCGTTCACCTACACGATGGACCCGTATTCCGCCTTCGCGATGCTGCTCGGCATGGCGTCCGTCATCACCACCTCGGACGTGATTCCGGCCGTGCTGTTCGGCGTGCCCGGCCATGCCGCGTCGCAGGCCACGGTGCTCGACGGCCTGCCGATGACCAAGCGCGGTGAAGCCTCGCGGGCGCTGAGCGCCTGCTACATGTCTTCGCTGATGGGCGGCCTGATCGGCGCGGTCATTCTCGCGGTGTCGCTGCCGCTGGTGCGTCCGTTCGTGTTGTCCATCGGCACGCCGGAGATGTTGTCGCTGACCGTGTTCGGCGTGTCGATGGTGTCGGCGCTGTCCGGCAACGCGCCGCTTCGTGGCGTTGTCGCCGCGTGCTTCGGCATTCTGGTCGGCATGATCGGCACCAATGTCGCGACCGGACAGATGCGCTGGACCGGCAATCTTCTCTATCTGCAGGACGGCATTCCGCTGGTGCCGATCATCCTCGGCATCTTTGCGTTGCCCGAGTTGTGCGAGCTGGCCATCCGCCGCGCGGCCATTGCGCAGAACGTGCAGTTCACGTCGCGGCAAGGCATGCGCGAGGGTGTGCTCGACAGCTTCCGCAACTGGTTCCTAGTGCTGCGTTGCGGCGGTCTCGGTGCGATCCTTGGCGCGGTGCCGGGCATCACCGGCGCGGTGACGGACTGGATCGCCTACGGCCATGCGTTGCAGACCGCGAAGGGTGCGAAGGAGACGTTCACCAAGGGCGACGTGCGCGGCGTGATCGCGCCCGAAGCGGCCAACAATGCGCGCGAGGGCGGCAGCCTCGTGCCGATGCTGTCCTTCGGCGTGCCGGGCGGCGCGGCGCAGGCCATCCTGCTCGGCGCGATGATGGTGCACGGCTTCATCCCCGGCCCCGACATGCTGACCAAGCATCTCGACTTCACCTATTCGATGGTCTGGTCCATCGCGCTCGCCAACATCTTCGGCGCGGGGCTGTGCTTCCTGTTGAGCGGCCAGTTCGCGAAGGTATCGACGCTGCGCTATACGCTCATTCTGCCGGTCATCATGCCCGTCATCTATGTCGGCGCGTTCCAGGGCTCGCGCAGCTGGGGCGACCTGTTCGTGTTGCTGATCGCGGGCGTCATCGGCTGGACCATGAAGCGGCTCAGGTGGGCGCGTCCGCCGCTGATCCTCGGCCTCGTGCTCGGCGTGCTGATGGAGCGCTACATGTCGATCTCCTTCGTCCGCTACGGGACCGACTGGCTCGCGCGTCCTGTCGTCATCGTGTTGCTGGGGCTGGCCGCGCTGGTGTTCTTCAAGCCGCTCTTCACGGCCTTGCGCAGCGGCGGCTTCGCGCAGTTCAAGCCGAGCGGCTCGGTGCACTTCAAGCGCGAAGATCTGGTGCATGTGTTCTTCATCATCGTCGGGATTTACATGCTGGCAAGCTCGCAGGACTGGCTGCTGATGGCGCGCATCGGGCCGACGGTGGTCGCGAGCATTCTCGTCATCGCGGGAACATTGAGCCTCGCGTACAAGGTCTTCGTGATTCCGGCGCACGGCGTGGCGCGGGCGAGCAGCGGCGTTCACATGGACGTATCCGGCGACCACGACGAGCAGCTCCCCGTCAGGACCGTGCTGAAGCGTGCGGCCCGCTTTTTCAGCTGGTTTCTCGCGTTTCTCGCCTGCATGTCGGTGATCGGCATGCTGCCCACGGTGCCGCTGATGATCGTTGCGTACATGCGCATCGAAGGCCGTGAGTCGTGGAAGCTGAGCCTGATTCTCGCCGCGTGCGTGACCGTGTTCCTGTACATCGTCTTCGATCAGATCCTGCATATCCCTTGGCCGGAGAGCTTTCTCGGACAGTGGTTGCCCGGACTGGGCGGAGCCTGATTCATCATCGAAAGGAAGCGAAGCATGACGCAAGACCGACTGGCGCGCATCGACGCGCAGCAGGCCACCGACCATCAGCAGCGCGTCATCGCGCAACTGGGCGCAGGGCGCGGACGGATTCCCACGCCGTTCAACATCTGGTTGCACAACCCGCGTCTGGCTGAAGGCATGGAGATCATCGGCACGCATGTGGATCATTCGCCCGTGCTGAGCGAAGCGGAAACCGAGGTCGCGATCCTGGCCACCGCGGTGTTCTGGAATGCCCCGTATGTGATCGCCAATCATCGGCGGCACGCGCTGAAGGCGGGCGTTCCGGAAACGGTGGTCGCCGCGATCCTGGAGCGGCGCAAGCCCGAGGCGGACGACGGGCGTCTGGCGCTGGTATGCGACGCGGTGAGCGCGCTGCTCGCAGGCGGCGCGGTCGACGATGCGCGCTTTGCCCAGTACGATGCTGAGTTGGGCCGGGCGGTGATCGCCGAACTTCTCGTCACGATCGGCTATTTCACGTCGATCTCGCTCGGCATGACCTTGCATGCATTGCAGCCCAAAGACTGAACGACTCAGGTTATGAGGCAGTAGGAGAAAGATCGTGTCGGAACTCGACGGTTATCTGCAAGTGAATCTCAAGGCGAGACATCTGCGCCTGCTCGTGACCATCGATACCTATCGCAATCTGACGCAGGTGGCGGAAGTCACCCACGTCACGATGCCGGCGGTATCGAAGTCGCTGGCCGAGCTGGAACGCGGGCTCGGCCTCACGCTGTTCGCGCGCACGGCGCAAGGGCTCGTGCCCACGCCGCACGGCGAATGCCTCATCCGTCATGCGCGCGAGATGCTGACCATCCTGCATCAGGCGCGCGATGAAATGAAGGCACTGAGCGCGGGCACCGAGGGCAAGGTGCATATCGGCATGTTGCCGGCTTCGGCGTCCGCGCTGCTGCCGCTCGCGCTCAACCTGCTGAAGAACAAGTCGCCAGGCACCAACGTGCGAGTCGTGGAAGGCACGCGCGGCGCGTTGCTGCCGGAGTTGTGGCAGGGCCGTCTCGACCTGATCGTCGGGCGCCTGCCCGCGCCGGATACGCTCGGCAGCTTCGAGGAAAAGCCGCTGCTGGAAGAACCCGTGACGCTGATGACCGGGCGGCATCATCCACTGGCGCGGGCGAAGACAATCAAGTGGTCCGACCTTCTTCCTTATCCCTGGATCCTGCCACCGCAGAACTCGATCCTGCGGGATTCACTCGAACGCACGCTGAGAGCGCATGACGTACCGCTGACCAACAACTACATCGAGACCCTGTCCGTGCATGTGACCCGGGCGCATCTGCAGATATCGGACTTCATTGCCGTCATGGTGGGCACACCCGCCAACGATCCGACGCAACCGCTGTATGCGCTGCCCCTGAGCTTGCCGCGGCTGTTGCGCCCCTCCGGCGTGCTGTGGAACCGCAATCGCGGCCTGACGCCGAGCGCGCAACTCATGGTCGCGTGCCTGGAGGAGGCCGCGCAACAGCTGCAAAGCGCCAAGGCCTGACTGCCGAAAGCACGGCGACGTGTTTTCGGTTTTGCATCGTCCAGTTAGTTAGGGTTCCGTATCGGATACGTGCAACCCACTCTTTACCAAACGGTTAAGCCCCTTGCTTCTTTATTCAATAGACGGAGCAGGGCGTCTCGAAAGATCATGTCGGCACCGACACGAGTTCGACTCGCACGATCAATCTTCCCAGGAGACTCCAGTGACCAAGAAAGTCCATCTCAAGCTCGCGATCGCCGAGCATCCGCATACCTCGGCCATCCGCGACGGCTCCATTCCCATCGAAGGCGTGGACGCGGAATTCATCACGGTGCAGCCGCAGATCGGCGCGTTCCGCCGCATGGTGCGCGACGTCGAATTCGATGTCTGCGAACTGGCGCCGACCACTTACATCATCGCCCGTGCGTATGGCGCGCCGTTCGTCGCGCTGCCGATCTTCGTCGTGCGCCGCTTCCATCATTCGGGTCTGCTGGTGCGTCCGGATGCGGGCATCAAGACGCCGAAGGATCTCGAAGGCAAGAAGGTCGGCGTGCGCGCGTATTCGGTGACCACCGGCGCATGGACGCGTCAGGTACTGATCGACGAGTTCGGTCTCGATCCCTCGAAGGTCACCTGGGTTGTCGATGACGAAGAGCACGTCACGCAACTGCAGTTGCCGCCGAACGTGATCCATGCGCCGAAGGGCACCTCGCTTGCCGAGATGATGGCCAACGGGGAACTCGTTGCCGGCTTCCACGGCAACGCAGGCATCGGCCGTACCGGCGACCCGACGGGCGGCTGGAAGGAAGTCGAAGCGGATTATCCGGACATGTTCCCGAATGCGGCTGAACTCGAATCGGAGTACTACGCCCGCACCGGCGTGTATCCGATGCACGGCACCATCGTCGTCAAGGACTCGGTGCTGGCCGAGCATCCGTGGGTGGCGAAGTCGCTCTACGACGCCTTCGACAAGGCCAAGCAGGACTGGCTCGCGAAGCTCAACGCGGGCGAACTGACCGACAAGAAGAACAGGAAGTACATCGAGTTGCAGAAGATCGTCGGCAACGATCCGCTGCCGTATGGCGTGGAAGAGAACCGCAAGACCATCGAAGCGCTCGAAGCGACCGCGTTCAAGCAAGGCCTGACGCCGCGCCGCATGTCCATGAACGAGCTGTTCGTCGATCCCCGCGTCTAAATCACCCGTAAGGCCAGGAACATGATCATCGACTGTCACGGTCACTTCACGACCGTCCCCGCCTCTTTCCGCGACTGGCGCGCCAAGCAGATCGCAGCCGCGGACGACCCCTCCAACGCGCCGCCGCTCTCCGGCGCGCATGTGTCCGACGACGAGATCCGCGAAGGCGTCGGCAATGGTCAGCTGCGTCTGCAACAGGAACGCGGCGGCGACCTCACGCTGTTCTCGCCGATCGCCGGCCTCATGAGCCATCACCTCGGCAACGAGCGTACGAGCCTCGAATGGGCCGAGGTATCGAACAATCTGGTGCGGCGCGTATGCGACCTGTACCCGGAGAACTTCGCGCCGGTGTGCCAGCTGCCGCAATCGCCGAAAGCGCCGCCGAAGAACTCGGTGCCCGAGTTGCGCCGCTGTGTCGAGGAAATGGGCTTCGTCGGCTGCAACCTGAATCCGGATCCGAGCGGCGGCTACTGGACCGGCAAGCCGATGACGGACCGCGAGTGGTATCCGGTCTATGAAGCGCTCTGCGATCTCGACGTACCCGCCATGATCCACGTCGCGGCCTCCTGCAATCCGTGCCATCACGGCACCGGCGCGCACTATCTGAACGCCGATACCTCGGTGTTCATGCAGTTGCTGCAAGGCGATGTGTTCAAGGACTTCCCGACGCTGCGCCTGGTCATTCCGCACGGCGGCGGCGCGGTGCCGTATCACTGGGGACGTTATCGCGGCATGTCGCTGGAGATCGCCAAGCGTCCGCTCGAAGGCCTGCTGAACAACATCTTCTTCGACACCTGCGTCTATCACCATCCGGGCGTGGAACTGCTGACCAAGGTCGTGCCGACGAGCAACGTGATGTTCGGTTCGGAGATGATCGGCGCGGTGCGCGGGCGTGATCCGAATACCGGCGAGTACTTCGACGATACGAAGCGCTATATCGACGCCTGCGAAGCGCTCAGCGACGCGGACCGCCACGCGATCTTCGAAGGCAACGCGCGCCGCGTCTATCCGCGCCTGGACCAGCAACTCAAGGCGCGCGGCCTGTGACCGGACGAGGAAGGCAGACATGAACATCATCGACATTCATCCGCACATCATCTCGGACGACGAGACGCGCTATCCGCCGGCGCCGCTGTTCGGCAAGCGCTCGGACTGGTCGCAGGAGCGCCCGAACACCGTCGAGGCGCTGATCGCGGCGATGGATCAGGCAGGCGTTGCGAAGGCCGCCGTCGTGCATTCGTCGACCACCTATGGTTTCGACAACAGCTACGTGGTGGACGGCTGCGACCAGTACAAGGACCGGCTCATCGCGGTGGGCTCCGTCGACATGCTGGCCGACGACGTGGCCACCGTCATCAAGGGCTGGGCCGACAAGGGTCTTGCGGGCCTGCGCATCTTCACGGGCGGTTCCACGAAGGACTTCGACCCGAGCGAGCTCGATAACCCGAAGTCGTTCAAGGCGTGGGAGATGCTCGCCGAACTCAAGCTGCCGATGTGCATCCAGACGGGTCCGGTCGGTTTGCCGCAGGTGCGCATGCTCGCAGAGAAGTTTCCCGGCGTGAACATCATTCTCGACCACCTCGCGCGTCCCGATGTCCTCGACGGCCCGCCGTATGCGAACGCTGCGGGACTGTTCGAACTGCGCGACCTGTCCAACGTGTACATGAAACTCACGCCGCGCATCTTCGGCGACGTGAAGAAGGAGAAGGCCAGCGCGGAGACGTTCTTCCCGCGCGTGGTCGAGGCATTCGGCGCGCAACGTCTCGCATGGGGCTCGAACTTCCCGACGTCGCCTGGCAAGCTCGGCGAGATCCTCGCGACGGCCCAGCAAGGGCTTGCATGCCTCAGCGAAGAAGATCGCGCATGGATCTTCGGCAAGACCGCGCAGAAGCTCTATCCGGCATTGAGCCAATAACGGAGACCATCATGTCAGACACTCGCCTGAACAGCATCATCCGCGCCTTCGAATCGGGCAAGGCCGCGCACGCGGCATTCGCGAAGCTCGACAAGCAGACCGCCATCGAGATGAGCGATTCGCCGTATGACGGCATCGTCTTCGAGATGGAGCACAACCCGTACGACGTGGCCGCGCTCGGCGATGCCTTCCAGTACATGTTGAACCGCAAGCAGATTGCCGAATCCGGCTCGGTCGCGCCCAAGGTGACGCCGCTGGCGCGCATTCCGGCGAACGGCGTGGAGATGAACCAGAGCTTCGCCAAGCAGGTGCTGGACCGCGGCGCATACGGCGTGATCTGGCCGCACGTGGCAACCGTGGAGCAGGCCTATAACGCCGTGGCCTCGTGCCGCTATGCGCGCCCGAAGAACGCGCCGCTGTACGAACCGAAGGGCGTGCGCGGCGACGGTCCCGCGAATGCCGCGCGCTACTGGGGCTTGTCGATGCAGCAGTACTACGAGAAGGCCGACGTCTGGCCGCTCGCGCCGCAAGGCGAGATTCTCGTGGGCCTGATGTGCGAGAGCACGCAGGCTATCGAGAACCTCGACGACATCCTCGCCAACGTGCCGGGCATCGGCTTCATCCTGATCGGCGAGGGCGATCTGAGCCAGGAACTGGGGCTGCCGCGTCAGTACGAGCATCCTGAAGTGGTCGCCGCGATGCGGCAGATTGCCGAGACCTGTCACAAGCACAACGTGGTCGTCGGCAACCCGCATGTGACCGCGAAGAATCATCGCCGCTTGCAGGAAGAAGGTTATCGCTTCCTGATGTCGGCGCCGGCGCGTACGTATGGCGTCGTCGGTCTCGCACGCGAACTGGCAGGCTACTGATGAACGGCGCCGAAAGTCTCGTCGCGACGCTGGTGGATCAGGGCGTCGATATCTGCTTCGCGAATCCGGGCACCTCGGAGATGCACTTCCTTGCCGCGCTCGGCAACAACCCGCGCATGCGCAGCGTGCTGTGCCTGTTCGAAGGCGTCGCTACGGGCGCCGCGGACGGCTGGTACCGCATGAAGGACACGCCCGCGTCCACGCTGCTGCATCTCGGACCGGGCCTGGCGAACGGTCTTGCCAACATCCACAACGCGAAGCGCGCATCGTCGGGCATGGTCAATGTCGTCGGCGAGCATTCGGTGTCGCATCTCAAGTACGATCCACCGCTGACCTCGGATATCGAAGGCCTCGCGCGGCCCTTGAGTCATTGGGTACGCCGTGCCGAATCCGCGGACACCATCGCTTGGGATGCCGCGCAAGCAGTCGCCAAGGCAAGCGAGCATCCGGGGCAGATCGCGACGCTGATTCTTCCGGGCGACACGTCCTGGCAGCAAGCCGGTACCGCGCCGCAAGCGTGGCCCGCTCGCGCGACGGGCCGCAAGGCGCCGTCCGCGCAACGCATCGAGCACATTGCGCGCGTGCTTCGTTCGGGCGAACCCGCGCTGATCGTGCTTGCGAACAAGGCGACCCGCGGCGTGGCGCTGGACTACGCCGGCCGTGTCGCCGCCGCGACCGGCGCGGTGCTGGGATCGCAGTTCTTCACGGCGCGCATCGAGCGGGGCGCCGGGCGTGTGCCGCTCGCGCGCATTCCGTATGCGGTCGCGCAGGCCACAGCGTTCCTCAAGGACTTCAAGCACATCATCACAGTGGAGACGCGCGAGCCGGTGGCGTTCTTCGCGTATCCGGACAAGCCGAGCTTGCTGAAGCCCGAAGGCACGCTGGTGCATGCGCTCGTCGAAGCCGACGAAGACAGCGAACTCGCGTTCGACATGCTGTTGGATGCGCTCGGTGCATCCGGCACGGCGCCGTTGCTGCAAGCACGCATCGAGACGCCGGTACCCACGGGCGCGCTCAATCCGGCCAGCATCGCGCATGCACTGGCGGCGGCGTTGCCGGAGCATTGCATCGTCGTCGACGAATCGCTGACAACCGGGCGCGAGTCGATGAATCTCACGATGGGCGCGCGTCCGCACGATCTCATCAATAACATGGGCGGGTCGATCGGCTATGCGACGCCGGTAGCCACCGGCGCTTCGCTCGCGTGTCCCGATCGCCGCGTGTTCTGCATGGTCGGCGACGGCAGCGCGATGTACACCATCCAGTCGCTGTGGACGCAGGCCCGCGAGAGCCTGAACGTCACGACGATCATCTTCGCCAACAACAGCTACGCCATTCTCAAGGCGGAGTACGCGAACATGGGCGCGGGTGCGCCGGGTGAGCGGGCGCTGTCGATGATCGACATCGACAAGCCCCGCATCGACTGGCTGGCGATGGCGAAGAGCATGGGCGTGCCGGCAGTGGCGGTCGAGACGGCCGAGGGCTTCCACAAGGCCTTGACCGATTCGACGCACGCGGACGGACCTTGCCTGATCGAAGTGCGCCTCTGAACCTCATCACAAGCACGCTACAAGCAATGAAGGAGCACACATCATGACAACGACGCTCCGCGTCAATCTCGCCGAATACGGCGTGACGAAGGCCATGCGCGACGGCCGCGTGAAGTCCGACCTCGTCACACTCGACTACTGCGGACCGACGCCCGCGCACAACGGCTTCAAGGCGATGGTGCGCGAGAACCAGTTCGATGCCGGCGAGCTCGCCATCGTCACCTTCCTGCAGGCGAAGGCTTATGGCAAGCCGTATGTCCTGCTGCCCGCGCCGATCTCGGGCCGCTTCCAGCATCACTGCGCGGGCTATAACCTCGACTTCGGTCATCTTGATCCGAAGGACATCGAAGGCAAGCAGGTCGGCGTGCGCACCTACACGCAGACTACTGCGCTGTGGATTCGCGGCATCCTGCGTCATGAGTACGGTGTCGATCTGGACAAGGTCACGTGGATGACGCTCGGTGACGGCCACCTCGCCGAATACAGCGATCCTTCGAACTGCCGTCGTCTGCCGGCCGGTTCGTCGATTCCGCAGATGATGATGGACGGCGAGCTGACGGCGGCCCTTCTGGGCGAGGACATGCCCAAGGATGAGCGCGTGCGCACCCTCGTGCCCGATGCGCAGAACGCCGCAAAAGACTGGTTTGCGCGCACGGGCGTCGTGCCGATCAATCACATGTTCGTGGTGCACGAGCGCTTGTCGCAGGAGCGGCCGGATATCGTGCGCGAGTTGTATCGCATGGTGGCCGAGAGCCGCGCGGCTGCGGAGAGCGTTCCGGCCGTGTTTCCTCCGCTCGGGCTGGAAGCGAACCGCAAGGGTCTGCAACTCGCGGTGGACTGGGCGCTCGACCAGAAGATCATTCCGCGGCGCCTGTCCGTGGACGAACTCTTCGACGATGTGACCGGCAGCCTCGGTTGATACGAGGCTCGTGAGCGGCTGCGCTCCGCAATACAAGAGATGACTCCATCACCCGCCATGCAGACCCGTTCCGATGACGTGACGTCGTTGCTGCGCCACGCACCGCTCACGCGCTTCCTGATCGCGCGCATCGGTTCCATCACGGCCCAGCAGATGTTGATGCTGGCGATCAGCTGGCACATGTATGACCTGACATCGAGCGCGTGGGACCTTGGCCTCGTCGGTCTGTTTCAGTTCGCGCCGGGCCTCGCGACGACGCTCGTTGCCGGTCATTGCGCGGACCGCCTGCATCGCGGGCGGATGGTCGCCGCGTGTCTCGCGCTGCAAGCGGTTGCGGCAGCGCTGCTGACGGCGGCTACCTCCACGCATCATGTCACGCGCGACGCGCTGTTGGCGTTGTCGCTTGTGCTCGGCGCCATCAGGCCGTTCCAGATGGCTGGCCAGCAGGCGCTTTTGCCGATGCTCGTGCCGCCCAGGCTCCTCGCGCGCTCAATGGCGCTGAGCACCGTGGTCCAGCAGACCTGCGTCATCGCCGGGCCGGCGCTGGGCGGCGTGCTGTTTGCTATCAGCGTGGTCACGGTGTATCTGACCAGCGCGGCGCTGTTCGGCTTCAGCGCCTTGCTGTATTTCTTCGTGCGTTATGACTTCACGCCGCCGCCGCGTGAACCCGTCACCGCGGATTCGATCCTTGCCGGCCTGCGCTTCATCTGGAGCCATCCGCTTCTGCTCGGCGCCGTTTCGCTCGATCTCTTCGCCGTGCTGTTCGGCGGCGCTACGGCGTTGCTGCCGGTCTATGCGCGGCAAGTCCTGCATGTGGGACCGCAAGGGCTTGGACTGCTGCGCTCGGCGCCTGCCATTGGTGCATTGTGTGTCGGCGTGTTCCTGTCGCGACGGTCGATTGCCAGCGGCGTCGGCAAGAAGCTGCTCGTTGCGGTGGGCATTTATGGCGTTGCCATCGTCGGTTTCGGGCTGTCGACATGGTTTCCCTTGTCGCTCATCCTGCTGGCCGTCTCTGGCGGCGCGGACACCATCAGCGTGGTCGTAAGGCAGACGCTCATTCAGTTGGAGACACCGGATCGCATGCGCGGTCGCGTGGCGGCGGTGAATACGCTCTTCATCGGGGCCAGCAATCAGCTCGGGGAATTCGAGTCCGGCGTCACGGCGACAGGTCTCGGCGTAATCGGCTCAGTGGTCGCGGGCGGCGTTGCGACGATTCTCGTGAGCCTTGCATGGAGCCACCTTTTCAAGCCGCTCGCCACGCGCGACGCGCTGCATTGAACGCAGCGCCAAGGGTTCGCCAAGGGTTCATCGGCCGGCTTGTTGCGTGCCGTCGAATGCGGGACCGTACGCGGCGGTCGCCTCGTTCCGGCTGCGCAGGAGGGTGGCTTCGGCGCGCTGGAGGCTGTCCGGGCAATTTCCGTCGCAGTTGCTGAGCGGGTTGTAGCCGGCTTTCTCGAGCTGCACGAGTTCATCCCGGACCTGAGCGCGCGTGAGCGGCTCGCTCGTCTGAGCGAAGGCTGCTGCGGGAACGAGGATGGCGGCGGCGACCAATACGGCGTGGATGGCGAGTTTCATGTCTTGACCTTTCTGCGTGATGAGAACCGCGTGACTGTTCAGCGGCGACAGGTCGTATTTCACCCTAGGGTAATTACCTAGTCTATTGAATTTATCGGCGTGAGAGTTGACGGTTTGGTTAAGGGTGAACGGATTTTTGCCTCGCGCGAATTAGTAAGTTAACTTGGCAGTTTTCTTTTCATCTGTCAGAGTGACGCCATGGCAGATCAATCCGCAACCTCAAAGCTCGACAGCGCCGACGAACTCGCTTCCGCACTTCGTTCCGTCGTCTCCCGGCTCAAGCGCAACATGCGCGCACAGTCGACCTATGGCGATCTGACCGGCACGCAGACTGCCGTGTTGCTGCGTCTGGAGCGCGAGGGCCCGGCCTCGGTATCGGAACTCGCACAGGCCGAAGGCATCCGCACGCAATCCATGGGAACGGCGGTTGCGGCGCTCATGGCCGGCGGGCATGTCGTGGGCAAGCCGGACCCGGAGGATGGACGCCGCACCATCCTGTCCCTCACCAAAACCAGTCTCTCGATGATCCGCAAAGGGCGCAGCGCGCGGCAGGACTGGTTGTCCCGCACCATCCGGGCGCGGCTGTCTGCCACCGAGCAGGCGCAAGTCGCAGCGGCCGTGGCATTGCTCGCGCGGCTGGTGGACGAGTGAACCTGCTTGTCTTCATGCGTCGCCGGAAGCGCGACGCCTTGACCATTTCGACACACGAGGCGTTTGAAAAAAATGGAATGGCTCGATCTCATCGCCTGGTTCTTCGGCGGCGTCTTTTTTTGCAACGCATTGCCGCATCTGGTCAGCGGCGTACGAGGCGAACCGTTCCAGAGCCCCTTTGCGACGCCGCCCGGCCAGGGCCTCTCCTCATCCACGGTGAACGTGGTGTGGGGCTTCTTCAATCTCGTCATCGGATATGTGCTGGTGTGTCACGTCGGTCATTTCGATTTTCGCAACACCATTGACGCCCTGGCATTCGGCCTCGGCATGCTGTTCATCGGGCTGTTTCTAGCCAGGCACTTCGGCCGCTTCCATGGTGGCCGGATGACTACGCGGACGTGAGGGATTCAGGCAGTGCAGGCATTCCGTTCCCTGAAGGTTTTCAACTATCGCCTGTGGGCGGCCGGTGCGCTCGTCTCCAATGTCGGCACCTGGATGCAGCGCACCGCGCAGGACTGGCTCGTATTGACGCAGTTGACGCATCACAACGCCTCGGCGGTCGGCACGGTGATGGCGCTCCAGTTCGGGCCGCAGATCGTCCTGCTGCCGTGGACGGGCTATGCGGCGGATCACTACGACCAGCGCAAGCTCCTCATGTTCACCCAGGCGACCATGGGCGCGCTGGCACTGGCGCTGGGCGTGCTGACAGTGACCGGCGTCGTCGTGCTGTGGCATGTGTATGTGTTCGCGCTGCTGTTCGGATGTGCATCGGCTTTCGACGGGCCGGTGCGGCAGACTTTCGTCGGCTCGCTGGTGGGTGACGCGGACCTGCACAACGCGGTCGCGCTCAACTCCACGTCGTTCAACGCGGGACGGATGATCGGACCGGCGGTGGCGGGGCTGGTCATCGGCTCGGTGGGCACGGGCTGGGCCTTTCTCGTCAACGGTGTCAGCTTCGTCGCCGTGCTGGTTTCGATGTCGTGGTTCCGCAGGTCCGAGCTGCGCGAGAGCGCGCGGGCCGGGCGCGCCCGGAAGGGCATGTCCGAGGGGTTCCGCTATGCGTGGTCACGCCCCGACCTCAAGGCGATTCTCGTCATGCTTTTCCTGATCGGCACTTTTGGTCTCAACTTTCCGATTTTCATTTCGACGATGGCCGTCGGCGTTTTTCATACCGACGCGCGCGGCTACGGCCTGCTTTCGTCGTTCATGGCGATCGGCACGATTTCCGGCGCCTTGCTCGCGGCGGGACGCGGCCGGCCGCGCTTCGGCGCCATCCTGGCCGGAGCCGGCATGTTCGGCGTGGGCTGCACATTCGCGGCCGTTGCGCCGACCTACTGGCTGTTCGCAGGTGCGCTGGCCGTGATCGGCGTGGCGGCGCTCACTTTTACGAACACCACGAACAGTCTGATGCAGATCTCGACCGAACCCGCGATGCGAGGGCGCGTCATGGCGCTGCGGCTGGCCATTGCGCTTGGCGGAACGCCGATTGGCGCACCCGTGGTCGGCTGGGTCGCCAACCACCTGGGGCCGCGCTGGGCATTGGGGATTGGCGCGCTGTCGGGGTTCGCCGCCGTATCGGTCGGCGGCTATGCGCTGTCCCGCATCCGGCGTGAACAGCGCATGTCGCTTCAGAACAGATGATCGATACCGATGGTGAACGCGGTCTGACTGTTCGCCCCGGCCGGGTTCAGCGTGCTGACAACAGCGTGGCGATAGGACGTGTAGTCGGCTTCGGCATAGAGCGTCGTGCGCTTGGACAGCAGATAGGCCAGTGACAGGACTGACAGGCTGCGGCGTCCCGCCTTGTCGGTGGAGACGTTGGTCTGGTAATAGCCGCCACGAAACACGATAAACGGCGTCACCGTCCATGCCAGCCCGCCGAACGCATTGTTCGTCACCGTATGCGGCGCGGCGGGGTCCTGCAGGTCTTCGGCCATGAAGCCGCCGGACAGTTTGACTGGTCCGATCGCATAGCTGGTGCCCAGCATGTAGTAGCTGTCGCCCAGGTAGCGCGTGCCGTTCAGCACATTGCGGTGTCCATACACGCCGCCCACGGCCACGGGGCCCGCCGCGTAGCTCATGCCCACGGCACGGGCTGCGCCACTGCTGAAATTGCCCGCGACACCGCCGAACGAGTTGTCCGCTTCGAACAGCAACGAACCGATCCGGTTTCTGTACTTCACGTCGTTGTCGTTGCGCGTGCCGTCGGAGGCGGCGGTGAGCGGCAGGATCGGCGTGAAATGAAAACTGAACGGATCGTAGATGCTGATGATGTCGTGCGCGATCGTGTACTGCCGGCCAAGATCGATCGAGCCGTAAGTCCGATGCCCGATGCCGACGAACGACTGCCGGTTGAATTCGCGGTTGGCCGTGTTGTCGAACTGGCCGTTACCGAGATTAAAGCCGCTTTCCAGCTGGGCGTGTGCGTTCCAGCCATCGCCCAGATCTTCCTTCAAGCGAAAACCGAGCTTGTTCGAGCTGTAGTAACCGTTCGAGTTCATCGTGATTACGGTGCCGCCGCCCTTGGCCGCACTGGTCTGATGGCGGATGCCGCCATCCACGGTGCCGTACAGCGTCACGCTGGTTTGCGCATGTACAGAGAAGGCCGACAACGTTCCGGCGGCCGCGGACAGGGTCAGTCCTAGCCTTTTCCAAGCTATCTTTTTCACAACGTGTCTCCAACTTCATTAGAATTTTTTGCGATCGGTATGACTAAATATTTTCGGAACTTTTCTTTCCGAAAATAAGGCCGCCGGAACGAGTCGATGCCGGCGGCGGTCAGTCAGTGACCGGCGGAGCTGCCGCTCGCCTGTTTGATCGGTCCGATCTGGACGTCGGACGGACGGAATCCGGACTTCAGCTCGCGCGTCAGGGCCACGCGATCGAGGGCCTTCTCCCAGTTCGCGACGACAATTGTCGCCACGCTATTGCCGATGATGTTCGTGAAGACGAACGCACTCGACATCGCCTTGTGAATGCCGAGAATCAGCGCGATGGACTCGACAGGAATCGTGTTCGATGCAGCCAGCGTGGCCGCGAGCACCGCGATGGCCGCGCCGGATACGCCAGCCGCGCCCTTCGAGGTGAGCAGCAGCACCGCGAGCAGGACGAGCTGTTCGTGCCAGCCCATCGGCGTGTTGGTGGCCTGGGCGAGGAACACGGCGGCAGCAGCGAAGTACAGGCAGGTGCCGTCGTGATTGAAGGTGTAGGCCGTCGGCAGCACGAGACCCACGACGGACTGTTCGCATCCCAGGCGTTCGAGCTTGTCGATCAATTGCGGGAACACAGTTTCGGAGGAACTCGTGCCGATCACGAGCAGCAACTCCGCGCCGATATAGCGCATCAGCCGCAGCAGGCTGAAGCCATTCGCACGAGCGATGGGCCACAGGATCAGCACGATGAACAGCGCACAGGTCAGGTAGAACTCGAGGATCAGCTTGCCGAGCGAGAGCAGCGTGCCGAAGCCGAACTTGCTGACCGTGAACGCGATGGCGCCGAACGCCGCGATGGGCGCAATCTTCATCGTCAGGCCGATTACCCAGAACAGCGCGCCCGAGACCGAGTCGATGAAATCGAGTGCGGGTTTCGCGCGGTCGCCGATCGCCGCAAGACCGAACGCGAACAGGACCGAGAAGAACAGCACTTGCAGCACGTCGCCGCCCGAGAACGCGCTGAACGCGGTGTGCGGGATCACATTGAGCAGAAATTCGCTCGTCGTGACGACATGATGAGCCTTCGCGACATACGCATCGACGGCGGCGGAATGCACGCTGTGCATGTCCACGTTCATGCCGACGCCCGGCTTCAGCACGTTGATGACGACCAGCCCGAGCACCAGTGCGAGCGACGTGACGACTTCGAAGTAGAACAGCGCCTTGATCGCGACGCGGCCCACCTTCTTGAAGTCCTTCACGCCCGCGATGCCGCTGCATACCGTGCAGAAGATGATTGGGCCGATCAGCATCTGGATGATGCGGATGAAGGCGTCGCCGACCGGTTGCAGATTGATGCCGAACTTCGGGAACAGATAGCCTGTGGCGATGCCGAGCGCCATGCCGGCCAGGACCTGGAAGGACAGGTCGCGATAGAATGGCCGGCGTTTCCTGGGTTGCGTGGCGGCGTTGCCGGGCAAGCTCATGGATGTCTCCTTGCGGTGCGGATGGCGAATTCAGATTCGCTTCTGAGAATGAAATAAGTGAAAAGGCGGCGTGCGAGGCGGCTCAACGCCCGCGTCGCCCAGAATGCGTTCGCTGTCCGCGAAGATTTCATCGACGGTCAGCTTGCGTGGCAGCAGACCCTGTTCCTCGCAGAACGCCAGGGTTTCTTCGAGCGGCGCGCGCAATGCGTCGTAACCGAACAGCAGCTTGTCGGGCTTGCCGGCATTCTCCGCGGCCACCGAGGCCTTGCCGCGGCACAGCAGGTCATACACGGCGCGCACCGCTTGCGGATGGGCATCGGCCAGCGCTTGCGTCACGACGACGACATGGTTGATCGGCACGTAGCGATGCGCGGCGTACCACGCGAGATCGGCCGTCGCGGCATCCGGAATCAGCGGTTCGAGACCCGCTTCGTCGGGCAGGTCGTTGCCGAGGATGGCGGCATCGAGTTCACCGGCACGCAGCATCGGCAACAGTTGCTTGCCGGGCGCGGCGCGTTGCACGAACGACGGGTCCGCATACTCTTCGAGATGCGCGCCTTCGATGGTGATCCATTCGTTCGCTTCGACCGGCACGCCGTACGTGCCAGACAGAATGGCGCGCACCCACATGCCGGTGGTTTGCGTATAAGTACGCACGCCGATCTTCTTGCCAGACAACTGATCGATATCGAGCTTGCCGCGCCGCGCATTATAAATAATGCAGCCCTGCTGGAACCGTGCGGCCACGACGGCGGGCAGCAAGATGAGCGGCTTGCCATAAGCCTTGGCCTGCAAGTACGTGACGATGGCGAGTTCGCTTACGTCATAAGCCTGGCGACGTGCCATCGGCGCGAACGCGTTGTGAATCGGCTCGACTTCGTCGAACACGAGTTGCACGGCGGGATCGGTCAGTTCGCCACGCTTGAGCGCACGCGTGTGCGGATACGTTTTCAGGGCGGTTTTCAGCAGCAGCGGTTGCATGTCGTGACTCACGGAAGGCGTATTCAGACGGCCAGCGCCGGATAGACGGTCAGCGCGGTGCCGCCAAAGATGGCTTGCTGTGCATCAGCGGGCAGCATCGCGAGGCTGGCGCGTGCATCGGCGAGCAATTGCGGCAGCGCGCCTTCCGCCGCGGGGAAGTTCGAGCCCCACGCAATACGGTGCGCACCGAAGGCGTCGAGCACGCGCGGAAAGAAAGCCTCCGGCGTCGATGCGCCGCGCGACGCTTCCGCGATCGTGCGGTTCGTGAGCTTCAGATACACCCCTTCATGCGATGCCAGGCTGAACAGCGGTGCCGCCGCTTCATACGGCGCTCCGCCCGCGAGGTCGGGACGCGCCAGGTGATCGAGCAACACGCGGATCTTCGGAAAGCGCGCGAGCATGTTCAGCAGCGCGGGAATGCCTTGCGCCGTCATTTGCAGACAGATCGATACGCCATGACGTTCCGCGTATTCCCACACCGGGAAGGAGCGCTCGTCGTCGAGCCAGCCCGCTTGCCCGGGCATCGTGCTGCCCGTCGTGAAGAGGCGCAGTCCGGAGAGGCCCGCGTCGAGCCAGCGTTGCAGTTGCGTGACGGCGTCGTTCGCAAGCACGTCGATGGAGAACACGCCGGCGAAGCGGTCCGGATGACTGCGCACCGCTTCCACCACATAACTATTGTCGTTGCCGTACACGGTGGACGCCTGCACGACCACGGCACGGTCGATGCCGGCATCGTCGAGCGAGGCCAGCAAGCCTTCGAAACTGACGGGACGCTTGGCCGACCATTCGGACTGGTGGCCGCCAACCGGCGCAAGCGGAAAACGCTGTTTATCCGGGGAAATGGCGTGAGTGTGAGTATCGATGACAACGGACATGAAGCGGCTCCAGGGGGGTCTTCTTTGCAGTGGAATGGACGTCACTGTAAGCCGGTTGCGAGCGAATCCCTCAATATGAACTTTGCGCTTGGGCATAAATTCTGGTTAAGCTAAGGGTTTTCACATAGGGGTTGAACGCCATGGCGAACCGCGAAGACGACCCGTCGAATGACGATCTGACGCGCTTGCGGCGCCTGTTCCTGTTCGACGCCGTGTGCGAATCGGGTGGTATCGGACAGGCGGCCGCACGCGCGGGACGCACCCAGCCGGCGGTGAGCCTTGCCATCGCCAAACTCGAGGCCAGCTTCGGCGGGCAACTGTTCGAGCGCGGCTACGGCGGCAGCGAACTGACGGCGGAAGGGCGCATCCTGCAACGGCGCACGCGGCGCATGCTCGATCAGATGGAGCGCGCGGTCGCGGCTTTGACCGGCCATGACGAGCCTTCCCCGCACAGCGCGACGATCTGCCGGCACCTCACCGATGCCCAGGTGCGCTGTCATATCGCCATCGCGCAGGCCGGGTCGGCGGCGGAGGCGGCGCAGCAGCTCGGCATCTCGCAGCCGGCCGTGCATCGCGCGGCGCGACAGATCGAACAGAGCGTGGGTGTGTCGCTGTATCGACGGCGCGTGCACAGCGTCGCGGCGAATCCGGCGGGCGTCGAATTTGCGCGGCGGCTCAGTCTTGCGCTGTATGAGATTGCGCAGGCCCGTGAAGATCTCGCCTATGCGCGCGGCCAGCGCACCGGGCGCGTGGCCATTGGCGTGTTGCCGCTGTTGCCGCCGCGGCTCGTCGCGCGCGTGATTCAACGGCTGCGCGCACGCTATCCGGCGGCCCGCATCACGGTGGACGAAGGCTCGCACGCGCCACTGCTGCGCGATCTGCGCGCGGGCGGCATCGACATCATCGTCGGCGGCTTGCGCGAGCCCCGGCTCACTGGCGCAGTGCAGGAAACCGAGCTGTTCGCGGACCCGTATGTGGTCGCGGTGCGCAAGGGGCATAAGCTTGCGCGGCAGAAGTCGATCATGCCCAACCATCTCGCCGACTACGACTGGGTCGTGCCGCAGCGCACCGTGCCGCGCCGCGCGGTAATCGACCGCCTCTTCGCGCGCTTGCCCGCCACGCCGCCGCTCGTGGTCGAAACGAGTTCGCTCGCGATGATGATCGCCATGCTCGTCGAGAGTGATTGCATCACCTTGCTGTCGCGCTCGCAGATACGCGAGGCCTATCCTGGCAGCGACATGGTCGCGCTCGAACTGAAGACGCCGGAGGCGGATCGCGCGGTCGGCTATACGGTGCGAAGCGACTGGCTCGGCACCGCCGTGCAGCAGGCTTTCATCGAGTGCTTGCGCGAAGAATGCGGACTGCCCGCGTGAGCATGGGTGTCCACTTCCCGCACTGAATCAGGCAGGCGCCTTTACCCGCAGGTTAACGCGTCGAGAAATTTATTCAATGGACGCTGCCGGGTCGCGATGAGACGATGCAAGCATCGAAAGCCACAGACGACTCGCTGCAAGCCACCTTGCAAGTCAATGTCTTGAGCTACAAGCATAAGGGTGTGGCGCATACAGCGGCACAAGGAGACAAGCACATGCATCGCGAGATCGCGCAGGGCGGCTGACGCCTTCATTCAAGGCCGATACGCGCTTTGCGAAGGCACGCGGCCTTCGTACCCCCATCACGCATCAACGCAGGAATCACTGCCCGAAAAGGCGGTGAGGGGCACTCACGCCCGCAATAAAAGAAGCCTGAAACAAGGCGCCATATTGGAGACAGCCATGCATGCAAGCAAGCGAACGAGACACACATCGGATCATCCGGAAAGAGAGCGGAGCAGCACGCCGAATGACTGACAGACGGCCCCATGCCGTCCGGGTCGCGCGGACGGCATGAGAAAGCGATACCGCATCTCACCGAAAAAATCTCATGATCAGGAAACTAACAATCGTTCTCGCCGCCTGTCAGTTCGCGGGTGTGGCGCACGCGCAATCCTTTGTCACGCTGGCAGGCGTGGTGGACGGCGGCATTCGTTATACGCACACGGGACTGGGCAACCAGTATTCGATGAACTCGAACGGCTTCTTCACTTCGAACCGGCTCGATTTCATCGGCAAGGAAGATCTCGGCGGCGGCTACAACGCGCACTTCAGGCTCGAGAGCGGCTTCAATCTCGGCAATGGCGCGTACGACAACACGAACAACGTCGCGTTCAACCGGGGCGCGTATGTCGGCCTGGGCGGGTGGTTCGGTTCGCTCGACTTCGGCCGCCAGTACACCATCGCGCATGACGTGGTCTACGACTACGATCCCTTCAACTTCGAGTATCCCGGCATCACGCCGCTCACGCCCGCGACCGCGGGCACGCGCTTCAACAACGACGTGAAGTACAGCCGCACGTATGGACCGTTCCGCTTTCGCGCGGAGAATTCCTTCGGCGGCGTGGCGGGCGATTTCAACGCGGGATCGGCACGCGGCGTGGGCTTGCAATACAAAATGGGACCGGTGAACGTGGGCGGCGTCTATATCCACCGGTCGGTACTGTCAGGCACGACCTATCAGCCGGATAACTACTACACGCTCGGTGCCGCGCTGACCTTCGGCGACTTGCGCTTCGCGGGTGGCTACATGAACGATAACGTCGACGTGGCCGCGCCGAACCGCGACGTGCGCACGCTCAACTACTGGGGCGGCCTGACGTATCAGTTGACTCCGTACACGCGCGTGGGCGCTGCGTACTACATCACGGACTTGCCAAATACGGGCGGCAAGCGCAGTCAGGGACTGGCGAGCATCGCCTATTCGCTGTCGAAGCAGACGGTGCTCTACGCCGAGTTCGACTACACGAAGTTCTCCGGAACCTACATCACCAACAAGACCTTGAACGCCACCCAGCAGCCGCATCAACTCGCTTTCACCGTGGGGATCAACCATGGCTTCTGATAAGTCGGTCAGCGCATCTTCGATGCCGGTTCTGCACGCTCCCCGTCGTTTCCATTATCCTGCTGCGTTATTCTTTATCGCCGCGCAGCCGGTTTTCGCGCGGCAGGCAGAGGAACAAGTGCGGCATAAGAATCGTGCGACGGCGCGAGCGGAAAGCCGCACGCAGAACGACTAGCGTCGAAGCGTGTCATCGTCCGATGCGCAAGGCGCATCGGAGACACTATGAGTCAGCTGGACTGGTATTTGAGCGTCAACATGAAGGCGCGTCATCTGCGCCTGCTCGTCGCCATTTATGACTTCCGCAACTTGCGGCAAGTGGCGTCGAATTCTTACATTACGGTTCCGGCGGTATCGAAGGCGCTCGGCGAAATTGAAAGCGCGCTGGGCGTGAAACTCTTCGAGCGCACCGTCAACGGCCTGCGTCCCACTGCCTATGGCGAATGCGTGGTGCGGCACGCGCGCGCCGTGCTGAGCAGCCTGAGCCAGACGGCCGAAGAGATCAAGGCGCTGCAGACCGGCAGCGCCGGCAAGGTGCATGTCGGCGCGCTGCCGACGCTCATCTCCACCCTCATGCCGCGCGCCCTCGCGCGCCTGAAGCAGGAAGCGCCGCAGACCAACGTCTCGATCCTCGAAGGCCGCATGAACGGGCTGTTGCAGGACCTGCGGCGCGGCGACCTCGACATGATCGTGGGCCGTCTGCCGAACCGCGCGGACACCGTGGGCCTGCATGAACGCGCGCTCATCAACACGCCTATCAAGCTCGTCACGGGCGTGCAGCATCCGCTCGCAAGCAGAAGCACCGTGCAATGGTCGGACCTGAAGGACTATCCGTGGATCCTGCCCCCTTCGGGTTCGCTGCTGCGCGAGCCGATCGAAAACACGCTGGCGCGCCATGGCCTGCCGATGCCGTCGAACACCATTGAGACCCTTTCTACGCATCTGATCCGCGCCTACATCCAGATCAACGACGCCATTGCGCTGCATACCGTGGACATGCTGTATCCGGATTCGGAGGCCAGCCCGTTCCATGTGCTGCCGCTCGACATGAACCTCGCGACCCGGCCGCTCGGCGTGATCTGGCGTGCCGACAAGCCGCTCGCGCCCAGCGCCATGCTGCTTCTGCAATGCCTCGAACGTGAATGTCCGCCGAGCGGCGTGCAGGATGAAGCCGACCTCGCCGCGATGGCGGAGCACGCCGGATCCGGTCAAGGGACTTAACCGAAAGGTTAAGGCATCTGCCCTTTTATTCAATGGACGGAAAACGCAGGCGGCGCGATGATGTCTTCATCGAACCCGCATCAAGAGCGCGTTGACGCGCCGGCGGTTCACCGTAAAGGAGACAGACGGATGGCCATCCACATCATGAGAGCATGGCGTCGCGCGGCCGCATGGTGCGGCACGGCGGCGCGCACCACGAAAGCAATCGCGCGTGCCTGGCCGGGACAATTCCCGGTGTTGATCCCCATCTTCGGCATGGACGATCTGAGCCAGCCGCGACGCTAGCCTTCGCTATCCGAAGGCGCTTCCCGTTCCAGTCAATCAGAGTTCGATCTCCGCCGCGCGCAGTCGCGGCCGGCCTCCGTACGCCTGCACGCACGGCCAACACACAACGGCGATATAAAAAATAAAGGGGAAATCCTGCATGACAGGCCGACGCACCTTTCTGAAGGAAGCGCTCATCACCGGCACAGCGGCGGCGCTCGTCAAGCCCGCGGTGGCCACGCCGACGTCCACCGCGCCGCAGCGGCCTTCAGTGAGCAGGCCATCGCCGGCGCTGGTGGCAGCGGAATCTCAAAGCGATGCCCTGGTGCCGTCGCTCGACGAAGCGCCTGCCACGGATGCCGCGCACATCGGCAATCCCAGCTCCGATTTCATGGTGGATCTGCTGCGCATCGCGGGTATCGACTATGTCGCGACGATGCCCGGCTCGACCTTTCGCGGCCTTCACGAGTCGATCGTGAACTATGCGGGCGACACGCATCCGCAGATGATCGTCTGCACCCACGAGGAAGCGTCGGCGGCGATTGCGCACGGATACGCAAAAGTCGCGGGCAAGCCCATGGCCTGTCTCGTGCACAGCACGGTGGGCTTGCAGCATGCGTCGATGGCGCTCTACAACGCATGGTGCGATCACGTGCCGATGACGGTCATCGCCGGCAATATCGCCGACGCGACCAAGCGCCGTCCGGGTGTCGAGTGGTATCACACGGCGCAGGACCTCGGCGCGCTGGTACGCGACTACACCAAGTACGACGACTATCCGGTGTCGCTCCAGCATTACGCCGAATCGTTCATGCGCGCCTACACGATGTCCGTCACGCCGCCGATGGCGCCCGTGCTGATCGTCGCGGATGCGGAGTTGCAGGAACAGCCGGTCGCAGACCCGCATGGCATCACGGTGCCGCCGCTGCGCGAAGTGTCGCCGCCCGCCGCAAGCGCCGATGCCTTGCAAGCCGCCGCCACGATGCTGTGCGCGGCGAAGACGCCGGTGATCGTCGCGGATCGCGCGGTGTGCACGCAGGCGGGCCTGGAGTCGCTGGTCGCGCTGGCTGAATCGCTCAACGCGCCGGTGATCGACCTGCTGGGCCGCATGAACTTCCCCACGCGGCACCCCCTCAATCATTCGTCGATGCAGGCACGCCTGCTGGCCGATGCCGACGTGATCCTTGCGCTCGAAGTGGGCGATGTCTGGGGCCTTACGCAGAGCGTTCCAGATACGATCGGCCGCGCGTCGAAGCGGCGCGCGAAGCCGGACGTGCGCGTCATCAGCATCTCGACGTCCTATCTCTACGGCAAGTCGAACATGCAGGATGCGGAGCGTTATTACGCTGCGACCTTGCCCATCGGCGCGGATGCCCAGGCGTCGATGCCGGCGCTGGCGCAGGCCATCCGCACGACGATGACTGCTGCGCAACGCACGGTCGTTGAAGCGCGTGCGGCAACGCTGCGAGCCTCGCACGACAGCATGCAGCACGCCGCGCGGGAAGCCGCCGCGCGCGGATGGGACGGCACGCCGATCAGCACCGCACGTCTCGCGCAGGAAGTATGGAACGTCATCCGCCACGATGACTGGGCGCTCGTTTCACCGCCCGGCGCGTGCAGCCAGTGGCCCAACCGCCTGTGGGACTTCACGAAGACATATCAGTTCATCGGCGCGGGCGGAGGATACGGCGTCGGCTATGCGGCGCCCGCCGCCGTGGGCGCGGCGATCGCGCATCGCGATGCCGGGCGCATCGCCGTCAGCATCCAGACCGACGGCGATCTGATGGTGCTGCCCGGCGTGCTGTGGACGGCGGCGCATCATCAAGTGCCCTTGCTGATGGTGATGCACAACAACCGCGCGTGGCATCAGGAGACCATGCATATCCAGCGCATGGCGGGACGGCGTGATCGTCATCCTGAGCGCGGGCGCATCGGCACCGTGTTGCAGGATCCGCCGATCGATTACGCATCGATGGCGAAGAGCATGGGTGTCTGGGCGGAAGGCCCGATCTCCAGTCCCGCCGATCTCGGCCCGGCCCTGACGCGCGCGATGGCGCAGGTCAGAAGCGGCAAGCCCGCGCTGCTCGACGTGCTGACCCAACCTCGATGACGGACGCCGCAATGCCTCTCTATTCACGTTTGCCGATGAAGGCGCTGGCGTTCATCGCGTTCATCGCGTTCGCGGTGTCGTTGGGAGCACATGCCGACACGAACGCCGATATCGAAACCGGCCGCGCGCTCTTCATGCAGAAGGGCTGCTACGAATGTCATGGCGTGCTGGGGCAGGGCAGCGCATCGACGGGGCCTGCGCTCGCGCCGCATCCGGTCCCGCTATCGGCGATGCAAGCGTATGTGCACGATCCCAAGAGCGAGATGCCGGTCTACAGCAAGCGGATTCTCTCCGATGACGAGATCACCCGCATTCACGCTTATCTCGCCTCCTTGCCGCCGAATCCTCCCGCGGAGAGCCTCGCGTTGCTGAACGACGGCGCGGCGCCCACAGCGCAGGCATCGGTGTCACCGGGACACGGCTCGTCCATTTACGCAGCGAATTGCGCGGCATGTCATGGCGCGGGCGGCGAGGGCGGTGCAGGCCCCGCGTTGCGCGGCATCGCGAGCCGTTATGGAACGAGCGACATCGAAGCGCGCATTCGCGAACCCTCGGGCATCATGCCGCGCCTGTATCCACACGTCCTGAACGATGAAAACGTGAGGGACGTGGCCCGTTACGTGGCGCAGTTGCGCTGACCAAAACTCACCTATACGGATCCCGAAGCATTTACCAGTTGGTTAACGCACCCACGGCTTATTTCAATAGACGGGAAACACACGCTACCCGATGATCTTCTGACCGGATCGCCCGACGGTCCCCGAACATCATTCGAGTCCAACAGGAGACCCCGTTGACCAGGAAAGTCCCGCTCAAGATCGCCATTGCAGAGTATCCGCATACGTCGGCCATTCGCAACGGCTCGATTCTCATCGAAGGCGTCGATGCCGAGATCGTCACCGTCAAGCCGCAGATCGGCGCGTTCCGCCGGATGGTCCGCGATGTCGAGTTCGACGTGTGCGAACTCGCACCGACCACCTACATCATCGCGCGAGCCTATGGCGCACCGTTCGTCGCGCTGCCGATCTTCGTCATGCGGCGCTTTCATCATGGCGGCCTGCTCGTGCGCCCGGATGCGGGCATTGCCACACCCAAGGATCTCGAAGGCAGGAAGGTCGGCGTGCGCGCGTATTCCGTCACGACCGGCGTATGGACGCGGCAAGTGCTGATCGACGAGTTCGGTCTCGATTCGTCGAAGGTCACATGGGTCGTCGATGACGAGGAACACGTCACGCAGCTCAAGCTTCCGTCGAATGTGATGCACGCGCCGCAAGGCAAGTCGCTTGCGGACCTGATGGCCTCAGGCGAACTCGCGGCGGGCTTTGCGGCAAATGCCGGCATCGGCCGCACCGGCAACCCGAACGGCGGCTGGCAGGAAGTCGAAGCCGACTATCCCGACCTGCTGCCGAACGCGGCCGAACTCGAAGCCGACTATTACCGCCGCACGGGCGTGTATCCGATGCACGGCACCATCGTCGTGAAAGATGCGGTGCTCGCCGAGCATCCGTGGATCGCGAAGTCGCTCTACGACGCATTAGAGCAGGCGAAGCAGGCATGGCTCGCCACGCTCGACCACAACGACCCGACCAACGCCAGCGACAAGAAGTATCTCGCGCTGCGCAAGATCGTTGGACATGATCCGTTGCCGTACGGGATCGCGGCCAATCGCAAGACCATCGAGGCACTGGAAGCCACCGCCTTCGAGCAGCGGCTCACGCCGCGCCGGATGTCGATGGCCGAGCTGTTCGTCGATCCGCTTGCTTAGTTCATAGCCACCACCGCATAACCATTCAATCGAATCACAGAGCAACTCATGGCATCCATCGTTGATATTCATCCGCACATCATCTCCGACGATACCGCGCGCTACCCCGTCGCGCCGCTGGGCGGCAAGCGTTCCGACTGGTCGAAGGAGCGTCCGTCCACCGTCGAGTCGCTGATCGCCGCAATGGACCAAGCCGGTGTGGCGAAGGCCGCCGTCGTGCATTCGTCGACCACGTATGGCTTCGACAACAGCTACGTGCTCGATGCGTGCGCGGCTTATCCGGACCGTCTCGTCGCGGTGGGCTCCGTCGACGTGACGCTGCCCGATGCCCCGCGCACCATTCGCGCCTGCGTGGAGCGCGGCCTCGCGGGCCTGCGCATGTTCACGGGCGGCAGCACGAAGGATTTCGATCCGGGCGAACTCGAAGATCCGCGCGCCTGGCCTGCCTGGGAAACCTGCGCGGAACTGAACCTGCCGATGTGCATCCAGACCGGTCCGGTGGGCCTGCCGCAGGTCGCCGATCTGGCGCGGCGCTTTCCGAACGTGAAGATCATTCTCGATCACCTCGGCCGTCCCGATGTGACGGACGGCGCGCCTTACGCAAAGGCACAGACCCTGTTCGACCTTGCGCCGCTCACGAACATCTACATGAAGCTGACCCCGCGCATTTTCGACGACATGCAAAAGGGCGATGCGAACGCCGGGACCTTTTTCCCGCGCCTGATCGACGTGTTTGGCGCGCAGCGTCTGGCGTGGGGTTCGAACTTCCCGAGTTCGAAGGGCACGCTGCCTGAGATTCTCGCGACAGCCGAAGCGGGCCTTCGTTGCCTGAACGAAGGCGACCGCGCGTGGATCTTCGGCAAGACGGCGCAACAGTTGTATCCGGCGCTGGCCTGAGCGGCGTGGCGACGGATCTCCAGTGAACGAAGCATGAGGAACAACCAGATGGCGACGATTCAAACCGACCTGCCGACGCTGCGGGTGAACCTGGCCGAGTACGCGGCAACGAAAGCGATGAGAGACGGCCGCGTGTCGTCGAACGTGGTCAATCTCGACTACTGCGGCCCGGCACGCGCGCACGACGGCTTCAAGCCGATGCTGCGCGAGAATGCGTTCGATGCCGGCGAGCTGGCCATCGTCACGTATCTGCAGGCGAAGGCTTACGGCAAGCCTTATGTGCTGCTTCCGGCGCCGATCTCAGGACGCTTCCAGCATCATTGCGCAGGCTATAACGGTGAGCTGGGTCATCTCGACCCGAAGGACATCGAGGGCAAGCGGGTGGGCGTGCGCACCTATGCACAGACCACTGGCCTGTGGATTCGCGGCATCCTGCGTCACGAGTACGGCGTCGATCTCGACAAGGTCACGTGGATGACGCAAGGCGAGGGGCATCTCGCCGAATACACGGACCCGGCCAATTGCCAGCGGCTGCCGAAGGGTTCGTCGGTCGGGCAGATGATGCTGGACGGCGAACTCGCGGCGGTGCTGGCGGGCGAAGACATGCCGAAGGACCCGCGCGTGAAAACGCTGGTTCCTGATGCCCAGGCCGCCGCGAAGGACTGGTTCGCGCGCGAGGGCGTGGTGCCGATCAACCATATGTTCGTCGTGCATGCCGGGCTGTCGAAGGAGCGGCCGGACATCGTGCGCGAGCTGTACCGGATGATCGTGGAGAGCCGCGCACTGGGCGAGGGCGTGCCCGCCGTGATCCCGCCGTTCGGTCTGGAAGCGAACCGCAAGGGTATCCAGCTTGCCATCGACTGGGCGCTCGACCAGAAGATCATTCCGCGCCGCTTCTCGGTGGACGAACTGTTCGACGATGTAACCGGCAGTCTCGGATAGACCCGCGCACGGGCGCGCAGTGATAACAAAAAATCAGACGGAGACGAAGTGATGGAGACTATTCGAAGAGCGGCACGCCTCGAGAGCCGTTGGGGCGTCGTATTCCTGCTCGCCTTTGGCCTGATGATCGCGTTCATGGACCGCACGAGCATGTCGGCCGCGCTCGCGGATCATCATTTCGTCCAGCATTTCACGCTCACGTCGGTGCAGCGCGGCTGGCTCGGCTCATCGGTGTTCTGGGCCTACGGGCTGCTGCAATTGCCGATGGGCTGGCTCGTCGACCGCTACGGCGTCAAATGGCCTTACGCGATCTGCTTCCTGCTGTGGTGTGTCGCGGCAGCGGTCACCGGCATCGTCACCACGCTGTCGGCGCTCATCATCGTGCGGGTGCTGATCGGCGCGGCGGAAGCGGTGGTCGTGCCCGCTACCTATCGCTATATCGCCAACCGCTTCGAGGAAACGCAGAAGGGCACGGCGCTCGGCATCTATTCGGTCGGCGGCAAGATGGGTCCGGCTCTCGGCGCGCCGGCTGCCGCGTGGCTGATCGCGGGCACGTCGTGGAAGATGATGTTCATCGTGACGGGTCTCGCGGGTTTGGTGTGGCTCCTGCCCTGGTTGCTGATGGTGCGCAACGACTTCCCCGATGCGACCGAACTCGCATCGAGAAAGCAGCGCGCCGCCTCGGTGCCGTTGCGCAATCTGCTGGCGAGCCCAGTGGTGTGGGGCGGCCTGCTGACCAACTTCTGCTACGCCTACTTCGCGTTCTACTGCATGACGTGGATGCCCGCGTATCTGGTGGAGCAGCGTGGACTCTCATTGCAGCAGTCGGGTCTGTACACGGCCTTCAGCTTCTGCGGCGTGGCGGTCACGGCCGCGCTCAGCGGCTGGCTGGCGGACCGGCTGATTGCCCGCGGTCACGATGCCGTCGTGGTGCGCAAGTCGTTCATGGTGGTCGGCTTCATCGGCGGCATGACGGTGTTGTTCGGGGCCTACGCACCGAGCGTGCAGATGGCGCTGTTCTGGAACGTGCTGTCGTTGACGCTGGTGGGTCTCGTCACGACGAACAACCTCGCGCTCGTCAAGCTCACACTGATTCCGAAGCAGGCTGTGGGCTTGAACACCGGCTTGCAGCAGGTCGCGACGAGCCTCGCGGGCGGCGTGTCCGCCAGTCTCTCCGGCTGGCTGCTGCATGTGGGACATAGCTACACACTGCCGATGATGGCGATCTTCGTGTTCCTGCTGGTCGGCGCGACGAGCACCATCGTGCTCATGCGGCGCAAATGGGCGCCGAAGGTGAACGACGTCAACGGTGAAGCGTCGGAGCGGAAGGCCACGCCGCCGGCGGCGATGAGTCAGGGCGTGCGTTGAGCGGTCATTTCCGTAAGCTGACAACAGGACCGGCGCGTCAGGCTCCGCGCCGGTCGATCGCCAGCGCGCGTATCGCTTCCTTCTGGAACTGCGTCGGCGTCACGCCGGTCTGCTTGCGGAAATAGCGGCTGAAATAGGCGATGTCGTCGAACCCGAGTTCATGCGCAATCTGCTTGACCGACATATGCGAGTAGACCAGATCCCGTTGCGCCTCGCGCACGAGATGCTCGTTGATCACCGCAAGCGGCGAACTCGAAATCTCCTCACGACAGATGCGCCCTAGCTGCGCGACGGTCGTGCCGAGCGTCTGCGCATAGAAATCCACAGGACGATGTTCGCGCGCATGCTTGACCACCAGTTCCCTGAAGCGCCTGATCTGCCCGGCGCGCCGTTGCGTGGCGGACAGGCTCGTGCCGGCCGCCGTGCGCGAGGCCGGCGCCGCTTCGCACAGGCGCCCGACATGCACGAAGAGCGCGATCAGCAACGGCAACCCTGCCGCCATGTGTCCGCGGTCCGTTGCGCGATATTCCTTCTCCAGCAGTTCGATCAGCGGCATCAGCGCACCGGCGTGCGTGCGGGCATTCACGCGCGTCACGCCCGCGCGCTGCAACAGCGGAATGAGCGGCGGCGCCGCCATCGCGGCAAGCGCTTCGAGCGAACGTTGCGCTACCGTCAACACGAGCCCGTCCACATCCGGCGCGAAGTTGAAGCCGTGGACTGTTTGCGCGGGCAGCATGATGACGCAGGGCGGCTGAATGGGAATGCGCGTGTTCTCGATGAGCACGTCGCCGTCGCCGCCGCCGCCGCGAATGTACAAAAACTGCAAGAGCGCGTCATGCCGATGCGCATCGATATGCCAGTCGTTCGGCGCGCTGCGCTCGGCGATCCATTCGAAGTTGAACGCGTCATACCACGGCGGCCGCGCCGATTCGCCGTATAAATTGTAGTTAGGGATTCTCCTGAGCACGTCCCGTCTCCTTTGCACAAATTGTCCTGTGGTCTGCTGCCTTTGTCCAATTCCTGGAACGAGGCCGTGAATATACTTTTCTCACAGGGAAGCGTCACGCGGCAACGCGGAAAAGCCCTTCCCTGAAGGCTCGAAAAGTGCAAAAGGAGAGAAGGATGAAGGAGACGAACGACGGCCCGCAGCACTGGCTCGGTCTCGAAGCGCGCTTGTGCGTGGTGACGGGCGCGGCGGGCGGCATCGGCCGCGCCATTGCCGCGACGCTGGCCGATGCCGGCGCGCGCATCGCGCTGCTGGACCGCGACGAAGCAGCCTGTCATGAAACGGCGCGCGCATTGCAGGCACGGGGCATCCAGGCGCTTGCCGTGGCCTGCGACATCGGCGATGCAGCAAGCGTGCAAGGCGCTTGCGAAAAAGTGGAACGCGCAATGGGCACGGCGGACGTGCTCGTGAACAATGCCGGCCTGTTGCGTGCGGGCGGTATCGAAGAGATCGCGCTGGATGCATGGAACGCGATGCTCGCCGTCAATCTCACGGGCACCATGCTGTGCGCCCAAGCCTTCGGACGCGGCATGCTCGCGCAAGGCCGAGGCAGCATCGTACAGATTGCTTCGGTGGCGGCGCATCATCCGCAAACCTGGAGCGGCGCGTATAGCGCGAGCAAGGCCGGCATCGCGATGCTTTCGCGGCAGATCGCCGCCGAGTGGGGACCGCGCGGCGTCCGCAGCAACACCGTGTGCCCTGGCATGATCCGCACGCCGCTCTCGCGTGCCTTCTATGAACAGGGCGATGTCGAAGCGCGCCGCAGCGCGATGACCGCGAGCCGGCGCATCGGCGAGCCGGCCGACATCGCCGAAGTCGTGGCCTTCCTCGCCAGTCCGCGCTCGGCCTATGTGAACGGCGCCGAGATCGCCGTGGACGGCGGCTTCGAATGCATGCTCATGGACCTCGTGCCGCGCCCCGGCTACGAAGCCAGACGGGCTGCATAGAGCATTCATTTGCGCGCATCGCCGCGCCCGCTTCACTCATAAAGGACACGATGATGACTACCGTGACACGGTCGTCCGATCTTGCTTGCGACGTGCTCGTGATCGGCTCGGGCGCTGGCGGTCTTGCGACCGCCATCACCGCCAGGAAACAGGGGCTCGACGTAATCGTCGTCGAGAAGGAAGGCTATTTCGGCGGCACCACCGCGTATTCGGGCGGCGTGCTGTGGATTCCCGGCAATCCGCATGCGCGACGTGCCGGGATCGAGGACACGCGCGCCGCTGCTATTGAGTATCTGCGTCATGAAACCGGCCCGATGTTCGATCAGGCCGCCATCGATGCGTTTCTCGATCACGGTCCGCGCATGGTTGAATTCTTCGAGCGCGAAACCTCGGTCGAATTTCTGCCCACGCTCTATCCCGACTACCATCCCGACGCGCCGGGCGGTGTGGATGTCGGCCGCTCGATCGTCGCGAAGCCTTTCGATGCGCGTGCGCTCGGCGCGGACCTGCCGCGTCTGCGTCCGCCGCTGAAGACCATCACCTTCATCGGCATGATGTTCAATTCGTCGAGCGCGGATCTCAAGCACTTCTTCAACGCGACGAAATCGCTTGCTTCGGCGTGGTATGTCGCGAAGCGGTTGAGCAGCCACATCACGGAACTTGTGCGCTACAGGCGCGGCGTGCAGGTGACGAGCGGCAACGCGCTGGCCGCACGCCTCGCGAAGTCCGCGCTCGATCTCGGCATTCCCATCCACACTCACACCGGCGCGAAGGAACTCATCACCGAAAAGGGCCGCGTGACCGGCGCGATAGTCGAAGCGAACGGCAGCGAGCAACGCATCGTGGCGCGGCGCGGCGTGGTGCTGGCCTGCGGCGGGTTCTCGCACGATCTCGCGCGTCTCTCGGCGGCGTATCCGCATGTGCAACGGGGCGGAGAACACGTGTCGCCGGTGCCCACGGGCAATACCGGCGATGGCGCGCGCATGGCCGAACGCGCGGGCGGACGCGTCGATCTGCGCTATCCGCAGGCCGCCGCATGGATGCCCGTGTCACGCGTGCCGCAGAAAGACGGCAGCGTCGGCGTGTTTCCGCATCTGCTCGACCGCTACAAGCCGGGTGTCATCGGCGTGACGCGCGGCGGCGTGCGTTTCACCAACGAAGCGAATTCGTATCACGACGTGGGCGCGGCGATGATCGAAGCCTGCCGCGGCGCGCATGAAACCGCGATGTGGCTCATCTGCGATCACGCGACGATCCGCCGTTACGGACTCGGTTTCGCGAAACCCGCGCCGCTCTCGCTGAAGCCGCATCTGACGAGCGGCTATCTCGTGAAGGGACGCACGCTCGCCGAACTCGCGCAGCGCGCGGGCATCGACGGCCCCGCGCTCGAAGCCACGGTGCGCGAGTACAACCGCGATGCGGCGACGGGACAGGACCGGGCTTTCGGGCGCGGCACGACGTCCTTCAACCGCTATCTCGGCGATGCCGCTCATGCACCGAACCCGTGTGTCGCGCCGCTCGGCGCTGGCCCGTACTACGCGCTCAAGCTCGTGATGGGCGATCTCGGCACCTTCGACGGCATCGCCACCAACACGCATGGCCAGGTGCTGAAGGGCACGGAGCCGATTGCCGGTCTCTACGCCGTCGGCAACGACCGCGCGAGCATCATGGGCGGCAACTATCCGGGCGCGGGCATCACGCTCGGACCGATCATGACCTTCGGCTATCTCACCGGTTTGCATCTCGCTGGACGCATCGCCGAGCGCAGCAGCGTCAGCCCATTGAGGAGCGCGGCATGAGCCACAAGCCTTTCATCGACCACCGCATCTACACCATCAGGCCGCGCGGCATGGCCGAGTTCATCGACGTGTTTGATCGTCTTGCCATGCCCATCCAGCTCAAGTATCTCGGCGCGCCGGTGGGCTTCTACATGAGCGATATCGGCGCGTTGAACCAGGTCGTGCATCTGTGGGGCTACGACAGCATCGCCGATTACGACCAGCGCCGCACCGCGCGCGACGACGATCCCGCTTGGCCCGCTTATTTGCAGGCATCGGCGCATCTGATCACCGCGCAGGAAAGCCGCATCATCAGGCGCGTCGAGTTCAGGAGCCTGTCGGCGGCCGTGCGCTGAAGCATCAAGGAGGAGACGATGAACGAAGGACGGCAACGCGTGGCGCTGGTCACCGGCGGCGCGAACGGGATTGGTTGGGCGACGGTGTGCGCGTTTGCCTCGCAGGGATATCGCGTGGTTATCGCCGACTTGCATCGCGAAGCGGCGCGACAGCGTATCGCGCAACTCGACGGCGAAGGGCATGTGGCGATCGGCGTGGATGTGTCGTCGGAGTCCGAGGTCGCGGCCTTGTTGCAAGGCACGCTCGAAGCCTGCGGACGGCTCGACGTGCTGGTCAACAACGCGGGCATCGGCGAACAGCCGAAGCCGACCATCGAGCAAGGCGTGGACGCGTTCGATGCGCTGATCGGCATTCACTTGCGCGGCACCTTTCTGACCAGCCGCGAGGCCGCGAAAGCGATGCTCGCGCAAGGCTCGGGCGCCATCGTGAACCTGTGTTCGATCGCCGGGCTGGCAGGCATTCCGCAACGCAATGCCTACGGCGCGGCCAAGGCAGGCATCGCGGCGATGACCCGTTCGATGGCATGCGAATGGGCCCGCGACGGCCTTCGCGTCAATGCGGTCGCGCCGGGCTATGTCGCGACCGAGCTCGCGCAGGGACTCGTGAAGAACGGGCAGATCGACCTGGCGCGCATCGAACGCCGCACGCCGATGGGCCGCCTCGCGCAACCCGACGAGATCGCGCAGGCCATTCTCTTCCTCGCCTCCGATGCCGCCAGCTATGTCACCGGCGCAGTGCTGAGCGTGGACGGCGGCTGGCATGCGTCGGGCTCGGCATGACGGCCGATGACGCCTGAACCCGCGCTTGCATGAACCACGACAACGACAGCAGATCAACGGAGACGAACCGCCATGAAGACGCACAGTCTGGAAGTCCAGAGTTTCATCGATAGTCAACGCTTCTCGCCGTATCAATGGAGGATCCTGATTCTCTGCTTCCTGGTCGTGGCCGCCGATGGCTTCGACACGGCGGCGGTCGGTTTCATCGCGCCTTCGCTGCTCGGCGAGTGGGGCATCACACGCGCCGCGCTCGGCCCGGTGATGAGCGCGGCGCTCGTCGGTCTCGGCATCGGCGCGCTGGCGGCCGGGCCGGCGGCAGACCGTATCGGACGCAAGGCGGTGCTGGTGTTGTCGGTGTTCTTCTTCGGCGTGTGGAGTCTGGCGTCGGCGCATGCAACCTCCATCGAGTCGTTGACGGCGTGGCGCTTCCTGACCGGGCTCGGGCTGGGCGCGGCCATGCCGAACGCAGTGACGTTGATGTCCGAGTACGCGCCTGCGCGCATTCGCGGCGTCGCGGTCAATGCGATGTTCTGCGGCTTTTCCGTGGGACTGTCGATCGGTGGCTTGAGCGCCGCGTGGCTCATTCCGCATTTCGGCTGGCAAAGCGTGCTGGTGACGGGCGGCGTCGGGCCGCTCGTGCTGGCGGCGCTGCTCGTCGCGTTGCTGCCCGAGTCCGCGCAGTTCATGGTGGTCCGCAAGCGTCCCGCCGAGCGGATCGCGCGCGTGTTGCGGCGCATCTCCAGCGACCCGCGTCTCGACGACAGCGCCCGCATCCATTTCGTGGCCGCCGACACAAAAGCGGCGACGGAGAAGACCTCGGCGGTATCGCTGATCGTGTCCAGGCCGTATCGCTTCGGCACGGCGATGCTGTGGCTCGCGTACTTCACGGGCCTGATGATTTATTACCTCCTGACCAACTGGCTGCCGACGCTCTTCAAGGATGCGGGCTTCACTGCACAGGGCGCCGCGCTCACCACGTCGCTGTTTCCGCTTGGCGGCATTCTCGGCAATCTGTGCCTCGGCTGGGTGATGGACCGCACGAATCCGCGGCGGGTCAATGCGTGTGCCTATGTGGTGTCGGCGGCGCTGGTGCTGGTGATCGGCAGCGGGGTATCGGACCGCGTCTGGCTGGCCGTGCTGATCTTCCTCACGGGGACGGCGGTGACGAGCGCGGTCACGTCGATGTCGGCGCTCGCTGCCGCCTTCTATCCGACGCAGGGCCGTGCGACCGGCGTTGCATGGATGCTGGGCGTCGGCCGCATGGGCGCGGTGGCCGGCGCGATGACCGGCGGCGTGATGATGAGCATGGGCCTGCCGTTCGGCGCGGTGTTCATGCTGCTCGCGGTGCCGGCTTTCGTCGCGGCGCTCGCGCTGTTCGCGCTGGGCGGCATGCGCATGCGGGGGTTCGAGCCGGCGCTTGCGGAGAAGGCGGTATCGACGGTGGAATAGGCGCGCGCGCTCATTGCGCCCACGCGGGATTCCAAATGACGATTCATGCGCATAGCATCTGGTAATTCGTTGGTTGGGCACGGGATAGGGCAGACGTACCATCGGTTGTTCACCCATCCGCCGATGAACACCGATGACCGTCCCCCGCTTTCCCTCCGCCGCGCTCGGACTCGATCCCGGCACGCCGCTCGAACGCCCGGGCGCGCGCGGCACGAACACTTCGCTGATTGATCTCCCCACGCGTGCCGCCGCCCGCCGCGGCACGCAACGCCGCGCGGCGTTGCGCTCGCGCTCGCTGCGCATCGGCGTGCCGGTGGCGCTCGTCGTGTTGTGGCAGCTTGCCTCTTCCTTGCAGCTCGTCGCGCCTGAAACGCTCCCGCCCCCCACCGTCATCTTCGCCGCGCTCAAGGAACTGATCGCCGATGGGGAGTTGCAGAGCGCCATCGGCGTGTCGCTGGTGCGCGCGGCGACGGGCCTCGCGATTGGCGGCGGCATTGGCTTGATTGCGGGGCTGCTGGCCGGACTCTGGCGCATCGGCGAAGAAGTCATCGACGCGCCGTTGCAGATGCTGCGCACCATTCCGTTCATCGCGCTGATTCCGCTGTTCATCACGTGGTTCGGCATCGGCGAGGGCGCGAAGGTCGCGGTGATCCTCGCGGCCACCATCTTCCCGATGTATCTCAACACCTATGCCGGCGTGCGCGGCGTCGATCCGAAACTGCTCGAAGCGGCCAGCGTGTTCGGCCTCTCGGGCCGCCAGGTCGCGTGGCGCATCATCCTGCCGACCGCGCTGCCCGCGATCCTCGTCGGCGTGCGCTATGCGTCGGCGGTGGCGCTGCTGGCGCTCGTCGTCGCCGAGCAGATCAACGCGCAGAACGGCATCGGCTACATCCTCGTCAATGCGAACCAGAACCAGCGCGCCGACATCATCATCGCGGGCATCCTGGTCTATGCGACGCTCGGCATCGTGACGGACCTCGTCATGCGTGCGCTCGAACATCTCGCTTTGCCATGGAGGCCGCGCTTTGAACTCGCCTGAACGCACGCATGCCAATGCCCATGCTCACGACGCGCTCGCGCTCGAAGCCGTCAGCCGCGTCTTCGACGGCCGCGCCGTGCTGAAGGACGTCTCGCTGAACGTGCGGCGCGGCCAGTTCGTCTCGATGCTCGGCGCCTCGGGGGCGGGCAAGACCACGCTGCTGCGCATCCTCGCCGGACTCGATCAGGCCGACAGCGGCCGCGTGCGCGTCGCGGGCGCGCGCTCCGTGGTGTTTCAGGAACCGCGCCTCGTGCCGGCTCGACGCGTGTGGGAGAACGTCGTGATCGGTCATGCGCGGCTGGGCAGCGCGAAGGCGGCGGCGCTCGCCGCGCTCGATGAAGTCGGCCTCGCGCGTCATGCCGATGGCTGGCCCAAGACGCTCTCGGGCGGCGAGGCGCAGCGGGTCGCGCTGGCGCGTGCGCTGGTGCGCGAGCCGAAGCTGCTGCTGCTCGACGAGCCCTTCGCCGCGCTCGACGCGCTGACCCGCATCCGCATGTACGAACTGGTCGCGCGGTTATGGCGTTCACATACGCCGGCCGTGGTGCTCGTCACGCACGATATCGACGAAGCCATTCTGCTGTCCGACCGCATCGTCGTGCTGGCAGAGGGCGAGATCAGCGCGCACCTGCAAGTGGACACCCCGCGCCCGCGCTCGCGTAGCGATGCCGCCGCCGTCGCTCTCAGAGCACGGCTGCTCGCCGAGCTTGGCGTCACGCATGCCGACGCTGCCTGAACCTCTCACTCAACTCCTCTTCAAGCACCATGCGCATCAGAACACGTCTTGCCGCTGTCTTCTTCACGAGCCTGCTTGCGGGCGCCTCTTCCGCGTTCGCCGATGAACCGCTCACCCTCACCATCGGCACGCAGGATGCGGCGTGGCCGCTGATCGTCGAGCAGTCGCGCGTGCTCGATGGCGCGCCCTACAAGATCAAGTGGGCCGTGCTCACGGGTCCCGCCGCGCAACTCTCCGCGCTGTATTCGAAGAGCCTCGACGTGGGCCTGATGGGCGATACCTCGCTCATCATCGAGCAAGGCAACGCGCGCGCGCCATGGACCGCGGACACCGCGCCGTTGCAGATCATCGCGGGATGGCGCAACCCGGACAGCAGCTATCCGCCCATCGTCACGGTGGTGCGCAACAACGCCAATGTGAAGACCATTGCGGACCTGCGCGGCAAGACCTGGGGCTATAACTTCGGCGGCTTCAACTATCTGCAATACGTGCTCTCGTACATCAAGGCCGATCTGAAGCCGAAGGACTTCGAAGGCGTGAAGTTCGGCGACGGCAACGTGTCGGCTTCGGCCTTCAATGCCGGTCAGGTCGCGGTGTATTCGGGCGGCTATGCGCCGGTGAAGGAAGCCGTCGACAAGGGCGAGGCGCGCGTCATCATCAAGAGCGACGAACTGGACATCCCCGCGTTGTCAGTGTTCGCCGCGCGCACGGACGTGCTGCGCGATCCCGCAAAGAGCCGCGCGCTCGGCGACTTTCTCGGCCGTCTGAAGAACTCGTGGACCTGGTGGGCGCAGAACGTGCCGGCGGTCGAGAAAATCTATCTGGAGAAAATGAAGCAGAGCCCGGCGCGCGCGAAGTTCTCGGCGGAGAACGGCCGTTCCGTGTTCTATCCGCTCGATGGCGCGCTGGTCGCACGCGAGCAGAAGATCGCCGACACGCTGCACAAGTCGGGCGACATCAAGCATCCCATCAAGGTCGACATCGAGTTCAACCCGGTGTTCGACGCGCAGGCAGTGGCAACGCGCTGACGCGCCGTGTCCGGCCAACCTTCATTGATATTCATTACCCAGGATCCCGCGCTCATGTCCCGCTCCGTGTCTCCCGCGCAATTGCGCACGCTCATCGCCCAACGCTCCGAACTCGCGGTGCTCGACGTCCGCGAGGAAGGCGTGTCAGCCCGCAGGCGGTTGTTCTATTCGTCGGTTGCGCCGGTGGGGCGGCTCGGCTTGCTGATCGAGCGGCTCGTGCCGCGCCGCGGCACGCCGGTCGTGCTCGTCGACAGTCATGGAGAGCACGCGCCGCGCGCCGCCGCGTTGCTCGCGCGCTGGGGCTATACGGACGTCGCGGTGCTTGCGGGCGGCATCGACGGCTGGGAGCAGGCGGGCTTCGAAGTATTCAGCGGCACCAACGTGCCGGGCAAGGCGTTCGGCGAACTGATCGAACATCGCCTGCATACGCCCAACATCGACGCTGTCACGCTCAAGGCGCGCCAGGATGCCGGCGACGATCTGGTCGTGCTGGATTCGCGTCCCTTCGGCGAATATCACACGATGAACATTCCGGGCGGCATCGACTGCGCGGGCGCGGAACTGGTGTATCGCGCGCTGGCGGCGGTGCCTTCGCCGGACACGCTGATCGTGGTGAACTGCGCGGGCCGCACGCGCAGCATTCTCGGCGCGCAGTCGCTCATCAACGCGGGCGTGCCGAATCCGGTTGCCGCGCTCACGGGGGGCTCGATGGCGTGGCTGCTTGAGGGCCTCGAACTGCAACATGGCGAAGTGCGCACTGCGCCGCGCCCTGAAGGCGCAACGCTCGCAGCCGCGCGCGAGCTTGCCGCTGCGGCGGCACGCAAGGCCGATGTAGCGGTCATCGACGGCGCCGCGCTCGCCGCGTTGGAACAGGAGAGCGGCACGCGCACGCTGTACCGCTTCGACGTGCGCGATCCGCTGGAATACGAAGCCGGGCATCCGGCAGGCTGGCGTTCGGCGCCGGGCGGCCAACTGTTGCAGGCGACGGACGAGTACATCGGTACTTTGCATGCACGCGTGATCCTCCGCGACGACGATGGCGTGCGCGCGCGCATGACCGCGTCGTGGCTCAAGCAACTCGGCTATCTCGATGTCCGCGTGCTCGATGACACGGCCAGCGCTGCGCTGAGCAACGATCGCTACGCGGCCGGCCCCGAGCCGCTGAACGTGCGGCCGCACGGCTTGCGCACGCGCTGGATCGAGGCGGACCGGCTGGCCGATGCGCTGAAGCAGGGCACGGCGCAGGTCATCGATATCGACAGCAGTCTGGGGTTCAGGCGCGCGCATATCGAGGGCGCGCGCTTCATCGCGGCGAGCGAACTTCAGTCGAAGCTCGCGGATTTCCCGTCAGATCGTGATCTGGTGCTGACCTCGGAAGACGGCGCGCTGGCAGCGCTGGTCGCGGCTGAACTGGCGGAACAGCGCGCGAATGTTGCGGCACTCGCGGGCGGCACGCGGCGCTGGTTGTCCCTGGGCCTGCCGCAGGCTTCCGGCGATACCGGCAATCTCACCGGCGACGACGACGCCTGGTACAGCCCCTATCACGCCGCGCCAGAACGTGTCGCCGAGCAGATGAACGCGTATCTCGCATGGGAACTGCAACTCGTCGAGCAACTGGAGCGTGACGACATTGCGTCCATCGACGTGCTCGATTTCGGCACGGCAACGGCGAAGCGCAGTCATGCGCGGCTTGACGAACTGAAGGCTGACCAGGCGCGCGCCGCATGAACGCGGCCGTCTCGCCCGTCTTCGACGGCGCCACGAGCCCCGCCGACATCCCCGGCAGTCCGCTCGCGGCGGCCTTCGCGCAGCCGTTGATGCTCGGCCTGTTCCTGCCGATCCAGAACGGCGGCTGGTCGATCTCGACGCTGCCGCGCGGGACCGACTGGCGCTTCGACTACAACGCGCGCCTGACGAAGCAGGCCGAGGCGCTCGGCTTCGATCTCGTGTTCGGCCTCGCGCAGTGGCTCGGCAAGAACGGACATGGCGGCACGCTGAAGTATCGCGAGCAGTCGCTCGATGCGTTCATCGCGACGAGCGCGCTCGCCGCCATCACCGAACGCATCCTGCTCATCTCGACGGTGCACGCGCTCTATGGGCCGTGGCATCCGCTGCATCTGGCGAAGTTCGGCGCGACGCTCGATCACATCTCGAACGGGCGCTGGGGCATCAATCTCGTGACGGGTCACGTCGCGAGCGAATGGGCGATGTTCGGCCAGCCGATGATCGAGCATGACGAACGCTATGTGCGCGCGGCGGAGTTCGTCGGCGTATTGGACACGCTGTGGCGCAGCGATGCCAACCTGACCATCCGCACGCCGCACTGGCAACTCGACGATGCCTTCGTCAGTCCGCGTCCGTGCTTTCATCGGCCGGTGCTGGTGAACGCGACGGGCTCGGCGGCGGGCATCGACTATGCCGTGCGGCATTCCGACCTGATCTTCATCACGAGCCCGGCCGGCGCGGACTTCAAGGATGCGATCGGCGCGCTGCCCGCGCATACGGCGAAGATCCGCGAAGGCGCGGCGCGCGTCCGGCGGCGCGTACGCACGCTGATCAATCCGACCATCGTCTGCCGGCCGACCGAACGCGAAGCCCGCGCGTATCACGATGCCATCGTCGCGCATCCGGACGAAGGCGCGCTCGATGGTTTCATCGGCATGCATGGCCGCAGCGACGCGAAAGCGTGGGCCAAGCACAAGCGCGAGCAGCGCGTGCTGGGCGGAAACCTGCATCTGATCGGCTCGCCGGAACAGGTCGTGGAGCAACTGATCGCGCTGAAGCACGCAGGCTGCGACGGCGTTCAGCTCACCTTCTTCGACTTCGAGCCGGACCTCAAGTATTTCGGCGAGGCCGTGCTGCCGCTGCTCGTGCAAGCGGGCTTGCGCGTGCCCGCAGCGCCGCTTCGCTCTTCACTTCAGGCAACGTCATGAGCCAGCCACGTCAGCTTCACCTGAACACCAATGTCACGGGCGTCGGACGTCACCCGGCGGGATGGCGCACGCTCGAGAATCCGCGCGCGATCGTCGATCTGAACTTCTACAAGGAGATCGCGCGGACGGCGGAACGCGGCAAGCTCGATGCCATCTTCCTGTCCGACCTGCTGGCGCTGCGCAATCACGCGGAAGGGCCGTCGCAGGCGCTGGAGCCGACCGTGTTGCTGACGGCGCTCGCGGGCGCGACGACGCATGTCGGGCTGATCGGCACGGCATCGACCACGTTCAACGATCCGTTCAATCTCGCGCGGCGTTTCGCATCCGTCGATCACGTGAGCGGCGGGCGCGTGGCCTTCAATGCAGTGACCACGTATGACGCGTCCGCTGCGGCGAACTTCAGTCATGACGTGCCGCTCTCCACCGAAGAACGCTATGCGCGCGCGCAGGAATTCGTGGAGGTGGTCACGAAGCTGTGGGACAGCTGGGAAGACGATGCCTTCATCGCCGAGCAGCACAGCGGGCGTTATACCGATCCGGCGCGCGTGCATGCGATCGCGCATCGCGGCGCTCACTTCGCGGTGCGCGGGCCGCTGACTGTACCGCGCAGTCCGCAGGGAAGGCCGGTGCTGGTGCAGGCGGGATCGTCGGAAGGCGGGCGGGCGCTCGCCGCGCGTTTCGCCGATGCCGTGTTCACCGCCCAGACCACGCTGCCCACCGCGCAGGTTTTTTATACGGAGATGAAGGAGCGCGTGCGGCGTCACGGGCGCAATCCGGATCATTTCCTGTTGTTGCCGGGGCTGTATCCGGTGATCGGCGGCACCGAAGCCGAAGCGCGGCAACGCAAGGGCGAACTCGACGCGCTGCTCGATACGGAGCGTGAGGTGGCGCGGCTCGCGGGTGCGCTGGGGCTTGCACCCGACGATCTGCGCATCGATGCGCCGCTGCCCTATGACCTGATCGCGAAGGTATCGCGCTCGGACCTGCCGCGCGGTTTCATCGATTCGACGGTTGCGCTGGCGCGCAGCGAAGGTCTCACGGTGCGTGATCTGCTCGATCGCAATCCGGGTGCGCACAGGATGATCGTCGGCACGCCGGAGCAGATCGCCGACGATATCGCGCGCTGGTTTCATGAACGCGGCGCGGACGGTTTCAATCTGAACGCGGATGTGTTTCCGTCCGGACTGGCCGCGTTCGTCGATCATGTCGTGCCGCTGTTGCAGCGCAAGGGCATCTTTCGACGCGAGTACGAAGGCACTACCTTGCGCGAGCATCTGGGCTTGCCGCGTCCGCGCAGTCAGTACGAACGTGGGGCGGATGCGGCGTGAATCAGCGCCCGCTCAGCGCCGCCTCGCCCACGCGAAACACTGCGAGTTCATCCTCCGCGCATTGGGCGATCAGACCGGTTTCCCATTCGAGATAGGCGCGCGCGGCATCGAGATTGCCGTCGTGCCGATCGTGTACAAAATATAAAAAGTCGATGCGGTCTTCAGGCGCGAGACGGAGCGGCGTGTCATCCACGGGCCAGCCTGCGCTTGACCATCCGTTGATTCCATGTGCCGCGAGTGTGACGCCTGTGTAATCCGCATCGCGCAGATCCTGTACGACGAGACGCGCGGCGTCGCGCGAACGGGCATCGGCGAATACGATCAGGGGCGCATCGCGCTGCACGTCGCGGGCGCGGAGTGCGTCGAAGACACGCACGCGGTTCGTCCAGATGCTTCCGGCAGGCCGCGATATCTGATGCGCTTCGCTGGCGCGCAGATCGAGTATGAGGGCGGCCGGATCGACCGGCGCGTCTTCGTCCACTGTCGAAGATGGCTCGGCTTCAGCGGACGTCGACGCCAGCGATCCCGCTTCCACGATCGCCGTCTCATAGCCCAGTTGCACCAGCCAGTGCGCCACTACCGGCGCGCGGATGCCGTCATGATCCACCAGCACGATGCGCGCATTCCGCACGGCCACGCTATGGTCGGTTGCCTGGATCAACTGGCCGCCGGGCGCGTGCCGCGCAAGCGGCAGGCCATCGCGGCGGTACTCTTCGGCGGTGCGGACATCGAAGAGATACGTGGTGCGGGCGGGATCGCCGAGCCATTGCCGCACCGTGCCGGCGTCCACCGCGCTGACGCCGAAGCGCTCCGCCAGCGCCCGGGCCCGTTCCCGCGCGGTATCACGTTCGGCTTCGCTCAACGGTGGCAGGTCGGCGTAACTGCCCGTGCTGCCGTGTTCGAGCGTCAGACCTGCCAGCGCCCAGCCCTGCGTGCCGTTTTCCAGCGCGAACACGTCGCGGCGCACGCCGAGATTGCGCAGCGTCTGCGCGCCGATGATGCTGCGCGTGCGGCCCGCGCAATGCACGACGATGGTCGTGTCCGGCGGTCCGGCAAAGGCGTCGACCCACGCGGGCAGTTCGCCGTTCGGCACGCATACCGCACCCGGAACCGCCATCTTGCGATGCTCTTCGCGGGTGCGTCCGTCGATCAGCGCGAGCGGACATCCGCCGCGCTCGGCGCGCCAGCGCGCCAGTTGCGATGCACTGACATGCGGTGTGCCGTATGCATGTTCGACGAGTTCGCCGAATGTCTTGGATGGTACGTTCACGCCGCGAAACAGTGTTCGGCCCGCGCGCTGCCACGCCGGCGCGCCGCCTTCCAGCACCGCGACGTTACTGTAGCCAAGGGCATGCAGACGCGCGGCGGCCCGCTGCGCGACCGGCGCATGGTCGATGCCCGCGCCGCTGGCCGTCGCGCCGTCGTCGATCAGCACGATGCGCACGCTGGTGCGCGGCAGCAGGCGCGGCGCATCGAGTTCGAGGCGGCTGAACGGCAACGGGATCGCAAAGAATGGGTGGCCCTCGCCGAACTGTCCGGCCTCGCGCACGTCGAGCAGCGCGAGTTCGCGGCCATCGTTGAGCCAGGCGCGCAGGGTGGCGGCGTCGATGAAGCGGAAAGCGTCGATGGCAAAGGGCATGGGTGGGCTACCTGTCACGGTGTTCGAGAGGGGTTGCATTTTGCATGTTGCGTTATGCATTCCGCATTCCGCATTCCGCGGAGAGCCCCATTCTAGAAATGCCACGCGGCTTTCCGAACCAAGCATTCGTCACAACCTTATACGCGGGCAAACCGCGTTTCCAGCGCGCGAGCTTTGCATAGCAGATCAGATTGGTTCGCGCGATGGCGCGCATGGCCTACGCTTTCGGTCCTTCCAAAGCACGGCGTCCACCCGCGCATAACCTTGCCTGCCAATTTGCCCATGAATCCGGATTCGCCCCTCATCACACGCCGCCGCATGCTGCAATTGTTGCTGGCCAGCTCCGGAGCCGGCCTCGTGTCCTCCGCTCACGCGGCGCAGGCGCTCGCCGCGTCGCTGCCCGGCGCCGTCGTGCGAGGCGGAACGCTGCTCGCGAACGTGACGCCCGAGCCGGGCGGTCTCGTGGCGGGCATCAACATCTCCAGTCCGGCGGTGGTGATCTCGGCGAACATCTTCGACGGCCTCCTGACCTACGACAGCGACTATCGCCCGAAGCCGCAGCTGGCCGAATCGTGGGACACCGCGCCGGATGGCAAGTCAATCACGTTCCGGCTGCGCAAGAACGTCAAATGGCACGACGGCGTGCCGTTCACTTCCGCCGATGTCCAGTACTCGATCCTCAACGTGGTCAAGAAGACGCATCCGCGCGGCGCGTCGAATCTGGCGAAGGTGATCGGCGTGGATACACCTGACCCGCATACTGTCGTGTTCCGGCTCAGCGGTCCTTCGCCGGTACTGTGGGCCGTGCTGTTCGGCACTGAAACGCAGATCGTCCCGAAGCATCTCTACGAGGGCACCGATCCGCTGACGAATCCCTGGAACGTGAAGCCGATCGGTAATGGCGCGTTCATGTTCAAGGAATGGGTGCGCGGCAGTCATGTGATCTTGCAGCGCAATCCGGACTATTGGGACAAAGGCGCCTCGGGCAAGGAAAACAAGCCCTATCTGGAGCAGATCATCTTCAAGATGGTGCCGGACGCGGCGGCGCGTGCTGTCGCGCTCGAGACGGGCGAACTGACATTCGCGGCGAACAACCCGGTGCCGGAAGTGGATGTCGCGCGTTTGCAGAAGAACCCGAAGCTCGTGCTCGATACGATCGGCTGGCAGGCGCCCGCGCCGATGTTCTTCTTCGACTTCAACTACCGCCGCAAGACCTTCGACGATATCCGCGTGCGGCGGGCGTTCGCGCATGCCATCGACCGGGCCGCGCTGGCGCGCATCGTCTGGTTCGGTCTGGCGGATGTCGCGCAGAGTTGCGTGCCAAGCTACCAAAAGCAGTTCTTCAAACCGGGACTGCCGCAACACGCGTTCAATCCCAAGGAAGCCGAGCGTCTGCTCGATGAAGCGGGATTGAAACGCGGCGCGGACGGCGTGCGCCTGCGTATCGATCATGTGACCGAGGTGGCGTATGGACAGGTGTATTTGCGTGCGGCGGAGCTGATGCGCCAGCAGTTGCGCAACGTGGGCGTCGAGATGACGCTGGTCAATCTCGACCTGCCGGGCGTGATTCGCAAGCTGTACACGGAACGCGATTTCGACACGGCCTCGATGTGGTATTCCGCTTATCCGGATCCGCAGATCGGCGTCACGCGCCGTTTCTGGAGCAAGAACATCAAGCAGGGCGTGCCGTCCAGCAATGCATCCAGTTATGCGAATCCGCAGATGGACCGGATCATCGAAGGCATTCAGGAAGAAGGCGATGTCGCGAAGCGCAAGGCGCTCATCGACGAGATGCAGTTGCTCGTGCAGACCGAGGTGCCCTCGATCAACCTGCTCGAACTGAAGTTCTTCGGCTTCTATTCGAGCCGGCTCAAGGGATTGCGCAAGGGACCGATGCTGTTCTATTCGACGCTTGCGGATGCCTGGCTTCAAACCTGACCATCACAAGAAACCGGAATGGCACGGACGTGCGTCGTGGATATCCATGGCGTCGAGACGGCGCGCGTAGAATGAAAACACGCGCTCTCCGACCGCACAGGACCTCCCATGCTGCAAGCCTTTGCGTCATCAGATCCGTTCACGATCGGCGTTGAACTCGAAATCCAGGTCGTCAACACACACGACTACAACCTGACCAAGGCCACCACCGAGCTCCTGACCCGCGTGCGGGAAGAGCGCTTTGCGGGCGCAATCAATCCCGAGACGACCGAAGGCATGATCGAGTTGTCGACCGGCGTCTGCCGGAACTTCGGTCAGGCACGCAGCGAGTTGCAGACGCTGCGCGACACGCTGGTGCGCGCGGCGGATTTCCTGAACGTCGGCGTGTGCGGCGGCGGCACCAATTTTTTCCAGAACTGGTACGACCAGCGTTCTGACGGCCGCGAGCGTTCCGAATATTTGATGGGTCTGTACGGCGCGCTTTATCAGCAATTCACGATCTTCGGCCAGCACGTGCATGTGGGCTGTCCCGATGCGGATTCGGCGCTCGTCCTGCTGCATTCGCTGTCGCGCTATGTGCCGCATTTCATCGCGCTGGCCGCCGCTTCACCCTTCGTGCAGGGCAGCGACACGCAGTTCCAGTGCGCACGGCTGAACTCGGTTGCGCCGTTTCCGCTGTCGGGCCAGGCGCCGTTCGTGACGAACTGGTCCGACTTCGAAGCCTACTTCGAACGCATGACGAATACCGGGTTGGTGCATAGCCTCAAGGATTTCTACTGGGACATTCGCCCGAGTCCGGGCTATGGCACCGTCGAGGTGCGTGTGATGGATACGCCGTTGCGCGTCGAATGGGCCGCCAGCATCGCCGCGTATATCCAGGCGCTCTCGCGCTATCTGCTGGTTGACCGGCCGTTACGTCTCAGCGAGCGCGACTACGAGGTGTATCGGACCAACCGGTTCATGGCCTGCCGCTTCGGTCTGGACGGCGCTTGCGTCGATCCCGAAACCGGGCAAAGCGCGCCGATCCGCGAACGCATCCTCGCCACGCTGGACGTCCTGGCGCCCCATGCGCAGGCATTGGGCGCGGAAGAAGGACTGGCGGACATCCGGCGCGCCGTGACGCAAGGCGCTAGCGACGCCGCGTGGCTGCGCCGCGTGTATGACGCGCATGATTCGTTGCATGAGGTCGTGCGTCAGCAGTGCCGGATATGGCGCGGGGCGCAGATGCCGGAATAGGGGCGTAGCGCGTGACCGTCAGCGCGCGTCACGCCGCGCGAAGGGACCATTGTCAGCGAAAGCGAATTGCGCGAACCGCAAGCCGATGAAACGATGCGTCGCTCCATCCGGATGCAGTTCATCAGGTAGCGGATACGCGGCCTGATCTTCAGGACCATACAGACGGGTGCCGTCGAGATAATGCAGGTTCGGATCATCGGCGGCGCGCTGTTCGACAATGCGGCGCAGTTCCTCGCGAATCACCTGCAGGGTCAGCTTGCCGGCCTGAACATCGTCCGGGTTGCCGGTCGCTCGAAACGCTATCCTGCCTTCGGCCAGCGCGGCGAAATCGAAGGCACCCGGACCGGGCGTGGCTTCGTGGATCGGACAATAGAGCGGTGAAACGATCAGCAGCGGCGTGTGCGGATGACCGTCGCGGATCGTATCGATAAACCCATGCATCGCCGGACCGAAGGCGCGCATGCGCATCAGATCGAAGTTGACCACGTTGATGCCCATCTTGACGCTGATGAAGTCAGCCGGCGTGTCGCGCATGACGCGCGCCGTGAACGGGTCGAGCAACGCGCTGCCGCTGAAGCCCAGGTTCGTCAGCTCGACATCCGCGAGACGGGCCGCGAGCGCGGTCCATATCGACGTGGGGCTGTCGCCATTCGAGCCCTGGCTGATCGAACTGCCATGGTGCATCCACGTCTTCCTGCCCTCCGTGCCGACTGCTTCGATGCGGCCGTTCGTGCGCAACGCGGCGAGCACGCTGAGTTCGTCGTGCGGCAGCCAGATCTCGATACGCTTGCGGCCTTCCAGCAGGCCCGGGAACGCGAGCGTGACAGGGCCGTCCGATTGCACGGAGGTGGTGTTGGTCGCGGCATCGACCGTTACGGTGTCGCCGCCTTTGGCGCGGTGTTGCTGCGTGAGCTGGCCATCGACGATGAGATCGTAGAGGCCCGAAGGACGCACCGGCGCACCGGCATGGACATAGCGCGTGGGCAGGACGTCGAGTTCGATGTCGGTCGCGGCGGTATCGAACACGAGCCGCACGCCGGAAGGCTTGGCCTCCGCGAGCATCAGTTGCGGATCGGGGCACTGCTTGCGAGCCCAGGCCGGCAGGCGATGCGGTCGCACGCCATACGGCGTGTGTTCGAGTTCGATGGCGCCACGCAGCAGCGCGGCATCGATGGGCGTGGTGATCCAGTTGTGCATATGCCGAATCAGGCGTCTTCCAGACTCTCGCCGCGCTCGGCAATCAGCTTGCCGAGTTCGCGCGTGGACAGCACACGCCGTCGCGGATCGGTGGAACCCGACTCGTCATCCGCGAGATTCTCGATGATCGTCAACAGCACCTTGCGCGCGACCTTGATCTCGCGCTCGCTCAGTCCGGTCACGCTGATGTCGTTCACCTCCTCCGCGAGCGGCACGAGCTTGTCCTTCAGCGCACGGCCCTCGGCCGTGAGATACACATGCGTGTTCTTCTTGTTCTCGGGACGCTGCTGACGCTCGACCAGTCCGAGCTTCTCCATCGCCGTCACGGCGGCGAACGTCGTAGGCGCCATCACGCCGGCCTGTTCGCTCAGCTCGCGCTGCGTGAGACCGTCCGTCTCCCACAGGATGCGCAGGAAGGTCCAGTGCCCGAACGATACCGCGTGTTCCGCGAGCCGCATCTGCAACGCGCGGACCATCGAGCGCGCGGCGTCCTTGACGAGGTGCGCGAGACGGTCGTTCGGCACGGACTCGTGCCAGTGGCGCAGCATTTCCACGGTTTCGCGCGGCGCGCCTTCAACGGTCTTCTTTCGTGTCATGGCGATGTCTTCTTTCATGAAAGCGGGTATCTCCCGACATGATAGCCGCTGGCCCCCTCAGCTGGCCCCTTCAATCAGCCGTCCGGCCGCGCGCGCGGCGCTCTCCGTGCAAACCCGAACTTGTTCGCGAACCGCTGCCTCCTTACCATTATGATTAGATATCGAATAAAAACCAAAGCGTGAGCCGGACGATCGAGCCGGTTCGCGCATCATCCTCATCGATGCGGGAAACGGAGAGTCTGGTGGCCAAATCCACAGTCACGCAATTCATGTCGGAATCGGACGCAGCAGCGGCACGCGTCGAGGCGACTTATCACAAGGTCACCTGGCGGCTGATGTCGTTCATCTTCGTCTGCTGGGTGTTGAACTACCTGGACCGCGTGAACGTGAGCTTCGCGCAACTGCATCTCAAGCAGGATCTCGGCCTGTCCGATGCCGCCTACGGCCTCGGCGTCAGCCTGTTCTTCATCGGCTATATCCTGCTGGAAGTGCCGAGCACGCTGTGGCTCAAGCGGATCGGCGCGCGGCTGACGATCTCACGCATCATGATCCTGTGGGGCGGCATCTCCACCGCGATGGCCTTCATGACCACGCCGATGCAGTTCTACATCGCGCGCATTCTGCTCGGTGCAGCGGAAGCGGGTTTCTGGCCCGGCATCATCCTGTACCTGACCTACTGGTATCCGGGCGCGCGGCGCGCACGCATCACCTCACGCTTCCTGCTGGCGATTGCGGCGGCGGGCGTCATCGGCGGGCCGCTGTCGGGCTGGATCCTGCATAACTTCGTCGACGTGCTCGGCTTCCGCAACTGGCAATGGCTGTTCTTCCTCGAAGGCCTGCCGGCGTTGCTGATGGGCGTGGTGGCGTTCTTCTATCTTGTCGATCGTCCGCAGGACGCGCGCTGGCTCGACGACGAACAGAAACGGATCATCCTCGATGCGCTCGCCGCCGACCGTGCCGAGAAAAAAACGGAAAAACACACGCGCCACCAGTTGCTGGTCGCATTGAAGGATCCGCGCGTGTACATCCTCGCGGCGGGCTGGGGCACGGTCCCGCTGTGCGGCACGATCCTCAACTACTGGACGCCGACCATCATTCGTCAGGCCGGCGTGTCCGACGTGCTCAACGTGGGCCTGCTGTCCGCGTTGCCGTACATCATCGGCGCGCTCGGCATGTTTGCGGTGGCGCGCAGTTCCGATGTCACGCTCGAACGCCGCTGGCACTTCTTTGCCTGCACGGCCATCGGCGCATTGGGCGGCTTCCTGTTGCCGGTGCTGTCGGGCAACACGGCGGCCGCGATCATCTGTCTCGGCATGATCTCCATTTCCTACTTCGGCGCGGCGGCCATCATCTGGTCGATTCCGCCCGCCTATCTCTCCGACGAAGGCGCCGCCGCGGGCATCGGCGCGATCAGTTGTCTGGGCCAGGTCGGCGCGTTCTGCGGACCTATCGCGCTCGGCTGGATCAAGACCATGACGGGCAGCCTGGCGATCGGGCTTGCGGCCATCGCGGCGATCGTGATGCTCGGCGGCCTGGCGGTGCTGATCGGCGTGCCGGCGAACACGCTGCGCGAGCACGCGGAAAAGCTCTCCTGACGTTCCGGTTTTTTGCGGCAGCACGGCGCCTTCGTATCGAAGGCGCCGTTTTTTTTGCAACGGCGCAACAGTAAAAAACAACGCGTTCAGGGAAAACCCCCTTGCCTACAAATGATTAGATATCTAACATAAAGCCCATGGAGATCAGCAAGGGAGCAGGTGCAATGAACGAGTCGGCGAGCCACGAAATGTCATTCAGGACGCTCGTGGTGACGAAGAAGGAATGCGTGGCGCAAGGCATCTTCCGTTTCGAATTGCGTGATGAAGCAGGGCGCGAGCTGGCGCCGTTTACGGCGGGCGCGCACCTCACCGTGCGGGTGCCGAGCGGAGCGAACCGCAACTATTCGCTGTGCAGCGATCCTGCTGAAACGGACCGCTATGTGATCGCCGTGAAGCGCGAAGCAGCCGGCCGCGGCGGCTCGGTGAGCATGGCGGACGAGGTGGAGGAAGGCGCACGCATCGAGGTCTCGGAGCCGCGCAACGAGTTCGGACTGAGCGAGCGCGCGCGGAGCTTCGTGTTTGTCGCGGGCGGCATCGGCATTACGCCGATTCTCTCGATGATGCGTCATCTCAAGGCCACGGGCGGCCCGCGCTTCAAGCTGTATTACGTGTCGCGCAGCCCTGAAACCACGGCATTTCTCGATGAACTCTCGAGTGAGGAATGGCAGCCGCATGTGGTGGTTCATCACGATCACGGCGACCTCGCCCGGGCCTTCGACTTCTGGCCGGTCTTCGAAAAGCCCGGCAGCGGCGCACACGTCTACTGCTGCGGCCCGCGCGCGCTGATGGATGGCGTGCGCGACATGACGGGTCACTGGCCGACCGGCAGCGTGCATTTCGAAAGCTTCGGCGTGGACCAGTCGCGCGCGGCGGAGAACACGCCGTTCAACATAAAACTGGAACGGACCGGTCGCAGTTTCGCCATCCCCGCCGACCGCTCGATTCTCGAAATCCTGCGCGACAACGGCATCCGCGCGCCGAGTTCCTGCGAGAGCGGCACGTGCGGATCGTGCCGCACGAAGCTGTGTGCGGGCGTGGCGGAACATCGCGACATGGTGCTCGGCGAAGACGAGCAGCACGATCAGATCATGATTTGCGTGTCGCGCGCCCGGAGCGAAGAACTCGTGCTGGATCTTTGAATTTTGAATTCATCCCCATTGCATTGATTTCAGATAAGCAGGTCAGGAGAAGCGCAAATGCTTACGCATGAAGAAAACGAATTGCTGTGCCGCGTCGAAGGCGACGCGCCCATGGGCCAGTTGATGCGTCGTCACTGGACGCCGGTCTGTCTCATCGAGGAAGTGAGCGAGCCGGACGGCGCGCCGGTGAAGGCGCGTGTGTTCGGCGAAGATCTCGTCGTGTTCCGCGATACCGATGGCAACGTCGGCGTGATGGATGAATACTGTCCGCACCGCCGCGTGTCGCTCGTATACGGACGCAACGAGGACTGCGGCCTGCGCTGCCTCTATCACGGCTGGAAGATGGACGTGAAGGGCAACGTCATCGAAATGGTCTCGGAGCCTTCCTGCAGCGACATGACGAAGAAGGTCCGCCACAAGGCTTATGAAACGAAGGAATGGGGCGGCTTCGTCTGGGCCTACATGGGCCCGCAGGACGCGATTCCCGCGTTCGCGCCGCCCGCGTGGGCGCCGACCGAGGACACGCGCGTGAGCATCGCCAAGGTCATCGTGCCGTGCAACTGGGCGCAGATTCTCGAAGGCGCGATCGATTCGGCGCACAGTTCGAGTCTGCATTCGTCGGATTTCGTGCCCGCGCGCGTCGGCGGCGCGGAAGCCACGGCGAAGAACTGGCTGCGTCCGTCGACGGACAAGGCGCCGCGCCTGCAAGTGCATCGCACGAGCTATGGCTTCCGCTATGCCGCGCTGCGCCGTCCCATCCAGAACGCCGCGACGCATGACTATGTGCGCTCCACGGTGTTCGTCGCGCCGGCCACCGCGCTGATTCCGCCGAACAATCTCTACAACGTCGCGAACATCAACGTGCCCTGCGACGACACCAGCACTGCTTTTTATTTCATGGCGTGGGGGCACCCGGACAAGACGCCGGAAACCGAGACGTGGCGCAAGTTTCTCGGGCAGCAGGTAGGCGTCGATCTGGATGCGACGTATCGGCCGCTGCGCAATCACGACAATCGCTTCTGGCAGGATCGCGAGGCGATGAAGAACGGCAACTTCACCGGCATCAAGGGCTTCCCGAATCAGGACATCGCGATGTGGGTGACGATGGGTCCGATCGCCGATCGCACCGAAGAAAGGCTCGGCGCCAGCGATGTTGCCGTGGTCGAGTTCCGCCGCCGCATGCTCGATGCGCTGCGGGAATTTCAGGCGGGCGAGGCTGGTATCGGTACGGGTGAGCAGGCGATTCCGCGCCACGTCTGCTCGTTCCAGGCGATGGTGCCGAAGGACACCGACTGGAAGCAGTATGCCGCGCATCCGGTGTGGGTCGAACCGGCTGCGGAAGCGGCGCCGGAGCTCGAGACGAACTATCAGGTGCAGGTCTGATGGAGCCGCTGCGGCTTGGCATCGTGGGCCTCGGGCGCGCGTTCTCGCTGATGCTGCCGACCTTTCTCGCGGACCCGCGCGTGCGGCTGGTCGCGGCATGCGACCCGCGCGAGACGGCGCGTGCGCAGTTCACCGCCGACTTCGATGCGCCCACCTTCGCCGATATCGAAGCGCTCGCGAGCCAGCCGGACATCGATGCGCTGTACATCGCGAGTCCGCATCAGTTTCATGCAGCGCATGCGCGGGTGGCGGCGCGGCATGGCAAGCACGTGCTGGTCGAGAAGCCGATGGCGCTCTCGCTCGCCGAATGCGACGCGATGATCGACGCATGCCGTGATGCGCACGTGCATCTGATCGTCGGTCATTGCCATAGCTTCGACACGCCGTATCTGCGTACGCGCGAGCTGGTTGCGTCGGGCGCATTCGGTGACGTGAAGATGATCCAGGCGCTCAACTTCACGGATTATTTGTACCGGCCGCGCAGGCCCGAGGAATTGCAGACGGAAGAGGGCGGCGGCGCGGTGTTCAGTCAGGCGGCGCATCAGGTCGATATCGTGCGAATGCTGGCCGGAAGCCGCGTGACGCGCATCCGTGCAGCTGTGGGCCGTTGGGACGCCGCGCGTCCGACCGAAGGCGCATACACGGCGACCTTGTGGTTCGAGAACGGGGCGTTCGCGACGCTCTCCTACAACGGCTATGCGCACTTCGATTCCGATGAATGGACCGGATGGATCGGCGAGATGGGGCAGACGAAGCACGCCGCCGACTATGGCGCCGCGCGGCGCAAGCTGGCTCGTGTGCAGTCGCGGGATGAAGAGGCGCGCCTGAAGGCTGCGGGCACTTACGGGGGCGCGGCTTATTCCCCAACTCGATCCGAAGCACGCTGGCATCAGCACTTCGGGCCGCTCATCGTCTCGTGCGAACGGGGCGACTTGAGACCTTTGCCGGACGCCATCGTCGTGTATGGCGACGAGCGGTGTGAACGAGTCGCGCTCGATGCGCCGCAGGTCCCGCGCGCCGAAGTCATCGACGAACTGATCGCCGCGGTACAGCGCGATATCGCACCGCTGCACGACGGCGTATGGGCACGCGGCACGCTGGAAATCTGCCTCGCGATGCTGCGTTCGAGCGCTGAGCAGCGCGACGTACTCATCGGCGGCGAGACGCTTACAACACAGGAACATTGAACATGAGCAAGCTGAATCTGTCGGTTGCAGTGGGCAACTACGACCGCATGCGACCGCTGGTGGATGGCGAAGTACAGATCGACGGCGTCGATCCGGTGTTCATGCTGCAAGACCCGGAAGAAATCTTCTTTCGCGCCTTCCGTCACGCGGATTACGACATCTGCGAACTGTCGCTCTCCAGTTACAGCGTGAAGACGGCGGCGGGCACGAGTCCGTATATCGGCGTGCCGGTGTTTCCGTCGCGTGCGTTCCGTCATACGTCCATCTACGTGCGCAACGATCGCGGCATCGACACGCCTGCGGATCTGAAGGGCAAGCGCATCGGCGTGCCCGAGTATCAGTTGACCGCCAACGTATGGGCGCGTCTGTTTCTCGAAGAGGATCATGGCGTCAAGGCATCGGATGTGACGTGGGTGCGCGGCGGTTATGAAGAGACCGGCCGTGAAGAAAAGATCACGCTGAATCTTCCCGCCGATGTACGGCTGGAGAATGCACCGTCGAACGCGACCATCACGGGTATGCTGGCATCCGGTGAAATCGATGCAGTCATCGGTCCGCGTGCGCCGTCATGTTTCACGAACGGTCATCCGAACGTGAAGTATCTTTACGACGATCCGCAGAAAGCGGCCGCCGACTGGTACACGCGCACGAAGCTGTTCCCGGTGATGCACCTGCTGGGCGTGCGGCGCACCCTCGCCGAGCGGCATCCGTGGCTGCCGGGCGCGGTGGCCAAGGCGTTCGAGAAGAGCAAGGCAGTGGCACTTGCAAAATTGAGCGACACGTCGGCCACGAAAGTGACGCTGCCTTTCGTCGAGGAACAGTTGAGCAATGCGCGCCGCTTGATGGGCCACGATTTCTGGTCGTATGGGTTCGCGCCCAACCGGCATGTGTTGTCGCGCTTCCTGAAGCGGCATCATGATGAAGGGCTGTCGAGCCGGCTGCTGCAACCGGAAGAACTGTTTCATCCGGCGACGCTGGAGAGCTTCAAGATCTGATCGAAGGGGTGTCCATGAAAGTCGAAGGGCAATGTCATTGCGGCGCGATCGCCTATGAAGCTGACGTCACGCCTGGCACCGTCGCCATCTGTCATTGCACGGACTGCCAGACGCTGACGGGCTCGGCGTTTCGCGTGAATATCGCCGCACCGGCGGAGAGCTTTCGCATCCTCAGAGGCGAGCCCAAGCGCTATCTGAAGACCGCCGACAGCGGCGCGCGCCGCATCCACGCGTTCTGTGCGGAATGCGGCGGGCCGGTGTATTCGTCGGCGCAAGAGAACCCTTCTTCTTATTCGTTGCGAGTAGGCGCGCTGAAGCAGCGTTACGAACTCGGCGTGCCGAAGCGGCAGTCGTGGACCCGGCGGCGCTTCGGCTGGCTCCCGGATCTCGGCACGGCAGAGGCTTTCGAAGGGCAGCCTTGAAGAGACAAACCTCTATTGCGTCCGCGTCGATTCGTGCTCATGCTCTCGTGACCGACATGCACGACCTGACACGGAGACGTGAATGAGCAAAGTAAAAGTTGCCGGCTTCGGCGTTTCAATCGATGGCTATGCTGCGGGCCCCGCGCAGAGCCTGGAACATCCGCTTGGCGTGCGAGGCCACGAAATCTTCCAGTGGTTCTTCCCGACGCGCACCTTCCGCGCGATGCAAGGCAAGGACGATGGCGAAACCGGCCCCGACGACAGCTTCGCCCACCGCGCCATGGATAACTTCGGCGCCTTCATTCTCGGCCGCAACATGTTCGGACCGGTGCGTGGCGAATGGCCCGACGATCAATGGAAAGGATGGTGGGGCGAAGATCCGCCGTATCACGCGCCCACGTTCGTGCTGACGCATTACGCGCGGCCTTCCATCGAGATGCGCGGCGGCACCACGTTTCATTTCATCACCGGCGGGATCGACGAAGCGCTGCAGCGGGCCCGCGAAGCGGCGGGTGCGCGGGACGTCAAGATCGGCGGCGGGGCTTCTACGGTGAAGCAGTACATTCAGGCGGGCCATGTGGACGAGATTCATCTCGCGATGGCGCCGGTCGTGCTGGGCGCCGGAGAACCGCTCTTCGACGGGCTGGATCTCCATGCATTGGGATACAGGACCGTCGAACATGTTCCGACCGAACGCGCCACTCACATCGTCCTGATGCGCTGAAGGTCGTGCTCAGATCACCACGTCGTTCGAGAAGGCCGAGGCGAACGCATTCAACGCTTCAATCAGCGCGGCATCGCCTGCCATGGCGGCCGCGCGCAGACGCGTGACATCGGCACCAAGGGACTCGACGAAGCCGTGCAGCGCGTCGTTGTTCATCGCGATGCCTTCGTGCCGCTCGAAGAACGCCGATGCCTTCTCCGCGAGCAGGATCAACGCGGCCGCCTCGCCGCCGGGCTGACGGGCGCTGTCACGGCATTGCAGCGCGAACTCGCGGATATCGGTCAGGCCCAGACCTCGTCGCGAAAGCGATGCCGCTGCCAGTTCCAGATTCATAGTTGCTTCTCCAAAGATGAGGCGTCGCGTTATGCGACCAGTCAGGCGAAGGCGTTGATGGTTTCATACAGCAGCGCCACGCCGTCCATGAAATCGACGAGACGCATGGCCTCGTCGGGATTGTGCGAACCGTTCTGGTTGCGCACGAAAATCATCGCGCTGCGAATGCCGGCTGCGGCGAACATGGCGGCGTCGTGACCCGCTCCGCTCGGCACGTGCGGAGCGGGCAGGTTCAGTGTCTGCGCATGCTGTTCGAGCAAGCCGATCCAGCCCGCGTCCATGTGCGCGGGCGCGGTCTGCAACAGCGCGCCCGTTTCGAAGCGCACGCCATGGGATGCCGCCGTGTCCGCGAGCGTGTGTTCGAACACGTCGAGCACCTGCGCCAGCACGTTGGGGTCCGCGCTGCGTGCCTCGAAACTGAAATCGACTTCGCCTGGAATGCGCGAGATCGCGTGCTGTTCCGCGCGCGTGCCGAACACGCCGCAGGTGATCACGAGGTCCGCGCCCTCGGCGAGCGCGCGTTTCCAGTACGTATCGAGCGCGCTGACCACGTGGGCCGCCGCAAACACCGCATCGTGACGGCGTTCACGCGGCACCGCACCCGAATGACCTGGCTCTCCGATACAGCGCACGTTGCGGTAACGCACGTTGCCGCGTATCGACGGCACGATGGCGACCGCGCGTTGTGCATCATCGAGCAGCGCACCCTGTTCGATATGCAACTCGATGTAGCCCGCGACGCCGTTCGCGTCGAGCAGCACTTCGCCCGCCGCGATCGCCTCCACATCGGCGCCTGCTTCGCGCATGCAGGCCGCGAGCGTCTCGCCTGTCGAGCGCTGCTGCGCGTCCAGCGTCGTGGGCGGCAAGCGCCCGAAGAGCGCGCTGGAGCCGATATATGCCTTGCCGAACCACGCGCTCTCCTCGCCGCGCAGCGCCAGCACGCGCAGCGGATGCATACCTCGCTGTCCTTCATCGCGTTGCCGCATGAGACACAGCAGGCCCGCGATCACGCCGGCGAGGCCGTCGAAGTTGCCGCCTTCCGGCACGGAATCCATGTGCGAGCCGCACAGGATGGGGCGTGTGCGTGCGTCATCGGGATGCGAGAAGGTGACGTTGCCCGCGCGATCGACATGTGCAGCGAAGCCTTGCTTCTGTGCGAACGCCGTCAGCAAGTCGAGCGCACGGCTCTCGCCCGCGCCGTACGATGCGCGCGTCACGCCACGACCTTCAGCGGTGGCCTCGCGCACTGTGTCGAAGAGCTGCTGTGCAATGTGCGCGTAATCAGTCGATGCCGTCATGCGAGTGCGCTCATGCATCATGGGCCGCTGCAAGGAACTGGCGCAGTTCGTCGGTGCGCGGCTGGTTGAAGAGCACATCGGGCGTGCCGCTTTCATGAATGCGCCCCTGATGCAGGAACACCACGCGGTCGCAGACCTCGCGCGCGAAGCGCATCTCGTGCGTGACCATCACGAGCGTCATGCCGCCCGCCGCGAGTTCCTTCATCACCGCGAGCACTTCCTGCACGAGTTCCGGATCGAGCGCGGACGTGATCTCGTCGCACAGCAACGCCTTGGGCGACATGCACAGCGCACGCGCGATCGCCACACGCTGCTGCTGTCCGCCGGACAGTTGGTCGGGATAGGCGTCGAACTTGTCGCTGAGGCCGACGCGCTCCAGTTGCAGGCCCGCTTGCCTGCGTGCTTCGGCGGGCTTCATGCCGAGCACGATCATCGGTGCGAGCATCACGTTGCGGCCAATGCTCAGATGCGGAAACAGGTTGAACTGCTGGAAGATCATGCCGACCTGAAGCCGCAACTGCTTGAGCGCGGCGTCGTCGTCGGACAGGCGCGTGCCCGCCACATCGATGCGGCCGCTGTCGATGCCCTCCAGTCCATTGATGCAGCGCAGAAGCGTGCTCTTGCCCGAGCCGCTCCTGCCGATCAGCGAAATGACTTCGCCGGCGCCGATGTTCAGGTCGATGCCCTTGAGCACTTCGTTACCGCCGAAGCGCTTGGTGACCTGGTCAATTGCGATAAGGGGCATTGAAATGCTTCTCCAGATGACGGCTCAGCGCGGACAGCGCCGAGCACAGCAGGAAGTACATCAGCGCGACGAGCCCGAAGGTTTCGAGCGGCCGGAAGGTCGTGTTGCTGATCATCGTGCCCGCCTTCGTGAGCTCGACGAAGCCGATGATCGACGTGACCGAGGTGTTCTTGACGATCTGCACGCAGAAGCCGACCGTCGGCGCCACGGCGAGGCGGCAGGCCTGCGGCAGCACGATATGGCGGTACTGCTGCATGCGTGTCATCGCCAGCGAAGCGGATGACTCCCACTGTCCGCGCGGCACCGCTTCAATGCAGCCGCGCCAGATTTCAGCGAGGAACGCCGCCGACCACAGCGACACCGCCAAGCCTGCCGCGAGCCACGCGGGCACGTCAAAGCCGAACAGCGCGATGCCGAAGAACACGATGAACAACTGCATCAGCAGCGGCGTGCCCTGGAACAGTTCGATGAAGGCGGCCGCCGCGCCGCGCGGCAGGCGTGCGGGCGTCAGGCGCAGCCACATGATCGCGAAGGCCAGCGCGCCGCCGCAGACGAAGGCGACCAATGAGAGCGCCACGGTCCAGCGCAGCGAGGCGAGCAATACGCGCAGGATGTCCCACAGGGTGAAGTCCATGGTGGCTTATCTCGCGGGGCGCGCGGTCACGAAGCGCTTGCCGAGCGTGCGCAGCGCATGGCGCAGCACGAGGGCGAGCAGCAGATACGTGAACGTCGCGGCGGCGTAGGTTTCAAAAGAACGGAACGTGCGGCCCTGGATGAAGTCCGCCACATGCGAGAGGTCCATCAGCGCGATCTGCGAGCAGACGGAAGTCGTCAGCATCATGATGATGAACTGGCTCGTGAGCGCGGGCCATACCTTCTGCAATGCGGGCCGCAGCAGCACGTGACGGAAGGTTTGCAGGCGCGTCAGCGCGAGACTCGCGGCTGCTTCATGCTGGCCGCGCGGCGTCGCTGCAATCGCGCTGCGCAGGATCTCCGTTCCATATGCGCCGAAGTTGATCGTCACGGCCAACAGCGCGGCCTCGACGGCATCGAGCCTGACATGCAGTTGCGGCAAGCCGAAGAAAATGAAGAACAGTTGAATCAGGAACGGCGTGTTGCGGAACACTTCCACATAGGCAAGCGTGATGGCGCGCGCCCACGGCTTGCCTTCCGCATGAATCCACGCACCGGCGATGCTCAGCGCAAAGCCGCCCAGGCCGCCGGCGATGCTGACTGCGAGCGTCATCGCCACGCCCTGGACGAGCAGGGGCAGATACGGCGCAATGGCGCCGAAGTCGAATTGATAGGACATGGTCTGAAGCTATCCGGAGCGGGATGCGGCGGAAGGGCGCTTCACTGCCTCATGCCACGCGAAGGAAGCGGATGAGGCAGCGGAGTGCGTCAGGGTTTTGCGTCGAGCGGCTGCTTGAGCCATTGACGCGACAACGCGTCGAGCTGGCCGCTGGCCTTCTGTGCCGCGAAGACGCTGTTGACGGCGGCTAGCATGGCGCTGTCGCCCTTGCGCACGGCGGCGCACACCGGCGAATCGATCAGCAGGAGCTTCTGTGCGAAATGCTTCTGCGGATTGTCGGCGAGCAGCTTCGCGCCGACGATGTTGCCCGTCGCGAGATATTCCGTCTGCCCGGACAGGAAGGCGGCCACTGCCGAACTGTTGTCCTGATAGCGCGAGAACAGCGTGCCGGCGGGCGCGTTCTTCGTGATGAAGAGGTCTTCCTGCGAGCCCGTCACCACGCCGATCTTCTTGTCCTTCAGGCCAGCGACGTCCGTCAGAGCATCGGCTTGCGGACCGAACACCGCCGTGTAGTACGGCGCGTACGGCGAGGTGAAGTCGATCACTTCCGCGCGCTGCGGATTCTTGCCGAGATTGAGTACGAGATCGACCTTGTTGGTCACGAGGAACGGAATCTTGTTGGCCATCGTCACCGGCACGATCTGCAGCTTCACATGCAGCGCGGCGGCAGTCAGCTTCGCCACTTCGACATCGTAGCCGTGCAGCTCCATGTCGCTGCCCACCGAGCCGAACGGCGCGTAATCCTGCGGCACCGCGACGCGGATCAAACCGGTCTTCTTCACGGTGTCGAGCGTGTCGGCATGCGCGGCTGGGGCGTGACTCAGCAGCGCCATCGCGCCGGCAACCGACAACATGGCCGCACCCAGGCGGCGCTTGAACGTAGCGGTGAAACTCATTGTGCAGACTCCGGAATGGACTTCAGGAAGGCGTGGAAGGCTTCGTCGAATACAGCGGGGGTTTCCAGCATCGGCGAATGGCCGCTGTCGGTCATGGCGGTGAGCGTGCTGTTCGGCAGGCCATCCAGCAGGCGCTGCGCATGCTCCATCGTGCGGCCGCTGTCGTGCGCACCCCAGACCACCAGCGCGGGAAGCTGCACGCCCGGCAGATGCGGGCGCATGTCGGTCTCGATCAGCGAAGACTGGATGTCGATCATCGCCGTCAGCGGCGCGGCCTTGGCGCGCTCCACGTAGCCGTCGAAGAACGGCTGCGGCAATTCGCGGAACCAGTGCGCGCTGATCTCGCGCATCGTTTCGATGCCGTCGTTCTCCAGTTGCGCAAGCAGCGCGCGGCCCAAAGCGTGATTGGTCATCGACGGACCCGTGCAGACCAGCACGATGCCGCCGAGCTTTTCCTGATAGCGCACGGCCGTCATCTGCGTGACGACGCCGCCCATCGAATGACCGACTACCACCGGCCGCTCCAGTTCGAGCCGGTCGATGAATGCCGCCACGCGGCGCGCGAGCGCTTCGATGGTGAAGCCGTCGGGCGGTGCGTCGGAGCGCAGGAAGTTGTCGATGGCGAGACCGCGATAGCCGGGCGGCAGCGCGTCGATGGTGCGTTGCCAGAGTTCGGACGAACTGCCGAAACCGCCGTGCAGGAAGATGACCGGGCGGCCTTCGCCACCGCTGTCGGTGTAGTGAACGCGGGCGCCGTCGAGTCGGATGATGGGCATGATGTGCTCCTGGTTGGATGGAGCGAGTATCGGGCGGCAAAACCAGCGGGCCAACGCTCATTTTTATGATTTGACGCATATTTATGGCGCATGTAACTTTTTTGAGTCACGGGCCACCATTAAAAAACGGAACGCATGGAGAGTTTTCGCGCTATCGGGGAGCGCCTGAAGCTGCATCGCCAGCAAATGAAAATGACCGCCGATGAAGTCGCCGAGGCCATCGGCGTCTCGCGCGCGCTGTTGCACCGGTATGAAGCGGGCAATATCGTCAAGCTGGAGACGCTCGAAAGGCTCGCGCGGGTATATGGCATGTCGCCGAGCACGCTGCTCGGGCTCGGCGCCGAATACCTGACCGACGGGTTCCGCTTTTTTGAGCGCGTCGCGAGCCTGGAAGAGAAGGCAGACCGGGTGTCAGTGGTGTTCGGGCCGCTGATCTACGTGCTGAGTTCGGCGGGTTACGACCGCTCGCTCGCGCGCAGCCTGCATGATCCACAGGACCTGGATCCGCTCACGCCGGCCGAAGGCAAGCGGCTGTTGCAGGTCCTGGAGCGGCGCAAGGCGATCTTTCGTTTTCGCCAGCCGGCGATGGTCAACATCGTTCCGTTGAGCAGCATCGAACGCTATCTTGCCAACGGACTCGCGGTGACGGCCGACAAGCCGTACGCCGAGCGCGCCGAACTCCGACGCGAGGCCGCGCGCGAGATCGGGCACATGGCGGACCTGATCGCTTCGCCGCCGATGCATGTGCAGATCGGCCTGACGACGCAGCCCTTGCCTACCTCCGGCTATCAGATCATTCATGCGGAAGGGCGGCGGTATCTCGTGAACAGCCCGTTCCGGATCGGCCAGCCGACCAACCTGCGCTATGGCGTCGGCACCATCACGGAAGATCCGGAGGCGCTGGCCAAGCACGATCATCTGACTGGAACGCTATGGCAAAGCGCGTTGAAGGGCGCGCAGGCGATGCACGAGCTGCACCGGCTCATCAAGAAGTATTCGGACTGAGTGTGATGCTTTGCGGGTGGGGGGCGGTTCGCGGGTGCATCGTCTTGCGCGAACGCGAACCGCCTCCGGCATGATGCCCGTCAGTAGTAACGCCAGTGTCCTGGTATCCAGCGGCCATAAGGCCCATAGTGCGCAGGCACCCATACATAAGGGGGCCGCGCCACGACCGCTGGCGCAACCACCACAGGCGCGGGCGGTGCGACAACCACGGGCGCGGGCGGAGCGACCATGACCGGCGCGGGCGGAGCCGCCGTCACGACGGTGGCCGGCGCCACTACAGGTGCTGTCTGCGCGGGCGTCACCGTTGTATCAACAACGGCGGATGCCGCCACGGGTGCCGCCGTTATGGGGCCGACCAGCTGGCCACCGGGCGTGTCATACACGGCGCACCCGCCCAGTGTCGCGCCCAGACCCAGCGCGGTGTTTACAACAAGCGTTTTCAAGATTTCGCCAGTCCAGCGATAAACAGTCGAGCCACGCGCCGCGAGCGCTCCCGCGGGATGCACGCGCGTAATGCAACGGGCAGGCCGGATCATCTCCAGTGTCCCGGGATCCAGCCGCCGTGAGGACCGTAATGCGCCGGCACCCATTGCGCGGCAGGCACGGGCTCCACTACACATCCGCCGAGCATTCCAGCCAATAAAGTCGAGACGACGAGTAAGGTGAATTGCTTGTTCATTAGAGTTCCAATGGCCCAAACCATGATGTGATCCGTTGATGCACCGTGATCCCGCTTACCACCGGCGATAGCCCCAGTGGTGATAAACGACCGGCGCATGCCATCCGTAATGCGGATGCCACCATCCCCAGCCAGCACCGACGTGATAGCGCCACAGATAGCCGGGGGCCGGCGCCACGCCCACGGGCGCGAGATAGGCCACGCCCGCCGGCGCGACCGCCGGCGGCGGGGCGACCACTACCGGAAGTGGCGGCGCGACCACGACAGCCGGCGGCGGCGCCACGATGACCTGCGCCTGGGCATTTGAAAAATAAAAAGCGCCTGCAAGCGCAAGAAGGGTGAGGGTGGCTTTCATGATCGGTTGAACCTCGTAGGACGTCTTCGACTTGATTTGCGCAATCACATTTCCGGGCGACGCGTTTTCTGGAGCGGTGGTGAGTCGCTTAAAAAAACCGCGCGCAAACATGACATCAGCCAATCGTGCTTATTACCTCGGACAGGAATTCCGTCGGCAATGGCTCTTTAACGTGGCTGTGCTTTGCGATCCGTCGCGTCCGTCGGGGCTTTCGTGTAACGGAATATTCTTCGCCGATAAATAGCGGAATGCGTTTCGAAAAATGAAACGTTGGGGAAGGGAAGAACTGCGGAATAGAAAAGATTGGAACGTGCGCTTACTTGACCGCTCATGAAGCGGTCGCACCAAAGTTCGCGGGCGCAGTCGCGACTGCGTCCGGGCGCTCGTGTCTTCAGCGGCTTTGCAAGTCGAGGAGGAGTTGCATCAGCATCTCGTCGTGCAAGCATCCCTCGGCGAAGATCGCATTGCGTTCGAGGCCGAACTGCTCGAAGCCGAGCGATGCATAGAGCCGTATCGCAGCCGCATTGTCCGCATTCACGGTCAGGTTCAACTGGGTAACGCCCGGCGTGCGTTGCGCAAAGGCGATGGCTTCGCGGAGCAGGCTTCGGCTGACGCCTTTGCCTCGCATGTCCTGTGCGACATATACGCCCCAGACGAAGGCCTTGTGGCTCAACTTCCGCAGAGTCTCGCGCTTCACGCCTGCAATGCCGATCAGACGCGCTCCTTCAAAGCAGCCGAACACGCCCTGGTCGTCGTTCGTCGTGAGCATGCGCTCGACCTGCGTAGCAGAGCGGTCCGCTTCTTCCTCATGACTGGATGCAAACGATGCCGGACATTCACTGAGTCCGGCGAGCCGCAGTGCCTGGAACGAGGAGGCGTCGGCGGCGGTGAGAAGTCGAACAGGCATGGAAGCTCCACGAGTCGATGAAACGGCACAGCGTCACAGATGCGCCCGCAGCCACTGCCACGCGAGCGGTCCGCAGATCACGCCCCAGGTCATGACGCCGATCAAAAGCGCCACGGTCACCGCCGCGCTGCCGCAGTCCTTCGCGCGGCCGGACAGTTCATGGCGCTCCAGCGAGATGCGGTCGATGGCCGCCTCGATGCTCGAATTGATCAACTCGACCAGCAGCACGAGCAGCACCGAGGCAGCCAGCAAGATGCGCTCGGCGCTCGTGACCGGCACGAGAAACGCGATCGGCAGCAGGATCACCGCGATGCATACCTCCTGGCGGAACGCGCTTTCCTCGCGCCACGTCGCGACGATGCCGTCACGCGAATGGCGCAGCGCGAAGAAGCCGCGCAGCAAGCCGCTGCGTTTGCGGTTGCCCGGACTGGAATGAGGCGTGTCCTTGGACGATGACGATGACCGCGAAGATGAAGTGGGACGAACCATGACGCGTAGGTGGCGTGGAAGCTGAACGAACATCATGCCACGGGCCGCACGTCGCACGTGACTGACCCGTCCGTCCCGCCAGCGCGCGGCTGCTCAGAACGGCTTGTACGGCAGGAACTTGCCGTCCAGCGTGATCACCGCGCGTGATCCGCCTTCCGGATCCTCCACCTTCTTGACGTCGATACGGAAGTTGATCGCGCTGATGATGCCGTCGCCGAACTGTTCATGCACGAGCGCCTTCAGCGTCGTGCCGTAGACCTGCACCATTTCGTAGAAACGGTAGATGGTCGGGTCGGTCGGCACGTTGCCGGGAATGCTGCCGCGCAGGGGAATGGTTTGCAGCAGCGCGGCGGCGTCGCCGTCCATGCCGAGCGTTTCGGCGACGCTCTGCGCGGCCTGTTCCGGCAGCGGATGCTGGCCGAGTATCGCCGCCGTGACGTAGGGCACGCTCAGTCCGGTGCCTTCCGCGAGTTCGGCATAGGTCAGGCCAAGACGCGCCTTGGCCGCGACGAGCGCCTCGCTCAGCGTGGCGCGCGACAACTGCGAGATCTGCGATTGCATGAGGTTTCCTCCGGTCGATTCAAACAGCGGGATGCACAGTTGAACACTTCAAAAATCCGTGCGTCCGTGTTTCGAAGCCACGCTGAACCGCGGCGAATATTGTCCGGCTTACAATCCGTGCAACCCGCATTCAGTTTTTTTCCGGAACGATGTTCGCACCCGCCTCGCAGTTCGCGCTGCGCGCCAAGCAACGAGAGATCGCCGCGTTGCAGCTGCTGGCCGACCGTATCGAACTCGTCGATCTCATCGGCCGCACCATTCACGTCCTGCAACGCGAGCGCGGCATCACGAGCATTTTTCTCGCGTCCAGCGGCAAGCGCTTCAGCGAAGAACGCATGACGGCGCGCGGCGAGCTTGGGCCGCTCATCGCGCAATTGCAGACGCATCTCGAACTCCAGCTCGCGCCGGAGCGCGCTGCGTCGTCGCGCATGCTCGCGCTGATCGCGTGGGTGCTGCTCGATCTCGACTCGCTCGATGCATTACGCGGACGGATCGATCGTCGCAGCCTGTCCGCGCCGTCATCCGTGCTGGCCTTCAGCAAGGTCATCGGCGGCCTGATGGAGCTCGTGTTCCAGCTCGCCGACGGCGCGCCCGAGCCGGCCATCTCGCGGCTGCTCGTCGCGCTGGTGCATGTGGTGCAGGGCAAGGAAGAAGCCGGGCAGGAACGCGCGGTGGGCGCGCACATGTTCGCGTCGGGCGGCTTCCCGGCCGACCAGCAGCAACGCTTGCTTCATCTGATCCACGCACAGGACCGCAGTCTCGAAGTCTTCGAGAATTTCGCCGCTGCCGCCCAGGCCGACTGGTGGACAAGCCGTGCACTCACGCCGCATGCCGGCGCGCTGATGCGGTTGCGGCGCATCCTGTGCGGCGCGCAGGCGGGCGAGACGCTCGATGCATCGCTGACCGAATCCTGGTTCGATGCCAGCAGTGCGCGCATCACCGACCTGTGGCATCTGCAACTCGCGCTGACGGCGCTCGGCCGCGCGGCGTGCGATGCCTCCATCGCGCTCGCACAACAGGCGCTGCGCGACTCCGAAGCGCTGTTGCAGGCGTTGCGCGACACGCCGCCCACGCACGCGCAGGCGCTCGATCATTTCTTCGCCGGCGACGGCGCGCCAGTCTCGTCGGACACGCTGACCGGCGCGGACCGCGCGACGGTCAGCAGTCTGAAGTCGGTGCTGGAGGCGCAGTCGGCACGGCTGGCGCGCATGGAAGTCGAACTCGACGAAGCACGCCGCGCACTGCATGAACGCAAGCTCGTGCAGCGGGCGAAGCATGCGTTGATGGTGCGTCATGGTCTCAGCGAGGACGTCGCCTTCAGGCTGTTGCAGAAGACCTCGATGGACCGCAACCGTTCGCTCGTGGAGCTTGCCGAAGAGTTCCTGATCGCGCCGGAGACGGTGAGCTTCTCGCCGCGTCATGCACGGCCGGACAAGCGCTCTTCCTGAGCACGCCTGCACTAGATTGGTCCCGCGCGATGCCTCAAAGCACTTCGTCAGTGCAACCGCGAACACACGCACCGCAAGCAAGCCCTGTCATACCGTCATGAACGTCGCCTGGTATGGAAGGTGCTTTTAGAGGCCATCAAGCTAACGGTGGTTTGATCGTCGCGCAGGCAACACGCTGCGCGTCAACCCGTGGATAACGAAGTCCGCGCACAAGGTCACGCATGTGAATGCGTTGCCCGTGCGCGGTTTTTTTTTGGCTTTTCAAAGCGAGTACAACCATGGCCTACCTGTCTCCCGCCGAGTTCGTTCCGAAGATGATCGATGCCGGCGAGTCGAAGCTCCTGATGTCCACCCGCGACACGCTGATCCGCGCCTACATGGCCGGCGCCATTCTCGCGCTGGCGGCGGCGTTCGCGGTGAGCATCACCATCAACACGGGCAATGCGCTGGTCGGCTCGCTGCTGTTTCCCGTGGGCTTCTGCATGCTGTATCTGCTGGGCTTCGACCTGCTCACCGGCGTGTTCACGCTCGCGCCGCTCGCCGTACTCGATGGCCGTCCCGGCGCGACATGGGGCGGCGTGATGCGCAACTGGTCGCTGGTGTTCATCGGCAACTTCGCGGGCGCGCTCACCGTGGCCCTGTTCATGGCCATCATCTTCACGTTCGGCTTCTCGGAAGCGCCGAACGCCATCGGGCACAAGATCGGCGGGATCGGCGAGGCCCGCACGCTGGGTTATGCGGCGCACGGCGCGGCGGGCATGCTGACGCTCTTCATTCGCGGCGTGATGTGCAACTGGATGGTGTCCACCGGCGTGGTGGCGGCGATGCTGTCGACTTCGGTCACCGGCAAGGTCGTCGCGATGTGGATGCCCATTCTCGTGTTCTTCTACATGGGCTTCGAGCACTCGGTCGTCAACATGTTCCTGTTTCCGTCGGGCCTGATGCTCGGCGGTCACTTCACGCTGATGGACTACCTCTTGTGGAACGAGATTCCCACGGTGCTCGGGAATCTGGTCGGCGGTTTGACGTTCGTCGGCGCGACGCTCTATAGCACGCACTACAAGACCGCGCCGGCGCGTACGCCGGGTGCGCGCGGCGTGCGGGTGAGCAAGGCCTGAGCGCCAGCCGCCCTGATGGAGGGCGGCAGAAGCCGCTTGAAGCACGCCCTCCGCGCCGTTGAATTTCATTCAACAAGTCATTTCTTTTTTGAACTGGCCGGTCCCAACCCGGCTGATTAACCTGATCGAAGTCGAGTCAGGCGAAGCCCGATCTCGCCGATGAACCCCTTCGAACAGGTGAGACATGAACGGAATGAAAAGGCTGGGCGCGGCATGCGCGTGCGTCGTTGCATCGCTTGCGGCGATGCCCGCGCATGCCGTGAACTGGGACTTCGCGACCGCCAATGCGCCCGGCAATTACCAGACGAAACTGGACGAAAAATTTGCGGCTGCTGTGGCCGCGGCCACGCAGAACGACGTGCAGATTTCCGTTCACGCCGGCGGACAACTGGGCTTCAAGGGCCCTGAAATGCTTGGCGTGATCCGCGACGGACTCGTGCCGATCGGCTCGTTCCAGTTCGCGCAGCAAGTGGGCGTCTCGCCCGTTCTCGGCGCGTCCTCCGTGCCGTATCTGGTGTCCGGCTTCGACGAGATGAAGACCTTCCGCACCGTCTCGAAGCCCTACTACGACGCCGAATTCAAGAAGTTCAACCAGAAGCTGCTGTTCACGATTCCGTGGCCCGGCCAGAACATTTTCTCGAAGGCCGAACTGGCGAATGCGGACACCTTCCGCTCGATGAAGATCCGCACCACCGACCGCAACGGCAGCGACTTCTTCCGCAGCCTGGGGGCGTCGCCCGCGCAGATTCCGTGGGGCGAAGTGGTGCCGGCGCTGTCGACGGGCGTGATCAACAGTGTGTCGACGTCCACTTCGTCGGCGGTGGATGGTCAGTTCTGGGACTTCCAGAAGTTCTGCAACGTCGTCAACTGGCAATCGAACTTCGAAGGCGTCACGGTCAATCTCGACGCATGGAACAAGCTCAGTCCGAAAGACCAGAAAGCGATCGAAGAGGTCGCCGCGAAGCTCGAGCCTGAGTTCTGGGAAGCGGCGCGGGAAGAAGACACGCGCAACTTCACGATGCTCAAGGCCAAGGGCATGGCGATTTATACGCCGCCCGCCGATGTGCGCAATGCCATGGCGGCGAAGGGGAAGGCGAGCTGGACCGCCTTCGAGCAAGCCGTGCCCGCTGCCCGGCCGCTGCTGGATCAATACCTGAAGGCGGCCGGCAAGTAAGCCGCCGCATCTTGTTTCTCGCACCGGCCACGGACCGAAGCGGAGCGAATCAATCATGGAAAACATCGAATCAGGCGCCCCCGTCACGGGCTCCCGGGGCCGTGCGTTCGCGCAGAAGGCGCTGCTCGCGATCGACACGCTCGCGCGGCTCGACGGCTGGCTCGGCGCGCTGTGCCTGTTTCTGCTGTGCCTGCTGATGATCGCGGGCATCGTCGTGCGGACGCTGTCGAGCGTGGTCAGCTGGCTGCCGAAGGACATCCCGATTGCATGGGAATACAGCTCGTACCTGATGGCCGTGACCTTCACGTTCGGCGCGGCGCTCACCTTGCGGGCTGGCGGCCACATTCGCGTGCGGGTGTTGCTGTCGAACGCGTCGCCCGCCGTGGTGACGGCGCTCGAATGCATCTCGAGCGCGGCGGGCCTTGCCTTTGCCACGTTCTTCTCCATCGCGATGACGCACTTTTCGTATCAGGCCTACACGCTCGACGAACGCTCGCTCGCCAGCAATACGCCGCTGTGGATACCGGAAGCGCTGGTCGCTTTCGGCGCGATGCTGCTCGCGTTGCAACTGCTCGCGCGTCTCGGCCAGCTGTTGCTTGGCGAGCCGGTCGAAGACAAGAACCTGATCCGCTGAGCGCAGCGTCGATCACACGGAGGTAACGCATATGGGAACCGTACTGGCCACGATGGGCGTGCTGCTGTTCGGCGGGCTGTCCATCGGTATCTGGGTCGGACTGACGCTGGCGATCACCGGCTCGCTCGCGCTCTTCATCTTCAAGTCGATTCCGGTCGACCGCCTCGTCGCGCAATATGCGTGGAACGTGATGACCACGCAGGAACTGCTGGCGCTACCGCTCTTCATCGTGATGGGCGAGATCCTGTTCCGCACGCGCATTTCCACGTCCCTGTTCAAGGGACTCGCGCCATGGGCCAGCCTGTTGCCCGGCAAGCTGCTGCATTCGAACGTGATCGGCTGCTCCCTGTTCGCGGCGATCTCCGGGTCCTCGGCCGCGACGACGCAGATCGTCGGACGCGTGACGCTCGCCGAACTCGACCGCCGTCACTATGACCGCCGCATCTCGATGGGCAGTCTCGCGGGCGCAGGCACGCTGGGTTTCCTGGTGCCGCCCTCGAACATCATGATCGTGTACGGCGTGCTCGCGCAGGTGTCGGTGCTGAAGCTGTTCGCGGCCGGACTCGTGCCCGCGATCCTGCTGGCGTCCTGCTTCATGGCGTGGATCATGATTCACACGACGTGGAACAAGAAACTGATCCCCGAGGAAGAGAGCATGGCGACATTGCCGTGGAGCGAACGCTGGGCTTCGCTCAGGCATCTCGCGCCGGTCTCGCTGCTCATCGGGGCGGTGCTCGGCAGCATGTACGGCGGGCTGGTCACGCCGTCCGAGGCCGCGGCGGCCGGAGTGGTGGGCGCGCTGGCGATTGCCGGATTCCAGCGCGACCTGAGCGTCGCCAAGCTCAAGGAAGTGGGCCTCGGCGCGGTGAAGACCTGCTCGATGATCGCGCTGATCATCCTGGGCGCGTCGATCCTCGGCAGCGCCTCGGCGTTCCTCGGCGTCGGGCAGGCGGCGGCGTCGTTCGTGCACCAGCTGCATCTGTCGCCGTTCGCGCTGCTGTTCGTGCTGTTCATCGGCTACATCCTGCTCGGCTCCTTCCTGGAAGGCTTTTCCATCATCGTCATCACCTTGCCCATCGTCCTGCCGATGGTGCTCGCCGCCGGCTTCAACGCGATCTGGTTCGGCATCTTTCTCGTGATCGCCGTCGAGATCGTGCAGGTGCATCCGCCCATCGGCTTCAACCTGTTCGTGATCCAGGGCATCACCGGCGAGAAGCTGTCCGTCATCACGAAAGCCACGCTGCCGTACCTCGCGCTGCTCATCCTGTTCGGCATCGCGTTGATTGCGTTTCCGCAGATCGCGCTGTGGCTGCCCGAACACCTCGGCATGAAATGAACGCCACGACCCTTCGCCCATTGCATCGTCAAATGAAAAACACCATGACGTCCAGGTTTGCTGTTTCAGTGGATATCGGTGGCACCTTCACCGACTTCGTCGTGCTCGACCACGAGACACACCGCGTGACCACCGCGAAGGTGCTGAGCACGCCGCCGCGTCCGGAAGAGGCCATCTTCGCGGGTTTCGATCATCTGCGCGACGACGCGCACCTCGATCTCGCCGCTTGCGACGTGTTCCTGCACGCCACCACGGTCATTACCAATGCCGTGATCGAGCGGCGCGGTCACGACTTCATCCTGCTGCATACCGAAGGCTTCGGCACGACGCTGGAGACCGGCCGTGAGCATCGCTACAACGTGTCCAACCTGCGGCTCGCGTTTCCGAAGCCGTTGACGAAGCATCGGCTGAAGGTGCCGGTGCGGGAGCGCGTGGCCTATGACGGCGACGTCGTGCAGCAGCCGGACAAGCACGCGTTGCTGGCGGACGTGCGGCGGCTGACCCAGGACACCGGCATCCGCAACTTCGCCATCTGTTTCCTGCATGCGTTTCAAAATCCCGCCAACGAACGGCTGGTCGAAGCCTGGCTGCTCGAAACTTTTCCGGATGCGGTGGTCTCGGTGTCCAGCGCGCTCGCGCCGCGCTCCGGCGAATACGAACGCTGGATGACCTGCGCGGTGAACGCGTTCACCAAGCCGTTGCTGGCGCAATACGTGACGCGTCTGGATGCCGGCGCGCGCGAGAAGGGTTTCGAAGGCCGTCTGCTGATGATGACGTCCTCGGGCCTGCCCTTGCCGATCGATCACTGCGTGCGCGCGCCGGTGCGGCTGATCGAATCCGGGCCGGCGGCGGGTGTGCTGGCGGCGCGCGAGATCGCCGCGCGCAACGCGCCCGACGATGCCGCGCCGGACGCGCACACCGTGCTCGCCTACGACATGGGCGGCACGACCGCCAAGGGCGCGTTCCTGATCGGCGGGAAGGTGGACGTGCAGGCCGGGCTCGAAGTGGCGCGTGAAGGCGCGTTCGAAGCGGGCAGCGGCTTCCCGCTGATGATCCCGGCGCTGGATCTGATCGAGATCGGCGCGGGCGGCGGCAGCATCGCGGAGATCGACGAACGCGGCGCGCTCTCGGTCGGACCACGCAGCGCGGGTGCGGCGCCGGGACCGGCGTGCTATGCGCGCGGCGGCACCGAAGCCACCGTCACGGACGCGAACCTGTTACTCGGCTTTCTGGGCGAAGCCAACTTTCGCAACAGCGGCATCGAGGCGACGCGCATGGAAGCGCAGCGGGTCATCGAAGAGCGGATTGCGCGGCCGCTCGGGATCGCCGTGGAACGCGCGGCGCTCGGCATCCACCGCACGATCAACGAGAACGTGGCTCGTGCGTTTCGCGTGCATGCGGCGGAACGGGGTGTCGATTACCGGCGGGCCACGCTGGTCTGCACCGGCGGTTCATCGCCGGTACACGCGCTGCCCATTGCCCGTCTGCTGTCGATCCGCCGGGTGATCTTTCCGTTCGCCGCGGGCGTGGCATCGGCGATGGGTCAGTTCGCGAGCAGCGAAGGCATCGTGCTGCAACAGACGCGCAAGATGAACCTCGCGGATGTGGACGATGACGTGATTCGCCGCGCCGTCGATGCGCTCATCGCCGCCGAGCCGTATGCGCGGCAACTCGTGTCGGGCGGCGCGCAGACCAGCGTGAAGCTCGGCATGCGCTACGAGGGGCAGGATTCCGAGGTGACGGTCGAGATATCCGCTGAAGGACGTTATCTCGATGCGGCCGCGATCCGCACGCGCTTTCTTGCCGCGTACAAGGACATCTTCGGCCTGAACTTCGCCGACTACGGTATCGAGATCAGCACCTGGGAGGTCGAGGTGTCGATGCCGGAGCAGCTCAAGTCCGTGCGCCGCTTCACCTACGACGCGCTGACGCCCGCCGCGCAGCAGGAGAAGGCGCCGCGCGCCTGCTACATCAGCGACGGCGAACGCGACACCTGGACCGACGTGCCCGTGTTCAACCGCTATGCATTGCCGGTCGGCTGGGCGCGGACGGGTCCGGCGCTGATCGAGGAGAACGACACGACCCTCTACATTCCCGCTTACGCGCACGCTCGTGTGGCGCCGACGCTGGACCTCATCGCGGAGATCATGCAGTGACAACCCCAATCAACATGGACCCGGTGGATGCCGGCATCATCTGGTCGCGCTTCGTTTCCGTCGCCGACGAAATGGTCTCGGCCATGGAGCGCACCGCCTTCTCGACGATGGTGCGGGCCAGCGGCGATTTCTCCTGCATGCTGTTCGATGCACGCGGCCGTCTGATCGCGCAGGGCGCGACCAGCGTGCCGTCGTTCACCGGCACGGGTCCGAGCACGCTGGGCCACATGCTCGACGCGTTCGATGCAGCCACGCTGCGCGACGGCGACATCATCGTAACCAATGATCCGTGGATCGGCACCGGGCATACCTTCGACATCAACGTGATGAAGCCGGTGTTTCATGAGGGCGCGCTGGTCGGCTATTGCCTGACCGTGTCGCATCTGGCGGATGTCGGCGGCGTGGGGATGGGTTCGGTCGCACGCGATGTATACGAGGAAGGCTTCTCGCTCCCGCCGGTCAAGTTGTACGAGGCGGGCGTGGAGAACCGCTTCGTGATCGAGTTCATCCGGAACAACGTGCGTACCGTCGATTACGTGCTCGGCGACATCTACTGCAACATCGCGGCCTGCAACGTGGGCGCGCAGGGGCTCGTCAGGATTCTCGCGGAGCACGGGCTCGACACGACGACGGAGGCCGCCGACGCCATCTTCGCCCTGACGCGCAAGTCGATCCTCGCGAAGCTCGAAGCGATGCCGAAGGGGCGCTATGCGGCCACGATCCCGGTCGAAGGCGGCAGCGACTTCCCGGACATTACGCTGGCCGTCGCGGTGACGCTGAGCGACGCGGGCTTCGCCTATGACTTCGCCGGCACGGACCCCGTGGTGGCGCGCGGCGTGAATGTGCCGCTGTGCTACACGCGGGCGTTCTGCTACTTCTGCACCAAGGTGCTGGTGGCGCCGAACATCCCGAACAACCAGGCGATCCTGGACTTCGTCACCATCGATGCCCCGGACAACTGCATCCTGAACGCGCTGCGTCCGAACCCGACCGGCGCGCGCCATGTGTTCGGGCATTTTGTCGGGCCGTTGATCTTCAATGCGCTCGCCGATGCTTTTCCGCACGACGTGCAGGCCGACTCGGGCATGGTGTTCCAGATGAACCTGCGCGGCCAGACGCGCGCGGGCAAGCCGTATTCGTCCATCTACTTTTCGGCGGGCGGCTATGGCGCGCTGCTGGGCTACGACGGCCGCGCAGCACTGCCGGCGCCGGCCAATATCATCGGCGGTTCGGTGGAGTTCTGGGAGCAGCAGATCAGCTGCACGTTCCTGCGCAAGGAAGTGCTGGAGGACACCGGCGGACCCGGCGAGTATCAGGGCGGCAACGGCCAGGTGTTCGCGATCCGCAACGACACCGGACGGCCGCTGGAAGCGTCGTTCATGGCGTCGCGCACGCGCATCGCGGCGAAGGGTTTTGCAGGCGCGCAGCCGGGCGCGCACCGGCGGGTAATCGTGGATGGCGTGGAGACCGATCCGAAGGCGCGCGTGCTGATTCCGGACGGCGGCATCGTCGAGATTCGCGATGCGGGCGGCGGCGGTTTCGGCGATCCCGCGCGGCGGCCGGTTGCGCGCATCGCGGCGGACCTCGATGCGGGCCTCGTCAGCGCGCAGTTCGTCGCGGCGAATTATCCGCGGCAGTCGCGCGAACTTGCCTGAAGCCATCGTCTGAAACGTTGGCAAGGCGCCGATACAATCGGCATGCGGCGCTCCCCGACAACTCTCGAAGAGGACTCTCATGGAAGGCGTGATCGATCTCGGCGGCAAGCCGTTCAAGCGCCGCTTCGTCCGCAGCGGCGACATCCGGTATCACATGGTGGATGGCGGAACCGGGCCGACGGTCGTGCTCCTCGCGGGCTTCCCGCAGACGGCGTACGCGTGGCGCCGGGTCCAGCCGCTGCTGGCCGATTCGTTCCGCACCATCGCCATTGACCTTCCGGGTCAGGGCTACACGGACAAGCCGATGAGCGGCTACGACACCGGAACCGCCGCGGCCCGCATCCACGACCTGCTGAAGACGCTGGGCGTGGGCCGGCACTTCTATGTGGGACACGACATCGGCTCGTGGATCGCGTACCCGTATGCGCATCACTACGCGGACGATCTCGACGGCATCGTGTTCATCGACGGCAATATTCCGGGCATCACGCTCAAGCCGGACGTGTCGGTCACGGCGCCGTCGAACTGGCGCAGCTGGCATTTCCTGTTCAATGCCGTGGAAGACTTGCCCGAGGCGTTGATTGCGGGGCGCGAGCGCATCCTGATCGAATGGTTCTTCAATCGCAAGACCGCGAATGCGATGACGACCTTCGAAGCCGCCGATGTCGACGAGTACGTTAAAGCCTATGCGTCGCCCGGCGGGCTGCGCGGCATGCTGGGTTATTACCGCGCCGTCGAGGAAGACATGCGGCAGAACCGGGATCTGTTCGCCAAACGCATCCGGCCGCCGGTGCTGGCGCTCGGCGGCGACGTCGGCAGCGCGCCGACCATCCACGAACTGATGAAACCGTTGTGCGAGCGGCTTGACGGCGGCGTGATCGAAGCGTGCGGTCATTACATTCCCGAAGAGCAGCCTCAGAAGCTGGCCGACGAGCTGATGCGCTTCTTCAGTCTGTGCCTGGGTCGCTGACTGGAACTGCGTTATGCTGGCCGTCATCGAAAAACGAAGGACAGGTTCATGACGGCTGAGTCGAGGAAGAAGAACGGCGAACCGGCGGATACGGCAGCCGATGCGCGCCGTGTGCGCTTTCCGCCGCTCAAGTCCCTGATTGCCTTCGAGGCCGCCGCGCGTCATGGCAGTTTCACGCAGGGCGCGGACGAGATCGGCATCACGACCTCCGCCGTCAGCCACCATATCCAGCAACTCGAAGACTTCCTCGGCGTGCCGCTGTTCCAGCGCCATGCGGGCCGCGCGGTGCTGACCGTCGCCGGCCGTTCGTATGCGCGCGAACTCGAGAAGGCGTTCGGCCTGATCGCGAACGCGACCAATGCGCTGGCGCCGCAGTCCTGGGGCGGCTATCTGGCGATTGCCGTGCCCAACAGCTTTTCGGTCAAGTGGCTGCAGCCGCGCCTGCAAACCTTCCTGAAGGCCAATCCGCTGTTCCGCGTGCGCCTCGCCACGCTGCATACCCACGAACTCGATTCCAACCGCTACGACATCGCCATCGCGCACGGTCCGCAAACGCCCGGTCTCAAGCTGGCCGAGCCGCTGCTGGTCGAACGGCTGAGACCGCTGTGCAGTCCGCAATTGGCCCGCGAACTCGCGCTGGAAAGTCCGCGCGATCTCGCCAGGGCGACGCTGATCCATTCCAACAATCCGCTGAACTGGGTGGATTATTTTCGCCGTGTGGGCAATCTGGTCGTCAAGCCGGCGCACGACTTGTGGCTCGACCGTTCGGCCATGGCGATCGAGGCCGCAGTCGAGGGATTGGGCGTGGTGCTGGAGAGCGAGATTCTCGCGGAAGAGGAGTTGCGCGACGGACGCCTGATCGAGCCCTTCCCGGACCCGAAGTACCACGTCGACAATATCTCGTACTACCTGCTGCGGTCTTCGAGCCTGCGCAACTCGGCCGAGGCCGCCGTGTTCGAGAAGTGGTTGCGCGCGGCACTCGAGACCGCGCACCTGCGGACGATGTTCTGAGCGCCGCGCGGCTCAGCTTGCTGTAGCCGGGAAGTCGTTGCGCCAGTCGAGGCCTGCGAGCGTCGTCGTACGCGGACGGTATTCGCAACCGATCCATCCGGCATAGGCACTGTCGTCGATGGCGCACAGGATCGCGCGCCACGGCAGACGGCCTGATCCGGGTTCATGGCGGCCCGGCAGATCGGCTATCTGGATATGCGCGATGTTTTCCTGATGCGTGGTGAACTCGCGTGCCACGTCTACGCCGCTCATGCCAGCGTGATAGCAATCGAACAGCAGCCTGACATTGCGTTGCAGAAACGTGCTCGCGTGGTCGAGGCTGTGAAGAAAGTAGCCAGGCACGTCCTGCTGATTCAGGCATTCGAGCACGAAGGTCACGTGCGTTCCCGATGCCCGCTCAGCCGCCCATGCAAGGTTGTCGCGAAAGAGCGCTTCGGCTTCTTCTTGTGGGCACGTATCCGGCCGCTTTCCGGCAAGCAGATGGATCAGACCGCAGCCGAGGGCGTCGGCGTAATCGAGCGCCTGATCGATGCCTTCGCGGAACACATCGACATGGCCCGGCAGGCACGCATGGCCGTTCGCGCCGGCCGTGCCCGGCTGCGCCGCGGGCGTGTTGATGAGCACCTGGGTCAGGTTCCAGCGTTCGAGTTCGCGTCGAAGTTCGGGCGGCGCATATTCATAGGGCGAGGCGTACTCGACTGCTTCGAAGCCTTGCCGCGCAGCCGCTTCGAAGCGTTCCATGAACGGCAGTTCGGTGAACAGCCATTTGAGATTCGCGGCGAAGCGGCGCTTCATGTCAGCCCCACGATCATCTCGACTTCCACCGCGGCTCCATGCGGCAACTGCTGCACGCCGATTGCACTGCGCGCGTGCCGGCCGCGCTCGCCGAGAGCGTCGATCAGCACACGCGATGCGCCGTCGATCACCGCGCCTTGCTGCGTGAAATCCGGCGCGGAGGCGACGAATCCCGTGATCTTCACGATCCGTGCAACGCGCGCGTCGTCATTCAGCGCTTGGGCGAGGGCATCGAGACAAGCCTGCGCGCACAGTGCGGCGGCGTGGCGGGCATCGTCCACGGACAGGTCGGCGCCGACCTTGCCCGAATACATCACGACGCCATTCTGGCGCGGCAACTGGCCGCTCACGAACGCGAGATTGCCGAACACGGTGACGGGCGTGATGAGTGAACTGGGCGTGTGCTTGTCGGGGTCCATGAGTAGTCAGAAGACAGTGAGGCCGAAGCGCGCATAAGCGTGACGGGCCGTGGCAGAGAACAAGGCTTCGACGAACGCGGCGCTCGCGGCCAGGCCGGCGCTGGCGTCGAACATTGCGACATCGAAATCGGTGTAGTGCTGTACCTCTTCAGGCAAGGGACCGGCGAGCGCGATGCCGTTCACCATCGCCAGTTCGCTCATCTGCTGGATCGCGACATCCGCCTCGCCGCGCAGGATGCATTCGCCCGTCAGGCCTTTCTCGATGATGGTTGCGCGCGCATCGACCTGTTCCGCGATGCCCAGTCTCCGAAGCAGCGACGAAAAATACACGCCGCTCGCGCCTGTTTGCGAGTAGGCGACCGAGCGCGCGTCGAGGAGCAGCGTGCGCAATGCATCGACGTTGTGCAGGAACGGCAGGGCCACATCTCCGGCAACTGCCACGCCGACGCCGGTCCTGACCAGCGCACGCACGCTTGGCGCTGCAACGATCCCGTCTTCCGCGAGACGCTGCACGCAGGCGCGTGTCGCGATCAGCACGTCCGCCTGTGTGCCGTCCGAGATGCGCTGTTGCAGCACGTTGGTGGGATCGAAGAGCGGCTGCACTTCGATTCCGTGTTCAGCCTCGAAGGAAGGGATCACCGTATCGACGAGCGCGCGTTTCACAGCCAGCGTGCTCATCAGCGAAAACGAAGAGTCGGGGATCTGATTCATCAGCAGGACACGCCAAGCCGTCTTTTCAGATGCGCGATCGCACTGCGCGGCGCCGAAAACACCGGACACGCCGCAACGGCGGTGACGGCATCGAGGGCCTGTGCCGTCGAGAAGTGCGCGAGCATGATCGCGTCGTAGCCATGCAGGCTCGCGGCCTTGTCCGCGACGAGACGGTTGTGTGTCGCGGCATCGCCGGCGCGCAGGCAGTCGATCGCATCGTCGACCACGAACGTCGAAAGCGTCGCGCCCGGATTGCTGCGTTCGGCTTCCTCGAAGAATTCCGTGACCATCGTCGGCAAGGCGGGCGCGAAGGTCGCGAGCATCGCGATGCTTTGGCCTTGTGCCAGCGCGTCGGCGAACATCGCCGTGTTCGGCTTGCAGACCGGAATGGGCAACTCGGCATCCGCTGCCTCGATGGCGGGACCGAAGGCCGAGCAGGTGGCGAGCACGGCATCGGCGCCGGTCTCGCAGCCATAGCGCGCGAGGCGGACGAAGCGCTGCCGCAGCGCGCCGTCCAGGTCCCGGCTCTTGCCGCGTGCGGCCGTCAGGCCATCGTCGAGGAGATTGCTCAGTTTCGCTTCGGGCCAGTCAGTAGCGAACGCGGCCTGAATCGGCGCGATCGCGACGGGCGTCGCGTGCAGGAGCACGATGGAATGGTCGAGTTTCATGGAGATCGGTGCGCCGTGTTCGGGCGCCGGATCAGGCGTCCGGCAACTCATCCCAGCGTACCGGCCCGCGTGTGGCCGCTCAAACTCAAAAAACGCAACAGGTGTTGAGTCGATGTCACCGGGGCGAAGGCGTCAGCACTCGACCGCCGTGCCGAGGCGGGGTGTCGCGTGAAGTCCTGTTCAGTGCAGGCGCGTTTCCTCGGCTCGCAAGGTCAGCACACGCACGCCATTGCGCGTCACCGCGACGGTGTGCTCGAACTGCGCGGAGAGCTGACCGTCGCGGGTTAGGACGGTCCAGCCATCCTTCCCAGTCCACACGGCGGAGCGCCCTTGATTGAGCATCGGTTCGATGGTGAACACCATGCCTTCCTGCAAGCGCAGGCCGGTTCGCGGCCGGCCCCAGTGCAGCACTTGCGGATCCTCATGCATCTCCCGGCCGATGCCGTGCCCGCAATACTCCCTGACCACCGAATAGCCGTTCCTGCGGGCATGCCGCTCGATGGCATGACCGATGTCGCCGAGCGTCGCGCCGGGCCGCACCGCCTTGATGCCTTTCCACATGGCTTCATAGGTCACCTGCACGAGCCGCCTGGCGGGCGCTGCGACATCGCCGACCAGATAGGTCTTGCTCGAATCCGCGATGTAGCCGTTCTTCTCGAGCGTGATGTCGAAGTTGACGATGTCGCCGCTCTGCAGAATCTCCGCGTGCGACGGAACGCCATGGCACACCACGTCGTTGCGGGATGCGTTGAGCGCGTAGGCATAGCCATACTGCCCCTTGCTTGCAGGGCGCGCGCTCAGTTCATCGACGATGAGGCTGTCTACCCGATCGTTGACCTGCATCGTCGACATGCCGGTCAGATCCAGGCGGTCCAGGTGACCGAATACCAGCGCCAGCAGCCTGCCCGACTCGGCGAGCAAGGCGATTTCCTCGGGACGCCTGGTCACGCTGGCGCGACTCCGGCAAGCCCGGCGGACTCGGCGACCACGCCCGCCGCGCGCAATTCCCGCGCGACGATCTCGTTGAGCGTCATGCCCGGATTCATCTCGCACAACATGCCGGCCTTGATCCAGAAAGCCGCTTGCGCATTGATGGACCGGCACGACACGGCGCTGGCCTTGCGGATCTGGTCGTGCAGATCGTCGTCGATATTGACGATGCCCATGCTCTTCTCCTTATATGAAACATATACGAATCGTATATTGAAGCAGAGGGCAGTGCAAGTCCCGGTAGGACGGCATGCGGCCGCTGGCTAAGATGCTCGCTTTGATCCGCTCGAGCGTGCATAGCGAACATGAAGGACGAACGTCTCGTCGAAATGAAGATCTTCAAGGCCGTCGCGGAAAGCGGCGGCTTCACCGCCGCGGCGCTCCTGCTTGATCTCCAGCAGCCGTATGTCAGCCGCGCCGTGTCGGCGCTGGAGAAGCGCCTCGGCGTCGCGCTGTTGCGGCGCTCCACGCGCAGTCTTCAGGTGACGCAGGAAGGGCACCAGTACCTCGCGCTGTGCCGGCGCGTGCTCGATGACATCGATACCGCCGAGGCGCAGCTTGCGCGCGCCAGTCAGGACATGACCGGCGGCATTCGCGTGACGGTGGCGACCTCGTTCGGCACAACTGCCTGATGTGGGAACCGCCGATGGATCATCTGAACCACTGGCCGTTCATGATCGACGGCGAGCGCACTTCCATGCTCATCAACGGCAACTTCCAGACGAGCAGCGGCGTGAGTTTGGTGAACATGTGCCTGGCGGGCGTCGGCATCACGCGCATGGCGGAGCACATGGTGCTGCCGTCGATCCGCAGCAAGATGCTCGTGCCGCTCCTCACTGACTTCCAGCCCAGCGACGAGACCGCCATCTATGCGCTGTATCCGCGCGATGCGTCGCTGCATCCACGGGTGCGGGCGTTCATCGACCATGTGGCGGAGCGGCTCAGGCGGCCGCCGTGGGCCGCCTGAGCGCAAGGTGACGTCAGCGGTCAGCGGTCGTCGAGCGTCTTCGGCAGGCGCATGGTCATCGCTCCGCCGAGCACGAGAAACGCGGAGATCACGTACATGCCGACCTCCGCGTGCCCGGCCATCACGTTGAGCATGCCGACGAGATACGGCGACACGAAGCCGGCGATGTTCCCTACCGAATTGATGAACGCGAGCGCGGCGGCCACCGATGCTCCGACGAAGAGACTCGTCGGCAAGGCCCAGAACAGTGCGATGCACGAGTAGACGCCCGCGGCGGCGACGGAGAGACAGGCTGTCGTCACGAGCGGACCTGCCGAGAACCACATGCTGGCCGCGAGTCCTGCCGCGCCGATCAGCATGAACAGCGCGAAGTGCACGCGGCGTCCGCCGGTGCGGTCGGCGCTGCGGTTCGACACATACAGCGCGATGGCCGCAAAGATGTTGGGTACGGCCGAATAGAGCCCGATGGCGAAGGGATCGATCACGCCGCTGCGCTTGATGAGCGAGGGCATCCAGAAGCCCAGCGCGTAGAGGCCCATGATGAGGCAGAAGTAGATGCCGCAGAACTCCCACAGCTTGCGATTGGCGAGGAACGCGCGCACGCTCGAATGATCGACCTTGCCGGCGTTTTCCGCGCGCAGTTCGGCGAGCACGTTCTGGCGTTCTTCTTCGCTGATCCAGCGTGAGTGCGCGGGATCGTCGTCGAGGAAGGCGAGCACGATGAAGGCCAGCGCGACAGCCGGAATGGCTTCGATCAGGAACAGCCATTGCCATGCCGCGAGATGCTCGTTTCCGGTGAACGCGTGCAGGATATAGCCCGAGATCGGCCCGCCGACGACGAACGCGAGCGGTGCGCCCATCACGTAGATGGACATCGCGCGGCCGCGATAGCGCGCGGGGAACCAGAGCGTGAGCAGATACATGATGGCGGGCGCGAAGCCGGCTTCGGCGGCGCCGAGCAGAAAGCGCGCGACGTAGAACATGGTGGGCGTCTTGACGAAGATCATCGCCGCCGAGATCACGCCCCAGGTCAGCATGATGCGCGCGATCCACTTGCGCGCGCCCACCTTGCGCATGACGAGATTGCTGGGCACCTCGAAGAAGAAATAGCCTGCGAAGAAGATGCCTGAGCCGAGGCCGTAGATGGCGTCGTCGAAGTGCAGCGCGTCGAGCATCTGCAGCTTCGCGAAACCGACGTTGACGCGGTCCAGATAGGCGACCAGATAACAGATCAGCAGCAGCGGCAGGAGCCGCCAGTAGGCGCGGTAATACGTGCGGCTCGTGTCTGTCTGCCGGACGGTGTCTTCACCATAGAGCGCTTCCATGCATGTCTCCGATATAAGTATTCTCGAGCGCTTTCGTGCGGCATGCGCGACGTGCAGGATCGCTCATGCCGCCGATGTACTGGGGGAACGCCGGTGCTTCAGTCGAGGTAATCGGGCTCCTGTTCGTTGATCTCGTAGAGCATGGTCTGGAAGTGCAGCCAGCTGATGAACGAATTGCCCAGATGCTGATGCGAATACTCCGCGAACTTCGGGTCGATCTCGACCGGACGCGATTCGGTCGCGTCCATCAGCAACTGCATCCTGCAGCAGTGATCGAGCGCGATGAAGGTCCACACGGCATCGTCGATGCTGTGGCGGCTCGCCGTCAGCAGGCCGTGGTTCTGGTGAATGATGGCCTTGTGATCGTGGAAGGCGCGCGCGATCGGATTGCCCGATTCGTCCGCCACCGGCACCTTGCCCGCGCCGTCGCGGACCACGGCATGGCTGCCGTAGAACATGCAGGCATCCTGGGTCACGTAGTCGAGCGGCTTGCCCATCGCGGCCCACGCATCGCCGTGGACGGTGTGTGCATGGCATGAGCCGATGATGTCGGGGTTATCGGCGTGGATCGCGGAATGCAGCACGTAGCCCGCGCGATTCACCGCGTATTGGCCTTCGATCACGGTGCCCGAGTGATCGACGAGGACGAGCTGCGAGGTCTTCGTGCGCGACCACGGCACGCACATCGGATTGGTCCAGAAGAGGTCGGGGTGTTCGGGATCGCGCACCGTCAGATGGCCGCCGAAGCCGAAGCTGAAGCCGTGCCGGGCGAAGATCCGGCACGCGGCGGCGAGATGTTCCTTGCGATAACGGCGTTCTTCGGCGGAACTGGCGAAGCTGGGTTCCTGCGGGAAGATCAGGCCGTTTTGCGTGGGACTGTAGATCGAATCCTTGGCGTCCATCAGCATCGATACGTCTCCTCGTGTGGGGTGAGGAGCCAGTATAGGAGCGGAGTTTCGAGGGATTCAGGGGGCGGGGGGAATAGGTTTTATGCAGTGGCGTGGGAGTGGAAAACCCTGAGGCGGGGCGGTGCGCCCCCCGGACGCGACGCCCCGAAACCCGCTAAGCTGACCTGCTCTCCAGCCCACGCCCGCACCGCGCCATGAACTCGCGCCCCTTCACCATCGCCATCCCCGAGGCCCGGCTCGACGACCTCAAACAGCGCCTGCGCCAGACCCGTTGGCCATCCTCGCTCGATGCGGACGACTGGGAAGACGGCACGAGCCTCGCCTACCTGCAACGCCTTTCAAACCACTGGCTCAACCATTTCGACTGGCGCGCCCAGGAAGCCCGCCTGAACCGTCTGCCGCAGTTCCAGGCGACCATCGACGGCCAGGACATCCACTTCATCCATCGGTCTGGCCAAGGCCCCGCGCCCATGCCGCTGATCCTGACGCATGGCTGGCCCGGTTCCTTCATCGAAATGGAGCGGATCATTCCGCTGCTCACCGATCCCGCCGCGCACGGCGGAGAGGCGGCCGATGCGTTCCACGTCGTCGTGCCATCCCTGCCGGGTTTCGGTTTTTCAGCGCCACCGGCCAGCCCCGGCTGCAGTGCGCGCCACATCGCCGGACTGTGGCGCGGGCTGATGCACGGCCTCGGCTACCAACGCTTCGGCACGCAAGGCGGCGACATCGGCGCAGCGGTCTCCTTGTGGCTGGCGCGCCGTTTCCCGGACGATGTCGTCGGTGCCCATGTCAACTACATCCCCGCCAGTTACCGTCCGGCGCTTGCCCCGGACCTGCCTCCTCCAAATGCAGACGAACAGGCCTATCTCGACACCATAGCCGCATGGGCCTCAGCCGAAGGCGCGTATGCCGCCTTGCAGAGCACGAAGCCCCTCACGCTCGCCTATGCGATGACCGACTCACCCGTCGGCCTCGCCGCGTGGATCGTCGAGAAGTTCCGCACCTGGAGCGATTGCGACGGCGACATCGAACGTGCATTCACGCTCGACGACGTGCTGACCGACGTGTCCCTCTACTGGTTCGGCCACATGCTCGATGCGTCGTATCGCATCTACAAGGAGAACCGCCGTCAGCCGCTGAGCTTCGATCCCGCGGAACGCGTGGCGACACCGCTCGGCGTCGCGCTGTTTCCGCGCGAGTTGCCGATGCCGCCGCGTTCGTGGCTCGAACGCGTCTTCGATGTGCAGCGCTGGAACGCCATGCCGCGCGGCGGACACTTCGCCGCGCTCGAACAGCCGGCCTTGCTCGCGGAAGAGATCCGCGCATTCTTCAGGCCGTTGCGCGCGACCTGAGCAGGCGCTTGCGCCCAGTCATCTCGGCATCGGCGTGAAGGTGCAGCCGGGCGTGGTCCGGTCACGGCAGCAGGCTTGCAGCGCGTCGATGGAATCGTGATGCGCGGCTTTCCACTGCGCTTCGCTCAAATTGGTATCCGTGGGCATCCAGTGGCTCAGCGGAAAGCGATCGGCGAGCGGACCGTTACCCGGTGCGTGCCCGCCTGCCGAGAGCCCGAGAAAGACCTCGCAAGTCTGCTTCGTGCCGATCCGGTGGCAGCCGACACACGTATTGCCCGGCGTGCTCATCGTCTTCAGACGCTCCATCTGGAAAGCGGGTCCGATGCTCGAATACTTGCCCCACGGATCGGTCGGCACCTTGTCCCACACCTGCGCGATGAACGGGCTCATGATGAACGGCCCGGCATCGTGGCATTGAATGCAGTTGGGATTCTTGCCGGCCAGGATGCCCGGCGTCTGCCAGAACTCGACCGCCGCCAGCTTCGCCGCGGGCGGCGTCTTCTCGTCGGGCGGCGGCACGCGCGACGTGTCCCAGCCCATCTTCGGATCGGGCGGATCCTTCGACGCAAACCAGCACGTCTTGCCGTTCCCCGTGTGATGCAGCACGATCACGACCTCGTCGAAACGGGCCGCAACGGTATTGCTGGGATCGTTCTTGCGGCAATAGGCGGAAATCTGCGTCGCCCCGCGCGACAGATCGAGAATCCTCGCGCCGGGCAGGCACTGCTGCACCTTGTCATCCCGAGGATAAAGCAGCGACGGGCGGTCGCAACGGGTGGGGCGTTCGTCCAGCCCGATCCGCCTGCCGTCGACGGTCACGGGTATCTCGGTGCCGCTGGCGCAATCGAATGGCGGAATCTCGCCGATTTCCCGCGAGCACTGCGCGCCATAATCGAGGATGCCCTGCTGCTGCGGCGGAGCGGCTTCAGCGGCAAGCGCCATAGCCACCACCGCCACCGCAGCAATGACGAGCGCGAGCCTCATGATCCCGCTCCACCCTTGACCTTCGCCTGCGCGACCCGTCGGATCGCTTCCTTGTACCTGACGTAGCCGGTGCAGCGGCACAGGTTGCCGCCGACCCATGTATCGATCGCGTCGTCGATCCGTTCGACGGACGCGCCGTACTGGCCGAGATGCTCCAGCATGGCGGTCGCGGCCATCAGGAAGCCGGGCGTGCAGTAGCCGCACTGGAACGCGAACGCCTCCAGAAAACTCTGCTGAAGCGGCGCGAGCCGGTTGCCCTGTGCCAGGCTCTCGACCGTATAGACGTGCTGATTCGCCAGCGTGCTGACCGTGGTGACGCACGCAAGCGTCTTCTCCAGCAGCGCATCCGGCCGGTTGCGAATGCCGACCGTGCACGCGCGGCACACGCCGATCCCGCAGCAGACCTTCGTGCCCGTCAGGTCGAGGCGCTCGTGCAGATAATCGGCGAGGCTCATGTCGGCATCGTCGGCGCTGACGGTGCGTGGCTGGCCGTTGACGTGCAGCCTGATGACGGCGCCGTTCACTTGAGGGCCTCGCGGATCACGGCCGGCGTCACCGGCGTCTGCCTGAAGCGATGTCCCGTCGCCATCGCGAGCGCGTTGAGCAGCGCGGGCGCGATCGGACACATGACCGCTTCGCCGATGCCGCGCGCCGCGTGTTGCTGACCGTCGTCGGGCGGATCGAGCGTATGGAGTTCCTGCCTGGGCGCCTCCTGCATGCTCATGATCCGGTACTGGTCCAGATTCCATCTGCCGTTGCCCGGACCCTTCGGTCCGGGAGGGCAGGCTTCGGTCAGCACGTTGCTGAGCGCCATCGCCACTGCGCCATGCGACTGTCCGCTGACGATCTCCGGACACAACAGCCGCCCGGCGCTCAGCGTGCTCACGACCTGCTCGACCTTGACGCGGCCCGTTTGCGCATCCACCGCAACGGACACGAGCGCCGCCGCCGGCGCATAGTTGGTTCGTCCATAGCCGACGATGATCTCCTTCGGCTCGCGCAGGACACCGTGCGTCACGGGGCGCAGTTCGCTGACGCTCGGCCCCGTGGCGATGAAATCGCAGTCCATCATCGTCACGCCCGACGTGAAGACATAGTTGCTCTTCCAGAAGTCGCCCGCGTAGGTGAGGTGGGCGGCGGCAACGGTATGCAGGCCCTGGCGGTTGATGGCGTCGAGCAGCCTGGACCAGGTCAGCGGCTCACGTCCCGGAGCGGTGAGATTCCCTTCGATCCACTTCAGATCGCCGAACGGGACCTTGTCGTCGCGCCAGATCGCGCGCGCGGCCGGCAGGACGCTCTGGAGCATCAACGTCAACGCCGCGCGATCGACCGCCTGGACGTGATGGAACGCGCCGAGGCACGCGCTCGACGAACCGAACGGCCCGCCGAGCCCCTTGGCGTTGCGGAACTTGTTCCAGAGGCCGGATTGGCTGGCGTCGTAATCCTTGATGGCAATGAATACGGCCGCGTCGCTCATCCTGATCTGCTGCGCATTGCGGCCGAGATGCCGGGCCGGCGCGAGCGCCAGCGTGGTGGCCGCGCCGTTGCCCATGTCGGTGTAGTGCGTCACCACGCGCACGCCCGTCGTCTGGCTGATCTCCACCAGCGCGAACACGCCATCCTTTGCCGTGCCATAGGCCTGATTGGACATCGCGAAGCCGACGCCATAGCGCAACCCGTCCTTCGCGCGCTCGCTGCGTATCCGCGCGCGTCCGGTCCAGAGCGGATGCGTTTCCAGCTGCCTCAGATGCTGGTTCAACTGGAGATCGAAGAGGATTTTTCCGCCCGTGATGGTCCGGCTTCCCGGCGTGCCAAGCAGGTTCATGCGGCGAATCTCGAAGGGCGATTTGCCGAGCGCGTGAGCCGCTTCGTCGAGCAGGGTCTCGATGGCCATGAAGGCCTGCGGACCGCCGAAGCCACGCTGCGAGCCGCCATAGATTTCCGGCGAGAAGAAGATGGCGCCTTCGGCGCTGGCGCGCGGAATGTCATAGCAGCTCATCGCGCTCATTGCCGCGAGGTCGCCGACCGCGCCCGTCAAGTTTTGCCTGCCACCGGAGTTGAGCAGGAAGCGGCTGCTGAGCGCCTGGATCTTCCCGCCGTGATCGAGCCAGATGGTTTCCTCGAATCTCGACTCGGTGCGCTTCAAGCCCACTTGAAACTGTTCGTAACGCGACAGCTGCCAGCGCAACGGCGCCCTGGCGAAGCGCGCGGCCAGCCCAAGGTAGGCAGGAAACGGCGACTTGTCGCGCCCGCCGAAGCCGCCGCCGGGATAGCAGGCAATGATATCGACGTGATCGAGCGGGAGGTCGCTGGGCTTCAGCAGATCACTGACGCTGAAGCCATCGTCACGCGGCGATTGCGTGCCCAGCACCATCTTCATGACGCGCGTGTCCGGGTCGAACCACGCGAGGCCTGATTCCGGCTCCATGAACACCGGGTCCATCGCGGGGGTCTGGAAGATGTGTCCGTCCGTGGTGCCGAATTGCAGCCAATTTCCCTTCCGGACCTGCGCCCGGGCCAGGTCAAGGATGACCTCGCGTTCGTCACGCGCGACCTCCTTGAACGCCTGCGTCGGATTGCCGTTGTCGTCGGGCTGCATGTTGGTGTTCCAGACGCCGTTTGCGTCGTTCCGGACGTAGATCTTGCTGTTCTTGAAGGCATCCGGACTCAGCGTGGGATACGGCGTGACGGCATCGGGTTTCATTGCGCCGTAGCGGATGACGGCGGGATTGAAGTCGAGGATTTTCTTCGCCCGGCGATAGATGTCGAAGTTCTCGAAGATCAGCAATGCGACCGGCTGTCCATAGCATCCTGCCGGCGCGGATCGTCGCGCGAACAACTCGGCGGCTGCGTGACCGATGCCGCTGCTGTCGGCGGAAGAAGGGATCTTGTGTTCTGCAAGCGTCTCGCTGGTGATGACCACGAGCGGCTTCAACGCGCCGGGCAGCATGCTCAGGTCGAAATCGTCGATAACCTGATCGACGCGATCGCAGCGCAGCGCGTACAGCCAGTTTTCTTCCTTGGGCCAGCCATCGAAGTCGGCGGCCTTGAAGTCGCGCGCATAGACCTTCGCGCCCGTGACCTTGCTCACGCCCTCGATCCGCCAGCGCGCCTTGCCGGGTTCCGGCGCCCAGTCGGGGTTGCCGGCATGCGTCGGCCAGGCGTTGTCGGCGGTTCGTGGCGACGCGTCATCGACGGCGTGCGTCGCGCAACCGTCCAGCAGCGACGCGATTCCGCTGACCGTGACCGTCGCGGCGCCGCCGCCGACAGCCTTGAGGAACACCCGCCGTGTAACCGGAAATCGACCGTCCATGCTGCCCTCGACACAGGGTTCTTCGCAACCGCAAGGATGGCCCTGCACGAGAGCCGTTCGTGCAGCGGCGACTTCAGCTTCTACTGCTCAGGCAAGCAATGCGCAGGTGAAGGAAAGAGAACGATGCGCGCGGTATCGGGATGGACGTCGGTTAGATATGAAACTAGGCGATGACCTGTCTCTAAACAAGGTCAAAATGCAGCGCTTTTCCGCTCGTTGTTCGCTCTTGTGGCGAAGGAGCGCTGCAAAAGAAGTGTCCAGTCGTTCAGTTCAGCTGCTTTCGGACTCGGCAGACTCAATATCCCAGCACCCGGTCATACACATGCTGCAAGGGCTTGCCTTCGAGATGCTCGCGCAGCGCCCGCGCGACCTGCTCCGCCCGTGCGCCGCGAGAAGGCAGCGAAGCCACATGCGGCGTGACGACCACGCCCGGATGAGACCAGAGGCGGCTGTCCGGATCGAGCGGCTCTTGCTCGAAGACATCGAGCCACGCGCTGCGCAGGCGGCCTTCGTCGAGCGCGGCGAGCACGTCGTCGAGCGCGACTTGCGGACCACGGCCCGCGTTCACGATGGACGCGCCCACCGGCAGTCTTGCGAGCAAGGCCGCGTCGATCATGCCGCGCGTCTGCGGCGTGTCGGGCAGCAGATTGACCACGATGTGCGCGTTGTCGAGCAGGGCATCGAGTGCTTCATTGCCGCTGTAGCACGTCACACCCTGCAAGTTTCCCGGCGAACGCGACCAGCCCCGGACCTGAAAGCCGTTCAGCGCGAGCCGTTGCGCACAGGCCGCGCCGAGTTCGCCGAGACCGAGCACGGCCACGTTCGTCTCGCCCGAGCGCCTGCCGATCAGCTCGTCGTTCCAGCTACGCCGGCGCTGCGCATCGTTAAGCGCGGCAAAATCCCGCGTGATGCCGAAGCACGCGGCCATCACGTAGTCCGACATGCGTTCGGTGGTCTCGGGCGTGACCATCCGCACGATGGGCAGATGCGCGGGCACGGATCGGTCGGCCATGATGTGATCGACGCCCGCCGCCGCGCTGAACACGATCTTCAGCGCGGGCATGCGTGCCAGACGTCCCGGCGTCGGTTCCCAGACGAGGACGAAGTCCACCTTCGCATCGTCGACTTCGGGATCGTTCCAGCCGCGCACCTCGAGTTCGGGCAGCCACTTCGCAAAATGATCCCGCCACTCGCCGACCGCGCCGGGTCCGCCCGAATTGACCAGTAACAACATGAAAACGCCTCTCCTCGATAGTGCGCTGCAATCGTGAAAACAAGGTACCGCGTCAGGCGGCCGGACGGCATCGGGCGGCCACGTCGGCGAGCCATTCGTCGCGGAACTCCTTCATGAACGCGACGAACGTGCGCCCGAGCTTCGACAGCGGACGATGCGTCGGATACATCAGCCCGACGCGAAAGCGGATACAGGGATCCACCGGCCGGGCATCGACGCGATCCAGATAGCCATGCACGCTGAACGGATCGACGAAGCCGATGCCCAGATCCAGCGCCGCCATCTCGCACGTAGCATGCGACAGCGACGTATCGATGCGCGTGATCCGGCTCACGTCGTGACTGTCGAAGAAACGGTCCACGTGGCCGCGCGGCTGGTAGTGGCCAGTCATCGAGATGAAGGTGCGTCCTTCGAAGTCCTGCGGCGCGAGTACGTCCTTCGCCGACAGTTCGTGCTGCTTCTTCATCACCGCGTAGTAGGGCACGTTGCAGAACTCGTCGACGGTCAGATCGTCCGCGACGGCCGGCAGTTCGGCGAGCCCGAAATCGATCTGCTGCGCCGCGATCCAGTCCTCGATCTTCGAGGACATCTGCACATCGAGCGACACGTCCACTTCCGGATGCGCCTCGCGAAAGCGCGCGATCACCGTGGGCATGAAGGTGATGCCGAGCGCGGGCATGCAGGCAATCGCAATGCTTCCGACGCGCAGCTTGCGCACGTCGGCGGCGAGTTCGGCGATGCGTTCGTGCGAGCGGATGGTCGCCTCGACCTGTTCGCGGATCATGCGGGCTTCCGGCGTCGGCACGAGCCTGCCGTTGGCGCGGTCGAACAGCGTGACGCCCAGTGCGCGTTCGAAGTCGCTGATGAGCCTGCTGACGGACGGCTGCGACAGCCCGAGCAGTTCGGCGGCGCCGATCATCGTGCCGACCTTCATCGTGGCCTGGAATGCTTCGAGTTGCCGGATGTTCATGATGACGACGGCGCAACCGCCCTGCAAACGGAAGCCCCCATCCTAGAAGGAAAACCGTTCGAGAGCAAAGTCACGCGGATCGACGCGCGGTCGGTCGCCCGTCACCAGATCCGCCAGCACCTGTCCGGCGGCCGGCCCGATGCCGAAGCCGTGTCCCGAGAAGCCCGAGCCGAGGTGAAAGCCGGGCAGCGCCTTGACCTTCGAGATGACCGGTATGGCGTCCGGCGTCACGTCGATCATGCCGGCCCACGCACGCTGGATGGTGGCGTTTGCGAAGCTCGGGAACGCGGCCTTGAGCCGCGCGAGCGCGTCGTGCAGCATCGGCAGGTTGGCGGCCGGGTCGAGCGTCCTGCACGCTTCGAACGGCGACGGACGGTCGAGGCCGAAGCGGCGCGGAATCATCATCTCCTCGAAGAAGCGCCGGCCCAGGCGCAGCTTCAGATACTTGCGCTCGCTGAGCCACGCGCGCATGAACTTCGTGCTGAGACGGATGCTGTCGGGCGTGAGATCCGCGACTGATGCGCCGAGCTTCGACACCGTGTAGCCGCCGTCGCTGCGCTTGCGGCAGGTGAAGTCGCCGCCGTTGATGGTGACATCGAGACCGGCATCGATGGGCGCGGTCTGCATCACCGAGGCATGCACCTTGAGCTGCGGAAAGTCGATGGCGTGATTGCCGCAGAACAGCCGCGACCACGCGCCGCCCGCCAGCACGACGTCCGCGCATTGCACGCGCCCGTGCTCGGTCACGATGCCCGCGACGCGTCCGGCGGCCACGTCGAGCCCGCGCACCGCGCAGTGTTCGATGATGCGCGCGCCGTGCGCCCGCGCCAGGTCGGCGATGCCGCGCGTGGCGGCGAGCGGCTCGGCGACGCCGTCGGCATCGCTGTACAGCGCGCCCGCCCACGGCCGCTGCGAAGGCGGGATCAGTTTCGCCAGCGCGGCGCGGTCCATGAGCCGCGCGTGCGCGCCCTTCGTCTGCGCGGCGGCGAGCCACTTCTCGTGAGCGGCCATGTCGGCATCGGAGGCGGCGAGATAGGCGAGGCCGGTGGTGCGATAGCCGACGTCGACCTGCGACTGGATCTCTTGCCAGAGTTCGTTCGCAAGCATCGACAAGGGCAACTCACGCACGTCGCGGCCCACGCTGCGAATCCAGCCCCAGTTGCGCGACGACTGCTCGCCCGCCACCGTGCCCTTTTCGAACACCGCGACGTCGACGCCCTTGCGGGCCAGCGCCAGCGCGCAACTCACGCCGATGATCCCGCCGCCGACAATGGCGACGGACACTTGCTTGGGCAGATCCGGTTTCAACTCGCTTGCTCCGAAATGAGTCAGTCGATGCGGCCCGGCCGTCAGGCGAGGCGCTTCCGGCTCGCGGCCAGACCGCAGAGCGCGAGCGCCGAGACGGCGATCAGATACCACGCGGGCGACATGATGCTGCCGGTGGTCTTGACCAGCAGGCTCGTCACCAGCGGCGTGAGGCCGCCGAACAGCGTCATCGCGATCACATAGGCGAGCGACACGCCGGTCGTGCGGCAGCTCGCCGGAAACAGCTGCGACAGGAGCGATCCGACCGGCGAGTAGTAGAAGCTGTAGAACACCAGCGAAAGAATGCACTGGAACGCGACGAGCGTGACCGGGCCCGGCGCGCGCGTCAGCATGTAAAAGAGCGGCAGGATCAGCACCATGCCGGTGAGGAGCGCGGCGCGCATCACCTTTACCGTGCCGAAGCGGTCCGCCGCCATGCCGCCGACCAGCGGCAGCAGCACGCACACCAGGCCGCTCGCGATCGACGACGAAAACGCCGCGTCCTTGCTGACGCCGAGATTGTTGATGGCGAAGGTCGGCATGTAGATGTTGATGAAGCTCGCCAGCCCGCCCGCGCCCGCGACGATCGCGCCAATCAGCACGGCGGATTTGTGCGAGCGCGCGGTTTCACGCAGCGGCGAATGCTCGGTCTTCTTCACCTGTTCGAAGTCGGCGGTCTCGCTCACCTTGCGGCGGATATACAGCCCGACCGGCCCGATCAGGCAGCCGAACACGAAGGGCAGGCGCCAGCCCCACGAATTGACCTGCTCGGCCGTCAGGAAGTGGTTGATGCAGTACGCGAACAGCGACGACGTCAGCACCGCGAGACCCGACGCCGAAAACTGCAGGCTGCCGAAGAAGGCCATGCGGCGCTTGTCCTGTTCGGTCAGGAACGAGTTCGCGGCGCCGAATTCCCCGCCCGCCGAAAAGCCTTGCAGCAGGCGTCCGGCGACGAGAATCACCGGCGCGAGCACGCCGATGCTGTCATAGGTCGGCACCACGGCGATGGACGCCGTCCCGAGCAGCATCAGCAGGGCGGCCAGACTGAGCGCGAAGCGCCGCCCGCGCCGGTCCGCGATGACGCCGAGCACGATCGCGCCCACCGGACGGATGACGAAGGAACTGCCGAAGGTGAGCAGACTGAGCAGCAGCGCGGATTGGCCGTCGCCGGTCGGGAAGAACAGCTTCGACACGGTGATCGCGAACATCGCGTACACCAGCAGGTCGAACCATTCGAAGAACGTGCCGAAGTTCGCGGCGATGACATCCCGCACGCGGTTTGGAGCGGGTTGGTCCACGACCGGGGCGTCGAGGGTGCTGGCCTTGTTCAACATATTCATCCTTTGCAGTCTTGAGCAGGCGGAGCGGCCGCCGGATGCCGTGGTGCCAACGTTCAATAGCGATAGTGCTGGTTCAGACCTCAACTGCCTTTGAAACCCTTTGCGCCGCACCTAGTGGCGTGCTGCGCGCGAAGCTCCGGCCATGCCAGAGCAGACAAGCGGAATCGGCATCGCGGCGCGACGAAATCCGCTCGATCACGCCGACGAAAATCGAATGCGTGTAGCCGTCGTGACACTTGTCGAGCCGGCAATCGAGCACGACGGCGGCATCGGCGAGCACAGGCGCGCCGGTTTCGAGCGTCGTCCACTGACCGGGCTCGAAGCGCGCATCGCCTTTTGCCGCGCGAAAGCGATCGACGATGTCGCTTTGTTCCACCGACAGCAGGTTCACCGCGAACGTGCCGTGCGCGACGATGGCATCGTGCGCGGAGGCGTTCTTGTTCACGCACACGACGAGCGAAGGCGGATCCGACGACAGGCTGCACACCGAGGTCGCGATCAATCCCGCGGGCTTGCCGTCGCGCAAGGTGGTGACGGCCGTGACGCCCGCCGCGAACAGCGCCATGGCGTCCTGGAAGCTGTGTTCGGTATCGGTTGCGGTTGCGGTCGGCATCATGACGCGCCTCCGATGCGCTGGAAGACGCTCGGCGCGAGGCCGAGGTTCGCGCGCAAGGTCGTGCCTTCGTAGCGCGAGCGGAACAGCCCGCGCCGACGCAGTTCGGGCACGAGAAAGTCGCTCATGTCGTCCATGCCGGTGGGCAGAATCGGCGGGCAGATGTTGAAGCCGTCGGCGGCGTCGTTGCGGAACCAGTGTTCCATTTCGTCGGCGACATCCGCCGCCGTGCCGATCAGCAGACGCACGCCGAACGTCGACGCCACGCGCTGGCCGAGTTGGCGGATCGACAGGTTCTCGGCATGCGCGACCTCGACCAGGTTCTGCGCGATGCTGCCGATGTTCTTCGTGTTCGCCGTATTCAGATCGGGCACCGGGCCATCCAGCGGATAGGCCGACAGATCGCCCAATTGGCCGTACAGCGCCGCCAGCCCGCTCAGCGGATGGATCAGCGCCTGGAGTTCCTCGTACTTGTCGCGCGCTTCCTCGCGCGTCGCCGCGACGAAGGGCGCGATGCCCGGCATGATGAGCAGGTCATCCGGCTGCCGGCCATGAGCGGCGAGCCGGCCCTTGAGGTCGGCGTAATAGGCCTGCGCGCTGCTGAGATCGTGCGAGTTGCTGTACACCACTTCCGCACAGCGCGCCGCGAGCCGGCGGCCCGCTTCGGACGCGCCCGCCTGCACGATGACCGGCTGTCCCTGCGGCGTGCGCGCCGAGTTCAGCGGACCGCGCACCTGGAAGTGCTTGCCCTTGTGGTTCGGCGTGTGCAGCTTCGCTTCGTCGTAGAACAGGCCGGAGTCCTTGTCGCGCACGAAGGCATCGTCTTCCCAGCTGTTCCACAGCGAGCGCACGACGTCGACGAATTCGTCGGCGCGTTCGTAGCGGTCCGCGTAGGCGAGGTTCTCGGTGCGGCTGAAGTTCTGCGCCTCTTCGTCCGACCACGACGTCACCACGTTCCAGCCCGCGCGCCCGCCGCTGATGTGATCGATCGATGCATATTTGCGCGCGATGTGGAACGGCTCGTTGTAGGTGGTCGATGCCGTCGCCACCAGGCCGATGTTGCGCGTCGTGGCCGCGAGCGCCGCCAGCAGCGTCAGCGGTTCGAGTTCCGCGTTGCGCATGTCGCGGGCGAGCGAGCCCTTGGGATTGTCGTTGGCGCGGATGCCGAGGCCATCCGCGAAGAAGATCATGTCGAAGTGCGCGGCTTCCGCCTTGCGCGCCGTGTTCAGGAAATGCTCGAAGCTGAGCGCGCCATCGGCGGGCACCGACGGATGCCGCCACGCGGCCACGTGATAGCCGAGATACCGCATCGAGAGACCGAGTCTGAGTTTGCCGTCCTTCGTCATTTCCGACACCTCCATGTGCTGCCGTTCATCTCGCCGCTCCGGTGTGAAGCGGCGTCATGTAAGCATGGTGAGTCGCGAAATCGGGCGACTCAACGCTGTCAAAATTGGTCGGCTATCCGGAAACCGAATAGGGCGGCGTCAGTGCGGTGCAGCGGGCCTCTGGAACTACTCGTAGATGACGAAAATCTTCCGTACCGTCTCGATGTTGCGCCACACGCCGGTGAAACCGGGCTTGATCAGGAAGCTGTCGCCGGGGCCGAAGCGGACGGGCGAGCCGCCGTCCTCGGTGATTTCCACGACGCCCGACAGGATGTGGCAGAACTCGAACATCTCACCGCGGATCGAGCGGTTCGCACCCGGCGTCGATTCCCAGATGCCGGTCTGGATCTTGCCGTCGAAGGCTTCGTCGAGCAGCCAGGTCTGGTTCTGCGGGTTGCCCGAGATCAGGCGTTCGGGCAGCGGCGCGCCGGGTTGCGGGGCGAAATCGGGCGCGGTGTCGAGAGAGACGAGCAGGGACATGGGCTGGGTTTAATAAGGTCGTGTCAGAAAGAGCGATAGCCGGGAGCGATAACCGCGATCACAGCAATCCGGCGTCGCGCATGCGATACCAGCTCACCACCGCCGCCAGATAGAGCCGCTGCAAGCCGTGGAACGGGATCGGCGAAATGCGCGTCAGCGGGAAGGGCAGGGCGCGCACGTCGCGGGTGAGGGTGTAGCGGGCGAGCGCATCGCCCATCGCGGTTTCCAGCGCGACGCCGCGACCCATGCAGCCGATGTTGATGAGCAAGCCCGGCTCCGGTTCATGCACATGCGGCAGGAAATCGCGCGTGACCGAGACATGGCCGCACCAGCGATGATCGAATGCAATGCCCGCGAGCTGCGGGAACATCTTCACGACGGCGCGTTCGAGATGCGCCCAGTCGTTGTTCGACGCAGGCTGGCGGAACGGCCCGCGTCCGCCCATCAGCAGGCGGCCCGTATGGTCCTTGCGGAAATACAGCAGCAGGTTGCGTGTGTCCGAGGACACCTGTCCGCCCGGCATGACGCTCTCGGCCTGTTGCGCGGTCAGCGGCGCCGTGGAGAGTTGATACGAGTTCGGCGTGATCACCGTGCTCGACAGCTTCGAGGACAGTTCGCGCGTGTAGGCATTCGTGCACACGATGACCGTCCTGGCCGTCACATGCGGCCCCAATGCCGTGTTCACCTTCCACGCATTGCCTTCCCGCTGCCAGCCCGTCACGGGCGTCTGGCCGAAGATGCGGGCGCCCGAGGCCATGGCCACACGGGCGAGTTCACGCGCATACGTCAGCGGCTGCAGGCCGCCCGCGCGCGGGTCGAGCCAGCCGCCCTTGTATGCCTGCGTGCCGAGCAGGTTGCGCACTTGCGCGGCGTCCAGCAGTTGCGCGCCTTTCAGGCCGCGCCGCTCCCATTGACGCATGCGCGACTCGACCGTAAGCAGCGCGGCGTCGTTGTGCGCGCCCTGCACCCAGCCGTGGCGCACGTGCGGCACCGCGAGCTTTTCGGTGTCGATCATCCTGAAGACGTGCTCGGTCGTGGAGCCGGCGAAGGCCGCCACCGCGCGGCCCGCTTCAGCGCCGAAGCGCGCTTCGAGTTCGTCCGGATCGTACTTGAGGCCCGGAATGATCTGCCCGCCGTTGCGGCCCGAGCCGCCCCAGCCCGGTTCGCGCGCTTCCAGCACGACGACATTCACGCCGTTCTTCGCGAGATGGCAGGCCGTCGACAGGCCGGCATAGCCGGCGCCGACGATCACGACATCCGCCGTGCAGCTCGCGCCGAGCGCGGGCGTGGAGACGGCGGGAACAGCCGTGTGAGCCCACAGCGAAGGGGCCAGCGGGAAGAGTTCGCCGGGCGCGGTGGCGCGGAATTGCGCGGCGGGCGTCAGCGTGGAATCAGACATGCTCGATGACTCGCTTCAGAAAGTCCTGGGTTCGCGGATGCTGCGGATTGCCGAGCACCTCCTTGGCCGCGCCTTGTTCGACGATCGTGCCGCGGTCCAGAAACAGCACGCGGTCCGCGACATCGCGCGCGAAGCCCATTTCATGCGTGACGACGATCATCGTCATCTGCTCGTCGGCGAGGCTGCGCATCACCGCGAGGACTTCGCCGACGAGTTCCGGGTCGAGCGCGGAGGTCGGTTCGTCGAAGAGAATGGCCTTCGGCTGCATGGCGAGCGCCCGGGCGATTGCCACGCGCTGCTGCTGGCCGCCCGACAGTTGGGCCGGATACGCGTGTTCCTTGGCCGACAGGCCGACGCGCGCCAGCAGGCTGCGGCCGCGTTCCATGGCTTCCTTGCGCGGCTCGCGCCTGACGAAGATAGGACCTTCGATCACGTTCTCGAGCACTGTCCGGTGCGGAAACAGGTTGAAGCGTTGGAACACCATCGACACGCTCGCGCGCAGTTCGGCGATCGAGCGGTGCGCCGCGTCCACCTTGCGCCCTTCGACGGTGATGGTGCCCGACTGATAGTTCTCCAGCCCGTTGATGCAGCGCAGGATGGTGGACTTGCCCGACCCCGAAGGACCGATGAGGCACACCACTTCACCCTTCGACACCGTGGCCGACACGCCCTTGATGACTTCGAGCGAACCGTAGCTCTTGTGAATGTCGTGCAGTTCGATCATTTGCGTCCGCTCCCGAGTCTCTTTTCAAGCTGGCCCACGAGCAGGAACAGCGGAATGCACATCACCAGATAGAGCGCCGCGACCAGCGTGAACACCGTCGTGTTCTGGAAGGTGGACGATGCAATCAGCTTGCCTTGCAGCGCGAGCTCGGCCACCGTGATGGTCGATGCCTGCGAGCTGTCCTTGAGCATCATGATCATGGTGTTGCCGTAGGGCGGCAGCGCGATCCGGAAGGCCTGCGGCAGGATCACGCGGCGCATGGTCATCGCGCCGCGCATGCCGATGGAATGCGCGGCCTCGATCTGCCCCTTGTCGATGGCCTGGATACCGGCGCGGAAGTTCTCCGCCTGGTACGCCGAATACGCGACGCCCAGACCGATGATCGCTGCCTGCAAGGCCGTGATCGAGATGCCGAAGTCCGGCAGCACGAAATAGATCACGAACAGCTGCACGATGATCGGCACGCCGCGAATGAAGTTGATGACGCCGCGTGCGATCAGGTCGAGCGAACGCACGCCCGACACCCGCATCAGCGCCCATACCATGCCGAGCACGGTCGAGAGCAGCAGCGAGCCGATCGTGACGACGATCGTCAGCTTGACGCCGCGTAGAAGGATCGGCAGGTACTCGGCCGAGTGCTGGAAAAAGTCTTGCATGAATCAGGTTCTCCTGGCCGTTGCCGGCCAGAGCAGGGTTGCTCGAACATCTGCGGCGCCGGGGCCGGACAGGCCCCGCCCAGATGGAGATCAGAGACCCCACTTCTTCACGACGGCGTCGATCCGGCCGTCGGCCTTGACCTTGGCAATGGCGGCGTTGAGCTTCGCGACGCGCTCCGGATGACCCTTCTGCACCGCAATGCCGATCTGCCCCGGCATCACGGGCTTGTAGCTGGTGACGAGACGCGTGTTGTTGAAGCCGCCGTGCGAGACCTGGTAGGCGAGGATCGGATAGTCGGCGACGGCGGCATCCACGCGGCCGGTGTTGGTGTCGCGCAGCAGATCCTGGAGCGTTTCATAGACCTTCACTTCGGCGAACAGGCCGGAGTCCTGCATCGCCTTCAGGAACGGCGTGCCGATCTGCGCGCCCACCACCTTGCCCTTCAGGTCCGCGAAGCTCACGTAGTTCTTCGTGTCGGACTTCGGCACGATCAGGCCTTCGCCGTACTGGTAGACGGGGTCGGTGAAATCGACCACTTTCTGGCGGTCCGGCGTGATGAACATCGCGGCGGCGACAGCATCGATCTTGCCGGTGGTGAGCGACGGAATCAGCGCCGACCACGCCAGCGGCACGGTGGTGACGTTATCGCCCGCTTCCTTGCCGACCAGGCTCATGATGTCCACCATGACGCCGGTGATGGTGTCGGTCTTCGTATCGAGGTACGTGAACGGTACGCCCGTGGGCGTGGAGCCCACTTTCAGCGTCTCGGCGCCTGCCGTGCCGCTCAGGGTGACTCCCGCTACCATCGCGATACCCGCGAAAAATCCAAGCCAGTTCCTCATTGCGAAGCTCCCCTTTTGAAGTGGTCGTTACCGTGATGTCGCTTGCCGCAATCAGATTTCATGCGGCTTTCGGTATACATTAAACACGTCAAAAAAGCATAACAAGTTTAAATTTCGGGTTTTTCGTCGGTATTTTTCCGTTTGGACAGATTTTCGGTATGCTGAACCGATGGGCAATGCCGGCTGGCGGCCCAAGCGACGGAGAGGATGAAGATGTCGGACGACGACGTGATTGGCGAAGGCGCGGCCAACGGGCCGTTGCGTGGCAGCGTGTACGGCAGCATCAAGGCCGGGATCCTGGAGATGCGCCTGCTGGCGGGCGCGCCGCTACAGGAAGTGGAGCTGGCCTCGCACTACGGCGTGAGCCGCACGCCGGTGCGCGAGGCGTTGCGGCAGTTGCTCGACGAAGGCTTCGTCGAGCGCAAGGGGCGCTTTTATCAGGTGAAGGACCTGACGCCCAGTGACGTCCGTGACCTGTACGAGGTCCGCGAGAGTCTCGAAACCACGGCGGTGCGGCTATGCGTCGAGCGCGCCGACGATTCCATCCTCGACCGGCTGCGGGAAACCATCGCCGGGCAGGTGGAGGCGCTGGCGGCAAATGACCGGCAACGCTTCTCGGTATACGACTCGGCCTTTCATCTGACGCTCGCGGAAGGCGCGGGCAACGGGTTGCTGTTGCAGCAGTTGACGGCCATCCACGAAAAGATCCGCCTGACGCGCGGCCGCGAATACGACGTGCCCAACTGGCTCAAGTATTCCATCGACGAACACTCGCGCGTGCTGAGCGCGCTGGAACGTCGCGATGCCACCATCGGCATCGCGGAGATGACGTATCACATTCGCAGCGTGGTCGATCTGCACTTCGGGACGCGGCGGCGCAAGGATTGAACGCGACTGCCGCGCCGTGTGCGGCAGTGAGTCCATGCCTCAACGCGCTTCCACGCTCACCTGCGGCGCATGCGAACGCGAGCGGACGATCGCCGCCACCAGCAGCGCGCCCAGCACGAGCCCGCCCGCCACGACGAACAACGCGGTATCGGTGCGTCCGGTGAGGTCCTTCAGATAACCGATCATGTACGGCGAGACGAAGCCCGCGAGATTGCCGATCGAGTTGATCATCGCAATGCCCGCCGCCGCCGTGACGCCGGTCAGGAACGCGGTCGGCAGGCTCCAGAACAGCGCGGGAATCGACAGCACGCCCATGTTCGCGATGCACAGCGCAACCAGGCCGAGGACCGGCTGCGTCTGCCACAGCACGCACAGCGAGAAGCCGACCGCCGCCATCGCGAACGCCACGATCAGATGCCACTTGCGTTCATTGTGCCGGTCCGCGCTGTAGCCGAAGGCCAGCATGCTGACGATGGCGCACACGCCCGGAATCGCCGTCATCACGCCGATGGTGAACGCATCCTTCACGCCCATCTTCTGCACCAGCGTCGGCATCCAGAAGCTGATGGCGTAGAGGCCCATGTTGTAGACGAAGTAGATCACGACCAGCGCCCAGATGCGCCCGTTGCCGAGCAGCGCCGTGAAACCGTGGCCGAGCTTGTCGCGGTTCTCCGTGGCAAGCAGGCTGGTCAGGTGCGTCTTCTCCGGCTCCGACAGCCACTTCACCCGGCCAATGTCCTCGCTCATGCGGAAGAAGATATAGATGCCGAGCAGTACGGTGGGCACGCCTTCGACGAGGATCAGCCATTGCCAGCCGCGCAGGCCGCCAAGTCCCGACATGAAGCCGAGAATCGACCCCGACACCAGCCCGCCGATCACCCCCGACGAAGCCAGCGCGATATAGAACACGCCCCAGGCGCGGCCGCGTCGCGCGGACGGGTACCACTGGCTCATGTAGTAGATCGCGCCCGGAATGAAGCCCGCTTCGGCGAGACCGAGCAGGAAACGCATGATGTAGAACTGTGTGGGCGTGCGCACGAAGATCGACGCGCACGACAGCAGTCCCCACGTCACCATGATGCGCGAGATCCAGCGCCGCGCGCCCACCTTGTGCAGGATCACGTTGCTCGGCACTTCAAGCAAAAAATAGCCGACGAAGAAGATGCCCGCGCCGAAGCCATAGACGGCGTCGCTGAAGCTCAGGTCGCTCGCCATTTGCAGCTTGGCGAAGCCCACGTTCACGCGGTTCAGATAAGAAAAGAAAAAACCGAGCATCAAAACCGGAAGGATCCGTATCGATATTTTCCGGAACAGCGCGTTTTCGTCGATGGTCTGCATTGCTTGTCTCGTAATGTTTTTTTCGGAACGAATCAGGGTCAGTCGATGCGGTAAAAGCGTTTCGCCGTGCCGGCGAACAGCTGGCGCAGTTGCGTTTCGTCGGCTCGCGGAACGGCCGCGAGCACATCGGCGACGATCTCCGTCATCGTCGCCGACAGATTGCCCACCGGCAGGTTGCTCGCGAACATCGAGCGGTCATAGCCGAACAGCTCCACGGCTTCGCGGATCACGCGGCGGTTGCTCTCGCTGTCCCACGTGCCGTTCGGCAGGCCGAGTTCCGACACCTTCAGGAACACGTTCGGGCAGGCCGCGAGCGCTTCCATCCCCGTGCGCCAGATCGCGATGCCTTCCTCCGAGCGGTCGAGCGGCAGGCCCAGGTGATTCGTGACGATCGGCGTATCGGGGAAGGCCCGCGCCACCGCCGCGGCTTCCTCCAGATGCCAGTACGGCACGCGCAAATCCCACGAGAAGCCGTACTTGCCGAGCAGGGCGAGGCCGCGCAGCCAGGCGTCGTCCTGCATCGTGCCGGGACGGCCCTGCACCGAATCGCCCGGGCCCGCCGAGATCTCCGGCTTCGAGCGCACGCCGCGCATCAGCGGGCTTTTGGCATGGCCCGCGAGAATCGCATCGCAATCCGGCTGCACAAAGAACACATGACCGACGATCGCGCTCGGCAGCCCGGTCTTGGCGTTCAGTTGCGTGAGCCATTCGGTTTCGCGCACCTGTTCCTTGCGCGAACGTTCCGCTTCCACGTGCACCGTGCCGATCACGTCGAAGCCCGCCGTCGCGCGGTGATATTGCTCGGGCAGGAAGTCGCTGCACATCTGGCGGTAGTCGCCGAGGAAGAAGCTGTCGTCGTATTCGTCGGTGAGCCACGGAAACGTGCCGTCCGACAGATCCCAGAAATGGTGATGCGCGTCGAAGATCGGCAATGTGAAGCCGAGCGCGTTGTCGGTCCGGGTGGTCATGCGGAAGTCCTTTGAGTGATCAGGAAGCCAGTCCGAGCGGGCGATACACACGCTCGGCCGTGTCATGGAAAAACGCCCGCTGCTGCGTCTGCGGCCACGCGCGCACGAGTTGCATGAAACCGTCCAGCAGGCCGTCGAGCGAAATGAACATGCCGTCGACCGGAAAGTTGCTGCCGAACATCAGCCGCTCCGCGCCGAACAGCGCATGCAGCGTATCGATGACCGGCTGGTTCGCCGCCACGCTCCACGGCTGGCCGCGCTCGCACAAGCCCGACACCTTCACGGAGACATTCGGCAGCGCGGCGAGCGCGGCCATCGCGTCGCCCCAGCCGCGCAGCGTGTCCGGCGCGCGGTCGCCCGGCACGCCAGAGTGATTCACGATCAGCAGCGTTTCAGGAAAGTCGCGGGCGAGGCGCGCGGCCTCGTGCATCTGGGTCCACGGCGCCTGCAATTCAAAATGCAATCCGTGTTGCGCGAGTTGCGCATAGCCGCGCCGCCAGCGTGCGTCGGACATCAGCGTGCGGCCCGCGTCATCCGGCGCGCCCGGCTTGTGGCGCACGCTGCGCACGCGCTCGAAGGCGGCCTGTGCGGCGAGCAAGGTTTCGGTGTCGTCGCGATCGAGCCACGCCTGCGCGGCGATCGCATTGGGCCGTCCGCTCGATGCCGCCAGTTGCGACACATAGCGCGTCTCGCCGAGCGGATCGGCCGGGTCCCACTCCGCTTCGACATACACGCTGCCGACCACGTCGTGACCGGCGGCATCGCGCAGATAGTCGGCCGGCAGATAGGTGCGCTTGATCGCCGAGTAGTCGCCGTAGCGGTGCGGCACCAGCGTGTCGCCCGCGAGCCACGGATAGTGATTCGCTTCGAGATCCCAGAAGTGCTGATGGGCGTCGATGATCGGGCCGTCGTAGAGCGTCGTCATGCGCGCTCTCCGGCTTTGCCGCCGCCGAAGTCGATCAGCAGAGAGCCGACCAGATACGCGAACGCCGCGGCGGCGAAGAACAGGATGACGGCGTTGAAGCCGCCGGTGGCATCGACGAGCACGCCGACGACGATCGGCACCACGATGGCGCCGCCCGTGCCCGCGAAGTTCATCACGCCGCCGACGAGGCCGACCTGTTCGCGCGGCGCGAGCATCGCGGGAATCAGCCAGTAGAGGCCGCCCCACAGATGAAAGAACACGCCGAGCGACAGCAGCGCGACCGCATAACGGATATCCGACACGAGGGGCAGCGCAAGCAGGCAGACGAGCGACATGCCGCCCGACAGACCGAACAGAATGCGGAACGCCACCTTGCGCGAGAAGCGCTTCTGCAGCCAGTCGGCGGTCACGCCCGACAGCACTTCGCCGATGGCGCCTGCCAGGAAGATCAGGAAGGTGGCGAAGCCCATGCTGCGGATATCAAGACCGCGTCCGGCGGAGAGATAGTTCGGGCCCCAGGTCACGAGGCCGAAGAACACCATCGCCCAGCCGATCCGGCCGACCACCATCGCCGCGATCGTGCCGCGCGACAGCGGTTCTTTCTTCGCGCGGGGCGCTTCGCCGGCGGCTAGTTTTTGCGCGCGGATATAGGCGGCTTCGCTTTCATCGAGTCCGGGATGCTGCTCCGGCGTCTCGCGCAGCAGCCGATACACGACCAGACCGAACACGATGGTCAGCCCGCCGACGATCAGGAAGGCCGTGCGCCACGAGCCCGTGAACGCGAGCAGCGCGCTGATCGCCAGCCCGCCGATGGCCGAGCCGAGCGGCGCGCCGCTGTCGATCAGCGTGACGCCACGCGCGCGTTCCGCGGGCGGCAGCCACGCGGCCGTGAGTTTGGTCGCGGCGGGCATGTAGGGCGCTTCGAACACGCCGAGGCCGATGCGCGACAGCAGCAGCGTCACGCCATTCACCGCGAAGGCCGCGAGACACTGAAAGCCGCCCCACAGCACCGCCGCAATGCCGATCATGCGGCGTCCGCCGAAGCGGTCGGCGGCCCAGCCGGCGGGAATCTGGAACGTGCTGTAGGTCCAGAAGAACGCCGACAGGATCAGCCCCTGCATGGTCGCGGCGAGATGGAACTCGTGCACGATGGTCGGCATCGCGATGGACAGCGACATCCGGTCGACGCAGTTGATCGTGTAGAGCACGAACAGCAGCAGCACCATGCGCCAGCGCGTGGTGGACGCGAGCGAGCGGATCGATCCGGACGAAGCCGCGACGGGACTTTCGGTTTGCATGTCTCTTCTCTCTTATTGGTGATTCGAGTGCATCAACGCTCAGTGCGCCGGGTTGCGCTGCCATGCCGCGTACAGCGCCGAACCGTCGAGATCCAGCGCGGCGAGCGGCACCTGTTCGCCCTTCGCGACATCGGCGAGCAGGCGCTTGTTGGCCGCCAGATAGAACGGCGCGGCGCCGCCGGCCTTGGCCGTATCGACGAGCAGGGGCGTCGCGCCTTCGATGGTGTGGTGATGGCCGCCCATCGTCAGCGTCTCGCCCGCCTTGAAGTCGCGTTCCGCGCGCGCCACCATGCGCGCGTGCGGCCGTTGCGCGGCGCTGCCCGTCGGCTGGCCGAGCAGCACGGCGGAGAACAGGCTCATCGGGGTTTCCAGGCCCATCAGGTGATAGGGCAGGTAGATGCACGCGTAGCGTCCGCTCTTGCCGACCACGTGGCCCTTTTGCTTCAGCAATTGCCAGGTTTCGTCGTCCTTGCAGCGCACGACGACGAACACGCCGCCGCCAAAGCTGACATCGTCCGGACGGCGCAGGCAGTTGAAGACATCGACCACGCCGGTGCGCTCCAGGATGCCGCCGTCTTCCTTCGGCACGAAGATGTCCGCCAGTTCGTTGATGCGCGCGAGCGGATAGTTCAGCGCGTCGGCGGCGGGCAGCAGGCCGGTGGAATTCGCGACCACGTTCAGCTCGCAATAGTCGGGCGTCGCGCTCTGCGGCAGCATTGCAAGCGCCTGGCTGCGTGCGGCGAGCGTCGCGGAGATGTCGTCGCCGAGCGCCCAGCACGCATCCAGCGACACCGTGTGACGCTGCTCCAGATAGTCGACGCTGTGCGCGGCCGGATCGTAGATGTAGTCGTATTCGCTCGACTTGCCCGCCGCCACCACGTCGAAGCCAAGCACCCGCGCCCACGTGACGAGGCCGATCAGGTTGCTCGGCTGGTCGCCGTCGGGCGTCGTGTAGACGACCTTGCTCTCCAGCGCCAGTTGATTCAGATACGGTCCGACGACCGAATCGGTTTCCTTGGTCGCCATCGCGACGTGCACGCCGCGCCGCAGCGCGTTCTCCGCGATCCGCACGCTCACTTCGGGATGGCCGGTCGCCTCGACGACGATGTCGAGTTCCACGCCGTCGAGCAGCCGGTAATCGGCGACGAGCGCAATGCGGCTTGCCGCGCGCGCGGTGCGGACATCGGCGGCATCGTTGCAGACGGCGACCGCGCTGGCGTCGAAGCCGAGCGAGGCGAGAGCGGCGAGCGTGCCGTCCACGTCCAGGTCGCACAGCGCGGCGATCTCGATGCCCGGCAGCACGCGGCATTGCACCAGCAGCGAGCGGCCGAAGCCGCCCTTCGGCCCGACGAGCGCCATGCGGATCGTGCGGCTGCCGAGCGACTGGAAGAGATGTTCGTAATTCATGTGTGTTCGTCCTTGGGCGAGCGGGAGTGTGCTGTGCCGCACATTCCGGCGGATGACGGCCTGGAAGCGGCGGTCGTTTTCAGGTTGAGCGGTCTGCCTTGCGCTCTGGCGCGGTATACCAGTGAGAGGGCGTGGCGACCTGATGGAGACAATCTGTCGCAGCACCCGGAAATCGGGCGGAAAGCTATATCAGATAAGGCTTTCGGAGGTCTCCGGGCGTGGCTTCATCCCTGTTTCATTCTTGTTCGCGACAACGCTTCATCTACTTTTGCATGATGAAACGGCTGGTTTGGTATACCAAAATTTATCCGGAGGTCATGATCCGGTCAAGTGCGGGATAACACCATGGAGAGCAAAAGGCCTGCGCGGCTGTCGTCGCTCATCCCGCGCTGGTAAAGTGGCATACCGAAAGCGCCGACGATGCGTTTCGGCCAAGAAGGATCGCCCCCATGATGGATTCCGAAGACGACACCGAAGCTTTAGAGAACGGCGAAGCGCCCGACGAACTGCTGTCGATGCAGATCGCGCAGCGGCTGCGCACGCTCATCGCCACCGACGAACTCAAGCCCGGCGAGCGCCTGCGCGAGCGCACGCTGGCCGAGCGGCTCGACGTATCGCGCACGCCGCTGCGCGAGGCGCTGAAGGAGCTGGCGAGCGATGGATTAGTGGTCGTGCTGCCGAAACGCGGCGCGGTCGTGGCGGATCTTGGAGCGGCGCAAATCGCCGAGAAGCTGGACGTGCTGGGGGTGATCGAGGCGTTCGGCGGGGAGGCGGCCTGCCGGATGGCGAGCGGCGAGGAGATCGCCGAGATACGCGCGCTGCATCATGAAATGCATGCGGCGTACGAGCGGCGCGACCGGATGAACTACTTCCGGCTCAATCAGGCGATCCATACGAGCATCATCGCGGCGGCGAAGAACGCGACGCTCAGGGAGGTCCACGAGCGCCTGAACCGGCAGTTGTACCGCTACCGGTTCCAGGGCAGCGTGACGTCGGAGACGTGGCATACCGCCATTGACGAACATGAGGTCATCATTCGCCTGCTGACGGCCCGCGATGGCGCGAAGCTCGGCGAGTTCCTGCGCCGGCATGTGCACAGCACGTGGGAGCAACTGTCGCCGCACGATACGGAGCCGGCCTCCGCCGCGGAACACGAGGCGCAGTAACCGGCTCTTTCGTGCTTTCGTGCTTTCGTGTGTCAGACGACTTCGTTCAGCGCCCTCTCGAAGCGGGCCACGGCGCCCGCCACATCATGCAGTTTGTCGAGGCCGAACAGGCCGATGCGGAAGGTCTTGAAATCCGCCGGCTCGTCGCACTGGAGCGGCACGCCCGCCGCGATCTGCACGCCCGCATCGGCGAACTTCTTGCCGGAACGGATGCCGTCGTCGTCCGTGTAGCAGACCACGACGCCCGGCGCTTCAAAACCCTTCGCCGCCACGCTCCTGAAGCCCTTGTCGGCCAGCACGGCCCGGATGCGCTGGCCCAGGTCCAGCTGCTCGGCCTTCACCTTGTCGAAGCCGTAGGCTTCGGTTTCCTTGATGACGTCGCGCAGGATCGCGAGGCTGTCGGTGGGCATCGTGGCGTGGTACGCGAAGCCATTGTTCTCGTAGGCTTCCATGATCTGCAGCCACTTGCGCAGATCGCAGGCGAAACTCGTACTGGTGGTCCCGTCGATACGCTCGCGAGCCAGCGCGCTCAGCATGACCAGCCCGCAGCACGGCGACGCGCTCCAGCCTTTCTGCGGCGCGCTGATAAGCACGTCGACGCCGCTTGCCTGCATGTCCACCCAGACCGTGCCCGAGGCGATGCAGTCCAGCACGAACATGCCGCCCACTTCGTGCACGGCGTCCGCCACGGCGCGCAAATAGTCATCGGGCAAGATGATCCCGGCGGCGGTTTCCACATGCGGCGCGAAGACCAGATCCGGCTTGTGTTCGCGGATCGCCGCGACCACTTCTTCGATGGGCGCCGGTGCATACGCGGCCTGACGTCCCGCTTCGACCGGACGCGCCTTCAGCACCACGGATTCGGACGGGATGCCGCCCATGTCGAAGATCTGCGTCCAGCGGAAGCTGAACCAGCCGTTGCGGATGACGAGACACTTCTGGTTCGTGGCGAACTGCCGGGCCACGGCTTCCATGCCAAACGTGCCGCTGCCGGGAACGATGGCGACGGCATGCGCGTTATAGACTTTCTTCAGACCGGCGGAGAGATCGCGCATGACGCCCTGGAACAGCTGCGACATGTGGTTGATCGACCGGTCGGTGTAGACGACCGAATATTCGAGGAGCCCCTCGCGGTCGACATCAGGGAGTAACGCTGGCACGCTCGCCTCCTGCACTTGGGGAAAAGGGGTGAAGAACGATTCTAACGAAAGCCGCCCGATGACGCGTCGCGCGCTCCGTGTCGCTCCGCGTGTTGTTCAGCGCCATTCAGCGCCGTCCGCTCGACTTCGACAGCGCCTCGCGAAAGGTTTCGACCAGCCGGTTGTCCTCGCCCGCGCGCGTGAGCATGACGAGCTTGGTCCGCAAGTCGAGATCGGCGACGGGAATGAAGCGGACGTCGCGCCGGTTGTTCTTCGAGGTCGAGCGGCCGACGAGTGTCGCGCCCAGTCCCGCGCCCACGAGTGCGAGCGCCGTATGAATCTCGATGGCTTCGTGGGCCACGCGCGGAGCCCCGCCCGCGCGCTTGAGCGCGGTCAGCAACTGCTGGCCGAACGGACTGCGCTCATCCTTGGGATAGTGGATGAACGGCAGGCGGGACAGTTCCGCCGCCGTCACCGAGCGCTGTTTCGCCAGCGGATCGCCGGCCGGCACTGCCGCGACGAACGGTTCGTCGAGCACCACGGCGCAGTCGAGATCCAGACCCGGTTCCAGCGGCCCGATGAAGCGCGAGATGCCGACATCGATCCGCCCCTGACGCAAGCGTTCGGGCTGGTATTCGGACAGCGCCTCGACCAGATCGAGATGCACGTCCGGGCAGCTCTGGCGAAAGCGCCGCACCGCGGCCGGCAGCACCGAATAAGACACCGAGCGCACGAAACCGATACCCAGCCAGCCGCGCTGCCCCGAAGCAATGCCGCGCGCTTCGTCGTCGAGCCTGCCGGCGTGGGACAGCAATTCCTTCGCACGCGGATAGAAGTATTTGCCGAGCGACGTGAGTTCCATTGGGCGGCGCGAGCGGTCGAACAGTTCGCCGCCGAGATGCGCTTCGAGTTGCGCAAGCTGCATGCTGATGGCCGTCGGCGCGACGTGGAGCGCGTCCGCCGCGCTGGTCGCGCTGCCGGCTTCGACCACCGCGCAGAAGTACCGGACCTGACGTAGATTCATTTTTATTGAGCCTAAGCTCAGAAATCGATGTTTGATAGCGGAGAAACTTTATCTAAAACTGTCGCTGCGATCAAACTTCCGAACTTCCAATCAAGCGACATGAGCAGTCAAGAGACATCCGCCGATCTCATCGCGGCGCTGCGCGCACTCGGCAGCGCTACCGTCTACGAAGCCCAGGGCGCGCATGGCGCGCTCGACAGCGGCATCAAGCCCATTCATCCGTCGATGTGCATGGCCGGCCCGGCAGTGACCGTCGATACCCGTCCCGGCGACAACCTGATGCTGCACTACGCGATGCTGAAGGTGAAACCCGGCGACGTGCTCGTCGTCGACGCCAAGGGCTTTCTCGAAGCCGGCCCATGGGGCGACGTGTTCACCGAACTCGCGCTGCACAAGGGCCTCGCGGGACTCGTGATCCATGGCGCGGTGCGCGATGCGCGCAGCATCATCGACATGGGATTTCCGGTGTTCAGCCGTGGCTTGAGCATCAAGGGCACGGGCAAGAACCAGCCGGGCCGCGTGAACGTGCCGGTGTGCATCGGCGATGTAGCGATCCAGCCGGGCGATATCGTCGTGGGCGACATCGATGGCGTGGTCATCGTGCCGAAGCATGACGTCGAACGCGTGGTGCAGGTCAGCCGTGCGCGCGAGGAAAAGGAGAGCGTGTTCCGGCAACGGATCCGCGAGGGCGCGAGCACCGTCGAACTGCTGGGATTGCAGGACACGCTGGAGCGGCTCGGCCTTCAATGATCGCGCCTGTTTGAGAAAGAACCCGACAAGAACCGCATAAAAGCCGCCAGGATGGAGCGAGACAACATGAAAGAATCAACCGGAATGCCCGCGATGAACACCGTCGCCGCCACGGCGCGTCCGACACGCTATCGCTGGGTCGTCGCCACGCTGTTCTTCCTGATCTACACGGTAGCCGCCGCCGATCGCGCGAACCTCGGCATCGCCTTGCCGTTCCTGCGGCGCGAGTTCGCGATGAGCAACGCGGAAGCCGGCGCGCTCGTCAGCGTGTTCCTCATCGCCTATGCGTGCGCGCAGTTGCCTTCGGCGTGGATCGTGTCGCGTTTCGGCGTGCGCCGCACGCTGCCCATCTCGATGATCCTTACATCAGTAGCCACCGCGCTCACCGGCGTCGTGGGCTCGCTGTTCGCGCTCAAGATGTGCCGGTTCGCGCTCGGCTTCGCGGAAGGCCCGTTGCCGCTGGGCATTGCCGCGACCATCAATCGCTGGTTCCCGGCGAAGGAGAAGGGCACGGCATCCGGCCTGTTTCTTTCGGCGGTGAAGTTCGGTCCGGTGATCACGCCGATCATCGGCGCGGCGGTCATTTCGCTGTGGGGCTGGCAGGCGATCTTCATCGTGTTCGCGGTGCCGGGCGTGCTGTTCTCGCTGGTGTGGTGGCTGATGGTGGCCGACCGTCCGTCCGACAGCCGCGCAGTCAATCAGGCCGAGCGCGATTTGATCGATACGGCCAGTCCCGGCACGCCTTCCGCGACGCAGATCGAACGCACCCGCGCGATGCCTTTGCTCGACCGCCTGACACGCGTGCGCAGCGAGAAGCCGCTGGAGACGAGCCGCGCCGTGGCCACCTCATGGAACATCTATGGCTGTGCGTTGGGCTACTGCTGCCAGCTCGGCATTTCGAGCGTGCTGCTCGCGTGGATCCCCACCTATCTGCTCAACGTGAAGCACTTCAGCGTCGCGGGGATGGGCTTCGTGGCCGCCGCGCCGTGGGTGGGCGCGGTGTTCGGCAACATCGCGGGCGGGCTGCTCTCGGACCGCGCGCTCGGCAAGCGGCGCAAGCCCGGCATGATGTTCTCCGCCATCGCGACCGCCGTCATGATGGTTGCGCTCATCAAGTCGCCGGCATCGCCCGTCGTGTACGGCTTCCTGATCTTCATGACGGGCGTGACGCTGAGCATCGGCTTTTCGGCGTACATGGTGTATCCGACTTCGTTCGTATCGCGGGAGAAGTTTCCGCTGGCGAACGCCATCGTCAACATGGGCGGACAACTCGGCGGCGCGGCGACGCCGTTCATCGCAGGGCTGCTGCTCGATCACTTCGGCTGGAACTACGTGTTCGGCTTCATGTCGGCCATTTCGGCGATGACCTTCATCATCCTGCTGACGATCTCGGAACCGCTCGAGGTCGAGCCTGTGCGTCAATCTCGATGAAAGAAAGGCATCACCCATTGATTGGACTGATTGCGATGCCGCGCCTAACATGTGCCGGACATCGGCAATCATCATCGTGTTGACCGCTCACGGCATGCAAGCACACAAACCATCCCGAAGACTCAAGCCCATCCTCAGCCTCGATGACTTCGAGCCCGCCGCCCAGCGCTTCCTGCCGCGGCCGGTGTTCGGCTATATCGCCGGGGCGGCGGAGACCAACGCATCGCTCGCACAGAACCGCCTGAGCTTTCAGGACTATGACTTCGTGCCGAACGTGCTCGTCGATGTATCGAAGCGCTCATCGCAGGTCGAACTCTTCGGCGTCCGCTATGCATCGCCATTCGGCCTTGCGCCGTTCGGCCTGGCCGCGCTGTCCGCGTACCGGGGCGATATCGTGCTCGCGCGCGCGGCGCAGCAGGCCAACGTGCCGATGATCATGAGCGGTTCGTCGCTGATCCGTCTGGAAGACGTCGCAAGCGTGGCGCAAGGAACCTGGTTCCAGGCCTATCTGCCGGGACAGACCGCGCAGATCACGCAACTGATCGACCGTGTGCGCGCGGCGGGCTTCGGGACGCTCGTCATCACGGTGGATACGCCGGTCGCGGCCAATCGCGAGAACAACATCCGCACCGGTTTCTCGACGCCCTTGCGGCCGACAGTGCGTCTCGCGTGGGACGGCGTGACGCATCCTGCTTGGCTGCTGGGCACCTTCCTCAAGACAGTGCTGAAGCACGGCATGCCGCACTTCGAGAACAACTACGCCACGCGCGGCGCGCCCATTCTTTCGCCGAGCGTGTTGCGCGATTTCTCCGATCGCGGCCACTTCACGTGGGATCACCTCGCGATGATCCGGCAGATGTGGAAGGGGCCGCTGGTGGTCAAGGGCATTCTCAACCGGCATGATGCCGCGAGGGCCTGCCAGACCGGCGCGGACGGCATCATCGTGTCCAATCATGGCGGACGGCAACTCGACGGCAGCGTGGCGCCGTTGCGCGTGCTGCCCGGCATCGTGGATGCGTGCCGGGACGTGCCGGTGATGATCGACAGCGGCGTGCGGCGCGGCACCGATGTGCTGAAGTGCCTCGCGCTCGGCGCGAAGCTGGCGTTCGTGGGGCGGCCCTTCGCGTATGCGTCGGCGATTGCGGGCGAGGCGGGCGTGCAGCATGGCATCCGCTTGCTCGCCGATGAAGTGTCGCGCGACATGGGCATGCTCGGCATCACGTCGCTCGATCAGCTGGATGCCTCGTTCCTGATGCAGAAGTCGTTCACGGTGCCCGTGTCCGTGCCCGGGCGGCATCCGATTGATCAGGCGGTAGCGCGCTGAACGGTTCGTTGTCGGCCGAGATGGAGGGTCAACACGCTGAGGATGACGAGCACGAACGCCGTCAACTCCAGCCAGCCGAACCGCTCTCCGACCGCCCAGCCGATCACCAGCGCAACCGCCGGCGCGAGATAGGTTGCGGCGGACGAAGCAACGGCGCCGAAGCGCTCCAGCAGGTAGTAGTACAGGAAGAACGACACACCGGTCCCCAGCACGCCGCCTCCTATCGCAAGCGCCACGGCGGCAAACGGATCGTTGAGCAAGTGGCTGATGCCGTTGAAGTCCGTGACGGCCGCGAGCACGAGCACGGCGATGCCCATCTGCCAGGTCGCGAGTGCGAGCGGCGGCAAGCCCAGCGGCGTCAGGAAGACGCGCACATAGACGTAGGAGAGCCCTAGCACCATCGAGCTCGTCAGAAGCCACAGCACGCCTGTCAAGTCGATGGTTCCACCGGCGCCTTCCCAAGGCCGCGCGATCAGCGTAATGCCGAGGAAGCCCAGCAGCACGCCGAAGGTCATCGTGCTGTTGAGCTTCTCGCTTCTCAGGAACAGCGCGGAGAAGATCGCGGTGAACAGCGTGGCGGCATTCCCGAGCACGGCGGCCATGCCGGAGGGAAGCAGCGCCGTACCCCGCGTGATCGCGACATAGTAGAACGCCGTGGCGAGCACGCCCATCACGCTGTAGTGATGCAGATGACGCAACTGACGCCGCTCGATGACCTTCGTGCGCCACGCGACGAACGCCAGCGGCAGAAAGCCGAACAGCACGCGCACGAAGGCAATCTGCATCGGCGTGATGGATGACGCGGCCCACTTCATATAGATGAAGTTGGAACCCCAGAACAGACCCAGCAAAACCAACGCAATCCGCGCCATTCTCATGATGGCTGCTTCACTGAAGCCGTCATTGCTGGAGCCATTCCTTGAGCTTCTCCGGATGCGCGTCGACGAACTTCTTCGCGGCGGCATTCCAGTCGTTCGAGGCATTGCCGTCGAGTTCGATCTGCTCGACCTCGGCGAGCGTCAGCTTGTAATGCTTGATGAAGGTATTGGCGCGCGGAAACTTCGTCGCGAACTGTTTCGAACCGAAGCCGCGAATCTGCTCATCGCCGCCCAGCACGCCCTTGGGATCCTTCAGATAACGCATCTTGTACTTCTGCCATAACCAGTGCGGGCTCCACACCGTCGCGACGATCCAGTTCTTCGCCGGATACGCACGCGAGATGGCCGTGAGCATGCCGGCCTCGCTTGCGCGGATCAGGTTATAGCCCGCGAGATCGTATTCCTTGAGCGCCTTCTCCGACGCCACCATCTCGCCCGCACCCGGTTCGATGCCCTGGATCGTGCTGTTGAGCTTGGTCTTGACTTCCGGCTTGTTCAGGTCGGCGATGGAGGCCACTTGGCTCTCGGGCACATAGTCGGGCACGGCCCAGCCAATCTTCGCACCCGTGTAGATCACGCCGAGATCGTCCATCTCGTCCTTGAAGCGCGCGTAATAGGCCGCGTGCGTCACGGGGAGCCACGCGCCCAGCATCAGGTCGACGTCGCCGCGCGCCACGCCCTGGAACTGGATGCCCAGATCGGCGACGATCAACGTCACCGGCTGATTCAGCTTGGTTTCGAGCACGTACTTGGCGGTATAGGTCACCGCCTGGGTGTCGGCCCAGTTGGCCAGTGAGATCTTGAGCGGATCGGCGGCGCTGGCCGTCATTGCGAACGCGGCGGTGGACACCGCGATGCCAGCCTGGAGAACGAAACGTACGAGCGTGGACTTCTTCATGTGAAGCTCCCGGAGTTCTTGCCGCGACGAAGAAACTGGATCGATCTGCTGATTGATGGAATACCCTGATTAGTGCTTTGAAAGCGCTTGCCAACGCGATGGGGCTTGAGTATTCGAGTGCATTAAAGGGCTGTCAACGTGATTTGAAGTTGTGACGCCATTACTTCAGGTTATGCGAAACGCGCCGGATGAAGCTTCAGCCCTCGAAGTTTCTGCGCGCATAGAAGCGCTGCATCTCGTGTTCTTGCGGACGGACGCCGGTGAATACTTCGACGAAGGCGGGGATGCGTTTCATGCGCGTCTCGAACGATTCCTCCGCCCGCATCGCGGCATAGCCCACTTGCGTGAGATAGGTGGTGCGGGCGCGCACGTCGGCGACATCGGCGTCGTAGCCGAAGCGCACGAAGGTCGCGGTCAGGACATCAATGCGCAGTGCATCGTCTTTCTGAATGAGGCGCGTGATCTCGGGCGACTGCTGCGCCCAGTTGCGGATGGCCGCTTCGAAGCGGGTGTCGAACAAGGAGTCGTCGAACCAGCAGTCGAAGATATTCAGCATCGCCTCGCAGATGCTGTCCGCATAGGCCTCGTTGCGCGTGACCCAGTTGCCCGTGTTCTTTTCTTCCCAGCGCGCGACCAGCGCGTTCAGCAATTCGTCGCGGTCGCGGAAGAACCAGTAGAAGCTCGTGCGCGCGAGATTCAGCTTCTTGGCCAGCGGCAGGATGCGCACCGCTTCCACCCCGCCTTCCAGCAGGCTTTCGTAGGCGCAATCTAGCCACATGTCGGCCGAGCCGCGCACGGTATCGACGGTCTGATCCATGGCATTCCCTTTCTTTCTTGCTTGCGTGCGATACCCGTAATGTACACCACTGTCGTTTCACTTGACACCTGTGTACATGCGACCTAATCTGAGCGCACGACACGTCTTTCGATTCCCCCAATCGTCCCCATGAGGCGCTCATGTCCACGGACCCGCTGCTCCAGCCGTACACGCTCAAACATCTCACGTTTCGCAATCGCATCATGACGACGTCGCACGAGCCCGCGTATGCCGAGGACGGCATGCCGAAGGAGCGGTATCGCGCGTATCACGTCGAGCGGGCCCGGGCGGGCATCGCGCTGACGATGACGGCCGGTTCCGCGGCGGTGTCGAAGGACAGTCCGCCGGTGTTCAACAACATCCTCGCGTACCGGGATGAAGTGGTGCCGTGGATGAAGGATCTCGTCGACGAATGCCACGAGCACGGCGCGAAGGTGATGATCCAGCTCACGCATCTGGGTCGGCGCACGCGCTGGGACAAGGGCGACTGGCTGCCGGCGGTGTCGCCGTCGCATCAGCGTGAGCCTTCGCATCGCGCGTTTCCGAAGAAGCTGGAAGAGTGGGATATCGAGCGCATCGTGAAGGATTTCGCCGATGCCGCCGAACGCATGAAAGCGGCCGGTCTCGATGGCCTGGAGATCGAGTCGTACGGGCATCTGATGGACCAGTTCTGGTCGCCGCTGACGAACACGCTGGAAGGTCCGTATGGCGGGTCGCTCGATCATCGCCTGCGCTTCACCTTCGACGTGATGCGCGCGATGCGTGAACGCGTCGGCGAACGTTTTCTGCTTGGCATTCGTTATACCGCCGACGAAATGATGGCGGGTGGCATCACGAAGGAAGAGGGCATCGAGATTTCGAAACGGCTGAAGAACAGCGGGCTGGTCGATTTTCTCAACATCGTGCGCGGTCATATCGATACCGATGCCGGCCTCACCGATGTCATCCCGATCATGGGCATGCGCAGCGCGCCGCAACTGGACTTCGCGGGCGACATCCGCCAGGCGACGGACTTTCCCACGTTTCACGGCGCGCGCATCCAGGACGTGGCGACGGCGCGCTTTGCCATCGAGTCGGGCAGGATCGACATGGTCGGCATGACGCGTGCGCACATGACGGATCCGCATATTGTGCGCAAGATCATCGAGAAGCGGGAAGACGATATCCGGCCTTGCGTCGGGGCGAATTACTGTCTGGATCGCATCTATCAGGGCGGCATGGCGTTATGCATTCATAATGCCGCGACCGGACGCGAGCTGGAGATGCCGCACCGGATCGCGCCGGCGCAGACGAAGCGCAAGATCGTGATCGTGGGCGCGGGGCCGGCGGGACTCGAAGCGGCGCGCGTGGCGGGCGAGCGTGGACACGATGTGACCGTGCTCGAAGCCATGAACGATCCGGGCGGACAGATTCGCCTGACTGCCCAGAACCCACGCCGCAAGGAGATGATGGGCATCGTCGACTGGCGCATGGCGCAGTGCGAGAAGCTCGGCGTGCGTTTTGCATTCAATACGTGGGCGGATACGGAAACGGTGCTGTCGTACAGCCCGGATGTGGTGATCGTCGCGACGGGCGGCATGCCGCATACCGACGTGTGCAGCGCGGGCAACGAGCATGTCGTGTCGTCGTGGGACATCATTTCGGGCGATGTGAAGCCGGGCGCCAATGTCCTCGTCTTCGACGATGCCGGCGATCATGCCGCGCTCCAGGCAGCGGAAACCATTGCGCAGGCGGGCGGCAAGGTCGAGGTGATGACGCCCGACCGCACCTTCTCGCCTGAAGTGATGAGCATGAACCTGGTGCCATACATGCGCGCGTTGCAGAAGCTTGCCACAACCTTCACCGTGACCTTCCGGCTGGAGGCCGTGCGCCGGGAAGGCAAGGAACTGGTGGCGACCATCGGCAGCGATTACGGCGGCGTGACGAAGGAACAGCGTCATGACCAGATCGTCGTCAATCACGGCACCATTCCAATGGACGAGCTGTACTTCGAGCTGAAGCCGCTGTCGCGCAATCTCGGCGCGGTCGATTACGAGGATCTGATCGACGGCAAGGCGCAGGTTGTCGAGCGCAACCTTGACGGACGCTTCCAGCTTTTCCGCATTGGCGATGCAGTCTCCGCGCGCAACACGCATGCGGCGATCTACGACGCGCTTCGGCTGATGAAGGACATCTGAATGGGCCCACGGCGATGACGGCGCGTTTCGATGTCAGCGACAGCCTGTCCGGTGCGCTCTCGCTGAGAGCCATCAAGGCCTTTCTTGCGGCCGCGAAATGCAGGAGCTTCACGGCCGCGGCGGATGTGCTGTGCGTGACGCCCGCGGCCATCAGCAAGCAGGTGAGGGAACTGGAAGACTACCTGGGCACCACGCTCTTCGTGCGAACGGGCAGGGCCGTCACGCTCACGTCCGATGGCGAGATGTTCAAGGATGCCGCCCAGCTTTCCCTCATCAACATTCATCAGGCTGCCGAGCGCCTGCGCAGGAAGATCTCCGCGCGGCAGACGCTCATCGTGTGCTGTTCGCCGGCGTTTTCCGCGCTGTGGCTGCATCGGCGGCTGCCGGAGTTCATCCAGGCGCATCCGGATATCGAACTCACGGTGCTGGCCACGCAGAACTTCATCGCGATGGAAGCGGGCGTGCAGCCGGACGTCTACATCGCGAAGCTGGCGAGCATGCGCGACGGCTACGATACCGAGCACCTGTTCGACGACGAGGTGTATCCCGTCTGCACGCCGCAGTACTTGCAGCGCCATGGCCCGATCGATACGCCGGAAGCGCTGCTGGGCATGTCGCTGCTGGACATCAGCGCTTATGGCCGGTCGCAGATTTCCGAGCATATCGACTGGAAGGTCTGGCTGGCGCTGCACGACGTCGATACGGTCTGGCGCGCCGACATTCCGCGCCAGCTTTTCACCAGCAACGATTACCCTGCGCTGGTGCAGATGGCGCTGGCGCATCAGGGCATCGTGCTCGGCTGGCATCATCTTGTCGGACATCTGGTCGCGAGCGGCGACCTCGTGCGTCCGCTGCCGCACAAGACGGTGATGAAGAATCGCGGCCATTATCTTTCCGTGCGCCGCGACAAGACCGATGCCGCCGTATGCAGAAAGTTCTGCGAGTGGCTCAGGCCGCAACTTGCGCTCCTGGCAAATGCGAAGGATGCCGCTTCAACCAAAAGTTGAAGCAAGGCCGGAGAAAACGTCGTTTGGGTTGAGCCGCGAACTCGCATAGATTGCCTCATGCGCCGCATCTCCCGTGTGGCCTGAACGAGGACAACATCGATGGGCTTCAAGCGAACCCTGCACGCGGTGGAGACGCATTCGGGCATACCGATGCGCGTCGTCACAGGCGGACTCCCACACATTCCCGGCGACACCGTCCGGGCCAAGATGCACTGGCTGGCCGCGAACGACGATGGCTTGCGCAAGCTGCTGCTGCGCGAGCCGCGCGGCTATCCGGCGCATTGCTGCAATATCGTCGTGCCGCCGTGTCATCCGGAGGCGGACGCGGGCTTCATCATCCTCGAACAGGTCGAGTATCCGATGATGTCGGGCGGCAACACCATCTCCGTTGTTACGGTGCTGCTGGAGATGGGCATGCTGCCGATGCGCGAGCCGGTCACCGAACTCACGCTGGAAGCGCCCGCGGGACTCATCCGGGTCGTCGCCGAATGCGAGCACGGCAAGGTCAGGCGGGTGACGTTCAGGAACGTGCCGGCGTTCGCCGCGCATCTGGATGCCGTCATCGACGTGCCGCATCTGGGCAAGGTGCGCGTGGATGTCGGCTGGGGCGGCATGTTCTATGTCATCGCCGATGTGCGGCAATTCGCGGGGCTCGAACTCAAGCCGGAACATGGCAAGGAGATCACGCGGGTGTCGGCGTTGATCCGGCAGGCGGCCATCGAGCAATTGCCGGTCGCACATCCCGACTATCCGGGCGTGGGCATCACCATCTCGCAGCTTTCGGGTCCGTCGGATGATCCACGCGCGGACTGGAAGAACGCCGTCACCATGCCGACGGGTCCGCTCTCCTGGGACGATCCCTCGACCTGGACCGGCGCGATCGACCGTTGTCCCTGCGGCACCGGCACGTGCGCGAAGATGGCCGTGCTGCACGCGAAGGGCGAGTTGCCGTTGCACCAGGACTTCCGGCATCAGGGCATCCTGGGCACCGTGTTCACGGGACGGCTGGTCGAGCCGGCGCGCATCGGCGGGAACGATGCGGTCATTCCCACGCTGTCAGGGACCAGCTGGATTCATGGCATCAACACCATCGTGCTGGATCACGACGATCCATTCCCCGAGGGCTATATCGTCGGCGATATCTGGCCGCACCAACAGGAGCATTGAAGATGCAGATCGTGACGGCGCAGCAGATCAGGTCGGTGCTGGACTGGACGGGCGTGCTCGACGCATTGCGCGCGGGACATGCGGGTGCGCGGCCGATCGGGGGCAGCTATTTCGTCGGCGATGCCGGGTTTGGCCTGTTCAGCCGGGGCGTGATTCTGCCGGGCAAGGGCGCCGGGTTCAAGGTTGCGTCGCTCTGTCCGGGCAATCAGTTCGCGAGTCCAGCGCGGCCGACCGAGCAGTCCGCCTTTCTGGTGGTGGACGAGCACAGCAGCAGCCTCGTCGCGATGCTGGACGGTCCGGAGATCACGCGCTGGAAGACCGCCGCCGATTCCGCGCTGGCCGCCACGAAGCTGAGCCGGGAAGACAGCGAGGTGCTGCTCGTGCTGGGCGCGGGGCCGGTTGCGCTGGCGTTGGCGGAGGCTTATCTGCACATTCGGCCGTCGCTGCGCGAGGTGCTGCTGTGGAATCGCACGTTGTCGAAGCTGGATGAGATGCGCGCGATACTTGAGAGTAGAGACGTCCGCGTGCGCGTGGTCGAGGATCTGGATGCAGCCGTCGCCCGCGCCGATATCGTGACGGCGGCCACCGGCGCAGCCACACCCGTGATTCGGGGAGAGCGGGTTCGTCCGGGCACGCACGTGGATCTGGTGGGCGGCTATCGCCCGGACATGCAGGAGGCCGATTGCGACGCACTCAGAGGCGCACGCATCTTCGTCGACGATCGCGAGAATGCGAGCGTTTCAGGTGACATCCTGATTCCGATGCAGGCGCAGGTCATTCAGGCGCAGCAGATCGAGGCCGACCTGTTCGAGCTATGCCAGGACACGGCTTTTCATCGCGAAGCAGCCGACCGCACGGTCTATAAAAACGCTGGCGGCGCGTATCTCGATCTGCTCGTCAGTCAGTATGTCGTGGAGCGATCGAGATCGTGATAAGCATGGTCAAGGGCGGGGTTGCCCATTCTCATTTCGGCAGGATGCTCTTCGCCCAGTCGACGACCTTGTTGCGCGCCTTGTCGAGTTCGTTGCCGCCTTCGGCCTTGGCCTGCTGAGTCGGCGTCTTCGCAGCGGCGAGACAGGCCGCCTTCATCTCGGGATGCTTCAGGCTGCATGTCTGCGCCAGCTCGTTCGCATGCTGGATGTTGCCGTGCTCGCGATACCACGTAATGACGGAAGGCCACGCGGGCGGCGCCCTGTCGAAGTTATCGAATTGCTGCAGCAGGAAGGACTCGCCGGCGCGCGGATCCTTCGCCGTCACGTGTTGCGCCAGGCTCGCCTGGATCAACCACGACGGGTCGCGCGAATTCTGGTTGCGCCGCAGTGCCTGCGTCTGCGCATCGGCCGAACCGCTGTGCGAAAGCGCCATCAGGTTCGTCAACAGGTACAGAGGATAGGCGTCGTTCGACGTGACGCCCGATGCCGCACGCTGCGCCTGATCCAGCGCCTGACCATACTGGCCCGCTGCCTGGAGGTTCACGACCTCGGTCGTCGCCGCATAGTGGGCGAGGATCGTCGGCGTCGTGCCGCGCTTGCGCGCCGCCTCCCATGGCTCCTTGCGCGGTTCTGGACGCTTGCCGCTCATCGCGGCTCGGACCAGCTTCGTCAGGCTTTCCTCGCGCGCGGCGGGATCGCCGTGATCGTCGTGAAGGCTGTCCATCTGTTCGTCGATCTGATTCTCGATCATCTGCTGCAGATCGAACACGTTTTGGGTGAGGCCAACTTCTGCGTCCGTGCGCATCGAGGTATAGGACGAGACGGCTTCACTCAGGGCCGACAGGCTGCCCAGCTGATTCAGCCGCGCCGCATTCGAGCCGGCGACCGACACCGGCACGAGCGGCTGGGCGTGGGCTGAGGCTGCGGCTTCCTTGCCCGCTTTGGCGCGCGCCACCTGCGCTTGCTGGTCCCGCAGCTTCTGGCGCCGCTCCTTCGCTTGCTGGTCGTAGGTGATCACGCGCTCGAAGAACGCCTTGAAACCGTCGATATACGAGTAATTGCAGCGCAGGCTGATGGTCGCGCCGAAGCGGTCTGCCTGCTCCTCGACGCTGCGCTGCCACGCGGGAAACATCACGCGCGTACCCAGGGTATCGATCACGCCGACGTTGTCGATGCCGGTCCACGTGTTGGCTGCCGGCGGCTTGTTGGCGACGGACCAGGCGAGCGAGACGACCTCGACGGAACGCTGGCCTGCGCTGCGCACGTCGAAGATCGCGTGATGGTTCAGATAGATATGCCCGAACTCGTGCGAGAGGATCGCAAAGATCTCGTCTTCGGTTTCGGCGGACTGCAACCATCCGACCGAGACGAAGATGTGCCCCGCCGCGTCCGAATTGGCGTTCAGCGCCGTGTCCGCGATGATGTGCACGGACCCCGGATAGCCCGGCGTACCGGCGGTTTTCCTGATGGTGGCGAGCAGGCCGTTGAGATAGCTTTCCATGTCGGGCATGGGCACGAGACCATAGCCGTCTGCGCGCGCCCGATTGAGTTCCACCTTCGGGTCGGGCCAGTCGCGCTGCGGCGGCGGGGGCAGCACGCCGACGCTATCCATGCCGCCCGCATTCCGATTGGTCCCAGTGAGATTGCCGAGATCGATCGGCAGCTTCGCGTCCGCGCACGCGCCCAGCAGCAGGCTGGAACAGGCAAGGCAGAAACCGCGCCGGTTCAGCGCGCTCATCTTCGGGGCGCTCATCATTCGCACCGGTTGGTGGCGGCGCCGAGCTGCCCGGCTGCATGGACCGATGCGCCAGCATTGCATTGCGCATGATTGGTGCGTTTCATCTTGACCTCCATGCCGTCGACCCAGTAGCGCTTGCCACGCACGTTCACCGGATAGAAGCCGTTGCTCTCGCTGCCCTCCACCCGCAGCGGCAAGCTGTCGGGCGGTGCGGTGACGGTGCTGTCCTTCGATTCCGGCGTTTCGTAGAGCTTGACTGGCGCGCCGGCTTTCATTGGCTCGACGATGGCACCCGAATCGGCGGCGGAGGAGGGGAGCGGCATCAGTGTGGCCATCGTGAGTAAGGTGCTGCAGGCCAGCACGGCGCGTCTTGTTCCGGAAGCACGTGTGTTCATGAATCTCACTCCCTGACGTCCAGGATCCAGTTGACGAAATCACTGCCCCAATCGAACCACTCGACCGTCATCGCGCACGCAACGAGATGCGAAACGGCGAGAAACGGAACATGCATCCATGTCTGTCCCCACACCAGCAGCTTGATCGCACAGTAGACGAGCAACAGGCCACTGATGACGAAGAGAAGGCACTTGAAAGTGGCGTCCAACGCTTTTCTTCGCCACCACAGTCCGCCGAGGGGCTTCGGCCTGCCTCCGGGGCGGGGCTGTCTCCACTGCCGATAAGCGTTCCGCGCGACTTCCTTCAAGCCGCGCACCAGCGCCACAGGCGCCAGTCCGATGACACACAGCGCCGCGAAGGCAGGCCAATGCTCGTTGAATGGTGATTGCGGCGGCTCCCAATACTCCTGATAGTGATTGCCCTTTGAGGTGAGCAGGTTGTCCAGCGCCATGGCATGCAGGAACACGCCGGGAATGCGGTCATGCAGCGGCGACACTACGATGTCGTTCGAATATCTGAGCGACGTGCCGATCATGACCACCTTGTCGTCGAAGGCCGCTTTCAGTTCGCCCGATGTCATGTCGCGAAGCTGGCTTGCATGAATGGTGCGATGGAACACGCAGAGCGGCCGGCTCAGGCTGCGCATGATGGAGCGTGCCTCGGCGCGCTTCAGCAGAACGTTGTCGTTTTCATCCGACGTGCAATACATGGGGTCGTTGCTGTGTTCGCCGTCGGCGCTCCACCACGCGTCTTTACGATCCTCTTCGTCGTCTTCCTCCACCTTCCAGCGCAGGCCGTACTCCGCGGTGTCGAGGCCCCACGTCAGCATCATCGTCGGCGAAACGTACCTGTAGGGCGTGGGCCTGGCCAGGCCATAGGCGTCTTCGTAGATGGACAGCGCCGCGCTGCGCCGCTCGGGCGGAAGCGCCGCATCCGAGGCACGGGCCTGCGTGGAGGCGTGCCTGATATCCGCATGGTCCCGTGGCGGGGCGACGCCGTGCTCGTCGAGGAAGAGCCGGTACGTCCACGCGATGCGATCCACTTCACTCGGCGCATATTCGATCGCGACTTCGGTCGCGCCGGGATAAGCGTCGAGGTCTTCGTTGATGTGAAGGTCCTTGTGCTCTTGCAGGCGCGCGGCCAGGAAGACCACGGGCCGCCCGCTGCCGGATTGCCCGTGCGCCTTGCGACGCGCCTGACTGGCTGCGTCGATGGCGTCGAGCGCTGTCTCGAACGCCAGCAGACGCGCCTTGTCCTGTTCGTGTTCGAAGACGATGTCGAAGAACACGGCCTTGGGATGCCAGGATCTTCGCGGAGGGGCATTCGCGGGCGTATCGACGTATTCGAGAAGCTTCACGTAGTAGTCGAACGTGGCCGGCCACGACTGGTGTTCGACCTCAAGCGACGGCTCGTCGATCAACAGTATCGTGATGTCGTCGCGTTGCGCGACCGGATAGTGATAGCCCTCGATGGGCGCCGCCAGCTTCGCGATCTTCTGTGCCCCGAGTTCTTCCGTGAAGCGGCTTGGCAGAATGAGCGCAGCCAGACATCCGATCGCGAGCGTCGCACACAGGCGAACGAAGAACATGACGACCGGAGGCGGCCCGCGATGACCTCGATGTTCTTTTTGATCGTGCGCCGCCATCGCTCAACCTTTAGCGTTACGAAACGCGACAGGTTGAGTTTAGGAAATCGAAACTATGATGAGAAAGGATTTTTCAAGTCGCGTTCGATGTTTTCGCAAGTCGACGAGTATTGCTTACCGATGAAAATCGATAGCTTTGCGCTGATGATTACGGGTTGTCAGCTTGGAGATGCGCGGCCGAAGCCGCGCCTATCGACTTGCATGAGAATTCACCGCCGAGGTGCGTTGCCCCTGCCTAGCGCGGATTGATCTGCTTGACGATATCGGCGGCGATGGCGCGCGCCTGCTTGTCGGACGTCGGCGCAAAGATGCCCTGCCACGCGGACGACGAGGTGTTGTAGTTGCGTTCGCCGAACACGCGACCGCTTTGCAGGTCGCGGAAGGTGACGCGGGCCTGCATGAATGCGTTACCCGTCATGATGCCCAGCGTGTAGCGCGCACCGGGCGCGACGAAGTGGAAGTCTTCGACGTAGACATCGACCACCGTGCCCGCGCCCTGACGCGCCATGCGCTTGACGGTTTCGTCGAAGAAGGTCGAACTGGCGTCCTTGGACGCGCCTTCCAAGGCTTCGCGCCATTCCGTCTGGACACGCGGCCAGTCGGATGCGGACGTGGCAACCGACGATCCGTTCATGCGCAACACGATGGTATGCGCGGACGCTGCCGGCACCACGACGCCCGGTTGCGTGGTCTTCGCGGTCGGCACTGCGGTGTCCTGGGTTTGCAGCGTGGCGGCACATCCGCTTATAAGAATGGCAATGCCGGCGAGAGTCAGGGAAGACAGATGACGTGTGCGCATGTTCGACTGGTTGGATGGAGGTGCGTCACAATATAAAAAATAAGCGCCTTGAAAGGCGCGCCGGTATGTCAGTAACTGACCGTCAATGGTTCCGGATGCTCGCGGGTCAACACGATCTTGCTGCCCATGGGCCATCCCGTGCGTTGCGACGGAGTGGACAGCGGCGTGCAGGCTTCGGTCTGCGTGCTCCGTTGCGATGCGATGCTGAACGACTGCGAAGCCGTGTTGCTCGCGACATAGGCGGTGACGGTCGCGCCTTCGCGCACCACCAGGGCGGGCGTCGGACCTTCGGAAGGGATCACGACGGGGTCGCCGCTGCAATCAGCGGATGTGTAGTAAAGCAGCGAGTCAACAGTGTGGTAAAGGAACAGCGATGCCGATGAAGGCGCCTTGATATCGCTGGGATCGTCGGTCGTCGTCTTGCGCTGCAAGGGGACGACGAAGCGCGTGTTGCCCCGCGTGATCAGCGGCCCATAGTTGTACTGGAAGTGCGAAAGTGTGCCGACGAGGTGGCCGGATGCATCGAGCACATTGGGCGGCATATCCGGTGTAGCCGGTGTATCCGGTGTATTCGGCGCAACGGTCTCTGCCGATATCTGCGCGTGAGCGAGGCTCGCGGCGAGCACGGTGAACATCGCGATAAACGCCTTGTTCATGGTCAGTCTCCTCGAAGCATGAATCACGGTGATCCGGCTCAGTAACGAACCGTCAGCGGCTCGGGATAGTGCTGCGTGAGCGAGAAGGATGTCTGCGGCGTCCAGTACGAAGGCACCGAGCGGGTGGCCGTCACGCACGCGCCGTCATACGAGATATAAGAGTTCGCGGTGAGCGGACTGTCATAACCCGGACCCGCGATATACGCGGTCACGTCCGCGCCGGTTCGCACGAGGTCAACGGGGCGCGGCGACGATCCCATCATGATGAGCGGCGCACCGCTGCAATTCGCAGACGGAAAAGCGGCGGCGGTGTCATCGGCCCATTCGAACTGCGACTCCGAGTACTGGGTGGCGGAGATCTTCTTGTGACGCAGCGGCATGAACACGGGCGTGCGTCCGAATCTCATATAGACGCCTTGCGTGCGTTCATAGCTTTCGACCGGGCCAACCGGCTTGCCTTGCGCATCGAATACTTTCAGTACTTTTGTCTGTCCGGGCGGGTTCAAGGCAGGCGTTGCGACTTGCGCATGCGCGGCCGTCGCGCTTGCAAGCAGCAGGGCGGGCAAGGTAATGCTGCGCATCAGTGGCTCCTCGATGTCGTTATGCGGGAGTGACTCAGTAGTCGATCGTCAGCGGCTCAGGATAGCGCTGCGACACGTCGAAGCTCGACTCCGGCCTGACGCTCTGCATGGTCGATTTCTGTACGACGCAGGAGGTGCCGTTCAGGATGGAAGCAGCGGGGATGGGCGTGGTGTTCGTATCGCTGCCGACATAGACCACGACATCGTCGCCCTGACGGACGGCGACCGACGAGCGTGGCCAGTTCGAGTCGTAGTTGATCACGGGCTGTCCGCTGCAATCCGTGCTTTCGAAGTAGGCCGTGTTGAGCGTCGACCAGGCGAAAGCATTCGCCGGCGCGCCGGTGGCGGTGCCGCTGCCGGCCGCATCCAACGGGCGGCCGATGCGCACGAAGGTCGTGGCGCCGTTGATCGCGATATAGACGCCGTCCGCTCCGTTGTACGAAGCCAGCAGTCCGATAGCCTTGTGATGGGCGTCATAGACCTTGAGAGCCGGCTTCTGCGCGCCTTGCGCCAGCGTGGCAGGCGCGCTGGATTCGTCGGCATGGGCGGCCGTGATGGCAAGCATCAGAGTGGTGGCAACGCTGACCCAACGCATGAGCTGTCTCCTCGAGTCGTCGGGGCCGCGCTTGCGTGCCTTTGCATGCCTTCGACGTGTCCTGGTTATCGCTTCTGTTTATCGCCAGCGCCGAGGATAGAGAAAGCCTTTCGAAATTTCAATTGAACATTTAATACTGTGGAATATCTTCCGAAGCAGATTTCACGACGTGGGAGGGTGGGTAACATCGGCATGCTTTGCGCATACATCTCGAAGTCTGAGGGCGAGTCGAAGCATCTTTCTGACCCTCGACTCGTCATGTTGAAAGTGGCATTGAAGCTAGTGCTTTCAGTCACGTGCCAGCATCAGGTCCAGGTTCTGAACCGCAGCGCCTGATGCGCCTTTGCCGAGATTGTCGAACACGGCGGACAACAGCACTTGCCCGTGTTCCGCATTGAACAGCACGCTCAATTGCATGTCGTTCGTACCGTTCAGTGCTTGAGGGTCCAGATGCGTTTGCGCTGCGGCTTCATCGGCCGGCAGGACGTGTACGTGCGCTGCGTCCTCGTAATGACGCGTGAGGCATTCGTGCAGCGTGGCGCCGTCCACACCGGGTGCGAGCAGTCGCAATTCGAGCGGCACGGTCAAGACAATGCCCTGGCGATAGGAACCATAGGCTGGGATAAAAAGCGGCCGCTGCGCGAGCCCCGCGTGCTGCTGGATTTCCGGCGTGTGCTTGTGCGCGAGTCCCAGGCCATAGAGCTGGAACGAGGGCGCGTTGACGGCACCCCGGCCCTCGTGTTCCTCGACGCCCGCGCGACCGCGTCCGGAATAGCCGGACACCGCATGGATGCTGACCGGATAGCTGTCCGGAATGAGCCCGGCCTGCAACAAGGGCCGCAGCAAGCCGATAGCACCGGTCGGATAGCAGCCGGGATTGCTGACGCGATGCGCCTCAGCGATACGCGCGGCCTGGCCCGGCGCCATTTCCGGAAAGCCGTAGGTCCAGCCCGCCTGTGTGCGATGGGCCGAACTGGCATCGATGACCCTCACCGCAGGATTGACGATCGCTTCCACCGCATCGCGCGCGGCGGCATCGGGCAGACAGAGAATGGCGATGTCGCAGGCATTGATCGCTTCCGCGCGACGTCGCGCATCCTTGCGTTCCGTGGCGGGAAGCGTGGACAGCGTGATATCGGTCCGGTTACGCAACCGTTCGTGGATTTGCAGTCCGGTGGTGCCCTGGTCACCATCGATGAAGACAATGGGTGCGCTCATATGCGGAAGACTCGGAGTCAAGGTGAGGGGTTGAACGAGCGCTCATGTTCACCGAATCGCTAGAATAGGAAAAGTTGAATTTCATGACCTAATCATTCATTTTTCCTGAATCAGGATGCCGCCATGCGAGAGATCAGTCTGGACCGCTTGCGCACATTGGTTGCGATCAGCGAGCGCGGTTCGTTCGCCGATGCAGCGCGCGCCCTGAACCTGGCGCCTCCCACCGTCAGCCTCCATATCGCCGAACTCGAAGACCGCGTCGGCGCGCCGCTTCTGTCACGCAAGCGTGGACAGGTCAGGCCGTCGGCGATAGGAGAAGTGCTGACGGAGCGTGCGCGCCGGTTGCTGGCCGATGCCGAGCAGGCGCTGGACGATATCCAGCGCCAGGTGCAGGGGCTCGAAGGGCGCGTGCGGCTCGGGGCATCCACGGGCGTGATTGCGTACTTGCTGCCGCAAGCACTCGAGACATTGCGTCAGCATCATCCCGCCATCGATATCCAGCTTGCCGTGCTGACGTCGCATGAGACGTTGTCCCGGCTGGCGGACGGAACGCTGGATGTGGGGCTCGTCGCTTTGCCTCAGCCGCCGGTGGCGGGACTCGTCATCAAGCCCTGGCGCCGCGATCCGGTGATGGCCTTCGTGCCGGCGCACTGGCCGTGCCCCGCGCGTGTCACGCCGGCCTGGCTGGCCGCTCAGCCCTTGATCCTCAATGACACGACCACGCGCCTCTCGCGCCTGACGGCGGAATGGTTCGCGGCGGCGGGCCATCATCCTGCGCCGCGCATTCAACTGAATTACAACGATGCAATCAAGAGTCTGGTGGCGGCGGGCTATGGCGCGGCGCTGCTGCCCCATGAGGCTGCGACGCCGTTGCCGGAGAAGCGCATCGTCATGCGGCCGCTGCGGCCGGCAATGTGGCGCCGGCTCGGCGTGGCGCACCGTGCGGGGCACGTCGAGCGCGCCACTCAGCACGTGCTGGATGTCGTGTGGGATCTACGGTCGGTATGAGGGCGCACGACGGCGGTAATTTCTGGCTAATTCTCGCTGCGTAAGCTTGGCTTACTGCACTCATCGGCGAAAAGAAGGAAAAAATCATGCGACGTGAAGGCGTGACCTACGAACTGCATCACATCGGCATTCCCACCGGCGAACACCGGCCCGGCGAGCGCTACGCGGCCAGCATCGACATGTACACGTCGGACGATCTCACCGGCCCGCTGCCGATTCAATGGCACCGCTTCGGCCCAGACTGCACGCTGGCCGAGCCCATGCGCAGTCAGCCGCACATTGCGTACAAGGTGGACAACCTCGAGGCGGCGATCGAAGGGCATGTGGTCATTCTTGGGCCCTACGAACCGATCGACGATTTCCGCGTCGCCGTCATCGACAACGGCGGAATGCCGATTGAATTGATTCAGACGAGCCTGAGCAATGCAGAGATCTGGAGCCGCGCCGGCAATGGCGCGAAGTCCCCGCTTTATCGTTGATCCCGAGACTTGCGCGCAAGCGGCGAGCGAAGATCAGTTATGCCAGTTCGTCACGGTTCCGTTCTTGAACCAGAACCAGAGCGTATTGCCATAGCCTTCTTTCGTGTGGACGTCGGCAACTGTGGTGGCCTGATTCACGGTCGACATGCCCGGGATCATTCCCGAGGCCATCGAAAGCAGGTTATTCCCTGAGCGGTTCTTGGAGTAAATCCATGTATCCGAGTTATTCGCGCTGGTCTGCTTGCTCTCGGGTTCTCCATACAGCGAATAGATATCCTGCTGGGTCGATTTACCGATCACGACATGCTGCTTGATCCAGACCGGATCGAATTTCTCGTTGCCCACTCCCATTGCGCCACCCGTGGAGCAGGCAGCCAGAGAGAAAAGCAGGGCGATCAGAAAGATTTTTTTCATGTTAGCGGCGCTGAAGATAGACTCGGGACAATCGCAACGATCACAACGATCACAACGATCGCAACCATCGCGTTACGTTCTCGGATGGCATTCGCCGTCCGTGTACGTTGCCTTGTCCAGAGGAGTCAGCCCCGGAATCACGAAAGCCGTGCAGGTGAACTTGCGGCCGCGCGCCGTGGTGGCGTCGTAGCTGATCTTGCTGCCGCCAATAGCATTTTTCTTCACGTATTGCACATTGGTGACCGTGATCTCGTCAGAGGACGCAAGACCCAACGTCTTTGCTGTAGTGGTCTGCATCTCCGTCATGTTCAGCTGTGTGCCCCCGCAGGCTGAAAGAACAAGACACATTGCAGAAGCAGTCGCGCCATAAAACATAACTCTCTTGAACATGTTTAACTTCCTTTTCTTGGTAAGTGCTTACAGAGTGTTACGTAATATAAACAGGTCTTTCATGCGCTGCAAGCTTTTAGCGTGGTAAATCGCACCCTGCTCAAGGAGGGTTGAAAAAATGCTGTCATATCTTGAAGCGAATGGACGCGCGATCAAACGATCCACGCGGGTGCGCGGGGCAGCGTGGCGCTCTGCGCGATATCGTGATTGATCCAGATGCGGGCGCCTTCCTTCGCAGCGATTTCCTCGATTCTTCTCATCGACTCGAGCGAGGCGTGTAGCGCGGCATTGAATTGCGGAACCCTGCGATGCTTCAGGTTGCAACAGCTATGCGCGACGTCGCCGCTCAGGATGACCGGACCGGTCTGCGGAAGACGTATCAGCAAGGAGCCATGGCCCGGCGTGTGTCCGGGCGTATGAAGCAGGCGGATGGCGCCGTCGTCGAACACATCGCAATCGCCTTCCACGATCTCGATGTCGTTCTGGCGCATCGTATCGTATAGCTCCGGAAGATAACCCCATGCTTCGGGATGCGGTCCGAACATGGCATCGTGTTCCGCGCGCTGGACGATCCATCGGGCATTCCTGAACAGCTTCGCATTGCCCACGTGATCATAGTGCGCATGCGAGAACAGAATGATGTCGACGTCGTCGGGAGAGACGCCTATCGCGTCGAACTGCGAGGCGATTGTCCGGGTCACGATGCCGCGGATGCCATGCGCCATGATCACGCCGCCGGGCTCGGCGTAGATGCGGTCCGGCGTGCCCGTATCCCACATCAGCCACTTGTTCCTGTGGCGGATGAGGTAGGCATTGCAACTCAGCGTCATGGGCACGTCGACATTCACGCCCGGCGAATAGATCGAGCCGTCTTCGACGCGCGCTATCCCGCCATCCAGAATGCAGATCTTCTCGACGGTGGCGTGCTCATGCATGGCGATGCTTCCGGTATGGAGTTGGACCGCTCGCTCACGAGACCCTTGCCCGGCTGCGTCGAAACTGCCCGACCGAGAGCCATACCGCCGAGATGAGGAAGTACGCCGCTCCCACGCCCGCATAGCCGGCGATTCTCGCAATGGCCGCAAGAAGGGGTGTGGGCGCGAGCGTGAGGAACAAGCACCCGGCGACTGCGGATTGCGCGCCGCTCAGGATCATCGCCCATTGCGCACCCGATTGCTTCCAGCGACGCAGCGCTGTACCCAGTTGCAGCAGACCGGACAGGATGGCCCAGACGCCGAAGACGCCGAGCACCCAGGCCGGATCGGTCTTCAATGCAATGATCACGGCGGCGGTGGTGGCCGCGCTGATCGCTACGTTGATGGCCTGCGTGCGGTTATCCGTCTTGCCGCCGCTGCGCGAAAGGTCGAGATAGTTGGCGAGTGCATCCCACGCGGGATAGAGGACCAGCAGGATGGCCGCGCCGACGGTGGAATGCATGCCGACCGCGAAGGCCAGTGCCACCCATATGATCGAAACCGCCGCGCGAGTGAAGTAATAGTGTTTGAGCCATTGCTCAGCCGCGGCTTGCAGTCCCTGTGTGACTCGATGCTCTGCCATGTGAAACTCCCTTGAAGATGATGATCGAGAGATTCTCAGTTATGGCGTCGCGCGGACATCGGTCAAATGACCGAGGCGGCCTGAAACCGTTGTCGCGTATAGTGGGGCCTTTCCGATGCCCCTCTCTTCGCTGACATCCATGACCCCTCCGGAAGCCAGCCGTCTCCCCTTGCTCGTGTTCGATTGCGTGAAGGCGCTCGCCTTCATCGGCGACCTGAGCATGGGACAGCCCACCGACCATTCGCCCCGCACGGCATGGCTCGCCGCGCGTCTCGCCGATGCGGCCGGACTGTCTGCGGCGGATCGCGACGCGGTTCGTGAAGCAGCCTTGCTGCGCTGGTCGGGCTGTACGGCGAACGCGGCAGGCTTCGCGCAGGTTTTCGGTGACGACGTGGCGTTTCGCCAGGCCATGCTCGAAGAGCATCCGGACTGGGCGGAGCCGCTCGAAGCGCTCGGTGACGCGGGCGCGGCGCTGACGCCGCTCGCCGTGATTCACTGCGAGGTCGCGGGCGAAGTGGCGCGCATGCTCGGATTGAGTGCATCCACGGAGACCGCGTTGCGCCATGTCTTCGAGACGTGGGATGGCCGCGGCCTGCCTGCGCATCTCGCGGGCGACGCCGTGCCCGCAGCGGTCTTCATCGTCGCGCTGGCCGGCGATCTCGAGATCTATAGCCGCGTGTTCGGCGTGGAAGGCGCGCTGGCCCGACTGGCGCAGCGTTCGGACATGCGCTATCCCGCCGATCTCGTGAAGCACGCGACCACGCATGCTCGGCCATGGCTGAAGCAACTGAACGAATTGTCATCCGCCGAGGTCGATGCCGCGCTGCTGACCCGGCACATGCAGCACAGCACGTCGCCGGCCTTGGTCGCGGATGTCATCGATCTGAAACTGCCGTGGATGACCGGCTTCTCGCGCACGGTTGCGGCGACTGCGGCAGCGGCGTGTGTGCGCCTTACGCCGGACACGGAGGTGCATGCGCGCGTGTATCACGCCGGATTGATCCATGGCATTGGCCGGGCATCGGTGCCCAATGCCGTATGGAATCAGCGCGAGCGCCTCACTGAAAGCGCCTGGGAGAAGGTGCGTCTGGTGCCGTACTGGACGTCGCGTGCGGGACGCCTGGCGGGCGCGATCGGCGAAGCGGCCGAGCTGGCATCGTATGCCTATGAGAGGCTCGATGGCTCCGGCTATTTTCGCGGCGTGCGCGACCGGGCGATCAGCATGGAAGCACGCGTTCTGGCGGCGTCGGTGGCCTGGGTTGCACTGCGCTTGCCGCGTCCCTGGCGTCCCGCGTTATCGTCCGACGAGGCCGCGCGGCAGTTGCTCGAAGACGTGGCCGGCGGCCGTCTGGATGGCGAAGCAGTCGATGCGCTCCTCGCCGATGCCGACAGCCCCATCAGACGGCCCGTCAACGAAGCGCACACGCGCGTGCTGCTCTCGGTACGGGAGATCGAAGTCCTGCGATCCATCTCGCGCGGCGCGAGCAACAAGGAAGCCGCGCGCGAGCTCGCGTTGAGTCCGAGCACGGTGCGAACGCATATCGAGAATATCTTTCGCAAGCTCGAATGTTCGACCCGTGCGGCCGCGACGCTGAAGGCATCGGCGATGGGCTGGCTTTGACGCCGGTTCAAGCTCGGAGCGTCTGCTTGAACAAGTCGAACAGCGCGTGCCAGCCTCGCTCAGCCGCGTTCGGGTCATACACGGGAAAGTCTGGGACCATCCAGCCGTGCAAGGCGCCAGGGTAGGTTTCGGCGCGGTAGTGGACGCCTGCATGGATCAACGACTCTTCGAGACGGGCAGCCATCGCCGGTGGGTAGCTGTCGTCGTTGTCGGCACTCGCGATATACACCTGCGCGTCCAGACTGCCTGCGAGCAAATGCGGGCTCGTTGGCGCGTCGGTTGCCAGATTGCCGCCGTGAAAGCTGGCGACCGCCGCGAAGCGCTCGGGGAACGTGGCCGCCGCAGCGATAGCCATGCCGCCGCCCATGCAGAAACCCACTGCGCCCAGCTTGCCGTGCGCAATGTCCTTGCGCGTGTCGAGCCAGGCCAGGAAGCCGCCGGTATCGCTGGAGGCCTTGTCGATTCCTGTCGTCGCCATGAGCGGGCCGAGGATGGCCTTCACGTCGCCCTTGAAAACTTCCTTGGGCACAAGCGGCTCATAAGGACCAAACCGATAGTAAAGGTCCGGCAGCAAGACGACATGGCCCGCGTCCGCGAGCTTCGTGGCCATGTCCAGCATGGCCGGCCGGATGCCGCCGGCATCGCCGTAGAAGATCGCGGCAGGCCAGGGTCCGACGCCGTCCGGCGACATGACATACGCGGGGCACATTCCGTCAGCGGTCGGGATGATGACTTGTTCCGTGGGCAAGCTGTTTCTCCTGCGATGAACGAGCCGTCACGACTCGTCGGGTATCGGGTATTTCCACGACGACTTGACTTCACGCAGCGCGACGCTCGACTGAATTGAGGCAATGCCCGCCTGCTTGCGCAACACACGCTCGATGAAGTCGCCGTATGCGTCGAGATCGGGTGTCACCACCTGAAGAATGTAGTCCGCGTCGCCGGTGATCTTGTGGCAGGACAGCACTTCCGGCCGGCCGCGCATGACGGCCTCGAAGTTATCGGCGGTCTTGTCGGAATGGATATTGATGCGGATATGCACGAAGGCCAGCAGGTCCAGGCCAATGGCGCGTCGATTGAGGTTGGCCTGATAGCCTGTGATCACCCCCTGGTCTTCGAGGTGCTTGCGTCGCCGCCAGCATGGCGTGACGCTCAAGGAAAGCTGTTCGCCAAGCGCGGCATTGGAAAGCGTGCCGTCATTCTGAAGGAGGCGCAGCATGGACCGGTCGACCGGATCCATGACAGGTCTTGAACGGTTTGTGCTCATTGGGCCCGATCCGTAGACAAACGTTCTAATAGTGTAGGCTTTCTCGCATCCAAAAGCAAAATGAGTGCGTCCACGCGTGACTAGACTTAAGGCAGTCTCAGCACGGCAGTTCACCATGCTTACCATCTACAGCAGCCATCACAGTCTTCATCAAGGTGTCGAACTGAAGGACGGCGCGATCTCCGAGTCCTTCGAAAAACCGGTTCGTGCAGAAGCGATACTTCGTCAGGTCAAGGCGGCGGAACTGGGCGAGGTCATCAGCCCGACCCACTATGAGCGTCATCACTATGTCGGCGCGCATAGCGAAAGGTATGTTGAATTTCTGGCTCATGCGTGGGACGAGTGGACCGCCACGGGCCGCACCTGTCAGGCCTTGCCGCTGGTATGGCCCGTTCGGGGGCTGCCTGCCACGGCCATGCCGCAATTCATCGACGGCAAGCTCGGCCTGTTTTCGATGGACGCCGGATCGCCCATCAACGCAGGGACATGGGACGCCGTGTCCGCCAGCGCAAACTCGGCGCTGACGGGCGCCGAAGTCTTGTCCAAAGGCACGAATGCCGCATTCGCATTGTGCAGGCCACCGGGTCATCACGCGGGGCGCGAGTACATGGGCGGTTACTGCTATCTGAACAATGCGGCGCTTGCGGCACAGCGCTGCGTTCAACTGGGCGCGCGGCGCGTGGCCATCCTGGACATCGACTTCCATCACGGCAACGGCACGCAGGACATCTTCTATGAACGCAAGGACGTGCTGTTCGTCTCCATCCACGGAGACCCCGGCGTGTCGTTCCCGTATTTCTCGGGCCATGCCGATGAACGTGGCGCGGGTGAGGGCGTGGGAAGCAACCTCAATCTCCCGCTGCCGCGCGCGACGACATTCGATCTCTACGAACCCGCGCTGCTGCAAGCCGGCGTCGCGATTGCACAGCATGGCGCCGATGCCTTGATCGTCTCGCTGGGCGTCGATACGTTCGAAAGCGACGCCATAGGCCATTTCCGTCTGAGCACGCCTGACTTCACGCGCATCGGCCGAAGGATCGCGACGTTCGGGCTGCCGACGCTCTTCGTCATGGAAGGCGGCTACATGGTCGACGAGATCGGGGTCAATGCCGTGAACGTACTGCTGGGCTTCGAAGGACGCGCGTGAAGCTGTTTGCTTCCCGCAAGCGCATGGCAAAAGGTGAGCATATGAACCGGCTTGTGTATCTCTCTTCCGACTGTCTGTCAGACCTCGACGGCTTTCGTGTCGAAACCAGCATGCAGGGCGTGCGCGCCGACATCGTGCTCGACCGGCCGCCGTTCAACGTCATGTCCCTCTCGCAGCACGTACAGATTCGTGCCGTCATCGAAGCGCTGGATCGTGATCCGGTCGTTCAGATCATCGTGCTGCGAAGTTCGCGGGAACACTTCTCCAATGGCATGGACGCGTTCGGCCTGAGCCATGCCGCCATGCAGAACGCATCGAAACTGGTTTTTGCATTGAGCGCGCCTTCGCGCTGCAGCAAGCCGGTGATTGCAGCAAACCGGGGTCATTGCTTCGGCAGCGCTTTCGAGTTGTCGCTGGCGTGCGACTTCCGGGTAGCCACGGAGTCCACGGTCTATGCCTTGCCGGCGCTGCACGATGGCCATCTGCCAGGATATGAGAGCATGCGGCGGCTGCATCGGCTGATAGGGACGGGCAGGACCAAGGACCTGGTCATGCGCTCACGCTTCCTGGATGGCGTGAAGGCCTACAACTGGGGCATCGCGAACGAGTTCACGGTGGACACCGAACTCGAAAACGTCACCGATGCGCTGGTCGAAGAGTTGCTCGCCACGTCGCCGGCGAAGCCGCGCGCGATCAAGCAGTTTTTGAACGGTATCGAAGGCGTATCGTCTGGTCTGGAGTACGGGCCGGACGGCGAGCTGCAGACGATCCTTGCCTGACGAAGACCGGCTGCAGCGTTCACGAGCCTGTGCGCTCAGGCACCCCGCACCCCGTTCCCTACCGGCGACGCCTGCGCCTGCAAATAAGCGAGGCCACCGCCCGCCGACACGATGTCCATCACGAACGGCGGCAAGGTCGGCACGCGATGCACGACGCCACTCGCCGTCTGCCGGATGACTCCATTTCGATAGTCGATCTCCAACGTTTCGCCATCGGCGATGGCATCGTATTCAGCCGCGGAAATCTCGAGGAAGGGCACGCCCATGTAGACCGAGATGCGATATGGCGCACGCGTCAGCCGCATCGCCAGCAATCCCAGGCCAATCTCTTTCATGGCAAGAAACGGATGGCTGTGCTGACTGCCGTGAGCAAAGCGCTTCCCGGCCATCAGCATGTCGCCGGGCCGGGCTTCTTCGGCGATCTCGGGGCGCACCTCATGCAGCAGGTGTTTGCGCAGCACGCGCGGGTCGTAGTTGAAGACATGATTCGCGGAGATGAGCGCGTCGCTCGACACATCGTCGGGCAGTTTCCAGACTCGGCCTGTCGTCGTCAGCGGGGCGGTCATGCAACGGTCTCCTGCAGGAAGGCGCGCGGATCGGCTACCCGGCCCGCAAGCGCCGAAGCGGCGACCGTCAGCGCGCTCGCCAGATAGATATGCGCGTCGGGGCTGCCCATGCGGCCAGGGTCGTTGCGCGTGCTGGTGCTGATGCGCACCTCGCCCGCCGCGAGTTGCGCAAGGCCGCCGAAGCAGGGTCCGCACGTCGATGGCGCGATCTGCGCGCCGGCCGACATCAGCACGCCCAGCACGCCTTCGGCCATTGCCTGTTCATGCACGCGCCGCGTGGCGGGAATGACCAGCAGCTTCACGTTGTCGTGGACTTTTCGTCCCTTCAATACGTCAGCCGCCGCGCGCAGTTCAGCGAGACTCCCGGATGCACATGAACCGATATACGCGTGCTGAATCTCGATACCGCCCAGTTCCGCCGCGGTGCGCACGTGCGTGGGGGAGGGCGGAATGCTGACGAGCGGTTCGAGCGTGCCGGCATCGATGTCGATCGTGCGCAGGCAGGGCGCGTCATCATCGCCGCGAAGGAGCGCGGGTGCTTGCATGCCCGCTTCGCGCAAATAATCGAGCGTGCGTGCATCCGCGGGTACCACGCCCGCATCGGCGCCCATATCGACACTCAGGCCGGAAATCGTACAGCGCTCCGGCACGGAAAGCCGTTCGATGGCCGTCCCGCTGTATTCGATGACGCTCTCGTTCGCCTCGTCCGCGTCGATGAGCCGCATCGCATGCAGCACGACATCACGCGCCGTGACGCCCGCAGGCAGCACGCCGTGCACGCGCACGCGGATCGTCCGGGGCACCTTGAGCCAGATGCGACCGGTCGCCATGATCATGGTCACTTCGATGCCGAAAGGAATCGCCAGCGCGCCGACGCCGCCGAGTCCCGGCGTATGCGTATCGGCGCCCGCGACGAACATGCCGGGCGCCACCAGCCCGCGTTCGATGGTCAGCGGATGCGTAATGCCTTCGCTGTCGAAGAGATGGCCGACCTGCATCTTCACGGCGAGTTGCCGCGTGAGACGGTTGCGATCGGCGGCGGCCACGCTGTGCGCCGGCGTCTCGTGGTCGATGGCAACGACGAGGCGCTCAGGATGCGCAAGCGTGTCGATGCCAATATCCGCGAGCCGCTTCACATACGCGGGATACGACACCTCGGGCATCGTCGTCAGATCGGGCGTTGCCCAGATCACTTCGCCCGGTTCGACGTGCGCGCGCCCGCTTGCACGCGCCAGAATTTTTTGTACCAGCGTTGCGGCCATGGATCACGCTCCCTTCACGACCTGGCGCTCGAACGCCGCATAGTGCGACGCGCCGAGCATCTCGGTGATCTGCGCGAGCGGCGCCATGTCCGGCACCATCGCAGCGGTGCTGCCTTCCTCTTTCAGGCGTTCCAGCAGCGTACGCTGCCAGCCGACGATGCCTTGAATGAGCGTGATCGGATAGAGCGACATGCCCAGTCCGGTCTGCGCCAGTTCGCGCTGCGGTTGCAACGGCCGGATGGTTTCAGCGACCGTGTGGATGACCGGGATGTTCACCGCCTCGGCCACTGCGCGGCACTCGTCCAGCGACGACAGCGACGGAACCATCACCGCATCGACGCCGAGCTCGGCCATGGCTTTCAGACGGCGGATCGCCTCGCTGACGCCGTGCAGCGCCACCGCATCCGTGCGTCCGATGACGAGGAAGTCCGGCGAACGGCGCGCGAGCAACGCGGCATGCAGCCGGCCGGCCATCTCGGCATCGTCGACGAGCGCCTTGCCTGACATCGCGCCGCAACGCTTCGGCGACATCTGGTCTTCGAGGTGCATCGCCGCCACGCCCGCGCGTTCGAGTGCGCGCACGGTTTCCGCGATGTTGGACACATCGCCGTAGCCGGTGTCCGCATCGGCGATCACCGGCAGATTCACCGCCGCGACGATCTGCGCAGCCTGCGCGATCATCTCCGACCCGCTGATGAGGCCGATGTCCGGCTTGCCGCGGCTCGCCGCCACGCAATAGCCCGACATGTACACGGCCTCGAAGCCCGCGGCTTCGATGAGCATCGCGCCGAGGGCGTCGTGCGTGCCCGGCACCGCCACCGCCTCGCGTCTCGCGAGCATGGCGCGCACGCGCGCCCCCTTGCTTGCATCCTGCGACAAAGAAGAACTCATATGACTGGCCTCACGACTTCGGCAGCGTCGCCACTGCCTGTTTGACCGCTTGCGAGTCGAACTGGTTGGCGGCGGGAATGAACTGGTTGGTGTACACATCCTTCGGATCGAGCGGCCCCGCGAGCTGCTTGTTCGCCTTCAGGAAATCGACCATGGCGGCGGCCGATGCGGAAGGCGTCTCGCCCATCTTTTCGCCCGCGTCCGTCTTCAGGTAGTTCATGCGCATGTTGACGAGCGCCAGTGCCTGTTTCATCGCGGCCGCGTCCGAAAGACCCGTAGGCTTGCTGGCGGGAAACTCTTCCCAGTGCGCACGGATGGCGCCTTGCGGATCGGCCATCGTGATCTGCGTGCCCTGCACGACGCAGCGCAGCAGCTTTTCGATCACGTCAGGATGCGACCTGGTGTAGTCATCGCGCACGAAATAGGCGCTGCCGAACGTGAGCTTCTCGGCGGAAGGCGACTTGAACACACGCAGCTTGAGGCCCACGTCTTCCGCCAGCGCAATCTGCGAATCCCAGGTTCCCCAGATATCGACCTTGCCGCTGCGCAGCGCCGTAATGGCTTGCGCGCCGGTGCCGGTCTCGACGAAGGTCACGTCCTTGTCCGGGTCGAGACCCGCCTCGGCGATCTGTCCTTTGATGATGTTGACGAGCACCGCGCCATAGGAAATCACGCCGATGGTCTTGCCCTTGAAGTCCTTGATGCTCTTGATCGGACTCGAATCCAGCACGACCGGAAACTGGAAGTTGTGGCGGATGTTCAGATAGACCGCCTTGATCGGCGCGCCCTTGGAGCGCGCGACGATCGCCGCGCCGGGCGCCATGTTGACGAACTGCGCCTGACCCGAGAGCACTGCCTGCATGCCGGCGGTCGAGTTGATCGGCTGGATGGTCACGTCGAGGCCCTGCTTCTGCCAGCACTTGGTGTAGAGCGGGATGGACGTGTTGTTGGCCTGCGATGCATCGATGACCGTGGTGCCCACCGCCATCGTGATCTTCTGCATGTCCTGCGCGAGAGCGATGCCTGGCGCCGCGACGAGCGGGAGTGAAGCGGCGAGGGCGCACAGCGTCAGGCGGGCGCGGGTCGAACGGGTCATGATGCGTGTCTCCTTGCTTTTTATGAATGGGGCCGTGGTGTCTGTTAGCGGCCTCTGAATTGCGGCGTTCTGCGCTCACGAAATGCGCTGCGGCCTTCGACGAAATCCTCGGTGGAAAAGAGCAGGGTCTGGCCTTCGAGCTCGAGCGCGAGTGCGGCGTCCAGGGACTCGATGGGCTTGGCGAGCGCGGCCTTCGTCATCGCCACGGCGACGGGGGCGGCGTCGCAGAACGACTCGGCGAGCGCGAGGGCATCGGCGAGCAGCGCAGCGGGTTCGGCAAGCTGATCCACGAGGCCGAGCGTGGCCGCTTCCCGGGCATCGAGCACGCGGCTCGCGAACAGCACGCGCCGGGTCTGCGCCATGCCGATGCGGCGCGGCAGCGTCCACAGCAGACCGAAGTCCGCCATCAGGCCGAGCTTGCCGAACACGGCGCCGAACTTCGCCGTCTGGCTTGCGACGACGAAATCGCACGCCGCCGCGATCGACAGTCCCGCGCCGTGCGCCGCGCCGTTGACGGCGGCGATGACCGGCTTGTCGCCGGCCGCGATCAGGCGGATCAGCTGCTGGCCGCGCCTCATGCGCGCACGCACGTTGAGCGGATCGTGATCGCGCAGGCCGTCGAGATCGCCGCCCGCACAGAAGCTCGTACCGTTGCCCGTGACGACGATCGCGCGGCACGCCTCGTCCTGCTGCGCGGACTCGAGCGCCGCGATCAGGCCTTCACGCAGTTCGGCCACGAGGGCATTGCGCTTGTCCGGCAGGTTCAACCGGATCAGCAGGACAGCGCCATGCCGTTCGCAGCGCACGGAAGCGCCTGTGTCGCTTGTGGTTTCGTCGCTCATGCCAATGTCTCCTCGTGCACGGGGCGAAGGTCCAGCGGCGCGCCGAGAAACGCGCCGCCATCGATGCGCAGCAGTTGTCCGGTGATGAGCGCTGCCGCATCGCTCAGCAGGAACGCCACGAGTTCGGCAATCTCGCCGACGCTCGCATTGCGGCCGAGCGGCGTTGCGGCGCCGAGCGCCTGGCTTGCAGCGGCGCCATAGGACGCGACGAACGCTTCTGTTTCCACCGCCGCTGGAGCCACGCTGTTCACGCGAATGCCGCGTCCGCCCCATTCCAGCGCGAGCGCGCGCGTCAGTCCGGCCACGCCGCTGCGCGCCGCGACCGCATGCGCCAGCCCGAGACCACCGCGCTCGGCGGGACAGATCGACAGGTTGACGATTGCGCCGCCGCGCGGCATCGCGTCGTGCGCGGCGCGCGATGCGGCAAATACCGCATTGAGGTTGAGATCGACGACAGCCGCGAAGCCCTTGGGCGAGATCTGTTCGGCACGCGCGGCAAACTGGCCGCCTGCGTTGTTCACGAGGCCGTCCAGGCCGTGTTCGCCCGCGAAGGCGTGCAGCACGGAGCGCAGGGCCTCGGCGTCGCGCACGTCGCAGATGTCGTAAAGGAACGTACCGTCCGCGTTCGCGATCATGCGGCCGGTCTCGGCAAGGCCTTCGGCATGCCGGCCACAACCGCCGACCGTGGCGCCCAGCGCCGCGGCCCGGCACGCAATGGCGCGTCCTATGCCCGAGCCCGCTCCGGTCACATAAATGCGTTTGCCGCGCAGTGCGGACGGGGCGAGGACCGGCGCGGACGCATTCACGTGTCGAGCCCTTCGCGGACCACGCGCTTCGATTTGTGCGTGCTGCGCGGCAAGCTTCCGGCCGGCACGATATCGACGCTCGCGCGGACTTGCAGCTTCTCGCGGATCTCATGCGCGAGCCGTTCTGCCACGTCCGCGCCGAGTGGCGCGCCTTCCAGTTCGACGCGCAAGCGGAAGCCGGTCAGGAAGCCGGTGCGGGCATCGCATACGGACGGATCGAGCACGATCTGATACTCGCTGCTGAGTCCCTCGAAGCCGCGCACGATCTGCTCGACCGACGAGGGAAACACGTTGACGCCGCGGATGACCAGCATGTCGTCGGCACGGCCGCGCACGCCGCCGGGCAGACGCGCGTGCGTCCGTCCGCATGCGCAGCGGCTGCTGTCGCGCACGACGACATCGCCGGTCCACCAGCGCACGAGCGGACCCGCCTGCTTGTCCAGATGCGTCAGCACCAACACGCCCGGCGTGCCGTCGGCAACCGGTTGACCCTCGTCATCGACGATTTCCGCGTACGCGAAGTCTTCCGCGAGATGCGGGCCGCTCTGTACATGGCAGTCCTGGCCGATGGTCTGGAATTCGAGGCTGCCGTACGCATCGAAACATTTCGCGTTCCATTCGGCTTCGAGACGCTCGCGCGTGGCCGGCACGCTCGCGCCGGTCTCGCCGCCGAGCATGATGTGCCGGACCGGAGACTCGCGTGCGTCGAGGCCCATCGAACGCGCGGTCTGGGCCAGATGCGCGACGAAGGAAGGCGTCGCGGTAATCACGCTGACGCCGTATTCGAAGATCGAGCGGATCTGTCTTTCGGAGTCGGCGCTGCCGCCGGGAATGCAGGTCGCGCCGAGCTTCTGGTAGCCCGCTGTCGCTCCAAGGCCGCCGACGAACCATGCATAGCCGAACAGGCACTGGTAGACGTCGCCGGGCCGCACGCCCTGCGCATGGGCATAGCGTGCGTACAGGCCTGCCCAGCGATCCAGGTCGGCTTCGGTCCAGTATTGCGGTGCGGGCGCGCCGCTGGTGCCCGAGGAAAAGTGGATGCGCCGCACGTCGGCGGGCGCGGCGGCCTGGAACTCGCCATAAGGCGGCACGCGGCCGATCGAATCCACATAGTCACGCTTGCGGGTGAACGGCAGCGCGCGCAAATCGTCGAGGCTCGTCAGCTGCGCCGCGCGAAAGCCGTGTTCCGCGAACAGGCGACGGTAGTACACACTGTGCTCGCCGACGTAGTCGAGCTGCTCGCGCAGGCGCCCGAGCTGATAGGCGCCGATTGCTTCACGCGTCCAGGTCTCGCAGGCGTCGCGCGGCGTATCCGTCGGCGTGAGCGTGTCAGCCTGCATACGTCGCTCCCAGTCCGCGCACGCAGAATGCGGCCACGCTGTCGGCGGTGGCATTGCGCTCCGCGACGGTTTCGGTGCGGCGCGGGCGATACCAGATCGTCGTCCAGTTGAGCGCGCCGAGCAGCGCCTTCACGACGACGTGCGTGTCCTGCTGCGGCAACGACCCCGCCGCCATCGCCTCTTCGATCGCGCCGACGAACAAGGCCTGATACCGGTCGCGCATGGCCAGGAACTCCTTGAGCACCTTGCGCTGCGCCGGCGTGGTCTGGCCGTGCAGATGCATGTCGAGACCCTGCACGACCACGCACTGGAACTCGATGTTGCTCATGATGATCAGCACGTGCGCGCGGGACATCGCGGCAATGCGGGCGATGGGATCGGCGACGCCTTCCGCCGCCGTGGCGACCGCGTTCGTGACCATCTGCATGGCCGCGCCGTGCACCTGGAAGAACAGGTCGGCCTTGCTCTTGAAGTGGTGATAAATGCGGCCCTTGGTGCAGCCGAGCACCTCGGCGACATCGTCGATGCTGGTGGCGGCGTAGCCCTTGAGCATGAACGCGCTCGCCGCCGCGTGCAGGATCTGGGCGACGCTGCTGCTGTCGTCGTCGGCGGACTTCGATGCTTTCGGCTGAGCCGCGCGGCTGCGCGCCGGGCGGGATTCGACTTCGACCGTCATGCGGATTCTCCTGTTGCCTGAGCACGGATCGCGCGCGCGATGAGCAGGCGCTGGATCTCGGAAGTGCCCTCGTAGATTTCAGTGACACGCTGGTCGCGGTACAGACGTTCCACCGGATTCGGCTTCACGTAACCCGCGCCGCCGAAGATCTGCAGCGCGGCATCGATCACGTCGTGACTCGTTTCGCTCGCGATCAGCTTGGCCTGGGCGGCCAGCACGGAAACGTCGAGGCCGTTGTCATGGGCGCGCGCCGCTTCGTAGGTGAGGGCGCGGGCTGCGGACAGGCGGGCCGCGAGATCGGCGAGATTGAAACCGAGCGCCTGATGATCGATCAGCAACTGACCGAACGTGCGCCGCTTCGCAGCATACTCCACAGCCAGGCGGAAAGCGGCCAGCGCCATGCCGCAAGCCTGCGCGGCCACGCCGATGCGGCCCACATCGAGCGAGCCGAACGCCATGCGCAGGCCATCGCCTGGCGGCGCGAGCATGCGCGCCTGTGCGACCCAGGTATCGAGTTCGATCGTCGCGGTGCGGGTGCCGCGCATGCCCATCTTGTCTTCGAGCTGGCTGTCGTCGACGCCGGGCGCCTTTGCATCGACGAGAAACGCGGCGATGCCGTGCTTGCCCGCGCCCGCCTGGGTCTGCGCGAACACGACATACCAGTGCGCGGCGCCGCCGCCGCCGATCCAGCACTTCTCGCCGCGAATGCGCCAGCCGCCGTCTTCAGGCGTCGCGAGGGTCTGCATCGACGCGGGATCGGAGCCCGCGTGGCGTTCGCTCAACGCAAACGAAATGGCTTCGCCGCGCTCAATGAGGCCGCGCAGCAGTTCGCTCTTGAGCGCCTCGTCGCGCAGCAACAGGAGCGGCGCCGCGCCGAGCTGAATGGTGGCGACGATGCCGCTCGTCGAAGCACAGGTCTGCGCGATCTCTTCCACCACCGCGCAATACGCGACCAGGCTCGCGCCGCCGCCGCCGTGGCGCGCGGGCAGCACCATGCTGGCGATGCCGCTGTCGCGCAGGCGCTGCACGGTCTCGAGCGGATAGCGCTGACTCGCATCGATCTCGGCCGCAAGCGGTGCGAAGTACGTGGCGGACAACTCAGCGGCAAGATCGCGCCAATGCGCTTCCGCAGCGTTCAACTGCGGCTGCCACACGACTTCACGCGTCGGACGGATGCCGCGCGTGGCGCCGTTTGCGGGCTCTTCATGCGCCCTCTCTTCACTCTCTGCTGCAACGGCTGCGCGTTCGGAAATATTCATTCGCCAGGACCCTGCCAGGTTCGAAACGGTTGACCCAAAAAAATACTGTGTAGTATGCTCGGTCAACGCATCATACTAACGAGTATGTTTTCGGTCAACAGCGCGCAGGGCAGGGAAAGCCCGCCCCGGAGGCTGCAAACCGATCAACAGGAGACACGCGATGCACGCACAGGAAACGGCTGCACAGCCGCTCAGGGTGTTCTGGGCGCCGGGTTGTTCAAGCTGTCTGCGTACCAAGGAGTTTCTGACGCGGCATGGCATCGCGTTCGAATCGGTGAACGTGGCGGCGCAGGCGGGCGCGATGGAGGAGTTGCGCAGTCTCGGCGCCCGCAGCGTGCCGGTGCTCGCGATCGGGACGCGCTATGTGTACTGCCAGTCGCTTGCGGACATCAAGACCTTCCTCGAACTCGATATCCCCGACGACACGCGGCTGACGCCCGCCACGCTGGCGGAGCGGGTCAACCTCACCATCATGAAGGCGCTTGGCTTCGTGAAGCAGTTGCCGGACGACGTGCTCGACGGTCCGTTCCGCAACAGCTGGGCGCCGCCGCGCGGGCTGGCTCATCACGTATTCCGCGTGGTCGAGGCGTATCTCGAAGCGGTCGAGGAACAGCGCGAACTCACCTACGAAATGACGATGCGCGGCACGCATGAAGTGGTGCCGGGCCAGGACGTACTGACCTACGGGGAAGCGGTGCTCGCGCGCTTCAACCGCTGGTGGCAGATGCATCGCGACGACGACTTCTCTGCCATGCAGCCCACCTACTGGGGCGAGCAATCCCTGCACGAAGTGCTCGAGCGCACAACCTGGCATGCGATGCAGCACGCGCGGCAACTGACGGTCGTAATCGAGGCGCAAGGCCATGCGGTCCGCGAGCCGTTCACGCCCGCCGACCTCGCCGGCCTGCCGCTGCCCGAAAAAGCGTGGGACGACGACAAATAATGCCTTCAACAACGGAGACGACGTGAACCTGATCGACAAGGTAGTGGCGGTAACGGGGGCGGGACGCGGCATTGGCCGGGAGATTGCGCTGCTGTGCGCGCGCGAGGGCGCGGCGGTGGTCGTGAACGACTATGGCGGTGCGGATGGCAACGAGCCGAATCCTGGTGCGGAGGTGGTCGAGGAGATCGTAAAGGCCGGCGGGCGCGCGGTGTCGAATGCGGCCAGCATCGCCGACGAGCAGGGCGCGACGTCCATCGTCGAGGATGCGGTGCAGCACTTCGGCCGCATCGATGCCGTGGTCAACAACGCCGGCATTCTGCGCGACCGCATGTTCCACAAGATGAGCCATGCCGAATGGCGCGACGTCGTCGATGTGCATCTCAACGGCTATTTCTACGTATCGAAAGCGGCGGCCGTTCATTTCAAGGAGCAGGGCAGCGGCGCGTTCGTTCATTTCACGTCGACGTCAGGGCTGGTCGGCAACCTGGGCCAGGCGAACTATGCGGCGGCGAAGATGGGTATCGTCGGCCTGTCCACGTCGATCGCGCTGGACATGCAGCGCTACAACGTGCGTTCCAACTGCATCGCGCCGTTCGCGTGGAGCCGCATGACGGCATCGATCCCGGCGGAAACCGAAGCGGACAAGGCGCGCGTGGAGCGGCTCAAGACCATGTCCGCCGACAAGGTGGCGCCGCTTGCCGCGTTCCTGTGCTCCGACCTGGCGAAGGACGTCACCGGGCAGGTGTTCTGCGCGCGCAAGAACGAAATCTTCCTGTTTTCCCTGCCGCGTCCGGTGCGTTCGATGCAGCGTGCCGAAGGCTGGAGTGTCGATACGCTCGCCTCGGATCTGCTGCCCGCGTTCCGCCCGACCTTGCAGCCCTTGCAGCGCTCATCGGATGTGTTCGCGTGGGATCCGGCATGAACGCCGCGTTCGAACCCGCGCGCCTCGTGGCAGCGCCGCCGCGCGAGACCGTCGCGACGCATGATGTGCGCGATGTGATGCTGTATGCGCTGGGCATCGGTGTCGGCAGCGATGCGGCGACCTCGGCTTCCACCTTGCGATACGTCTACGAAGACCGGCTGCAGGTCTGCCCGACGATGGCAGTGGTGCTCGCCTGGCCCGGCTTCTGGTTGAAGGAACCGCAATACGGCGTGAACTGGCGCAAGGTGCTGCACGCGGAGCAGTCGCTGGAAGTGTTCGCGCCCTTGCCTTGCGAAGGCAGCATCCGAAGCGTGCTGAGGGTCGAGCGCATCGTCGACAAGGGCGCCGACAAGGGCGCGCTGCTGTACTCGCGGCGCGACCTGTATGCGAGCGAGAGCGGCCGGTTGCTCGCGACCGAACGTCGCGCCACTTTTCTGCGTGGCGACGGCGGACGCGGCTCGGCGGGCCCGCATGACGATGCGGCGCCAACGCCGCACGCGCTGCCGGAACGCGCGCCGGACAAGTCGGTCGCGCTTGCCACCCGGGACGATCAGGCGTTGCTGTACCGGCTGAGCGGCGATCGCAATCCGCTGCATATCGATCCGCATATCGCCGAATCGGCGGGCTTTGCGCGGCCCATCCTGCACGGCCTGTGCACCTACGGCGTGGCGGCGCGCGCGCTGACCGACGCCTTGTGCGACGGCGACGCCGTCCGCTTCTCGCGCATGGACTGCCGCTTCTCGAAGCCGGTCTATCCGGGCGAGACGATCGTCACCGACATCTGGGTCACTGGCGCGGGCGAGGCGTCGTTCGTCGCGCGCGTCGCGGAACGCGATGCGGTCGTCCTCGGCAATGGCCGCTTTCAATGGCATTGAAGCCTTCAACCTGACGGATACAGCAATGATTGGAATCTTGGCTTGCGGCGCGTATGTTCCGCGTCTGCGCCTGCAACGCGCGTCGGTGAGCGCGGCGCACGCGTGGTTCGCGCCGGCATTGAAGGCGCATGGCAAAGGCGAGCGGGCGATGGCGAACTGGGACGAAGACGCGCTCACGCTCGCGGTGGAAGCCGCGCGCGACGCCGCCGCCGAAGCGGCGCGCGGGGAAATCGGCACGTTGATGCTCGCCTCGACGAGTCTGCCGTTCGCGGACCGTCAGAATGCCGGCATCGTGAAGGAAGCACTCAATCTCGCCGACGACGTGTTCACCCAGGACATCACCGGCAGCCAGAAAGCGGGCACGGGCGCGCTGATCCAGGCATTGCGCGGGGTAGCCTCGGCCGATGCCGCGCACACGCTCTGCATCGCATCCGAGCGCGCGGCCGCGAAGCCTGCCTCGGAGGCGGAACTGATCAACGGCGATGCCGCCGCCGCGTTCGTGCTGGGTCGCGGCGAAGCGATTGCGCGCTTCATCGGCAGCCATTCGGTCTCGGTCGATTTCGTCGATCATTTCCGCGGCAGCGACGCCAGTTTCGACTACGGCTGGGAAGCGCGCTGGGTCCGCGATGAAGGCTACGGCCGCATTGCCGGCGACGCGCTGACGCAGGCGCTCGCGAAGTTCGGCCTGGCCGGCGAGGACGTGCATCGGCTGATCGTGCCGATTCCGGTGCGTGGCGTCGCCGAAGCGCTGGCGCGGACCTGCGGCGTGCCGGCGAGCGCCATCGTGGACACGCTCGGCGCCACGCTCGGTCATGCCGGCTGCGCGCAGCCGCTCGTGCTGCTGGCGCATGCGCTCGAACGCGCGCAGCCGGGTGAGCGGATCGTGCTGCTCGGCTTCGGCCAGGGCGCGGACGTGCTGATCTTCGAGACCACGCCCGCCATCGCCGCCCAGACGAACGCGACGAAGCGCGGCGTGTCGGGCTGGCTCGCGCGCGGCAAGCCCGAAGCGAACTACCTCAAGTATCTGTTCTTCACGGGCGGCATCGGGCTGGATACCGGCATGCGCGCCGAGTTCGAGCAGAAGCAGCCGCTCACCGCGCTGTATCGCAACCGGTCGGCGGTGCTCGGCCTGGTCGGCGGGCGCGATCCGGAAAGCGGCGCGGTGCAGTACCCGCCGACCGGCATCGCCGTGGGATCGCACGATGCGCGCAGCGCGACGCTCGAACCTTATCCGCTCGCCGAACGCACCGCGCGCGTGCTGACCTTCACGGCGGACCGGCTGGCCTTCACGCCGGATCCACCGGGCTGCTACGGCATGGTCGAGTTTGACGGCGGCGGCCGCATGCTGGCGGAGTTCACGGACGCCGATGCGGATCAGATTGAAGTCGGCCGGGCCATGCGCATGAGCTTTCGAATCAAGTCCGTCGATGAGCGGCGCGGCTTCGTCAAATATTTCTGGAAGGCGATGCCCGCCTGACAAGGAGCGAATCAACATGCCCAAAGGCATTCGGGACAAGGTAGCAATACTCGGCATGGGCTGCGCGCGCTTCGGCGAGCGCTGGAACGACGATGCCAACGATCTCATGGTCGAGGCCTACACGGAGGCGCTCGCCGATGCGGGCGTCGAGACCGCGCAGATCGACGCGGCGTGGCTGTCGGTGGGCTTCGACGCGATGAACATCGGGCCGTCGGGCATTCCGCTCGCCATGGCGCTGCGGCTGCACGACATTGCGGTCACGAAAGTGGAGAACTACTGTGCGTCGGGCACCGAGGCCTTTCGCGGCGCGGTCTATGCGGTCGCTTCGGGCGCGGCCGACATCGCGCTCGCGCTTGGGGTCGAGAAGCTGAAGGACACGGGCTACGGCGGCCTGCCGGTGCGCACGCGCGGCACCACGTTCGACATGATCGGCGTGGTGGGATCGGCGCCCGGCAACTTCGCCCAGCTTGCCGGCGCCTATCGCGCGCGGCATGGCGTCTCGCGTGACGATCTCAAACGCGCCATGGCGCACGTCTCGGTCAAGAGCCATGCGAACGGCGTCAACAATCCGAAGGCGCATCTGCGCCGTGCCGTGGACATGGACACCGTGCTGAACGCGCCGATGGTCGCCGAGCCGCTCGGCCTGTACGACTGCTGCGGCGTGTCGGATGGCGCGGCCTGCGCGATCGTCACGACGCCGGAGATCGCCCGCGCGCTCGGCAAGGGCGGCGAGCTCGTGACGGTGAAGGCGCTGCAACTCGCGGTATCGAACGGCTGGGAACTGCAGGGCGCGGGCTGGGACGGCAGCTATTTCCATACCACACGTATTGCCGCGCAACGCGCCTACGACGAAGCGGGTATCACGAAGCCGCGCGAGCAACTGAGCCTGATGGAAGTCCACGACTGCTTCTCCGTCACCGAACTCGTGACGATGGAAGATCTGCACGTGAGCGAGCCCGGCGAAGGCTGGCGCGACGTGCTCGACGGCCGCTTCGACGCGGACGGCGCCAATCCATGCCAGATCGACGGCGGGCTGAAGTGCTTCGGGCATCCGATCGGCGCATCGGGACTGCGCATGATCTACGAGAACTATCTGCAATTGCTGGGCCGCGCCGGCAAGCGGCAGGTGCGCAAGCCGCCGGTGTTCGCGCTGTCGCACAACCTCGGCGGCATGCCGAACCAGAACGTCAGTGCGGTCGCGATTGTCGGCCTGGCCGGAGCCTGACGATGCTCGACCGCGAAACCCTCGAACAACTGAAAGACTCCGTGCGCCGTTACGTGCGCGAGAAGCTGGTGCCGCTGGAGCAGCAGGTCGCTGAAGAAGACCGCATTCCGCCCGGCATCCTCGACAACTTTCGCCAGATGGGTCTGTTCGGACTCTCGACGCCCGAAGCGTACGGCGGCCTCGGGCTCGTCTGCGCGGAAGAGATCGAGATCATCATCGAGCTGACGTGGGCCTCGGCGGCCTTCCGCTCGGCGGTGGGCATCAATCTCGGGCTCGGCTCGCAAGGCATCCTGATGGACGGAACCGAGGCGCAGAAGGATCACTGGCTGCCGAAGATCGCGAGCGGCGAAGTCATCACGAGCTTCTGCCTCACCGAACCCGATTCGGGCTCGGACAGCGCGGCGCTGCGCACGCGCGCGGTGCTCGACGGCGACAGCTGGGTCATCGACGGCAGCAAGCGCTACATCACCAATGCGCCGGTTGCGGGGCTGTTTCTCGTCATGGCCCGCACGCATCCGGAACGGCTGCCGAAGAACGCGCACGTCACCGCGTTCCTCGTGCCGGCGGATACGCCGGGCGTGACCGTTGGCCCGAAGGACAAGAAGATGGGTCAGGCGGGCGCCTGGTCGGCGGACGTGTACTTCGAAAACGTGCGGGTGCCGCGGAGCGCGATCATCGGCGGCGAACCTGGCCGGGGATTCGTGACGGCCATGAAGTCGCTCGATCGCGGCCGCATCAATGTTGCCTCGGTGTGTGTCGGCCAGGCGCGGCGCATTCTTCACGAGGCCACGCAGTATGCGGTCGGACGGACGCAGTTCGGCGAGCCGCTCGCCAGCTTCCAGCTGATCCAGGCCATGCTCGCCGACAGCCAGACCGATCTCTACGCTGCCGAATGCATGCTGCGCGACGTCGCCCGCCGGTATGACGCGGGCGAGCGTGTCTCGCTCGAAGCGTCGTGCTGCAAGCTGTTCTGCTCGGAGATGGTCGGCCGCATCGCGGATCGCGCCGTGCAGATTCACGGCGGCGCGGGCTACATGCGCGACAGCGCCGTGGAGCGCTTCTACCGCGACGTGCGGCTGTTCCGCATCTACGAAGGCACGACGCAGATTCAGCAGATCATCATCGGCAAGGAACTCGCCCGGCGTGCCGCGGCGTCATGACTTCATAAAAACAGGGAAACGGCGGAATGGATCTCGGACTCAGGGACAAGGTGGCGATCGTCACCGGAGGGGCGCGCGGCATCGGCGCGGCAATCGGCGAGCGTCTGGCGATGGAAGGCGCGCGCGTCGCGGTGGTCGATCGCGATGGAGCCGGCGCGCGGGCACAAGCGGACAAGCTTCAGACGATGGGCGTGGAGGCGCGCGCGTATGCCGTCGATGTCACCGACGAAGCATCGGTCAACGACATGGTCGAGGCGGTGGCGGACACATGGGGCAGCGTGCACCTGCTCGTGAACAATGCGGGATTCACCCGCGACATGCGCATCACGAAGATGGGCGTCGGCGACTGGGACAGCGTTGTCGATGTCATCCTGAAGGGCGCCTTCCTGTGTACGCGCGCCGTGTTGCCGCACATGACGGCGGAAGGCCAGCGGTGGGGACGCATCGTCAATATCTCGTCGCGTGCGCATCTGGGCAATCCGGGGCAGGCGAACTACTCGGCGGCCAAGGCGGGACTGATCGGCTTCACGCGGGCGATGTCGCTGGAGAACGGGCGCTTTGGCGTGACCGTGAATGCGATCGCGCCGGGCATCATCGACACGCAGGCGGTGCGCGATCTGCCTCACTACGACAAGGTGCGCGAAGCCGCCGAGAAGACCACGCCGGTGCCGCGCATGGGCAACCCGTCCGATGTCGCGGATGCGGTGGCATTCCTGCTGTCCGAACGCGCGAGCTATGTAAGCGGCGATCTCCTGCACGTCTCCGGCGGCCGATACTGAGACTCGGGCGTCAGGCGGGGCCGAAGCGCGCGGCCCCGCGCGTCATGACCTTCACGTTGCGTTCGAGGGCAAACACGTCGAAAGAGAGGTGATCGCCTTCAACGCAGGTACGGCTGGATGCTTCGATGCGCAGCGTGTCCCCTGGAAACACGGGCGCGCTGAAACGCGCTTCCATTTCGCGGAGTTCGACGGCGTGCCGTTCGAGCGCGCGCAACAGCATGTAGCCCGCGATGCCGAAGCTCGCCATGCCATGCAGGATGGGTTGCGCGAATCCTGCCGCGCGGGCGATGGCGGGATCGGCATGCAGGCCGTTCATGTCGCCGTTCAGGCGAAACAGAAGCGCGGTTTGCGGCGGCACGGTGTAATCGAATGCATGACGGCTTGCGGCTTTACGCTCGTCGCGTTGCGCTGCCTCACGCACGCGAGGAGTGGAGTCGAATCCTCCATGGGTGCGCAGGATCGAAGTCATGTCGAGCGTGGCGATGGGCGCGCCATCGTCGGCATCGAACAGCTTGCGTCTCGTCACGACGCGCGCACCGCGCTCGCGGCCGAGATCCTCCACGGTCACCACACGGCTTTCGCTGCGCACATGTGCAGCGGTTGCCAGCGGACGATGAAGCTCGATGCGCTGCGCACCATGCAGCATGCCGGGCCAGTCGAGCCCGAGACGCGGATCGCCGAGCCAGGGGCCCGGATCGGCGAGGACGGTGGCGAAGGCCGGCAATACAGCGAGGCCTTCTTCATACACGTAAGCGAGTTGTGCCGGGTCCAGCGGCGCCTGGCCGATGCCCAGTGACAGCGCGTAGAACATGACGTCACGGGCGGTGTAGCGCTGCGAGAGGGCGTCGATCGGCCAGTTCAGCAGTTGCGCCGGATCCAGCGGCGCGTGTGCAGGCATGCTTCAGGCGGCGAGCGCGAGCGCCGCTTCTTCGGCGACGCGTCCGCTCGGATTGCCGAGCAGCGTGGTGCGATACATCATGCGCGGCTGCGTCTGGTCGTAGTCGGAGAGTGCGATATGCATGGCGCTGCGGTTGTCCCACATCATCAGATCGCCGACCTGCCAGCGGTGCCGATAGACATTCTCCGGCTGCACGCTGTGCTGATACAGGTACTCGAGCAATGGCCGGCTTTCGGCGCGCGTCATGTCCTCGAAGGAAACCGTCGTCATCTCGCTCACGTAGAGCGCCTTGTGACCTGCTTCGTCGTGCACGCGCGCGACCGGCTGAAACACGGGCGGGTTGCGCCGGCGAATGTCGGCGAGATCTTCCGGCGTGCGGTTCGCCCGCGTCTCGCGCGCGATGGTCATGTCATGCAGCGCCCAGCGGCCGTCGAGCATCGACTGAAGGCCAGGCGAAAGCGTCTCCCACGCCCGCACCATGTTGCAGAACATGGTGTCGCCGCCGACCGGCGGCAGCACCGAGCAATACAGCAGCGAACCCTTGGCGGGACGCGTGGTGGTCGACAGATCGGAGTGCCATTGCCGGCCCACCGCAAGCCGCTTGCCGCCCGCTTCGTGATTGGTCACCAGCAGGATTTCCGGATGCTCCGGATGCCGGAAGCGCGGAATGGAAGCGTGATCGTCGAGCGCGCCGAAGCGGCGGCTGAACGCAACATGCTGCGCATGATCGAGCGACTGGCCGCGAAACAGCAGGATCGTATGACGATGCCAGGCGTCGCGTAACGCGGCGATGGTGTCGTCGTCGATCGCTGTGCGCAGATCGAGCCCGACCACTTCCGCGCCGATCGCCGACGCAAGAGGTTTCAACGTGAACGTCATGATGGAATCCGTGTGATGTGACGTTGGACCGGGTGCGATCAGACCTGCGCGATCTGCTGCTGCTCGGACCAGAACAACAGCTTCTTCTGCAGCATGTGCATCAGCAGATGCAGCACGATGCCCATCCCGGACAGCACGACGAGCGCAGCGAACACGCCGGCGGTGTCGAGGTTGTTGTTCAGCTGCATGATGAGATTGCCCAGCCCTTTGCGCGAGCCGACGAATTCCCCGACGATCGCACCCAGCACGCTGAAGATGACCGCGATGTGCAGGCCGGCGAAGATCATCGGCGCGGCGCTCGGCAGGCGCACCATCGTGAAGATCTGCCAGCGGCTCGCCTGCAGGGAACGCATCAGTTCGATGCGGGAGATATCGGTGGAACGCAGCCCGACGATCACGTTGACCAGGATCGGAAAGAACGCGACGACCGCCGCCATGATGACCTTCGACGTCATGCCGAAGCCGAACCAGATGATGAAGAGCGGCGCGATCGCCACCTTCGGCGTGGTCTGGATGGCAATCAGATAGGGGTAGAGCGTCTTCTCGACGAAGCGCGATTGCGCGATCACCGCGCCGAGCATGATGCCGAGAATGGTCGCCAGCAGGAAGCCGAGCAGCGCTTCAGCGAGCGTGGTCAGGCCGTTGCTGATGAAGAGTCCGGACGAGAGGCCGTTGACGAGCGCGTGAAAGATGTCGGAAGGCGCCGGCGCAATGTAGATGGGCACCGCTGCCAGCATGAAGCCGATTTCCCACACGGCGACGACCAGCACGAACAGCGCCGGCACGCAGATCCATTCCGGATGTTGCTTCAACATGGCGAATGCCTGACGGCGCGGCGTCGGCGGCGAATGCGGAATCGCGAGTTCGGCGCTCATTCTATGAATCCCTTGGCCTGGAAGTGTTGACGGATGCGGCGCGTGTACGAGCCGAAGCGTTCGGTGGTCATGACATCGAGATCGCGTTGCGCGGGCAGCTCGACATCGACGATTTCAGCGATGCAGCCCGGACGGCTCGACAGCACCAGCACGCGGCTGCCGAGAAACACCGCTTCGGGAATCGAGTGCGTGACGAACAGCACCGTCTTGCCGGACTCGCGCCAGATGCGCCGGATTTCGACGTTCATGGTTTCGCGCGTCATGGCGTCGAGCGCGCCGAAGGGCTCGTCCATCAGCAGCACGGCCGGGTCGTGCACCAACGCGCGGGCGATCGCAACGCGCTGCTGCATGCCGCCCGACAGCTCGTTCGGATAGCGGTTTGCGAAATCGGCCAGACCGACCATGTCGAGCAATTGCCTGGCACGCGCGCCGGTCGCCTCGCGATCGAGCTTGAGCACCGTGGCGGGCAGCATGACGTTGTCGAAGGTGGTCTTCCACGGCAACAGGACCGGACTCTGGAACACGACGCCGATATCGCGCTGCGGACCGTCGATGGCCTGTCCATTGACGCGAATGGTGCCGGAAGTACGCGGGATGAGACCGGCCAGCATCTTGAGAAGCGTGGACTTGCCGCATCCCGAGGGCCCGACGACGGTAATGAATTCACCCCGGTCGATGGTCAGGTCGATGGGACCGAGGGCTTGCACCGAATCGCCGCTGCGGGTGCGGTAATGCTTCTGCAGACCGTCGATCTGGATGAGGGCGGGGAGCGGCGCACGCGGCTCGCTGCCGGAGAGCGACATTGTGGGCATGCGATCCATGACGGCGGAAGCTCTCCTTGAACATCAGACAACGAGGAAGCCCGGCTGGCGGGCGAAGTGGCATCTTCAAATACATACTCATGAGTATGTCGTGAGGGAAATCATACTGACGCGTATGTTGGGCGTCAATAGAAGCGGGTAGGTGTTTACGCGGGCGGGGGCGGGCCCGTCAATCATGACGCGCGGTTGTCTAAGGAGACAGATCCACGCCACGCGATTCCTTCATATACCGCTTCCAGCGCGCGACCAGCATCAGCCTGCGTTCGCCGTGCCGTTCATCGAGGAAGTGGATGCTCACGATCCGGTCGGACCTGAAGTGTCGGAAGGCCTGCCGCAACTCGCACCAGGCAGCCAGCAGACGCGCGGCATCCGCATAGCCGATGATTAGCGGCCAGATCGTCCGCTCGCTCATGCGTTCTGCTTCGTCGCGATAGCGGATCCGCAGCTTGCGGCCGTCGCGGATCGACTCGCGCAAGCGGCTCATGTCGAGCGTGTCGGCGGAGACCGTGAGCGGCGCCACCGCGCCGATCGTCGGGTCTGCGATGAAGGGCCGGAGATGGTCGGGCACCGCGGCCGCGATCTTCGCGATGAGGTCGTTCGCTGCCCGCGAGAGCACGGCGTCGCTACGCTGCGCCACCCATTGTGCGCCGAGCACGGCCGCCTCCAGTTCCTCGGCGGTCAGCATCAAAGGCGGCATGTCGTATTGACGATCGAGTACATACCCTGTCCCGGCCTCGCCACGAATCGGCACGCGCTGCGCCATCAGGTCCGCGATGTCCCGGTAGACCGTGCGGGTCGACACCTCGAGTTCCTCGGCGAGACTACGCGCGATGACGGGACGCCGTGCGCGTCGCAGGATCTGGATGAGCTGGAAGAGGCGGTCGGATCGGCGCATGCGTTCGCTGCTGACAACACGGTGGCAACAGCACCTTTGTAGGATGGCCGTGACGTCGCACACCATTCTGGTGCGATCCCATCACGGAGGAAAACATGGACTTCGTTTCAACCCGCATTATCACCGACGACATCGCCGGGCTCGTCCGTTTCTATGAGCAGCTCGGCCTGACCGCAACATGGCTGGCCGACGAGTTTGCAGAACTCCAGTCGCCGTCCTGCACGCTGGCGATCGGCACCACCCGGACGATGCAGCAGTTCTTTGCCGGCGCTGCGACGGCGGCGAGCAATCGCTCGGTCATCATTGAATTCCGCGTGGAGGACGCCGACGCCGACTACGAGAAGCTGCAGGCAATGGGCGCTCGCATCGAGCAGGCGCCCGTCACGCAACCATGGGGCAACCGCTCCCTGCTCTTCCGTGACCCCGACGGCAATCTCATCAACTTCTTCACGCCGGTTACGCCGGAAGCATCGCAAAGGTTTGCGAGGAAGTAGTTCCTGCCTTGGGTCGTTTGGTTCATGTCATTACGCTCAACTTTTCCCATTCAGTGCCGATAAGCGGAAAGTTCGTGCTGAGCGAAGGGGTTGAGCGATCATCGTGTTCGAGCATAAGCCAACGCCGTTGCAACCCGTCATCAGCACATGTCGCCGCAACTCATATTGGCGGGGTGATGATGCTTCACAATTCGATCAAGTCTTCCTTCACGCCCGCCGATGCGGAAGCCATGGAACGAACCGTGGGGCGGATCGCTTTTGCGCCCGACGGCAGCATCCTTCGCGTGAACGAGCGCTTCCTGGAACTCTTCGACTACCAGGGATGGGAGCTCGTCGGACGCAATCGCAGCATCTTCCGGCCGCTCGCAGCGGGCGCAGCCGTGCGGGACGAGATCGATACGGTCCTTGAAACCGCCGAAGCGTTCTTCGGCGAAATGCAGCAGCTGAAGCGCGACGGCTCGTCGTTCTGGACCGAGGTTTCCTGCATCCCGTTCGCGGCCGCGGACGGCACGGTCGGCGAAATCGTGATGCTGGTGCGCGACGTGACCGCCCGCATGATGTCGGCCGTGGACGACGCCGGCCAGATCGCCGCCATCAATACCTCGCAGGCCGTGATCCACTTCGCGATGGACGGCACGATCCTTCACGCCAACGAGAAGTTTCTCGACGCGACCGGCTATGGTCTCGATGAAGTCGTCGGTCAGCATCACCGCATGTTCGTCGCCGCCGACGAGGCCAGCGACCCGTCGTATGCCGCGTTCTGGGAACGCTTGCGAGAAGGCTTGCACGCTTCCGGCGAATATCGGCGCTTCAGCAAGGACGGCCGCGCCGTCTGGCTGCGTGCGACCTACAATCCCATCCTCGACCTCGAAGGTCGTCCGTTCAAGATCGTCAAGTATGCGGTCGACGTCACCTCGGAAAAACAGCAGAACGCCGATTTCGAAGGCCAGATTGCGGCAATCGACAAGTCGCAGTGCATCGTGACCTTTGCGCCCGACGGCACCATTCTGGATGCCAACCGCAACTTCCTCGAAGCGGTGGGCTACACGATGGAGGAACTCGAAGGCCGCCATCACCGCATGTTCGTCGATCCGGCCTACGCGCACAGTCTCGACTACGAGATTTTCCGGAGCGATCTGGCCGCCGGCCGTCATCGCAGCGGCGAGTTCCGGCGGATTGGCCGCGACAAGCGCGAGATCTGGCTGCAGGCCATCTATAGCCCGGTGCTCGATCAGGACGGCCGGCCCTTCAAGATCGTCAAGTACGCAACGGTGGTCACGCGCGAGAAGCTTCGCCAGGCGGACCATCAAGGTCAGATCGCCGCGATCCACAAGTCGCAGAGCGTGGTCGCCTTCAATGTCGACGGCACGATCCTCGACGCCAACGACAACTTTCTCGACCTGGCGGGTTACCGCCTGTCGCAGGTTATCGGCCGGCATCATTCGATGTTTGTTTCGGCGGAGGAGCGGGACAGCGAAAGCTATGGGAAGTTCTGGCAGGCGCTCGCCGCGGGTCAGTACCAGGCGGGCGAATTCAAGCGCCTCGGCCGCGATGGCCGCGAGATCTGGCTGCAGGCTTCCTACAATCCGATCCTCGACATGAACGGGCGGACCTTCAAGGTCGTCAAGAACGCCGTCGACGTGACCCAGCAGAAGCTGCGGCAAGGCGACTACGAAGGCCAGATCGCCGCGATCAACAAGTCGCAGAGCGTGGTCTCGTTCGACATGGACGGCAACGTGCTCGAAGCGAACGACAACTTCCTGACGCTGATGGGCTACACGCTTCGGGACGTGGTGGGCCGGCACCATCGCATGTTCGTCGACAAGGAAACCGCTTCACATGCCGATTACGCACGCTTCTGGACCGAGCTGCGCGCGGGCACGTTCCTGTCTTCCAAATTCAAGCGCATCGCGGCGAACGGGGCCGAGGTCTGGATCCAGGCATCCTATAACCCGATCTACGACCTGAACGGCAAGCCCTTCAAGATCGTCAAGATCGCCGCCGACATCACCGCCGACGTGTCCCTCGCCGCCGATCTCTCGCGGGCCCAGAAGGAAGTCCAGCACGACCCGGCGACGGGCCTGCCGAACCGGCTCGGCCTGCGCATGTTCATGCGCCAGGTGCTCAGGGCGACCGACAGCGAACTCGCGCTGTTCTATCTCGACCTCGATCACTTCAAGCCGATCAACGACACGTTCGGCCATGATGTGGGCGATCTCGTGTTGCGCACTGTCGCCGCGCGCCTGACGGGCGAGATGAGGGAAGGGCAGCTGGTTGCGCGGATCGGTGGCGACGAGTTCGTTGTTGCTGCCTCGAACCTGGCGCGGCCGCAGGTCGTCGAACTCGCGGAACGCCTGATCGAGGCGGTGTCCCAGCCCATCGCTCATGGCGACCGGTGGCTGGAGGTGGGCCTGTCGATCGGTATCGCGCTGACGCCGCAGGATACGCTCGAAGAAGACGAGTTGTTCCGCTTCGCCGACGTTGCGCTGTACCGGTCCAAGGGCAAGCAGCGCGGCACCTACACGTTCTACGCCGAAGATGCGGAAACCTCGGCCGAGACCGAACGGCATCTCGCGCATGACATGCTGATCGCGATCAAGGCGCGTGAATTCGATCTCGCCTGCAGCGTGCGCGTCTCGTCGACGAACGCGATCGCCGTCGAGGTCCAGCCTTGGTGGAATCATCCGACGCTCGGCCGGCTCGGCACGGAAAGTTATCTGCGCGTGGCCGAGCAGAGCGGGCTTGTCGTGCCGCTCGGAGAATGGGTCTTGCGCGAGGCCTGCAAGCTTGCCACGCGGCTGCCCGAAGTGACGGTCTGCGTGCCCGTCTACCCCAAGCAGCTTCTGACGAGCGACTTCACCGAGACGCTGACATTGGCGCTGCGCGAGAGCGGCGTCGACGCGAACCGCCTTGAACTGCGGCTCGAACGCGGCACCGCTCGCGTGAACACGGAAAGCCTGCGCGCGGATCTCGCGAGGCTCAGGGCAATGGGTCTTCAGGTCGTCGCCGATAGCGTGCTTGCCGGCGAAAACGCGCTGTCGAACCGGGCCTCCTGGAGCATGGACCGCGTGATGGTTGACGCGCGCCTTCGCGCCTTGCTCAAGCGACAGCTTCATCCGCTGGCAGAGGAGATCGCCGGGATCGAGGCGGGCGACGCCAGAACGACGACGAGCGGCAGGCGTTGCTTCGAGATCGACGCCACGGCGGCGCTGCGGGACTTCGTGCTGCTCGATGCGACCAAGGCGTCCGAGCTGGCGGGCGTGCTGCGGGAGACGAAGAAGAAGCTGAAGGGTGAGGGGTGGGTTGAAGAGGGCAGGAAGCTGGCGAGGAAGGAAAAAGCGGCCTGACGCGCGGGGCCGTTGCGTTTGCATGAACCGGAACGGGCGCGTTCGATGCCGGTGGCCGACATCGGCTGAAGCAGGGGTATTGGGACGACGCCAACGATAGCAGGCACAATACGCAGCGCCAGCCGCTGCGGGTTGTCCGCGCGCGGCCGCCTGTTCCTCGTCCCCGCCCACCCATGACTGAAGCTTCTTCCAGGCAGAATTCGCCGCGCTTTCTGCTGTTGCTCGTGTGCCTGTTCGCGTCCGCCGGACAACTCGCCATCGACATTTATGTGCCCGCGCTGCCCGCGATGGCGCGCTATTTCAGCGTGTCGGCGCAAGCCATTCAGTCGAGCGTGTCCGGCTACATGGCCGCCTACGCCATCGGCCAGCTCGTGCTCGGTCCCGTCGCCGATGCCTATGGCCGCAAGCGCGTGCTCGCTTTCGGGCTGGTGGTCTATACCCTCGGCTGTCTGCTCTCGCTCACGGCGAACAGCCTCGAAACCTTCATCCTCGCGCGCGTCCTGCAGGGCTTCGGCATCGCGGCCACCAATCTGCTTGCCAAGGCGATCATCACCGATTCGTTCAGTGGCCAGCGCTTGCTGCACGCGTTCACCTACATGTCGATTGCCTGGGGGTTCGCGCCGATCGTCGCGCCGGTCATCGGCGCGCACCTGCAGGAATGGCTGGGCTGGAAAGCCTGCCTGGTGTTCCTGCTGATCTATTCGATCGTGATGTGGGGGTTCGTCTGGCGATACCAGGAGACGTTGCGCAAGCCTGTGCATCTGGCGCCGCGCACGCTGATCAGCAATGCCGGGAAGGTCCTGGCAAGCCCCGTGTTTCAAAGCTGTTTTCTGGCGCAAGGCCTGTGCTACAGCATTCTGCTGGTGTTCAATATCGTCGGGCCGTTCATGGTGCAGAACACGCTGCACAGGCCGCCGACCTATTTCGGCTATCTCGCGCTGGCCATCGGCATGATGTATTTTCTCGGCGGCCTCTCGAACCGTTTGCATGGACCGCGCTTTCCGAGCGCCGAAACGCGCTTGCGCCTGGGCTCGCGAATCATGGCAGGCGCCGCGGTCGCGATGCTGCTCTTCTCGCTCACCGCGGGACTCACGGTGTGGTCGCTTGCCTTGCCCGTGCTCGTGATGGGCTTTTGTGCAGGGGCCATGTATCCGACCTTCATGGCGAAGGGCAACTCGCTGTTTCCGCATATCGCCGGTTTGACGAGCGCGATTCTCGGTTGCGCACTGCTGCTGGTTTCGTCCGTCATGATGGGACTGGCCGGCTTCGTGTCAGTGCAGATACTTGCGCCGCTGGCCCTGTTCTTCGTCGCGATCGGCCTGACCGTGGTCGTGATGGTGAACCTGCTGCTGCGGCATCTGGAGCGAGCCGCGCGGGACGAAGCGGCGGTCAAGGCGGCGTAAGCACGGGCCGTACGCCGCTTGACCCGCTTGCGGCTATCCCGTGGTTTGCGCAGCGCTGGCCCGGCCTTGCGCGAAGTGGCCCGGCTTGAGGGCCAGCACGGCGATGAGACTCAACGCAATGCCGATCATCACGTACAGCACGGGCGCCAGCGGCGAACCCGTAAGCGCGATGAGCCACGTGACGAAGGTCTGCGCAAAGCCGCCAAAGATTAAAACGACCACGTTGTTGACCACGGCGAGCGACGTCGCGCGCGAACGCCTGGGGAACATTTCCGCGAGCGTCGTGCAATAGACGCCGAGGAAGGTGGCACTGATCACGCCGATCACGATCTGCGCGACCAGAAGCCGTGAGACGGATGGCGCGGCCACGACCCAGGCATAGAGCGGATAGATGGCGACGAGGTAGGCGGCCAGCGAGCCGACCAGCAGGGTTTTGCGGTCGTGACGATCGGACAGCGCGCCGGCAATCGGCGTGACGATCAGCATGACGATGGCCGCGATCATCTGCACCATGAAGCTCTCCGACACGGGCAGCTTGAGCACCTGTTTCGCATAGGTGACGGTATAGCCGAAGGTGACGTAGAACGTGACCGTGCTCGCGACCACCATGCCCATGCCGATCAGATAGTCCGACAGTCCGCGCTTGACGGCGCTTGCGTCTGCCGGGCGCGCGTGCGGCGTTGCGTGGATGCGCGCGTAGGTTTCGCTGGCGTGACGGCGCAGATAAACCGTCAGTGGCGCAATGAGCAGGCCGACGGCAAAGGGAAGGCGCCAGCCGCCCGCAATCTGCTGCTCGGGCGTGAACACCTGGGTGACCAGCACGCCGAGCGCGGCGCCCAGCATCGTCGACATGAGTTGGCCGCTCATCTGCCACGATCCATAGAAGCCGGAGCGCCTGGGCGGCGCGAGTTCGATCAGGAAGGCCGTCGAGGTGCCGAACTCGCCGCCAATCGAGAAGCCTTGCAGCAGCCGGGCCGCGAGCATCAGCAGCGGTGCGGCGACGCCCGCCGTGGCGTAGGTCGGTGCGAAGGTCATGATGGCCGCGGCCAGCGCCATGATGCTCATGCCGAGCGTCATGGCCGACTTGCGGCCGTATTTGTCGCCATAGAGACCGAGCAGCACGCCGCCCACCGGCCGCATGAAGAAGCCCGCGCCGAACAGGGCGGTCGTCAGGAGGATGGCATTCAGGCTCGCGCCCGAATCGGCAGGTGCGGCGGGAAAGAACAGCTTGCTGATGAGCGGCGTCATCGCGGCGAAGATGGTGAAGTCGAACCACTCCATCGCATTGGCCAGCACCGCAGCCACGATGACGGGCTTCAGGCCAGGTTGAGTATCCATCGGCTATCTCGGGACAAGGTTGGAAGGAGAGTCCGAATTCGTCGGATCATGCAGCCGGCGTCTGCCCGGGAAACACAGGCTCGCCGAGATTCAGCATCAGCCGGTTGGCCCACGCGAAGATGGCGATCGAATGGATGAGATCGAGAATCTCGGCATCAGAGAGACCGGCCTCGCGCAACGCGCGCAGATGGCTGGCTTCGATGTTGTCCGGATGCTCGGTCAACGCGGCCGAGAAGCGCGCAATCGCTTGTTCGCGGCTCGTCGTGCCGGCGCTGTGGGGATCGTCGAAAACCTGGCGGATGACGTCGTTGCGCTTGGCGAGCTGTTCGAAACGCTGCGCATGGACCGACGCGCAATACACACAGCCATTGATCCGCGATACCACGGTGGTCGACAGTTCCCGTTCCGCGCGAGGCAGGCCGCCGGGTGCGTACATGATCGCGTTGAACGCCGCGGAGCGCTGCCGCAGGATCTCCGGCTGATGCACCAGAAAGCGGTAGTAATCCGACTCCTTTGCCTTGGGGTGGCTCTCTTCGAGCACGGCGATCTGTTCCCCGGTCGCCTGGTCGAGGTTCACGACGTCGAGCCATGCGCGCCATCCCAGTGACTCGTTCGTGAAGCCGTTCGAACGGATGAAGTCGGTCATGCTGCGCGCTCCAGTTGTGCAAAGGCTTGCAGACCCGCGACGAGGCGCGTCTGATACGAGAGGAAGGCAATCAATTGCGCAAGCGCGACGACAGCGGGCGTCGTGAGTCCGGCAGCGGGCAGCGTCTGCAGGGCGGCCTCGTCGCCGGCGACCGGGTTCTCGATCAACGTGCGCGTGAACGCGAGGATTGCACGCAGGCGCGGCTCGGTCAGATCGTCAGGCGTGCCGCTTTCCACGGCGCTGAGCGTCGCTTGATCGATATCGTGCGCGGTCAGTTCGGCGCGGTAATGGGCGACAAGCGCCGGGGAGGGCGTGAGACGGCTTGCGTAGAGCGCGACGAGCAATCGTTCGACAAGCGTGAGGCCTTCGAGCGCGGGATCGAACAGCGCGTCGTAGCTGCCCTGAGTCGCGTCCACGACCTTCGCCCGCTGGTGCCGCAGCGCGTAAGTGCCTGAGTCGGGCGCGAGGCCAGCGACGCTATCGATCACGTCCTGATCAATGTCATGTGTCATGTTCAACTCCCGAAAGCCTGGTCGGCGAGTGCCGGCGGCGGTGGCGCGGGCGTCCACTCGGTCCCGTCAATTTCGGGCTCCGCGAACGTCTCCATGTTGGCGTAATGCAATTCGACATCCTCCCGATAGAACGTCGCCGCGAGCCCTTGGGCAAGCCGCTTGGCTCCGTCGCTCACGGCCGGGATGTCGCCTGAGAGCGCGCCGTGCGAGAGCGTCGCAGGCGCACAGAAGCAATGGATGCGTTCCAGGCCGGGGCATTCGCCCGCGGTCTTTTCCTGGAATTCGAAGACAGGTCCGAGATCCGGCGAATCAGCAAGCTCGATGTCATCGTCACCGGCGGGCGGCGCGTAGCGGTCTTTCCAGACGCGGACATGACGCGCGAACGGCGCGAACTCGGGACGGGCCGTCCAGTCGATGCGAAAGCCCGTGCCTAACAGGAGGAAGTCGAGCGCAAAGTCGCCTTTCGGCGTATGGACCTGCAACGCGTTCCCGGTCACTTCGACATCGGTGATCGGCGTACCGAGATTGAAGCGCGCGTTGGCGTGACCTGATACGCGCAGTGTGCTGCCGCGTGGCGGCGGCACCTGCTGCACGTTGATGTAATGGCGGATGCGCCACTTCCAGTCGTCGGGCAACACGACATGACCGTGCGTGAGGCCCGGATTGCCTGCGCCCTTGCCTTTGTTGATGCGGGGAATGTCCGTCCGGCGAATCAGCAGATCGACGGACGCTGCGCCCGCTTCGAGCGCGGTCGCCGCGCTGTCCATCGCCGATGCGCCCGCACCGATGACGCCCACGCGCTTGCCGCGCAGCGTGCCGTAGTCCAGCGCATCGGACGAATGGGCGTAGAAGCGGCGCGGCAGGTCGCGCACGAACGCGGGCACGGCGGGGCCGCCCAGTCCGTCGCGGCCCATCGCGAGGATGACATGGCGCGCGAAGACCGTCTCGTTGCCCGCGGCATTCGTGATGGAGAGCGCCACGCAACCGTCCTCGCGCGGCGTGATGGCGGTGATGCGGTGTTCATTGCGCACGTCGATGTCCAGCACATCGCGATACCAGCGCAGATAGTCCATCCATTGCAGGCGCGGGATCTTGTCGAGCGCGTCCCAGGCCTGCGTGCCGAACTGCGCTTCGAACCACGCGCGGAAGGTGAGCGACGGCAGGCCGAGCGCGGGACCGGTGAGTTGCTTCGGCGAGCGGAGGGTTTCCATGCGTGCCGTGGTCGCCCACGGGCCTTCGAAGCCGCGCGGCGATTGATCGTAGATGACGGCATCGATGCCGAGATGGCCCAGTGCCGCCGACACCGCGAGCCCGGCCATGCCGCCGCCGATGATGGCGACGTTGACGAGCGCGTGGCCGTCGACGGTCCGCTCAGGGATCCAGCGTTTCGCGGGCAATTCGAGCCAGGCGAGATCCTGGCGCAAGCGGGTTTCGAGCGCCGCGAGACCCGCGGTAGATGGAGTGCTCGGGTTCATCACAGCAAGTTTTCCTTCATGGCGGGCAGGTCGCCATAGAGCGACTGCAGGACCTGGGCGTGTTCGGTGCCCGCGCGCAGAGTGAAATCCGGGAGCAGGGTGCGGGCGGCATCGGCGAGCGCGTCGACGAGGTGTGCGGCTACGGGCGGCAGCGGGACTGCGTCGCGTGAGATCACGCCGAAGAAATACGGAATGTCGGCGTCGATCGGACGGATCGCGATGCCGGTCAGCGGTGTGCCATAGGCGGTGACCGGTTCGAGAACGGAGATGCCGAGGCCTGCGCGCACGGCGGTCAGCGCGTTCAGCGACGAATTCGTTTCGATCAATTCCGTGGGTTTGACTGACGCTTGCGCGAACGCGTGGTCGAGACGGCGGCGCAGGCGATACGGATTCTGCATCGTGACGATGGGGCGACCCTCGCAGGCCGAAAGGGGCAGGCGGTCGTGTAGCGCGAGGGGATCGTCGTCGCGCAGCGCCGCGACGCACGCGGATTGGCCGATCCAGTGCACGAGCACGCCGCGATGTTCGAGCGGCAGGCTGGCCACGCCGATATCGGCAGCACCGGTGAGCACGGCGTGCACCACCTGCTCCGGGGTCACGCTGCGTAACTGGATGTTGCGCGTGGCGTTGGCGGTCTGGACGTGGGCGAGCCCGAGCGGCACGAGGCCCGCGGCAAGTGCCGAGGTCGCGGCAATCCGCAAGGGACGGCTGTCGCCACGCGCGATTTCGTCAGAGCGTTTCTGGATTCCTTGCAGGCTTGCAAGGATGGATTCGACTTCATCGTAGAACTGGATGCCTTGTTCGGTTGGCGTGACGCGGGGGCCGTTGCGGGTGAACAGCGCGTAGCGTACGTCGGCCTCCAGAACCTGGATCAGACGGGTGATGGCAGGCTGCGAGCGGTTCAGCAGGCGACCAGCGGCGGTGATGCTGCCGGTGGTGACGACTGCGGCGAAGGCTTCGAGCTGGCGTAGGTCCATGCGGTGTATGGTCGCGAGGAGGATGTGGTTTTCACATTCTGGGGCGTCAATAATGCAAATTGCAAATAATTAATTGGAATATGGACATCAGGGGGAGGGGTGCTGGTTTCCGGTGGACGTGCGCAGCGCGGTTCGCCCTGGCCGCTCGTCAGCAAGGCACAGAGATCAGGGGAATGGCGATCGGTGATTGCTCAACCGAAGATGAGGCTTCGGTGGAATGGCTTAGTCGCAAGGCGGTCGCAAAAGACTGCAAACCTGGCTAGGCAGAAAGCAAATGATGTGCAGACGAACAGGGAAGTCCTTCTCATTTCGACTGCACGTTGCGTTAAGGCAAAGTGGCCGGGTTAGCTTCCCATTCCATACGGCGCCTTCTCTTGGTCGGAAGGGCGGCGACGTTATAGGAATCAGGGTCGGCGTAGCCGGGCGCAGCAGGCAGCAGGCGGCCATGAACGGCCGGACGCAACTGAAATCTGAGCGACCGGTTTCAGAAAAGAACCCGACGTTCAGGGGCAACCCTCTCCGCGACTTTGAAGGTGTTCCTCACCGCTTGAGCCGTAGGGCTGCATCGCCGTTACAAGGGGGCCATGTACAGTGGCCGCTTAACCGATTTGCGGTCTCGCCTAAGAATATATGCCGAGACCGGGAGCACGGTTATTCAGTGACGAGCGGCCCTGCATGATATTGCTCGTCGGTCACCGGCTCCATCCATTCGACATTCTTGCCGTCGAGCAATTCGGTTAGAGCAAGATGCGACATGGCGGTGGTCGCAGCCGCTCCGTGCCAGTGCCGCTTGCCGCACGAGCACGAGACGATGTCACCGGCGCGGATTTCCGTTCGGAGGCCGCCTTCACATTGAGTCCAGCCGACGCCATTGAGAACGAGGAGTGTTTGCCCGAGCGGGTGCGTATGCCAGTTGGTGCGTGCACCGGGTTCAAACGTCACGATGCCGCCGCCGAGACGCGCCGGTTCCTCAGCCTGGAAGAGGCTATCGATACGGACCGAGCCGGTAAACCAGCTTTAAGGGCCCTTGATTGACGGCTTCGTGCCGTTACGGACGATGGTCTGAGATGCTTTGGTCATGATTGCGCTCTTTCAGGTTATGGGGTGCCCGGGTCTCCCTCGGCGACTAGCCAGACCGCCATGTCAGAGGCCAAGTTTTCGCTCGCTCATCCATTTCACGATCGCCGGGTCGCGATGGGAGAAGAAGCTGCTCTTACCAGTCTCCAGCGTTGCGACTGCCTGCATGTCTCCCTCGGACAGCTCGAAGTCGAAGACAGCCAGGTTTTCCAGCATCCGTTCCTTCCGCACAGACTTCGCGAGGGCGACAATGCCGCGCTGAACCAGCCATCGCAGTACCACTTGCCCCACGGTCTTGCCGTGGCCCTGCGCAATCGCCACTAGTTGCTCGTTCTCGAACAGGTTGTTTCGTCCTTCGGCGAAGGGGGCCCAGGCCTCTGGCTGAACGCCGAGCCCGCGCATGAAATCGACGCTTTCAACTTGCTGATGGAAGGGATTGACTTCGATCTGGTTAACGGCTGGCGTCACCTCGTTGAAACACTTGATGTCCATGAGACGATCCGGCTGGAAGTTGCTCAGGCCGATCGCACGAAGCTTGCCGGCGCGATGCGCCTCCTCCATCGCTCGCCACGCGCCGTGAACGTCCGAGAACGGCTGGTGAATCAGGAACAGATCGAGGTAGTCCAGACCCAGACGCTTCAGCGACTTGTCGATGGCCGCCTGAGCACGTTCATAGCCAGCATCCTCGACCCACAGCTTGCTGGTGACGAAAAGCTGGTCGCGGGGGACCCCGCAACGCTTGAGGCCACGCCCGGTCGCCTCCTCGTTCTTATAGGACGCAGCGGTGTCGATGAGACGATAGCCTGCCTGCACCGCGTCCACGACGCAGCGTTCGCATTCCGTCTCGTCGGCGATCTGGAAGACACCGTAGCCGAGGATCGGCATCTTGATTCCGTTGCTGAGTGTCACGTCTTGCATGTTCGTTCCTTGCAGTTGAAAGTCGACGGCGGCATGAGGTCTGCTCAGGACGCGCCGGGTTCCCTGGTCAAGCCTGTCTTGTCGAGCCACTCGTTGACGAGATTCAGCGTTTTGCGCTCCTGGTCCGCCTCCATCACGAACGGGCTACGCATCTTCGCCAACGGCGCGAGGCTGGCGAGCACGGACAGGCCGTTGCCGAGGCCGTATCCACCATGTGTTACGAAAGGCGTGAGCGTTTTGCCCGTGAGATCGTGGGTCGCCAAAAACGAACGAACCACCGGTGGCGCCGTCTCTCCCCAGATCGGAAAGCCAAGGTAGACGGTGTCGTACGTGCCGATGTCCGTGAGACGAGCCGCCAGCGCCGGCGCGAAGCCACTGTCCCGCTCCTGTCGGGCCTGTTCGACGGTTGCGAGATACTCCTCGGGATACGGGTCGGCCGGTCGCATCTCGAACACGTCCGCCTCGAACGCTCGCTGCAACAGCCCGGCTACAACCCGCGTATTGCCGGAACGCGAAAAGTAGGCGACGAGAACTCGCGACCTCGTCTTGCGAACTGTGTTGCTGCCGCTGCCTATAGCCACTGCGGCGTTCCAAGGCAAGGCTGCGACCGCGGCCATAAGCACCCGGCGCTTACGCTCGTTGGAAGACATCATGTTGCCTTGTGTCAGCGACCAACGCGAGCCTTCAAGGAGGCCGGGTAGCGATCGCCATGTATTTCGACGTTCGCGAGCGCCTGGGCAATGTGCTGGAGGTCAGGCTCAGTCAGTTCGACCAATGCTGCGCCCAGATTCTCGTCCAGACGATGCAACTTCGTCGTGCCCGGAATCGGCACGATCCAGGGCCTTTGGACAAGCAGCCATGCGAGCGCGACCTGAGCCGGCGTCGCGCCCTTGCCCTTGGCGATCCCGCTGAGAGCGTCGACCAGTGCCTGGTTAGCTTCAAGCGCCTGACGAGTGAAACGAGGGACGATGCTACGGAAGTCGTCCTTGCCGAACGTCGCGCTCTTATCGATGGCGCCCGTAAGGAAGCCCTTGCCAAGCGGGCTGAACGGCACAAAACCGATGCCGAGTTCCTCCAGCGTGGGCAGAATTCTTTCTTCGGGCTCGCGCCACCACATCGAATATTCGCTCTGGAGAGCGGTCAGGGGCTGCACGGCATGCGCCCGGCGGATGGTCTGCTCGCCGGCTTCCGACAGGCCGAAGTGTTTCACCTTGCCCGCCTGGATGAGTTCCTTGACGGTGCCGGCGACATCCTCGATGGGCACGTCCGGGTCAACTCGGTGCTGATACAGCAAGTCGATCACGTCCGTCTTCAGGCGCTTAAGCATGCCATCGACCGCCCACCGGATATGATCCGGGCGGCTGTTGAGAATCTGCTGCTTGCCGTCGTCACCAAAGGTGAAGCCGAATTTGGTGGCGATGACAACCTGGTCTCGTACGGGCGCCAGCGCCTCTCCGACAACCTCCTCGTTAAGATACGGCCCGTAGACCTCGGCGGTATCAAAGAAGGTCACGCCTCGGTCAAAGGCCGCACGAATCAGCTCAACGGCTTTGGTTCGATCCGTGGCCGGCCCATAGCCGTGACTCAATCCCATGCACCCCAGGCCAATCGCCGAAACTTCGAGTCCCGAATGGCCGAGTTGTCGCTTGTCCAAGATGCGCTCCTTACAGTAGACGACGAGGGCCGTGGCCCGATGTTCGTTACTTTAGGCGCCGCAGTTTCAAGCGACTAGTCGATTATCCCTTGCACCAGTATCAACCCCAGATTGATACTGAGTAAGTGTGCGACGCTTCTGTCGTACTTCAGGAAAAGAATCGACCATGCCCACGAATGATTTCAAGGCCATCGCGACGTTCGCCAGAGCCGTCGAACTCGGCAGCATCCGCAAGGCCGCTCTGGCCCAGGGTGTCACCCCCCAGGCTGCCAGTCAGGCCATTGCGCAGTTGGAAGAGCATCTAGGAGTGCGCCTGTTGCATCGGACGACGCGCAGCCTCGCCTTAACCGAGGAGGGCCAACGCTTCCTGGAAAATACACAGCCCGCCCTGGCGGCACTGGACAGGGCTCTGGCCTTGGCGCGGGAGTCCAAGGATGAGATCGCGGGGCCGTTGCGGATCGTCGGGCCGAAATCGTCGTTCGCCGCCATCCTCATGCCTCTGCTCGACGAGTTCTGCCGGGAGTACCCTGGCATCGAGCCGGACGTCCAGCTCGATGACGGTATCGGCAACTGGGTGCTGGACCGCGTAGATGTCGGCTTCAGGATCGGTGCGTCGCCCAGCGAGGGTGTGATCGGTCGGCAACTCTTCCCGATCCAGATGATCGTGTGCGCGGCGCCCGCCTACCTGAAAGCGTACGGCGCGCCATCGATACTCGATGATCTGGCGGCACATCGCTGCAGTGTGTTCCGGCATCCGGTCACTGGCAAGGTGGCGCCCTGGTATTTGACCGTGGACGGTAAGCTCGAACACCGGCAATTGTCCCCCGCATTCGCGACGAACGATTCGGAGCTCGAATTACAAGCCGTGCTTGCGGGGCAGGTCATCGGTCAGCTCGCGAGCTTCTCGGCAGCGGCCCACATCCGGGCTGGCCGACTGAAGCCAGTTCTCTTGCGGCATATGAGCGCGCATATCGGTTTGCACGTGTACTACGGAAGCCGGGCTGCTCAACCCAAGCGAGTACGAGCCTTCCTGGACCTCGCTTTTGCTCGCCTGCTTGATTGCCGAGAATACCTGCTCACTGAGAAAGAGCTAGCCCAATTCAGGTCGCGATCGAAGCGATACAGCCGCATTGGGTAGTGCCCTGGTTCTTCAACAATAAATTCAGCAGTCTCAAATCGAATGGCTGCGACCGGCTGTGAAGCCATCGTTCATGAGCAGTCAGTGTTCGATCCCGTCAAGGTGTTTCGGGTTGGATTTCACTCCGAGGATTGAGGCCAGCCGACTGTTTTTTTCCACGTCGGTTGCACGCGTCAGCCCATGTGTCGACGCGTCAGTACGCGCGTATTGTTCATCGTTGGGTCGCGTCGATCGGACTCGACAACCGTGCGTACGACACGCACACGATGCGACGAACGAAAGCATCATTGATCTATTGCCGCACAAAGAACCTGCGCGCCGTCCGGTTGCTGTAGCCCAACATCCGTAGCGAGTCATCCAACGGACCCTTCCGCCTCATATGCGACCGAACAAGCGCGCGGCGTGAGCCCGGATGAGATCGCCACTGCCTGGGTGATGGCGAAAGGCGTGCTGCCGATCATCGGACCACGAAGCGTCGAACAATTGCGCATGAATCTTGCCGCCGCCGACATCGCACTTTCCGCCGAGGACGTCGCGCACCTCGATGCCGTGAGCCAGCCCCCGCCGATCTTCCCGCATTCGATGCTGCATACCGAGGAGTACCGGCAGAGAATCACCGGCGGGAAGCTCGATGATTTCGTTCGGCCGGACAAACCGGTTGCATGGCCTTGTCCGGGGTCGAAGCCCGCGTACAGTCATTCGAATGACCGTTGATCTTCGGAGCGAGGCAGCGGCACAGAAGTTCTGGCGCTGCCGGCACTAGCCGGCAGTCACGAGCATGGAGCCTCTGCCCGCACGCAGCATCGTGTCGGTATCCCGATCAGAACCGATGCCGCAGCCCCAGCGTGACCGACGCACTGTCGTCATTGCCCGCGAACGGGCCATTGAACGTGCCGCTGACCTTGCTGTATGCGCCGGCCAGATACACGTCGGTCCGCTTCGACAGGAAGTAGTCGCCGGTCAGGAACGTCGATAGCTTGTTGCCGCCTTCGCCGTTCGCGTTGACATGGCGGCCGAGGTCGTAAATGGCGGCCGCCTTGACTTGCACCGACGACGTCGCCTGCCACGTCGCACCGAACTGGAACACGTTGTCCGTGCGCGCCTGACTGCTCACGCCGATGTTCGTATTGCCCGGATTCGTGTAGAGCTGCGAATACGTGCCGTAAGTGGGCGAGAAGTCCTGACCGCTGGTCGGCGTGAAGCCGCCGTCGCGGCGCGTGTAGAGGTAGTAGGCCTGCCACGTCACCGGTCCCGTCACGACGAACGCGCCCGCGCCGAGATTCGACTGCTTGTTGCCGACGAGATCCTTCGCCTGCTGCGCAGTCAGGCCTGCGGAGAACACGTTGCCCGTATAGTTGAGCCCGGCTGCATACGTGGACCCGTGCGACACGCTGCCCGCCTGGCCGCCGAACGAGTAGGCCGCGTTGATCTTCCACTGATCGAGGGTGAGCGTGTACTTCGCCGTGTTGTCCATGCGCGAGCCGGCCAGCAACTGAACCCACACGTCGCTGGCGGCGGAATTGGCCCAGCCGATGACATCGTATGGCAGCAGCGTTTCGAACGGTACGCTGTATTGACGGCCCAACGTCAATTGACCATAGCTGCTCTTGATGCCGACATACGCCTGCCGTCCGAACTCGCGGTTGCCTTGCAGCGAGACCCCCGTCCCCGGATTGAAGCCCGCCTCGATGCGGAAAATCGCGGACAGTCCGCCGCCCAGGTCTTCCGTGCCGAACAAGCCCCAACGCGAGCCGTTGAAGAAGCCCGGTCCGAGCGCCACGGAACTGCCGCTGGACAGCGCGCGACCGTTCGCGGCCGTCGCGCCGACCTGGTTGTTCTGCCACGAGATCGCGGTATCGATCAGGCCGTACAGCGTGACGCTGCTTTGCGCGTGTGCGGCGCAGGTGAAAGCGAGCAGAGCGGCTGCAGCGCATGCGTTCTTCATCTTGCAAGTCTCCGGTTTATTTTGATTAGGGTGGCGAAATAGTGGTTGCATGAAGCGGCATCCGTGCGGATACCGCTGCATTCATTCAGCCGATGAGCCGTCCCACCGCATCGCGATACTCATCGACGAGTCGGGCCACGACTTCCGCCGCGCCCGGCAGATCGTGGATCAGACCCGCCGACTGGCCTAGCTCCACCTTGCCGCGTTCGATATCGCCATCGAGCGCGGCTTGTTTGAGCGTGCTGCTTTTGAAGAGCGTGTCGTAGGCGGCATCGTCGGGTTCGTGGGTGTCGGCGTGCAGGACATCGGCGGCGAACTGGTTCTTCGTCATGCGCACCGGCAGCTGACGCACGCCCACCAGCGCGGTCTGATCGATTTCGGTTTCCAGCACGGCGCGCTTGTAGTTCTCATGCACGCCGGCTTCCCGCGTGGCGATGAAGCGCGTGCCGAGCTGTACCGCATCCGCGCCGAGCGCGAGCAGCGCCGCGATGCCGTAGCCGTCCGCCACGCCGCCGCCCGCGACGATCGGCACGCTGAACTCCTGTGCCGCGCGCCGCACCGCGATCAGCGTGCTGACGCCGTTTGCGGGCGGATGACCGCCTGCTTCCGCGCCGACGACGACCAGCGCATCGACGCCTGCGGAGGCGGCCTTGCGCGCATGTTCCATCGTCGAGACGACATGAATCCAGCGCGTGCCGACGCGCCTGAAGCGCTCCAGATGCGCTTTCGGTCCGCCCTGCGAGGCGAACACCACCGGCACGCGCTCTTCCTCGATGACATCGAGAAACAGCGCCGCTTCGGGGCGATACAGCGGCAGGTTCACGCCGAACGTCGCGCCGTGGGTGGCGGCCTTGACCTCGCGCACGGCCTGGCGAAAGGCATCGAGATACATCGGTCCCGCCGCGATCACGCCGAGGCCGCCCGCGTTGCTGACGGCGGCAGGCAGCGCCGCATTCGACGACGCCCAGCTCATGCCGGCCTGGATGATCGGATAGCGAATGTTCAGCATGCGGGTGAGTCGGGTCGGTGTCATCGTGCGATCCTCCAAATTCCTGTTCTAAAAACTCAGTTCCGGGTCGTCAGCAGGCGCGCCGGAATGCCGATCAGCAAGGTGACGCCGCCCACAAGAATCAGGCAGCCGGCGAACTGGATGCCGAGCGTGAGACTGCCCGACACCGACTTCACATAGCCGATCATGCTCGGGCCGACCAGCCCGCCCAGCGATCCGATACTGCTCACCAGCGCGATCCCCGCCGCCGCGCTCGTCGAGCCGAGATAGGTCGATGGAATGGTCCAGAACACGGACAGGCTCGACAGATGGCCCGATGTCGCGATGGCGAGCAGCAGCACGGAGAACATCAGGTCGCCGCGTGCGAAGGGCAGGGCGATGAGGCTGGCGGCCGCGCACATCAGCGGCACGGCGGCGTGCCAGCGGCGTTCGCGGACGCGGTCGGAATGGCGGCTGACGATGACCATCGTCACGATGCCGGCGATCGCCGGAATGGCGGCGAGCAGGCCGACGTGCAGCGCATCGCGCACGCCGGTGGCCTGGATCACCATCGGCGCGAAGAAGGCGATCGTGCTGGCGAGCACATAGGCGCAGAACGACACCAGCCCCGCGATATACACGCGCCAGTCGCTCAGGGCGGCGAGCATGCCGCCGTGTCCATGCGTGGCGCGCACCCGACGTTCGGCGGACAGCGCGCTGACCAGGCTTGCCTTCTCTTCAGCCGTCAGCCATGCAGCGGATTCAGGCTTGTCTTCCAGCCGGAAATACACGACGACGCCGAGCAGAATCGCAGGCAAGCCTTCGAGCAGGAACATCCACTGCCAGCCCGCGAGGCCATGGAACTGGTGGAAGCTGCGCATGATCCAGCCGGACAGCGGCGCGCCGATCATCGTTGCAACGGGAATGGCGATGAACGACAAGGCCGTCACGCGCGCGCGCCGCTCCGCCGGAAACCAGTAGCTCAGGTACAGGATGATGCCGGGAAAGAAGCCCGCTTCGGCTACGCCCAGCAACATGCGCGCGATGTAGAACTCCCACGGCGTGCGCACCAACATCGTCGCGGCGGAGACGGCGCCCCACAGCACCATGATGCGCAAAAGCGTGCGGCGCGCGCCCATCTTCGCGAGCAGCAGATTGCTCGGCACCTCGAACAGCAGAAAGCCGACGAAGAACAGTCCCGCGCCGATGCCGTACACCAGATCGCTGAACTGCAGGTCGGCCTTGAACTGAATCTGCGCGATGCCGATATTCACGCGGTCGATGTAATTGATGATGTAGCACACGAACAGCAGCGGCAAAATGCGCCGGCTGATCTTGCGATACGTCGCTTCGCTGACGGCTTCTTCCGGGCGTGCAAGCCCGACGGCGCCGGATGCGTACGTCGTCATTGTCTCTTCCTTGGTGGATGGCTTCTTCAGCTTGCGTCGACACGCGGACGGCCGCAGCCGTCCGCCTTGCAATCACGCGAGCTTGAACTCACGGATCGCGTAGTCGCGCAGTTTGTTTTTTTGCACCTTCGAACTTCCCGTCATGCCGATGTCGTCGAACGACTGCACCACCCGCAGATAGCGCGGCACCTTGAAGTTCGCGCAGCGCGCCTTGCACCACGCGATCAACTCTTCACTCGATGCCTCGGCATCCGCCCGCAACACGACGAATGCGGCGGCCACTTCGCCGAGACGCGCATCGGGTACGCCGACCACTTGCGCGAGCTGCACGGCGGGATGGCCGAACAGCGTCTCTTCCACTTCGGCAGGCGCGACATTCTCGCCGCCGACGCGGAACACGTCCTTCAGGCGGCCGAGCATGCGCATGCGGCCATCGGCATCGATCACGCCGAGATCGCCGGTGCGCAGCCAGCCGTCTTCGCTGAACGCCTTCGCGGTTTCCTGCGGCTTGTTGTAGTAGCCCTTCATCACGCTCCAGCCGCGCACCTGGATTTCGCCGGGCGCGTTGGCGGGCTGCACTTCACCCGTTTCCGTCGATACCGTGCGAATCTCGATGCCCGCATGCGGCGACGCCCAGCCCGCGACGCGAGTCTCGAGCGGATCGCGCCAGTCGTTGAGGACCACGTTCGGCGACGCTTCCGATTGCCCGTATGCGCCGACCATGTGCTTCACGCCCATGACGTCGTGAATCTTCTGCATGATCTCGGGACCCGCCGCCGCCCAGCCGCCGCGCAAGTGGATGCGTTCGCGCCGGAATTCGGGGTGGCTCATCATCATCAGAAAGATGGTGTCGTTGCCCGAGGTGAGCGTGCAGCGTTCTTCATCGAGGATGTCGAGCACCTTCGGCACGTCGAACGACGGCACCGACAGCAGGCACGCGCCCGATACCAGCGATACGAGCAGCGACATCGTCGTGCCCGCCACGTGAAAGAACGGGCGCACGCTGAAATAGCGGTCGTCCGGCTGCACGCCGATGCGCTGCGCCGAGGCTGCCGCGTTCATCAGCATGTTGCGATGCCGGAGCAGCACGCCCTTCGGGAACGAGGTCGTGCCGGACGTGTACTGGATCAGCAGCGTGTCTTCGGGCGAGACTTCGTTCGCGCGCCTGGTGGCTTCGGCGCGCGTCTCCGGCGTGTCGGCCAGCGCTTCGAAACGTTCGACGCCGGCGGGCAAAGCGCGTTCCGTCTTGCCGACCAGCACGGCGCGGCGCAACAGCGGCAGCACGTCGCCGGGCAGGTGTGCATCGAAGGCCGGTTCGACGTCGCGCAGCAGCTGTGAGTAGTCGATGTTGAGGAACGTATCGACGTAGAACAGCACGCGCACGTCGCCCTGTTTCAGACAGTAGTTCAGCTCGTCGAGCTTGAAGCGCGTATTGACCGGAACCGTCACCGCGCCGATGGACGCCGCCGCATAGAACAGCACGACCCAGTCTATGGAATTGCCCATCAGAATGCCGACGTGCTCGCCATGCTGCACGCCCGCTGCGATCATTCGCGCGGCGGCGCTTTGCACGCGTTCCGCCAGGGCGCCGTAAGCAATACGCTCACCGTCGATGACGAGCGCTTCGGCATCCGGTGTCGCGGCGGCGCGCGCGGCGAGGATCGCGGGCAGCGTGACCGGTTGTGTCAGGCCGAAGCGTTCGGCATAGGCCAGGTAATCGTCATGCATGGCGCGCTCCGCTGCTGTCATGTTTGTCGTCGGCATCGTTGCGCTGGCCGAAGCCCGAGATCGACTGCTTCCAGTCGGAGTTTTGCAGCACCGTGTCGATAGCGAGAATCTCGATGGCAAGCGCGCCCGCCGGGTCGGTCTCCACGCCACGGTCGATGCAATCGCGCGTCAGCTGCATCGCGAGCGGCGGGGCATCGGCGATATCGCGGGCCATCTGGCGGACAAGCTTCACCGCTTCGCCGGCGGGCACGATACGCGACACGAGACCGGCGTGCAGCGCTTCGTCGGCGCTCAGGGTGCGGCCCGTATAGGCCATGTCCTTCGCGAGCCGCTTGCCGATCACGCGCGGCAGACGCTGCGTCGCGCCGACGGTGCCCCACAGCGCTTCCGGCGTGCGAAAGCTCGTCTTCTCCGTTCCGACGATGAAATCGCATGCCATCGCAATCTCGCCGCCCGAGCCGACCGCCGGCCCTTCGACCAGCGCAATGCACGGCTTGCCGATCTTCTCGAGCGCATCGTAAGCGGCGAAGGCCTTGAGGCGGCGGGCGCGCACATCGTCGATATTCATGCCCTTGCGTTCCTTCAGGTCCGCGCCCGCGCAGAACACCGGGCCGTTGGCGCGCACGATCACGCAGCGGATCGAGTCGTCGGCGCGCAGGCGCACCGCGGCGGCGCGCAATTCGTCGCACATCAGTGCGTTGAGCGCGTTGCGCTGCTCCGGCCGGTTGAGAATGATCTCGGCCACGCCGTCCAGGCGCTCGACGATCAGCGTTTGGTCATCTGTCATGGTTTCCCCTTGATGCTTGATTCCGTACCGCGCGCGCCACGCTCAGATGGCGCCGTCGCGGCGCAGCGCTGCAATGTGCTGTGCGTCGTAGCCGAGCCGTTCGCGCAGGACCTGTTCCGTATGTTCGCCGAGCAAAGGCGGGCGGACCACTTCGGGATCGGCGAAGCCATCGAACTTGAAGGGCAGCGGCAATGCGCCGAAGGTGCCGATGGTGGGATGCTCGAACTCGCTCACCATGCCGCGCGCCTTCACGTGCGGGTCGGAGAGCACTTCCGCGACGTCCTTGATGGGACCGGCGGGCACGCCTTCGGCGTCGCACGCATCGCACAAGGCCTGACGTGTCCAGCCCGCAATGGCTTGCGTGAGCGCCGCCATCACGCGTTCGCGATGCTCCACGCGCCCCGCGTTGGTCGACAGCAAGGGATCGCCGGCAAGTGCATCGAGCTTCAGCAGTTTGCAGAGCGGCAGCCAGTGCTGGTCGCTGCACGTAATATGCACGAACGCGCCGTCGCTGCATGCGAAAGTCGCGGAGGGCACGCGGCCCGGATGTTCCGTGCCAAGACGCGGCGGCACTTCGCCCAGCGCGAAGAAGCGGCCCGCCGCGAGCGTGAGCAGGCTGACTTGTCCATCGAGCATCGAAAAGTCGATGTGGCAGCCCTTGCCCGTCATCGCGCGGCCATTCAGCGCCGACAGCAAGCCGATGGCGATCCACATGCCCGACGTCAGATCCGCGATCGGCAGGCCGGGCTTGACCGGACCGCCGCCGCGCTCGCCGGTCAGGCTCATGATGCCGCCCATCGCCTGGAACACGGTGTCGTAGCCCTTGCGCTTCGCATACGGACCGGTCTGGCCGAAGCCGGTACACGACACGTAGACGAGGCGTTCATTATCCGCGCGCAGCGTCTGGTGATCGAGACCGTAGCGCGCCAGCGTGCCCACCGGGAAATTCTCGATGAGGATGTCGGCGTTCTGCGCGAGTTCGCGGACGATGCGCCGTCCCGCTTCGGTCTTGAGATTGGCCGTCACGGACTGCTTGCCGCGGTTGCACGCGAAGTAATACGCGGATTCGTCGCCCACTTGCGGCTCGAAACTGCGGGTTTCATCGCCCGTTCCCGGCTGCTCGATCTTGATGACGGTCGCGCCCAGTTCGGCCAGGATCATGTCCGCGAACGGGCACGCGAGCACGCGCGCGAGTTCGATGACCGTGACGCCTGCGAGCGGTTTGACTTGAGCGTCGGTCATTGGTCGTTTGCGCGTTGCTTGCGGAAGCTGCGCATCATGAGATTTGTATCGAGCGATGCATCGAGCGCCTGTTGCAGCGGCAAATCCGCGACGCGATGGAACAGGCGCTTGGTCGCGGCCATGGCGGGGGCATCGAAGGCGGCGAGGCGTTCGGCGATGCCCACGGCGGTGTCGAGCATGTCCTCGTCAGCGACGACGCGGTTGGCGAGGCCCAGCGCAAGCGCGCGTTGCGCATCGGCGGCTTCGCCCAGCGATACCAGTTCGAACGCCGTCTTGCGTCCGGCCTGGCGCACGAGATTGGCCATCACGATGGCGGCCACGATGCCGTGTTTCAGCTCGGGATAGCCGAGCTTGAGGCTTTCGCCCGCGACGAGCATGTCGCAGGCGAGCGCGAGACCGGCGCCGCCGCCCATCGCATGACCGTGCGCCGCGCCAATTACCGGCTTCGACATCTGCGAGAACACGCGATGCAGATTCGTCGTCAAATGCGCGCGTTCGAGCGCGGCTTGGGCGGCGCTGGCTGCATCGTCGTTGCCGGACTGGACGAAGCCGCCGAATTCCTTGACATCGGCGCCGGCGCAGAACGCCTTGCCCGCGCCCGTCAGGACGATGGCCTTCACCGCGGGATCGCGCTCGGCGGCTTGCAGTGCGGCGAGCAGCGCGTGCGTGAGTTCGTTGTTGAGCGCGTTGCGCTTGTCGGGGCGATTCATCGTCAGGACGCGCACGGCGGCGCGGTCTTCGATGAGGAGGCTGTCAGAGGTGGTCATGAGTAGTCGAGTCGAAGCGATGGTGCAAAGAGTAAGGCCGATGCGTGATTAAGTCAAACAAATATCCGTGATGAAAACAACTAATTCGAGCGCAATTGGGTCGGTGTAAACCCGCTATTTGAGTCTGTTCAGGTCTTTTTTTCTGGCATACGGTGACACTCACATCGCAAATAAACGTTGCAAATAGAAGTGTTTAGGCCTGTTTTGCGAGGCGCTGAACGACTTGCGGACTTGTCAGAAATACTCGGCCATATAGTTGACATTGCATCACAACAATGTTTTGATTCGCTTGACAGTCAACCTCTTGCGCAAGCACCGCCAACCATGCCCGACCTGACTCTGTGTGAATGCTTCGCCCGCGACGGGCTTCAGCACGAGACCGAATTCATCCCGACGCCGGAGAAAGCCGCGCTGATCGACCGCTTCGCGCGTGCCGGCTTTGCGCGCGTGGAAGCCACGTCGTATTCGAACCCGGCAGTCGTTCCGCAGTTCGCCGATGCCACCGAGCTCCTGTGCACGCTGCCGCGCCTGGACGGCGTCTTCTACAAGGCGACCTGCGCGAACCTGCGCGCCGTCGAACGCGCGCTGGCGGATCTGGATGCGGGCATCGGCGCCAATGAAATCAGCCTGCTCGTATCCGCGAGCGAAGCGCACTCGCAGCGCAACCTCAAGCAGTCGCGCGCGGATCAGTGGAAGCGCATCGAAGCGATGGCCGCCGCCGCGAAGGGCCGCTTCCGCCTCATCGGGACCATTTCTGTTGCGTTCGGCTGCCCGTTCGAAGGCGAGATCAGTGAAGCGAGCGTGCTCGCGGATGTCGAACGCTTCGCCGCACTCGGCGTGCATCACGTGACGCTCGGCGACACCATCGGCGTGGCGACGCAGGCCAGCACCCAGCGCCTGTTCCGCGCGATGCTGCAAGCGTTTCCGGGCGTGCATGCCATCGCGCATTTCCACGACACGCGCGGCACCGGCATCGTCAATTATCTGGCGGCGCTCGAAGCCGGCGTGCGTCATTTCGACGTCGCGTTCGGCGGCACGGGCGGGCATCCCGCGAAAGTGAAGTACGGCGGCGGTGTGACCGGCAATGTCTGCACGGAAGATTTCGTGAACGTGCTGGAAACGATGGGCGTCGTGACCGGCATCGATCTGGACGCGATGATGCAAGCGTCGGAGGCTTGCGAAACGGCGCTCGGGCGGCAACTTGCGAGCCGCGTCGCACGCACCGGACTCAACCCGATGCTCATGCGCGCCAAAGCGCTCGCCGCATGAACGCGCCCGCGACGCTTCCGCCGCTCTTGCTCGAATCCGAGTTCTGCATCGAGCAAGGATTCGAGCTGGTCGATTACGGCGACGGCTGGAGCACGCTCGCCTGCACTGTGCAGCCGCGCCACACCAACCGCCACGGCAACGCGCACGGCGGCCTGCTGGCCGCGCTGCTCGATACCGCGATGGGACTCGCCACGCGCGCCAGCGGGCGCGTCCAGAATCTCGGCACGGCGAGCCTCACCGTGAACTACCTGAAGCCTGCATCAGGACGCATTGCCGTGCATGCGCAACTGCGCCGCAGCGGCCGCACGCTCGCATTCTGCGAAGCCGAGGCGCGCAACGCCGACGATGACGTCGTCGCCACGGCAAGCGCCGTGTTCGCTGTCTCACCGAACGCCCAATAATCCAGGAGAAGCAAATTCATGTACGAAGACGTTCAACTCTTTATCGATGGCGAATGGAAAGCGGGCGCAGCGGGCCGCACCATCGACGTGGTGAATCCGGCGACCGAGGAAACGATCGGCCGCGTGGCGCATGCGGAAACCGCGGACCTCGATGCCGCGGTCGCCGCCGCGCAAGCGGGCTTCGCTACGTGGAAGCGCATGAACGCCTACGAGCGCGCGAACATCATGCGCCGCGCGGCGAATCTGCTGCGTGAACGTGCCGATGGCATCGCACGCATCATGACGTTGGAGCAAGGCAAGCCGCTCGCCGAAGCGAAGGGTGAAGCGATGTCCGCCGCCGATCTGATCGACTGGTTCGCCGATGAAGGACGCCGCGCGTATGGACGCATGGTGCCGTCGCGGATTCCGGGTTCGTATCAGCTGGTGATCAAGGAGCCGGTCGGTCCGGTCGCTGCATTCTCGCCGTGGAATTTCCCGATCAATCAGGTGGTGCGCAAGCTCTCGGCGGCGCTGGCGGCGGGCTGCTCGATCATCGTGAAAGCGCCGGAAGAAACGCCCGCCGCACCGGCCGCGCTGATTCGCGCGTTCGCGGATGCAGGCGTGCCGCGTGGCGTCATCAATCTCGTGTATGGCGTGCCGGCGGAGATCAGCGAATACCTGGTGCCGCATCCGGCCATCCGCAAGATCTCGTTCACCGGTTCGACACCGGTCGGCAAGCATCTCGCCGAACTGGCCGGACGTCACATGAAGAAAGCGACGATGGAACTCGGCGGCCACGGTCCCGTGCTCATTTGCGATGACGCCGATATCGACACCGCCGCCGCGCAACTCGGCGCATTCAAGCTGCGCAACGCGGGTCAGGTGTGCACGTCGCCGACGCGTTTCATGGTGGCGCGCGCCGTGTTCGAACCGTTCCTCGACAAGCTGATGACCGCGATGAACAAGGTCCGCGTAGGCGACGGTCTCGAAGACGGCGTGACGATGGGGCCGCTCGCCAACGAACGCCGGGTGCGCGCGCTGCAAGGGCTGGTCGATGACGCCGTTTCCGGTGGCGGCGAACTGCGCATGGGCGGCAAGCGCATCGGCGAGCGCGGGTATTTCTTCGAGCCGACGGTGCTCGCCAACGTGCCGCAAGGCGCCCGCATCATGCGCGAAGAGCCGTTCGGTCCGATCGCGGTCGTCAACGCGTTCGATTCGCTCGACGACATGATCACCGAGGCCAACCGCCTGCCGTACGGCTTGTGCGCGTTTGCCTATACGCGGTCGGCCCGGCAGGCGCATCGCATTGCGGCTGAAGTCGAGACCGGCATGCTGACGATCAACCAGATCGCCATCGCGTTTCCGGAAGTGCCGTTCGGCGGCGTGAAGGACAGCGGCTACGGCACGGAAGGCGGCGCGGAAGCCATCGATGCCTACCTCAACCTGAAGTACATCTCGCAACTCGACATCTGAAACCTGCCTGGCGCGACTGGTCCAAGGCAAGCGCGCCTTCAAATACAAAACAAATTGACGGAGACGAAGCAATGGATCTTGAACAGCAGGTCATGAAACGCGTCATGTTCCGCTTGATGCCGGTCCTGATCATTTGCTATCTGATCTCGTATATCGACCGCAGCAATCTCGCGGTCGCCGCACTCGCGATGAACCGCGAACTCGGTCTGTCGCCGACGGATTACGGCTTTGCTGCCGGTATTTTCTTTCTCGGCTATGTGATCTGCGAGATTCCGTCGAACATCTTCCTGTCGAAGCTGGGCGCGCGGCTGTGGATCTCGCGGATCATGCTGACGTGGGGTCTCTTGTCCGGCGCGATGGCCTTCGCGGTCGGCGCGAAATCGCTGTTCACACTGCGCGTGCTGCTCGGCATTGCGGAAGCGGGGCTGTTTCCGGGGCTGATCTACTACATCTCGTTCTGGTTTCCGTCCACTTATCGTGCGCGGGCGTTCGGCTATTTTCTCGTCGCCATTCCGTTGTCCATCGTGATCGGCGCGCCGGTGTCGGCATCGATCCTGTATATGGACGGCGTGGGCGGCCTGTCGGGCTGGCAGTGGGTGTTCGTCATCGAAGCAGCGCCTGCCGTGTTCTTCGCGTTCTTCTGCTTCTTCTTTCTCACCGATACCCCCGCGCAAGCCACATGGCTCGATGAACCCGAACGCAAGTGGCTGATCGCACGTCTTGCACGCGATGTCGAGCATGTCGAATCGCACGGACGCGGCGAGATCATGGCGGCGTTCGTGCATCCGCGCGTATGGCTGCTGAGTCTGATCAATGTGGCGCTGATTGCCTGCAGTTACGGCTGCGTGTTCTTCCTGCCGCTGATCGTGTCGGAGTTCGGCTTCAGCAAGATGCAGACGGGTCTGATCACCGCGCTGCCGTTCCTGGCGGGCGCCATTTCGATGATCGTCTGGGGCCGCAAGTCGGACCGCGCAGGCGAACGCAAGCTGCATCTGATCCTGCCGCTGCTGGTGGCGGTCGCGGGCTTTGCCATCGCCGCGGAGTCGGATACGGTCACGCTCAAGATGATCGGGCTGGGACTCGCCGCGTGCGGCACGTTCGCTTCGCTGCCGCCGTTCTGGTCGCTGCCGCCGATGTTCCTCAAAGGCACCGGCGCGGCGGCGGGCATCGCGATGATCAACACCATCGGCAGCCTGGCGGGCTTCGGCGCGCCGTATCTGATGGGCTACGTCAAACAGCATACGGGCAGCTATGCACTCGGGCTGATGATCATCGGCGCAAGCGCGCTGAGTGCCGCCGTGCTTGCGCTGCGCATCCGTTCCGATGAATTGGCGGTGAGCCGCGCTGCGCAGTTCGATCGCTAAAAAACAGTCACTCAACCAGCACACCCCAAATGGACGCATTCGACTATGTCATCGTGGGCGGCGGGTCCGCCGGATGCACGATCACCGCACGCCTCGTGCAGGCGGGAAAGCGCGTGGCGCTGATCGAATCGGGACCGCCCGACAATCATCCGTTCATCCATATTCCGGCGACCTTTTTCAAGGTGCACGGTACGAATCGCATGTGGATGTACAAGACTGCGCGGCAAGGCAACGTGAACGATCGCGAAATGTACATCCCGCAGGGACGCACGCTCGGCGGCGGCAGTTCGGTCAACGCGATGATCTACATTCGCGGCCAGCACGAAGACTTCGACGACTGGGAAGCGCTCGGCGCGCGCGGCTGGGGCTGGCGCGACGTGCTGCCGTTCTTCGTGAAGAGCGAAGGCAATGCGCGGCTCAAAGGCCCGCTGCACGGCACGTCCGGCCCGCTCAAGGTCAACGATGCGCGTCACGTTCATCCGTTCACGCGCGCCTTCGTCGAGGCGGCGGTTCAGGCAGGCGTGCCGCTCACCGATGACTTCAACGGCGAGCGTCAGGAAGGCGCCGGCCTGTTTCAGACGACCACGTTCGATGGCCGTCGCGGCAGCAGCGCGGCAACCTATCTGAGGATGGTGAAGCACGATGCGCGCTTGCGTCTCGTCACCGGCGCGGACGTGCTCAAGGTGCTGTGCGAAGGACGGCGCGCAACGGGCGTACTCGTACGGCACGCGAACGGCGAAACCGAGCAGTTGATGTGCCGCGAGGAAGTGATCGTGTGCGCGGGCGGCGCCGCTTCGCCCCGGTTGCTGATGCATTCGGGCATCGGGCCGGCGGCGCATCTGCGTGAATTCGGGATTCCCGTCGTGCATGATCTGCGCGGCGTCGGCGAAAACTTCCAGGATCATCTGACCGCGCCGGTCTACGGCCGTGCGCGTCATCCGCATAGCGTGCTGGGGCATGACCGGGGTTATCGCGCGCTGCGGCATGGATTGCAATACGTGCTCACGCGTTCGGGCCTGCTGAGTTCAAACGTGATCGAGAGCGGCGCGTTCATCGATACCAGCGGCAGCGGCCGTCCCGACATCCAGATCCATACGACGCCCACGCTCGTCGGCGACGTCGACAGGAAGCCGCTGGAAGGGCACGGCATCACCATCGGACCGTGTGTCGTGCGGCCGAAGTCACGCGGCACGGTGCGGCTCGTGTCGAAGGATCCGCTCGCGCCCGCCAGGCTCGATCCGCGCTTCTTCAGTCACCCGGATGACATGGAGACGATGATTCGCGGCGTGCGCATCAGCCGCAAGATCCTGCGTGCGCCTGCGTTGCGTGAGGTGATCGCGGAAGAGCTGTTGCCGGGCGCGGCCGATGAAATCAGCGATGCGCGCATCGAAGAACATGTTCGTACGGTGTGCAAGACCGTGTTCCATCCGGCAGGCAGTTGCCGCATGGGTACCGATGAACTGGCCGTCGTCGATCCGCACTTGCGCGTACATGGCGTGAGCGGTTTGCGGGTGGCGGATGCATCGGTGATGCCTGCGCTCGTCAGTGGCAACACCAACGCGACGGCGATCATGATCGGCGAACGCTGCGCCGATTTCATCCTCAACGCGCCACGCATCGAACCCGCCGTGCACGCCGCCGACGTGCTTGCCGCTTCTGCTAAAATGCGTGACGATGTCATGTAAAGCGGATCTTGACCGGTGGAGGTGAACGTGGGGGCGACTGTTCGTAAGGCGAAGGGACAAGCAGCGGGGCAGGCTGCGGGACGAGCCGTTGCAGAAGAGCACGATGCATCCGCGTTGCGCGATTTGCGCGACCTCGTCTCGTTTCAGTTGCGTCAGTTGAGCAACATCTACACGAAGGGTTCATCGAGCGAATACGAGCGCAACTTCGGGCTGACGATGAACGAATGGCGCTGCATTGCCCTGTTGCACGGCAAGCGCGGCATGTCGATGAACCGGCTTGCGGAGCATGCGCAATTCGATCGCGGGCTCGCGAGCCGCACCGTGCGCGGTCTCGAAGAACGCGGCCTGCTCGCGCGCGAGGCCGATGTCACCGATGGCCGCGGCGTCGTCATTACACTGACGGCGGAAGGGCGGGCGCTGGTGTCGAAGGTGTTTCCGATCGCCGAGGAGCGCAATGCGCGGCTGCTGTCCTGCCTCACGCGTTCAGAGCGCGAGATGTTGCCGAACGTTCTGCTGAAGCTCACCCATCAGGCGCGCGTGATGCTCGAACAAGAGCGTGAGGAAGCGCAGGCACACACGACTTCGGACGCTGCCGGCGCGTCGGATGAGAAAAGGCATCGGAACGTCACTGATTTGAATCAGTGGTAGTCGCCGCACTCAGCATCCCGCTGCCGTGCTTTCAACCATGGTGCGCGAACGCATCCGCCACATGCAGCACGTGCGCATAGACAGCACCCGCGCGCAGCACCACGGCGATCGCATACGCTTCATCGAGCGCCTCGCCTGGCGCACCGGCTTCGAGCGCCTGGGCGTGAAAGACCCGTCGTCGCGCGTCGTTTGATTGCGCGTACGCGGCAGCGGCCGCAGCAACCCAGACCAGCGCCGGCGTCAGCGCGTCCGTATCGAACACCTGTTGCACGAACCGTTGTCTTGCCTCGGCGATGCCTGAACCCGCGACCGCGTCCTCATCCTGTACAACGAGATTGCCCGCATCGACAGACACGGCTGCATCACCCAGCGATTCGAGCGCGGCGCTCAGATAGCTGATCGCCACCGCTTCAGCCGCGCTGGCGCCGCCGTGACGGGCCAGCTCGGCGTGATGTTCGATGCAGAACGCACAGCGCGTGATCTGCGCAATCGCGACGGCAACCAGATGCTTGTCCTTCTCGCTCAGCGCGCCGGCCTTCCAGACCGGCGCCGACAGCGCGCGAAACGCCTTGGGCGCGGCTTGCTCGCGTTCGAGCCGGGCCAGGATGCGTGCTTCTTCCGTATGAGAGCGTGGGTGACTCATGACTTCCCTTTCGTGTTATGACGGCGCTCAGCCCGGACTGGCGACAGCAGGATCGACGGGCGGCTGCGGAGCGCGCAGTGCGCCGCGTGCAGCCGGATCGGCGGCGGCCAGCACTGCGATGAGACTCAGCAAGCCGAGCGCACTGATATAAGCACAGATCAGCCAGGGCGTGTTGCCGCCCACGGCCAGCAATGCGGCGGCAACGAACGGCGTGAGCCCACCGGAGAGCAACGTGCCGATCTGATACCCGAGCGAAATGCCGCTATAACGCACTTCCACCGGAAACTGCTCGGCGAACCATGCAGCGCCGGGCGCGTAGATGGCGGCATCGAAAATGGCGAGTTCGATCGCGAAGACGAGCGGCAGGTAGCGCAGATCGCCATGATCGAGAAACCAGAAGAACGGCCAGACCAGCAGGCTGATGCCCACCACGGCCCAGATGGCCGGCCCGCGCCGGCCGATGCGATCCGTGAGCGCGGCCCACAGCGGCGTCGCGATCACCGCGAACGCCGATCCGACGATCACCGCAGTCAGCGCATATGACGCGCCGCCGCGCTTGAGATTCAGATAGCTGATGGCGTAGGTCGTGACGATCGCGTACATGGCCGGTTGCAGCAGACGCAAGCCGATCGTGACGAGCAACGCGCGCCGGTGGTAACGCAGCACGTCGGCAACCGGCGCGCGGCGGATGCGGCCTTCGCTCTGCAGGGCAACGAATGGCGCGGGCTCGTCGATGCGCGAGCGGACGAAAGCGCCCACCGCCACCAGCACGACGCTGAACAGGAACGGGATGCGCCAGCCCCAGTCGTTGAACGCTTCGACCGAGAGCGTCGAGCGCACCGCAAGAAAGGTCCCGGACGCGAGCAGCATGCCCGTCGCCGACCCGACCTGCGTGAACGAGCCGAGCAGCCCGCGCCGGCGCGGCGCCGCGTGCTCGACCGACAGCAGCGACGCACCGCCCCATTCGGCGCCGGTCGCGACGCCTTGCAGCAGGCGCAAGATGACCAGCAGGGCGGTCGCCAGCAGGCCGGCGCTCGCGTAGGTCGGCAGCAGACCGGTCAGCACCGTGGCGACGCCCATCAGCACGAGCGAAAGCACCAGCACGCGCTTGCGCCCGATGCGATCGCCGAAATGACCGGCGAACACGGCGCCCAGCGGCCGCGCGAAGAAGCCCACGCCGTAGGCGGCGAAGGAACCGAGGATGCCGGCAAGCGGATTGGTGGCAGGGGGAAAGAACGTGTGGCTGAAGATCAGCGCGGACGCCGTGCTGTAGATGTAGAAGTCATACCACTCGATGGTGGTACCGATGAAGGCGGCAAAAGCGACGCGCGCGGTACCGGCGCGCGCGGTCGTCGAAACGGGCGGGGATGACATGATTCGGTGGTGACGGACTTGAACGCAAAGGCGCAATTGAAGCATCGATCAGGCGCGCTGCGAACCAATCGTTTGTGCTTTGCATAGACGCCGGAGCGAAGGCTCGCGCTGCACCGCAAGCCGCTACCTCACTGAATCGAAGATCGGCAAGGCTTCGCGTCGGGGGATCGAGGGTTGTGCACCATGATGTTGAACGCACACGCTCGCGGCGATCTGAGCGTGCGCCATCGCGTCGTCGAGCGTGCAACCTGTCGCCAGTTGCGTGGCCAGCACGCCCACGAAGGTGTCCCCGGCAACGGTCGTATCCACGGCGCGCACCGGCCGCGCCGGATGATGCGCGCCCTCGACGGCATCCCCGATCACATGGACCCCGCGCGCACCCAGCGTCACGATGACATGCCGCGCGCCCGCACGATGCAGCGCCAGCGCGGCGTCCTCTGCGCTCGGCAAGCCGTCGGCCAGGATCGACGCTTCGCTCTCGTTCGGCACCAGGTAATCGATGAGCGGCATCCAGTGTCGGGGCAGCGGCTGCGTCGCGGGTCCCGGGTTGAGCACGGTGATCTTGCCGAGCCGCCGCGCTATCGCCAGCGCCGCATGGACCGTGTCGGGCGGCGTTTCGAGCTGGCACACGACGACATCGCAGGCACGGAAGCGGTCGGTCTGCGCGAGCACGCTGGCAGGCGACAGCGCCGCGTTGCTGCCCGACGCCACCACGATGCTGTTCTCGCCCGTCTCCGACACGGTGATCATCGCGATGCCGGTCGGATGCGTCTCCGACACCTCGATCCCCGCGCAAGCGATGCCTTCCGCCGCCAGTTCCCTGACACGCTGCACACCGAACTCGTCGCGCCCGGCGCAGCCGATCATCGCCACGCGTGCGCCCATGCGCGCCGCCGCGATCGCCTGATTGGCGCCCTTGCCGCCGGGCACCGTTTCGAATGCATGCGACAACACGGTCTCGCCCGCCTGCGGCAGACGCCGCGTCCGCGCGACGAAATCCGTGTTGATGCTGCCGATCACGAGCACGCGTCCCGGCTGGCCCGCTGCGGTCACGTCAGTCTTCGCGTGCATCAGACGCGCGGTACCGCTGCCACGCCGATGCGGAAGTTGCCGCGCGTGTCGCCGCTTTCCTGATCGCGCGCCGACCAGTTCTGCATCCTTCGCCGCCGCTGCCAGCGATGCGCTCGTTGCGCCGAACTGCTGCGCGACTTTCTCCGCGCCTTCCAGCTTGCGGCCCGTGACCTGCACGTCGTGACCGGCTGCCTTGAGCTGCTTCACCATGGCCGCGCCGACATTGCCGTATCCGACTACCGTGATCTTCATTGTCTTTCCCAGGTTAAGTTGAGTGATGAAGATCGTACGGAAAGCGGTGGCGGCAATAAATATCGCATGTGTTGACAGAGTGTCGACCGGATCGGTGCTCCATTGCGTCAACGCATGTCCATGCAGATTTTTGAAACGATTTTTGGCGCGGAATAATGACCTCTTTTGCATGTGCAACTGAAGCCGAGGAATCCATGTCCCGCCGTCTGCCCAGCATGAACGCCTTGCGCGCCTTCGAAGCGGCGGCGCGGCATCTCAACTTCAGCCGCGCGGCGGAAGAGCTTTTCGTGACGCAGGGCGCCATCAGCCGGCAGATCAAGCTGCTCGAAGAGTCCTTCGGCGTGCCCTTGTTCAGGCGGCTGACGCGGACCATCGAACTCACCGAGCACGGGCGCGATTACCTGCCCGTGGTGCGCGACGCGTTCGACCGCATCGAGCAGGCCACGCTGCGGCTCGTGAACCGCGACCGTCATCGCATCCTCAACGTCAACGTGCTGCCGACGTTCGCGATGCGCTGGCTCATTCCGCGCCTGCCGCACTTCGCAACCGAGCATCCGGATATCGAGGTGAGACTCATCACGTCGATACGGCCCGTCAATTTCTGGCGCGAGGATCTGGATGTCGCCATTCGCGTCGGCGTCATTCCCGACAGCGATCCGGATCCCGATGCCGAGACGCGTCCGCGCATCAGCCTGCAAATGGCGGATGACTGGAGCAATGTGCGGGCGTATCGCCTGATGCCGGATGTGCTGGTGCCGGTGTGCAGCCCCGAGCTGATGGAGGGCATGCCGCAAGTGCATGAAGCGCGCGAACTGCTGCAATTGCCGCTGCTGCACATGGCGACGCGCGTGCACGCCTGGCCCGACTGGTTCCGCGCGAGCGGCGTCGAATACGATATCGCCGCGCACAACCAGGCTTACGGGCACTTCTTCATGGTGCTGGATGCGGCGCTGGCGGGACGCGGCGTGGCGCTCGTGCCGCGCATGCTGGCGGCGCCCGATATCCAGGCAGGCCGTCTTGTCGTGCCGCTGGCGCTGGAGCATGAAAGCGCGGGCGCCTATCACATCCTGTGCCGAGACCACCAGGCCGACTCCGCGACAGTGCGTGCGTTTCGCGACTGGCTGTTCGCGCAACGCGACGAAGAGAGGGCGCTGAAGGAGACCGACTTGAGCGAAGCCGGTCTTTAGGCTCTACATCAGATCAGGAACGGCGCGAGCCTGGCGTCGATGCTGCGGATCGTATCCACGGTCCAGTCGCGGTTCACGTAGAGCTGGATGGGCAGGCCATCCGGATCGTGCACGAACACCACGCGGCGCGCGGCGTGCTCGTGCGCGGCGATCAGCTTGCCGCCCGAACGCTCGATGCCTTCGATCGCCGCGTCCAGATCCGCTTCGGAGCTGACTTCCACGCCGATGTGATGCATCGGCATGTGCGACTCCACATCGTTCCGATACAGCGCGATATCGCCCATGCCATGCGTGCCCGCGAGCAGCGCGAAGGGCTGATCGCGGCCGCCGGCAAGCGCATTCAGCCCGACGATGTTCGTATAGAAGTCGAACATGGCCCCGAAGTCCTGCGCGATCAACGCAACGTGCGACACGCGGCGACCATGGACGAGCGCGGCGTCGATCACGCGAATCTCGGGATCGACGGGGAAGAGTTGCTCGGCAACCGGTACATTGGTTTCGCCCGGCACCCACTTCGGCTTCTTCTTGCTGAACGAGCCCTTGCGTGCCGAACGCCAGTCCTCCACGACGTCCGCGTAGATCTCGACTTCGTTGCCGTCGGGGTCTTTCTGATAGAGCGAGTGGGCGACGTCGTGGTCTTCCGTCGAGCGATACAGCACGCCCGCGGCCACCGCCGCGCGATAACCTTGTACGAGCGCCGCTTCGCTTGCCACTTCGAAGGCAACGTGATTCAGTCCCGGCTGTTGCCCCGGCTTCGCGTAACGGCTGCCGATATCGACCAGCGCGAAGTCGTGATAGGTGTTGCCGTTGCTGATGAAACTCGCCTTGTTGTCCGGCTGGTTGTAGACCTCTTCGAAACCGAAGATATCGCGGTAATAGTCGCTGGCGCGCTGATAGTCGCCCACGAACACATTGGCATGGGCGAGCCGGCGCGGGGCAAAGAAGCGTGAAGTCATGGTCAGGTCCTTTATATTGAGTGCATCAGGTGCCCACGCGCAGCGGCGCGCGCATCTTTTCGAGCAGCGCGATGACGCTCAACGCGGTGATGAGTCCCGTCTTCGGATTCGAGCTCGGAATGTTTTCGATCGTCATCGTAAAGCGTGCCGAGTCCGAGTCAATTTCGATGGTGTGCGTATTGCGCGTCAGTGCGGGGTCGGCCCAGATTTCGAGCTGGGTGTCGTCCGGACCGATGCCCGCGAGCGACAGCGCCACGGACACGTTCAGATTTGCGGGAAAGCCTTTGGCCGCGTCACGCGGCGTGCCCGAGAAGATACGCGTGGGCGTCTTGATATCGTCGATGCGGATGTTGTTCTCCTCGAGAAACGGCGCGCCGAGCAGACCGGTCACCGGCTTGCGCGTGACCATGCGCGCGGAGTGAATCTTGCCTTTCGCCGCAGCGGTCACCGCGTCGAGGCCGAGTAGCGCGCCGGTCGGCACGCTGATCTGGCCGCCGTTCTCGCGGGCAATTTCGATGAGTTCCATGTGATCGAGCAAGGCGCCGACGCTCAGCGGCACCAGGGTCTTGCCCGCGCGCAGCATGGGTTCGGCGATCTTCGGCAACAGCTGCGACGGCGCACATTCGATGACGACATCGGCGTGGAGCGGCATCTCGTCGAACGAGACGATGCGCGGCGTGTGTCTCAGTTCCGCGAGCCAGGCGCCGGCGGTCGATGCATCGCGTACGCTGACGGCGGCGAGTTCGAGACCGTCGATGCCTGTGTCGATCGCCTTGGCAATCGACTTGCCCACCGTGCCCAGGCCGGCAATCCCGACACGCAGCGCTTGCTTGTCCTGCTTTTGATTCATGCTATGTCTCTCCAGGGTATGGACGCATCTTAGGGGCGCCAAAACCCCGCAACAAACGAGATTTTCTGCGCGCACGGATGAGGTCTCGTCATGCGTCGCCATGATCGGATCTCATCGAAGGGCGCAACAAAAGTCGTTTGCCGGGCGCGTTTTTGGCTCACGATAATGGGCCTTTACCGCTGCAGAAGGATCTGTCGATGCCGTATCTCGATCGTGGCGCGAGCCGCCTCTATTACGAAACCCATGGCGAGGGCGCACCGCTCGTGCTGCTGCATGGCGTGGGCGGCAATCATGCAAGCTGGTTCCATCAGGTGGTCGCGTGGCGCGACACGGGGCAGGTCATCACGTTCGACGCGCGTGGCTTCGGCAATTCGAGCGATGTGGAAGGGCTCGGACGCGCGGCCTTCGCCAACGATCTGGAAGCGTTGCTGGATCATCTGCAACTCCCGCGTGTCGCGCTGATTGCCCAGTCGATGGGCGGCGGTGCGGCCGTTCCTTTCACCGTCCGCCATCCCGAACGCGTGCGCGCGCTGGTGCTCGCCGATACGCTCGTCGGCCTGACGCTGCCCGATGACCTCGCCGCGCGCATGCAGGCCATTGCCGCACGCACCGCGAATCTGTCGCAACTCGAACGCGTGCTCGGGCCCACGTTCATGCGTGCTCAGCCTGCGCAATCGTATCTCTACACGGCGCTCGCGAGCTTCAACGACACCAATGTACGCACCCTGCGCGGCGTCCAGCCGATGACCTCGCTCGAGGAACTCGATGCGTGCGGCGTGCCGGTGCTGTTCGTGGCGGGCAACGAGGACGTCCTGTTCCCTCCGCGGGAAATCGAAGCGGCGCAGCGCACGATGACGCACGCCGATTATCTGGAAATCGATGCCGCCGGTCATTCCGCGTACTTCGAAGCCCCGCACGTGTTCAACGAGCAGGTCTTCGCATGGCTGCAAGCGCAGCCGTGATCGCGTCAGTAACCGCGTGACGGATCGACACGACCCGACACGTCACGTCCCGCTTCGAGCGCGACGATCTTGTCCGCGACCTGCCGGGCGGAATCGTCGATCAGGGTCGCGGCGGAAATATGCGGCGTGACCATCACGCGCGGATGCCGCCAGAACGGATGGGCTGCATCGAGCGGCTCATGCGCGAAGACGTCGAGCATCGCGAAGGCGAGCCTGCCCGCGTCGAGGGCTTCGAGCAGATCGTCTTCGTTCACATGGACGCCGCGTGCGAGATTGATGACGCAGGCGTGATCCGCGAGACAAGCCAGGGTCCGGCGATCGATGATGCCCTGCGTATCGGCCGTGGCGGGCAGCAGATTGATGAGCACATGAAGGCCATCGAGAAAGGCATCGATTCCATCGCTTGAGGCAAACGTTTCGACCGCATCGATGGTTTTGTGTGAACGGCTATAACCGCGCACGATGAATCCGTCCGACGCCAGCGTGCGCGCCACGTGCTCGCCCAGGCTTCCGAGTCCCAGTACGCCGACACGCATGTCCCGCCGATGCAGCGCCTCCAGCGGCCGCCATTCTCCCCGCGCGGCCTGCTGCCGATACGCCTCGAAGCGCCGCATGTGATGCAGCACGCCATAACGCGCGTAATCCGCCATTTGCTGCGCCATGCCGGCATCTTCGAGGCGATAGATCGGCGCATCGATAGGCGATTCGTCGAGCATGGCAAGCAGCGCATCCACGCCCGCGCCCAGATTGAAGACGCCTTTGAGGCCGGCACGCGGCCGCAATGCCTCTGCGCTGCATTTCCAGACGAGCGCGTAGTCGGCAGGGCTGGCATCGCCCTCGGTCCATTCGCGCACATTCGCCCCGGGCAGAACGCTCCGTATCGCCTGCATCCAGCGCGCGGCCTGAGGGGTGCCGACCGCTACCAGGATATCCATGAATCAGCCCTGTTCGTCGATGAAAACCTCGCACGATAGAGCCTGCTGATACGGATATCAAACGAATAAATTTGCCGTCGCGCATGAGTTGAGGTCATGCCTCGACGCATGACCTCAACTCATCGAATGCTCGCGAAAATCTCGTTTGTTGTCATTTTTTCGCCTTCCTATGATGGCCTCGACTTAACCCACATGCCCATCGAAAGCGCATTCACAAGGAACGAAAACATGAACCGTCTCGCACTGCCGCTGTTCGCTTCACTGCTGGCCACCGCTTCGTCGCAGGCGTTTGCGCAGAGCACCGTCACCTTGTACGGCGTGGCCGATGAAGGCATCACCTATGGCAACAACGTCGGCGGCGGCGCGCAATGGGCGGCGGCGAGCGGCACCATGTCGGGCAGCCGCTTCGGCCTGCGCGGCGAGGAAGACCTGGGCAGCGGCCTGAAGGCGGTGTTCAACCTCGAGAACGGCTACGATCTCTCCACCGGCAAACTCGGACAGGGCGGCCGCATGTTCGGCCGCAAGGCCTATGTCGGGCTCACGGATGCGCGCCTCGGTTCCATCACGCTCGGCCGTCAATATGATCCGACCGTGGATCTCGTGCAAGGCATCACCGGCGACGGCGTGTTCGGCGCGTTCTTCACCACGCCCGGCGACGCCGACAACAACGACAACAGCATCCGCGTCAACAACTCGGTCAAGTACACGAGCCCGACGCTCGCGGGCTTCACGTTCGAAGCCATGTACGGTTTCGGCGGCACGGCGGGCAGCATCTCCAGCGGCAATTCGATCGGCGCCGCGCTTGCCTGGAGCAACGGCGGCCTGAATATCGCGGGCGGTTACCTGTACACGAAGAACGACACGCTCGCGAATGCATCGTCGGGCGGCTTCATCAACGACGGCAGCCTCGTTACCGCGGGCTACGGAGTCGCGCCCGGTTCGTTCCAGACGGCGCATGCGGCCATTTCGTACGCGTTCAACAAGTTCACGGTCGGGGCGCGCTATTCGAACTCGCAATACAAGACCTACACGCAGACCGCCGTCTTCAACGACACGGAGAAATTCAACGTGGTCAGCGGCTATGTGGCCTACCAGTTCACGCCGGCGCTGATGGCCGCCGTCAACTACGGCTACACGAAGGCAAGCGGCGCGCAGTCCGCGAACTACAACCAGGTATCGGCAGGCGTCGATTACTTCCTCTCGAAGCGCACCGACGTCTATGCAATCGCCGGCTACACCAAGGCAAACGGCTCGACGCTGTCCGCCGACGGCACGTCGGTGGTTGCCGCCACCGCGAACGTGGGCGACTACAACAACGCATCGTCGAACGGCAAACAGGTGCTGGGCGTAGTCGGCATCCGCCACAAGTTCTGATTTTTGATCACGGGTAAGCCGAAATTTGGTTTGGTCTAATTGGACTTTGAAGGCTTCAGAATCAGCATGCAGCTTGTCCTCGACAATCTGAACGACAGCGCCGGTCTGCTCGGCGCGCGGCGCGTGTTTCGTGTGCCGCGCACATTGCCGGCGAACCTGCGCACGCTGGATGCCGCGCACTGGCAGTTGCACCCGGCGCTGTACGACGCCGATACGCTGCTCGCGTTGCGCGATGCCCGTCTCGACGAGAACGACCGCGAGATTGCACTGGCGGGCGGGGTGGCGCGGCTGAATGCGAGCATCGGCTGGGAGCGCATGTCGGATCGCGAAGATGCGGCGGCGCTGCTGCGCATGGCGAAGGACAGCGTGATGCCGCGCGTGCGTCTGCTGCTGTCGGTCATGCCGGACCACGATACCGCGGGCTTTGCCGCATGGTTCGCGGACTTCGCACCGCATGCGCCGACGGAAGACGGCACGCTGTTACGCGCCTGCAAGCTGTACGGACGCGAGCCGCACTTCCAGCGCAACCTCGACGCCGTGTGGAATGCGGGCTGGCTGCCGGTCGTCTTTACCGCCGACCCTCGCGCGGTGCTGGCGCAGGCGGTGGAGCGGCAGTCCGCGGTCGTGTTCCGTCACGCCGCCAGCGTTGCCGATCTCGATGCCATGCACGCGGATGCCGCGCTCGACGTGTCCCGCTGGGTCGCGAGTTCGCCGCAGTATCTGCTGCCGGTGGACGCTTCGCGGCGCGCGTCGCTGAGCGTGCGTCCGCCGGTGTCCGACGACACCACGCGCAATGCGCTGCTTGCCCGCTTCGACGAGATCGACCTGATCGCCACCGATCACGTCGCGCACGGCTCGACCACGGGTCCGGGACTGCAATCGCAACATCACTTCCTGCCCGCGCTGCTGACGCTGGCCGAGTCGCTGGGCGTTCCCGCTCAAGCGGTGCTCGGCCGTGCATCGAGCCGTCCGGCGATGCTGTTCGGCCAGGACCCGACCGACTGGGCCGTCGCCCTCGTCTCAACCGATTCACCGCACGGCGGCGTCATGCGCGGCATCGATGCCGAGCGCGATCCGTTCAGTGCCGCGTCTTTCAAGCCACGTGTCATGGCGATCGTCCACGGCGATACGTTGTGGCCGACACGTCACCTCATCGACTCATTCAATCCGGAGTAAGCATGTTTCGTCCTGTATTCATGACTGTGGCATCCCTGGCGTCCGCGTGCTTCGCGCTTTCTTCCGCGCCGGCCCATGCGGCCAGTCTGCCGACCTATGAAGCATTCGGCAAGAGCGCCGAATGCGTCGCGCTGCGCAAGCAGTTTCCGACGCTCGTCGGTCAGCATCTGAAGGTCGGCCTCGGCGGCTATACGGCCGGCTTCGAAGCGCCCGCGAAGGATGATCCGTCGAAGATCGAAGGACTCGATCCCGATCTGATCGCGTATATGGGCGCGTGCCTCGGCTACACGCACGAATTCCAGAACGTGGCCTTCAACGTGCTGCTCACGGGCATCACCGGCAAGCGCTTCGACATGGGCCCGAATCTCTATGTCACCGAGGTCCGGCGCAAGCAGGTTGCGTTCGTGTCGTCGTTCGCGGTGATCGACGGATCGGTCATCAAGAAGGGCAATCCGAAGAAGCTGACTTCCCTCGACACCTTGTGCGGCGCGACCGTCGCGGCCGCGGCAGGCACGTATGAAGCGGTAACGCTCGTGCCGCAGGCTACCGAGAAGTGCAAGGCCGCGAACAAGCCGGACGTGAACCTGCTGCTTCTGCAAGCAACGGACGCGAGCGTGCAGGCCGTGGTGAGCGGCCGCGCGGACATCTACCTCACGGCGCATTCGGATGCGAAGGCGCTGGCGGCTTCGGTGCCGGGGCTGGAAAGCGGCTTCACCATCGACCTGCCGATTCTCAACGGTTTCCCGATCGCCAAGGAGAACACGACGCTGCGCGGCGCCGTGCTGGCCTCGATGAAGGTGATCCAGGACAAGGGCATCGAGAAGTCGCTGCTCGACAAGTGGGGACAAGATGCAGCGTCCCAGCGCACGGCCGCCGACGCGGAGTAATGGCGCAGCGGATGCCTTCGCGGCCCGGAAGGCGTCCGCACCGCTGGTTGTTTTCGACGTGAACGAAGCGTGCCCGACATGCAAAACTTTCTGCATTACCTGACTTTCCCTTATCTGCTGCAAGGCTGCATCACCGCGCTCGGACTGTTGTTCGGCGCGCTGGCGGGCGGGCTCCTGATCGGCTTCGTGCTTGCGCTCGCCGCCGATGCGCGCTGGTTCTGGCTGCGCTATCCGGTGCGCGCCTACATCTACGTGATACGCGGCACGCCGCAGCTGCTGCAACTGATCCTGCTGTTCAACGTGCTGCCGCAGGCCGGCATTACGCTGGCGCCCTTCGTGAGCGCGCTGCTGGCGCTGACCATCAACGAGACCGCGTTCTGCGCGGAAATCATTCGTGGCGGAATTCGTTCGGTGAACCGCGATCAGCGCATCGCGGCGCAGGCGTTCGGCTTCTCCGCTTTGACGGAACTCGGGTATGTCGTCGTGCCGCAAGGCCTGCGCGCGATCATTCCGGCGCTCGGCAATGAAGCGGTGGGCCTGCTCAAGTCGACGTCGCTGGCCTCGGTCGTCGGCGTCAGCGAACTGACCTTGCGCAGCCAGACCATCGTGTCGCAGAACTTCGAGTTCCTGCCCGTGCTGCTCGCGTCGGGTGTGATGTATATCGTGCTTTCAGCGGTGATCGCGGCGATTCAGAACTGGTGCGAGCGCAATGTCGGAACGGGACGCCGCGTGCGTCGCGGTGCGCATGCGGAGCATGGTCTCGAGGATCCTGGCCCGGTCGCGCGCATGGCGCCGGTCGAAACGAAGGGCGATTTGACCATGCCGCAACTCGAGATCGACAAGGTCCGCGTCAGCTACGGCAGCAAGCAGGTGTTGAAGGATGTGTCGCTGTCGGTGGCCCCGGGTGAAGTGGTCGCGTTGCTCGGCAAGTCGGGATCGGGCAAGAGCACCTTGCTCAAGACCATCCTCGCGCTCAATCCGCTCGAAGCGGGCAGCATCCGCATCGAGGGCCGTTCGCTGACCTCGACTGCGACAGGATCGCCCATGCCCCGCCGACGTCTGGCGAAAGCGCGTGCCGATGCGCGCATCGGCATGGTGTTCCAGAACTTCGCGTTGTTCGATCATCTGAGCGCGCTCGATAACGCCGCGTCGATTCCCGTGCGCGTGCAGCACGTGCCGCGCATCGAGGCCTCGCGCAGAGCGCGCATCGCGCTGTTGAAGGTCGGCCTGAAGGACTTCGCGGGACACATGCCGCACGAGTTGTCGGGCGGGCAGCAGCAGCGCGTGGGCATCGCGCGCGCACTGGCGAGCGATCCGCGCGTGATTCTCTTCGACGAGCCCACGTCCGCGCTCGATCCCGAACTCGTCGGCGAGGTCGATGAAACAATCCGGCGTCTCGCGCGCACCGGCATCACGATGCTGCTCTCGACGCACGATATCGATTTCGCGGCGAGCGTCGCGGACCGCATCGTGTTCCTGCACGACGGACGGATCATCGAACAAGGCACGCCCGATATCCTGCGTGCGCCGAAGACACCGGAATTCGCAGCGTTCCTGCGTCATCCGGAAGATGAGGCCGCCGATGCGAAGCCGTTGCCCCCGGCCATGCTCGAGGCCGCGCGATGAAAGACTTTCGCGATGCCTCGCGCGCCGCACTCGGCGCGGAGCTATACGGCTATCTCGTGGGCCGTCCGCATGACATGCGTCCCGACGACACCGATCCCAACGAACTCGCGTGGTCGCGTTACCGGCTGGTGCCGCGCGTGCTGCAAGGTCACGATCATGTCGATGTCACCTGCCGGCTGTTCGGTCAAGACTATGCCGCGCCGATCGGCGTAGGCGCGTTCGCGGCGGATCGTCTGTTTGGCGAAGAGGGCGTGACCGCCATTGCGCGTGTCTGCGCGACGCTTGGCCTGCCGCTCGTGGTATCGGAAGAAGCGGTGACGCCGCTCGGCCAGATCACTGCGACGCATGCCGATTGCTGGCTGCAATTGCGTGCTGCGGGACCGCTCGAACGTGCGATCCGCCTGACGCAGGAGGCGGCGCAGGCGGGCTGCCGGGGCATCGTGCTGACGGTGCTCGCGCCGGTGCATCCGGTGCCGGGGCTGCATCCGGGCGGCGTCGATGTCGCCGCGCAGGTCGCGCAACGCGCCTGGGCCACCATTGGCGCGAGCGAGGGCGTAGCGAAACTGCCGGCTTTTCCGTCGTGGGGCTCGAGCGAAATGCGCGAACTGCTGACTGCCGTGCATGCGCTCGGCATGCGGCTCGTGCTCAAGGGCGTCATGCATGCCGACGATGCGCGTGCCGCCCAGGCCGCGGGTTGCGACGGCGTGATGGTGTCGAACATCGGCGTGCGCCAGTCGTACCGCTGGGCGCCGGTGGCGGGGCAACTCGAAGGCATCGGCGAGGTGCTTGATGACGGCATGGCGCTGCTCGTCGACGGCGGGATCCGCCAGGCCGCCGATATCATCGCCGCGCGCGTGCTCGGCGCGCATCTCTCGGTCATCGTGCGACCGGTCGTGCATGCGCTCGCGGCGGGCGGCGAAGAGGCGGTGTACGCGCTGCTGCGCGGTCTCATCGGCGAGGTGCAGGCCATTTGCGCGTGGATGGGAGCGGCGTCGCCCGGCGCTATCGCACGCGATCAACTCATTCGAATGGACTGACCATGTTCGATCTCATTCTGCGCGGCGCGATGCTCGTCGATGCCAACGGCGAGCGCCATGCGGACATTGCCATCGTCGGTCACAGGATCGCCGCATTGCTCGCACCGGATACGCCGGCCGAGACGCGCGCAACCCGCGACGTGCACGGACTCGTGGCGCTGCCCGGTTTCGTCGATACCCATGTCCACCTGTGCGATCCCGGCTACACGCACAAGGAGGACTTCGAGTCGGGCACGCGCGCAGCCGCGCTTGGCGGTGTGACGACGCTGCTCGACATGCCGACAGACTCGCCGATCACGACGCACGCCGCCGAACTGCGCGAGAAGATGGCGCTGGCGAGCGGCCGTATTCATGTCGATGTAGGCTTCCAGGTTGCGAAGCTGCGCGATCACCCGGCGCTCGACGACGTACGCGCGCTCGACCCCGTTTCGTTCGAGCTGTTCATGGCGGGCGTGCCGGAAGCGTATCGGCATGACACGCAGAAGACGCTCGTCGATTCGCTCACGGCGCTGAAACCGCTGAACACGCTGGCGTGTATTTCCCCGGGCGATCATGCGTTACAAAGCGCGCCGCAAATGCACACCGGCAGAGCCGGCCTCGATGCGTTGCTCGCAAGCCGTCCGCCCGTCGCGGAAGCGGCGGGAATCGCCCATGCGGTCCTGGCGTCTGCGGCGACCGGCACGCGCGTGCATCTGCGGCAGGGGAATTCGAAGCTCGGCATCGACACATGGCGGCGCTTGCGTGATCTTGCGGATGTCAGCATCGAAACGACGCCGCAGGCCTTGCTGCTCACCGAAGACTCCTACGATGAACGGCGCAACTTCTTCAAGGCACTGCCGCCGCTGCGACCGGAAGGCGACCGCGCGGCGTTGCTGGAGGCGGTGCGGGAAGGGCTGATCGACATGATCGTGACCGATCACGCGCCGCATGCCCATGCGGAGAAAGCCGCGCATTACGACGATTTTCGCGACGTGCCGAGCGGCATGCCGGGCGTGCAGACCTTTGTTGCGACGATGCTGCATCTCGTTGACAACGGCGATCTGACCTTGCGCGACCTGGCGAGGCTCTGCGCCTGCAATCCGGCACAACGGTTCGGTCTTGCGAAGACGAAGGGCCTGCTCGCGCCGGGATATGATGCGGACCTCCTGCTGCTCGACCCGAAGGGCTCGATGACCTTGCGTGACGGTGACCAGCGCTCAAAAGCGCGCTACACCCCGTTCGATGGCTTGCACGTGTCCTGGGCGCTGAAGGCGGTGTATCTGCGGGGCGCGCTGCTGGAGGAAACAGGTGCAGCGCGTGGCGTGGTGGTGACGGCGAGCGCCTGACTCTTACCTGAACAGACTGGAACAAACGATGCGAAGTGCTTTTCACATGGCTTATCACGTGCGCGATCTCGACAATGCGCGCGCATTCTACGGTGGATTGCTCGGTTGCGAGGAAGGCCGCAGCACAGATACATGGGTCGACTTCGATTTCTTCGGGCATCAGATTTCGCTGCATCTGGGCGAACCCTTCCCGGTCACCAACACGGGCCGTGTGGGCGACCACATGGTGCCGATGCCGCATCTCGGACTCGTACTTGAAATGCCCGACTGGCGTACGCTCGCCGACCGTCTGCGCGCCGGCGGAGTGGACTTCGTGATCGCCCCGACACTGCGATTCGAAGGCCAGCCCGGCGAACAGGCCACGATGTTCTTCCTCGATCCGAGCGGCAATCCGATCGAGGTGAAGGGGTTCAGGAGTCTCGACAGTCTCTACGCCAGGTAATGGCGTTCTTCAGCGTGCTGAAGACCGCTCGGGCTCAAACGTACCGCTTCCCCGCCGCGAGCAGCTCCGGCGTGCCGATCAGCTCGTTCAACTGGTCGAACGTCAGCATCTCCGGCCACATCGGTTCAGTCGTTCCGTGCTTCAGCAGACTCGCGTAGTACCCTTGCAGCCCGTGCGCCACGAAGCGGGCCGTACCGCCCGGAAAGATGACGATGCGATAGCCCCGCTGCCGCAATTCCTCGACGCTTCGCACCGGCGTCTTGCCGCCTTCCACCATGTTCGCCAGCAGCGGCACCCGTTCGCCGAAGCGCCGGCACACGATGTCCATCTGCTCCACCGTATGAACGGCTTCGACGAACAGCGCATCGACGCCGCACTCAAGATAAGCCTCGGCGCGCTCCATGGCCGCGTCGAAGCCTTCGACCGCGATGGCGTCGGTGCGTGCGAGGATCAGCGTGTCCGAAGAGTGGCGCGCATCGAGCGCGGCGCGCAGCTTGCCGCACATCTCGGCCGACGACACCAGCGTCTTGTCCGCCAGGTGACCGCAGCGCTTGGGAAAGCCCTGGTCTTCGAGCTGGATCATGGCCGCGCCCGCACGCTCGAAGTCGCGCACGGTGCGCTGCGTGTTCAGCGCGTTGCCGAAGCCCGTATCGCCATCGACGATGACCGGCGTGCGCACCCGGTCGGTGATGCGCCACAGCGTGTCGACTGCTTCCTTGGCCGTCGTGAGGCCGACATCAGAGCGCCCGAGCGAAGTATACGCGACCGCTCCGCCCGACAGATACAGCGCCTGAAATCCGGCCTGTTCCGCGATGAGCGCGGTAAGCGCATCGTAGATGCCGGGTGCGAGCACGGTTTCGCCCGCAGCGAGACGGCGCTTCAAGGCACCGGACGGCGACGCGTCCTCATGCGGCGACATGGGCATCTCCCTCCGCTGTCGACGTGTCTGGCACGGATCCGTCGAGACCGGGCTTGAGCAGCATGTGCATGCGTTCGGCCTGGCGTTTCTCGAAGCGGACGAAAGCCTCGGTGATATAGCTGCCACGGACGCCGCCGCGCACCGAACCGGGACGCGCGTCGCCGAAGTAATACTCCCATTCGGGCGGCAGCGGCGCGGAATCGGGCACCGACATCCACAGGCGCAGCAAATGGCGACGCCGCGCCTCGTCTTCGAAGTCCTCGAACTCCGTGCGCGAATGCAGCATCACGTAGTTGTTCAGTAATTGCAGATCGCCCTGTTCGAGCCACATGGAAAAGCACAGGCGCGGATCGGCGGCAAGCTCATCCAGCAAGTCGAGCGCCTCGGTCAGTTCGGGCGTGAGGCGCGGCACTTCCGGAAAATCCGCCTGCGCCGCGTTGGTGTTCTTCCGATTGGCGCGCAACGCGAAGTGATCCGTCAGCGAACCGATCACCGGGCAGTTGTAGAAACCCGGCCGGCCGGGCGCCTGCGTGCCCTGATAGCTGTGATAGACAGGTCCCTTCAATGCATCGATCAATTCCGGCCGGCGCTTGCGGATCTCCTCGACTAATGCGAACGAACTCGTGATCTTGCTCTGCCCGCCCGACTTGGCCTCATGAAGACAGAGCAGGGCGACGACATCGCATGAGTCCGCGTGGAAGTCGAGCGCCGCGTTGGTGTTGTAGCCACGGCCGTTCTTCGACTTGTAGGTCGCGCCCGAATCGCGGACATCGTTCATGATCTCGCTGGCGCGATTCTGCGTGCGCGCGACGCCGACGTGCAAGCCGAGTCCCCAATAAGCGAGCTTGGCTTCTTCCACGGACCACTTGTGGACCGGGAAGCCTTTCAGCAGGCACATGCCGAAGCGTTGCTGCGTGGCACGGAACGCGCGATGCAGAATCTCGGCGGATGCGGGTTCGAGCGGAAAGTCTTCCGATGTCATGTCGAGCAGCGGCTTGCCGAGCGCTTTGGCATGACGCATGGCACGGTCGAAGCCCTCCGCGGCTTCGTCGCTCATGCGCAGGGTCCACGACGTGTCGCGTTCGAGGTCCGCGCTGTACCAGATTTTTGGCTTCACCGATGCTTCGCTCATGCTTATCTCCTTGTCGCAGGGATAGAGTCCCTTTGACTGCAAGGATAGAGCAACGCTTCGTAAGATAAAATGGAGTTTTGCTGACGAAACTCGACAAAAAATCTGATGAAGATCGAAATCTTCAATACCCTGCAGGCTGTGCTGGACGTCGGGTCGCTCGCGGGCGCGGCCAAGAACCTGCATCTGACACCGAGCGCGGTCAGCATGCAGATGAAGCAGCTGGAGGCCTACGTGGGCCGTCAGCTGTTCGATCGGTCGGGGCTGGAAGTGCGCCCGCTGCCTGCTGCGTACGAGTTGTCGGAGTTGCTGCACGGCATGCTGTCGCGGCTCGATGCGTTCCGCCGTCAGCCCAGCTTTCAGGTTGAAGGCCATGTGCAGCTCGGCATGCTCGAATCAATGCTGCCCGTCGTGCTGCCCGAACTGCTCAAGCGGCTGAAGACACGCTATCCGCTTCTGCATCTTCAGACGAGGCGCGGCAAAAGCATCGAGCTGACCAATGCAGTCAAGGCAGGCGATCTCGATGCAGCAGTAGTCGCGCAGCCCGAGCGCGGCTTGTCTCGGCTGCACTGGCAGCCGCTGATCAAACGCGGGCTGACCCTGATGGTGCCGCCGCAGGAACGCGAGCGCTCGCTGGGCGCACTGCTCAAACGCTACGAGTGGATCCGCTACGACCGCAACACCATCTCCGGCGCGATGGCCGCCAAGTATATCCAGCAGCGCTTCGGCGGCAAGCCGGCGGGAGATCTGGAGTTCGACAGCGTCCGTGCGATTGCGCCGCTGGTCAGCGCGGGGCTAGGGATTTCCCTTGTGCCGCTGATGGAGCCGGCCATCTGCACGCTCTATCCCGTCACGGTCATCGCGTTGCGCGATGCGCCTGTGCTCCAGTTCTCGCTGGTCACGCGCAAGACGGACGTCGAGAGCCGGCAGCTGATCGCACTGCAGGAAATCCTGCTGGCCGCCACGCGCGCCGCTGACAGGGATGCCGCCTCGGACAAGCCTTGAGCCTGTCTGCAGGCGCCGTCGCTAAGTCAAAAAAATTGACGTGAAATCTAACGATTATTCAATAAAAGTTTTCGCGGGAGCACCTTAATATGGCGTGAAAGCCTCGCAAGCGGACCGGGTGGGGCGCTCGTCATCGCCGTTTGTCTTGAACGGTAGCAATGATGAGCGACACAGAGAGCGATTCCACGAGAACGCCCGCCAGGTTCCGACGGCCAAAAAAGGAGACGTTTCTTGAGCCAATCCCCTACGCTGCGCGCCCATTCCGGCGCTCGCCTCGACCGGCTGCCGATCGGCCGGTTCCATTGGAATCTCGTGGGCATGATCGGGGCTGGCCTGTTTCTCGACGCGTTCGATATCTACCTGCAAAGCGGCGTGCTGGCGACGCTCGTCAAGGGCGGCTGGTCGACGCTGCAAAGCAACGCGGCCTTCATCTCCAGTACCTTGATCGGCATGTGGCTGGGATCGCTGATCGGCGGCTATATCGGCGACCGCTATGGGCGGCGCATGGCCTACCAGTTCAATCTCGCGGTCTTCGGGCTGGCCTCGATCGCCGCCGTGTTCGCGCCGAACATGACGGTGCTGATCGCGCTGCGCTTCGTGATGGGCGTCGGCCTCGGCGCCGAGCTGATCATCGGCTATGCGACGCTCGGCGAATTCGTGCCGAGTCTCGCACGCGGGCGTTTCGGCGCCATCCTCGCCTTGCTCACCAACCTGTCCGTGACGGCCACCGGGATCATCGGCTACTGGGCCATTCCCGCGCTCGGCTGGCGCTCGATGTTCGCGCTCGTCGGCCTGGGCGCCATCGGCATCTGGTTCATGCGCAAGTCGATGCCCGAATCGCCGCGCTGGCTCGAGGCGCAAGGTCGACACGAAGAAGCGGACGCGTTGTTGCGGTCCATTGAAGCGCGTTTTCCGGAACTTCCGGCGTGGGACAGCGTGTCGTTTTCCGTGACGGCGGCAGCGAGCGAGGCCGCGCCGGTCGCGGCAAAACCCGGCTATCGCGAACTGTTCCGCCAGCCGCTGCTGTCGCGGACCGTGCTGACGATGATCATGTCGGCGGTGAACATGTCGGTGCTCTACGGACTGATCGCCTGGTTCCCGACCTTTCTCGTCAAGCAGGGCATCGCGGTCACGTCGACGCTCGGCTACACGGCGGTCATGGGCATCGGCACGCCGGTTGGCTGCCTGATCGGCATGGCGCTGACGGACCGCATCGGACGCCGCGTGAGCATTGTCTGCGTGCTGGTGCTCGAAGCAGTGGCCACGGCGCTCTATCCGATGGTTCACTCGCCGGCCGAACTGATGGCGACGGGCGCCGTCATCATGATGTGTTCGTCCTGCATCACGTCGCTGGCGTTCGCGGTCTATATCCCGGAACTCTTTCCGACCGAGTTGCGGATGCGCGGGTCATCGCTGTCCGCCGCCGTGGGACGTCTTGCATCGGCGGGTGCGCAGGGCGGCATCGTGATGATTTTTGGCATGGGCGGGATCTTCGGCGTGACCAATTTCCTGATCGGTCTGATCGTGCTGCAGATACTCGCGTTGCTCGCGCTCGGTGTGAACACGCGAGCCCAAACGCTGGAGGACATCGAGCCGAAGGATGCGCCTCACGCGGAACCGGCGTCGGCCTTGCATGGCCGCGGCGCGAGCCTGTCTCAAGCCGATTGAAAAGAGAGATGCGCCATCACGATGATGGCGCATCTCCCCAACACCACGTCCAGCGGATCATGGCTCGACCGTCAACGGCGGTCCGAGAAACTCGATGTCCCACTTCGCACCCAGCCTCGCAAGCGTGTCCGGGGCCGGAATGCCGCGCGCCATGACGTCGCGCAGTTCGCTGAAGAAACGGGTGGCGTCGAATCCTGGCGAGATCAGCACCAGCATGTGCGACGTGCCTTCGCTGATATTGATGAAGCGATGCGTGGTGCCGGCCCGCGCCGTCAGCGTCTCGCCTGCCTGCAGGATGCGCAGCACGCCATCCACTTCGAAGAGATAGCGTCCTTGCAGCACATGGAAGATTTCGGTTTCGTTCCGGTGCCGATGCAGCGGCGGACCGAAGCCCGGTGCATCGCGTGTTTCGATGAGCGTCGCGCGCCCCTCCGTTTCCGAAGGCTCGATGCACACCGTCAGATCCAGCCCGATTGCAGGGATGTGAATGGCATCATCCCTGACCGGATCGTCGTCGATGAGGTGCGGCTTCATGATGTCGGTCCTTCGTCGATAGCGCATGCGTTCAATGATGGTCGAACGGGGCAATCTGCTTCGACTTGATCATCGAGCGGACCTTGGTCATGAACTTGGTCTGCGGGTCTTTCTGGCATTCCTGCGCGACGGTCGCGGCGACCGGCTGCATGGTATCGACGACCGTGGTTTCGGTGCCCGACACGCCGAGCTTGTCGACGCCCGCCACCCAGTAAACCAGCGCCGGCTTGTATGCGTCGTCAACCTGAACGAAGTCGGCGCACGTCATCTTGGCGGGAGCGATCTTTTCAGCTGCGTGGGCCATGCCGGACACGCCGACGGTGAGGACGCACAGGGCGGCTGCGAGGCTTTTTGTGAGGTTCATTTGGACATCCTTGATGATGGTGAAGAGGTGAAGTTCGAGACTGCCTGCGCATCGTATCGGCGCAGACTTAGCCGGGAATTACCATCAAGGAAGGATGCCTGTGGAGATGAGTTCAAGGGCCGATTTCCGACGAGCTTGACCCGGAGGCGACGGGCGTACCGACGCAAGCCGCGAGATCAATCGAAGCACAAGCAATTTGTAATAACGTCGTCAAGATATCTTCAGCTATCCGGTACGTCACGATTGACACGAAATATTCCGCATACCGTACCGATCGCGGCGGTAATGGAACGATTAAAAATTCTTATTTACTGGTTATCCTGATCAAGAGATAGAGTAGTTATCTTGCGATAGCCATGAATTAACAGGTAATACCAAACAAGCATGTCGTAATCCTGTTTCGGTAGAGGAGGATGCGCATGACCGCAGGTTCGCGAAGCTTCGATTCCCCACGCGCCGGCCGCATGCGCACGCAATGGCGTCATGCCGCGCGCGCCACTTCAGGGTTCGTTGTCGTCGTATCGCTTGCGGCATGCATGATGGGCCCCGACTACCGCAAGCCCGAAGTACAGATTCCGCAAGGCTTCAAGGAAGGCGTCGACTGGCAGCGCGCAGACGCCAATCCGCAAGCCGCCATCGACAGCACCTGGTGGCGCATGTACCACGACGACACGCTCAACGGCCTCGTCGAGCAGGCGCTGCAGGCGAATCAATCGATCGCGGTGGCGGAGGCGGCCTATCGCGTCGCGCTCGCGACCGTGGAGAGCAACCGGGCGGGGCTGTTCCCGATCGTCACGGCGGGGCTGTCGGGCGCGCGTTCGGGCGGCGCGATCCAGTCGGCGAGCGCGGGCCGCAGCGCGGGTTCATCGACCATCGCCGCGCCGGGCAACAGCGTGGTGGCGCTGGGTTCAGTCAGCTGGGAACTCGATCTGTGGGGCAGCGTGCGCAGGCAGATCGAGCAGGCGAAGGCCAATGCGCAGGCATCGGACGCACAGCTGGCCGGTGAGCGCCTGTCGATCGCGGCAAGCGTCGCCACCGACTACTTCGAACTGCGTCAGGCCGATTTCGATGTCCGGGCGCTGCAGGAGCAGCAGGACATCGACACGCGCCTCCTCGCGATGACCCAGGCCGCCTATCAGGCGGGCCAGGCGTCGAACGACGACCTGCTGTTGTCGTATCAGGAACTGGACACGGTGATTGCCCAGTTGCAGACGGTCGCCACGCGGCGCGAGCAGGACGAGCATGCGATCGCCGTGCTGACCGGCGTGCCGCCCGCGTCGCTCAGCATCGCTCCGGACCCCGACTACCATTTCATCGCCCCTGCGCTGCCTTCCTCGCTGCCGTCGGAACTGCTCGAGCGGCGCTATGACGTCGTCAGCGCCGAGCGCTCGGCGGCGGCGGCCAATGCGAGCATCGGCGTGGCCGAAGCCGCGTTCTTTCCGACCGTCTCGCTCTCGGCGGAAGGCGGCTTCGCGCACAACACCATCGCGCATCTGTTCACGGTGCCGAACCGCTTCTGGACCTTGGGGCCGGACATCGCGCAAACCATCTTCGACGGCGGCGCGCGCACGGCCGCGATGCACGAGGCCCGCGCGAACTACGACGAGAACGTCGCCAACTATCGCAACACGGTGCTGACGGCGTTCCAGAGTGTCGATGACAGTTTGTCCTCGATGAATCATCTGCGCGCACAGGAAGGCGCGTACGCGAAGGTGCTGGACAGCAACAGCCGCATCTTCGCGAGTCAGGAGGCGCAGTTCAAGGCGGGCGCGGCCAGCCAGCAAAGCGTGCTGACCCAGCGCCTCACGCTGATCCAGGCGCAACAGAGTCTGCGCGACACGCAGGCGCTGCTCGCGCAAAGCCATGTGTTGCTCGTGAAGAATCTCGGCGGCGGCTGGCAGCGCGCTGACGCCGACATGGCGTCGGCGGCATCGGCACCGGGCGTGGCCGCGCAGCGGCCCGTCGCTTCATCGGATTGACAGTCGCACGCTGTATGACGCGCACGCCTCGAAGGCTGCGCGCGAGCCGGTTGCAAGCAAAAACGGAGCTCTCATGAAGTCACGTCCCTGGCGCGTCTCGCTCTCGTATTTGTGTCTGATCGTCCTTGCCGCCTGCCACAAGAGCACGCCGCCGCCGCCACCGCCGCAGGTCTCGACGATGAAGGTGCACGCGCAGACGGTGCCGCTCGAACGCCGCTTCGTCGGCCGCCTGTCGCCGTACTACAGCGCGAACGTCACCGCGCGCGTGTCCGGCGTGCTGCTCAAGCGGAACTACGTGGAAGGCTCGCAGGTCCATGCGGGCCAGTTGCTGTTCGAGATCGATCCGACCTTTTATCGCGCGCAACTCAACAACGACCTCGCGGTGCTCGCCGAGGACCAGGCCACTTACACGAACGATCATGTGACCGCCTTGCGCAATCGCAAGCTGTTGCCGGTGGGATCGGTGTCGCAGCAGACGGTCGACAATTCGGATGCCGCCGAGCGCAGCGCGGCCGCCAAGATCAAGGCCGACGAGGCGCTGGTCCAGAGCGCGCGCGTGTCGCTCGACTACACGCGCGTGACCGCGCCGATCAGCGGCATCGCGGGGCAGCAGCAGGTCACGGCGGGCGCGGTGGTGGGCAGCAGCACGGCCGACAGCGGCGGCAACGGCACCTTGCTGACCACGATCCAGCAGATCGATCCGATGTACGTCAACTTCACGATCAGCGCGGCCGACCTGGCGACGCTGGAGCAGGCGCAGAACGGCGGCGGGATCGAACTGTCGCAACAGAACCAGACCACGGTGCGGATCGCGTTGCCGAACGGCGCGTCGTACGGCAGCGTGGCCCGGCTCGATTTCTCCGACGTGACCGTGAACTCGTCCACCGGTGCGGTCAATCTGCGCGCGCTGGTCGCGAACCCGAACCGGCGTCTCTTGCCCGGCATGTTCGTGTCGCTCACAGTGGACTTTGGCCGCCAGAACAATGTGTTCCTGATCCCGCAGCAGGCGCTGCTGCGCGACACCACGGGGGCCTACGTGCTCACGATCGGCGCGGACAGCAAGGCGGCGCGGCGCGATGTCGAGACGACCGACAGCCTCGGCGACAACTGGGTCGTGACGAAGGGGCTCAAGGACGGCGACGAGATCGTCGTCATCGGCGTGCAGATGGCGCACGTCGGGGCGCCGGTGAAGGCGGTCGCGTGGGAGCCGCCTGCGTCGGGACCGGGCGCGGCTTCGGCCGGCGCGGCGAAGTAGGAGAGCGCCCATGCCGAGTTTCTTCATCGACCGTCCCGTCTTCGCGTGGGTCATCGCGATCCTGCTGTCCCTGTTCGGCATTCTCTCGGTGCGGACCATGGGGATCGACTCGTATCCGGATATCGCGCCGCCGCAGGTGACCGTCACCGCGCAATACCCGGGCGCGAGCGCGCAGACGATGGAATCGACCGTCACGCAGGTGATCGAACAGCAGCTCACCGGTATCGACAACCTGCTGTACTTCAGTTCGACGTCGAGCGCCAACGGCCAGACGCAGATCATCCTCACGTTCGCGACCGGCACCAATCCGGATATCGCACAGGTGCAGGTGCAGAACAAGGTGACGCTGGCCGAACCGCTGTTGCCGTCGCAGGTCACGCAGCAAGGGGTGATCGTCGCGAAGTCGAGCCCGGACATCCTGCTGTTCATCGCGCTGCAATCCGAGAATGCGGCGATCGATGCAGGCCGGCTCTCCGACATTCTCGCGTCGCAGATCCAGCCGGTGATCGGCCGCGTGACCGGCGTGGGCAATACGACCCTGCTCGGTTCGGAATACGCGGTGCGCATCTGGCTCGACCCGGACAAGCTGCAGAGCTACGGTCTCTCGACGACGCAGGTGCTCAACGCCGTCACCGGACAGAACGCGCAGTTCGCGGCCGGCTCGCTCGGCGCCGATCCGGCGGTCAAGGGGCAGGTGTTCACCGCGACCGTGTCAGGCGACAGCCTGTTCTCGTCGCTGCAGCAGTTCCGCGACATCATCGTGGTGGCGAACAATAACGGCACCACAGTCAGGCTGAGCGATGTCGCGCGCATTTCGTTCGGCTCGCAGACCTATGGCCAGGCGCCGGTCTACAACGGCAAGCCCGCCGGCGGCCTCGCGGTGTTCCTGCTGCCGGGCGCGAATGCGCTGACGGTCGAAAAGGCGGTCAAGGCCTCGATGGACACGCTCGCGCGCGACTTGCCCGAAGGCGTCACGTGGAGCATCCCATACGACACCACGCCGTTCATCACGGCCTCCATCGCGGATGTGATCCGCACGCTGGTCGAGGCGATCGTGCTGGTGTTCTTCGTGATGCTGGTGTTTCTGCAGAACCTGCGCGCGACCATCATCCCGACGCTCGTGATTCCGGTGGCGCTGCTCGGCACCTTCATCGGTCTCGCGGCGCTGCACTACACGCTGAACCAGCTGACGCTGTTCGGCATGGTGCTGGCGATCGGGATCGTGGTGGACGATGCCATCGTCGTGATCGAGAATGTCGAGCGCATCATGACCGAGGAGAATCTGGAGCCACGCGCCGCGACCCGCAAGGCGATGCAGCAGATCACCGGCGCCATCATCGCGATCACCGTGGTGCTGTCCGCCGTGTTCATTCCGTCCGCGCTGCAGCCGGGCGCGACCGGCATCATCTATGCGCAGTTCGCGCTGACCATCGCGGTGTCCATGGGCTTTTCCGCATTTCTCGCGATGTCCTTCACGCCTTCGCTGTGCGCCGCGATCCTCAAGCCCGAGCATCAGGTCAGGAAGAACGCGTTCTATCGCTGGTTCGACCGGACCTTCGACTGGACCACCGCCCACTACCTGAGCCATGCGGGCAAGGCAGTGCGGCATGCGCCGCGCTGGATGATCGGCTTCGTGCTGGTCGTGGTGCTGACGGGCTTTCTGTACACCCGGCTGCCCACCAGCTTCGTGCCCGATGAAGATCAAGGCTTCGCCCTCGCGCTCGTGAACCTGCCGTCCGGCTCCACGCTGGAGCGCACCAATCATGTCATGGGCGAACTGCGCGAGAAGCTTTTGCACAGCGCGGTCGGCAAGGACATCGTCGGCATCTTCCAGCCGGAAGGCTTCAGCTTCGTCGGTACGAGCGAGAACGTGGGGATGTCCTTCATCAAGCTGTCGGACTGGGACAAGCGCTCCCAGACCGCGATGCAGCTGATCCCGCAGTTCAACCGCATTCTGTCTTCCATTCCGGATGCGCAGATCTTCGTGGTGAACCTGCCGACCATTCGCGGCCTGAGCCAGTTCGGCGGTGTCGACATGTACTTGCAGGCACGCGCGGGACAGTCACGCGCAGAGCTTGCACAGGCGCAGGGCGTGCTGCTCGGGAGCGCGGCGAAGAGCCCGGTGCTGTTCGGCATCCGGCCCAACTCGCTGCCGTATGCGCCGCAACTGGATATCGCCGTGGACCGCACGCAGGCGCAGGCGATGGGCCTCTCGCTCTCGGATGTGTACCAGACGCTCGAGATGGAGCTCGCGCCGTTTTATATCAACCAGTTCACCTACGGCGGCCGCGTCAAGCGTGTCTACGTACAGGCCGATGCGCCGTTCCGCATGAGTCTCGATGCGCTTCAGCATCTGTACACGCCGAGCGTGTTCACTTCGACGGCTTCCGCCTCGAAGAGCGGCACGGTCACGACGGTGGCGTCGAATGGCTTCGTCACGCCGGTCGATCCGTCGCCGGCCAATACGTCGATCGCGCCTTACAACATGGTGCCGCTGGCGAGCGTGGTGAACGCGAAATGGGCCTTCGGGCCGACGGTGCTGCCGCGCTACAACGGCTTCTCGGCGATCGAGATCGTCGGCAACTCGGGGCCGGGCTATTCCACCGGACAGGCGATCGACACGCTCGACGATATCGTCAACCACCAGTTGCCACGCGGCTTCGCTGCCGACTGGACCGGACAGTCGTACCAGGAACTGCTGTCGGGCTCGTCGGCGACGACGCTGATGGCGCTGTCGATCGTCGTCGTCTTCCTGTGTCTCGCCGCGCTCTACGAGAGCTGGTCGATTCCGGTCTCGGTGCTGCTGGTCGTGCCGCTCGGCATGCTCGGCATGCTGGTGTTCTGTCTCGGCTTCAGCGTGCCGAACGATATCTACTTCAAGATCGGTCTTGTTACCGTGATCGGGCTGGCGGCGAAGAATGCGATCCTGATCGTCGAGTTCGCCGTGGAGGGGCAGCAAAAGGGCATGACGCTGCGCGATGCCGTGCTGACCGCGGCGCGACTGCGATTGCGGCCGATCCTGATGACGTCGATGGCGTTCATTCTCGGCGTGTTCCCGCTCGTGATCTCGTCGGGCGCGGGCGCGGCTTCGCGCCATGAGATCGGGACTGGCGTGATCGGCGGGATGTTGTTCGCGACCTTCCTCGGCCTGCTGCTGATTCCGGTGTTCTATGTCGTGGTGCGCCAGTTGCTCGGCGACAAGCTCGACGAGGTATCGCGCAAGATGCCGCATCACGGACAGAACGGCGGCCATGATGCCAGCGGACCTCCTGAAGGTACAGGCGAGGACAAGCCGGTGTAATGGCGACACCAGCAGCGGGGACGCGGCGGATGAAGAGAACGCGGCAACAGGCCCAGAGTACGCGCGACCAGATCCTCGATGCGGCCGAGCGCGTGTTCGCCGAACGCGGCGTGTTTCATGCGACGCTGGAGGCGGTTGCGCTGCGCGCGGGCTTTACGCGCGGCGCGGTCTATGGGCATTTCCGCAACAAGGGTGATCTGTTCGTCGCGGTGACGAACCGCGTGAGCTTGCCGATGGAGTTGCTCGTCGCAGCCGCCGTCGATGCAGCCGAACCGGACCCGCTCGGCAAGATACGCGCGCTGCTCGTGTATTGCCTGGGCACGGTGGCGATCGAACCGCACAGCCGCCATGTGTTCGAAGTGCTGTTCACGAATTACGAGCACACGCACAACATGGGCGATATGGACATCGTGTTCGAGCGTCAGCGCGATGCCGCCCGCAGGGGACGCAAGCAACTGCAGTTGGGGCTCATCAACGCAATCGCACGCGGACAGTTGCCGCTCGAACTCGATACCGCGCGCGCTTCAAGCGTCGTGCATGCGTTTCTGGGCGGTGTGCTGCGCGACTGGCTGATGGATCAGGATTCCATCGAGCTGCCGCGCGATGCAGAATATCTGAGCGACGTGTGCATCGGGATGCTGCGAGATTCACCTTCGTTGCGACGCACGTCAACGGCGTGAAAGGGCAGGGCGCTTCAAGCTCATCAACTCCGTCACCTCATCCCGGTCCTCAGCGGACAGCATCGGGATCGTCAGCCACTTCCCATCGGATGCGCGCGGGCTTCCTCATGGATCGAAGCGGGTGTAGCTCCCCCGGATGATTATCGAGTCGGTCTTGCAGAATCGCGCGAAGCCAAGCGCAGCGTGCGGATAGGTGCAGATAAGCAGTTGCGAAACTCCCAGTTTCAATATGAAATGGGCCTATC
>NZ_JARUXP010000002.1:810789-905631 GCF_031451315.1 Caballeronia sp. LZ032
CATTGGGTTGATCCCTTCTGCCTGCGGCAGGCTTAGCCTGCCGCATTCTCCGACGCTTGTCCAAAGAATTCTCAACGGCCCTGGCGCGACGCATACGACATCGCTTAGAACGACGTATCTTCTCGCTTGCTGCGCTTCGTCGGGTCTTGCTGCGTTGCGGCGGCGGCGGTGGCGGCAGCAGCGCAAATAGCGGCACGAGCTCGGGGCAGCGCCACAAGCACGGGCACGGGTTCAACCGGCACAGGCTCGACTGGTACAGGCCGGACTGGCACGGGCAGCACGACGGCTCAGAACGCCACGGACCCGTACACGCAGCAGCCTGCTACGGGAACGCCTAATCAACAGGTCAGGGGATCGGTTACGAGCGACTTGACTGCCGGTGCCACAGTCACGGCGTGTGCACTCAACGCGGACGGCTCGAATGGCAATGCGATCGGTTCGGCAGTACCCGAATGAATGAGCGCCGCGTCATGGGCCGGGGAAATATCCGCCGCTGTGGCTAATCCAATGGCTGTTCCAGCCGGGAAACTGCCGTAGCGTCCACATTGGATCGAAAGACGGCTATGGGTCGGTCGATAGCGGTCCACGATCGTCCGTCCATGCGCCATTCCTTTCAGGGGAAACTTCTGCTCGACGTGGCCAAGTTGCCCAAGAGTGCCGTCATGTCGACGACTCGATTCGCGAGGAGGTGCCTCGGCTCGGGTCAACTAAGGGCTTGGGCCATCTCGCTCAGCGGGATGTATTCGATGCAATGCAGCAGCCTAATTTCGCCAGCATTCGGTTCAGCAATCGCGCTCACCTCTTTGCGCGTCCGCTCAATAGCGCCCGGGAGTTCGGTCAGCGTTTTTTCGAGGTCTTTCTCTGCGCCCGACGCACGGATTCCGAGCTCTTCAGCGAACGCCAGCAGATTCGGGCGCGACATTTCATCAAACCGCCTCGCGTCGCCAATGGGCATCGAGAGCTCCACGTGAGGCCAACGCTCGCCATGTTCATTGTATGTGGGGGTGTTGTATACGACCGTGCTCACAAGGTCATAGAAAGGCGCAAGAGCGTAGCCCGTTGACCGGGAGAAGAAAGAAACGTTCTTTAAATGCGCATCAGCATTGCCGATGAGAATGTTGAACACTGTCCACCGGAAAAGGGTGAGCCGGGCTAGCGCCTTTGTATTGAGGAGAGCCACGCAATCGGCAAGCGCTTTGGCGTTGGCGTTGTTGTACTTGAACGCCTTGTCTTTGTTGAGCAACTGTGTCGCATCTAGCGTATGAATTCGCGACGCTGGCGTACTCGTTGAGTCACGGTCAAATCGCTCAATGATGTAACAGGCCGAAGGCACGCGCAAAAAGTGCGTGTTGGGGACGTTTAAGCCCAACTGACGCGCCAGCCGCGCGCAAAAGAACTCGTTGATAGCCGAATGTGGATAACCGGTGGTACGCATGTCGGGCTTGAGCAGATGCATAGACGGTTCCGCGCCTACGGGCTCAAATAACTCGTGTTCGGGGTGCTCCCCCGTCAGGACAACGAGGAGCTTTTGTTGACCCCCCGCAGCTGACATGCGCTTCGGCGAAGTAGCAGTCAGCGCATGCGTCGGCATTGCTTGGATACGTTTTTCGAGTTCGTTCAGCGGTAGCCGGACCCGGTCGCCCTTGGGCTCCGTTTCGCCCTCAGCCATCAGGGAAAGCGCGCCCGCGGTTTCACGGCCGTAATAGGCGAGCAACCCCCATGCGTCGCTGGCGTCGATCGACGCTTCTTTCGCGAGCGCCTCGCGCATGGCTTCTTCGGGAAGCAGGTTATCAAAGAACCACTGTACGGGGCGCTCTGACGAGCCATCGGTGACGCGGACACTGCTTAGCGGGAACGCCGGAGACAGAGGAAAGGCATCTTTTGCCGTAATCCAATCAGAGTCGTAACGGAAGCTCCAAATGCCGTTTTCGTCGTTCAGTGCACCGATACGCTGGCCGTTGGCATATGCAATCAGAGTGCGAGATGCCACGATTTACGCTGCCTCGGGAGAAGGTTTTCGCCGTGAGCGGCGCCGTTTCAACGCCGCTTTGAGACTTTCCTGTGTAAAGGTCGTGCCCGGCGCCTCCACGTAGAGATACATTCCCAGTTCAGTAAGCAGTTGAAGCACTTTCCCGATCTGCGCCGTAGGTTTTCCTAACTCTACCTGAGTGATGAATTTTGGTGACAAGCCAGTCGCTGTGGCCAGTTCGTCTCGCCGGAACCCTTGCGCGATCCGTACCGCGCGCACCAGCGCGCCTAGCGCAACAACGTCAGTGATTTGATCTTGATGCTCAGGCATGTGCCCTCCCGTTCCCGATCGGGAACATTATACTAAACTATCCTATGCACGACGGTCCTCGTATCCGTGCGGGAACGGACGCGCCAATGCGGGCCGTAAATGCGCACTTCGTACCCGAACGGGAACGACGTCAACGACCGGGCCGCATTGTGAGCTCGTCTGGGACTCGTTTGACGACTAACGTGTCTAAGACTTCAGAGCGCCCGGCGTCAAACGCATTTCCACTCAGGCCGGGAGCGGCGCGCGGCTACGAGCAGTGCGCTTATCGCTTTTTCTTCTTGATGGGAGGCAGGAAATGATCTCGTAGCTCCCTCACCCACTCAGGGGGCGACGAAGAACCCTCTCCGGTTCTGACGTAAGCCTGTGCGAATTTCACTTTGTTGTCCGCTACGTCAAAATATTCTGCCATCATCCTTTTATTCGCGGACGGAGCTAGGTCTAAGTACGCGTAGGCGCAGCTTGCAGCAGCAACGATTGTCGTGGCGGACACAATTTCCTTCAACGAAGCGCCACCGGAACCAGCGCCGATTTCGTCAACCGTCTTTACAAAGCGATCGCCCTCGAGAGCGTGCTCAATTTCGGTAGACGGAGAAACTAATTGGTCATCGATCTTAACTAGCTTTACGTCGCATCTTTCCGTGTCGTAAATCAAGCGTAAGAAATCGATTGACTTGCTTTCCGGTTTAGATGGGACGTGCTCGAGTTGAGCATCAGTGTCGACCAAACAAAGTACTCGGCCTTTAACTTTGTATTCTGGGTCGTCGAGAGGAGTCTTCAGGTAAGTGAAAGCTCTCCGCACCTCCTTGAATCCGCCAAGGGGAATTATTCGAAGATTGTGGCTTTCCACAAGATCTTTTAGGTAAAAGTCGAGGTAGATCTTGTCAGACAATCCTTCGCACAGAATCCAGTTGTAGGGTTGCGGCCGAACAGTCGAAGATACGATCGCCTGGAGCATGTCGTTGTAGCTTTTCAGTTCTATATCTCTTGGTAGTTCTCCGTTGGAACTTTTAACGGCCTGCTTTATTTGTTCGCGAAAATTATACAAATCAAAGGTGAAAAACTCATTCTTCTCGGTCCCCTCAGTGATAGAGTGGGCTACGCCTTTTTGCACGACCGGGAGGAAACCGTACCAGTGCGTTGTCAGCAACACCTGCGAAGCCGGACTTGTAAGATCGGGGATCTCGGAAAGCTTTGAAAACAATTCATGACACGCCGAATTGTGTAGCGACGCATCGGGCTCGTCTATTGCCAGAACGATATTGTGTTTCCTATCGGCGTTTCTCCGCAGAAGCGAATAAGACAGGTCGATTAGCGCCCGCCTTTTTTCGCCAGCGCTCATCTCTCGGATGGGAATTGAAGATGAGCTCGATACCTTATGGAGCACCTTAATTGAAAAATATGCCTCGAATACTTTTTCTACCAGGTCGTTCATGGTGAGTTTGTCCTTGAACGTTCCTTTGTATCGGTACTCGCTGAGACTGTCGCTAATCTGATTTACGAAGTTTTGAAGGCTTGAATTGATCGTGTTGATGGTTTTATGGCCAATTGCCTCTCGGATAGTGCCCTGTATGTCCTCGTCGAGAAGCTTTTGAACGTGCGTCGACTCAAGTTTAGAGAATACGGTTGGGTCGGCTTCTACAGGAATGTAGAAATACGCGTATCGTTCGCTAATTTTATCCAGCAGGGTGTTCAGCTCAAGTTGCGATTTTTCAGCGGCCTTCATCGCTTTACTCAGCTCACTGTCGGTGTGGAATGATCCCAGATATGCCGTCCACCGATTGTGTTGCCGCCCAATGGCGACAAGCAGGTGCGTTTCTCGACTATAACCCTTCTCTGCAAGCGCCCCGCGCAAGGCATAGAAAGAAGTTAAAGCGTCAGTGGTTTTGAGGGCGGTACTCCAGAGGTGATCGCTTATGATTGTCGCGGTGGCTTCTTCCGAGCCACTGAGCAGCCCCTTCTCGATCAAGAAGACCGGAACGATGTACGGTAACTTGTCCTCAGTGGATATTCCGCCTTCGCTTTTGGCTTGCGCATTGATGCTCCAATCGCCGCCGTTGAAGAACTTGTCCAGCGCATCAAGGATTGAACTCTTTCCTACTCCGTTTTGCCCTAGGAAGGCAGCGAGGCCGGCACCCGTCGTTATTGGAATGAAGTTGATGTTCTTGTAAACTTTGTAGTGACGCAAAAACAGACCAACGAGCATCGTTTTGTTCCCCGTAGATGTTCAGGTTATAGGGTGGTCGACCGCATCACCAAACCACTCTGCCGCCTCTTAAGAGCCGCGCATTTTGGCGCGCGCTGCATTCTCTCACGCCGGTTTAATGCCATGCTGGGCTTACTACCAGTTAAGCAAACCGCATAACGGCGTTGTCGGCACGTGGGCGGCCGCTACTGTTTCAGTGGAAGTTGCGGCTCGCCGTGGCCAGGTTTCCAAGTAGCGGCGTCATGTCAACCAATCGATTCGCGACAAGGTGCTTTACCTCGCGTTCCTTTTGCCAGACGCCATAGACCCCGAGCAGCGATGCTCCCAGCGCTTCCTTTCTGAACTTTTCGACCAACGACGGCCAGACGATTACGTTAATCTGGCCCGTCTCATCTTCCAAGGTAATAAAGAGGACGCCTTTCGCTGTGCCGGGCCGCTGGCGCACGGTGACGATCCCGCATGCTTTGGCAAGCCGCCCGTTGGGATAGGTCGCGAGCTTCGACGCCGCAAAGATCTTCTTCTCGTTGAGCCTTTCACGCAGCAACGCAAGCGGGTGGCGATTCAGTGTCAGGCCCGTCGAGCGATAGTCGCTGACGATCTCCTGCGCCTCGTTCGGCGCAGCGAGCACCGGCAGTTCTTCCTCGCGCGTCGTAGCGCGCAACAAGTCCTTGTCGGGCACGGCTGCCACCGCCTGCCAGAGGGCTTCGCGCCGATTGCCAGAAAGTGCCGATAGGGCGTTCGCGTCCGCAAGCAATTGCAGGTCGCGGCGATCAAGCCGCGCACGGTTAGCAAGGTCGTTGACCGACTCAAAGGGGCGCACAGCACGCGCGGCCTCGATGCGGGCTGCTGACTCGTCTCGCATCCCGCGAATCACCGACATACCAAGCCGCACCGGCGCCATTGAGCCGTCGCCTGCGAGGAACGAATCCCAGTTGCTGATCGTGACGTCGATCGGCAGCACGCGGACCTTATGGCGCTGCGCGTCTTGTACGAGCTGCGAAGGCGAGTAGAAGCCCATCGGCTGGCTGTTAAGCATCGCGCAGAGGAATGCAGCCGGTTCATGGCACTTGAGCCAGCAGCTCGCATAGACGAGCAGGGCGAAGCTCGCCGCGTGGCTCTCCGGAAAGCCATACTCGCCGAAGCCCTGAATCTGCGCGAAGATCGATTCAGCAAACTCACGGTCGTAGCCGCGCTCAAGCATGCCGTTCACGATGCGATCGTAGTAGTGCTGCAGGCCGCCTTTGCGCTTCCATGCGGCCATTGCGCGGCGAAGCTGGTCGGCCTCGCCGGCGCTGAAACCCGCTGCGAGCATGGCGACCTGCATCACCTGCTCTTGAAAGATCGGGACGCCGAGCGTGCGAGCGAGCGCCGTTTCCATCTCAGGTGAGGGGAAGGACACCGGTTCCAGTCCTTGCCGCCGGCGCAGATACGGATGGACCATGCCGCCTTGCACGGGACCCGGTCGCACGATCGCCACCTCAATCACGAGGTCGTAGAACTGCCGGGGCTGCAGGCGCGGCAACATGCTCATCTGTGCACGCGACTCGATCTGGAACACGCCGACGGTATCGGCGCGGCAGATCATCTCGTACGTCTTTGCGTCTTCTGCCGGAATGTCCTGCAATTCAAACGGCTCGCCGCGCTGCTTAGCGATCAGGTCCAGCGTGCGTCGGATCGCGGACAGCATGCCGAGCGCAAGCACATCGATTTTCAGAAGACCGAGCGCTTCAAGGTCGTCCTTATCCCACTGGATCACGCTGCGATCGACCATGGCGGCGTTTTCAATGGGCACGAGCCGTGAGAGCTTGCCGCGCGCAATCACGAAACCGCCAGTGTGCTGCGACAGATGGCGAGGGAAGTTCAGCAATTGCGACGCGAGGCTCGCCCACTGCTGGATGATCGGCGTCGATGTGTCGAGGCCCGATTCAACGAAACGATTGAGCAGGTCAGCGCTGGAATCAAACCAGTGGTGCGACTTGGCTACCTTGTCGACGATGATCGGATCGACGCCCAGTGTTTTTCCCGAATCCCGCAATGCAGACTTCGGACGGTAGGTCGTGACGGCGGCCGCCAGCGCCGCGCGGGTGCGCGTGTACTTGCGATAGATGTACTGGATGACCTCTTCGCGCCGCTGGTGCTCGAAATCCACGTCGATGTCGGGCGGCTCGCCGCGCTCCTTCGAGATAAAGCGTTCGAACAGCATGGAGCTGCGCGCGGGATCAACCTCAGTTACGCCCAGGCAGTAGCAGACCGCGGAGTTCGCCGCCGAGCCGCGCCCCTGACACAGAATTCCTTCGTTGCGCGCGAAGCGCACAAGGTCGTACACCGTCAGAAAGTACGGCTCGTAGCGAAGCTCGGCGATCAGCGCGAGTTCGTGCTCGATCTGCGTCTGCACTTTGTGCGGGATGCCTTGGGGAAAGCGGCGATGCGCGCCGATGTAGGTTTCCTGTCGTAGGTAGGCGGTCGGGGTTGTGCCTTCTGGGATCAGTTCATCGGGATACTCGTACCGCAGTTCATCCAACGAAAACGTGCAGCGACTGGCGATCGTCAGAGTTTCGGCGAGCGCCCGCTCCGGATAGAGATTCGCGAGCCGTAGGCGGGCGCGCAAGTGCTGCTCTGCGTTCTGAGCGAGTTCGAACCCGCACTCGGCAATCGACCGGTTCAGACGCACAGCCGTGAGCGTGTCTTGCAGCGGCTTGCGCGAGCGGACGTGCATGGTGACGCCGCCGGTGGCGACTACCGGGACGCCGTGCTGGTCGGCGACGTATTCGACGATGCCGCGGTGAATGTCGTCCATCGCGCGGGCGTGGAGTGTCAACGCCGCCCAGCAGCGGCCCTCGAACGTGCGCGCGAGCCATTCCATCTGCGCATCTAGTCGCTCCTCTTTCGCCGGATATTCCGGCGACAGGACGACGAGGCAGTCCGGCAGTCCCTTCAGGTGTTCATACGGCGCTTCAGGCTGCGCGAGATCGTTCGGCGTCAGCAGGTATGTGCCCTTCGACGTGCGCGTGCGTGCAAGCGTGATCAGTTCCGACAGGTTTCCATAGCCGTTGCGGTTCATGGCCAGCGCCGTGAAGGCGAGGGCGGGCATCCCGTCCGGGTTGGTCAACTGGAAATGCGCGCCGACGATGAGCCGGATATTCGCTTCCTTCGCGGCGACATGGGCGCGGACGATACCGGCCAGCGAGCACTCGTCGGTGATGGCGATCGCGAGATAGCCGAGCTGCTCGGCGCGCAGAATCAGTTCTTCCGAATGCGAGGCCCCACGCAGGAACGTGAAGTTGGAGAAGCACTGCAACTCGGCATAGCCGGGCAGCATGGAGGCGTAGACGTCCATCGCCTCACCCGAACAGACCGTGCAGGAACCACCGAGGATCTTCTTCGGCGCGACTGCCGACGCGTTCGCGGTAGATCCAGTAGCAGGTGTGGTCGTCGGCTTCCGCGACAAAGTAGTCGCGCGTGACGAGCTCGCCGCCCCACCATCCCGCTTCGACGCGCTCGCCCGGCGATACGGTGCGCAACGGGCTGCCGTAGAACGGACGGTGCTGGCGCGTCATCAATTGGACGGGCGTCTCGAGCAGCCACGAGGGGCGCGGCTGATCGCCGGGCAGGGCACAGCCTTTGACGTCGCTTGTGACCGGGACCCAGTTCGATACGATCTCGGGGCGATGATCGGCTACGGGCGCGGCGCGCAGCACGTTCTCATGACCAAGGCGGGCGACCAGCAACTCCATCAGCCGGTTATGGTCAGCAGCGCTGCCGCCCGGCTCGGGGAATAGCGAATCGGATGGCGGCTCGGCCGCTTCAACGTCGTTCACTTCGAGGCGTACGGCGATCACTGCGGCCGCCAGTTCGACGCGCCCAAGCCGTTCCTTCAGCAAGCGCGTGAGGTGTTCCTCGTGCCATGTCGGTTCCGCGAGCGCGACCTCAATCGTCGTTGGCGGCAACGCCGCACGCCCGCGTTCATGTTCGAGTTCGATCGAGAAGCGGGTGAGCGCGAGTTGCTTGCTCGCGAGCCAACCGGTCAACTGGACGATGAGACGGCGCGCCACGAAGAGCACGGCTTCCGCATGCTCAACGCGGTCGGGCAGTTCGATCCGTGCATTGAACGTCGGCGGCGTATGAACCCATTCGTAGAGTTCCGGCGCTTCGCCGACTGCGCGATCAAGCGAGTCCAGCAGTGCGGTACCGCAGCGCTTCTTGAGTCCGGCGCGCGGCAGGCGCCGCAAGTCGGCGACACTCGTGCATCCAAGGCCGTCGAACCAGTCAGCGTAGCGCCGGGCTTCCAGCACCAGCAGCGCAGGCAATCGCGGCAACTGCCGCATCAGGGAGCAAATCGAAAGACGGTGACCGCCTCGATAGCGCGCAAGCAGCCACGCGCTTTGGCCGGTGGGCGCGACACTCATCCGGACTGTGAAGCCGAAGGCGGCGAGCGAGGCGCGAACTGCACGTCGCAGCGCACGCACGCCATGGAATAGCCGGAGGCTCGCGGATACATCGACCAGCACCGTCTGCTCTTCGGCGATCGCGACCTGCGGGCTGAACTGCATGAGGGCCGTGGCCACATCCGCGACAGCCTGCTGCTCTTTGAGTTCGTCCTTGTCGTGAATGCGCGCGTCGGGCGCGAGCGTGAGTACGCCGCCTTTGCGCATGCCCATGCGAACCCCCGCCTCATGCGCCGCCTGATCCAGTGCAGTGACACGTTCGTGGTCGAGCACGACCAACCCGGAGCCGGTCTCACTCGTGGACGACCAGTTCGGCTGGAAGACTTCTCGGCTGAGGTGCGGCAGATACACGCCGATCCACACTTGCATGGCGATTCAATAGGATGGGCGAATGGGACAGTTCAACGACAAGCGGCTCATCGCGCGCGGGACCGCGCCGCTTCACGAACTGCAATGAGACGCTGTCGCGCGCCGGACGCACGGCGATCCGAAGCGGGGCGGGCGAGGTATCGCTTGCGGCAGCGAGCGGCCGGATCATGAAAAACAGCGACTCGCTCGTTTGTGCGGCGAGGTGCAAGCGCCGGAGCGCCTCCGGTCGCACATGCGTTTGCCAGAAGAGCAGAGCGCCAAACGTCCCGGCGCGAAGGATTTGCTCACCGGCCCACAGCGCATCGGCCGTCTTCGTGGCTCGCACGACGTTGACAGACGTTTCGGGCAGACCCCAGTACGCCGCCGCTTCAGGCTGGAACCGGTGAGGCGGTTGCAGCAGAGCAATGCGCCGCTGGGCGACTGTTTTCAACGCGGGCAGCAGCAATCGCATCTCGCCGACGCCGGGTTGCTGCACCAGCAGGTCGGTCAGGGCACCCTTGGGCCAACCGCCGCCTGGCAGTTCGGCTGCGAGGTTCTCGGAACCACATGGCACGACGTTCAGGCGAGCGGATGAGAGCTGCGCGCCGCGCCAGAGTGATGGATGAATGTCTTCGAGGGCTAACGCTCCCATGTCGAACCCAGTACTGTATGTTTGTACAGTAGTCTACACGATCGCTGGATGATAGTTGCGCGTTAGCGCGGGGACGAGCGGGAAGTCGTGCGGGTAAGTTTGTCGTAAATAAACGTCGGTAAAATCGAAAGAAAGGAAAAGATTACCGAATCGGCAAGCGGCCGAACGCGGATGTAGCCAGCGGCGGCCGCAATTAATTACTCGCCGCGACGCAATTTGCGGAACAATATTCGAAACACGCGCCACTCGGCGGGGAGGAATATTTCACCGGTAAGGCTTACAGCGAGCTATTTACTCCATAGCAAACGTTAACCCGAGGTAACAAATTGTTGCAAAGGTCGCTTGTAGATCAGACAATTCTTTTGCGCCTACGGACGGACGGCGCGATAAGCGAGTCAACAATACTTACCGGTCTGCTGCTATGAACGCCACCTCCGATCTCAGTGCCATTCGCGAATTGAACCTGTCGTACCTGATGCTCGCGCGACGCGTTCTGGCATCGGACCGGGAAGCGGCACAGTCGCATCTGGGTCTCACGGTGGAAATGGCAGACCTGCTTCTCAAGCTTTCGCCGGAGCAAGCGCAGAAGCTCGCATCATCGTCGCAAGTGCTGTGCTTCTTCCGCATGAGCACGGATGCGATGCTCGCCGGCCTCGCTGGCCGCAGCAGCGAAGCACCGGTCTCGGCAGTAACCGACGACGCTCTGCTGGCAGCCTGACCATGACCGCGACGCCCGCCTCGAAAAGCCTCGCTGACGAAGCTGCTCAAGTCATGCGCGCGATCACGCTGATCAAGCTTGGCGCACGCATGCAGGTCCTGGAGTCTGAAATCCCGACGCTCTCGCGCGAGCGACTGATCCGTCTATACCGCGAAGTGAAGGGCGTCTCGCCGCCCAAGGGCATGCTGCCTTTTTCCGAGGACTGGTACCTGACGTGGGCACCGAACATCCATACCTCGATGTTTGCTAACGTCTACGCGTTCTTGGAAGCGAACAGCGAAGGGCTGGACCGCGTCGACCTGCTGACGCGCGCCTATTCGCTGTATGCGGAGCACTTCGAGATGAACGGCGAGGCGTTGCAGATGGACCTGACGCGCGCCTGGACCTTTATCCGTTTCAAGGACGCAGGGATCCTTCGTCTGGTGGGCTGCACGCGTTGCCGCGGCAAGTTTGTCGCGCACGCTCATGAGCCGTCGCACTCGATGGTCTGCGGTATTTGTCAGCCGCCGTCGCGAGCCGGCAAGACGAAGGCGGCCGCGAAAGCAGCGCTCGAGCGCGACGCCGCGTTGCAAGCACAGGCGGCCTGATCGCTTATCCGCGTGCCGCCTTGGGCACGTTAAAGAGCCGCAGCAACTCATCGCGCACATCTGAGATGTCGATCACGTGCTGAGCACGCGTGAGCGCCACATACAGCAGCCGCATCTCGTCCTCATCCAGCGTCAGCCGACCGTCGACCATCTTGAAGCGGAAGTCATTGACGATCCGCACGCGCTTCCATTCAAGCCCCTTCGCGCGATGAATGGTCGAGATGACATAGTCGGCTTGCCCCTCGGGCGTCTGACGCTGAGCGAGCGCGCGCAAGTAGTCGGTGCCCCGATCGTCGACGATCTCGACAACCGGCAGCAAGTCGCGCCCGACCGCACTGCGCGCGAAGGCCTGCGCTTCTCTCCAGTTCTCGAAGAGCGACAGGGCGGTCGGCCGGAAAGCACGCCTTCCGTTGAGCAACTGATCGGCACCGTCGGCGAACGCGATGATCTCGCTCGGGTTCATGCGAAGCGCCGGTCGATGGCCCATTTCGATGCCCGCGGCGAACTGCCAGATTGCGGTCGCGTTCTTGCGGCAAAGCACCGCGTCCACCGGCGGTTGCACTGAGGGGTCTTCGACCATGATCGACCCGATGCCGGCCTGGCCTCGGATCGGCGCGGCCTCGCCGAGAAGCGCAAGCACACAGCTCGCAAGTCCAGCGAAGGTGGGCCCAAAGCGAAACGACTCTGTCAGCGGCCGCTCGGGCGCATCGATCTGCGCCATCGCGTTGACGGCACCGCGCCACTCGTAGATCTGCTGATAGGGATCGCCAACGTAGATCGTCTGCGCGTGCCGCTGCCGTGCAAGGACAGACAGCATGATGCCGTCGCTATCCTGCGCCTCGTCGAACAGGATGAAGTCTGCGTTGATACGCGGATTCGATTGCGCCCATACCTTGAGATATACGTCCGGCTGGATCGCCTTGAGCCCGCGCGGATTGACGCTTTCGGCCCAGAGCCGCGCGATGCTCGGCGCGAGCTGCTCGCGCAGCCAGTCGGCGGCGTCATCGCGGATCTTTTCGTCGACCGGGACGTGAAAAGGCTGGGGCGTGTCGTCGGCGGACCGGCAGAAGCGGCCGAGACCGTCCGCGATCATGCGGCCGATCTCGAACGGCGCGACTTCCGCGTTCTTTCCGGTGATGGTCGGCACTTCGATCGGACCGAAACCGTATCGAGCAGCGAGTTCGTGCGGTGGCTCGGACGGCAGATTGATACGCGCGGTCAGCCACGCGGGGGCGCCAGCGTAGGCCAGTGAATGGACGGTGCGTGCCGAGACGTGAGCCGGAAAGCCGCGGCGTGCCGAGTCCGCGATTTCCTTGTTGAACGCAAGGTAGCTACCGCGCTGGCCAGTGAGCTGCTGAGCGACAAGCCGAAGCGTCGAAGTCTTCCCCGCGCCGGCGTACGCTTTGACCTTCAGGTCGCCGCCGCCTTTCGCGGCTTCGACAACGGCTTCCTGTTCTGCCGTCGGTTTATATGCCTTGGCCACCGATCGCCCTTCCAACGAAAAGAAGGAGTGTGCCCCAAGTCGGACTGACGGGCAGCGCCGTGGTCGCGGCGGCTACTTCCGTCCGTCCGCTACGAAGCGTGGTGGAAAGACAAGACGGCCCAAGTCATCGCGCTCGAGCGGACCGTCAGGATCGTCCAACGTCTTTTCGACCTCTTCGACCTCGGGCAACGGTGGCCACGGCCAAGCTTTGGTCGCCCATGATGGAATTTCGGCATGACGGACAAAGCCAAACTCCTCTGGCTCGACCCATATCGAATCGAATGTCTCGTTGAGGACTTGCTGCATATAGGCGACGTCCTCAAGACGCATCGACCACCAGCGACGGCGAATGCGGTCTTCGCCGGCGATCACGGTACGCGACTCCAGATCGAGCACGAACCGGTGCATCATGTATGGGTCGCTGCTCCACAGGGAGTCCCATTCGCCGACCGCATATCGTTGCATCATTCTTCCCAGAGCTGTCCCCATTGGTGTCGTTCAGGCGCTTCAACGGCTAGCGCCATGATCTCACCTAGACCGAACACTGGGTTCTTTCGCTTCACTGCGACGAACTGGTCGACCAGTGACGGTGTCGCTCTCAGCAGGCACATCGCCTTGAGCTCGTGATAGTCAAACAGCCTACTCATCATCGGGCGATTCGCGACCAACCCACTGATCTCGTGGCTCAAAACGGCTTCGCGAACGCCCGGCAAATGGTACTTCGTCACTGCGTCGGCCAGCACCGCTCGACGCGCAGTTTTGCGGTCGCCGTCGGTCGCAAATTCCTTGGAATCGATCTCCAGCAGCGCGAGGTTGATTTCGTCACCGGCGGCGATAAATTCCGACAGCACAGGTGGTTCGTACGACATGGCGGTTGAGCGTATTGGAATGAATCTAGTTAGCGGATGGAACCGGCCATTCTTAAGAGGTCTGCTCAACAGTCTTGCGCCTCTAATTAGTCTCGCAGGACGTCCATAAGCCACGCTTCGGCGGGGCGACCGCCATCGACGTCTACAAAAAGCGCGACGCCGCCAGCCACGATATCGCGCGACCGCAAGTCAGCGGCGTCCACCCACGGTTGGCTAAGTGATCGCGGAGCTGGAAGGTCGGCCGCATTGAAGTCGAGCGGGTAATCGATGGACGAATGGTCGGACTCGACTACCAGACGCAACGAATCCACACGTATGCCACGAAGCTCCGTGTTCACGATCCTATTAATGACGACGTCGAACTCCCGCTCACTGCCAAGCTGATAGCGGCAAGGAGGCGCCTCAAGGCGAAGATGGATCACTACGGTAATGCGCCCGCGTGACTCGCTCAGCACCAGTCGATATCGGGCAACGCGCGCATCGCGGTCGAGGCCAGGAAAGACGGCATCTTTGAATACGCCCTTGTATGTCATGCGAACTCCGGTCAGGGCCGCGACAGGTGGTCACGGCACCTCATTGAGGCTAAATACCGGCGGGCAAAGTCAAGGCGCCATTGCGGCGGGAAAAAAGGCGCGGATCGACCATAATGGATGTACCTACATAGTCGAACGCGCCGGGCTGATTGAGGGGGAGCGACATGTCACAGATCTCGGAGACAGGCACGAAAACGGTCAAAAGAGACCCCGAGGGTACGCGGCGGCGGATTCTTGAAGCGGCGACCGAGCAGTTCGGGACGCTAGGACTCGCTGGCGCACGGATAGACGCAATTGCGAAGGCGGCGGAAACCAACGAGCGCATGCTCTACTACTACTTCGGTAGCAAGGAGCTGCTTTATGTCGCCGTGCTGGAATCGATGTATGCGGACTTCGCCGAGAAGGAAAGCGGCCTTGATCTTTCGGGACTGGAGCCGCCCGACGCAATAGCGACACTCGCAAAATCGATATGGACGCACCTTTGGAATAGCCCTGAGTGGCTCAGCCTGATCAACTGCGAGAACCTGCATAAAGGTCGGTACCTGCAGGCTTCAGACAAGCTGCGCGCGACTATCTCGCCCGTGATTGATGTCATCGACAAGGTGCTCAAGCGCGGGGCGACCGCCGGTCAATTTCGTGCCAACGTTGATGCACTCGACTTCTACGTGACGCTGGTCGGAATGGGCTACTACACTGCCTCCAACCGCTTCACCATCAGCGCGTTCACTGGACGCGACTACTCGCAACATCCGCAACGGGAACAAATCTTTGAGATGCATCAAGGCATGTTGGACGCATACTTGCGTCCGAACGTATAGGCAACGGTTCGGCCAACGATCGCATTCGCAACGGCGCTGATCGACCGAGATGGAATGGACACCGCCCTCCCTCCGGGGAAGTGGCCACGATTGAGGGCCCCCAGGACCGAACGGCATCAATGTGCCAAAGTGGAGTTGCGACACACCACTTGAGGAACGGAGGCCCCAGATGAATGCTACGACATATGGACTCGACATTGCAAAACGGGTGTTCCAGATGTACTGGGTCGACGCCCAAACTGGCGAGATCGCGAACCGGAAGTTCGGACGTGACGATTTGATTGCATTTCTGGCGCAGCGTCCCGCGGGTCGCGTCGCCCTCGAGGCATGCGGAAGCGCGCACTGGTGGGCGCGTAAGATCCGCGCGCTCGGACACGAGGTGGTGCTATTACACGCCCAATTCATTCGGCCCTTCGTGCAAACGAACAAGACCGACGCTGCGGACGCCCGGGCAATCTGGACTGCCGTGCAGCAACCCGGCATGCGTACAGTTGCCGCCAAGACAGAGGATCAGCAAGTAATGCTAAGCCTCCATCGTATGCGCTCGCTGCTCGTCAAGTTTCGAACGATGCAGATAAATCAGCTGCGTGGGCTGCTGTATGAGTTCGGCGTTACGTTTCGTGCAGGACGCGTAGCAGGACTCGACGAAATCAGGGAGCGCATGGCAGAACTCGAAGACGCACTGCCACGATCGATTGTTCTTAACCTTCTCGAACAGTTACGTCGCATCAACGTGTTCGAGGAAGACATCAATCAACTCGAGAAGCGGATTGGCGCCTGGCAGAAACACGAAGCGGCATGTCGTGCGATCTCCGAAGTGCCGGGTATCGGCCGCCTGACTGCAACGGCCCTGGTAGCAACAATTGGAGATGCGAAGACATTCAGGTCGGGGCGTGAGTTCGCAGCGTTTCTGGGGCTTGTTCCTCGTCAGCACGGTACCGGAGGAAAGATACGGCTGGGCTCGATCTCAAGACGTGGCGACCCCTACCTGCGTACGTTGCTGATACATGGGGCACGCTCCGTTCTCTGTCACACCAAGGTACCAACCGCGTGGCAAAAGGCAATACAGGAGCGACGTCCAGCAAATGTGGCAACGGTGGCCCTGGCAAACAAAATGGCGAGAATCGCCTGGGCGATCCTCGCTCACGGGACTTCGTACGAAGCACGTCATATCAGCAACAGATCTGCATAGCGGGACGATTACTTTGAGGCAGTGAAGAACTGGTAGGTTGCTTGGGTTGATTTCAATGTGATGGCGAAACAGGTCGGACCGCAGGAACGCAAACCTGAACACAGCCTTGTGTTTCAAGCACGTGGCCGAGATGAGGACGTTCCTGGCGAATTCCATCAGGGCCCGCAGCTTCGGCTTGCAAAAGGCCGCATATAAGACCGCAGCCGATACCTCGTTTACGTATCACACAAGATCAACTTGGCAAACCGGGCGGTGTCCATATAAGGCTGTGTGGAAACCCGGAACGCAGATTTGACGTGCAAAAAATCTGATTCGACGACTATATAGCGGCGTTGCGCTCTCGGAATCAATCGATCAACTGAGAGTTGTTGGGTGGCTGCGCTACCTCAACGCAAGCCGTTTCACGGCATATGTTGGAAGGCCTAGGTGCCTCACGCACCCACCAGCCGCATGGCCCTCATGGTTCGCGAGAATCCCAATATCGCCATCACGCGCTTGAGGTTATACGCCAGCACGTGCAGGCTCATCTCAGTACTGACATTGGATAACCTGCGCGTCAGGAAGTGCGTATAGCCCATCCAGTGCTTGAACGTTCCGAAGACATGTTCAACGGTTCGCCTGCGCACCATCATCGCATCCGGCATCCTGTCCAGTCTCTTCTGCGCAGCTTCCAGTACAGACTCATGTTCCCATCGCGTGATTCGTCGATAGTCACTCGGAGTACATTGTGATTTGATTTCACAACGAGGACAGGCACTGCTCCAGTAACGATGCAGTTGCATGCCATGCTCTTCACGGGTGAAGCGGTGTATCGCGCGCTGCCCAGCAGGACAAAGGTATTCGTTATCCCGGGCAATGTAGATGAAGTCCGCTCGGTCGAAGCGACCATGGGCTTTGGCACCTGATGTCAGGTTCTTCGGCAGAATGGCGGCAATGCCTGCATCTGCACAAGCTTTTATCTGTGGGCCGCTGTAGTACCCCCGGTCGGCGATGACCTTCAATCTTCTCTTGCGCATGGAATCACGAGCAGCTTGCGCCATCGGATTGAGCTGCGACCGGTCGTGGCCGGAGTTTGTTACCTCGTGGGCAACGATGAGGTGGTGCCTGGCCTCTACGGCCATCTGCACGTTGTAGCCCACCATGCCCGAGCCCCTGCCGCTCGTCGCCATGGAGCGCGCATCAGGGTCAGTCAGCGAGAGCTGGCCATCCGCTTGCGTCTTGAGTTCTTCTTTAATCTGTTCGAGGCGATGCATCTGATCGCGCAATTGACCGATCTTCTCCTGCAGCCGCGCGGTCTTCGCTTCAAGCTCGGGTGGCTGCGTCCGGTCAGCCGTCTCCAATGCACTCAGGTAGCGCTGGATGCTCTCCTCAATCTGCTGCTGCCGCTTGTCGATCTTGCCCGTTGTGAAGTTACGGTCGCGAGTGTTCGATGCCTTGAACTTGCTTCCATCAATAGCAACCAGTGCCTGCGAGAAGAGCTTCAGATCACGGCAAAGAACGACAAACCGGCGGCAGACGTTGCGGATGCCGGTGCCGTTGTCCCGTCGAAAGTCAGCTATCGTCTTGAAGTCTGGTACCAGTCGGCCTGTGAGCCACATCAGCTCGACATTGCGCTGACATTCACGCTCCAGGCGGCGACTCGATTGAATCCGGTTGAGATAGCCGTAGATGTATATCTTCAGCAGCACTGCCGGATGGTAGGAGGGGCGACCTGTAGTCGACGGTGTGACACCTTCGAAACCCATCGATTCCAGTTCCAGCTCTTCGACGAAGGCCTCGATGATCCTCACCGGGTTATCCTCGGCAACGAAATCATCCAGACATTCTGGCAACAACGTTACCTGCTTGCGGTCTTCGCCTTCAACGAATCGCTTCATGAATCCCCCGACCCGAACGCGTTGATTCAGTTTAGGCGATCAATGCGTTTTCACACAGCCTCGACCCAAAGCGGCCCTTCAATGCCCAAGAGCTCCAGCGTCGCTTCTCGGCTTAGCAGCTGTCATTGAGGGCTCCTGATAACAGAGGCGCATTCTCCCACTGCCGGAGTATCCATCAGACTAGTTGACTTAGGTCACTTCGGTCACCGTTCCTCGGAATAGCGCCTCCCGCTCCGCGCACTCGCCTGCCGGTTAGGCGCTCGAACGAGGTCGCGCTCGATGGGCGCTTGCGCGATTGACCAACGTCTATGTGAAGGTCGCCAGCCTCGGCCTGTGCATCAACGACTTCTACTTCGTGAGGCGTGAGTGTCTGCCGTCAGCGATCGAATTGGCCGACGCATGGAAGCCTTGGATGCATACCTGCAGGCGTCGGCCCGAATCGCTGCAGGTTTGGATGCAATTGTCCGGTCTATGAAGGCACCCCCGCAACGACTGGGTGATAAACGGCGCATGCCGGCAAGGCTCACGAAGGTCGTAGCGATTCGACGCAACTATGTCAGCTGAATAGCGGCAGGCCGTTTCGTCAGGACGGCCGCCCGCACGCGCGCACTTGCCTTAGCGGGCATCGGCGCGGGCTTCGTGTGTGGCCTGCTCGGGGTGGGCGGAGGCTTTGTCATCGTCCCTGCGCTGAGGGGAGCACCAACGCGCCGGTGCCTGCAATCATGGCAACATCGCTCGCGGTCATCGCGCTTGTGTCCGCGTACGGGGTCATCGCAACCGCGATTTCAAGGCACATTAACTGGCCAGTGGCACTGCCTTTCGCAGCAGGCGCGCTGAGCGGCATGCTGGCTGGACGGTTCGTAGCCAGCCGGTTGAGCGCTAACAGGCTGCAACAGGGCTTCGCGTTCGTCACTGGTCTCATTGCCGTCGGCATGGTCCTCAAGGTAGCCGTCTCGGCTTGAGTTCCCGGATAAGAAGCTCACCATACTTCCGGGCTTCTTCGCGTCACTCGAATACTCGAGTATGCTTGGCGCTGGTACATGCGCTCCATGCGCACGCGTTCTATTCCGAAAGGTATGCCGTTGTGCAATGGTCGTAAGCTGCAGCGCACGCTTCGCACGCCTCTATGCAAGACTCATTTTTCGGTTGTGCCACTCGACCCTCCGGGGCTCAGAGTGGGGATTGCGGCTCCCAGACTGTCGTTTTTCCTCACGCCGCACAGCGCATATTCGCTAACGTGACCATGTCCGAAAAGAACGACAGTTCGTCGGACCGTCGGATCGACGACTACATCTTTTCCTTCACGCCTGCACGGATGAGCCACCAATTGACGGGGTAGCTGGTCATGAATCCCCCGAGCATGGCAAGCTGCATAGCAAACCAGAATTCAGGGCTAGCGACGTTCGCAATTCCGCCATACACTGGCTTGAACCACAAAAACTGGATGATGGCCATCAGTCCGTACATGCCAATCTGCCAAGCCGTAATAGAAGCTATGTCAGCCTTTGCAGCGGCGAACATCCCTGCACCTACGGACAGATCACGCATTGGCTTGATTGTGAAGTACTGAAACACTATCCCGATCAAAAATGCGACGATGAAATCCGGGATCCACACCGCGAACGTTTTTTCGCTGAATAACGTATGCCACCCGAACCATGTAGCTAAAGCGGGATAGGCAAAAGCCGACCATTCAACAATTATGTCCCCGAGCGTGCAGCCGGCACCGCAGTGACTCGTTCCTTTCATCACCATCGCTGCAAACGGCTGAGCATCCGACTTCTTTCCCGCGTCCGGTACGTTGCGCCCCCAAGCGTAGTAGGCAGCCAGCCACAGGGCGGTACCGAACAACGCCGTTAGCGGCCAGACGAGGTTCATGATCCACATTTTTTGTGGGTGTCGAATCTCGTCAACAGAGATAACGACGGCGCAGATGGCACCTATGACGATCCATGTTATTGAAAGGGTGTGCAGCCAGTTTGGGAAGTTGCCGTAGGTCATCGCTTTTCAAGTTGAACGGCGTCGGTGTGAAATCCGCGCAAGCCTCGTGCCGCTCCGGCGGCTGATGCTAAGCTGCTCAGAGCAGCCAGCTGAGTCCCGCCAGAGTCGTGCCGTGCCTCTTGCGACATTGCGTCCTTCCACGCATCGCAGCGCAAGGACTTACCGTTTATGACGAGCGTGCCAGCCAACAACAGGCAGTAGAGCATCCCCTGCGGATCTCAATGGCTCGAGCCGAGCCGCTCGACCATGACAAGGCGGCCGTGCGCGACTGCGAGGGCCAAACAGGCAGCGACGGCGAGAAATGACACAGAGGGTCCGACGGCCGCGCCCGGCGATTGTGATAATCATCCGTGGGCGTAGCAGTATTGTATTTAGGCACGCCGAGACTACTGCCGAGAACAACGAGTCTCGTGGCTGCGTTCAGCATGGGTACGCATAAGATCGAAGTTACAAGGGACAACCCCGGGTTGCCTTGACACGTTGTCCGTCCAAGCGAACCGCGGCGAGAGAGCAACCACATCCAAGCATCTGACCGATCAGCGCGAGCAGCCGCTCCGGCGATTGCGGCGGGCTTTCAGCACGCTCATGCCGCTTTGAGAAAGGTGTCGCGGAACGACCGGCCAGGTCGGCGGAATATGCATTGCTGTGTCACGTTGTGACGTATCTGACGAGAAAGAGCCATGTCCAATACGAAAGCCCCTTCATACCCTTTTGCTTCCGGCGGATGGGGATCGCTCAAGGCCGTTGCAACCATCGTGACGCAAGAGAAAGTGCCGCTGAAAGATAGCGCAATCCTTCTCAAGCAGAACAAGCCGGACGGTTTCATGTGCGTCAGTTGTTCGTGGGCGAAACCTGCGGATCCGCATGTCTTCGAGTTCTGCGAGAGTGGAGCGAAAGCGACCGCATGGGATACGACGGCCAAACGAATGACGCCCGCATTCTTCGAGCTTCATACAGTGAAATCGCTTCTGAATTGGCACGACCACGACCTGGAAGAAGCCGGCCGCCTGACTGCGCCAATGCGCTACGACGCCGCAACCGACAAGTACGTCGAGATCAGTTGGGAAGAGGCGTTCTCGGGAATCGCCAGGGAGTTGAACGCGCTAGATCCAGAAAGCGTTGTCTTCTATACGTCAGGGCGAGCTTCGCTAGAGACCGCGTACATGTATCAGCTTTTCGCGCGCATGTATGGCTGTAACAACCTGCCGGATAGCTCCAACATGTGCCACGAGAGCACCAGCGTCGGCTTGAAAGAGGCCATCGGCGTCGGCGTTGGGACGATCACCCTGGAAGATTTCGGCAAAACCGATCTCATGTTCTTTTTCGGGCAGAACGTCGGGCAAAACAGCCCCCGGATGCTCCATCAGTTGCAAGATGCGCGCAAGCGAGGTGTCCCCATCATCACGTTCAATCCGCTGCGTGAGCCCGGACTTGTGTCATTCGCGAATCCCCAATCTCCTGTGGAAATGCTGACCCCGGCTCAAACGCAGATCAGCACTCAATATCATCAATTGAAGGCCGGCGGTGATACGGCGGCAATCGTCGGAATCTGTAAGGCCGTCATTGAAGCCGACGATGGGGCGAAAGCGGAAGGGATGCAACGAGTACTGGACACCGCGTTTATCGAAGAACATACGACCGGCTTCGAGGAGTTCGCCGCGTGTGCGCGCGCCACCGAATGGACCGCGATTGAACGTTACTCTGGGCTGTCGCGCGCGTCACTGCTCGACGCAGCCAACGAGTACATGCGCGCGAACGCTGTCATGGCGCACTATGGCATGGGGCTGACGCAGCATCGGCTTGGGGTACAGAACGTCCGAATGCTCGTCAACCTGCTCTTGCTGCGCGGGAACGTCGGCAAGCCGGGGGCCGGCCCCTCGCCAATTCGCGGTCACTCGAACGTCCAAGGTCAACGCACGGTCGGGATCACCGAAAAGCCCGAGCTCGCGCCGCTCGACCAACTTGCGAAGCAGTTCTCTTTTGAGCCGCCACGCAAGAAGGGGCTGAATACCGTGGAAGCGATGGAAGCCGCTGTAAAGGGCACTGTCAAAGCCGTTTTCAACCTCGGGGGCAATCTCGTGCGCTCCGTTCCCGACCGCATCCAGACGGAGCCCGCATGGGCGCGGCTACGGTTGACCATCAATGTGGCGACGAAGCTCAATCGGAGCCATCTGGTTCATGGAGAAATTTCGTACATTCTTCCGTGCCTGAGTCGGATCGAATACCACCGCACGGCGCTTGGCGATCAAGCGGTCTCTATGGAAGACAGCACGGGTTGCATGCACGGCTCCCGCGGCGTCACCGAACCGGCAAGTGACAAGGCTCGCCCCGAGCAGTACATCGTTGCCCGAATTGCCAAGGCGACTCTCGGTGAGCGCGCGAAGGGCGACTGGGATGCATGGTGCAACGACTATTCGCTCGTTAGGGACGAGATTGCAAAAACGTATCCGGAGACCTTTTGGAACTTCAACGAGCGCATGTGGGAGCCCGGTGGCTTTCATAGACCGCTCCCGGCCTGCCACCGCGAATGGAAAACGAAGTCGGGCAAGGCAGAGTTTCTCACGCCGCAGTCGCTCGGCGAGGATCCGGACATGCCCGAGAAGTTTCCCGACGCGCTGCGATTGATGACGCTGCGTAGTGATAGCCAATTCAACACGACTATCTATAACCTGGAGGATCGCTTTCGAGGAGTCAAAGGCAGTCGGATGGTCGTATTGATGAACAAAGCTGATATCGCCAAGCGGAACCTCCGCGAGGGGCAAAAGATCACGTTGCAGACCATCGCCGATGACGGAATCGATCGTCGTCTCGGGAGCCTCGAGGTCAAGGCGTACGAGATTCCGGAAGGCTGCATCGGGGGCTACTATCCCGAGTGCAACGTGCTCTTGCCACTCTGGCAGTACGCCGAGGATAGCAAAGTGCCAGCGGCTAAGTCGATCCCCGTGCGCGTCGTTTGACAAGCGAACGGCGCTGCTTGCAGCTTGCGCCCGTCCGAACGGATGCAGTGCATCTACACGCGTCGCTAGTAACAAACATCGTCGAGGTCTTCAGACAGAGCGCTAACGAACGGGCTGGATGTACAGGCGACGTTCTCAGAGGTGAGTGGAGAATCGTCGCGATGAAGCAAACGCCGACTGGACACGCGAGCCGTTCTCATATGCCCACCGACCGAGGTCGGCCCGCCCACCGGCTCGGGCTCTGCGATGCGTGAGTCGAGTAGCGCCCCTGGCCGCGTAGTAATAGGAACGTGCTCGGGATAACAAAAGGATGGCTGATGGAAGCAGCAACGGATCTAGCGCGCTCACAGTTCGCATTCACGATCGGGCTTCATATTATCTTGGCCGCGTTCTCAATCGGCCTTGCCAATTACCTGATGGTCGTTGAAGCACTATGGCTCGCGACGGGCCGACAGGTGTACATCGACGTCTACAACTACTGGCTTAAGCCGTTCGCTTTGACGTTTGCCGTCGGCGCGGTATCAGGCATCGTCATGGAGTATCAGTTCGGCACCAACTGGTCTCGTTTCGCCGCGCGCACTGGCTCTGTCATCGGGCCGATGATGATGTACGAAATCGTCGTCTCCTTCTTCCTCGAAAGCGGGTTCGTTGGCGTCATGCTGTTCGGCATGAAGAAAGTCGGCCCGAAACTGCACTTCGCGGCAACAACACTAGTCGCAATCGGCTCAATTCTGAGCGCGTTTTGGATTCTGTCCGCCAACTCGTGGATGCAGACCCCAGCGGGATACACGCTTGCGGCCGATGGCCGCTTCATGCCAGTCGATTGGTGGGCGATCGTCTTCAACCCCTCGTTCCCTTTCCGCCTTATCCATATGACTATCGCCGCGTTCCTTGCTACTGCGTTCTTTGTCGGCGGCGTCGGCGCCTGGCACCTTCTGAAGGATCACCGCAGCCACGGCGCACGCACGATGTTGTCGATGGCGCTGTGGATGGCATTGTTCGCCGGTCCGTTGCAGCTATATGTTGGTGACAAGCACGGCGAGAACACACTGGAGCACCAGCCCCAAAAGCTGGCCGCAATCGAGGGGGACTGGGAAACGCGGCCACCCGGAAGCGGGGAACCATTGAAATTGTTCGCGATCCCCGATATGGAAGCGCGCCGCAACCACTACGAAGTCTCAATACCACGCGTCGCGTCGCTCTACTTACGACATAATTTGACGGGCACCATACGTGGGCTGAAGGACTTTCCGCCGGACGACATTCCCCCGGTACCGATCGTGTTCTTCGCGTTTCGAGTGATGGTCGGCCTCGGGCTGCTGATGATTGGTGCGGGTATCGCGGGGCTCGTGGTCCGCTGGCGCGGGCGGTTAAACAGTGCAAGATGGTTACATCGCGCAATGGTCGCCATGACGCCTACGGGTTTTATCGCCATGCTGGCCGGCTGGACTGTCACGGAAGTCGGCCGGCAGCCTTGGACCGTTTATGGCGTCATGCGTACCGCCCAGAGTTCCTCCCCGCAGATCGAATGGTCAGCCGTCGCCTGGTCTTTCGGGATCACGGCAGTCATCTATTTCGCGATGTTTGCAGCCGGACTTTACTTCCTGGTCCGGCTGCTGCGCAGGCCCCCGCAAGAGGGCGAAAAGGGTCCCAATCCGTCTCTTGCGGACCGTTTCAGGCCGCGGGGAAAGTCGGCCGAGGCCGGTGGAGATAGCCAATGATTGACGCCGTCTTCACGACGAACTGGCTTTCGCTCGCCGCCGCTGCGACGCTCGCCTTCGCCGTTCTGATGTACGTGTTGCTCGACGGTACCGACCTAGGCGTTGGCGTTTTACTGATAGCCGAGCGCGATCCTAAGCGCCGGGAGCTGATGGTGGACACGATCTTGCCCGTGTGGGACGGCAATGAAACTTGGATCGTCCTTGGCGGCGGCGGGCTCATCGCGATGTTCCCGATCGTCTATGGCGCGCTGCTCAGCGCCATGTATCCCGTGATTTTCTGCATGCTGTTTGCGCTTATCTTTCGTGGCGTCGCCATCGAGTTTCGGGGCGAAGCGGGACAAAACGCGAAGACGGGCTGGGAGTGGATCATGCTGGCGGGGTCGTTCGCCGCGGCGTTTTGTCAGGGCGTGCTGGTCGGCTCGCTTGTGCAAGGCATTCGCACGGAAGGCGGCACATACCATGGCGGCATTTGGGACTGGGTTTCGCCATTCACATTGTTTTGTGGCGTTGCGCTGGCGGGCGGCTATGCGTGGCTCGCGACATGCTGGCTCATGTGGCGCACGGAGGGCCGGCTGCAACAACGCGCACGGCGGGCAAGCATTGTCCTTGCAGCCACCACGGCAATGAGCACCGCGTGCGTTTCGATCTGGACGTTGCAGTTGAATGCAATGTATGCGAGCCACTGGGTGAACGACTTTGGTCGGGCGCCGCTGATCACTGCGATTGCTGTCTACGCCTTGCTGGGTGCTTGCTTCTTGCTTGTTGTCATCGCAAAGCGCCCATTCTTGCCGTTGGTTATCGCACTAGGCTGGTTCACGTTCTCGCTGGTATGCGTTTTTTTCACCATTTTTCCACTGGTGCTACCTCCGTCCATCACGATCCAGGCAGGTAGCTCGCCACCGCATACTTTAGCGTTTGTGCTAAGCGGGGCCTCCGTGCTGGTCCCGGCGATCTTGATATACAGCACCTTCGCCTTCTGGGTATTCCGCGGCAAGGTCTCATCGGCCAGCGTAGAGGGTCAGTAACCAAGCGTACATCGCCCAACGATGTAGCTCGGCGGGGCGCCGCATCGCGTGCCCGCCATGTCCACGCTTTCTGATAAAACAATCCGCGATAGGAGGAAACGCCATGTTTGACGCGCTGCCACTTACTGCATTATTTGCGATCTTTGCGGGTGCGGCCGGAGCGGTGTGGGTCTCGGGGATAAAGCTGTCCAATACGACCGACATCCTGGCTACGAGGTTTGGCTTAGGCCAAGCCCTCGGCGGCGTCATCCTTCTGGCGATTGCGACGAACCTTCCCGAAATCGCCATTACCATAAGTGCGGCGGCTTCAAACAATATCGGCGTTGCCGTCGGTAACATTTTGGGCGGTATAGCAATACAGACCGTTGTACTCGTCATCCTGGACGCGTTTGCGATGCGGGAAAACGTTCCGCTTATGTACAAGGCCGCTAGTCTAACGCTCGTCATCGAAGGACTGCTGGTCGTCGCAGTCCTCATCGTCTCGATCATGGGCGCTCAGATGCCAGCATCATTGATTGCGGCGCGGCTAACCCCCGTTGCCGTCGTCATCGCCGTAATCTGGCTAGTAGGTGTCTGGCTCATTGGCGTCGCAAACCGCGGACTGCCCTGGCACGACAAGACTGGAGACGCGCCGGATACGCAAGCCAAGCCGAAGGGGCATTCGCAATCCGAGAAGAACGATGACGCGAGCCGACGCGGCGTGAGCACTGCCAAGACAGTCTTCGTTTTCCTCGCTGCAGCGGTCGTCACCCTTGTAGGCGGAGTGGTGCTCGAGCGCTGCGGCGACGCGATCGCAAAGCACATCGGGATGACGGGAGTTCTCTTCGGCGCGACCGTGCTCGCGGCAGCGACGTCGCTGCCGGAATTATCTACCGGACTCGCCTCCGCGAAGGCAGGTGATTACCAGCTTGCGGTAAGCGACATCTTCGGTGGTAACGCGTTCTTGCCCGTCCTGTTTCTGCTGGCGACCGTCGTATCGGGAAAGGCCGTCCTCCCCCAGGCGCAGAAGACGGACATCTACCTTGCCGGGCTCGGCGTGCTGCTGACAAGCGTGTATCTGGCTGGGCTGATTTTTCGACCGAAGCGGAAAGTCCTCGGTATGGGCGTCGATTCTCTCACAGTGCTTGTCCTTTACCTCGTCGGAACCTGCGGCCTGATCGCCATTGCACTATCTCATGAAGGCTAGGATGAACCAGTTCCTGCTCGCTTGTGGAGACCGACTGCTTTCTCGCGCTATTTCGCCGTCTCGCCGCTTGCTCTCATAGAGACGTGACAACAGCCGACTCTCTCAACGGGAGTCCATTCTGTGATCCACATGACGAAGACCGACTATCTGGCTATTACACTGCTCATCATCGGGGGGCTTGTCCTGGGTTTGGACGGGTTATTGAAGCGAGACGTTCTTCAAACGGCGCTTTCTGCTGCGCCCGTAGTCAGCAACGGCCTGAAGATGATGATAGGGTTGGCTGCAGTCTACACAGCAGTGGGCCTGGTCTTGCGACGCGCAAGAAAGCGGGATGCGTAACCCGGTGGCGTCGGAACAGCTGCCGGCTTGGTGCTGGTCTGCAGGCATGCAATACGGGCTGCAGGCAGGCCCGGTTGGCACCAGAAGAATGAACAAGCGCGTCAACAATCCGAAGCGATAATGCGATCGGCCAGGGAGTCAAGGGTTCGCTCCATGATATCTGGTTGTTCCCCCAATGGTAGCGGTGCATTGCACGGTCGCATGACTAACGCTGCAGCGCATCCGGCAGCCTGCGCACCGATGGTGTCCCAGACGTGCGCAGCAAATAGCCGCAAGCGCGCATTCTCGGTGCACAGCCTCTCAGCGGCCTCATCGTAGACCGAACGCGCGGGTTTGAATTGACCGATCTCATCGACAGAATAGACGTCCTCGAAGTACTGACGGATGCCGGCTCGGGTCAGCGCTCTCTCGCTTGACTCCTTTGGGGAATTCGACAATGTCACCATTCTGAAGCCGGCGCGCGCGAGCATTTCGAGCGCCGGAACTACGTCCGCATGCGGAGGCAATGCGTTGAGTGTCGTCATGAATTCGTCGATGTCATCGCACGACAATTCAACTTCTCGGGTCTGCGCGACCATCTTCAACACCGCGACGGCGAGAGTGCCGAAGTCGACATAGCGCCCGCTGAGCGTTAGCGCCTGCGAATAGAGGATTTGCTGATCAAACCATTGGCGCATGACTTCGCCCTCTCTGAGAGTACGGGCGAAGTAAGGTGTGAGGACCTCTACGTCCAAGAGCGTCTCGTTGACGTCGAATACGAGAATACGGTCACGCCTGTTACTTAGTGGCATAGCTATCTCTGAGGAAGTCTTGCATCATCGTTCGGCGCTGCACCGTGGGTACTTTCAGCTGGGGTCGCGACGTGAGGAAATGACAATCGTGACTCGGAGAAAGCAACCTCTGAACCAACTGCACAGTCGCTTGCCCTCATATTTAGGCTATCGGTGTTCGACCGAGCCTGTGCGCAGTGTCATTGCCGGGGACATAAATGCTACGGTTGGGCTATGTCGGAATGGAGTTGCGGCCGTCACTGCGCTCGTTACCGGGCACCTGTTAGCCTGCGAGGCGTCAGAACAATGGAGTAAAGCACGGACGCGCTAATTCGGGGCCAGCTTAAGCCGTGCTTAAGTCAACACGACTAGCCTCCTGGCTCTCGACGAATGCGCTGGCCGTGCAGCAATTAAGCGGTCGGCCCCAGGCTCTTTCGCACCGGCCGCGCAGCACCGCCCAACGTTCACCGGCTCGACCACTGCGCGGCAACACCCCGCCGCCCATCGCTTCATGACGCCTCTACTCAAGTCGCTGGCCTTGCCCGGCAAGGCAGGTCAGATCTTCGCTCTATGCGCGATCAGTTCCGCACTAGCCGCCGCGCTGCTCTGCGCTCGGACGCCGAAATCGGCGGAAGATGTCCCCGTCTCGTACAAGGAAGACCGTGCGCCCGTAGCTGCATCGTCGCCTGGATCGCGCCAGCAACCTCAGGAGAACCAGACCGCAGCGACGCCAGAGAAGCCTCCGCACATCGTCGGTAGCGTCTCCGTTGAGAGTACCTTCGGTGACGCGGCACGACGTCTAGGCGTCGATCCGCAAACGACCGCAACGCTTGCGCACGCGTTCGCGAATCAACTCGATCTTAGTCGGGATCTGCGCGCAGGCGACACGCTCAGCGTCGTGATGCCCCCGCCCGGCGATGCATCGGCGCCTGATGAACCGTTGGCCGTCAGGCTGACGGCGAAGGGCGTCGCCCATGACCTATTCCTGCACCGCTCGCTCGATGCGAAGCGTTTCTATCTGTCGCTTGATGGAAAGGATACCCGGCCCTCGTTCTCGCGATTTCCCTTGCAGTTCACGCGGGTGTCGTCCACATTCTCGGCTCACCGCCTTGACCCTGTCACGCATCGCTGGCAAAGCCACGATGGGGTGGATTTGGCCGCTCCGGTCGGCACGCCGGTACACGCCACGGCGCGCGGGGTGGTGAAGTTCATCGGACGGCAAAGAGGGTACGGAAAGGTCATCGTGCTGCAGAACCCGCGTTCGTACTCGACCGTCTTTGCGCATCTCTCGCGCTTTGCGAAGGGCCTGCGACGGGGAAGCCGCATTAAACGCGGCGCGGTCATCGGGTACGTGGGCCGGACCGGATGGACGACGGGACCGCACCTTCACTATGAAGTCCATGTGCGCTCAGTGCCGAAAGATCCGCTCACGGTCGCACTGCCGACGCAAACGCGGCTGGCATCGCAGGACAAGTCGCGCTTCGAGACGAACGCCCGGGTTCTGCAACATGTCCTTGAAGGCGGCGACGATCGCGCTGGCGCCAGCTGACGCTCAGGTCGCACCGCCCTGCCCGGTGTTCTGATCGGGGGCGACATCAAGCAATCGCATGGTCTGCCCAGCGATGTCGACGAACGGCGGACCCGCTACGGCTCCGCCAAAGTGCGAGCCGCGACGCGGCCGGTCAATGGACACTGCAATCACCACGCGTGGATGCTTCGCAGGCACGATTCCCACGAACGAGGCCCGGTACTGGGCATGGTCGTAACCCTTCGCGGTCCACTTATAGGCCGTGCCGGTTTTGCCCGCGACGCTGTAACCGGGCACCGCTGCCTGCGGCGCCGTGCCATCCTTGCTGACCACGCTTTGCATCATCATGCGCATCTCGCGAGCCACCTGCTTCGAGAACACCCGTCGTCCGATGGGTTGGCCGAGGTGCTTGTCCCGCGCATAGACAGTAGCCGGCACAATACGGCCGTCGTTCGCGAAGCTCGTGTAGGCTTGCGCAAGCTGCAGCAGCGAAGCAGCAAGCCCGTAGCCGTACGACATCGTTGCCTGCTCGATGCGTCGCCAGCTCCGATACGGCCGCACTCGGCCGGCAGCGGCGCCCGGCAGCCCCGAGCGAGGCCTCCTGCCGAGCCCGAGCGCCTGAAAATTGACGTACATATCGCGCGCCGGCATGAGCAGCGCGATCTTCGTCGTCCCTACGTTGCTCGACTTCTGGACGACGCCTGTCGTCGTCAACGTGCCAAAGTTCTTGTCGTCGTGAATCGTCCGACCATCGAGGCGCAGACGGCCGCCGTCGGTCGGCACAACGGTGTCGGGTGCAATGCGATGCTGTTGAAGCGCCAATGCGATCGTGAGCGGCTTCATGACAGAACCGGGCTCGAAGATATCGGTCACGGCGCGATTGCGCATGGCCATTCCGCTGCGCGCTGCGCGTTCGTTCGGATCGTAGCTGGGCCAGTTGGCCATCGCCAGGATCTCGCCGGTGTGCGCGTCCATCACAATGGCTGAACCCGACCGCGCATCGGTGCGCTGAACAGCGGCCTTCAGTGCTTTGAACGCGGCGAACTGGACCGGGCGGCTGATGGACAGCCTCAGGTCTGCTCCGTTGTGCGGCGGTCTGGATGCGAGCGTCTCGATGATCTCGCCATGCGCGTTACGTAAGACGCGACGCTGTCCGTCCTCACCGCGCAACGTCTTCTCAGCAACGCGCTCCATGCCCTCCTGACCCCTTCCGCCCGTCCCCGTGAACCCGGTTACCTGAGCCGCAATCTCGCCCTCAGGATAGGACCGCAGGAACTCGTCCTGAGCGAACAGACCGGGTACGCCGAGCCGCAGCACGCGCTCGGCGAGATCGACCGGTACTTCGCGCTTGAGATACGCGAAGCCTCGCTTCGCTGCATAGATACGCATGACATCGGCGGCGTCGAGATCGAGCAGGCGCGCGAGCGTGCTGGCTTGCTGCGGCGAGATGCGTGCGTTGTCACCGGATGCATCGATGCAAAGGGAACGGACCGCGATGCTCGCCGCGAGCGGACGTCCGTTGCGATCGAGTATGCGGCCCCGCGACGCGGGAAGAGGCAAATCGCGCACCTGCCGTATGTCGCCTTGCTTGCGGTAAAAGCCATCATCAACGCCCTGGACCCAAAAGGCACGAACCGTCAGTGCGGCGAACGCCACTGCGAAGGCGCCACCGACAGCGTGAGAGCGCCAGGTGTGCTGTAGAGGAGCGTTGACTTCCGATTGCGAGAAGCTGATGTATCTGCGTATTCGTCTCATGAGGACGATTATGCAGGAAGGGATTGACTCGCTGCAGTTGTAGCGCGTGCTTCGCACGAGGGTCGGTTCGCTATTTCCCCGTCGCCGCGCGGCCCGCAGCCTCTTGCACTCTTGATAAACGCCTCGCCACGCGCTCGATCGACAAGCCCTGAGCGAAAACGGAGAAGAGCACGACCGCGTAGGTGAGCATGACGATGGTTTCGCGAGCGTCCCCCGAGGGCAGTGAGAGAGCCAGTGCAATCGAAATGGCACCTCGCAGCCCGCCCCAGACCATCAGCGGCGCGGCGGCCGCTGGAAGGCGCAACAAGCGAGGCAGTATCGCCACCGGAACGCCGACCGTGAGGACTCGTGCAAGCAGCGTGAGCCCGACAGCGGCGATGGCGGGCAGCAGACTCGATGGCGCCCGGATTGCCACGGCTTCCAGGCCGATGAGCGCGAAGAGCACTGCGTTGAGAATAGCGTCGATCAGCTCCCAGAAGGTATCGACGCTTTCTCGCGTTCGCTCGGACATGGCCTGCTCACGGCCCTGATTTCCCACGATGATGCCCGCGACGACCGTGGCAATCGGCCCCGACACGTGAAGCGAATCGGCCAGCGCATAGCCACCCGCGACTGCCGCCAGTGTCAGCATGACTTCGACCTTGTAGCGGTCGATGCTGCGAAGCATCGAGAACAGTATCGCGCCTGTCGCGGCTCCCAGCACCAAACCGCCGCCCGCCTCGCGCAGAAACAGCGTCGCCGCATCGGCAATGCTCGATGTGTCACCGCTCGACGCCATCGACGAGAAAACGCTGAACAAGACAATGCCCACGCCGTCGTTGAACAAGGCTTCTCCCGCGACGGCGGTTTCCACGGACTCCGGCACTTTCGACCTTCTGAGCGCCCCAATAACGGCGACTGCGTCGGTCGGTGCGATCAGGGCCCCGTAGGCCATGCAATAGGGAATTGACAGCGGCATGCCGCACCACTTCAGGATCCAGTACATCGCGGCACCGACGACGCACGCCGACGCCACTGTGGACAAGATCGACAAGAATGCGACCTGCCACGCGTAGCGCCGCAAGACGTCGCCGTTGACGTCCAGCGCCCCGGCAAACAACAAAAAAGAGAGCATTCCCTGCAGAACGAGCTGACTGAAGGCGAGCTGATCCGCCCACGACAATGCGGCAGTGCGCAACTGCGGTGCGCCCAGGTTGGCCAATGAGATCAGCAGCAAAGACAAGCCCAAAGCGAGGCCTGCGATGCCGATTGTCATCGGTAATCGCACGAACTTTGTGTTCACATAGGCGAGCAACGCCGCGAGGACGACAACTCCGGTGACCGCGTTCAACATGGATGACGTATCTTCATTCTCGGACTCTCATTCGCCCGCAGCATCCGGACCTGGTCCCGCTAATCAGTGACCGTGAGCCGGCTGTCTCAGCAGCCAACTACGCAACGTCGCCGCGTCCTGGAAATGAGCATGCGACCCGGGTGCGCCGAGCAGCACGAACAGCGTCGGGCGTCCTCTTATCATAGTGATGATGATGAGGCAATGCCCCGCCTCGTTCGTGAAGCCTGTCTTCTGAAGGAGAACGTTCCACGAACGGTTGTACACGAGCGGATCTGTATTGTGATAGATCAACGGTCCGTCGCCGCCGAGCACGAGCTTCTCGCGGGAAGTTGCGTATTCGCGGATTGTCGGATAGCGATATGCGGCGCGCGCCAAACGAGCCAGGTCGCGCGCCGTCGACACATTGCGCGGCGACAGCCCCGTTGGGTCGACAAAATGACTATGCGTCATCCTCAGGCTCTGTGCCTTGCGGTTCATCGCTTCAACAAAGCGCGTTCGTCCGCCAGGAAAGTCGCGGCTCAGCGCGAAGGCCGCGCGATTTTCCGACGACATCAACGCAATGTGCAGCATGGTTCGGCGCAGAAGCAGCGAACCGACCGGCAGGCGCGAGCTTGACCACTTGAGTCGATCAACGTCCGCATCGGTGATGCGAGTTGGCTTGATCAGTGAACGCTTGGAGTCAAGCACGATCATCGCCGTCATCAGCTTGGTCAGAGATGCGATAGGCATTCGCCTGTCAGCCTGCTTCGCGTAGAGCGTGCGCTGGGTCTGTAAGTCCACGACCACTACGGCACGCGACATCACCTTGGGCTGGTGAAGACTCCGCTTCTTGATGAGTCGCTGATTGTGTTTCGTTTTGACGACGTGAGCCCTTGTACCGCGATGTTTGGCGATGTGATGCGCGGCGTGTTTCGCCTGGACGACCGCCGGCACGAGGCTGGCAAACAGCAGCACGGCTAGCAGGATGTGGAGCTTGATCATGAGGCGTTATATGCGGACGAGCGCGAAACGATTAGCTTTGATGTACTGCAAGGCGGACGAGCGCAGATCGATTGAGTTTCATGCACTGCGAGGCGGTACGTTGAGAGTTGCGCTTCCGCGCGCGTGCAGGCTCGAAGGAAACCGGTCGACGATAGATGCTTGTGACCATGAAAGAAGGCAAGCCTATGATCGCCCTGGCGGGCGTAGAGCGCATTGCTGCGTCTTCGACGCCAGCTCGCGTAGAGCCTGCTTGTCTTCTTCGAGGTTAAGCGCCAATTCTGCCCGTTTGACCGCAAGCTCAGAGTGCTTGACCACTGCCGCTGCGAAGGCAGGGTCGCTGCCGCGTCCAAGCAGACAGAGCGCCTTCTGCAAACGAACGCCGACTTCAACTATCCCCGCGCCGTCGCGTGCGATAGGTCCGAAGATGTCGTCGAACATGTCATTGACGTCCAGAAGAGGCGCGAACACCCGTCTGCACTCGGGAATCGGCGCTTCCTGCACTTCCGATCGTCCGTTCCATAACGAAAGTACTCGCACAGCCCGGCCAATGACGTCGATCGCCGTCCCGGGATCGTTCACGGCCGGCGAAAGCGCACGTGAAGCGATCTCGGCAAGCACCGAAAGGCCAAATCTCGGGTCTTGCTCGAACGAACGTTGTGTCCCGATCGAAAACGCCGCTCGGAGCGACTCAGTAGCTGAGTCGTCAAGCCGTTCCGCATATGCCAATACTGAATGCTCGTCTACAAAACTTCCTGGCAACACCTCCACGTACACAGCGCTTCCAGGTTTGTCGGAGAGCTTGCCGAGGGCGGGAACATCGATGTGCTGGATATAGCCGACCTCCGCGGAGCATACCGCGCGCGCGTGCACTGGCCGCCCCGCTTGAGGGAGCGCGTGCCCCCCAAGATACGGTCTCTTCATGCGCTGCTTCAGCGCGGCAATTGCCGCCGCCTCGACTCGATCGGTTGTCTCACCGAGTCGGCCCAGGTGCGCGAGGTGGTCGATCCAACGCAACAGTGTATAGACGATCAACGCGATGACCACGATCGTCACTGCGAACATGACGACTCGCCCGTTCTTGCCGTAAAGACTGGTGCTGAGCGCGATGATGCCAACGAGGCTGAATAGGAAGGAACCAATGAACGTCGCCAACGCATTCTGCGTGGTTCGATCTTCCAGAAGAAGCGGCGTCGCGCGAGGAGTAACGTTGGTCGTGGCGGACGCATAAGCTGACACCATAATGTTCAACGAGAACGTCGTGGCAGCGAGCATGCTCGATGCGAGAATTTCGAGGATGTTGTCTACCGCGTCAGCGCCAACTCGCGCAGATACTTCATCCGGTATGTACTGCTTGAGCAAGAGACCTAGAAACGCTGTAGCCACGCCCAAGAGAGAAAAGAGGCTTGCACGAAACCAAAGGCGTCTGGTGATGCGCCTCAGCACCCACTGCCACCGTTTGATCATCGTGAGATCCATCGAACTCGTCCTCTAAGCGTCAGTTGCAGGCTTGCCTTCGATGTGATTCGACCTTAGACGGTGCGCCGACGAGCAAGGAGAGGCCTTTGCGCAAGCAGTCGCCGATGAACTCGTTTCCGGATTAGCCGGCGCGGCGGACGCACTGATCGCACTGCATTTTTGCTTCGGAGCGTCGATGCCACCGGCGCTTGGCCGAATCGCTCTTGGCCGAACATTCTAACGTCCCCGGTCTCGTTGGGGACTGGCGTTCCTACGCAAGTACGGTCCGGTCTGCCGTTAGCAGCAGCGAGGCGAGTACTTCTGGATGTAGCCACGACTACTGATTGGACCGCAGTCTTGGCTATAGAGCGCGTGTGAAGTCCGGATCTTCCTGTTGGGACCACCTTCCCCGGTGGTGCCCTTCACAAAAAGTGCGTCTGCTAGCGTTCAGTGCTCGCTGACGCGTAAGGCAGAGACAACATTGCTTGAATAAGCCACCGCTGCGTGCCACAAAACCTTATGAACTGCGGGAACTACTGCTCTCTGTAGTGGACTGACTGTAAGTGACAGTAACCGCAAAGGAGAAAAGTACCGATGCAATGGTTCAACCCTGCAAAATGGTTAGATTTCAGCGCCGTTTTTGGCATCCCGCCGATCGAATGGCTGTACGCCGCAGTCGCTTTCGTAGCGAGCTACTTCATTCTGTCGGGCGCGCTGCGCCTTTGCGTCGCTCGCCTCGGTGCGCTATCGGCGAGGACGTCGACTCATTTCGACGACATGATCGTAGACGTGCTCGACCGAACTCATCGATTAACAATCGTGATGGCATCGGTTTTGATCGCAACGGAGTTCATCGACCTGTCGTCCAAATGGGACAGTCGGATCAGCCACTTGTGGTTTCTTGTTGTCGGCTTTCAGTTGGCACTCTGGGTTAATCACGGCGTCTCCGTCTGGACCGCTCGGCGGCTCGACAGCGCTGCCGTTACCGCTCATAACCCCGTCATTACGACGATGATGTCGTGGATGCTCCGGGCCCTTCTGTGGTCTGTTCTCCTGCTGGCTGTTCTGGCGAATATGGGGGTGAACATTACCGCATTCGTCGCCAGTCTGGGCGTCGGCGGTGTGGCCGTTGCACTGGCTGTTCAGAGCATCTTGAGCGATCTCTTTGCGTCCTTGGCGATCGGTCTCGACAAGCCGTTCGAGATCGGTGACTTCATCGTATTCAATGACGTCGCCGGAAGCATCGAGCATATCGGTCTCAAGACCACCCGCATTCGTAGTCTGAGCGGAGAGCAGATTGTCTGTAGCAACACGGAACTGCTCAAGAACACGATACACAACTACAAGCGAATGGCTGAGCGCCGCATCGTGTTTGGCTTCGGAGTGACCTACGACACCAAGCCCGAGCAGTTAAGAGAAGTTCCGCAGATCGTGAAGACAGCCGTCGAGGCCGCCGGAACCACGCGGTTCGATCGGGCTCACTTGAAGCAGTTCGGCGAGAGTTCGCTGGACTTCGAAGTCGTCTATTACGTTACCGATGCCAGCTTCAACCTGTACATGGATATCCAGCAGCGAATCAACCTGGACCTTATGACGGCGTTGTCCGAGCGGGGCATAGAATTCGCGTTTCCCACGCGAACTCTTTACGTTGTCGGGAACGCCGCAAGTCAAGCTGAGCCGAGTACCCGAAACGAGACGACGCGGCCTCGCATCCGCGCTTTTGGAAGTCCTTCGGCGTCTCGCAATGGTTGACGCGGCTGAGTGAGCGTCGGTTGCGTCGGATTGCGCGTTCGTTTGCCAATGCGTCGGCCACAATCGCTCAAGTAGAAGACCGCCGATCAAGGTCGCCGTCGCAAAATTCTGCACACGGCGTCCGCGGAAGTCCATTGTTCGACCGAAGCGGCCGTTCGAGTGACTCACGATAGGTTCACCGAACGGCGGAAACTGGCCGTATTCGGCCCCAACGGTCCGTTAGGCCTCCGCCATGGATATGTGCTCACCTCGAAGGCTTCGACGCAGGCGTGCGTCGGCTTGACTAGGCCGCGGATTACTGAACTACTCGTCGTTCCTGCCAGCGACGATGTGCCGGCGACCGTAAGTGTTCTTGGCGAGCGGGGGGCTTTCCCTTCAGCCGCGGGACGTGCGGCCGGAGGACTGAACAAAGGCCGCAAAGAGCAGGGGCCCTACGGATTTACATCAAGGGTGAATGATCCAGTTCACGGCTTTGACGCATTGTTGGCAGCATCCTTCATATCTTCCTTTGCGTTACCGAGGTCCTTTCGCGCTTCCCCCTCCGCCTGTTGGGCGTCTCCCTTCGCTTCCTGCACAGGGTCATCGGTCATTTTCCCTACGCCTTCGTTGATCTTACCTTTGACCTTTTCGCCGACGCCTTTGACTTGGTCTTCATTCATGGTTTTCTCCGAAGTGAGCCTACCGAATGTAGGCGTGCTCCTTCACGCGCAAGGAAGGTGCCGCGTTTTGAGGGTTGCGCCACCGGTGCAGATGTAGATGAAGACCAAGGAAATCCTGAGGTGCTGTGCACCGCGTCATTCGCCTCGTTGTCGCCTGCTGTTTCTGGATTAACCTCCCGCAATAGCTAGTTGTTGTCAGTTTTCTCAGCCTCGCTCGGCTCCTCTCCGGGCTTGTAGCGCGGCTTCGGCGGTGGCAGCAAAAAGAAGGCGACGCACAGCAGTGCAATGGCCACCCCGATCCGCCACGCCGCGATCGCGACCAGTACTGCAGCGATCTGGATTAGCGTCGCAACACAGTAGCGGCGCGTCATCTGCTGGAGGAAATCGGGCGCGAGCCGTTCGTCCATCAGCCGGCGGCTCGTCATTGCATAGAACCACTTTGCCATCCAGGTGCAGGCGGTCAGGGCAAGACCGGCAACCAGGGTCAGTGACGCGACCGGCTCGAAGCCCGTGCCAAGGTGGAAGCACCAGACGCGGATTGGATAAGGAATGACGACAATCGCCAGCAGGAACAGGAGGTTGATCACGCCGAACCAGTGATCACTCTTCGCATAAATGCGACCCGAATAATGGTGTTGCAGCCAGTAGGCCCCAATCACGACATAGCAGAGGACGAGTGCGAGAAATTCGCGCCACTGCTCCGCCATGGCCCTTGCCAGGTCGCTGTAGCCATGCGCGCCCTCGGGAGATCCGGGGACCTTGATCTCGACGATCAGCAGGGTCAGTGCGATTGCGAAAACCGCGTCGCTGAATCCCTCGAAGCGGTCGAGTCCGCGCTCGGCACCATGCGTTTGCCCGTCGGCAGGTCGCTTACGTAGCATCGTGTGAGTCCTTTCGCGCACGCCGGAGCAGCTCTCCTCGCCGCACAGCACGCACCATCTAGTGGACACGCAGGCCTACTTGCTGAGAAAGACAAGTTGCAGAAAGAAGCATCGATTATCGACGACTAAGTATGAGCGCTTTTGGCCGAGGCCAGTCGGAAGCCTCTAAGCCTGTTCTTCCGACATCTCACTAGGATCAAGAGTTTGACGAAGGCGAGTGGCGGTGCGGTGGCTCGACAAGCCCATAAGATTGCTCACCTGCTCGTTGGTCTTGCCTGCTGCGATGTGCCTGCGACCGTAAGTGTTCCTGAGCAAGCGCGGGCTCTCGTCGGCGGCAGTCAAGCCGGCCCGCTTAAGAGAGACACGCACGCATTTGAGCATCGTGTCCGGCTGCATTGGTTTTCCTGCTGACGTGGCGATGAACAGCCATTGCGTCGCGCACTGAATACTCCGGCGTGCGTCATGGTAGTCGCGGAGCACGGACACCGCAAAGGAATCGATGGGAACCCGACGCGCGATGCGAGGCCCGTGCTTATCGACGAAGACAGTGGCGCGGTCGCTAGCGACGTCCAGATCATCGACCCGCAATTGCCTCAGCTCGGCCGCCGTCACACCAGAGGCGAGAAAGAGCGCCACGATCGCCGTGTTCCGCAGTTCCTTGAACGCAGCGCCTTCCGTCTCAGCGCAGACGGCCTGTAGGCGCACATCGTCTTCCGACGAAAGATAAATCGGCGTCGGCTCGTCCTCTGGCCAGCTCTCATTGATGAGCATCTGCGCGGCCGGATTGTCCGCACGCAGTTCGATGTTGACGAGGTGTCGCGTGAACCGGTCGATCAGCTTGAGGTAGCGAAGGCGGGTGGTCGTGCCCGGCGAGCAGTCGTGCGCTAGCTCGGCGAAGAAACCGTCGAGGTGGTCCGCCCCATAGCTTGCCACGCTCGCATGGTGTGCGATCAGGTAGTCGTTGAACCGCGAGAACATCGACCGGTGTTGAACGATCGACTGGTCGGCAAAGGCGCGGCGATCTGCGCCAGTGGCTTCTTCACGTTGCCATTGCGCGTAGGCGTCCTCGGGGGCAGCAAGCCAAAGATCGTCAGGCATTTAAATCGATATACTGAGATTCGCTCACCCCAAACCCTACAGCGAAGCTAACGCTTCGCCAACCCCGAGCCACCAAAAACGGGGCCTCTGCCGGCGAACTCGCTCTCAATAGCGTCAAGGCAAGCTCCCGGGCCACCAACGACGATGCGTGCGGAACAGCCCAGCATCAGGTTGACGCTCATCCCAAAGTCCTCAATGAGATAGCCGCCCGCGCAGTAAGTGCCGTCGCTTTCAGTCGCCGCCGCCTGAACGCGTTGAGCCAGCGTCGCTTCGCTCGATCGATACGCCCACACCGGCTTGCCGAGCGCCACGGCAAAGCCGACTTCGAAAGCAGTGCCGCTGTCCGGCTCGCCCAGGCCCCGAAAGTCATCGAGGTTCGCCATCAAGATATCGGCTGAACGGATCAACTGGACGTTCGCCGCATAGATGTGGCGCGCAGCGTCCTGCGGTGTCAGAGAAGAGGGGACATTGCCGTCGAGCGGATAGAGCCCAACGAAGCCGCGATCGCGGCAGAGCTGCTTCAGGCGTTCGCCGTGTTCTTTCGCGTCGCGGCGGAAGACATCGAAGCCTGCGAGGTAGATGCGTGGCTCGCTCGCGGCGCGCTCGATCGGCAGAGGAGAGGGGTCGATCCTTCCTTCCCGTACCCGGCGTTTGATCCGATTTAGCTGTTTCTTCACAGCCAAGGCGCTCTTGCCAAGACGGTTTGCGATCTGCTCGACCGGTAAGCCCTGATCGAGCAACTCCATCACGGCACGCTGCGACTTCGTCGGATTTCTTTTGGACATCGGTTCGTGGCTTCGACTGCAGGGCTATTGGAACGCCTAGAAGCTTACCAATAACCCCGCGTAGTCAAGTCACTCGCCCCTCCCTCCTCAAGCGACGCGGAACTGAACAATGGCGGTTGCGAGTTCGTTACCTGCGTCTCCGAGCCTGGACGAAAAGACGTATGGCATAGTGCGAGACGTTAGACAACCCTGGGGAGAATATGACGACGCTCTCGAACATCGAAGAAAGGATTAAGAAATTGCAGGCTCGAGCAGACGCGATTCAAAAGAAGCAGGCCATTGCTGCCGTCGCAAAGATTCATGCGCTTATGAAAGAGCATGGCCTGACAATCGACGACCTGACTAATCGAGGTAGAGCTGGCGCAGCAAAGGGCTCAGCCAATGCAGCGGTAGCTGCGACCGGCAAGTATCGTGATCCGAAGACGGGCGCGACGTGGAGCGGTCGAGGCCGAGCGCCGGCGTGGATTGCGAACGCTAAGAATCGTGCGAGATTCCTAGTCTCTCCGGCAGTCGAGTCTAACAATAGCGACTCGGGCAAGCGCACCGGGAACTACCCTCGGGGTCCGCAACCGGCGAAGTACCGAGATCCCAAATCGGGAGCCGAGTGGAGCGGCCGCGGCAAGGCGCCGGGATGGTTGGCTTCGGTGAAGGACAGGACCAAGTTTCTGATCTCCACTGCTGATACCAAAACTGCTGGCATTAAGAAGCCGAAGTCATAAACGAACGCGACGCCGGCGCGTCGACCAAGGCCGCAAAGACGCCCAACGCGGCAAAGTCCCCCCATGCGAAGCGGACATAGGGGCGCAGGGTGGGGCGTCTTCTTTCTTTAGAAAAGGCCAAGCAGTCAGCGGCCCGCATCATTTCGTTGTCGGTGTGGCTTTTAGGTTCCCTTGCGGTGTTCAGGCGATGGCGGTCTCGACCAGCGCCATTTCCTCGCTCGTGATGAGCTTCTCAATGTCCATCAAAATCAACATGCGGTCGTCGATCGTCCCGATGCCGGTGATGTAGTCGGTGTTGACCGTCGAATTGAATGCCGGTGCTGGCCGGATCTGGTCGGACGTAAGCGTCTGCACGTCGGATACGCCGTCAACGACGATGCCCACCACGCGTCCTGCAACGTTGAGCACAACAACAACCGTCTGGTCGTCGTAGACGGCGCTCTCCAACTCGAACTTCAGGCGCATGTCGGCGATCGGCACGATGACGCCGCGCAAGTTAATGACGCCCTTGATGAACACCGGGGCGTTGGCCACGCGCGTCACCGCGTCGTATCCACGGAGTTCCTGAACCTTCAGGATGTCGATGCCGTACTGCTCTTGGCCCAGACTGAAGATGAGGAATTCGTTTGAGCTCGCTTCGGGCGTGCCTTTTCTTTGGTCGCTGTTCATTTATTCAAGTGCCATTAGGGGTTGCCTTTGCGCCGCCGATATCGACGGACGCTGCTACTGCGGACAACGGCACGTTGGAAAAAAACTGAACACGGGAGGGAGCTTCTGCAGGATCGCGCAGCAGCCTAGCGCGGGCAGAAGGATATGTTGACGCATGCGGGCATCGTTACCGATCTCATTCCGGGACCATGCGAAGTTGAAGACTTCTCGCTGAACTGTGCGCGATGCACTGCCGATAAACATTGATCGTCTTCTATCCGAGAAGCGGCAGGCACCTGCGACCGGCGCGATCGTATAGCCTTACTGTTGAGCGCTATAACCAAGAACAATGAAGAACCTCACGATTCGGGCGCGGCTTGCGCTCACCATGGCTTTCCTCGGTTTTCTGCTGGTGCTTTCAGTCGGCTTCGGGTTGTACGGCATCAGTGCGACCTATTCGACGGCCAAAGACATCTCTGACAATTCGCTGCCAGCAGTCAACGCTCTGGGCATATCGAACAACTACATCGCTCGTGCGCGGCTTGCGCTTGACCGCTACGCGTTGAACCCGGCAGACAAGGACGCCGGTGGACTGGTTGCACGCGCCAATGGATTCATGCGTCAATCGGATGAATGGTACGGAAAGTATGACTCGATCCCGCGTGGAACCGACGAAATGGCATTGGCAAAGAGCGTCGCAGATGCTCGCACCGATGTGCGACAAGTGATCAACAAATTCAGCGCCGCGATAGAAGCGGGCGACAAAGAAGCGATAGACCGCATCGCGTTCAAGGACTTGCCAACGTCGTACACCCGGTGCATCGAAGCCTTCGACAAGCTGCAGGGTTTCCAACTCGCCGATGCGAAGCGCCAGACGGCCGAGAGCGACGCCCGGGTGTCGACGCTGCGCACCCTTGGAGTGTTGGCATTGCTCGTGGGTCTTGCTACCGCAGCGCTTGGCTGGTTTTTGCTGCGCCGGGCAATCATGACGCCACTTGCCGAGGCCCTGAAGCACTTCGAGCACATTTCGAACGGCGACCTCACGCACGAGGTGACGATTAAGACGCGCGACGAGATGGGGCAATTGCTTGCCGGCGTCGCCACCATGAAAGAAAAATTGGCCGCCACGGTGGGGACTGTCCGACTGAGCAGTGAGGCGATTGCCAGCGCCAGCAAACAGATCGCTGCTGGCAATACGGACCTGTCATCGCGTACCGAAGAGCAAGCCGCTTCGCTCCAAGAAACCGCCGCGAGCATGGAAGAGCTCACCTCCACGGTCAAGCAGAATTCTGAGAACGCCAAGCAGGCGAGCGGTCTGGCGGACAACGCCAACGTCGTCGCCAACGAGGGCAGTGCCATCGTCGGTCAGGTCGTCGACACGATGGCGGGCATTGAGGAAAGCTCCACGAAGATCGCTGAGATCATCGCCATGATCGAAGGCATCGCCTTCCAGACCAACATCTTGGCGCTTAACGCGGCGGTTGAAGCGGCGCGCGCCGGCGAGCAGGGCCGCGGCTTCGCGGTAGTCGCGAGCGAAGTCCGCAGCCTCGCACAGCGCTCATCAGCCGCAGCAAAAGAGATCAAAGATTTGATTGAAACCTCCGGCAACCGAGTGCAAGCGGGTACGGAACTCGTCGCACGGGCAGGGGAAACCATGCAGCGCGTGGGCACCGCCATTCAGCGCGTCACCGACATCATGGGCGAGATTGCCTCTGCGTCGAACGAGCAAAGCCGCGGCATCGAGCAAGTGAATCAAGCGATTTCGCAGATGGACGAGGTGACGCAGCAGAATGCTGCGCTCGTAGAGGAAGCAGCGGCAGCAGCGGGGTCGATGGAGGATCAAGCCAAGCAACTCTCCGCGGCCGTCGCCGTCTTCCGCACTGCCCAAACGTGCTCCGTCGCATCGACAATCAAGCACACGCCGCAGATGGCGCGCCCGTCGACCCCCAAGAAAGCGCCGACGGTGACAAAAGTGGCGAAGCCAGCGCCCGCTGCCGCCCAACCCGTTCACGCGGGGGACGATGGCGACTGGTCGACGTTTTAAGCCTGGGGCGTGGTTGCCATGCCGTTAACTAGTAGGCCGCTGACGGCGGAAGCGGCCACTGCGGAAGCGCTGCCTTTCAAAGACCGCTCAGACGCGGAGCGCCTAGTCCGCTACGAAATGCATAACATGGTCAAGCAACTCCATCAGCTCCGGCGTCGCTCGGCTGGGATCGAAAGCAGCGCCTCGCAAGAGGCGATTGAGTCCGTTATCACGGCCTGCGTCGAGTTGGACGAATTCCTTCGCTCGGTTAGCGCCCGCGAAGCGTCGGATCGGACGGCTCATCCGTGACTGCACTGCTGCCAGGGGCGATGCCTTTTTAGGCGCGTCCCGGTAGCCAAACACTGACCGGATAACCACCGGCACCAGAACATGAAGACACAAAAAGACAGCAGATCATCGAGCCGCGAAGTCTTCGGCTGCTCCGGACAGCAGCTTGACGCGATCATGCAGTTCGCTGAGAAGCGCTGTTACGACGAGCGGCCACTGCATTGGGTCGTCGCACAATACTTCCGCTTGCCTGCACATAGCGTGATCGTGTGCGGCGCGGCGTGAAGATCGCAGTACTCGATCAAAGGAAAGGGAAAGGTTTCACCGATGGCATACGCTGATACGCGCTTGTTGGTGGTCGATGACATGGCCACCATGCGCAATTTGATTCGGAAGATGCTCAAGGCGATCGGTTATTCGATCATCGAAGAAGCAGAGGACGGGGTAGCTGCGCTCGAGAAGCTCAGAGCGCAGCATTTCGATCTGGTGATCACTGATTGGAACATGCCCAATCTGGACGGGCTGTCCCTGCTGCAAGAGATTCGCAAATCCGAGGAGATGGCACACCTGCCGGTACTCATGGTCACGGCTGAAAAAAAGCGTGAAAACGTACTAGCCGCAATTCACGCCGGTGCTAACGGCTACATCGTGAAGCCGTTCTCGGAGGCGGCATTGGCCGACAAGCTCGCCCAAGTCGCCCCACTCCCAGCCAATTCCGCCCCGACAGGCGGTACGTCCGTGTTCGGCGCTATCTTCAACACGGCTTCGTAACTCGCCCCTCACACTTTGTTTCACTTTGTTTCAATTGAGGAAGTGCCCCGCCGGATAAGGGTTTCGCGCGCGTGATGTAGTGATCGACGCGCCGCACGCCATGGCTCATGGTAAAGATTTCAACGCTTGGACCGTTAAGGAATCATGCAAGCGAGGAACGAAACCATGAAGATCCAGTCGACGAACAACCCGGCCATGCCGGAGCCGATTACCGTCCGGCGCGCAACGAATGAAGCGGACTTTGCCGCCGCCCCGCAGCATTCCGACGCCGTTGCCGCAGATAGCTCGGCAGTCACGCTTTCGTCGACTTCCGCGTTCCGCACGTCGAGCGCGACCGACATCGACGCAGACAAGGTTGCAGCCATCAAAGCAGCGCTGAGCAACGGTACCTACCGTATCGATTCGGGCAGCATCGCCGACGGAATGCTCGGCTTGGCGCGCGATCTCTTGCGAAAAGCGCCACGTGAGTAGAGAAATGGGCCGTCGTCTTCTGGGACCGACAAGTACCCAGGCGCGGTAACGTGACGGATGGGCGTGGAGTCCGGTGCAGACGTGACCGAGCTGCGTCACTGTCAGAGGCGAGACAGCAGGATTTTTTCCGCTTCGGCGAGCAACGCTCGTGCATACTCCGATGCCAATACATCGTCGTTGTGGTCGGCGCGACCAAGGACTGCGGGATTCACGCGGCGCGCCTGCTCAATAAAGGCGGAGCGGGCAGCGGCAGATACAAACGTAACATCGACGCGCACTTCACAGGGTAGGTGTGCTGAGCTTTCCAACACGCCTTTCCGCTAGACGTACTAACCTAGAAAAGCTCTTTCTGGGCAAGGGCTAGGCTCAACGCCTCGTTCTGTTCCGGTGTGAGGCTCCGTGGCTCAACGAATTCTTGCCGGTGGAAAATCATCGAGCCATAGACATCAGCGAGGACGCGGCCGCGCGGGCAGATGGAGAAATCGTCCGTCGAAGCTTGGCGCCCCCGCCAATAGTTGATGGCCTGCTCAACGTCAGTGATCGAGTACATGCTTTGCAGTCGTCGATTTGAGATAGGCTCTCAGTTCTTCGCGGCCAGCTTGGGGGTTTGCCAGCCTAAACCCGAGTGCGGCAGCGACCTCATCGTCGGTCCTCGCCGCCAGCATAGTCAACTCGCTAGTGGTGAAAGCACGTTCAAGGTCGTCTCGGATATGAGACGTGCCAAACCGCTCGTAGTTCCTGATCAGGTTTCTCGCCGTTTGCTCTTTGAGCTTGTGGGTGACTTCGGCGTAGTCATAGAAGAGGCGAGCAGCGCGCCTTTCGTGGTAAATGGAGTCACTCGGGTACGCGGCTCGCACTTGCTTCTTGTAGGCCAGTAGCTCCCGACCGATTTCCATCCAGTCAGACGTCTTCAGCTTTTTATACGACTCGAGCATCATTGCGTGATCTTTTCGATTGTGGAACCGTTCGACCGTGTCCGCGGCACGGTCACCCGTCCGTTTAGTGCGTTGCCAAACGGCTCATCAGTTCATGGCGCGTCATGTGGGGATCGGCTCCCTTCAGCGTCAGCGCAAGCTTCACCTTCTCGTCGCTTTTCGAAGTCAGCGCAGAAATGTCCGTAAGTCCGAACAGTCGCGTCAGCTCGGGCCTCATTTCCGATTGCCCAAAGCGCTCATAAATACGGACGGTCGCGCGAATCAATTCCCTGCTCGAATTCATCTTTGCCTTCGCAAGGTCGAGAAACATCCCATAGGCCTTGCGCTTCGCTTCCAGGTCGGTCATTCCGGCGGCGACTGACGACTCTACGATCTTGCCAGTAACGTTGCGCTGAATCTCGGCCAGTTGTCGGGCGTCTTCCCACCATTCGGGCGTAGTGAAATACATGTTTTTCCTCTGTCACTTGTTCTTGTTGCAGATTGTGAATGCGCACGACTGCCGCATATGGGCGCAACTGTGCATAACGGCAACCCGTTCGAATTGTTTAGGCCGCGCAGTGCAAGTGACAGGTTACGATTCGCGTGGGAGAGTCAAGCCGACGTTCGCGTAGAACGCATTAAAGATGTCAACGTTGCGACTATAAAGTTGTCAACTCGGGACGGCGCGCCTGCAGTCGGGAGAGCAGCTATCTTCAGGTATAGATCTGCCGGACGCGAAATGAGTTTGTCACTCTGCTTCAAGCCTTGATCGCGCCCCGACCGTCGTTTAGAAATATTGCGGCCGACGTATGCCGACCGCATTTGGCAGTTTGCGGCCGGCTTCGTTCGCTCGCTAAACACGCTGTGCACGCCGGATGGGCGGACCGCCTCGAAGTCGGCGGCTTCGGAAGCATACGGCTCGTCCGCAGCAGAAGCGCGATGCCCATTCCTTCTATCGATTTCTTTTACGCAACCGGTCTAGAAGCGCGAGAGTGCGCCGCCGCGACACGTTATAACTTCGCATCGAAGGCGCCGATCGTTGGCGGCATCTTATTGCCAACGATGGTCGAAGTACCAGCATGCCTTCACGTGCGGTCGGCTTTTCAGGGCGAGACTCGAAGCACCGCGCCCCTCGGCTTTTCCCTGGCGGTAAGCCCCGGCTGTTAGCGGTGGTTTCGCCCAGCAGTCGGTTCTCGATCTTACTGCCGCGCGCTAGCGTCGCAGATTCTTCACTGGAACCTCGGTCAAAGTGAGTTGCACCGTCTTACCGCCCTCCCACGCATTTGCACCGGAGACTACCGTCGGCATCGGGATGTCGGCGCGGTCCTTCTTTTGAGCGTCCGCCGAAACTTTGAAACGGCGGTCGCGATCTTGAACCATCGAAGCATTCGCCTGGCCATCCTGCGTGAAACCCATCATCAACTGGGGAATACCAAACGGGAAAGCTTTGTCGCGGTCGATCTGCCATGTGTGCCATGTCTTTCCGTACGTCGTGACAAGGTCTTTCATGAAGGCATGTTCAGCGATGTCAGGCACGCGCGGGGCCACCAGTTCTCCAGATTTCACCTCGTAATGATGGCTGTGCCAAAGGCGCTTTTCTTCGTCGGGCAGTGACTTGAAAACACGCTCGCTTACGATGTATTCGATACCGATCAGCTTCGCATTGCTCTGGTTCGAATCATAAATCACACATTGATGAAAATCCTCGGTGAGATGGGTACAGAAATGGTTTGCCTCCACTTGGCGTCCCATGTCATCTGCATAAAAATGAAAGCCGTTGAGATATTCGCTCATCGCATCAATTGGCTTCTTGTTCTGCAGTACGTCTGCGCCCGTGTCGAGCACATGACTTTTCATGGTTCGTTTCGGACCCGGTGTCGGCGCTTCAGGCTTGTCTTGCGCCCCCGCTTCCCGAGTCAGCAGACCTGAGAACGGCAGCAGTAACGCACTTTTGAAAAGTGAGGATGTAAAAGTACGGCGGCAGCCGCAACCAAATAGTCGAGTCATAGCTTCTCCTTCTCAGTGAGGGGCGGCTAACCAGTCCGCCGATCAACAAAATTCGCCCGACGGAATCGAACTTTCTTGCTACCGTGAAGGCAGGCGCTGAACTCGATATACGAGTGGCGTACCGGCGAAAGTCTCCAGTGCTCCTTGGACCGTGCTTCGATCAATCCCTGCCTGCTTCAATTTTCAGCTTCGGGCGCGAGGAATGCTACGAGAGCAGTTCGGCAAGCACAATCAATCAGGCGGGACAGCCCGGCAGTTAACCGGCGTGTCATTGCGCGGTCAACTGCCGGAGGAAGCGCGCCCATGCATTTTTATTTGCGGAGCCAGACAAGCACGGTCGATTTATTTTTGTCGCGGTGCTGGAGTCCCTAGCGTTTGTACCGACTCGAAGCGTCGGACTCGATCGCACCGGGTCCGACTTATACGGTGACCTTGCAAGGCTTCCTTGACCGGCTAAGGGCTTCCGAGCACATGCCCATTAACTGTCTTGCCGTACATCGAGTTCGGCGAGTCGTGATATTTGGTGCGCGTGGCCTCGACGGAGCCGCTGTATCGTGGATCTTGTGGTCGCTCGTGACTATCCATGAACGTCGCGACGTCCCATGCTTGTTGGTCGGTGAGTGTTCCCCCTAGCCCAAGCGGCATGTTGGCCTTGATGAATCCAGCGGCGTTTTGTATCTCATGCATGCCGGCGCCCCAGTTGAATGAATGCGCGCCCCACAGCGGCGGAAACACCGTCTTGCCGCCGCTGGACTGACCTTGACCGTCGGGACCGTGACATACCGCGCAATGCTGTGCGTAAATCTGAGCGCCACGCTGGAAGTCAGGATGCTGTGCGGGCGTTGCGAGCTTTGGGTATCCGCGTCCCTGAACTTTCTCACCAACCGGCGCGCCTTTGGCGAGCCAGAAAGCGTAAGTCTCTAGCGCGACTAGCACCGGATCTCCCAAGGGCGGCGCTTTGCCGTTCATGCTGTATCGGAAGCAGCCCTGCATGCGCTCGGCCAACGTATTAACGTGTCCGTTCTTGCTTCGATAGGCGGGGTACGAAACATAGGCGCCCCACATCGGGCTCGAATCCGCTTTGCGTCCCGCATCCAGATGGCAGCTCGCGCAGTTAAGTGTGTTGCCGACATATTTGCCGGCAAATTCCTTTGTATGGGTGAAGATCTGCTCGCCGAGCTTGACCGACTTGCCGAACTCATCGCTCGGCATGGCGCTTTCCGCCGGAGGTGTGAACGCATGAGCTTGCGGCGTCGAGGCCGTCTTGTCAGCCTGTGGCGAAGAGGCGGCCGACTTCGGCGCTTCGGCACCGGCGCGTGTAGCCAAAGCGGTGAAGGTTAAAGCGATCGACACCTTCATCACCAAGGCGACCGGGGACATGATCAGGCGAGAGTTCATTTCCCACTCCCTTGTTTCTTGCCATCGTCTGTAGCGACAGCGTAGTACGCTGCGACTGCGCTCATGTCGCCATCGGACAGCTTGCTTGCAATCACCGGCATCAATGCCAATGGGCCAGGCGGCCGGGCGCCTTTCTTCCATCCTTGTAACTGACTGACGATGTAGGTTGCGGGTTGTCCCGCCAACGGCGGAAAAGTACTGCCCACGCCGATGCCGCCCGGGCCATGGCATTGCACACACGCGGGTACCCCTTGCTCCCAGCGTCCGCGCGTTGCAATCCAAGCGCCGGCTTGCGTCGGCGCAATTGAAACTCGGTCTTCGGTGCGGGTATTCACCGGAGCAGGCAGGTTGGAAAAGTAATCGGCGACAGCCTGTCGGTCTCCGGCTGAAAGCAATTTGGCGAATGGTTGCATGATCGGACTTTGTCGTTCGCCGCTCGCAAATGCTGTCATCTGGGAAGCCAGGTACACCGCACTCAGGCCAGCCAATCGTGGAAATCCTGTCGCCGCATTGCCTTCGCCGTGCGCTCCATGACAACTGATACACGCTGCAACGCCGTTCGATGTACCCCGCATTGCGATGGCTTGACCGCGTGTGTCTTGTGCCCACACGCCCATCGCGTTGAGCGCGAGCCAGCTAACGCCCAGCCAACCTCCAATCCTGAAGGCGACCTTTAGCCTCTTCTTGATGGGGTCCATGTTGTCTCCTACGTCTTTTGTATTGTGGGTAGCGCAATTTTGTGGTGAGGCACTTCTGCAACTATTGAGCCGGGCAACGTTACCGGCTACTCGTGTCGACTTGGCCAAATCCGAACGTCGCGAAAATACGAAACGCCGAGGGCGAGCGAATGAAAGCAAGCCATTTCTGAGCCGCTCGCGGATGTGCAGCGTTTCTAACCTGCGCACCTGCATAGGTCGCGGTGGTGTTTTCAGCCTCAGGAATGTCGACGTGGTTCAAGGGATGGCCGGCCTGCTCCTGAAACAATGCTTCGGACTTCCAGACAACACCTGCATCCGCACATCCTTGCATCAAAAACAGCGCTGTTTCTCGATGGTGAATATGCGTCAGCTGTGTGGTGCCGTCGCGCACTTTTCCTTCATACACCGCGCTGGTAAGCGCATCACCGCCCGCTTTGCCGAGAGAAGATTTGATTTGACGAGCGACGCCTTCGAATGCGGGGTTTGGCATCGCCAAACGGATATCGGGCCGGCCCAGATCATTCAAGGTGTTCACGTGAGTCGGATTACCCTGACGTACCATGATGGTCAACTCGTTGGTGACGTATGCGACAGGGGGACCTTCGAGTAGTCGCTCGGCGATCAGACTCTTAACCTTGCCCAATCCAGCAAAATATGCGTCGGGCCTGACGGTCCACGTCATGTTGCCGACTGTAATCCGGCCGCCAGCCTTCATTTGCTGTTCGAGCAAGCCGGGAGGAAGGGTTTCCCAAAATATCCGGCCACGGTATGCAGGGTTTTCTTTCTCAAACTGCTCAACCAAGGGCGCCATCGCAAAGAAATAGTTGCCTCCGACGTAGAGGACGAGCTTGGGCGAGCTGAGATCCCCATGAAAATCGGCAAGGACATCGATTTGCCCGACGGTGAACTCAAGGCCACGATTTCTTGCATCGTTGTTTTCGCCATTTTCCCAAGGCGGTGAGAACGTGGCTGTCGCGCCGCATGGTGGCGCACACGTCGCAGCATGCGTCACGCTCATTGAGCTCAGAATGCATAGCGCCACAACGACTAGGCGCCCAACGCGTTTAATTTCGCGCGCCTGGCTGTGAAGCACATTGGGATGCACAATCTCATCACTCATTTGGCGTAGTGGAATCCGGCCCGCTGCAGTTCCGGAAGCGTGCCGACCGCACCCGGCGTCACAATCGCACCAGCGATGACATGATTCGTAAGATCTGCGGCCAGCGCCTCATGGGAAAGTTTGTCGGGGTTCGTATCTGCGCCGACTAATTTCTCCGCGACTTCCCAAATAGCGTTATGACACGATAGAAAGACAACCCCGCGCTGCTGCAACGCGTGAATGCTATTGTTGTGAGCGGAAAATGCACCGTTCGGATTTTCGATGTCTGTCGGGCTTGGTGCCTCAGCCGTTTCGCCGAGCCACACGTTGTTGGCCGCCTTTGAGCCGGCAAGCTTTGCGAGCTCGTACTTACGCCACGCCTCCTGGTCGAAAAGCGCGAGATGAGCGGAGCCATGCGTGGCGGACACAACCAGAAATTCCGGGTGCTTAAACGACCAGATCTGAGCATTAAGGGAGTTGCGCATCAAGTTCAGCCAAGGCCCGCTCAATTCGGTGTTATCCCATACCTGCCGATCACCGCTTCGATAAGCAAGGAGTTCACTTAAGGCCTCGTGATCCATTGCTCCGGCTTTTGCAAAATCATGGGAACTGTTTTGAAGTCGCGGCGCCGAGGGGCTTTGCTTAAGCGTTGAGTCAGCTCGCGCAAGCTCGATGCACCCGCAGGAAGCAATGACGTATCTTGTGCGGCACGCGCGTGTGTCGGCATCGCTGAGCTGAGCCAGGCGGTGCCAGCCGCGATGCCGAACGTCTTCAACGCATTACGCCGAAAGTTGCGATCTGTCATGGTCGCGCTCCAATTGCAAAGATGCGGTATATGTGATTCTTATGTCGTTAAGGTGACGCGTCCCCCACCCGGAGATGTCTATCTACGACCTGCTTGAAGGTCGCGCGCGATAGAGGTCCGAGGTGCGAAGTGATAAACAGCCCCTTCCGGTCATAGAACAGTGTCGTCGGGAAACCGACCGCGTTCACGAGTTGGGCAACGGATCGCGACGGATCTAAAAGCGAATTCTGAATGTGCAAGTCGTGCAGTTTCAAAAACCGCTGCACCGTCGCGCGGGATTCGCCCTGGTTCACGAACAATATGCGTATGCCCGGGTAATCCACTTGCGCACGTGCGAGAGCGGGCATCTCGACTCGGCACGGACCGCACCATGAGGCCCAAAGGTTCACGACGGTCGGCCTGCCGTCGTTCGTGCTCAAATGCGTTGTAGGGCCGGCACTATTTTCAAGGGTGAGATCGGGTAGACCTGGTCGGCTCTGCGTAACTGCCAAAACCGTGGAGATTGCACTCCACGTGAGCACGCCCCCGAGCAATGCCATTAACATTGCCTTGCGCCGCGAGGCAAGCCGGCGCATGGCGGCCCACGCCATCAGGCCGCCCGCGATCACGCCGGACCAGGGGTCAAAGCCCAAGTCGCGCAGATCGAACATGTCGACCACATTGTTCCGGTATGTCGAAAAATAGCGCAATACGAAAGCGACGCGAGCCACAAGTAAGGCGACCAAAATTGCGTTCAACAACGCATGGCGCACGTCGCGGTCGCCGCCGCCCAGCCACTGATTGACGAACAGCATGGTTGCAACGCTACCCAAAAATGCTAGCACCTCTTGCGGTATCGCCAACACACCGATGTTCATACCCCCTCCAACCCCCAACGCTTAAAGCGCTATCAAACCGTAACCGTCACATTGCAAGATTGCGAGCGTCGTAAGCGCTGAGAGCGATCGAGTGACGGAGGGCAGTAGTCCGTTTGGCGAGAACCCACGCGCAAGCAAAGCCTGCGCACACACAGTTACTTCGACGTTCACTGCCTGCAAAGCCGCAATGAGCTCGCCGTTCGGGTTGCCCACACCGTCGTAAGCCTGATAGCAGGCTTCATTTAGCACGCACGGAGTCGCCTCACCGTGCAGGATCGCGACGCAGTCGAGTTGACTCGTCGGCACGCCGGACATTAGGAAGAGATCGATCGCGCGAGCGACGCGCTCGAGCCCACTATTTGGCTGGTCGTTTCTGTTACTAGGCGAAGTCACGGAGAACACAATGCGATAAGACCGAAGCGGGTCCGGGCGATGCACAGAGTCTTCAATCAATTGCGCATTCCCAAAACGTCCGATTAGCGTCTGGACGGCGTTTCGGTTTTGGGTCATCGCGGCTTTGAATCCAGTATCGAGTTCAGGTCATCGAGTGGCAATGCACCTGTCATCAGTTCGCCATCCGAGAACACGACGGTCGGCGTCACGTGCACGCCCAAGCCCATGGCCAGTGCGAGATTGCTTGCGATCGGTGAGTGAGTACAGGAAGCGGTTTGAGCCGGCGGGCGCGCTTCGAGCATCCAGGCACGCCAGGCAGCGTCGGCGTCTGGGGCGCACCACAAGGCCTCCGACATCGGTCGAGATTTCGGTGTCAGGATCGGAAACAGGAACGTATAAATCGTGACATTCTTTACCTCACTCAACGTCTGCTCGAGCTTGCGGCAAAACGGGCAGTAAGGGTCAGCAAACACGGCGAGTTTGCGTGCCCCGTTTCCTTGAACGGTTTTGATCGCATTGTTAAGCGGTAAGCTTGAAAAGTCCACGCGTTGGTCTTGTACGCGGACAAGGGAGGCAAAGCCCTCGGCAAGGACCGCAGAGCTGGACAAGCACAACGCTGCGCATATGACCCATACCGCGCGTCGAGAAGACGAGGCAAACATCGTCGGTTGTTTCATCGGGCTAACCACGCGTGATAAAGCATATAGGCTGCGACAGCAAAGATCATCGATGAGAAAACAAGGTTAAGGGCCCCACGCTTTTTGGCTAATCGACCGGCCGCGTTTGTCCCAAGCCACCCGCCGATGATGCCCCCGCTTATGAACTCGATTGCTATCAGCCAGTCAACTTGGCCCGAGCGTGCGTAATTCACGGCAGTCGTCAAGCCAAACGAGCCGACTGCGAACAGCGAAGTTCCGATGGCATCGACAATCCTCATTCTTCCGGCGAACATTAGCCCGGGCACCACCAAAAAACCGCCTCCAATTCCGAAGAAGCCTGAAAGGCTGCCCGCGCCGAGGCCCGTGCCGCACAACTGCGGGTACTGGCTCGGTGGGCGAATAGAGGTTGCTGAGGCCGGCGCGGGCGTCGGGTTGACGCGTAGCATCAGCACTGCCACGACACACATAAGAAACGCGAAATACACCAGCAGGCGCTGCCCATCCACCAGCTTTCCCAGTGAGGACCCGACGGCAGCACCGAGTACGCCGCTCGCGGCGAAGGCAAATGCCGGCCCCCAACGGACATGCCCCGCTCGGGCGTGAGGAACCATGTTCAGATAGGCGTTGGCAGCAACGGCCAGAGCGGCGGTGCCAATGGCAACGTGAGGATTATGCAAACCCACGACATAAAGGATTAACGGGACCGCTAGGATCGAACCGCCTCCTCCGACAAGCCCAAGCGAAAAGCTGACAAAGCCACCGCACAGAACGGCTGCAAGACCTTGCGTGGCGGGAGTTGAGGCGAACATTGGATTGTTAGCCCTGCCGCTTTGGCAACTTAGTCGGTTGACCGCATGCCAGATTAGCGGGAATAGCCACATCCATCATCTTTGGATCGGGCAAATTCAGGCCGTTCATGATCGCGACATAGTCTGCTTCGGACTTGTTGGCCAGGCGCGGGTTGCAACGCTTTTCTTCCCCGATGCTTGACGCTGTCCATCCCTTGTAGTCGTGAGCGGGATACAGAGTCGTATCGTCCGGTAAGCGGAACAGTTTGTTGACAATGGAGTCCCATGACCGATGTGCATCACCGCCTTGGAAATCGGTTCTTCCACTACCGCGAATCAGAAGAACGTCGCCCGTAAATACCGCCTTCGGTGACGACGGATTCAACACGAAGCTGAATGACTCATCGGTATGACCGGGCGTGTATATCGCGCCCAGTTCGATGCCATCCAACCGTATCGTGTCGCCCTCGCGAACATATTCGGAGACGCAGTGAGCCTTCGAGAGCTCTCCCATGATGGTGATGCAGTGCGTAGCGTCGCGCAGGTCGCCCAACGCCGTGATGTGGTCCGCGTGCGTGTGCGTGTCGATCGCTTGGACCAGTTTTAGGTCAAGGTCCTCGATCGCACTGAGGTATTGCTGAAGCTGCTCCTTGACCGGATCAATAATCAATGCCTCCCCCCCTACGCGCGAAGCAAGTAAATAGGTGTAAGTACTTGAAGAATTATCGAAGAATTGGCGGAAAAACATACTTATTCCCACAAAAATGACTCTATATTACTAATCGGTATAAGCTTATGCCTAGATAGAATATAGTATTGAAATTGAGTAAAGTCAATCGGAGGCAAAGTCGTGACCGTAAGCGTGCGTTCGTTCGATGTCGTCGTCGTGGGTGGGGGTGCCGGGGGCATGAGTGTGGCTGCGCGTCTGCGACGAATGGACACGGCGCTGCGCATCGCGGTAATCGAGCCATCGGAATACCACTACTATCAGCCGGCGTGGACGTTGGTGGGCGGCGGCCAATATGACATCGCGCGGACGCGTCGATCTACGCGAACGTGCTTGCCGCATGGCGTTGAGCTGGTCGCTGGCCGAGTATGCGGTTTTGTGCCCGAAGCCAATTCATTGGTTGTCGATGGCGGAACGACTTTCAGCTACCGGTGCCTGGTAGTCGCCGCAGGAATCGAGTTGAACTGGGAGGCGATTCAGGGGTTATCGCAAACACTGGGCAAGAATGGTGTGACGAGCAATTACCGCTACGATCTCGCACCATATACCTGGCAGTGCATCGAATCGTTTTCGGGTGGGCGTGCGTTGTTCACGCAACCGCCTATGCCCATCAAGTGCGCCGGGGCGCCCCAGAAGATCTTGTATCTTGCTGCGGACTATTTTCGGCGCAAACGGGTCAGCGCAGACGTGCGCTTCTTTACGCCGGGGCCGTCGATGTTTGGTGTGCCTTTCTATGCAAAGGCGCTAGCACGCGTGATGCAAGAGTACGACGCCACCGCGTGCTTTGGGCATCGACTTGTCAAGGTGGATGGTGAGGCGAAGCTGGCATATTTCGAAGTCGAGGCCGACGGCAACAAGTCAATTCAGATCGAACAGTTCGACATGCTGCATGTGGTGCCGCCGCAGCGAGCGCCGCAGTTCATCCGTGAAAGTGCCTTGGCCGACTCGGCAGGATGGCTGGACGTTGACAAGGAGACAATGCGCCACGTGCGCTTCGCCAACGTGTTCGGTATCGGAGACTGCACATCGACGCCCAACAGTAAGACCGCAGCCGCAGTAAAGAATCAAGTGCCGGTTGTGGCAACGAATGCGCTCGCCATGCTCAAACAAACTGGCGAATCAATGCGTTACGACGGCTATGCGTCGTGCCCGCTGACCACCTCGGCCGGCAAAGTGATGCTCGCAGAGTTTTGTTACGACGGCGTGGTTACACCGAGTTTTCCCGCTGATCCTAGACGGCCCCGTAAATTCTATTGGTGGCTCAAGCAACGCTTCCTGCCCTTTCTCTACTGGAACATTGTCATCCGCGGAAGGCATTGGCCGATTACGCACAGACGTCGTGAGTTTCCAGAGGCATTACCGCCGATTGTTCCTTGAGATTGTTGGGAGGCTTTGTGTCGAGACCTGACCAGCAGGATTGCGTGTGGCTTTTTAGGCGGAACTGCGCAAGCACGCCGCGGCAGTTCGTCCTTTTCTACTGCTCGCTCGCCTCAGTCACGGTGCTGGTCGCAAGCTTTTGGACGTTTCTTGGCGCGTGGACCGTGCTGCCGTTTGCCGCCGTCGACTTGATCGTCGTGGGCGTCGCGTTCCTTGTGTTTGCGAGGCACGCTTGCGATTACGAGCGCGTCGCGATTTCTGGTTCGCGTCTATGCATCGAAATGGCTCACGGCTCAAGCGTCACTCACATTGAATGCAATGCGCGATGGGCGAACGTGAGCCTCGAGCGGGCCCGACGGCCGAAGATTGAAATCCGATACGGGGGTAACGTCATCCGTATTGGAGCGTTTCTCCTCCCTCACCGGCGCGTATCGGTGGCAAACGAGAGTCGCCGAGCATTGCTAAACGTTTCCTGTTAATCGCCAATGGCTTCCATGCAGCAAATCTGCGGAGTTGCAAGATGAGCACGACAGCACACGACCACGTCAGCGTTCCGGGCAGCGAACCTCGCCACAATGATCATGAACACAGCGTGCCCTACGGATGGCGCCGCTGGCTGCTCGCGACAAACCATAAAGACATTGGGACGCTGTACCTGCTCTTTTCCTTCATCATGTTTCTGTCCGGCGGGGTAATGGCGCTTGGAATTCGCGCGGAGCTTTTCGAGCCTGGCTTGCAGATCATGCGTCCGGAATTCTTCAATCAGCTCACCACAATGCATGGGCTGGTGATGATATTCGGGGCCATCATGCCAGCGTTCGTCGGATTCGCGAACTGGATGGTGCCGTTACAGATCGGCGCATCGGACATGGCGTTCGCGCGGATGAACAACTTTAGCTTTTGGCTGTTGCCCGTCGCAGCGGTCATGCTCATGGGTTCTTTCTTCGCTCCAGGTGGTGCGACGGCTGCGGGCTGGACGCTCTATGCACCGCTCTCCGTGCAAATTGGCCCGGGCATGGACTTCGCCATTTTTGCGATCCACCTCATGGGTGCTTCGTCAATCATGGGCGGAATCAACATTGTGGTGACGATCCTGAATATGCGCGCACCCGGCATGACGCTCATGAAAATGCCGATGTTCGTGTGGACGTGGCTGATTACCGCTTATCTGTTGATTGCTGTCATGCCGGTGCTCGCCGGTGCGATCACGATGGTCCTGTTCGATCGCCATTTCGGCACGTCATTCTTCAGCGCCGCGGGCGGCGGCGATCCCATCATGTATCAGCACATCTTCTGGTTCTTCGGGCACCCGGAGGTGTACATCATGATCTTGCCGGCGTTCGGCATCATCTCGCAGGTTATACCGGCGTTCTCGCGTAAGCCTCTGTTCGGTTATGCATCAATGGTCTACGCCACGTCCTCGATTGCAATTCTCTCGTTCATGGTTTGGGCACACCACATGTTCGCGACCGGCATGCCGGTCACCGGTCAGTTGTTCTTCATGTATGCGACCCTTCTCATCGCGGTGCCCACAGGTGTGAAGGTCTTCAACTGGGTAGCCACCATGTGGCGCGGCTCGCTTACCTTCGAGACGCCAATGCTTTTTGCCATTGGCTTTCTGTTCGTGTTCACGATGGGAGGCTTTACCGGCTTGATCTTATCGATGGCGCCGCTCGATATCCAGATGCACGGTACCTACTATGTCGTGGCACACTTCCATTACGTACTGGTGGCGGGTTCCTTATTTGCATTATTTGCGGGTTGGTACTATTGGTCACCGAAATGGACAGGATGGATGTATAACGAATTGCGCGGCAAGATCCACTTTTGGGCCTCGATGATCTTCTTCAACGTCACGTTCTTCCCGATGCACTTCTTGGGCCTCGCCGGCATGCCGCGCCGCTACGCGGACTATCCGGCGCAGTTCACGGACTTCAACCAGATCGCAACGATCGGAGCATTCGGCTTCGGCCTTGCACAGGTGTACTTCCTCTTCGCGGTAGCGTTGCCAGCTTATCGAGGAGGTGACGAAATGGAAAAAGCAAGTGACAAACCTTGGGATGGTGCCGAAGGCCTCGAATGGTCAGTGCCAAGCCCTGCGCCTTTTCATACTTTCGAACATCCGCCGGAAGTCCAATAGCGCCAATTTTGTGACGCCGGTTGCTTCTCTGTCGAGGTCTGCACTCGGTCGGTTCGCGTTTGCAATGACTGATGTCTACCGCGAAACCGACCGTGTATCTCCGACCTGCTCACTATGCTAGAGACAGCCTACAACTGTTCGTCGCGGAGAATGGAAGGTTCTGCGCATGCAAATTGATCAACGTAAGCCATTACAAGGAAACTTCTTCAATGACTGCACCGATTCCCGGGTTTCAACGGCCTGCACCTGAAGTAGCTATCGCAGGTCAACCATCGGCCGAACAGCTGGCTGAGCTGAAACAAGAAGGATTTCGTTCAGTGGTTAGTCTAAGGCCGGCTTCTGAGAACACAGGTTTCGACGAGCCGGCCGAAGCCGCTCGCCTGGGTCTGAGCTATTTTCATAGTAAGCGCCCAGGGAAGGCATCTAGACGGCCTGTAGTCGCGACGCCCATCAGATTGCCAAACTGACTCGATGTGATAGCGTGTCGGTGTACCCGAATTTTTCTTTCGGATCGTTCGATTCCTGTGAGTTATCCATGCCTCTTTCCGTTGCCCAAGCTAACCACGTTGCGAAGGTTTTCCCGGAGTGCCGCGCCGAGATGACCGATTTCCTCGAGGCAGGCGCGGAAGTGGTGATCTACAAGCAGGATGAATGCGGCAGCGATGTCCTGCCCTACGCAATCGCCGTTGCGGGTACCGCTTTTTGGATTGATTGCTGCGAGACACCGGGGGAGGCGACAGCGCTGGCTTCCTCCCTTGGCCTTAGAGTCGTTGCCGCACTCCGGTAGCTCCTTGTCTGCGCGCCTGGTTTCGCTACTAATGCTTAACCAATGGTGGGCGCCCAACGATGCGGAAGTAATTGCGAGATGTCGTTGGCGCGATGAGTAGGTAATCGCGTAAGTACGTCTTTTAGGTAGACGTAGGGATCATGCGCGTTGAGCTGCGCCGAGCGGATCAGGCTCATGATTGCAGCACCACGCTGCCCCGCTCGCAGTGACCCTGCGAACAACCAGTTGGACCTGCCGATGGCCCACGGACGGATCTGATTTTCGACCCAATTGTTGTCTATGGGTACGCGCCCGTCTTCGAGATAACGCGTCAGCGCTTGCCAACGCTTCAGGCTGTAGTCCAACGCCTTGGCAATGGCGGAGCCATCGGAAACGAGCTTGCGTTGAGTAACGAGCCATTCGTAAAGCGCATCGCTTACTGGCTTGGCACGGCTCTGCCGAAGCCGGTGGCGGGTATCGACATCGAGATTTTCGGCATCGCGCTCGATGTCATAGAGCTCAGTGAAGAATGGAAATGCCTTTTCAGCGAGCTGGCTGCTGTGATTGGCATGCAGTTCGAAGAACTTGCGTCTCGCGTGCGCTGTGCAGCCGATCTCGGTGACGCCCTGAAGGAACAAGGCCTTGTAACCACCGTAGTCATCACACACCAGCTTGCCATACCAGCCTTCTAGGAATGTGCGGGCATGCTCGCCGGCTCGGCTGCCGGCGAAGTCGTACACCACCGCGCGAAGGTTACTGAACTGCGTAGGCGTATACGCCCACAGATAAGCCCGATGTGTCTTCCCCTTGCCGGGGCTGAGCATCTGTACCGGCGTTTCGTCGGCGTGCAACACGCCTTGCTCCAAGATCTCTCGTCGAAGGGCGTCGACCAGTGGCTGCAACTGCGCGCCACATGCGCCCACCCACGCTCCCAGCGTGGACCTTGGTATCGCCAAGCCCGCCCGAGCAAAGATCTGCTCCTGACGGTACAGCGGCAAGTGATCTGCGAATTTGTTGACGAGTACCGATGCTAGAAGTCCGGTGGTTGGGATGCCTTTGTCGATGACGTGCGCGGGCACGGGTGCCTGGATTAGCGTCTCACAGTGGCGACATACCCATTTACCGCGAATGTGTCGCTCCACCGTGAACACGCCCGGCGCGTAATCTAACTTCTCGCTGATGTCTTCGCCGATACGAACACGTTCGCATCCGCATTGGCACACCGTGTCGTCGGGTTCATGACGGATGTCGACACGCGGCAACTGCGGCGGCAAGGGTGCGCGCTTTGGCTGCTGGTGTCGGCGCTTGCGTGCAGGCTCGAGCTCTTCGAGCTCTATCTCGATGGCAGCCAGGTCGCCATCAATCGCCTCGTCAAGCAGGTTCATTTGCTCGTTGTTGAGCTGCTCGCTGCGACGGCCAAACTGCTGGCGCCTGAGCACGGAGATCTCGTGAGTCAGTTGGTCGATGCGGGTTTGCCGGTAATGCAGCTCCCGCTCCAACGCATCGACTTCTCTGCGTTTCTCCGTCACCTCCAGATCCTTGGCGTGGACCTCGGCGAGCAGTTGCGCTGCGAGAGCACGCAACTGCTCTGGACTGAGGTCGTCGAGGTCGGCCGGCGGGTTCATGCAGACCAGTCTGCCAGAACCCCGCACGCGCGAGAAGGAGAACTGTATACGTCACTGCCGACGCGTCAGATGATGCGGATCACGCCATCCTGGCCGATGCGTTGCCACGGCAGCCCCAGCACCAAGCCCGCCAATTGTTCGTGCGTGAGCACCTGCTGCTTGGGTTTGCTGCCAGCGTGGGGCCAGACGAACTGCCCCTGATTCAGCCGCCGCGCTGCCAACCAGATACCGATGCCGTCGTGGACCAGGACCTTGAGTCGGTTGGCGCGGCGGTTGGTGAACAGGTACGCGTGGTGCGGATGCGCGGCGCCGAAGACCTTCACCACGCGCCCCAACGCCGTGTCGAAGCCAGCCCGCATGTCCAGCGGATCGACTGCTAGCCAGATCTCGTCGACACGAATCACCGCAGCCACTCGCGCAGCCATGTCGCGCATTGCGCGGCTTCGGAGACCGGCCAGCTCACCGTTATCGACTGATTGCCCCGGCGAACTTCGACCCTGATCTCCGTCGAAGCTACCTGCTTCGCCCCCATAGCAACAGGAACGAAGGCTGATAGTGGTGTCGATTGAGCTTCTACCGGGCGTTCAGACAACCGCTTCGGAAGTCTGCCTTCTGCCTGATCAAGCCAGCGGCGCAATAGATTCGCGTTGAGCCGATGTTCCAGCGCGACGGCCGACACCGACACGCCGGTGCCCTGGCAAGCGGCGACAACGCGCGCCTTGAATTCTTCGGTGTAGCGGCGACGACGGCGACGCGTCGGCAACGCCTCTTCTTCGATAGTGTTCACGTGTCCGCTTATTCGCTTTGGTGGACACGATACTCCCAAGCGCTTCAACTACGATCAAGGTGAGTTGCCCGGCCGCTTACTTTTCATATCCCGATCGCAGACGCAAGCGCGCTTACTCGAGATGCTGTCGAGGCGCTTGATGATGTGTTGCAAGTTCAGGACAACCTGCCAGTCATCGTGCACTGCGGTTCTGGCAATCGCGTCGGCGCGCTGTTCGCGCTGCGCGCCGCATGGGTGAAAGGAGTCGACGTGCCTAAAGCGATTGAAATCGGTCGACAACACGGGCTTACGAAGCTGGAAGACGATGTCCGGCGCATCCTCAGCACGTAGGCGGGACTTATCACTCGGCACGGCACTACGATCGAACCGCAAAGAGGCCGGGCGTCAATACAACTCGCCTCGCACGGAAAGCGTGTCGCCGCGTCGCGTATCGTCGCGGTGATTGATCTAGTTTTTTAGAGGAGTCGACCGTGAGGCGTGGCCGGCGAGGCGTTCGAAGAGAATAAAGGCAGTCATGCCGGCAAGCATGGCGAGCACAAAGATCCAGGCTTTCACTTGTCCGCTGCCCGCTGCGACGATTGCTGGTCCCGGACAGAAGCCGGCCAGCCCCCATCCGATTCCGAACAGAAGGCTGCCGCCGACCAGCCGGAAGGTAAGGGTTTTCGCCTGCGGCAGCTCTATCGGCGCATCGAGAAAGCTCCTGCTGCGGCGACGTGCAATGGCAAACGCGACGATACCTATGCAAACGGCGCCTGCCATTACAAACGCGAGCGACGGATCCCACAGGCCAGCGATGTCGAGGAAACCAAGCACTTTGGCGGGATTTGCCATGCCAGAAACAATCAGACCCAGGCCAAATACCAGACCACTGAGCAGCGCGTTGAAAATTAGCATGTCAGTGCTCAAGGAGATGGCGAACGGCGAAGACGGTCACGAACCCCGCTGCCATGAAAGTGATAGTGGCGATCATGGAGCGCACCGAGCCCCGTGAGATTCCACACACGCCGTGGCCACTCGTACAGCCGGATGCATAGCGGGTTCCCAGTCCTACGAGCAGGCCCGCAATAACCAGTGTCGTGGACGACGAGTTGATTTCAATTGTGGGCAGCGACGTAAAAACGCGGAATACCCAAGGCGCGACAAGAAGACCTACGAGGAACGCGAGCCGCCATCCGGCGTCGGAAGAGTTGCCCCTCAACAGCTGCCCGACAATGCCGCTGATACCGGCGATGCGCCCGTTTCCTAGGATTAACAGGGCGGCAGCAACGCCCACCATCAGGCCGCCCACCAGCGCCGAACCTGGCGTAAAGGCGGCAAAGTCGATGCTCATAAGGTCACACTCCGGAGTGAAAAGCTGCATGCCGCTGCTGATTATATTAAAAGGATATACGACGCGCTCTACAGCAACGATGCTTTTGTTGGACGATCGAAGGCCACTCGAGTTTCCCCATTGCGTCCCGCCGACGTTCGAACGAAACACGTGTGCGAAACACCGAAACCTTTGTCCTCAGGAAAGCAGGCTGGGATAACCATCTACTCGGTAACCTGCCCGTGTGTCCTGCAGCACGTCATCGGCAAGGGGTTCGAACTTGGATCTGGATCCATGCGGGCCGACTCGCTATCGAGCCTTGAACGCCCGACTCATCTGGAGAGCCCGTTTGACCTCATCGCTCTGCAGATAAATCGAGGTCGTGGCGATTGATGCATGGCGTAGATTGTCGCGCACCGTAGTCAGCTCGGCGCCGCGGGCGAGAGCGTGGGTTGCGTGGGTATGCCGAGTCCAATGTGGGCTGGCACGCCGCAATTTCTCAACGACGACGGGATGCTCAGTGCCGATCACATCGGCGGCCTGCCGGAAAAACCGCCGCATCACGTGCCACAGGCGATTACCGGTAATGCCCGTTCCACTGTCCGCGTCGAGACTAGCGATGAGCGGTGTCTTGGGATCCCATCGCGTCGGCGTGACGGATAGCCGACGCTGTATCAGATAACGATCAAGCGCCGAGCGCGCCAGCGGCGGCAGCGCGACCTTGCCGGGACGACTGCCTTTCCCGACAAGATGTAACCAATGATCCCCATGCTCGCTCACGCGGACGTCGCCGAGTGTGGCACTGACAAGCTCACCCGCGCGCAGCCCGGTCGCGTAGGCCAAGTCGAGCAGGAAGCGCAGCCGCTGCGCCGCCGGCTCCGACCAGCCGTACGACCACTCGAGGCCGTCGGCGATCGCGCGTATCAGCCCCCATTCGCCTTCAGTGAAGCCGCGTGCCGTGTCGAGTTGCGTCACGCGCGACCTGCCGCGCACTTTAATGCCCGCGAAGGGATTTGCAAGCACATAGCGCTGCTCGATGAGCCAGCGAAAGAGCGCCCCCAGTACTGATAGTGCGTAGCTGGTCGAGCGTGCTGAGAGATTGCTAGCAAACGGCCGCCAATCAGGCGCAGTACGCGGCCGTGACGGCCCGACCCAACGGTCGCGCGGGGTCGGCCGGCGCAAAAATGCGCGGTATGCGATCGCGTCTTCAATCGTCAACGACGACAAGGCGCGATCGCGCTCGACGATCGCCCACAGGATCAGCCTTTCCGCCTCTTTGCGATAGGCGCGGCGAGTGGTCGGTGCCTCGTGCAACGACAACCATGCCTGCACGGCATCGTAGTCGTTGGCCGCGTCCAGTGTGCAGGCTTGGCGCGGTGCGCGGAAGGCGCCGGCCGAGCCGTCGACTTGGCGGGGCAGCCGTAGGCGCTCCCACGGCATAATCACGCCCGGCGTCGCTCCGGCAATCAACGCACGAGCCCGCGCTGTCAACTGCGGATGGGATGCAAAGAACGACTCAATCTGTTGGGCGCTAGTTTTCCCGAGACCGCCGATTGCGCGCCACCAGCCGCGCCGGCGCGGCACGCGCACCGTCAGGTCCGCGAGCGTCGTGATGCGGTGGTCGTGCAGCGCGCGCGCAGCACGTGGCGTCAGCCACAGGCCGACGTCGTCGGTGATCTGCGGTCGCGGAACAGGAAGCACGCGCAACAGCTCGATTGCGTGCGCGACCGCACTGGCTCGAGCCATCCGGTCGTTGACGGGGTGCTGAAGAAGTTGAATCAAATCGGCACGCTGGCGCTGCTGGGCGAAATCGATGAGCTGCCGCCGAATGTCGCCGATGACACCACGGGCTGATGCCCCGATCGCCCGCGCGCTCGGCAAGTAACGCTCCACCGCTGCCCGGGAGGAAAGTCCCGCATACCAGCCGCGCAGCGCAGCGAGCCGATCCGCATTGGGAAACTCGGCGGATTGTGAGATAGGAGCAGGAACGGAGGTCGGCGTGAGACGCGTTTTCATGGAAACCAGTTTAGGCTTGAAATCCAGCTAATACGATAAGAAGGATTATCTGAATAGTTGCCGATTCAGTGACTTTTTGGAGACAGGATCATGGCCGTAGTCAGCCAAAATATCGCCGCGTAAACGCCTTGCGATACTCCGCTTTCATCGGTTGGGCGGTGTTGGGCGTCCAGCTCTGACCGCCATAGCTCGCGCGGCAATGCGCGCAGCGGTACGGCGTCTCCAGAAGCCGCACGCTCAGCAAGTACGGCGCTTCGTAGCCGCAGAGCCGGCACGCCGTTTCCAGTGATCGATGATGTGCAGGGCACGCCTTGATGTTCTCCAGCTGGTGCAACACGCTGTGATAGCCGTGCGCCAGGCAGCTGCGGCAGTATCGAAAGAAACTGCTGTAACGTCGCCGCTGGGTGGGCTGCAGCAGCGCCGCACGCAGCGTCTTACGCGGAATCGACAGGCTCTCACGCAATCGGTCTAGATCGACCATGCCCAGCTCTGGCACGACACCGTCGTAGGGATCGACGTCCGGTCCCATCAATCGCGCGACCACATGACCTGGAAGAGCATTCGCCTTTTCAAACTTCCAGAGAATCGAGACGATCGACTCACAGGGATCGAGCCACTTCTTGCTGAAGATATAGCCCAGCGCAGGCGTCAGTCGGCGCTCGTCGAGCGTGAGGATCGGAAAGCGCGGTGCCCCCAGCGGTGCAGCGCTATGCAGCGGCGACGAGTACACGACCGGTTGCATGACGAGACTGGACATAGCCGCAGTGATGCACTGCATAGGTCCACAGGGCAGGATCTGGGCAATAGCCCGGGGTATCCCTAATTTCGCTATCCTTCAACACGATCTCAACGACACGCGCGAACGATTCCATCGGGATTTCCAGTCGCCCCGGCAGGTTCGCCTTGTGGTGCGCGGACTCGAACGCACGCCACAGATGGTCGGCGTCGCTGACCAGCCGGTACCCTGCGTCGAAGGCCTGCGGAATATAGAAGCGCGTCAAGCTCCATTCGGTAGCCTCAGGATAGGCGGTCTGGTCATAACCGTTCAGGCACGTTGCAACGTCCTCTGCGTTACGAATCCCGTAGAACGACAGTTCCTCGACCATCAGTCGCGCGACGATCTGGGTCTTACCCGCGATCTGTAGGGCGGTCTTTTGCGCGAGCAGTTCCTGCTGGCCGACCAGAAACGTGAAGAGCTTGATGTGCTGCCGGTCAAGGGCGTCGTGGACATCGCGCAGCCATTCGTATTCGTTCTCGTTGTAGCGCTGAGCCTCATCGCAGAACAGCAGCACGGTGCCGCTGCCGGCACGCGCCGCGGCTTCACGGATCCGCAACGAGAGACGCATGCGTTTCGAAGGATTGGTGCCAGCGTTGGGGTCAGGGTCGCCGACGGCTTCGAGCAAGTTGGCAAAAAACGGCCCCTCGGCATGTCGGGGCTTGTGCTCACACTGCGCGTGGTAACTCGTCATCCTGGGATGATTACGCGCCAGCAGCAGGCGTACATATTCAATTGCTCGGGTTTTGCCGATGCGCGATGGACCGTAGATGAGCGCGCCCATGATGCGGTAGCGCAGGCAACGCTCGACGATTTCATAGAAAGCCTCGATCGCCGGCGTAGCAATACGGTAATTGCCGGTGACCAACGGATGCAGCGACGGATCAATCGGACGCAGTAACTGGGGCGACATGACACCTCCCAAGCAAATGACAGGGTTAGAAAACCTGCCCGGTGCCAATGGAGAGTTTCTTCGGCCGCACGGGTGCACGCGGCGCGAGATCCGCCTCATTGACAGGTGACGTCGCGGGCGATTGCGCGACCGTCGACACTGGCGCGGCGCCGGGCTCGGCCGTTCGCTGCGGCCCGGCCGGGGTGCGCACGGTGGGCGCCGTCGCGAGCAACCGCATCGCTTGAGCGAGTTGGGTCGCGGCCTTGCGCGTCGTCTTCGCCTGTGCCAGCTTCTCCCGCACATACGCTTCGATTGGATTGACGTCGGCCCCGACGTGACTGCGACGTTTGCCTTTTCCCTTGCGGATCTCCTGACGCAGCTTGAGGTTGTGCGGCACCACCCGCCACGCGCCCTGCGCTTCGAGCACGCCCAGTTCGGTGCCATCGGGTAGAAACGCCCGCACGCAGCGCAGGTCATCGGCATTCATATACACGAGCAGATTCCTGCCGATCAGGTGAGTGCTGGTCGCCAGCACGCCGTTGGTATAGCGCACGCCATGAAGATTGATGTGCGGGCGCACGCCCTGCTCGAGATAGGCGCGAACACGACAGCGACGTGCCGACTGCATCAGGCACAGCGTGCGACGGCGCTGTTCGGCAAGCCACGTCACCAGCGTTTGCTTGCCGCGGACTAAATATTCAATCGCCTCAAGGGGTGTGGCATTATTTAGGCCGCTGTGTGGTGTGCCGTTGTAGGCAGCAATCGCATACTCGACAAGTTCTTCAAGTTCGTCGAGGGACACGTACAGGCGCAGGTTGTCTTTCGGGTCGGAAAGAGCGCGGCGCAGATCGCGTGGATGCGAACCGGTGTAGCCTGGCAGGCGCGACGACAGGCGGCTCGCGATCGTGCCGAAGAAGCGCTCGACGTAGGGACGCTCGTCGGGACTGTAGCGCGGACCGGCGTCGACACAGCAGCCGATGAATTCGCACAGTGCCGTCAACGTTTCGTTCGCAAGGTTTGCTTTCGCGTTGTCAAGCTTCATCCATTCCCACGTCACGTAGGCGAGTTCCGGCAATCGCTGCGAGGGGAAACCATCCTGCGGTCCGTAGCCGAGCCCGGCGATGTTGAATGCCGTGGGGCGATGGGGTTCCAGCGCTTTTTCGATGGTCTTGATCACGTCGTAGCGGCAATACTCGCTGGCCAACACGATGTGGAAACCCAGCACGGCGCGCGTGCACACGTCGATGATCACCAGGAGCCACACCCGCTCCATCTCGAACTCGTGCTCGAAGCCCAGTGGATCGCGAACGACCACCTTCAGGCGGATGTCGAGCCGGTGACCGTCGAACTCCACTACCTGATACGGGCGCGTCGCGGCCGGGCTCTTTGTGCCCTCTGTGCGCGGCAGACCTTTCAGGTGCGAGGCCCCCGCCGAGCGGGCGGCCGTTCCAAAACCGCGCAGCATCTCCGCCTTCAGTCGCTGCGACAGCGATCGGATCGCGTGGCCGGCCGTACTGAACGGATAATCCGCCGCTGTCAGCCCGACCATCCTGCACTGTCGCAAGAATTCGTCGTGCAGCGACTGCAAGCCTCGCAGACGTGTCCGCAACCGTCCATCGGTGTTGAGCTGCTGCAGCAGCACGCGGCGCTGCCTGACCTGCAATAGCAGCCAGGCCGCGAGCGTCGGGTGGCGCTCGAAAAGTTGCGACAGCGCCCCGACCGTACCGCGACTGCCGCGTTCGCCCCGAACCGTCACTGGATTCACCCGGACATATCCACCGATCCTCACATGCTTGATCAGTGCGCGAAATCCGTAAGGGCGTCCGTCTGGATGGAGCGACAAACCCCGTTCGAGCCAACGATAGAGCTGCCGCCGGTTGACGCCGGTCGCTTGCTCGATATCCTTGACGCACTCGCCCCGGGCGTAGCGCTCGATCGCCTGCATGCGCACCTGGAAGGCGTGCGCTTCTTCCTTGTCGAGTTCAGTGTAGGCGACGTTAGGCCAGGCTGTGACGTCGAGTTCCTGAAAGTCAGGTTTGCGCCGGTTCATGGCGCTGGCTCCGCAGCGACAAACTCAGTGAGGAGCGACAATGCATCGGTTCTCAGAGATTGAGCGCCCACGCGGCCGCTGTACAGCAGCCCGAACACTGCCGCACGCACGAGAATCGGATCGCCTGTTGAGAACTCCCGCTCGATTGCGAGCAGTCTTTGCGGATCGCGAAGGAAGCGTTCGATCGCGTGCGACAAGGCATCTGAAACCAGTCCCCGGTTCGCCACGATGTACGGCAGCATACGCTGCCAGTTGTCGATCCACATGCGTGACGCCGCGAGTTCAGCCGGCAGGACCGACCGGACAGTCAACTCCGCCTGAGCCAGATGTATCGCGGGGCGCGCGTCCATATCGACAATCGAATCGCCAAGGAGGACTAATTCCTCGCGATCGACGTAACGAACCCAGAACTCCGCGAGATATCGTTGTCCGCCGTACTGGATAAACCCCGGCCTTTCGCAGAAAGCGCCAACCGCAGGATCGGCTTCGAGCAGAATCCACTGCTCAAGCGCGGAGCGCCTATGAAACGTCAGCCGCCGGTCCAATTTCGGACTGAAGACCTCAAGACGGTGCGCGCCTCGCGGTCTGGCAAACGCCACGGGCTGTTTCATGTCGTCTGAATTTTCCATAAGATCAACACCTTACGGGCGGAATTCGAAGTCTAGGACGTGAATTGACGAATTTAATGCGGACTTATGCGAATTGACGACATTATTTCGTTGAGACTGGAAATAATATTGTCAATTCAACCGGATAGTCGCTTGTGCGGCGACCAATCTGGATTGACAGAATTAATGCGCTCTACGGTTACCTTGCGCATTTGCATTGGTTTGCACGCTGGCGTCACGTCGGAGAGGGCGGGGCCCAGAACGAAGAGTTGTTTACCAGTAGACGCTTTCTATGTAGTAGCCGCAGCATCGTTAGACAAGGTGCGCGGGTCGTCCGGAAAGGTCGGTATCGTCTAACGCTCAGTGCGAAGTGATTTTGCCAGCAGCGATGGCCTTCGCGAGTTCGTCGGCCAGGGCCGCTTGCACTGACGCATGCTTTTGTCGGACGGCCTCGGCGTCCTTGGGAACAGCATGGACCAGAGATGCAATCTCTGCGTCCCGTGCGGCGGCCAACTCCGCCAAATTCTCTGGCCGCAATGCGTGTTCGAGGACGCCGGCGTCAATGCCGAAATGCTTGCTGATCGCCTCGCACGCATGTACGAGCGCGAAAGACACTTGCTTTTCCTCGTCTAGGCATTTGCTCGCAGGGCAGAAATAGCCCGCGTACAGAACGTCGCCGATTATCTCCGTTGCAACCCAGTCGGTGAGGTCTTCTTCGAACGCTCGCGTGTCGCTGCTGGCTGAAGCAAACATGCGGAGTGCGTCGGCCTCGGTACCTCTCGCGAATAGATCTCGACGCGGCCACCGCCGGCTACGGCGTCGACCCACACCAAGGCGCTATCATCGTTCGACATCTTCACCCTCCCGTTGGGATCAGAAGAGTTCCTGCTGGGCAAGCGCAAGACCTGTCGCTTCATTCTGTTCCGCCGTCAAGTGTCTTGCTTCGACGCGCTCTCGTCGATGATAGATCATCATTCCATACACGTCGGCCAGTACCTTTGCTCTTGGGCAGACAGCGAAGTCATCTGTGGCCGCCTGCCGCGATCGCCAGTAGTTGATGGCGTTCTCAATATCAGTGATCGTGTACTCGTTCATCCTGCTAGCTGCCGTTGCTCTATCGAATGCGATCATATTCCTCTTCGTCGGGTCTTGTCGGCGAGGCCTCGACGATCGCATCGCATCTTTTCTGTTCAGAGTAAAGGCAACGGCTTTAGCGAGACGGTTGACCGGCACCGTGCTAGTGCTTTACTTCGCTTTTCAACTCAAGTGGGCCAGTTCCGCGCCAACGCAGCCTGCACGTTCGAGGAGTGAAACAACAGGATCAGAACCCGTTGTTGGGGTCTCCAAATCCGCCCTGTTACATCGGCGCGTGAAAGTCGTTGGTATTCGTGCCGTACGTGTTACCGTGCACGTCGACGCTTCCGTGGCCGCCTAACATCGGCAAACCATTTGCGGGATTAATGGGCGTGTGGCCTTCGACGTTACCCTCTACATCAACCATCCCGACCATCGGCAGGCCTGTGGCGGGATTGATTCTGGTGAGCGCACCGTCATTTTGTCCAGCCTGTCCAGCTCCTGAGGCGACGCCCGGCTGCCGTTGCTGCTGCGCGTGCGCTCCAGTTCGAGCGCGCACGTCGTTTTGGAATGACCTGAACTGCTCCGCGCTCATTTTCACCTTCATCAAAGGCGGATTTTTGCGACTGTAGTTCCAGCCGGATACCTTCCCCCATATCCATGCGATGACCAAGTGAAGCATCGCCATCGCTGCGCCGAGCATTGCGCCCATGAACAAGTCGTCGAACTTGATGTATCCGATCGCGAGACCCGCAATCCACCAGTACCAGTACCGAAGCGCACAAATAGCGAGCAGTACAACAACAATACCGGCCGCGATCTTCAGCAACGTCATAAACCGGTCAGTTTTGGTCTCCGGCACCGCTTCATATACCACCGAGACTCTCCCGCCCTTGTGCGTCACCGAAGCTTGAATGTCGTCCTTGGTGAACACCTGGGTCCCGCTGGCGGACACATTGGAAGCAGAGGCACCGCTTGCCGTAGCAGCCGTCTCTTCTGTTTTGCGAGCGAACCCTTGCAGGGCGCCGCTCTTTTGAGGCTTACCGTCGAGCGTGATGCTCTTCAACTTGTGGTCGTCAGGCGAAAAAGTGGCGCGAAGGTTGTACACACCGCCGACAACCTTCGCGTTTTTGACGATCCAGTCGTTGCCGTCCACATATACCTGGCCCGAAGAAAACGTCTTTTCGAGCTTATCGCGCACCGTGTTGGCGTAGTCCTCGCCGAACTTGTAGTCGGCGATATTGAATTCCGTGGCATGCGCGGAGGGCACCGCAAGGACACTTACAATTGCCGCTGCCAAAAAACTGAAAAACCTTTTCAACATAACCCCTGTAAAGATTGGCCTTCTCGGTAACGAAGTGCCCGTTCAAGCTGCCTGACGGGTCTTTAGTAGCTGTTTGAGTCCTTCGCGAGTGAGGCTGGGGTTTGCTGCCTTTGCCGACACGACCTCCGTCAGTTCGTCGTCCGAGTAGGCCGCGAGAACAGCAAGTTCGCCCACTGTGAATAGCTCTTCAATCTTGGCTCGATACCGTGATTGGACAAAGCGCTCGTAGACGCGCACGTATGTGGCGGTCGTCTCCTTCGATAGGCCAAATTCATATTTGGCGTATTCGAGAAACAAAGATGCGCCTTTCCGCTCGGCTGCAACGACGTTCGACCCTTCGGACGCGGCTTTTTCGATGGCGAGCTTCACTAACGCATCCTTGGCTTCCACCAAGGTCTTGCCGATAGCAAAAATCTTGACTGGCGGTTTCAACACGACTGTTCTTCTCCGTATGACCTTGGGAGTTGCGGCCAAGTGGCCGACCCACCGTAACCCTGTCGGTGTTTAGCGGCATTACCGGTGAATAACGGCATTGGCGGGCAAGTTTTTAGTGTTTTCTTACATGTCGGACTGAGGTCCAAGCCTACCGACGCGGCCGGGCGTCAAACCTCGAGCCAGCTAGGGTGGGCAGAGCTGTCCCGCGTTAGCTGTCGAAGCGCTTCGAACCCACAGGCGCCCAGTCCTTCCCTGCTTCAATGGTGATAATTCGTATTATCACCATTGCGTTTAATGGGTAAAATCCGGGGGGTAGGGGATCTACGTCCCGTCCAGACGGGCCTTCCAGCGAATCAAGAAGCCACCCATGGCCAATAAGCCGCAGACCGTCAGCAAAAGCCGCGAGGCATACACTCGCGTCCGAAGAAGTAAAAGTCGACACGTTTCGGAAGTGAAAGTCCTTCCGGCGATGGTCCAAAGCTAAGTTGGACCCAGAACCGTAGTTTTGCACTTTTGGAGCGAGCGGCAGATTCAGTCATCTGCGGCACACACTCCCGAAGTCGCGCTTCAGCAGTGGTGCTTTCATGCCGTTATGGAGACATGAACACCCGTGACACTGACCTCCTGGGGGCGTTCGAACTCCGAACGATCGACGCCGATATTTCCCACATACGACTCGCTATTGCAGCGGTGCTGCGGGAGCCAAATTCGGCTCTCCCGCTTATTTATTGGCGCAGGCGGCTAGAGCACCTCTTGCGTAGCCGTCACCTCCTGCACCATCAATTCTCCGCGGTAACTGCCTTACTCACCAGGCTCGACGATATTGGGGACGACGCCGGCGGCCTCGGCCGAGCGCCCGAACAGGTCGACGGATCTGCCGTGCTATCGAGTTTTGGTGGTTAGGGCGTCCGTTAATAGAAAGCAAATGCAGGCGAACGGATGGGCCCTTTTCCGTTATGGCGAAAGAATGCCGGCCACACCGACCCCTAAACCGCCATTTCAACCTCGTCTACATCGATAACCGAGTTATCGTCTCAACGGTCTTGTCGAGTGTCCCAGACACGAAGGATTGCGATAGCCGCGGGCTCTTCCGCGTAGGCAGGCAAAACCTCATAGTGCAGTTCGTATCGCCCAGCGAGGCACACCCACCGATGTACTTCGCGCGCCGGTGGCCCATCGTATCCGTCCAGTTCTTCACCGATACGATGAAAATGGTCTTGACCCAATCGCTCTGCCTCGTCGAGAAGCACGTTGACGACCTTACGCGCGGTGGCCGCGTCGTTGTATTTCTTTACGTGCGCCGCAATCGCGCTCAAATCGGACATCGCTTTGCTGGTGGGGAGGACTTTGACGCTCACGCCTTTGGCACCGGCAGCTCGTTGTCCGTGCCCAGGCTATTTGCCCACGCACGAGCTTGCTCCATTGAAAGCAGGCGGCCCGCGGTGACGTCATCCAGCCCCTCCTGAATCAAGCGTCGCTTCTCAGCCTCACGCGCAAGAAACTGGACAAGCGCCTTCTTAATGATCCACTGGCGTGGCCGTTCAAGAAGCTCCGACAGCGCGTCGACTTCCTGAGCAAGTTCGACGGGCACCTGCGCCGTCAACGTTCTAGTCTCGATGGCCATAGCAGGCTGCCTCCCGGTGCAATCCAATAAGGCTTATTGTAGAGCAATAGAATGCCCAACGGGCATGGCTAGTCCTGGTCGCGGGCGTCTTTCGCGCGGGTTTCACCGGTGAAACTGAGCTGCGACAACTTTCCCCGGGGAACTGCGACGAGTCGAAAGCTCCCTTAATAATAGAACGGTCGTGTGATAATAATATTTATGTCAACTTTATATCGGCGTCACCGGCATCGCTCTGCTCTATGACGTGTGACCCCGGCGCGCCTATCCCTGAGCCAACGCCGGCGCGTAGCCCAGTGACCATCCCTCAAGCGCCGAAGACCGCCCATGACGCGATCGTTGTGACGCTTGCGGAGACCGATCAAGAAGTGTGCCCCTTCCGGTCTGCGATTGGTTCGGCAATGGGGGCGGGAAAATGTCAAAACGAGCATCCAGCAGTCAAGACAAGATTGTGAAGATCGCCTCCAGGTCTGCTTCCTCCTCGGCCGCCTCAAGCTTCAAAGCGTGCTCGATGTGGTCCAAGTGCTCAAGCATTATCTTCGCAGCCGTCTCGCCGTCCTTTTCCGCTAACGCTCTAACAATTCTTTCGTGTTCATCGGCCCGGCAACTGGCTACGACAGGAGCGTCATAGACCAGAATTACGAGGCAAGTCAAAGTGGACAGCTCTCGAAGGCTACGTGTGAACGACGAATTGCCCGCAAGGGTTGCCGCAAGGTTGTGGAATTCTCCGGACAGGCGGATGATGGCTCGCTTATCTTCTGATTGCCGTGCACTCATCTCCTTAGCAAGATGCGTCTGAAGGACGCTGAGTTTCTCTGAATCCATCCCTAGCGCGAGCCGGCGCATTACTGCAGGCTCGATCACCCTTCGCGCTTCGAAAACGTCACGAGCTTGTTCAACCGACGGCTTCGCGACAAACCAACCCTTCTTCGGATAAACCTCAACAATCTGCTCGTACGCCAGCTTACTGAGCGCCTCTCGTACGCGGGCTCTGCTGGCGTTGAAGATCGTTGCAAGCCGCTCTTCAGCGAGCTTGGTTCCCGGGGTGAGTCTGTGCTCCAACAACGCGAGGTAAATGCGCTCGTAAATCTCGTCACTCGTGCATTCGCCTGACTTCAGGTCTTTTTGGCGTGGCTGAGAAGAGGCTTTGGGCATGTTCGTAGATCATCAGCTCGGGCGTGGGGCTTCGCCCGAGTCATGAAAGTTGAGCTTCAATTGGCTTTATAGGGATGCTCTTCAATCCAGTGCCGGGCGATATCGATGCGGCGCGTGAACCAAACACCTTCGTGCTTTAGCACATGGTCGAGGAAGCGTTCTAGCCCTGCTGCTCGCGACGGGTGGCCGACAAGGCGCAGATGAAGTCCCACCGACATCATCTTGGGCGAGGTTTGCCCTTCCCTGTACAGGGTGTCGAACGAGTCGCGCATGAACTCAAACCACTGCTGTGAAGTTCCGGTCGACGCCGCGTACTGACCATCGTTCGTCGTAAGGGAATACGGGATCACCAAATGCGGGGCTTCGTCGACTGTCGTCCAAAAAGGAAGTTCGTCGCCGTAATAGTCCGAGTCGTACATGAAGCCACCATGCTCCGCCAGCAGACGCCTTGTATGGATAGATGGCGAATAACGGCAGTACCACCCTTGCGGAGTTTGTCCTGTCGTCTGCTTCAGCGATTCGACGGCCATCTGGATATGCTTTCTCTCTTCGTCAGGTGACAGGGTATAGTGTTTAACCCATCTCCACCCATGACTGCAAACGTCGAAGCCGGAACTCCGGATCGCCGCGGCTGCGGCGGGATTCCTCTCCAACGCCAGAGCGCAACCGAATATCGTGGCAGGAAGCCGCCTTTCCTGAATTATACGCATGAGGCGCCAGAAGCCGACGCGGCTCCCATATTCGAACAATCCCTCGGCGGCGAGGTCCCGTCCAACAACACCTGAGTGCAATCCATGCGACTCAGTGAACCAGGTCTCCGACGCCTCTTCTCCCAGTTCGATTGATGGCTCAGATCCCTCTTCATAGTTCAACACGAGATTAATAGCGATCCTCGCGCCATTCGGCCAGTTGGGGTTCGGCGGTGTTGCGCCATAGCCTTGAAAATCGCGACTGGGAGAAAACAAGGGTTTGCTAGCCATTGCGTTGTCCTGTATCAAAGCATGACGTCGCCGCCGTTCGGCGACAATGTTTGCCCGATGAAATAGGCCCCGCCCGTTTCGGAAGCCAAGAGAAGCGCCGTTGGCGCGATCTCGTCTACCTGACCGAACCTGCCCGCCGGCAACTGAGCGAACTTCATTGCGCGCCACTCATCGGTGAAGCCAGCCAGCATCGCGGTCTCGACCGGACCCGGCGCAATGGCGTTGACTGTCACTCCGTAAGGCGCGGCTTCATAAGACAGCGCTCGCGTAAAGCCAACAAGCCCGGCTTTAGAAGCGCAGTAGTGCGCGGAATCGACCGTTCCTTTGTAGGCCAGTTGTGAGGCGATGTTGATGATGCGCCCGTACCGACGCTCCTTCATCCCGTCGAAGAACTGTCGGGTCACGAGAAATGCGCCGCGCAGGTTGACCGCCATCATCTGGTCCCACTGTTCGACCAACAAGTTGCTAAATGGGACTTCGCCGCAAATTCCCGCGCCGTTCACGAGGATGTCGACCGAGCCAAGATTTCGTCTAGTCCAGTCCCCTAATTGCGCTACCGACCCTTCGTCTGTGACATCACATTCCAAAAATGCGACGTTCGCGCCAGTCCGACTAAGAGTCTCGGCAAAGGCCGCCGCGCGAACTTCGTCACGGTGGTGGCAAATGAGGACCTTTGCGCCGTGTGTAGTGAACAGTTCCACGATCGACCGACCAATCCCCGTACTACCGCCTGTGACCACGGCTGTCCTTCCTTCAAGCGAAAACGACTCCATTAGCGAACCTCCTTAGTCTTTTGTGATACTTCAATCCAGCGTGCATAGGCGCGGATTCCGCCCTCGAGGTCATACTTCGGCGTATATCCCAGATCGGTCCTGGCGGCCGATATGTCGAACGTGTCTTGAAACTCGTCGATAGGATCGGGTCCGGCTGCCAAAATCGCATGCGCGGATGGGTAGATTTTTTTAACGATATCGGCGACCTCTTGAAGCGTTACTCTTGTGCCGCCAGTTACGTTGTAGATTCTCCTGGGCAGCGCCGCGCTGTCCAGCGCCCTCAAGATCGATGCGCACGCGTCGTCCACGTGAACGAACTGACGGAAGAAGTCAGCGCCAAACTCCATACGTGTCGTGCGTCCGGCGATCGCATCGGTGATCATCCTGCGAATGACACAGTCTGTGGTACGCCGTGGTCCGTAGACCCACGACAGGCGCAAGCTGACGCCGTCTACACCATACTGTTTGGCATAGGCTGACACCATTTGCTCACTGGCAACCTTGCTGGCTCCGTATAAACTTTCCGGCACCATCACCGACTCTTCGGGGACCGGCCCGGGTCTCGTGTGTCCATAAGCGCTAGTGGAAGAACAGAACACGAAGCGCCTTGCTTTGTAGATGCGCGCCAGCTCGAGAACGTTCGCGGTGCCGACGATGTTGACCTGCACCATGGCGAACGGGTTGTCGCGCGCGACCATTGGGCCGGAAAACGCTCCACAATGAACGATCGCGTCCAGTCCTCGGCGAGTCACGGCGTGAAGCTGATGAATATCATTCAGGTCGCACGGTACGACCGTAATGCCGTTGATGACTCCGCCGGCCCGATCAATGGCGACGACCTCTGTCCCCCTATCCATCAGTGCGCGAGCGACGGCGTTCCCGACGAGGCCCGCCCCGCCGGTAACGAGCACTTTTCCTTCAATCATTGCTTTACTCCGACAATGTCCAGTTGATGCGCTGCCCGCGCTTCGCATTCAATCGGAAGCTCCGCCTGCAGGAGCTTCTTCGTATACGCTTGCACTGGCGAGGCAAAGATTTGCTCGGTCTCACCTGTTTCGACAATTTTTCCGTGCTGCATGACAGCCACGAAATGGGCTAGAGAACGGACCGAATTCAAGTCGTGCGTGATGAAGAGTGCAGAGAGACCCATCTCCGCTTGAAGATTGCGCACGAGGTCGATGATCTGCGCCCTGACTCGTATGTCGAGAGCCGTCGTGCACTCGTCGAAAACGATGAAGTCCGGATTCGCTGCTAGCGCCCGAGCAATCCCAACGCGCTTCTGTTCGCCGGCGGTCAGCTCGTGCGGGTAGCACCCGACCTTGCGCGTGGACACGCCGACAAGCTGTAGAAGTTCAAGAACTCGCTTTCGCCGGTCGGCCTTCGTCATTCGCGGCAAAAGACCGAATGGCTCAGCCACGAGATCATCTGTGCGCCAGCGAGGATTCAACGAGACATAAGGTTCCTGAAAGACCATCTGCATTCGGCGCCGGACTGTTCTGAACTCACTGTTGCTCATTTCTCGTGTGCTCTGTCCGTCGAAGCGAATCGTGCCCGCGTCAGATTCAAGCAGACGCAGCAGACACTGACCGGTCGTTGTTTTGCCGGATCCGCTTTCGCCCACAAGAGCAAGTGTTTCGCCCTTTGCGATTTTGAACGAAACGTTGTCGATTGCCTTCACTACAGCGTGAGAACGGTCCGACTTGAACGTCTTCACCAAATTCTCGACCTCAAGCAACGGCGGCTTGACGGTGATCGGAGCACTGGTGTGTGCCTCGCGACGGAGGGTTGATGGACGTACCTTGGCGGCATCTAGCAGCTCGCGACTGTATTCCTTCGCCGGCGCCTTTACGAACTGACCCACCTCGGCAAGCTCGATGAGTTTTCCGCCCTTAATAATTGCGACGCGGTCACAATAATTCGCCACAATCCCAAGGTCGTGTGTAATGAGCAGTACGCCCAGCCCCAGGTCCTTGCCTTTCTGAACCATCAGATCAAGGACCTGCAACTGGATCGTCGCATCTAGCCCTAAGGTAGCGTCGTCTGCGAGTAGAATCTTCGGCTGTGCAACTAGCGCCATCGCAATCACGACTCGTTGCGCCATCCCGCCGGACATCTCATGTGGGTAGGCGTGTGCGCGAGCCTCCGGGTTCACGATGCCGACTTGCTTGAACAACTCGATTGCTTCGGCCCACGCCTGTTTCTTACTCATTCTTTTGTGGTCGCGAAGCACTCGGACCACCTGGGCACCGACCGTCTCGACGGGATCAAGGAGCATCTTGGCGTTTGTCCCGATGAGCGCGACGTCTCCGCCTCTGTAGCCGTGACGCTCCTGCTCAGTGAGCTTGAGGACGTCGCGCCCTTCCACCTTGATCGCCCCGGCTGCGACACGTCCTCCTTCCGGCAGCATGTCGATGATCGCTCGTGCGAGAACGGACTTGCCCGCTCCTGTCTCCCCTACGATACCGACGATTTCCCCCCGCCGGAGTGAAAAGCTGACGTCATCAAGGACCTTGTCTTTGCCAGTGTTGCCGAAACTCACGCTGAGGCCTTCAACCTCGAGCAGTAACGGATGTACAGATGCGTTCATTCTTCACCTCTTGATGCGGGTTCCGAAAATCGCTTGAGCGCGTCTCCCAGGACCGCGAAAGTCAGCACTGAAAAAACGATCGCAAGCCCAGGGAAAAGCGCCGCCCACCATACGCCGAGGATCATCTGTTGTGCGCCATTGGCCACCATCAGTCCCCATTCAGGGGTCGGCATACGAACTCCCGCGCCTACAAACGACAACCCTGCGGTAAGCAAGATCGCCATCCCGATGCTGATGGAGATTTGTACGATGGCCGGTGTAATCGCGTTGGGCAGGATGTGCTTGAACATGATCGTCCCGTCGGTTGCGCCGCTGCATCGCGCAGCGCTGATAAACGGTCGGTCACGAAGCGAAAGAACTTCCGCACGGATGAGGCGTGCGAACATTGGGACAAAGAGAACGGCGAGCACAATCGCAACGTTCCAAATCTCTTGACCCATGACCGAGACGAGCGCCATACCAAGCACGAACACCGGAAACGACTGGATAAAGTCAAAGACTCTCATCACCAGCGTACTTACCGTGTTGCGGTAGAAGCCGATGAGTAAGCCGATAGGAACGCCAACGACAAAGGCTGCTGCTACGGCAGTCACACTGATCAGAAGGTTGATCCGAGTCGCGTAAATAACCCGCGACAGGATGTCCATGCCGGACACGTCCGTCCCGAACCAATGCGCCCACGAAGGCGCCTTCAGCACGTTGAGCGGATCAGCATCGACCGGCGAATATGGTGCGATCATGGGGGCGAAAATAATGAGAATCACCTGCAAGCACAGTAGAGCGCTGCCGAAAATCAAGCCGGCGCTGAATCGGCCGCCTGACAGAGGTACGGCACTGAGTCTGCCGATTGCGAAAGATCTGATCGCTTTCATATTTCGATCCTCGGGTCTGCCAAACCATAGAAGACGTCAACTGCCGTGTACACGAGAAGAATGAACCCCGCCGCGACGAGTACGAAGCCTTGTAACGCCGGGTAATCACTGTTAGTGACCGCCTGCACCGCATATTGGCCCAGTCCACCCCACGCGAAGATCGTCTCGACTAGGACCGCCGCACCGAGGAGAAAGCTGAACAGGAATCCAATCATCGTGATAATTGGTGGCAAGCTGTTTCGCAGAGCACTCGCAATAATGCGACGCTCCGACAGTCCGGACGCTCGGGCATGCCGGATAAACTCGCTTTTATAAATGTCTGCAAACACCGACTGACTCAGTTTCATCAAGCCTCCGGCATTGACGATGCTGAGAGTCAACACCGGCAAGAACAGATGGGACACGGAGGAACGGAAAGCAGCCCAGTCTCCAGTCAGGATGCTGTCGACTGTGTAGAAGCCTGTGATCATCGGCGGTGGCGTAAGGAACGTATCGATTCGCCCGAATGGCGCGGGGGCAATCCCTGCCAAATGAAACAGTCCGTAGATCAACAACAGGCCCACCCAAAAATCCGGGATGGCGCCCGCAGCCAATCCATACACCTTCCCAAGTCGATCCACCGCACCACCCTTTCGGACCACCGAGACCACAGCGAGACCGACACCCATGAGAATGGTCAGCATCATTGAGTAAACGATCAGTTCCATCGTGGCAGGCACGCGTTGAACTAGGTCTACGGTGACGGGGTTCGATGTAAACATCGAGGTACCCAAGTCACCATGCGTGAGCGCGGAAAGATAGGCACCAAACTGCGACCAAATCGATGCGTTGAGGTGCAACTTGTCACGAAGCGCTGCAATTGCCTCAGGCGTCGCCATATTGCCCAGCATTAACAACGCAGGATCCCCGGGAAGGAGGCGCACGAGCAAGAATGTCGCAAACATCACGCCGAACATCTGCGGCACCAAGGTAGCGAGTCGAGCGAGTATGATGCGCAGCGATCGCGGTATTGTGCGCCAGAATGATATGAGTGCCATCAGGACCTCTCTTACGTCGACAGCAAAGTGGGGCAACGCGGCCCCACGCGCTTAGTTTTTTGAAAAGTCGTACCAGGTGTTGCCGTTGGTGGTGTTCCAGCTATAGCCCTTCACATTGCTTCGCGTGGCGAGCTGGTAACCGGGGTTGATGAGAAATATCCAGGGCGCCTGCTGCATGACAAGTTGCTGCACGCGGTCCATCTCGGCCTTTCGCTTTGGTTCATCCGTCGACGACAGGCTGTCGTTGATAAGGCGATCCACCTCTTCATTTTTATAGTGGGAGTAGTTGATCAACGAGGCACTGTTCAGCCAAAGGTTTGCGACGTAACCGGCGTCCGGTACGATCGCCATGTCGCGGAAGAAGTACATTGGCATGGTGCCCTTCGAATAACGCTCGACGAGCGTCGAAGCGGGCAGTTTCTGAAGCTCAACGTCAACACCGATCTTGGAGAACGCCGTCTTGAGGATGATTGCGAGCTCCTCTTCGGTCTGATCTCCCGTCGGATATCCCAGCTGCGTCTTGAAGCCCTTCTCAAAGCCCGCCTCTTTCAAGAGCGCCTTCGCTTTATCGAGGTTGTTGGAGTAGTTGAAGTATTTGTCCGTGTATGCGGGATAGATCTCGGAGATTGGGCTCTTTGTCGGCCGCGCGGTCCCATAAAAGACAGATTTCAAGATCTCATCCCGTGGCACCGCATAGTTGAGAGCTTGTCGGACTTTCTCGTTGTTGAACGGGGGCGTGCTGTTGTTCATCTCAACACGCTGCACATAGTTTCCATACACCTTCCATACCTTGACGGTGGGCACGCTGGAGAGGGTGTTCAGTTCCCGGGCCGGAAGCCATTCAGCGACGTCCACGGCTCCCGCCTGTAATGCGGCAAGTCGATTCGACGACGTTGGCATCTCCCGGAAGATAACGCGAGTGATCTTAGGAGCCCCGCGATAGTAGTTCTTGTTGGCTTCGTATACGACTTCTTGGCCAGGAGAGTATTTGGTGACTTGGTATGGAGCATACGAAGCTGAATGGCTAGCGAGCCATCTGGAGGCCCATTGGTCGTCGGTCGCCGTATGCTTCTTCGCTTCCACAGAATCGATGATTCCAAGGTCATTGTTGACCCAGATTCGCTCGATGAGGGGCGACGGTTTGGGTAGCATGACTTTCACGGTCTGATCATCGACCTTTTGGAAGGCGGCCTTAAAGTCCTGGATTTTCAGGACTTGCGTCATGTACCAGTGAAAATTCGCTTTAAGATTCCAACCTCGTTCGAACGTCCACATCAGATCATCGGCGGTGAGCGTGTCCCCTACAAAGCTTTTCACTCCTTTGCGGAGGTGGAACGTGATCGACGTCTTATCCGGCGACGTCTCCCACGATTCCGCGAGGGCGCCCTTGAGCTTATCGAAGTTCTCGACCATGACTCCGTTTTCACCCTGCTTCATTTCGTAGCTTAGGAGCCGCTCGTATATGTTTCGACGCGCCTCGTGGCTGGCCTCCGTCGGCGGGTATTCTTGGTCCAACGATTCGGGGGTGCGCGGACCAGCGACCAGAAGGACGGAGTTGTTGTTTTGAGCCAAAACTGGAGTGGCGCAACCTAGAGCCACTATTGCGGAAAGTGTAGTCAGACCGGCCCGAGCCAGATGAAGTTTTTTTGTGTCACGCACTCTGACCACCAAATCGCCGCACTGTTGAATCATGATTGAGCCCCTTCTTTTTTGGGAACAACGGTTCGTACGTCTAATCGGTTAGCAAGGTTTTCTTCGTTGACGTCAGTACTCGCTTACTGCTTGATAGAGGGCAAGCCTCGCTTCAAAAATTTTCCGCGGCCGGGTTTTCCTCTAAAAATCGTCCCGTCCCAGACCACCTCGCCGCGCGAAAGTGTCATGCCCGGCCACGCGCGCAACTTCCTTCCCTCATATGGCGTGTAGTCCACCGCGTGATGCAGCATATCGTTCGCGAGGACCATCTCGCGTTCGTCCCAAATGACCAGGTCAGCATCAGCGCCGATTGCAATTGTTCCTTTCCGAGGATGCAAGCCGTATAGCTTGGCCGGGTTTGTTGCCGTCAGCTCGACAAAACGGTTCAGGGAAATGCGGCCGGCGAGGACGCCCTCTGTGTAGAGCAGCGGCATCCTGGTTTCAAGACCCGGTATACCGTTGGGGATATACGGAAAAGCCGGTTGGTCGCCGTTGGGTTGCTTGCCTTGTTCGTCGTCGAATGAAAAGGGTGCGTGGTCTGAGGAGAGGATCGTGAACGTGCCGTCTGCAAGACCTCGCCAAATCACTTTCTGATTCTCGGGGTCTCGTGGGGGAGGGCTACAGACGCACTTCGCACCGTCGTAGCTGTCGTCGATCCCGAGGTCCTCGGCGGAGAGGAAAAGATACTGCGGGCAGGTCTCAGCCAAGATGTTAATGCCACGATTCCGTGCCCACTGGATCTGTTCGACTGCCTCCCCGCCCGAAACGTGAACGATCACAATCGGTACGTCAACAAGTTCGGCGAAGCTAATCGCACGATGCGTCGCCTCACGCTCGACCAACATTGGACGGGAAGCCGCGTGATAGCGGGGCGCCGTGAGTCCCGCGCTCAGCAAGCTCTCGGTCAGCCAACCGATACAGTCCGAGTTCTCGGCGTGCACTAATGTCATCGCGCCGTGCTGGCGGGCTGCTGCCATAACCTCGAGCATTTGACGATCATTGAGCCGAAGGTCGTCATACGTCATGTAGATCTTGAATGACGTATAGCCCTCTTTTATCAACTTGGGCAACTCATTCATCACAACGTCTGGTGTCGGGTCGGTGACGATGAGGTGAAATCCGTAGTCAACGGATGCACGCCCTTCAGCACGGCGGTGATATTCCTCCACAGCAGCACGAAGCGACTCCCCTTTCTGCTGGGCCGCAAAGGGGATGACAGTGGTCGTTCCCCCGCACGCGGCAGAACGTGTTCCGGTGAGAAAATCATCGGCCATCTTGGCTGGCGGCGGAATGACCTGGTCCAAATGACAGTGCCCATCGACGCCTCCAGGGGTCACCACCCTTCCCTTCGCATCAATTTCACGACCGCCGGCCGGTAGTCGAACGCCCATCTGCACGATCGCTCCGTCCGTCACACCGATGTCTGCATCAAACGTATCGCTTGCCGTGGCGACCCGCGCATTTCGCACTACTAGATCCAAGCCCGAACTCATCCTCGCCATCTCCAAAATTGCACCCGGTTGATCGGCAATCTACCCCGACAAAATCATGTCAACAAGTTTGTCAAAAAACGTTCAACAGTCGGTAGTCGACATCGTTGTTGACAACAGTGCAATGGTGGAATCACGCACATAGGGCGGCAATAGGGGCAAACCCATAATCGGACGCACATGTGAGGAACCGGCGGACTTTCGGCGGTGTGTCGCCGTGCGCTCGCGCAGGAAGGCAGTGGCTTAGCTTGCTGCTTGGTCTTCTGTTGGCGATCCGATCGCGGAGGCGGACCTTTCGATGCAGCGCCCGTCCTTACTGCTCGGTTCTGGGTGCTTGGGCAGAACCGATCGCGCCAGCAACGATCCCATGCCTGATAATCCGTACTGTCAGGCATGGTTTCAATGGCAAATGCGCGCAACCATCTATAAGCAGTCCGACACACTTTTTACGGCTTCGAATGGCGCATGCTCTTGGAATGGACGCTACGATGGGTGCCGCTGCTTCACTCGTTGCAGGGATAAGACGCTGCCTTGAGCGCAATTGAGACCTGCGCCGCTAACGGCTCATCGTTTGGAAGACGACAAATGTGTCCTGCCGCGCGACCACGCCTTTCATGACCAGCTGTCTTTTTGAAGAGCGCCTCTTTGACTAACCGCCCCGTGTAAAGGCCTGCCTCCTAGCCAACTCCGACGTTTATCAAAGCTGAGCGGCAACTGCAACTCGGTGGACGCAAACAGACGATAAAAAGAAAAACCCGCTCGATCGAGCGGGCTTAATCCATATCGGTGGACATGGAGGAGACAGGCCCAGCATAAACCCTTAGCGCTCGGCTGCAAGTCCCGTTCGACCTGTCTTCGATAGGCAACGCCTCGCCGTTCACGTCACTCCCCGGGCGCAACGCTTGCGTCACCGAGGGCGGGAGGCGCCGCCATGAAAGCGACTACATTCTTGGAACAAGCCAAACGGGAAGCGCAGCTCGTCGATGCGCTGCTGGTTGCCCGATACGCCCCCGTCATCCATGACGGCATGACGCTATTAGGCGACGATGGACCGCCGTCGCGCTGGCCGATGCGCTTCGATCGCGAACTCCAGTGCATCGATGCTGCCCTTCAGATGGCTGGGATTGACACGACGCAGGCGCTTCATCCGCCGAATCTTTTTTGGAAGGACGATGACGCCGATGACCGCGGTGGCTTGCCGCCGAGCGCGGACGACTAACATGGGGCGCTGGAGCCGTTCGCGCGCGACGCGCGTTCGCGCGCCTGATACGCGGGCAGGCCAAATGCCCACGCTGATCGAGCCGCAGCTGGCGACGCTGGTTGAACGTCATCCTGGGGAAGGCGACTGGTCCTACGAGATCAAGTTTGACGGCTATCGCATGCTCGCGCGCATCGAACATGGTGACGTCGCGCTGGTCACGCGCAACGGGCACGATTGGACCGAGCGCATGCCACGGCTGCGCGCCGCACTTGAAACCCTTCCAGTAGATACCGCATGGATTGACGGCGAGGCGGTCGTGCTTGATGCGACGGGAAAGCCCGACTTCAATGCCCTGCAGAACGCCTTCGACCGGCGCAGTACAGCCGATATCGTCCTGTTTATCTTCGATCTGTTGTGGCTCAACGGCACTGACATCCGCGAACAGCCGCTGCGCGCGCGTCGCGCGCTACTGCAGAGCCCGCTCCTGCGTTACTCGGACGATTTCGCCCAGGACCCGGTTTCACTCGTGGCCTCCGCCTGCAAGATGCAGCTCGAAGGCATTATCGGCAAGCGGGCCGACGCGCCGTACCGGTCAGGACGTTCAAACGACTGGATCAAGCTCAAGTGCAATCTCCGGCAAGAGTTCGTGATCGGCGGGTTCTCGCGGGTCAAGGGCGCCAAATCAGGCGTGCGCTCCTTGTTGCTGGGCGTCTACGAGCACGATGGAACCTTCCGGTATGCCGGCCATGTTGCCCCTCACCTGACGCCCGCGCGAAGCGCTGCGTTCAGCAAGCGCGTTCAGACTTTGCAACAGGCTCGACCCGCCTTCTATAACGCGCCTGAACCGGAACGGGATCGCGAATTCTTTTGGCTCAAGCCTGACATCGTGGCGGAGGTCGCCTTTCTAGAATGGACGCCCAACGGCGAAGTCCGCCATCCGGTCTTTCATGCGCTGCGCGAGGACAAGCCGGCCAGCGCGGTTCACTCCGATATGAGCTATCGTAACCCTAAGAACCCGATCGGCAGCAATGGGTCGGTCTGCCGCCGCCGGCGTGGCGCACCACACGGGCTGACCGCGATAGAAATCGGGACGGCTGAGTGCAATGGCCCGGGCCCGCGGCTGCGGCTAGACTGATAAATAGTCTTATCTGTCCATCACTGTTTCCGGCCTAAACTGGCAAGCATGAAAACGCGCGAGACCGAACCCATCGCGTTTCCCGACGACGCCGAACTGGCCGCGCTGCGTGCCTGGTACGCCGGGCTCGGCGCTCGAGCCGCCGTGGCCCGCTATTTGGGCGACCGCAAGCCGCGAGGGGCATCCGCGCGCGGCGCGCTCGGCCGCATCCGACGCGCCTTGATCTCATACGCGGCAAGCCACCATCGGCCCGATCTGGCGGAGGTATTCATCAGTGAGCAGTCCGCCGGATCGGCCGATACCGTCGCGCACGTAATCGAGACGTTGCGCAGCTTGCCAGCACCGGTGCCGCACATTGCCGACGAGATCGACGGCTGGTTGCCACCGCGAGCGGTGGCCGCTCTGCGTGCGCACGGCATCCGGACGCTGGCTGACCTGACCGTGCGGATTCCGCGCCGGCGCCGCTGGTGGACCGCAATCGCCGGACTCGGTGTCACCAGCGCACGCCGCGTGGAGGCGTTTTTCGCTGCGTCCCCGGCGCTGACCGAGCGGGCGCGGGCGTTGATCTCCGCAGCACCAGTCGGGGACATCGTACCGTGGGAGCAGTTGCGCGTGCCGCGTGAGGTCGATGGTTCGGGCGGACAGTTCCGCGCACCGCGGGCCGCCTGCCTATTGAATGCGTCCAACGACTACGAGGCGATCCAGTCCTGGTTGTCGCTCCATGAGTCGGCCGCCACGCAGCGCGCCTACCGTAAAGAAGCAGAGCGCCTGATGCTGTGGGCGATTATCGAGCGCTGCCGTGCGCTGTCGTCGCTCACCACGGACGACGCCATCGCGTATCGCGGATTCCTGCGACGGCCAACGCAGCGCGATCGCTGGGTTGGGCCGTCGCGGCCACGACACAGTGTCGAATGGCGGCCCTTCACCGGTGCGCTTTCGCCCCGATCAGCAGCGTACGCACTGAATGTCCTGACGGCGCTGTTCCGCTGGCTGATCGAGCAGCGCTACGTGCTCGCCAATCCGTTCGCCGGCGTCAAGGTTAGGAGCCATGCACCGCGAGTAGGCCTGGACGTGTCCCGCAGCTTCTCCGAGGGTGAGTGGCTGCTAACCCGCACGCTCGCCGACGGTCTCGAATGGTCCTACGGCTGGACCGAGCCGGCCGCCCAGCGCCTGCGGTTTCTGTTGGACTTCGGCTATGCAACCGGTTTGCGCGCCAGCGAGCTGGTGGGCGCAACGCTCGCCGACGTCCGCCTGGATGAACACGGCGATCACTGGCTGCACGTGTTCGGCAAGGGTGGCAAGCGCGGTAAGGTCGCGTTGCCTCCGCTTGCGCGGACGGCACTCGACCAGTACCTCGTGCAGCGAGGCCTGCCGGTCACGCCCGTCCGCTGGAACCCGGGGGTGCCGCTTGTAGCAAGTCTCGACGAGGACGGCGCCCACATCGAAAGCACGCGGCTCTGGCGCGTTCTGAGACGCTTCTTCGTGCTAGTAGCCGATGCGATCGAGGGCGAGCGGCCCAACACGGCCGAAAAGCTGCGCCGGGCGAGCCCGCATTGGATGCGGCACACGCACGCGTCGCACGCGCTGGCGCGGGGCGCCGAGCTGATCATGGTGCGCGACAACCTCCGCCATTCATCAATCTCGACGACATCGACCTATCTGCACAGTGACGACGTGCAGCGAGCCAGGCAGTTCGATCAGGCGTTTGCTGCACGGCACTTCAAGTGGTAGGCCGGTAACCGGGGCTCGCCAAGAAGCACCGGTAAGCCCGCCCGCACTGCCAGCGCAGCGGGCCCTACCCGAAGTGCAGCCGGTAGGACTTCCCGCAAATGGCAATGCGCTCCGCGCGCGTCATGGGCCGGTGCGAGGCTGGCGAATATGCCTTGTTTCCATAGGCCCAGCGGCAATTCGCGCATCTGTACGGCGCTTCGAGGAGCCGCACATTGATCACGAAGGGTGCTTCGTATCCGCAACGTCGGCACTTGGTCTCGAGCGGCAGATGATGGGCCGGGCAGACATCGACACGATCGAACTGATGGATGACGCTGTGGTAGCCGCGCCCCATACAGCGGTGACACCGACGAAGACGATCGCTGCAACGGCCCCGCTTTGACGTCTGTATCAGCGATCCGTAAAGCATCTTCGGTGGGACATCGAATGCGTGGCGAAGCCGGCGGACGTCGACCACATCTGCCCTCGGCGCAACACCCTCGTATGGATCAATCTCCGGACCGAGCAGGCGCGCCATGACGTGACCCGCGGCCGAGTTCGCCCTGGCAAATTTCCAGAAGATGGAAACGAGCGATTCACACGGATCCACCCACCGGGCGCTGAAGACGTAGCCCATGGCCGGCGTCAATTCATGCTCGTCCATCCTCATGATCGGAAAACGCGGCGCTGAGCCGCGCTCTCCGTCAGGCGGCGACGAGCACGCGGCCGGTCGCATGACGGGACTGGACATAGCCGCAGTGATGCACCGCATGGGCCCACAGCGCAATGTCCGGCGTGTATTGTAGAGCGTCCTTAAGCTCACTCTCCTTCAGCACGATTTCGACCGCCCTCGCGAACGACTCCATCGGTATCTCGAGCCTGCCGGGCAGATTGGCGCGGTGGTGGGCAGACTCGAATGCGTGCCAGAGGACACCGGCGTTGCTGACTAGACGATATCCGGCCTGGAATGCGCGCGGGACGTAAAAGGGCGTAAAGCTCCAGTCACTGCCCTCTGGGTAAGCGGTCCTGTCGTAACCGTCGAGGCAGGTGGCCACGTCCTCCGCGTCGCGGATGCCATAGAAAGACAGTTCGTCGACCATCAGTCGCGCGACGATTTGCGTCTTTCCGGCGATCTGCAGGCCGGTCTTCTGCGCGAGAAGCTCCTGCTGACCAACCAGAAACGTGAAAAGCTTGATCTGCTGACGGTCCAGAGCATCGTGGACATCGCGCAACCACTCATATTCGTTCTCGTTGTAGCGTTGTGCCTCGTCGCAAAAAAGCAGTACGGTGCCGCTGCCCGCGCGCGCGGCTGCTTCGCGTATTCTCAGCGAGAGTCGCATCCGCTTCGACGGGTTCGAACCCGCGTTGGGATCAGGGTCCCCGACGGCCTCGAGCAAGTTCGCAAAAAACGGGCCTTCGGCATGCCGGGGTTTGTGCTCACACTGCGCGTGGTAGCTGGTCATCTTCGGATAGTTGCGCGCCAGCAGCAGTCGCACGTACTCGATCGCCCGCGTCTTGCCGATGCGGGACGGCCCGTAGATCAGCGCCCCCATGATCCTGTAGTGCAGACACCGGATTACCAGGTCATAGAAGGCCTGGATCGCCGGAGTCGCAATGCGGTAGTTTGTGGCGCGACAATCCGGATGAGAGACGCGCGACAAATGGAATGAACGCCCCCACCTACCGGATGCGAGAGGCTGAAGGAAGGGGACCCTCACGGGCCGACGGCATCAAAGTGCCCAAATGGAAGATCATTGAGATCTTCACAGGCGAACCGGAGGGTCCGAAATGAAGTATACGACGGTCGGGGTGGATATCGCGAAGAACGTCTTCCAACTGCATTGGGTCGATGCTAACTCAGGTGAGATCGTGAGCAAGCAACTGAAGCGTGCCGTATTCCTTGAGCATTTCGCGAATCGCGAGCTCTGTCTGATCGGCATGGAGGCTTGTGGAGGTGCCCAGCACTGGGCGCGACGATTAATCGAGATGGGCCATCAGGTCAAACTGATGCCGGCGAAGTTCGTCAAGGCTTTCGTGATGGGCAACAAGAATGACCCGGCGGATGCGCGTGCGATCTGGATGGCCACGCAGATGCCCGGCAAGGCCGTCGCAGTAAAGACAGAAGGGCAGCAGGCTGTATTGGCGCTGCACCGGTTGCGGCAACAGAAGATCAAGTTTCGAACGGCGCAGATGAACTGTCTGCGGGGGTTGCTGACCGAATACGGCGAGGTAATGGCCAAGAGCCGCGCCGCGCTCGACAAGGCGATTCCCGGGGTGCTCGCGAAGCTGGCCGAGCGTCTGCCGGCGATGCTGATTGAGTCGTTACGCGAACTCTGGAGCGACCTTGAGCGGCTTGACAAACAGATTGCTGACATTGAACGGCGTCTGCAGACGTGGATGAAAGACGATAACGCATGCAAAGCAATCGCCGCGATTCCGGGCGTTGGCTTGCTGACAGCGACAGCTACCGTTGCGACCATGGGCGACGCGAAGGCCTTCAGGTCCGGGCGCGAGTTTGCTGCCTGGCTCGGTCTCGTGCCCAAGCAGGTTGGCACGGGCGGAAAGGTTCAATTATTGGGCATTAGCCGCCGCGGCGACACATATGTACGTACGCTGCTTATCCACGGCGCTCGCAGCGTTCTCTTTCACGCGAAGCACGCTGGAACATGGGCCGAGGAGATGCAGAAGCGACGGCCGTCAAACGTGGTAACCGTAGCATTGGCCAACAAGATGGCCCGAACGATCTGGGCAGTTCTCGCGCACGACAAAGCGTACAGATCCGACCACGTTAGTATTCGGGCAGCCTGAATCCGGGAATACCGAACTGATAAGCGAATGTGGAGATTACAGGGTGACGTCGAAAGGTTGCGTTGGCAATCGAGTGTGATGACAAGACAGGTCGGACCGGGACTCGCCAAACCTGAAACTTGATTTGAGCATGCAGCTCGTGCGACAAATGAGGAGCGAGTCAGCGGATTTCATCGGGGCCAGCAGCGGATGGGGCTGCAAAAAGGCCGCATATAAAGCTGCAACCTATCCTGTCGAATCAGAGCACAAGAAAACCTGGCGCATCGGGGGCGTTCATATAAATCAAGTTGAGAATGTCGCGGCAGAATGGATGATGCCGATGTTGATTGACGCTGGCAAGCGTTTGTTGATTGACGCGCGGCGTTGATTGACGCGGGCAAGTGGGTGTAGCGCGACAATCAATCTGAAGCCCTTGGTAGCTGAGGATTGCTGTGTAATGGTGACGTCGCAGTTATTCTGCCGGCGCGACAATCAGGATGATAAAGCCGCGCGTCAATCAGGATGAGAACAGCGGGTCATTCGGTGAAGTCGATGCCGTGCTGATCCTCCTGTGTCGGTGGCACGCCAACGTTCTTTGGTGTCGCTCTACTGGCCGGGCGCCCCGGCCCCTGCTGCTTGCGCTGCAGGGCAGTTCGGCGACGGTAGCTTTCGACGTTCAGCTCGAAGATGGTCGAGTGGTGGACCAGCCGGTCGACGGCGGCCACCGTCATGGCTCGGTCGGGGAAAACCTTGTCCCATTCGCCAAACGGCTGGTTGGCCGTTATGCAAAGGGAACGGTGCTCATACCGGGCGCTGATGAGCTCGAACAGCACCGACGTCTCTGCTTGATCCTTGCTGACATATGCGAAATCGTCCAGGATGACCAAGTCGAAGCGATCCAGCCGATTGATGGCGGACTCAAGTGCGAGCTCGCGGCGCGCGACCTGCAACCGTTGCACGAGGTCGGTAGTGCGAGCGAAGAGGACCTTCCAGCCCTTCTCCAGCAGGCTCAGTCCGATCGCCGACGACAAGTGCGATTTGCCCCCGCCGCTAGGCCCTAGAAGAATCAGGTTGGTGCCGTTCCGCAACCAGCCGTCGCCCGCGCAAAGCGCCGAGACGTGCGCGCGCGACACCATTGGCACCGCGTCGAAATCGAAGTTCTCCAATGTCTTGCCCGGTAGCAGCTTCGCGTCCCTGAGGTGACGTTCGACTCGGCGTCGATCGCGCTCGGCGATCTCGTGTTCGGCCAGCGCCATCAGCAGGCGCGCTGCCGGCCAGCCTTCTGTGTCGGAGCGCTCGGCAAAGCTGGACCAGATCTGCTTGATGGCGGGCAGCCGCAAATCGTTAAGCAGCAGCGACAGGCGGGTGGCGTCGATGTCGAGGCTCATGCCGTCACCTCCGTTGCGATGTCGTCAAGCAGAGCCTCATAGTCGCTCAGCGGTGCTAGCTGGACGTTCACCTCCGGCATGCTGTTCGTGCGCTTCGCTTCGAAACGCGAGCACAGTGCGTCCAGGTCGGGTAACTGTCCATCATCCAGACACTGCTGCAGCGCCTGGGCCAGTTGCGCTTCGCAGTTGTGCTCGTGGGCCAGGCTGAGCAGTTCAACCATGGTCCTGCATGCCTGGCGCTGCGGTAGCTGCTCAAGCAGGCGATCGAAGGTCAGTCGATACGCCTCGCGCGGAAAGATCTGATCGCGGTAGACCAAGTTGAGCAGCGCCATGGGCTTGCGGCGCAGCGCGTGGATCACGTGCCGGTAGTTGATGACGTGGCCGTGCTTGCCATTGGGACCCGCGCGGCCGCGCTGCAGTGTCATCAGGGCCGTGCCGCCCAGAAATAGTTCCAGCCGGTCGTCGTACAGCCGTACGCGCAGGTGATGGCCGATCAACCGTGATGGGACGGTATAGAACACCTTGCGCAGGACGAAGCCGCAGGTAGTCGTGACATACACGCGCGTTTCCTCGTAGTCGCACGTACGCTGGACCGGAAGCGGCTGAAGCAGTGCCCGCTCGAGCTCGATGCGTTTGCCATTACGCGCGTTGATTCGACCGACGATCTCGTCGATGAAGCGGCGATAGGAACCGAGATTGTCGAAGTCGTGACTGCCGCGCAGAAGCAACGCATCGCGCACTGCGCTCTTGAGGTGGCCATGAGGGCTCTCGATGGAGCCGTTCTCGTGAGCAACGCCACGGTTGTTGCGTGTGGGCTGCATGCCGTAGTGCGCGCACAGCGCATCGTAACGCGTGGTGAGATCCTTGCGCGCGTCGGCATCGAGATTGCGGAACGCCGCCGACAGGCTGTCGCTGCGATGCTCGCGCGGCGCGCCCCCGAGTGCCCAGATGGCGTTCTGCAGCCCTTCAGCCAGCGCGACATAGCTCTCGCCGCCGAGAATGACGTGAGCGTGCTCAAAGCCCGAGCAGGCCAGCCGGAAATGATAGAGGCGGTGATCAAGCGCGACACCCGCCACCGTGACGCCCAGGCTGCCCATCTCGGTGAAGTCGGACAACCCGAGACGACCGGGTTCGTGTACCTGACGAAACATAACGTCTTGCTCCTCGCCATGGAGTGCACGCCAGTCACGAATACGGCGCTCCAGTGTGCGCCGCACGTTGCTCGGAAGTTCGGGGTGGCGCCGAAGCATCTCGTCCAGTACGGCTATCGGCCGGATGCCGGGAGCGGACTGGAGCAGCGGCACGATCTCGGTGTCAAAGATTGCCGCTAGGGGATCGGGACGCCGACGCCCGCGTGGTGCCTTCTTCTGCGATGGCAGTCGCCGATCGTGATCGATGCGATAACCCGTGGCGGCGCTGAACCCGGCGCGCGCAGCCGCTTGAGCTGGTCCTTCCTTGAGCCTGTACTTCATGTAGAGCCTCATCTGATGGTCGTTGATGTGTCGGCCGGGCAACTCAGCCTCCCTTCGCTACATGGAAGAGCTGTTCATACCCGATTTACCACGACCACCGACAAGGCACCCCGCCAGCGGGGCGGACTCCTCGGCGCGGCGATGCGGCAGCGGTTCCGGGCTACGCCCTCCACCGCTGCCGCAACGCCAGTACAAACCTACAGATTTACGCGCATGTCGAACCGTGGTTTAAGCCCCGGCGGTTGTGGC
>NZ_JARUXP010000002.1:905641-952290 GCF_031451315.1 Caballeronia sp. LZ032
CCACCCCCCCCCCCCCCCCCCCCCCCCCCCCCGCCCCCGCGGGGGGGGGCGGCGCGGGGGGGGGGGGGGGGGGGGGGGGGGGCCCCCCCCCCCCCCCCCCCCGCCCCCCCCACGCCAGTACTCTCATCCTGATTGACGCGCTGCTCTCACCTTGTTTGACGCGCGGCAGTAGTTGCCGGTAGCAAGCGGATGCAGCGATGGATCGATCGGTCTCGGAACGTCAACTGACATGATGCACCTCCAGCTTTTGATGACGGGTTAAAACACCTGGCCTGAGCCGATCGAAAGCTTGCGCACGCGAACCCCGGTGCGAGGACTCGGTGCCAAGCTCACGTCCGCGGGCTTTTGAACAACGGACGCAACAGCGGGTGCCGCTGGCGGCGACGCGGTTCGCACTGGCCCGGCTGGCGTGCGAATGGTCGGTGCACCAGCCAGTACCCGGACGGTCTGCGCCAGATCATTCGCCGCCCGGCGGCTCTTCTTCGCCTGCGCAAGTTTGGCTTGGACATACGCTTCAATTGGATTCGAGGCGACGTCGGCGCGCGGTCGCCGTCGGCCCCGCAACTTCAGGATTTCCTGCCGCAGCTTCAGGTTATGTGGCATCACGCCCCATGCACCTTGCGCATTCAGGATCCCCAGCTCCGTGCCGTCTGGCAGGAAGGCCCGCACGCTACGCAGATCGTCCGCGTTCAGGTACAGCAGTAGTTTCCTGCCTATCAACCGGGTGCTGGCAGCCAGGACATCGTTCGTATAACGGACTCCATACAGGTTGATATGCGGCCGCACGCCTTGCGGCAGGTACGCTCGGACGCTGCAGTGGCGCGCGGACTGCATCAGGCACAGCGTGCGACGATGGTGTTCGGCCAGCCATGTCACCATGACCTGTTTGCCGCGAACGAAATACTCCATCGCCTCGAGCGGCGTGACATTGTTCAGGCCGGCATGCGGGGTGCCGTGATACGTTGCGATCGCATGTTCAACCAGCTCCTCCAGCTCATCGAGCGACACGTAGAGGCGCAGGTTGCCCTTCGGATCTGCCAGTTCACGTCGGAGGTCACGCGGATGGGAACCCGTATAACCTGGCAACCGCGAGGAAAGCCGGCTTGCGACCGTCCCGAAAAATCGCTCGATGTATGGTCGCTCGTCCGGGCTGTACTTCGGTCCTGCATCGACACAGCAGCCAACAAACTCGCAGAGCGCTGTGAGCGTCTCATTCGCCAGGTTCGCCTTCGCGTTGTCGAGCCTAATCCACTCCCAAGTCGCCCACGCCAGCTCGGGCAAGCGGTGTGACGCAAAGCCCTCATGCGGACCGTAGTCGAGCCCGGATATCGAAAACGACCGCTTCGGATGCGGCTCAAGCGCCTTTTCTATCGTCTTGATTACATCGTAACGGCTGTATTCGCGCGCGAGGACGATGTGGTGGCCCAACACCACCATCCGCGTGCAAACGTCGATGATCACCAGCAGCCATACCCGTTCGATCTCGAATTCATGCTCAAAGCCCAGCGGATCGCGCACGAGCACCTTCAGACGGATGTCGAGCCGATGCCCGTCAAACTCGACAACCTGATACGGCCGCGTCGCGGCTGGCGGCGCATTCTCGTCGTGCCGTGGCAGACCTTTCAGATGCGATGCGCCCGCCGAACGCGCAGCGGTCCCGAAACTGCGCAGCATCTCCGCTTTCAGTCTTTGCGATAGCGACCGGATCGCGTGCCCCGCCGTGTTGAAGGGATAGTCCACCGCCGTGAGTCCAACAGCGCGGCATTGCCGCAAAAACTCGTCGTGCAGCGATCGCAGCCCACGCAGGCGCGTACGAAGGCGCCCGTCCGTCCCGACCTGTTGCAGCAGTACACGGCGTTGTTTTACCTGTAACAGCAGCCATGCGGCCAGCGCCGGATATCGCTCGAAGAGCAGCGACAAGGCACCCGCGGCGCCGCGACTGCCGCGCTCACCATGAACGTTCACGGGACTTGTCCTGACATAGTCCGAGATGCGCACGTGTTTCAATAGCGCGCGAAACCCGAAGATGCGTCCATCAGGATGCTGCGCCAATCCCCTCTCAAGCAAGCGATAGAGTTGCCTTCTATTCACGCCGGTCGCCAGCTCGATGTCCCCTATGGACTCTCCTCGCGCATAACGCTCGATGGCATTCACGCGACGCTGGAAAGCGCGACGCTCCTCGTCGCCGAATTCCGTATAGGCGACGCCGGGCCACGCCGCAACGTCCAGAGCCTGGAAATCAGTTCGCCGCCGGTTCATGGCACTTCTCTAACAGCGACAAACTCGGTAAGCAACGACAATTCGTGCGCGCGTAATTCCGGTGCCTGTACGCGGCCGGCATGTAGCAAGCCGAAAACTGCGGCGCGCACAAGAACTGGATCTCCAGTCGTAAATTCGCGCTCAATCGAAAGTAGCCGGCGCGGACGCGCGAGATACCGCTCAATCGCGCTAGCGAGCGTTGGGGGGACGAGGCCACGCGTGGCGACGAGGCAAGGGAGCATCCGCTTCCAGTTCGCGATCCACGCGCGAGAAGCAGCGATTTCAGACGACTGAACCTTCCTGACCGTCAGCCCCGCATGATCGAGGGGAGTTTCAGGTTTCGCAGACGACTCGAATGGCGAATCGAATAGGACAACTAATTCTTGACGATCAAAGTAACGCACCCAAAAATCGGCGAGATAGCGTTTCTCTTCAGTTTGGATGAAACCCGGTCGTTCACAGAACGCGGTGACCGTTGGATCTGCTTCAAGGATTACCCACTCGTAGACCGTATTAAATCTGTCACTCTTGCGCCAATAATTTTGTCAACTCGCCGTGGGAACCCATGCCCGTGCCCGCTCAGCCTTGGGAGACAAGGGTTTCCCGAAGCGAAATAATTGTGTCACCAGCGAGGTAAGTTCGGCAAGGTTGGGCGACAGGCAGGACAGCAAGGTCTCAGTCCGGCCAGACGCGGTCATTAACCAAATCGGAAACTCGACACAGCGATTCCACCCGAGATGTCATCCTCGTGATTTCAAATTTTCTCGGGGTCTTCTCCGGCAGCCTCGACAGCCACCATCAAAGGGATCAAGTGGTCTCTGACAGAGACGAGCTCAGCTCTTGACGAAAACTGTCGTTTCGGTTAGAAACGCGCCCGGCGTCGAGTTCGTGATCCCAACTATCAGACCAGCAGCCGTTCCAGGTCGTCGATAGGGGCTTGAGGAGAAATGCGTCAAAGCATTGCAGGTCCGATTCGGCGAAGCTACTGTGCCCCGTCAGTGCGTCGATACGAGCCCTCGCGCAACGGCCCTGCCGTAGATGAAGGCACACGTCGCGTCCGTCGCCGTCCAGCAGCGTAATGTCTAGAAAGATGACGTCAAGCAACTGCCGGCTGCGATTTTCAAGGCCGCCCCGCCCTATACGCAACCGCGCTCTGATGGCCCAGCGCCGAAGCAAGGTCGGCGAGAGCGGCTGCCGTGTCGTCGCTATCGTCAACGAACAGAACGCTGCTCATCCCGTCCCCTCAAAGACCAACATAATCGGACGCAGCGCGTTGCCACTGCGGTCGGTGCTTGCCCCGCCGGGGTTGCAACCGTATGTCGCCGTCAGGTTTGCGGCTATTTGGTCGACGATGGAATAACCTCGACAGTCACGTGCGAAAGGCCTTTGAGGTGTGCCAGCGCGGAACGATAGTAGTCGGGGCGTCGTTCGTGAAAACGCGTCGCGAGGGATATGACGGCGCTCATATGCCCGGGGCCGACGCGCCACACATGAAGGTCGAGGACCCGGTCGCCGCCACTCTCGATTTCCCGGCGAACCGCTTCGGTCATGCGTCCGTCGGGATTCATGTCCAGAAGTATCGCCGCGGTATCGCGAATCAGACCATATGACCAGTTTCCGATTACGAGCGCACCCACAACGCCTGCAAGTGGGTCCATCCAGTTCCATCCGAACGACCGCGCTAGAATGAGTCCGATGATTGCGAGGACCGAGACGGCCGCATCAGCAATAACATGAACGTACGCTGCCCGCATGTTGTGGTCGCGTGCCGTGCTTGCGTGGGCCTCATGGTCATGTTCGACGAACTCGATGCTGTGCTCGCCATCCGGTAGTCGGACAATGGTCCGAAAAGCGTGCGGTTCAGGGACGTGTTCCTTCGATTCTAGATAGCGGCCCCTATCGACGAGGGCGAAAATCTGGCGCGAGCCGTCTGGCCTGACCGTCGTGACTGAGACTCCGTCCGGCTTGAGCCCCTCTGTCCCCGCTTCTGGCGTGATGCGGAACACCGGTGGCACACAGTCTTCGTAGATAGACACTTCGAACGCGCCCGCGTTTCCAAAGATGCGTTTGACGTCGTCTTGATGGGCGTGGACATCTTCATGCTCATGGTCGTAGCCATGCCCGTGGCTATGACCATGACTGTGCCCATGATGGTCACCGCTCAACAGCCACACACTCGCGAGATTGACCAGCAGCCCGACGACAGCGATGGGAATCGCTTCATTGAAATGAATCGGCACCGGCGAGAAGAAGCGCCAGACCGCCTCATATGCAATCAGCAGCGCAATCATCGCCAGCACGATTGCACTGGTGAATCCTGCTAGGTCACCTAGCTTTCCGGTCCCGAAGACGAAGCGGGAATCCCTCGCGTGCTTGCGGGCATAGGTGTATGCCAAAGCAGCAATCAACATCGCTCCGGCGTGCGTCGACATATGCAGGCCATCCGCGACGAGTGCCAGCGAACCGAAGAGGCTGCCACCAACAATTTCTGCCACCATCATCGCGCTGCATAGCGCAATCACTAGCCATGTTTTGCGCTCATTTTGCTCATGCGCTGACCCGAGAAAAATGTGGTCATGCCCAGCGCCAAATGCAGCGTCCTTCCAATCACTCATTTCAAACCCTGCTCTTACTTGAAGTAACTGCGAACGACTTCAACTAGCTGTTCCGTACTGCCGCCGTGTTCCCCAGCGGGTTCGGCGTCTACAAGATGCGTACGGATATGGTCCTCTAGCACAACTGCCAACAAGCCGTTCATTGCGCCTCGGCAGCTGGTAATTCGTTGCAGTACGTCGTTGCAATCGCGCGCATCTTCAAGCGCGCGCTCGATGGCCTCTACCTGTCCTTTGATACGGCGGACACGATTGAGCAGCTTCTGCTTGTCGCGGATGGTGTGACTCACATTGAATCCAATATAGCCTAGGGGGGGTATACTATCATGCGAAAAGTTGTATCCGTCGTGTACGTGCAGTTCTCAAGCCATGACGAATGGGAGACCGAAAAGGAGTTTGGACAGGCGTGGCTCGACTACGCGGCCCCGCATCGGGACGACGGGCGCGGCGCATACTGCTCGAACGCCGCGCTTCATGCCTCGACCTTCCTGGGCGGATGCTGCACCGGTGCGCTAGCGACCGCGCGGTGCAATGCAGTTACTGATCCGATGCGGACGCCCACCTACCGGTGCCGTGCACCGCAAACGCTTTCCGAGGCTGAGCAACCCGCGTTCGGCGATGGCGCCGGAACGATGCGGATCCTGCCGTTGTTGGGTACTGCCGTTCGGCCGTCCGTCAGCGTGCAAAACAGCCGGAAGTAATCGCCGTCGCCGGGAAACGGGCCTCCGGTCGCGGTCCAAATCAAGATCTACCCCACTTTGGGAAGGCGCACGATGAAGCGCGGAAAACGCGGTCGACCGGAGGCTTGTCTTTATAACGGAGATTTACAAACAGCAAAACAGCATAAAGAGCGGTTCGCCTCGTTCAATCAGTGCCTCCAGCTCGAGGCGCCATTGCACCGAATATCCTTTAAGGCAGGGAGCGGCATCGCAGTCGTGCCGGTAGAGACTAATAAAGCAGTCATCAAACAGCCGAGGTCGGCACTGCAATTCGGTCCGACGATGCTGAGAAAGCCGTTGATGCGCAAAAGGCGGAGCTGTAGAAGCTGCGCGAAAGTGGGTAGAAAAGAAGCTTGAAGACCACGCACATGGGAGAAAACGCTTCCCCTTGAGGGCAAGGGACGCTCTGCCTAAGTCGCCGGAGGTTCCCGACTCCGATGTACGGCAGCATACGCTGCCAGTTGTCGATCCACATGCGTGACTCCGGCAGTTCGGCCGGCAGGACCGACCGGACAGTCAGCTCCGCCTGAGGGAGATCCACAGCAGGGCTCGCGTCCATATCAACAATCGAATCGCAAAGGAGGACTAATTTGATAGAATTAATGCGCTCTACGGTTTAGGACCGTCTGCACAATTCGTTTCAGAAGCATGCGACAGGCGTGACATGGAATCGACGTGAACATTCGCATTGAGCCCCATTCTGCTCACCGCGCACGAACTGTCTATCCAGGCCGGTAAAGAAGTCGATACGGTGACTCGCGGCGAGTAAGAGGAAGGTCAAGTTCATTGTGTGCGGCCCCTCTACGATTTGTGCAGCACTTTTCGCATCATCCAGAGATTGCCCAACGCAAACAACGTAGTGATTTGAGCGGTGTTCTTCGCCAGCCCCCGGTATCTCGTCTTTACATAGCCGAATTGTCGCTTAAGGATGCGGAAAGGATGCTCGACCTTCGCCCGAATGCCGGCCTTCAGTCGTTCAATCTCGTCGTATATCGCATCGACAGGATCATTCAGGTTCAGCTTCCTTCGCTTGCTGGGCCGCATCGCGACGTGCCACCGAGTCGAGCCCGCTTGCTCACGTTTTTCGATGCCTTGGTAACCGGCGTCGGCATAAACATTTGTCTCCTCTCCGTGCAACAATGCATGTGCCATGTTGATGTCGTGCACGTTGGCTGCCGTGCCGATGACCGTATGAACCAAGCCTGACTCTGCGTCCACGCCCACGTGCGCTTTCATGCCGAAATACCAGTTGCGGCCTTTCTGGGTCGACTGCATCTCGGGATCGCGTTTTCCCGAGCCGTTCTTGGTCGAACTGGGCGCCGCAATCAACGTGGCGTCAACAGCTGATCCCGCCTTGAGCATCAATCCCTTGTCGCTCAATATCTCATTGACCACCGCCAGGATCTGCGCAGCGATCCCATGGGCTTGGAGCAGGTGCCTAAACCGCAGGATGGTCGTTTCGTCCGGAAGACGGGTCATCGCGCCGTCGAGACCCGCGAATTCGCGATACAGCGGCACATCATAGAGGGCCTCTTCCATCGCTGGATCCGACAGACTGAACCATTGCTGAATGAAGTGAATGTGCAACATCGTCGCGACCGGAAATGGCGGACGGCCAGTCTTCCCCTTTGGGTAATGCGGCTCGATCAACTCAATCAGCCGCGTCCACGGCACCACTCGTTTCATCTCGTCCAAAAACTCCCGCTTGCGCGTGCGCTTGGTTGACAGATTCAAGCCGAGATGAAGTTGCGTCATTGATGTCTCCAGGTCGTAATCACATAGTAGCATTCCTAAGTGTCTGTGCGCGTTGAGTTACGCAGAGTTTCCTTTACTGAGCGCCAGACGCCTTGCGACAGCAAGTCTGATAGCCTACGCCGTAAATCGCCTTAATCGTTAGCTGGTAGTTACTGACGGTCTCCAGCTTTGACTTCAGTCGAAAGACATGAACATCAAGCGTTCGTGTTTCTTGCGAGCGTCCGGCGATGAGCTTTTGAAGATATGCGCGAGGCACAGGGGTGCCGCAGCGTCCTAGGAGCTCCCAGGCAATCTTGAACTCAATTGGCGTCAACTTAGCGTCAACGCCACGATGCCGGATCCTGCGACGCTGCCGATCCAAAATAACGTTCCCGAACTGCGCCCACATGCCGCTGTTGACAGACCTCTGTTGCGCAGACGCAAGAACGCGTTCGACTAGGCGCCGCGGAGGAAGAGGTAGATGAACAACGTCTGCCGCCCCTGCTCCGAGTGCAATCGTTGCCTGGCGTCCGATCGGCGGGTCGACTAGAAACACTACTGTTGCGGCTGACAGCGAACACGCGTGAATCCAACGCAATAGGTCCAAGGGGGGAATTGAAGTGCTCTGCCAGTGAACGAGAACAACGTCCCACGGCGCACTATGTACTGCATGGATGAGGTCTTTGTCGGAAGCTATAGCCTTTACATCCTCGACGACCTGCATTAACTGGTCGAGAGGCTTAAAAGTGGCCGGGCATTCGTTGCAACGAAAAGCAATTCTCATTTTGGCGCACAGTTCGTGGCATTGAACAGTGGATTGCGCTAACGAAACACTGATTATTGAAGCTCGGCGGTCATCGGTCAGGTAGCTGCGGACGTTATAGAAAGCAGCTCACGAAACGGACGCAAGAGGATGAAGAGGCAGATCGGCTTCGCGGAAGCGGAAATTGCAGGGCAAGAAGCGCGTGACGAGGCGTCAACGCTTCTTGGGGGAGATGGAGAAAATTGTGCCGTGGGAGCGTTTGCTGTTTGCAATCGAACAGCATTACCGGAAGGGCACGCGAGGCCGTCCGCCGATTGGACCTGAGCGAATGCTGCGGATCTACTTTCTGCAGCAGCGGTACGGGCTGTCGGACAAAGGGCCGAAAGACGCGTTGTATGACAGCATTGCGCTGCGCCGCTTCGCCGGCATCGATCTCGCAGTCGAGAACGTGCCCGATGCGACCACGCTGCTCAAACTCGGGCGCCTGCTGATTGAGCACGATCTGACAAGGAAGCTGTTCGACCAGATCGGTATCTAGCTGTGCGAGCGTGCACTGATGATAAAGGAAGGCACGCTGGTTGATGCCGCAACCATCGAAGCGCCACCGTCGACCAAAAACGCCGGGACGAGCCGTGACCCGGAGATGCATCAAACGAAGAAGGGAAACGAATGGCACTTTGGGATGAAAACCCATGTTGGCGTGGGCGCCGATTCGGGCTTGGTCCACAGCGTGGCCGGCACGACGGCCAACGTGTTGGATGTGCCAAAAGCCCATCTGCTGCTGCGCGGCCATGAAGAGGAAGCGTTCGCCGACGCGAGCTATATTGGTGTAGACAAGCGCGATGAAATGAAAGGCCAGGCGGTAAAGTGGCACGTCGCTGCCGAGCGTGGAAAGATCAAGGCGATCCAAGAGGGGCCACTGAAGGCACTTGTGACCGCGCTTGAGCGAACCAGGGCGCAGATCAGTTCGCGCGTCGAGCATCTGTTCCATATCGTCAAGAACCTGTTTCACCATCGCAAGACCCGATACACGGGCTTGGCCAAGAACACCGCGCAACTTTTCAGCTTGTTCGCTGTGGTGAAGAATCTGGTGATTGTGCGGAATCTGTTGCGATCGGTTCATGGGAGCGAGCAATCCGTCAGCCGTAGAAAAATCAGAGCAGCGAGGCTCTTTTGAGAGCCGAATTTATTGAAATGCGCGCAAATTCGATTCGTTATCCAGAAACTTCGACGCCCGTGGATCTGCAAGCCGACCCAATAACGCATTATTCGGCGTTTCCCTAATGCCCGAGGTGACCGTTAACCTGCATTGGGACTTGCAGGTCCAACGCGCGATCACCACAAACCCTCGACCGGGAAGAAAACTCTGATCACATATCTTCTCAGTTTGAAGTAGTCAGCGCCGTGACAAAGAAATGAATTTACTGTCACGGTCGAGTCATGCCCACTGCTTTGTTAGCGTCAAACGCGGCACCGGCTTGCCAGGTCGGTTCAAACGCTAAAACGCAATTGTCGATTACATCTTTGTTCGGGTTGTTATCCATTCAGGGTCATCCTCATGATCGCCTTAATCAAAACCGTGTCCAGACAATCCGAGCCGGTACAGTCGCTCGGCTTCGAGGCACAATTATCACGTTTAAGTCATGCTCCAGTCAGATTGCAATATATAAACTTTCCTCCAATCAAGCCCCCTGGAGGACGCAATGAAAGTAATTCCCTTGTTGGTTGCTACCCTCGGCATCGCCGTTGCGGTGCCGGCTTTTGCGGACCATGCTTATCCCCTGAATGACATACAGCCGACCCGAGGGGTTGAATCGTCTGCGGCGTTCAGTAGCAACAGGCAGTCGTATGGTGGCAGCGACGAAGGGTTGGCCGCCGCGGGGAGAGTCGGCAAAACCCGCGCGGAAGTCGTCGCCGAAATGATCCAGGCACAACGGGACGGCATGATACCCACGAGCAAGAACGACTACCCGCCGAGCGAGAGAACCATCGAACGCAATAAGGAACTCTATCGAATCCGCAATCGCTGACTCGGTACAACCCTGTTTTCAGGCCAAGTTGAGGCTTCGCTCGACGCACGTCGTAACGTGGCACGGGAGTCCGCAGGATTCGGATGGTGATGGGCGGCAGTTCGACGCAACGAAGTCAGAGGTTCGCCGAACTACCGAACATCGATTTCTTCAGCGGAGACCGCGTTCAGCCGCCGCAAGTCGTCGATTTAGTGATGTTGGCCGATTCGCTTCTTCTCGGTGAAAGCATGAGACACTGGATTATTCCTACAGCGTCAATGTCGGCAGTGGCGCTGTTCGGTGCAACCGCGTTCGTCTTGTCCGGAAATTACAACATGGGAGCGGATGCTCCCCACTGGCCCCTTACCTACAAGATCCTGCAAACATTGCGAATGCGGTCCATCGATGCTCATTCTAAGGACATCGTACCCCCAAACCTCAACAGTCCCGATCTCATTCTTAAGGGTGCAGGACAATACGCGGCAATGTGCGTGACATGTCACCTAGCGCCTGGAGTCAAAGATTCGGAGTTGGCTCCCGGACTCTATCCTCAGCCGCCAGAGCTTGCGAAGTCACAATTGGACCCGCGTAGCGCCTTCTGGGTTATCAAGCACGGCCTGAAGATGAGCGCCATGCCGGCATGGGGCAAGACACACGATGACGAGACAATTTGGAGCATGGTCGCCTTTGTGAATAAGTTGCCAAGTATGAGCGCGCAAGAATACAAGGAAATGGTGGCCAAGGCCCCTCGAGACGAGGAGATGGAGGGTATGAAGAACATGCCTGGAATGAAGTCGACGCACGGCGACGCGGAGGATGCGAAGAACAAAGCAAGCTCCTCGCGGCCGCGAGAGGCAAACCACCACACTCATGACACGGACTAGAATAGCCCTTGCCCGCTTCCTTAAGCACCGTACGGCCGTCTTGTCGCCATGAATCAGCGGCTCCGATAGCAACGTCTCATAACGCCTAGTCGAGGCGGTCGAGACGCAACTGCGTTGGCTTGATGACCCAAGCGATAAACATGGTCGAGCCGTCCACCGCCAACCGATGTTCCGCCGCAGGTCTACGGCTATTTCGCGACGATGAAAAGCAGTAGCTGGGGCGTCGTTCTTGGAAGCGTCTCTCAACGGGATATTAGAGCGCTCATATGCTCATATGCCCGGGGCCTACACGCCACACATGGAGGTCGAGCACCTATTGCAGGCCTATCGCACGTGGCTCGTGGTCCTTGTTTGCCCGGCGGTCTCGCCAAATGCCGCGTCGTTCCAATCACTTGTGTCTAAAGCCTGCTCAAACGCGAACTAGCTAGAGATTGCCGCCAGATGTCGGTCGACAAAATTCCTTCAGTACCATAGCGTAACGCCGACTACTAGTTCCTTGTCAGATACAGGTTCGGCGTCACGGCGCGCAAAATCGGCAGTGCGACCAAAGCGTCTTCCCCAGACAAAGCCAACGTAGGGCGCAATCTCACGCCGTATTTGGTATCGGAGGCGCAAACCTAGCTTAATGTCCGAGACGCCGCTGCCTATCTCTCGCTCGGGGTCTGCTCTTCCATAGACGTTGACTTCGGCCTCGGGCGTGAGGAACAACCGCTGAGAAAGCAATACGTTGTAAGAGGTTTTTAATCGTAGCGCAGTTCGACCCGAAGCCCCTATGTAACCGGTGGCTTCAACGTCGAAAAACCATGGAGCCAGCCCCTCCACCCCAATTGCCGCCCAGTCCCGCGATGGCCCATTGCCGAAGTCGTGGCGTACACCTATCTGTGCGTTCCAGTAAGTCGAGTAGGCGCGCGAGATTAGCGCCTCGACGCGAGCGTCGTCTGTCTTGCCATACAGTCGGTCACCAGAACTTTTAAGCCAAAGTCTGTTAATGTCGCCGCCCAGCCATGCTTCGCCGTCCCACGACCAGCCTTGCCCGCCGGCAGCCTTCACATACTCCAGCTGGTCGACGAGTATTTGGTGGTAGACGTCGTCGTCAGCCATGTCCATACCCTTCATGGGAATGCCTTGGTTCGGATTCGCCATCGGAATACGTGGCTCCTCCACCGGTATGATGTGGTTGGGGCCGCTTTCAGGACCGCCTTTCGGACTCCGTTTGGCGCTAGCGTCGACGCTGACGCCCTGGTCTGCATTCGCCGATTCGTTGCTGGTGCCATTCCCTGTGCCGGGGGAGTTGCCGCGCGGCGCGATCATATGCTCCATTTCCTTGGAGCCCCGCGTTTGGTCGTTCGCGTCCGCTTTTCCGGTCATGTCGGACTTGCGTGCGGGAGAGCCTGGCGACGCATCGTGACCGGCGCCGTGAGCGCTGTGGCCGCCGATATCGCTCACCGCAGGCATGCCATCCATCGGCATCGATTGAGCAGGAGAGGTGGCTGAACGGGAAACGACGCATGCGGCGATGAGGACCCTCACAACAAGACGAGCTCGTGTGCCTCCGACTAGGTGCGCCGACAAGCTTAGCTGGCTCATGCGACCACCACCTTGCGGAACATGCCCGCTTCCATGTGATACAACAGATGGCAATGGAAGGCCCACTGGCCGGGTGCGTCCGCCGTCACACGGAACGTCACCTGTTTGGTGGGCTGCACGTTTATCGTATGCTTGCGAACAAGAAAGCTGCCGTCTTCGCTCTCAAGCTCCATGAACATTCCGTGGAGATGAATCGGGTGATTCATCATGGTATCGTTGATGAGCGTGACTCTCAATCTTTCCCCGTAGTGAAAAAGAATGGGTGGCGCCTCGGAGAACTTCTGCCCGTCAAATCCCCAGATGAACCGCTCCATGTTTCCTGTTAGGCGCACGGCGATTTCTCTTGACGGCGGTCGGGTGTCCAGTGGGCCGCCCGCGGTGTGTAGGTCCGCATAAGTCAGCACTTTTCGCCCGCTTTCCCGCAGCCGTGGTCCAGGGTCTTCCAGGGAACGCGAGACGGCCATCGGCCGCATGTCTACCTCCGGGCCAGTCCCGCGTGCCATCTCGCCCATTCCGCCAGCTTTCATGTCGGTCCTGGTGTCTTCGCTCTGGCTGTCCTGCACAGCTTCCATTCCCTGCATGCCTGCGTCGTCCTGCATTCGCTGCATCCCCTGCATTCCCTGCATATCGCTCATGCCTTGCTTGTCGTTCATGCTCGGCATCGAGTTCGCCCCGTGCATGTCGCGCATGCTATCCATGTCCTTCGCGTCGCTCGTCGCTTGCGTATGGTCCATCCCGCCCATGCCCCTCGCGTCTTTGGCGCCGCTCATACCCTGCATTTCGCTCATCTCGCCCATTCCCATGTCACCCATCGAGAGCCATGTCTTCGGGTCCATTGGAGGTATGGCAGCTTCCATTCCTGCGTGCGGAGCTAGCGTCGCTCGGGCGAAACCGCTACGGTCCATCGATTGGCAGAAGATGGTATGAGCATTGTCGTCAGGCATGTCCACAAGGACGTCGTAGGTCTCGGCGACAGAGATGCGAAATTCGTCAACGGTAACTGGCCTCACTTCCTGCCCGTCGGCCGCCACCACTGTCATCTTTAAGCCAGGGATGCGCACGTCGAAGAGCGTCTCTGATGACCCGTTGATGAAACGAAGCCTAACCTTTTCGCCGGCACGGGCAACAGCCGTCCAATTTTTCGCAGGTGTTGTACCGTTAGCCAGATAGGTGTACGTCGCCCCCGATACGTCGTGAAAGTCTGTCGGATTCATGCGCATCTCATTCCACATCTTTCGTTTTTTGAGCGCTGCACCTAACCCCATCTTTCTAACGTCATCGAAAAATTCAGGTGCCGTCGGCATCTGAAAGTTGTAGTAGTCGCTCGAAAGCTTGAGTTTTTGCATGATGCGCTCTGGGTTTTCGTCTGTCCAGTCGCTAAGCATAACTACATAATCTCGGTCGCAGCGGATGCTCTCCCCACCGGCCGGCTCGATTACAAGCGGACCATATAGTCCGGTTTGCTCTTGAAATCTGCTGTGACTGTGGTACCAAAAGGTACCCGCCTGCCGTACCAAGAACCTATAGGTGAACGTCTGCCCCGGCTGAATACCTGGAAAGCTTATGCCCGGTACCCCGTCCATATCAAACGGCACGAGGATTCCGTGCCAATGGATTGAAGTAGGAACCTGGAGACGATTGGTAACTCGCATCGTGACTTCCGTCCCCTGTCGCCAACGCAGCTCCGGCGCAGGGATTGAGCCGTTTACCGACGTGGTCGGGCGAATACGCCCTGTGTAGTTCGCTAAGGTAGAGCCGATGACCAAGTCGAAGTCCGTTCCAGTGAGGACCGAAGGCCCGTGACTGACGTACCCGTCTGCTCGAGTCAAAAGCGGCCAGGCACCAAGTCCCGCAGCAAGTCCGCTGGCGGTCACGCCTTGCACGAAGCGACGGCGGTTAGTTAGGTTCGGAAGGACGTTCTGCTTCTTCGACATGACGCTTATTACCTCACGCGGCTGTTGAGTTTCCCGCTGCCCGAGCGACTGCGACTTGATACTCGGGCACGAACGAGTAAATCTGAATCTCGACGAAAGTTCGGCGGCGAGCTGTTGATTCGCTAAAGATACCTCGTCTGAGCGACGCCTAAGAAGAGTATCGTGCTCGGTTTCTTTTAACATGACCGGCGAATGACAAGCGCGTCATGGAATCGCCTCCAAAGCGCGTGAATGAGCAACGCGATACCAGAAAATCGATGCAGAGCGGGCAGCGCTTTTACACTAACATCACCTTGGGACACATATAGACCTCAGACTTTCGCGTTGCGCAAGCGCAGGGCGTTCGTTATGACGGAGGCTGAACTGAGGCTCATAGCTAGCGCCGCAATCATCGGCGATAGGAGTAAGCCCGTGAACGGGTAAAGCACGCCCGCTGCCAGTGGAATCCCCAGTGCGTTATAGACGAAAGCAAAGCCGAGGTTTTGCTTCATATTCCTGACGGTGCTCTCAGACAGTTCCCGGGCTCGCGCGATGCCGCGCAAATCGCCCTTGACCAGCGTAACTTGCGCGCTGCTCATTGCGACGTCTGTGCCCGTGCCCATCGCGACGCCGACGTCGGCCTTGGCCAGCGCCGGCGCGTCGTTGATGCCGTCGCCGGCCATCGCGACCACCTTGCCCGCCTCTTGGAATCGTGTGACGAGCGCAAGCTTGTCGGCAGGTTTGACCTCACCGTAGAATTCATCGATGCCGAGTTTGCCCGCTACGGCCTTCGCGGTTACGACACCGTCGCCAGTTGCCATCACCACGTGAATGCCGTCCTCCGCAAGGCGAGCCAATGCTTCTGGCGTCGTCGGCTTTATCGGGTCCGTCACCGCCAAAAGACCAGCCAGGTTCGCATCTACGGCAAGGTACATGACGCTCGCGCCCTGTGTCCTCAAAGAGTCGGCGTCGCTTGCTAACAGTCCGACGTCAATGCCCTCGGCTTGCATCAGAGCTGTATTGCCTAGGGCAAGGTTGCGACCGCGTACAATTCCTCGCACACCGATTCCTGTGCTGGACTGGAACTCGTCAGCTCTGTCGAACGTCAGCCCTTGTTCGCGCGCGGCAGCGACGATCGTTGCGGCGAGCGGGTGTTCGCTACCTTGGTCGAGGCTTGCTGCGAGGCGGAGAACCTCTTCCTCTGAAAAGCCGTTGATGCCAACACAGCGTTGGAACGCTGGGCGTCCCTCGGTTAGCGTACCGGTCTTGTCAACGATAAGTGCATTGACCTTCCGCAGGTTCTCGATAGCCGCGGCATCCCGGAAAAGCACACCGTTCGTGGCAGCCTTACCACTGGCAACCATGATGGACATCGGTGTTGCGAGTCCGAGCGCACATGGGCATGCAATGATGAGTACTGCGACGGCGTTGATGAGGCCAAACACCCAGCTCGGTTGCGGCCCGAGAAGGCCCCACGCGACGAACGTGAGCACAGCGGTGCCGACGACTGCGACGACGAACACACCCGCGACCTTGTCCGCCATCCGTTGCATGGGCGCGCGAGAACGCTGGGCTTGCGCGACCATCTGGACTATTTGCGCCAACACTGTTTGGGAGCCGACTTTTTCTGACCTAATAACCAACGTCCCAGCGGCGTTCATAGTGGCGCCAATTACATGGTCACCGGGTCGCTTGGTAATAGGAATGGGCTCGCCCGTAATCATCGACTCGTCCAGCGAACTGGTCCCATCCGTGACGACACCGTCCACCGGCACCTTTTCTCCTGGCCGCACGCGCAACAGGTCACCGACATGAACGTGCGTGAGCGGGATGTCCTCTTCGGAGCCGTCTGCGTTGATTCTGCGGGCGGTCTTTGGTGCCAAGCCGAGAAGCGCTTTGATGGCAGCCGACGTTTGCGAGCGCGCCTTCAATTCAAGCAACTGCCCCAGCAGCGTAAGCGATATGATGACGGCCGCCGCTTCAAAGTAAACGTCGACACGACCGTTTGCGACGAACGTTGCGGGAAACACACCGGGCGCGACGACAGCAATAACACTGTAGATGTAGGCCGCTCCCGTTCCGAGGCCTATGAGTGTCCACATGTTCGGGCTGCGGTTGATAAAAGACCGAATGCAGCGTTCGAAGAACGGGAGTCCGGCCCACATGACGACAGGGGTGGAGAGCACGAACTCGACCCAGCTCAGGGTAGAGGCTCCCATCGAGCTTAAGCGATGGCCAAACATCGCGAGGACGAACACGACCGCTGTAAGCGGCAAGGTCCACCAGAATCTTCGCCGGAAGTCGACAAGCTCCGGGTTTTCCTCGTCTTCCAAGCTCGGCAGCAACGGCTCAAGTGCCATGCCGCATATCGGGCAGTTCCCGGGGCGGTCTTGTCGAATCTGCGGGTGCATCGGGCAGGTATAGACGGTGCCCTCTGGCGCTGCGTGCACCGGCGCTCCGGGCGTTGTGCTGGCGTACTTTGTCGGGTTGTCGGTGAATTTGTTCTCGCAGGATTGGCTGCAGAACAAGTATTGTTGTCCGTCATGCTCAACGTGAAACTGCGAGTCCGCAGTGACTGACATGCCACAGACCGGGTCACTTAGCGAAGATGCGCCCGATTCCGACGCGTCGTCAGACCCTCGTCGGTGTTGACTTGGATGGTGCTGATGGTCGTGCTTCGCATCAATTGCGTTCGACGGCCCGCGGCGCTGCTTGCTGTCATTAGGTTGCACGCTCATGCTAAGTGCTCCTTGTTCGGTCGTGCCATGCACTTGGTTTCGGACGACACATCGTTCGCTCGGCGTTAGCCTGGACCTCGGCCCGCTCAGGTGCGCCAGCGACCTAAATTTATTGTCACTTACCGACGGTGGGAAGGTCAACGGAGCTTGTCCAAAGACCGGAACATCGGTGATAGACTCGCCCGACAATAAAACCTACGACAATAATGAATACCCTGCACACCCTTATCGAGCATTGGAAGGCAGACCCGGCGGCCACTTTTCAGACCTGGTTCCTATGGCCTGAGCGTCTGAAGAACTTCCGGTCCATCCGCCAAGGCATCCGGCAAGTCGTAAAGGAAATCGACGCAGGGACGTTTGGCAACGCGTACCGAGGCTCGTCTCTCGAAACCGTCGTTGGCTCCATCGCTGAGCAGCGGCAGATTTTCCGCGGCGCTGACCATGCATTTCTCTGGAAACCGAAGCTTCGAATCCCCGACATCTACGAAAACCCCGCAAACCAGCGGGCGTTCGGCAAGCTCCTAGACACGTGCGATTGTTGCGACGAAGCTGAGGCGGTCTTGACGGCTATAAGGACGCTCGACTCTCACGCCGTCAAGGGCTTGGGGCCGGCAGTCGCCAATCTGCTTTACTTCATCCATCCGACCCTCGTCTGTCCGTTCAACACCGCCATCGTCAAGGGGTTCAACGCCTTGGCCAAGGCCAACGTAAAGCTGGGACGTTGGGATCACTACCTCGCAATGCGCAAGGGAATCCTTGAGCTAAATCACGAATTCCGCACGCTGCTGTCAAACGACCTAGGGGCGCTCGCGGGATTTCTTTTCGACGTCGGCATCGACCGCTACCCGTTGCCGCCGTCTGTAGAAGATGCCGCATCTCATGATGCGTGGCTTAAAGACCTGGATGCCGTTCGCGAACAATCGGCAACACTAGCCAAGCAACTAGAGGCGAGCCGCCAGCAAGACGCGACACATACCGAAGTTCAAGGATGGTTGCGCGACCTCGGACAATCGCTCGGCTATCAAGTCTGGATTGCGTCGAATGACCGCTCGCGCCCTTACCGCGACGGCAAACTTGCCGACGGGTGCCTGACCGAGTTGCCAACTTCGCTGAATATCAACGGAGCAGACACCGTCCCGCTGATTGACGTCATCTGGTTGAATGCTGACCGCTCCGTCGCAGCAGCGTTCGAAGTTGAACACACGACGTCCATCTATTCCGGCATCGTTCGCCTCCTTGACTTGGCACTTGGCTCGGCCACAGCGGCACACAAGCATCTTTACCTCGTCGCGCCCGATAGTCGACAAGAGGACGTACGGAGCCAACTGGCGAGACCGGCCTTTTCCCGCGTAACCGAACTTGGCATTAGGTACCTTCCGTACGGTGCTCTCAAGGAACATCGCGAAACTATCGCCCGTTTCGGCAGCGGTATGAAACCCATTGAAGCCATTGCTACCTCACTGTAGAGGCGACGTAACGCAGAGGTGACGGTAGGATGACGTTTTAGTCATCCTCCTCGCCACCGCGTGACTCACTTCAGCTCACTCACATTAGACCAACGTCAATTTGACGGCTCCGCCGCGCTTGCGGGTAAAGGCACGTCCTCGGGGTGCGTCGCTGAGTACCGCTTTTTGTTGCGCTCAAGGGTTGCTTGAGCGGGCGGATAGTCCGCGCGCCGATACGGTAGCCATCCTTCCTTCCAGGCGTTCTCAAGCTCGACGTCCGCTTGTTGTTTGGTCTTTCCTGATTGCGAAAGCAACGGCTGTCCCGGCACACATCCCGAAAACAAAGCCGCTACTGCGCAAAGCGTTGCTAAGCGCCGCATAGTTTCTCTCCCAACGCACGGACGGTCCTTCCTCACACGTCGATTCTGCCGAGGCGTTGGTGCGCTGGGGTGACGGACAGATGAAATGTTCATCATCCGGGTGTCATGATGCCGGCGTCCGCCATCCTTGTTTCCGCGAACCCGGTAGCCGACAAGGGCTAGCTGCTTCGGCGGTGCCGCAGGCAACGCGCTCTTATAAGCCCGACAAAACCGGTCAGCAATTCAAACGTGTTTCACTAGCGATGTCTTCAACTCCTTAAACACTCCAGAAGTCGCTTGAACATCAAGCCGTCTAATGGCTGGTAATGTTTTTGGCGAGGGCGACGGTCCTGCAGACCGTCCGCGCAAACGAGCGTCCGCTGACCGACGGACCAGTCGGGGCAACAAAATAAGCTAGGCCTATCCGCACGCACGGAGGTCCAACTTTTCTTGGACCGGTGACTGCCATTGCCAGGAACCGTCACGAGAGCTAGAGCTTGCGACTACCTCGACTACCCGTCAGAGCCGATGTCGACTCTGACCGTGACAGCCGCACGGTCACATAGCAATGTCCCAATGATGCACGGTTGCGGTGGCACATGTCACTGCGCAGTAGCCGCTTTCAGAGTATCGGTTTCGTATCGCGCGCGATTCCGTGCAATCGTTGCTTCGCTCGGAGGATAGTCGGAACGGCTGGTAGGAACGAGGCCGGCCTTTTGCGCTTCAATCAATTCCTGAATGACCTCGGCGCGCGTTTTGCCGGAACGCGTGACCTGCATATCGGTCGCTTGGGCACTGCGCGCTTGACCCGAATCAGCAGGTGACGCTGCTTGAACCTTTGTTGTCGGAGGAAAGTCGTGCCCCGCGTCAGCAAACGAGCTGTTTGCCACCGCTGCCAGGGCGACAAAGAGAGAGAGAAATTTAATTTTCATTGGGACTCCGCAATTACATTGGACGTCATCAGCGTTGATGACCAGCGCCATTGTGGATCCAAGCCCCTGAACGGCTCGTGACGAGTGCGTGAAAAAATCGTCATCTACGGCGCGTGGGCGCGCGAGATGCTGGCCCTCAGTCGCTGCAATGGTGCGGAGACGCATATTCTTGGTCTTATGACGGAGAGAACCGTGGACAATCGTAAGAGGAAGGAAACAAAATGGGCCGAGGCCTGCCGGAAATTTGCGCCCCAGGTGTCGCGTGCCGCTGTCGCGGCTGTTTCAGCGTTGGCAGTTTTGACTGTCACGCCCGCGTACGCCGACGGGCCCGGCCGGGGTATCACGGCGAACTTTGAGGTGACACTCATGGAGACCATCATTGACCACCATTACTCTGCGCTCAGAATGACCGAACTCGCCGCTGGCACCGATGTACGAAGGAGCGGAAATCTGTCTCCGAATGAAGGCACGTCTCCATCCCCGGGCTTTCCTCCAACGCAAGCGAAGGCGACTGTCGATGAAATAAAGTCGAATGCGCGGATGGAAAACCGTACACAACGCGAGCAGATTCTCCAGCTGCAATCTCTTTTGCACAACTGGTACGGGATCAACTATCAGCCGCAACTACGGCCGGAACAACAAGCAGCCATCGGGATACTTGAGCATGCACAGCCAGGAAAGTCGTTCGACCGAGCCTACCTGGAAGTCTTCAGCCATCACCATTATCAGCTTTTCAAGCCACTGAACGGATGCATGACTGGAGTTGACCGGCGGCACGCCGAACTCACTCGCCTTTGCAATCAAATGTGGCATGCTCAGACGGGCGCGGTTGACGAGATGAGAGAGCTGCTAGAAAAGGACTTTGGCATCGCGGATTACCAGCCTTTCTCCGACGCAAGCCCGCTGCAACCGGAAGGTGGAAGTCTGCGCGGTCAGCACAGCGGAGGCTAGCGGCGGCGACCGACCCGGTACCTAGTGTTTTGAAGGCTCCCGCCGTTCGAGGACGGCGGGAGCTCCTGTCCGTTGCGCGAAACTAGCGGACTGGTGAAGCTTAACCCATCGCCCGGCACTCGCTAGCGCACGTGCGGCATGCTTCAGCGCATTGCTTGCAATGCTCGTGTTGGTGCCTTTCACACTCCGCTGCGCATGCTTCGCACAGCGATGCGCAGAGCTCGCATATATCCTTGGTGTGCTGACTGCCACGGGCCATCGCCGCAGAAGCGATACGACAGACATCCGCGCAGTCCATATCCTGCCTGATGCATTCGGCCATCTCCGAGACGTTGCTTTCAGAAAGGCAGGCAGTCGCGCAATGGTCACAAGCTGCAGCGCACGCGTCGCAAGCGTCAATGCATGACTGGTGTTGTTGGTGAGCCATAGTGTCCTCCGTGAACATTGGATGCTGGAAGAGCCAGCCATTGAGTTGCGCATCCATCGTGCCCATGGATGAAAAAAAGGCCCGCGATTTGCGCGGGCCTGAAGAGACGGTCCTGCGGTGATGCGCCGAGTCTTACGGCTTCACCAGCGGGACCATCCGCGTGGACGAACGATGTGGAGCCGTTGCTTACGCTGTCCCTGGCAACGGGCTTGATACCAGAACTGCGGCAGCGATGAGAACCGCCACAAGAACGATTGACTCGACGTGCAGGACTCTCGAAAAGCGCTTTAGCGCGGGCTCAGCTTCACGCAGGCTGCCACCCTGCAGCGCGGCCAGCAGCTGAGGCATCTCGAAGAATCGATTGTGACCACCGAGAGCGGCTGCGATCAACACAAGCCCTAGCTTCAACATGAGTATTTGCCCGTAACCCGAGGCGACAAAGCCGACCGGGCTGTCTACACTGCGCCAGCCGTTATATGCGCCCGTCGCAAAGAGAATAAGCAGCGCAACCGTGGCCGTGTCGGACAGCGACTGAACGAACGAGGCGCCATTCTTGCGGTCGCCGTCGCCCGCAGCGAGAAGGCTCGGAGCGACAACATAGCTGCTTGCGACCACAAGCCCAACCCAGACGCTGATGGCAAGGAGGTGAATCCAATCGGCCCATACCGGCAACGAGAAAAAGCCGGCTTCGACGGAGTGCCCAGTATTGCTTCGTCCGAGCGCGACTCCAGCAATGCAGAGCCATGTGACCGGCATCAGTCGGGGCCGCGTCGATGTCGGTAGGGACAGTAGGACCAGTGCGACGAGAGTGAGGACGGCACCGGCAAGCCATGCATGTCCGTATCCGGTTTCCTTCAGCATCGAGTAGACCGCCGGTCCCGCTTCGACAAGTGTCGACTCGCTCATCAGAGCGCAGTGAGTCCAAAAAGCCGCAATACTCGACAGGAACGACGCAAGGCAGGCCAGCCGAGCGCTGCGCATCAGCCGCTTGCTCACGCTTGCCTGCCAGTGCGATGTGCTCCGAACGAGCCACCTGTCGCATAAGAGTGCGCCGACCAGCGCCGCAAAGCTAATGTTCTGCAGGGCGACCAGCGCCAGTCGTAGCACGCCGAGGAAACCGTCGTTCATCACTTCACCGTGAAAGTGTAGGCGCCCTTGGTCTTGTGCGAGTCACTCGTCATCACGCCCCACTGGACGGTGTAGGAGCCGGATTCAAGTTTCGGCAGGGAAACTTTAAGAATTCGCGGGTTGGTTGAATCAACCGTGGCTTTCTCTTTGGTCGCAGGCGCACCAGCCGCATTCAATACCTTGATGGTGCTAAACGAGGACTCAATGTTCTCGTTGAAGGTTAGCCGCAATGCGTCGGGCGAGCCATCAACCGTGCTGCCCGCTGCCGGCGTCGCGCTTTCGAGCTTGCCATGCGCCGAAGCAGCAACGGGTAACAGGCTTAGTGCAGCTGTCGCCAAGAGAGGCGCGAGGCCCCTGTGAATTACCTTTTTCATGCTTAGTTTCCTGTCGGGATGCCGATGAGTGTGTAGCCCTTCGCTAAGGCGTTACTGCTTCTGCAGCTGCGTCACCGTGAGGGCCCCGTTCACTTCTTCGGCAACGAAGTCAATCTTGTCGCCCACTTTGACTTGCGAAAGCATCGCCGGGTCTTTCACCTTGAAGGCCATCGTCATGCCTTCCATGCCGAGGTTCTCAAGCGGGCCATGCTTGATAGTGAGCTTGCCCGCAGCGTTGTCAACCTTCTTGACTTCGCCATGCGACATACCGTTCTTCGCGTCAGAGCTTTGTTGAGCGCCACTCGCCATGTTCATGTTGCTCATATCGCCGGCCGCATATGCGGCACCGGACAGTGCTGTTGCACAACCAAAGACAATCGAAGCAATTGCGTTTCTCATCACTTTCTCTCCATCAGTTAAACGAAAATCCAGCCGTGCGCTCCCACGGCACTTTTTAAATCAGCTCTCCGGCAGGTCGCCGGTGTACTCGTATGCGACAGTGCCCTTGGGGTGTTTGAACCAGCCCGGGTCGCGGTAGTCGTTTCTGCCGAGGCCTTGCCGAACCTTGACCACAGTGAACATCCCACCCATCTCGAGTGGTCCGAAGGGACCACTGCCCGTCATCATCGGCAGCGTGTTGTCGGGAAGCGGCATTTCCATTTCGCCCATTGCGCCGCCGGTACTTCCCATGGCCATGTAGTCGGGCACGAGCTTGTTGATGCGCTTGGCGAGGTCTTTCTGAGGCACGCCAATCATGTTTGGCACCTGGTGCCCCATAGCATTCATCGTGTGATGAGACTTGTGGCAATGAAATGCCCAATCTCCTGGACGGTTCGCCGTGAACTCAATGGCGCGCATCTGCCCAACAGCGACGTCAGCAGTGACCTCGGGCCAGCGGGCGGCCGGGGGAATCCAGCCGCCATCGGTGCCGGCGACCTCGAAGCTATAGCCATGTAGGTGAATAGGGTGGTTCGTCATTGTCAGATTGCCGAAGCGGATACGCACTCTGTCACCCGCACGAACTGGCATAGGGTCGATTCCAGGAAACACTCTGGAGTTGAACGTCCACATATTGAAGTCCGTCATCTCGTTGACGCGCGGCGTGAAGCTGCCGGGGTCAATGTCATATGCGGCCAGCAGGAAGACGAAGTCGCGGTCAACAGGCATGACGCCGCGGTCCTTCGGGTGCACGATGAACGTGCCCATCATGCCCATGGCCATCTGGACCATCTCGTCGGCATGCGGGTGGTACATGAAAGTGCCGTGCCTTTCGAGCTGGAACTCATAGACAAACGTCTTGCCCGGCGGAATATGAGGCTGGGTGAGTCCGCCCACGCCATCCATTCCGGAAGGCAGCAGCATGCCGTGCCAGTGAACGGTCGTATGCTCGGGCAACTTGTTGGTCACGAAGATGCGTACCTTGTCACCCTCGACCGCTTCGATGGTTGGACCCGGTGTTTGGCCGTTGTAACCCCAAAGGTTGGAGTTCATGCCAGGCGCCATCTCGCGCACCACCGGCTCGGCAATGAGATGAAACTCTTTCCATCCGTTCTTCATACGCCACGGCAACGTCCAGCCGTTCAGCGTGGCAACTGGCGTATATGGTCGACCATTGGGTGGTACGAGAGGAGGCTGCGTGACCGCATTGCTCATCGTTGGAGCTTCGGGCAGCGATGCGGCTCCGGCCTTGCTGACAAGGGCAGCGCCCAGCAGGGCGGCGCCCGAGCCGCTGAGAAAAGTTCGACGGGAAACCATCTTCATTTACCTTCAGAATTTGTTTGCGGCACCGATTGGGTTTCCGGCGACGGCGACGCTTGGTCTAGCCCGGCTGAGGCTGCGTTCGCCGAAGTCGGCGGCGCATTGTTCGGAGCCGGAGTTTGCATTTGCGCGTTCGGTGCCGGCGGGAGCCGTCCGCCAAGCGACTGCTGCAGTTCAGTCTCGGCAAGCCAATAGTCTTTGAGCGAGTCGATGTATCCGTTTACAGCGCTGACTTGGTCGCGGGAGTCGGCGAGCAGTTCAAATACGCTTGCGAGCATGCCGTTGTAGCGCAGCAGCATCTCATCCGAGATGGTCTTGCGCACAGGGACAACCTCGTCACGATAATGCTTGGCGACGTCGTAGCTGGTCACGTAGGCAGAGTACGATTCACGCACATCTGACCGGGCATCGATTGCGGTCTGCGCGAGCCGGTTCACCGACTGCATGTAAATCGCCTCCGCGCGAGCCACCTTCGCACTACCCCAATCGAAGATAGGAATCTCGACGCTTATCTCGTATCCGCGCTCTTTTCCCTTGTCGGTTTCAAAGTTGTTCTGGTAGCCCACTTCCAACGCATTGACGAAGCGAGTTGCTTTTCCGAGGCCCAACGAGGTCGCGAGTCCTTGAACTTGCAGCTTCCCCGCCTGAATGTCGAGGCGGTTCTGCATTGCGAAGCTCTCCAGTTCGCTGAGCTGCGGCCTGTCTTTCGGTAGTTCGGGCAGGCGGGCAGGCAGCTGATATTGAGCCCCTGAGCCCCAGAGGCCCATGGCGCGGGTGAGCTTTTCGCGCGCGGAAGTTCTCTGTTGCTTGGCCTTGGCCATCTGCGCAGCGGTTTCGGCGTAGAAGGCTTGCTCGCGTGCGTAGTCGAGCTTGCTGAAGTTGCCTGCCTGGCGCATGCGCAATGCGAGTTCGGTGCCAGCCTCGGCAGAATCCTTAACCTGCTCTGCGTACATCGCTTCCTGTTCAGCAGCCACGGCGTTAACGTATGCCTTTCGCGCGTCGGCTGCCACGCTCAGCATGGCGTTGGCAGTGTCAAGCTTCGTCTGTTCGAACCGGCGACCTTCGATGCGTGCCGCGACAGGCAGCGTCAGCACGCCTAGGACGGCCATTGAAAAAGTCCGACCGATGCTGATTCCATCGCTCCAGTGAGTTCGGCTGAACGTGAAACTGGGATTGGGGAGACGGCCCGCCTGCACCAGGTCAGCTTCGGAAATACCGAGTTCACCATACGCGGCCTGAAGGCCGCGATTGTTCAGCAGCGCAATCTGTACTGCGTCGTCCATGGTCAGTGGCTTTCTCAGAAGCTCATGTGTACGCTTGTACGCAGCGTCTCGGTCCTCGTCGGTCTTGATGTAGACAGCATCTTTTCCCAGGCGCTCGGATGCGACCGACGACACGCTACTGAATCCGCCATCTTTCGAAAAAGTGGTGCAGCCAGCCAGGAACACCACGGCGATTGCAATGCACGCCACGCGGGTGTGTGCGAAATGTCGCGTCATTTCGTCTCGCTCCGGTGCTGGTGTGCATTCACGTCACCCGGAGCCCCTGTTGTAGGTGCGGAGTGCTGCATCGTGCCATTGCGCTTGGGAGCGACGTCACGGTTCAGTTGTTGCCAGCTCGGGTTTTCGCCGTCCTTAAAAGACGCGTACTCATTGAACGCCGAGGGTACTTCGATGGCGGGTGCCGACGCGCTAGCATCGGTAGGGTCCGGGATTGTCGTCGTCGCTGCTTGGGCACGCAAGGGCAGCACAATGCAAGCGCTTACGAGCGCCGCAATCAGTGTTCGCATGGATTCTTCTCGTCATGAATCGTCCGAAGTCGGTGTTGACCTGGACAAGAGCCTGCCGCAGCTAGACGCTGCGAGTTTGCGGACTAGACGAGAGGTGACCTAGGCGGGCGCTCGATGCCGTCAGTCAGAAACGAAACGACTGGAAGGGGCATTGACGGAAGAATGATGGAGTGGGCAATCTCAGCCAAGGGCGATGCGGCGGAGACCCCGACAACAGCCGCGCCGACGCAGCAAGAGGCGCAGCTTGAACAGCTGTGGTGGTGACCGTGCGAGTGAGTTAATTGGCTGCTCGCTTCGGGTCCATGAGCCTCTACAATCGCGTCAGAGTCTGGAGATGAGGTGTTGGCCGAGCCATGCAAATAGTGGTGGCTGTGAAGCGACGCATTGCCGCCGTGACCACCCCCGAGCCCGCAGCTCATCGACGTAGCCGCGAACGACTGAACCGGAAGGCTCAGCGCCAAGACGACTACGATGATGAATCTGCGCCAGTAGGACATGGCTCGGAAATTTAGCATGCTATTCGGGATTGTAAGCCGCAGTCGCCCGGAATGGCCAGCGGGAACGGCGAGCCAAGGTTACCGCCTCGCGTCTGACAGCACGATGCGCGTCACATGACAGTTTTTTCATCTGCAACATGAAAAGATTGTCATCTCGTCGTCATCTGCCGCGCATGAGCGTGCCGTTATGCTCGCAAAACGAGGCCTGATACGGTTCCAATTTCCCAGTCACCGCAATCTACATGCGCATCCTGTTAATCGAAGACGAGCCGAAGATGACCTCGTACCTCCGAAAGGGGCTTACGGAGGCCAGCTATACCGTCTACATTGCCGACAATGGGGAAGACGGGCTCTTCCTTGCACTCAACGAGGAATTTGAACTCGTCGTCCTAGACATCATGCTCCCCGGCATCGATGGCTTGAAAGTGCTTAAGGAGTTGCGCAAGCACAAAGAAACCCCTGTGTTACTACTGACGGCCCGGGATACGGTCGATGACAAGGTCGAGGGTCTGGAAGCTGGCGCCGACGACTATCTAGCCAAGCCCTTCGCGTACGCCGAGTTGCTGGCTCGAATCCGCTCGCTATTGCGTCGCGCGCCTCGCGCAGTGAAAGACATTCTGCGTATCGGGGACCTGGAAGTCGACCTCATAAGACGCCGCGTAAAACGCGGCGATGCACGGCTGGACCTCACCGCACAAGAGTTCTCGCTGTTGCAACTGCTCGCCGAGCGCCATGGCGAGGTCCTGACACGCCAGTTCATCACATCCCAGATATGGGACATGAACTTTGACAGTGATACGAACGTCGTCGATGCTGCAGTGAAGCGCTTGCGAGCAAAGATAGATAACTCTTACAACGACAAGCTCTTGCATACGGTTCGAGGTATGGGCTATGTGCTCGAGGACCGTTCGTGAACCGCGTTCCGGCTGTCAAATCTCCGTACGTGCTCCTTGTGCGGTTGACCGTCGCGTTTGCAGTCGCGGCGCTGCTCGTCTTTTCGCTGATGGGAGCGTATCTCTACCGGTCGCTTGCGCATGAGCTCGAAAGACGAGACGACGTAGAAATATCTGGAAAGCTCGCCCAGTTTCGGCAGTTGCTCACCGACGCCGGTTCGTTCGAAGCTGTGCGGCGGGACCAGTCCGTGTTTCGTGAAGTCCTACTGTCTCACCCCGGCGTGTACCTGGCCATCCTTGGCGAGCGCCGAGAGCTGTTGGCGCACCACGGGTCGAAAACGGTGGTTGAGTTCCAGACGCTTTTGCGACAGGGCTCTTTGCCCGGAGTGCCCTACAGCTGCAAATCCGGGGCAATAGGTGACGCGCGCTGCGTGAGCGCGTCGCAAAAACTGCGCTCAGGCGAAGTCGCGCAGGTTCTGCTCTCACGCAGTGCACTCGACAGACAGTCACTTCTGCAGAGCTACCGGATTGACATTTTACTCGCTGTGGCAATCGGCTCCTTGCTCGTCGGCGCGCTCGGATACCTAATTACCAGGCGCGGGCTCGTCCCCGTCAAGAGCATTGGCCGTCAGGCGTCTCGAATTGAAGCGCACAATCTGAGCGACAGGCTGGATATCGACGGTGGACCTGTCGAACTGCAGGAAATAGCGAGTTCCGTGAATCGAATGCTCGACCGGCTCGAGCGGGCGTTCGTGCGCTTGTCGCAGTTCTCTTCAGACTTAGCCCATGACATGCGGACGCCGCTGGCTACTTTGCTCAGTGCTTCCCAGATAACGCTCTCGCGCACTCGTACAATCGACGAGTACGAAGCGCTCATCGAGTCTAATATTGAAGAGTACGAGCAACTGCAACGGTTGATTGAAAACATGCTTTTCCTGGCGCGGACCGACAACGCACAGCAAGTGCTGAATGTGTCGGAAATCAACGCGGAGAGTGAACTTGGACGGCTTGCCTCGTATTTCCAAGGACTCGCCGATGAATCGAATATCCGCATCACGGTACAAGGCAGTGCCTTGGTGGAGGCTGACACCGGTCTGTTCCGCCGCGCGGTCAGCAACTTGGTGTCAAACGCTTTGGAACACGCGACTCCCGACTCGACCGTTGAACTGCGCGCCCTTCAGACGCCACAGCATGCTTCGGTTGAGGTCGTGAATTGCGGCAAGGTCATTGCCCCCGAGCATCTGGGAAAAATCTTCGAGCGCTTTTACCGGGCCGACGCGTCGAGGCACGGCTCGGCGAAGAACACGGGGCTAGGGCTCGCGATAGTGAAGTCGATTATGCAACTCCACCGAGGCACAGTCGACGTCGAGAGCGCAGCTGGGCGGACGGCATTCTCTCTTCGTTTTCCCCGCAACACATTGAAGTCAAGCAAGACGCAGCCGACTTGACGTTCCCATCGTGGGTCAGTTCAGGATTGTGTGGCCTCTTAACCCTCGGAGCTAGACATGAAATTCCACGTCAAAGATATTTCCTGTGGTGGATGCGTTCAGACCATTCGCAGAGCAATCGCTCAGGTGGACGCCGCAGCGCAAGTTCAAGTCGACGTCGCTTCAAAGACAGTCGAGGTACAGTCGACGGTTTCTGAACAGCTGGTTAAGCGCGCGATTGAGTCCGTCGGCTTTCATACGAGCGAGACCGGGATATGAGGAGCACGAGATTCCGGCGGTCAGTTCTCGGGCGACTTCTCTACATCTCAATGCTTTCGCTGACGCAGGCACCAGCGCAAGCCGATGATGTCATCGTCCTGAATTCAGCCGAAGCCAGTATCAGCCTCATTGATGAGGGAAGCCAGAAGGTCGTCGATACATACCCTGTCGGCAAGGAGCCACACCACCTGATGGCGACGCCCGATAACCGGTCGTTGATTGTCGCCAATTCTGTCGCGAACAACCTAGTCCTGCTCGACCCGCAGAACGGGAAAGTTCAGCGATGGATTCCAAACATTGAGGACCCTTATCAACTCGGCTTCTCGAACGACCGCAAATGGTTCGTCACGAACGGATTGCGGCTGGACCGCGTCGATATCTACCGGTACGACGGGGAGGACTTTTCGTTGGCAAAAAGGGTACCTCTCGCGAAGATGCCGAGCCATATGATTTTCACGGCCGACAACAAGCAGGTCTTCGTTACTTTGCAAGAGTCGGGGGAAGTCGCCGCCATTGACCTCGCCACTCAGACGGTGCTTTGGAAGATGCCCGTCGGGAAGGCGCCTGCTGGGTTGTGGCTCACGCCCGGAGACAAGTACCTGCTCATTGGAATGACCGGCGCCGACTATGTGGCGGTCGTCGACTGGCGTGCACGCAAGATAGTCAAGACCATCCATACGGACAAGGGTGCACATAACTTTCGTTCCCTAGCAGACGGCCACCGCGTCCTTGTGAGCAACCGGGTCGGCAACAGCATCAGTATTCTGGACCAGGACAGCTTGACGAGCGTCGGCACCATTGCCGGCCTGCTGCCGGGACCGGACGATATGGAGTTAAGCCAGGACAGGCGATATCTGTGGGTTACGTTCAGATTCGCTAGATACGTCGGCGTCATCGACATGAACACACTGAAGCTTGTGAACACCATCAAAGTTGGCAAGTCGCCTCACGGAATCTACTTCTACAACCGAGCACCGCTGTCGTGAACGTGTCGGAACGGTTCGCTGTCGGTGAGGTGAGGTGAGGTCAAACGCTTCCAATATCACTTACCGGTCGCGGCTGCAGCGGACACCAGCCGGATGTTGGCGCCCCATTATGGGCGCCGTGTTTTGCAATATGGAGACAGAGATGAAAAAGCGCAGATTTACTAGACGCGTCGCCCTCAGTGCCACGGCCGTAATCGCCTTGACGATTGGCATGGCGCACGCTCAGGAAGGCGCTTCTATGCCAGGCATGCACATGAGCCACTCCGACGGCCAACCGACGGGGGCGGCCAGCAAGGGGTTCGAAGCGGCAGACAAGAAGATGATGGAACGTATGGAATCGCACACCTCTACCGGGGATGCCGATAAAGATTTCGTTGCGCGCATGATTCCGCATCACCAAGGCGCCATCGATATGGCCGAAGTGGAACTGAAGTACGGTAGGGACCCTAAATTGCGGAAACTCGCCGGCGACATAGTGAAAGCGCAGCGCCAGGAGATTGCCACCATGAAGCGTTGGCAGTCCGAACACGGCAGCAAGTGAGGCGCGAGCTGCGCTGCGACGAGGCCAACGCGGTGGCCGACTTTGTCGTCGAGGCCCCTTCCGACGTCGTCGGCGGCGCAGCCCGAACGCTCGTGGTCGGGCTGCGGAGCACGCGACACCGACTCGTCAAGATTGTTTTTGCGCTTTCACAATGGTCATCGCGCCGTTGACGTTCTCTTCACCGGCGGCGTACAGCGGCCGTCAGGTTTGTAGGCAGGTCTGCCTCGACCCAAGTCCGTCTGTCTGCAGGCACCGGGGTGTTCGTGCACTCGAGCGTCGAGATCCTATCTGCTCGCCAACCTATCGTTCCACTCTCTTGGCGTCCTTATAAATATTTTATGTGCCGTCGAAGCAACGTTTTCCGGTCAGTGCATAGCAGTCACTGTTGCGGTTCGTCGCGGCCGGTTCTCGGTGCCTGATGCCGCCACTTGATGCCGTGACCAATGCTCGGGGAAACCTAATGAAAAAGTTTGTCGGCTTGGACCTCCTTCGCTTTTGCCTTGCGGTCTATCTGACGGTTTTCCATACAATCCGCGAATACCCGCAGAATGTAGACCTGCCCCTGATAGACCTCACCAACCTTGGCGGTTTCGCCACGAGTACGTTTTTCATTTTGTCCGGGTTCATCCTCTCGCACGTGTACTTTGGAGGTACGGCTCAGTTGCGAGGGGGCGCGCGCGGTTTCTTCGTCAAGCGTCTGTCGAACCTTTATCCGGTGCATCTCGTTTCGCTAGCTATGCTCCTCGTTGTCTCAGCGGCCGGAACGAGGGCGCTGGACACGTTCTCGCTTATGTCGCTGGACGACGGGGACTCTGTCGTAACGCTGGGGAATGCACAGGCAGCAATCAATTTCGTGCTGAATGTCCTCTTGCTTCAAGTCTGGAATCCCCTGTATGCATCAATCAACCCGGCATCGTGGTCGCTGTCGACGCTATTGTTCTTCTACATCGTGTTTCCCGTCGTTGCCCCCGGACTTCTGCGGGCTCGGCATAAGGAGCGGCTCCTAGTCGTCCTCTGGGTGCTTTACCTCATCCCGCCTGTGGTCGCCACATCGATGCATTGGTATGGGCCGGCTGCCGTTGGCGTAATAACGCGTAACCCCGTCATGCGGCTGCCCGAGTTCCTCGCCGGTATTCTGCTTTTCGGTATGTACCAGCAATCGCAGTTCGCTCACTTCTGCAATCATTGGCGCAGAGTCTGCCTTGCACTGATTTTCATTACCGGCTCGTTTGTCGCTGGGGCATGGCTGGAGTCTCAGGGAGATCTCTATCCGCGCTACATCATTCACAACGGCGGACTGATGCCGGCGGAGCTATTGCTGGTGGTCGTTTGCACTAACGTGGCGATTCCTTCACGCTTCGAGACCATCTGCGTCCGGCTGGGCAATTCAGCGCTCTCCATTTTCGCTATTCATGTGCCGGTCTTCCTACTTATGATGAAGGCGCTGAAGCTCTTGTCGATAGGACAGTCGCCGTTGTGGTGTATGTCCAACTTTGCGGCATGCATTTCCGCGTCGAAACACGTCGTTCCAAGTATGGCGACGTACCCGGTCTATCTTGTGGTCACTGTCGTCGCGGCCATGTACTTTCAGGAACGGCTGCTCGTACCCATCCGCTCGCTGCTGCGCACACGATTTCTTGGAAACGCGTCGCAAGAGTCGACGAGCGTGACGACTGAGCGCGGGTCGCGGTAGCGGTTGATATAGGGTGACGAAGGGACAGGTCCGGGACGCGATTGACCGGCGGCGACTGCCAATGGAGCGTTCCTGCTGTCATCCCCCAGGGCTTGGGCCCCGCGGACCAGCCAGCATATAATCGTCGCCATGAAGATTCTTCGGACCATCCTCTTTCTGCTGCTTTGCGCGATGCTTCCTCTGACCGGGCGGGCAGCGACCGGCTTGGCGGGGGATTGTCCGATGCAGCAGTCGACGGCTGCGCATGACGAAGACGCGATGTCCGCAGAAATGCCCGGCTGCGAGTCGATGAAGTCACCCACTACAAGCAAGGCCAAGGGCGAGTTCTGCAAGAACACGGCGCAGTGCCAGTTCGCCAGTATTTATCACCCACCTGAACAAACGACCATCAGCCGCCCCACGGCTGTCTGCAATCAAGTCGTCTTCCCTTACGCCGAGTCCATCGCCGGGCGTGAACCTGGCGGTCTCTGGCGACCTCCCCGAGCAATCTAATCCCTGTCTGACTGGTTCGCCGCACTTGCGGCGAGGTCGTCCTGCGTCCAGGACGTGGAATGTCCATGGCATTCCGCCGTTGGGGTTAGAACATGCCTTTACCTATTGGCACGCCGTCATGCCGGCGTGCATCCTTGCGCGCGCCCTTGGTTTGCGCCGCCCTCGTTTTTCTCTGCTCGGTTGCGGATGCCCAAGAAGCGACCGTCACGCTTGAGGCCGCCTTGCAGTTCGCGACCGACCGTTCCGCCGGTATGCAGGCCGCACAGGCATCCGTGCGGGCGAGCTCCGAAGCAGCCGTGAAAGCCGGCCAGTTGCCCGACCCGATGCTCAAGGCCGGCGTCGACAATCTGCCAGTAACAGGGCCGCAGAAGTTCACCGTCGGACAGGACTTCATGACTATGCGGCGCGTCGGTATCGAGCAGGAGTGGGTTTCGGATGAGAAGCGGCGTCTGCGTTCGTCCCTGGCCGACGAGATGGTGGGCCGCGAACGTGCTGGCTATCTCGCTCAAGTGACGAACGTCCGCCAGCAAACTGCTGCAGCCTGGCACAACGCCATCTATGCAAAAAAGGCGCTGTCGCTCCAGCAGGCGTTGCTCGACCACATGAACCACGAGCTTGCCGCGATTAAAGCCTCCTACCGGGGTGCAAAAGCGACAGCTTCCGATGTCGTTCAGGGCCAGGCCATGTTAGCGCAGGCTCGGGACCAGTTGCTCAAGGCAAAGCAGGCCTACCAGACCGCGCTTATCGGTTTGTCGCGCTGGACGGCAGTTACCGTGTCGGATGTGACGGGCGAACCACCCGCGCTCGAATCTTACGTTCCCTCGCTACCGCCCGAAGAGCTTCAACGGGTCCAGCCAACGCTCGTGGCTGCCGCCGATGACATTTTGGTCGCCGACGCGGAAACGGCCGTCGCCAACAGCGAGCGCAGTCCCAACTGGACGTGGGGTATCGCCTATCAGCAGCGCGGTGGTGCGTACTCGAACATGGTGTCAGTAGGCGTCAGTATTCCGATGCCTTTCAATCGGAAGGATCGACAGGACCGCGACGCAGCGCAGAAGGCTGAACTTGGCACGAAAGCGCGTCTGCTGTACGAGGACGCTTTGCGCCAGGTGCAGTCCGACATCCGCACCGAGTCCGCAACGCTCGCGAGCGGTCGCGAACGTATCGCGAACCTCACGCAGACCCTTCTACCGGCCGCCGACCAGCGCGTGGGACTTGCGACTGCGGCTTACAAGGGCGGTACCGGCTCACTTGCCGACACGTTCGCTGCGCGACGCGCGCAACTTGACGCGCAACTCCAGGTACTTGACCTTCGGCGCGACGTTTCACAGACCTGGGCCCAGCTTGAATACCAGGTCGTCCCGCCGACGATGGCCTACGCCCAGTGAAGGAAAAACGATGACGAATAAACCACTGGTCCGCGCGGCTTTGCTTCTATTCGCGGGCGCGGCCCTTGCCGGCGCGGGCTACTTTGCAGGCACACGCCACCCTGCGACCCCTGTACCCGGTGCATCCATGAATCCAGTTGCAACCACCGCATCGGGCGACAAGATCGACGCGAAGACCGGCTGGAAGGTGTTGTACTGGCACGACCCTATGGTGCCGAATCAGCACTTCGACAAGCCAGGCAAGTCGCCTTTCATGGACATGCAGCTCCAACCCGTCTACGCCGACGGAGGCAGTGGTTCGACCGGCATCAAGATTGACCCGGGACTCCAGCAGAATCTCGGCATACGCTACGCGACTGTTAAAAACCAGGAGACAACGGAAGGATTCGACGCCGTTGCGACCACGCAGTTCGATGAATCACGGTCCGGCGTCGTGCAGACACGAGTCACAGGCTATATCGACCGGCTCTATGCGCGCGCGCCCATGCAACGCATCGCAAAGGGGGCGCCGATTGCATCGCTGTTTGTGCCGGACTGGCTAGCACCGCAGGAAGAGTATCTATCGCTTAAGCGTGGTGCGATGGACTCCGGTTTGTTGGAAGCCTCCCGCGCACGTATGCGGGCGCTGTCTATCCCGGACAGCGTTGTCGCGGCTCTCGACCGCACCGGAAAGCCACAGACGCATATCGTTCTCTCGTCGCCCGAGACGGGGGTCGTCAGCGAACTAAACGTGCGGGACGGCGCGATGGTGACGCCCGGGCAGACGCTGGCGAAAGTCGCGGGGCTGTCGAAGCTGTGGCTCATCGTCGAAATTCCGGAGAGTCTGGCGTTGACTGTGCAACCGGGCATGACCGTTGACGCGACGTTCAGCGGCGACTCGACGCAGCACTTCAAGGGGCAGATTCGCGAAATCCTGCCCGGCATCAGCACCACGAGTCGCACAGTCCAGGCGCGTCTGGAAATCGATAACGCAGCGCTCAAGCTGACCCCCGGCATGCTGATGCGTGTTCGCGTTGCCGCGCAGAAGTCGGTGTCCCGACTGCTTGTACCGTCCGAAGCCGTCATCACGACGGGGAAGCGGTCCGTCGTCATCGTCAGGAACAATGACAGTCGCCTACAGCCCGTCAACGTCACGGTTGGGAATGACGTAGGCAACCAGACCGAAATCCGCAGTGGATTGAAGGATGGCCAAACGGTCGTCGCGTCGGGCCAGTTCCTGATTGACTCCGAAGCCAATCTGAAGTCGGTGCTGCCGAGACTCGAGGGCAGGAGCGCGGGCGCGAGTGCCCCTGAAGCAGCATCCTCGACTTCCGATGCTCCGACTTACGAGACCACCGGCAAAGTCGAGAAGGTCACGCCCACTGACATCACGTTCTCGCATCAACCGGTGCCGGCACTTGGCTGGGGCCCGATGACGATGTCATTCAACAAGCCGACGCCCGACGCGTTCCCGGACGTTAAGCCCGGCCAGACGGTGCACTTCGTCTTCAAGCAGTCCGAGGACGGCTACCAACTAACGAAGGTTGAACCGGCCGGAGGCGCCAAATGATTGCACGCCTCATTCGCTGGTCCATTCACAACCGCTTTCTTGTGTTGCTCGCGACCGCTCTGGTCACAGCCTGGGGCGTCTATTCACTCAAGGAGACGCCACTCGACGCGCTACCGGACCTGTCGGATACGCAGGTCATCATCAAGTCATCGTACCCGGGCAAAGCACCTCAGGTCATCGAGGACCAGGTGACGTATCCGCTGACGACCACGCTCCTCGGCGTGCCGGGCGCGAAGACGATCCGGGCGTACTCGTCGTTCGGGGATGCGTTCGTCTATGTGCTGTTCGACGACAACACTGACCAGTATTGGGCGCGCTCACGCGTGCTCGAATACCTGAATCAGGTACAGAGCCGTCTGCCGCAAGGCGCGACGGTCTCGCTGGGCCCCGATGCGACGGGCGTCGGCTGGGTGTACGAGTACGCGCTGGTCGATCGGACCGGCCAGCACGATCTAGGGCAGCTGCGCGCGCTCAACGACTGGTTTTTGAAGTTCGAGCTGAAGTCGGTGCCAGACGTGTCGGAAGTCGCGAGCATTGGCGGCATGGTGCGCCAGTATCAGGTCGTGCTCGACGCCGACAAGCTGCGCGCGTACGGCATCTCGCAGTCGATGGTCGCCAACGCGCTCGGCAAAGCAAACCAGGAATCGGGCGGCTCGGTCGTCGAACTTGCCGAGTCGGAATACATGGTGCGCTCGTCCGGCTATCTGCGCTCGCTCGACGACTTCCGAAACGTCGTGCTGCGCACGAATGAAGCGGGCACGCCCGTGTTGCTCGGCGACATCGCGCGTATCCAGATCGGACCGGATATGCGCCGAGGCATCGCTGAACTGAACGGCGAAGGCGAAGTGGCCGGAGGCGTGATCGTGATGCGCTCCGGCAAGAACGCGCTGACGACGATCGACGCGGTCAAGACAAAGCTTGCCGACCTAGAGCGCTCGCTGCCGCCCGGCGTCGAAGTGGTCACGACCTACGACCGCTCGCAACTGATCGTACGCGCGGTGGACAACCTGAAGGACAAGCTTATCGAGGAATTCATCGTCGTCGGCCTTGTCTGCGCGGTGTTCCTGTTCCACCTGCGCAGCGCGTTCGTCGCGATCCTGTCGCTGCCGCTGGGCGTGCTGGCCGCCTTTATCGTGATGCGCTATCAGGGCGTGAATGCGAACCTGATGTCGCTCGGTGGCATCGCGATCGCGATCGGCGCGATGATCGACGCGGCCATCGTGATGATCGAGAACGCGCACAAACACCTGGAGGCGTACGACCATGACAATCCAGGCAGGCCGATCACCATCGCGCAACGTTGGGAGTTGATTGCTACGTCCGCGGCCGAAGTCGGGCCAGCGTTGTTCTTCTCGCTACTCATCATCACGTTGTCGTTCATCCCGGTCTTCTCGCTGGAAGGACAGGAGGGCAAGCTGTTCTCGCCGCTCGCGTTCACGAAGACCTACACGATCGCCGCTGCGGCCGGGCTGTCGGTGACGCTGGTGCCGGTTTTGATGGGATATCTGATCCGGGGACGCATTCCGCACGAGAACGCGAACCCGATCAATCGCGCGCTGATCCGGCTGTACCGGCCACTGCTCGAGGCGACGCTGCGGCGCCCGTGGGTCACGATCGGCCTCGCCGTCGTCGCGCTGATCCTGACGGCGATTCCCGTATCGCGTCTGGGTGGCGAGTTCCTGCCGCCGCTCGACGAAGGCGACCTGCTGTACATGCCGACCGCGCTGCCGGGCATCTCGGCGGAGAAGGCATCGGAGCTTCTGCAGCAGACCGACCGGCTCATCAAGACGGTGCCCGAGGTGGCCACGGTGTTCGGCAAGTCGGGCCGCGCCGATTCGGCGACCGATCCCGCACCGCTCGAGATGTTCGAGACCACGGTCCAGTTCAAGCCGCGCAGCCAGTGGCGACCGGACATGACCCCAGAGAAGCTGGTCGACGAGCTCGACAGGACCGTCAAGGTGCCGGGCCTGTCGAATGTCTGGGTGCCGCCGATTCGCAACCGTCTCGACATGCTGTCCACGGGGATCAAGACGCCGGTCGGGGTCAAGATTTCCGGTCCTGAGTTAACCCAGATCGACGCAATCGCGACGCAGGTCGAAGCGGCGGTGAAGCACGTGCCGGGGGTGACGTCTGCGCTGGCGGAGCGGCTGAATGGCGGTCGCTATATCGACGTTGACATCGACCGGCCCGCGGCCGCGCGGTACGGCCTGTCGGTGCAGGACATTCAATCAGTCCTGTCGTCAGCGGTGGGCGGCGAGAACGTCGGCGAGGTGATCGCCGGCCGCGAGCGCTTCCCGATCAACATCCGCTATCCGCGCGAGGTCCGCGATTCGCTCGAAAAGCTGCGGCAGCTACCGGTCGTGACGGAGCGCGGCGCGCAAATCCAGTTGGGCGACGTCGCGCACATCACAATCGCCGACGGCCCGCCGATGATCCGCAGCGAGAATGCGCGACTTTCCGGCTACGTGTACGTCGACATCCACAATACCGATCTTCAGTCGGCGGTGCAGGCGATGCAGAAAGCTGTCGCACAGCAGGTCAAGCTGCCGCCCGGCTATTCGATCGCGTGGTCCGGGCAGTTCGAATACCTGGAGCGGGCAGCGGCGAAGCTGCGCACCGTTATCCCGGTCACGCTTGTCGTGATCTTTGTGTTGCTGTTCCTGACGTTCAACTCGGCGGCGGACGCGCTGCTGCTGATGTCGACCGTGCCGTTCGCGCTAGTCGGCGGTCTGTGGTTCATCTGGTTTCTGGGCCATGCGGTGTCGGTCGCGACGTCAGTCGGCTTCATCGCGCTCGCAGGCGTTGCGGCCGAGTTTGGCGTCGTAATGCTGCTGTACTTGAAAGGCGCTCTGAACAGCCGACTTGCCGCGGGCGAGCCGTTCACTGAAACGGTTGTCGCTGACGCTATCCGCGAAGGCGCCGTGCTGCGTGTGCGGCCCAAGGCAATGACGGTTGCCGTCGTGCTGTCCGGTCTCGTGCCGATCATGGTCGGGCATGGCGCCGGTTCGGAAGTAATGCAGCGCATTGCCGCGCCGATGGTGGGCGGAATGATCACCGCGCCGCTGCTGTCGATGTTCGTCATTCCCGCCGCCTGGTTCCTGCTGCAGCGTCGTTGTGCGGCAAAGCTCCCTCCAGAGCGAATTTCGAAAGCAGTCTTTTCGGGCACAAAGGTGCCTTCACCCCAAAATGGAGAAGTTCAATGAGAAAGTTCTTGTCATTGCTACGGCGATCTGTGCGATGGGCGCATTTGGTTCATCGGCCTTTGCGGGCGACAACATGTCCGGAAAGAACAATTCGATGAAGCCGTCCGTGTCGTCGTCCAATGCCGCGCTCACCGACGCGGAAGTGAAGAAAGTGGATGCCTCCACTGGCATGATCACCCTCAAGCACGGCGAATTCGCCAATATCGGTGTGGCCGCGATGACGATGGCCTACAAGGCAAAGGACGCAGCGATGGTCAAGCAGGCCCACGAAGGCGACAAGGTGAAGGTGCGCGTCGAAGATGTCGGCGGCACCCTGACCATCGTGAAAATGATGAAGCAGCCCTCCTGATCGGCCAATGCCGCGCCAGTGCAACGGCAGCGATTGGCTGGTCCACCGCGGGTCTCCCGGGGAAGGGTTAGTCATGTAGTCGATGTGACTGACTTCACGTTATAAGCTAACGGCGGCCGGAAGCGCTCACTTAGGTCTTCGCGAGTATGAGGGTTCGCGCTCGTAACGCTCCGCTGACACGGTCGGCCAGGCCGGCGTTGATGCCGTCGCCGACCATCGCGACCGGCCCTTGATTACGCAGCACCGCGATTTCAGCAAGCTTCGCGTCGGGCAGCAGCCCCGCCACCGGCCGCACGCCAAGCGCACCGCCGATCGCGTTCGCCGAGCGGCGGTTGTCGCCCGTCAGCATCACCGTGGCGATCCCCATCCAATTCGTCGATGTCCTCGACTCCGCCGATTACATTGCCGTCGGCCGGAACGCGATCGCCGGGCCGCACAACAAATGTCGCCAATTGCGAGCCGCCGTAGGGACCAAAGTTATTTGCGATGCTTCTCGCTTGGATTGTAAAAAATTGAGCTACCGCTTGCCCCAGCCGCCGTTCGAGGATTGCGACGACCTGCCGAAGCACGGCTCTGCTTGCCGGATACAGATGTGCTTCCAGGCCGTGCCGTTGCGATAAGTTTTCTTATCGTAATCGCCTGATTTCCTGCCTAAACTGGAAGGCGTGAAAACGCGTCAGTCCCCGGCACCTGCGCCCGCTGCACCCGCATCGCCGCCCTTCCCGGATGCTGCGTCGCTCGCTGCGCTGCGGGCATGGTACGCCGGCCTGACGGCCCGTGCGGCTGTCGCCCGCTACTTGGCCTCGACCAGAGCCGACGGCCAGTCGGCGCGCGGTATCCTCGGTCGAATCCGGCGGCAGCTGGTTGCGTTTGCGCGCAGTCGCCAGCGTGACGATCTGGCGGACCTGTTTCAGCATCCCGTTGCTGAGCGGTTAAAGCGGGCGACCGCTGTCGGCCACGCGATCGAGCTTCTGCGGTCACAGCCCGTACCCCAGCCGCACATCACCGACGACGTCGGCCTGTGGTTTCCGCCACGGGCGGTCGGCGCCCTGCGCGCACGGGGCCTCAATACGCTGGCGGACCTAACGGTACGCATTCCGCGCCGGCGCCGCTGGTGGGTTGCGATTCCCGATCTGGGGGTCGCCAGCGCCCGACGGATCGAAGCCTTCTTCGCCGCCTACCCGCAACTTACGGAGCGCGCCCGGCAGCTGGTTGCAGTGACCGAACCGGCAATCGTCGTCCCGTGGGAATCGCTACGGCTGCCGCACGAGGTCGACGGCTCGCAGGGCACCTTCCGCGCACCGCAAGCGACGTGCACGCTCGATGCCACGAACGATTACGAAGCCGTTCAGGCTTGGTTGTCGTTGCACGAAGCACCGGCCACGCAACGTGCCTATCGCAAAGAGGCGGAACGTCTCATTCTGTGGGCCATCGTCGAGCGCGAACGGGCGCTTTCGTCGCTCACCACGGACGATGCGGTCGCCTACCGCGCCTTCCTGCGCCGACCAACCCCACACGAACGCTGGGTGGGTCCGCCCCGGTCGCGCACTTCTACCGAATGGCGGCCCTTCGCACGCGGCCTGTCGGCGCGCTCGGTTGCGTACGCGCTGTCAGTGCTCGGCGCACTGTTCAGGTGGCTGATCGAGCAACGCTATTTGCTGGCGAACCCGTTCGCCGGCATCAAGGTGCGTGGCGGTGCGCGCGCCGCACCGCTCGATGCGTCCCGCGGTTTCACCGAAGGCGAGTGGCAGCTGGTCCGCACGGTGGCCGACGGTCTGGAATGGTCGTATGGCTGGGAGGCGCCAGCGGCCCAGCGCCTGCGCTTCCTACTCGACTTCGCGTATGCAACGGGACTGCGTGCCGGGGAACTGGTTGGCACGACCCTCGGCGGCGTCCAGCGCGACGCTCGCGGTGATCACTGGCTGCATCTGACCGGCAAGGGCAGCAAGGCGGGCAAGGTGGCGCTGCCTCCTCTTGCACGCACGGCGCTCGATAAGTATCTGATGCAACGCGGACTGCCGGTCACACGGGCGCGTTGGCGGCCTGACATCCCCCTGATCGGCGGTCTCGCCGAGGACGGCGCCGGCGTTACCACGACGCGACTGCGCGCTGTGATGCGACGCTTTTTCTCGCAGGCGGCCGACGTCATCCAGCAGGACCACCCGGTTGCCGCTGAAAAGTTGAGGCACGCCAGCCCGCACTGGCTGAGACACACGCACGCATCACATGCACTGGCACGCGGCGCGGAACTCACAACCGTTCGCGACAATCTGCGCCACGCCTCGATTTCAACGACTTCGATCTATCTGCACGTCGACGAGGCGAAACGGGCACGGCAGATCAGTGCGGCATTTCGCGCAAGATGAGAGCGGACGCGACGTCGGTAAGCCGCGAACCGCTACAGTTTCATCCGAAATAGCGCTGGAAGTAGAGACGGCTCATCGCGATGCGCTCGTCCTTCTTCATCCGCTGCGAACTCGAGACTGAAAAGACCTTGTGGCTGTAGCCCGCGCGGCAATAGGCGCAACGGTAAGGCGCGTCCAGAAACCTCACGCTCAGGACGTATGGCGCCTCATAGCCGCATCGCCGGCAAGCGGTCTCCAGCGGCCGGCGGTGTGCCGGGCACACATCCACGCCCTCAATCTGATGCAGCACGCTGTGATACCCGCGCGCCAGACAGCATCGGCAGTACCGAAACAGTTTGCTGTAGCGGCGGCGTTGCGACGGAAGCAGGAGCGAGCCGTGCAGGATCTTGAGCGGCACCTTGAGCGTGTCGCGCAGCCGCCGGATGTCGATGACGCCGGCCTGCGGCACCACCCCTTCGTAGGGATCGATGTCCGCACCCATGAGGAGTGCGGCAACATGGCCCGGCAAGGCGTTCGCTTTCTCGAATTTCCACAGGATTGTCACCAGCGATTCGCAGGGATCGATCCACTTCGCACTGAAGAGGTAACCCAGTGCCGGTGTCAGCTTCCGCTCATCAAGCGTAAGAATCGGGAAACGCGGCGGCGTCACCCATACCTTACGCGGCGACGAGCACGCGGCCGGTTGCATGACGGGACTGAACATAACCGCAATGCTGCACGGCGTATGTCCACAAAGCAGGATCAGGGTTGTATTGCAGACCATCCTTGAGTTCGCTTTCCTTCAGGACGATCTCGACCACTCTCGCGAATGATTCCATCGGAATTTCAAGTCGGCCCGGCAGGTTGGCCCTGTGGTGCGCGGCCTCGAATGCATGCCAGAGCACGTCGGCGTCGCTGACCAGCCGATACCCGGCATCGAAGGCCTGCGGAATATAAAAGCGCGTAAAGCTCCACTCGCTGCTCTCCGGGTAGGCGGTCTGATCGTATCCGTTCAAGCACGTCGCGACGTCCTCCGCATTGCGGATGCCGTAGAACGCGAGCTCCTCGACCATCAGGCGCGCAACGATCTGTGTCTTGCCAGCAATCTGCAGACTGGTTTTCTGCGCGAGCAACTCCTGCTGACCGACGAGGAAGGTAAACAGCTTGATCTGCTGTCGGTCGAGCGCATCATGCACGTCACGCAACCACTCGTATTCGTTCTCGTTGTAGCGCTGCGCTTCGTCGCAAAACAGCAGCATCGTGCCGCTACCGGCACGGGCAGCCGCCTCGCGAATCCTTAGAGACAGTCGCAGGCGCTTGGACGGATTCGAGCCGGCGTTCGGATCGGGATCTCCGACGGCCTCGAGCAGGTTGGCAAAAAACGGTCCTTCGGCATGCCGCGGCTTATGCTCGCACTGCGCGTGATAGCTCGTCATCTTCGGATAGTTGCGCGCGAGCAGCAGCCGCACGTACTCGATCGCACGCGTCTTGCCGATCCGCGATGGTCCGTAGATCAGTGCACCCATGATCCGGTAGTTCAGACATCGCACTACGAGCTCGTAGAACGCCTGAATCGCCGGGGTGGCGATCCTATAGTTGCCGGTGGCCAGCGGATGCAGCGACGGATCAATCGGACGCGGTACCTGAAGCGACATGATGCCTCCCATGCAAACGACAGGGTTAAAAGACCTGGCCGGTACCGATGGAGAGTTTCCTCGGCCGGACTGGCGTGCGAGGTGCAAGCTCGAAGGCGGTGACCTTCGGTGCCGAAGGCACCGCCTGGATCGCTGGGGAGGACGCCGTTCCAGTTTCCACCGGCCGCGCCGGACCGACCGGGGTGCGTACTGTCGGTGCTGACGCCAGCAGCTTCACTGCGTGCGCGAGTTCCGTGGCCGCCTTGCGGGTCTTCTTCGCCTGTTCGAGCTTCGTCTGGACGTAAGCCTCGATCGGATTGGCGCCGATCACCGCGCGGCTATGGTGCTTGCCCTGATGCTTGCGAATTTCCTGGCGCAGTTTGAGGTTGTGCGGCACGACACGCCATGCCCCTTGCCCATCGAGTACGCCCAGTTCGGTGCCGTCAGGCAGAAACGCGCGCACACAACGCAGGTCGTCCGCATTCATATAGACCAGCAGGTGCTTGCCGATCAGATGCGTGCTCGTCGCCAGCACGTCGTTCGTATAGCGCACGCCATGCAGATTGATGTGGGGACGCACGCCCTGGTCGAGGTAGGCCCGCACCCGGCAGCGGCGCGCCGATTGCATCAGACACAACGTGCGGCGATGATGTTCGGCAAGCCAGGTCACCACCATCTGTTTGCCGCGGATGAAATACTCCATCGCTTCGAGCGGCGTGGCGTTGTTCAAACCGCTGTGCGGCGTGCCGTTGTAGCCCGCAATCGCATACTCGACAAGCTCCTCAAGTTCATCGAGCGACACATACAGACGCAGGTTGCCCTTTGGATCAGCCAGCGCCCGGCGCAAATCGCGCGGATGCGAACCTGTGTAGCCGGGCAGGCGCGAAGACAGGCGGCTTGTAATCGTGCCGAAAAAGCGCTCGATATACGGCCGCTCATCCGGGCTGTACCTTGGTCCCGCGTCGGCGAGACAGCCGACGAATTCACATAGCGCCGTCAACGTTTCATTCGCGAGGTTCGCTTTCGCGTTGTCGAGCTTCATCCACTCCCAGGTCACGTACGCCAGCTCCGGCAATCGCTGCGATGCAAAACCATCCTGCGGTCCGTAACCCAGCCCGTCGATGGTAAAAGAGCGGGTGCGATGCGGCTCCAGCGCCTTTTCGATGGTCTTGATCACGTCGTAGCGGCTGTACTCACGCGCCAGTACGAGATGGTAGGCCAGCACGACGCGCGTGCACACGTCGATGATCACCAGCAGCCACACCCGCTCCATTTCGAATTCGTGCTCAAAGCCAAGCGGATCGCGCACGACCACTTTTAACCGGATATCGAGCCGGTGACCGTCGAACTCCACCACCTGATAGGGACGTGTCGCCGCAGGACTTTCCACGCCGTCATCTCTGTGTGGCAACCCCTTCAGGTGCGAAGCGCCCGCCGAGCGCGCGGCGGCACCGAAACTGCGCAGCATTTCTGCCTTCAGCCGCTGCGACAGCGAACGGATCGCACCTCCTGCCGTGTTGAACGGGTAGTCCGCTGCCGTCAGGCCCACCGCGCGACACTGGCGGAGGAATTCGTCATGCAGCGGCCGCAGCCCTCGCAGGCGGGTCCGCAATCGCCCATCGGTATTGATCTGTTCGAGCAGCACGCGACGCTGTCTGACCTGCAGCAGCAGCCACGCGGCGAGCGTCGGGTAGCGCTCGAAAAGCTGCGACAGCGCGCCCGCCGCGCCACAACTGCCGCGCTCACCACATATACGCACCGGACGCAGACGAACATACTCAGCGATCCGCGCATAGCTGACCAAGGCGCGGAACCCATAAGGCCGCCCGTCCGGATGCGGCGACAAGGCCCGTTCAAGCCAGCGATACAACTGGCGTCGATTGACACCAGTAGACTGTTCGATGTGTTTGAGCGATTCGCCGCGCGCGTAGCGTACCAGCGCCTGCATGCGCGCTTCAAACGCGCGCCGTGCTTCGTGATCGAATTCGGTGTAAGCAACGGCAGGCCACGTCGCGACATCGATTGCCTGAAACTCCGGCTTGCGGCGGCTCATGAGATTGCCTCCGTGGCGACAAACGACGTGAGCAGGGATAGCGCCTGCGTGTGCAGATCCGGCGCACTGATCAGCCCTGCATGCAGCAGGCCGAATACGGCCGTGCGGACGAGAACCGGATCTCCGGTCGAAAACTCCCGCTCGATCGCAAGCAACTTCTGGGGACGGGTCAGGAAGCGCGCGATCGCTCGTGGCAGCGACGGTGAAACAAGACCCCGGTTCGCCACAATGCACGGAAGCATGCGCTGCCAGTTGTCGATCCACACCCGTGCGGCCGCGAGGTCAGCCGGAGACACGCTCCGGACGGGCAGCGCTGTTCCATCGAGCGCGCGGTGCGGTTCAGGCATCTTTTCATCAACATGCGAATCATCAAGTATAACTAACTCTTGTCGGTCAACATAGCGGACCCAAAAGTCGGCAAGGCGCTGCTGCCCCTCGACATGCACATAGCCGGGCCGCTCGCAGAACGTGGTCACTGCGGGATCCGCTTCGAGCAGAAACCACTGCTCAAGCAAGGCGCGCCTGTATAACGTCAGCCGTCGGGCCAGCTTCGGGCTGAAGGCTTCGAACCGGTGCGCGCCACTCGGACGGACAAGCGCGACCGGCTCCCTGATGTGAAGGGAATTTTCCATAAGATCAATACCTTACGGACGGGATTCGAAGTGTAGGACGCGAGGTGACAAATTTAATGCGGACTTATGCGAATTGACGCTTTTATTTCGTTCGGACTGCAAGCAAAAGTGTCACTGCAGCGGCGCGTCGGCCCGATATTTCGAGGTCACTTCGGTGACACTTTTAATGCGGTCTACGCCACTGCTCGAGCGCGGACAGACGGCAAAGCCCCGATGGGCAGTTCAAACTCCTCCACCTGTGGGCGGCTAAATTCCCCCAGGCAGGACCAGCGGATTATGCGTCGGATTCCTCAGTGACGGCAAGCCT
>NZ_JARUXP010000002.1:952390-1169401 GCF_031451315.1 Caballeronia sp. LZ032
CACCACGCACACCACAGCCGGCTCACACACCATCGAAGTGGGCTTGCCGCTCGCTTCGGGCGACAGTTCGACTTCGCCGCCGCCATCCGGCGCGCAACGTCTGTTACAGCAGCAAGCCGGCGCAGGCTCAGCCGGTCAATTGCAGCAGGCGATGGCCGCACGACGAGGCAAGCGCGGCAAGAAAGCCCATGCCCGCAGCGAGATGCAGCAATCGACCGCACCTTCGGGTCCGGTCGGACAACTGCTGCAACAGGTCCCGGCCGTCCTGCAGGACTTTTTCACCCCGCAGCTCGATGGCCACGCATTCAACCTGACGGTGAACGGAAATGAAAACACGCTCATCGCGGGCGAGTCGTCGTCCCTCGTGCTCGGCATCGTCAACGACGTCATCGGTGGCGCTGAGAACCGCCTCAACATCGGAAACAAGCTCGATGTCATCGGCGGGACGCTCGAAGAACTCCACACGCTCGACGTCAGTGCAAAGGGAGCCGAGGTGTCGAATACCGGCTCCGTCGTCGAAAACACGGGAAGCGAGGTCACGTCGACCGGCTCGTCCATCTCGACCGTCGGATCAGAGGTGTCGACTACGGGATCGTCGGTTCAGACCGTCGGTTACGAGGTCAAGTTTTGAAGCCGGTCCGACCAGGAAAGAAGACGCGCAATGAAGGTCATGAAACTCACCTGGATGATGCTGCGGATGCACCCTTGTCGCGTCGATGCGACCAGAAGTTCGTCCCCCGGCATCCCGGGCATACGCGCATGCCGGGCGTGAAGATCGCAGCAACCATGCGAACCGTTTTGAAAGTTCCGTCACCAGAGCTCGACCCAGGCAGTCGGCCGACAGCGTTCGGGAATAACACGATGCAGTGTGCGTATTCCCGTCAGGATGACAAAGTTTCGCAACACGTTTGTTTGACTAACTATCCGATTATCAAAGAGCGACATGACCCAGATTGTGATGGCCTGCAGCCAAGCATTTGAGCCCGGCACACTCAGTTTCCGTTCCATGACAGGAAACGAAGCACTCGACCTCCCTGACCTTCGGGGTCGCCAACAACGTCATCACTGGCGTCGAGAACCGCCTCAGCATCGGCAACAAGCTCGACATCATCGCCGGGACGCGTGAACAGTTTCACGCTGTCAACGTCAGCATCCGGGGCGTCGAAGTCGCGGCCCGGGCCTCCTCCTTCGAGACCAAGGGGGCCGAATTCAAGGCGACCGGCTCGTCCATCTCGACCCTTGGCTCATCGATATCGAGCACTGGGTCGTCGATGCGTACCGTCGGTTACGACATGAAGTTCCGACACTGGCATTACCTTGAAAGAAGACGCGCAATGAAGATCATGAAACCAACCCGGCTGACGGTGCTTACGCGCCCTTACCGTCATCAGGGCAATGAACTGCTGGGCGTTGCGGTGGCCTGCATGGCAACGCTGGGCGACGCCCCGCGCGTCCTCGGAGAGCAGACGCTGTGGAATACGGTCGGTGCTGAACTGGCCGGCCAGACGCTGGATCTCGGCTTGCCCAAACGGCATCCCGAGTATCTGGCGACCGCCTGGGCCTACGGCACGCATTGCGACAAGCAGCACGCCTGTGAGGTGGCTCTGCGGGTCGCGCAGAGCAACAAGCGGGTACGTGTCACCGGCGACCGCGTCTGGCAGGACGGCCGGCCCCGGCCGGCTGCCCCGTTCGAGCGCATGCCGCTCGACTGGACGATGGCGTATGGCGGCCCGGCCTATCCGCAGAATCCACTCGGCCTCGGCCATGAGACCGAGACCCAGGCACAAGCTTCGTCACGCAAGCTGCCGAACCTCGAATACATCGATGACCTCATGACGTCATCGGACGCACCGGTGCGCAGCGCCAGCTTCGCACCGGTGCCCTCTTCCTGGCCGCAGCGTCGCGCGCTGTACGGCGAAGTCGACGATACCTACATCGAAGAAGATTTTCCGGGCTATCCGCGCACCATGGATGCCGCGTACTTCAACATCGCGCCCGCCGACCAGCAGTTCCCCGACCTGAGCGCGCTGCCCGCCGGGTGCGACTATGAACTCGTCAACCTGCATCCCGAGCGCGCGCGCATCGCGGGCCGGCTGCCGGCGCTGCACATGCGCGCCTTCGCCTGGCACACGAACACCGCTCCGGGCCGCGAGATTCCGCTGCGGCTCACGACGCTCTGGTTCCTGCCGCACATTGAGAAGGTCGTGATGATCTATCACGGCGTGATGGCCATCCGCACCTTCGATGCCAGCGATATCGCCTGCCTGATGCTGGCCGCGGAGACCGCCGGCCAGCCGCGTCCCGTCGCGCACTATGAAGACATCCACACGCGCCGGCTCGATCCGCGGCGCGGCGTGCTGTACGCGATGCGCGACGGCGATCTGTTCCCGGAAGACCTTGCCGCGAGCGGCGACTCGGCCTGGACGCCGGGCGAACCGAACGCGATGGCCCGCCAGTTCCTCAACCGTCTCGAGCGCGAATCGCAGGCGCTCGGCGCGCCGGCGGCTCCGCCCGCGACGCCCATGCCCTCGCGTCCCGAGCAGCTGGTCGAATACGTCGAGCAGACCGAGAAAGACGCGGAACGCAGAACCGCCGACCTGCGCAAGCGCGCCGATGAGATCCTCGCGGACCTGCGTCCGCCCGCTGCCGCCGAGCCCGCGTCGCCTCCGGCGCTGCCGGAGTTGCCGGGAGCGGTCATCGATCCGTCGCTGCTCGCCATGCGCCGCACGACGCAGCTGAAGTCCGCGCACTTCCGGCCCGCGCCGTCGCAGCCCGTCGCGGGTCAGACGGCCCACGCGGCCAGCAGGCGCGCCTGGGTGACGCAGGCGCTTGCGCAAGGCAGATCCCTGATCGAAGCCGATCTCGCCGGAGCGGACCTGTCGGACCTCGATCTCTCCGGTGTCGATCTCTCGCGCGCCAGCCTCGAAGGCGCTGACCTGAGCGGCGCGATCTTCATCGGCGCCTGTCTGAAGGAGGCCAATCTGGTGCGCGCAACGTTGCGCGGCACGCGCCTCTCCAACGCCGACCTGAGCGAAGCCAATCTCTCGCTCGTCGAAGCCGAGTCCGCCGATTTCCGCGAGGCCTGCCTGCGGCGAAGCGTGATCGAACAAGGCAATCTCGAACAATGCGATTTCTCGGGCGCGACGCTCGACCGCACGCAGTTCAGCAAGGGACGGTTCGGCACGAGCGTCTTTTGTGACGCGCGCATCAGCGACGTCGTCATGATGGATCAGGAGATCGGCCAAGCCGATTTCAGCCGCGCGGTCATCCGCAAGTTCGTGTTGTTCCGCTGTCCGTCGCAGACGCTGGACTTCAGCGGGGCGGACATCATCGGTCTCGGCCTGACGGAATCTCCGGTCGAACAGCGCCTGTGCTTCAACGGCGCGCGCCTGCACAAGGCGTGCTTCCTCCAGTGCGGCGCGCTGCACGCGAGCACCTTCGCCGATGCAGAACTGGTCGAAGTGAACCTGCACGCGGCCGATCTCGCCCGCAGCGACTTCACGCGCGCCCGCATTGCCAACAGCGATTTCTCGAGCGCCGACCTGCAAGCCTGCACGTTCCTCGACGCCCGCTTCGAGCGCGGCTATCTGGTCCGTGCCGACCTGCGTCTGGCGAGCCTGCAAGGCGCCGATCTGATCGAGGCCCTGCTGCGCGCCGCCGATCTGCGCGGCGCGGATCTGCGCGAAGCCAATCTGTTCCGCGCCAATCTGGGCGACGTGTTGATCGACGACACCACGCGTCTCGACGACGCCTATCAGGAGCGGGTCATCTGGTGTCCGCGCGCGCGTCCGGAGGCTGCATGATGGATCGGCTCGGCCTTGAACAGCAGGTGCGCGACGGCATGCCGGTGAGGGCGTTGTCGCTCGAAGGCGCTGCGTTGCAAGGCATGGATTGCGCGGGCGGCGTCTTCGAGCGGGTGGATTTTCGCGCCGCGAACCTGACGGGCGCACGGTTCGCCGATTGCGTGTTCGATCACTGCCGCTTCGGACACGCGGTGCTGGCCGATGCGCGCGTGACGGGCAGTCAGTTCCTGAATTGCGACATGGAGCAGGCCGACTGGTCCGCCTCGACCCTGCAGAGCGTCAGCTTTGTCGATTGCCGCGCGCCGCACGCGCGCTTCACACGGGCCGCACTCGACAGCCTGAATGTCCTGAAGGGCGATCTCGCGGGCAGCGTCTTCGATCATGCGCGCCTCGCGCTCAGTTTCTTCGACGAAGCCAACGTGGCGGGCGCGAGTTTCAACGCCAGCACGTTGCACAAGGTGTTCTTTCATCGCGTCGACCTGCGCCAGACGCCGTTCCGCGAAGCGTCGTTCGACAACGCCATCTTCGCGGAATGCAACCTGAGCGGCCAGGCCTTGAGCGGCCAGACGCTGCTGCGTTGCCAGTTCATCGAATGCGACATGAGCGAGGTCTGCTTCGAGAACGCGCATCTGCCGCACACCGGTTTCCCCGGCTCGCTGCTGGCAGGCGCGCGCTTCGACGGCGCGCGCGCAGCCTCGGCCTGCTTCTATCGCGCCCGGGCCGAGCGCATCCAGTGCCGCGACGCCGACATGCCCGGCACGATCTGGAGCGAGGCGCGCATCGATCACGCCGACTCTTCGCGCGCGCAGCTGCGCGGCAGCCAGTTTCACAAGGCGCAAGGGCGCGCGGCCCGCTTCGACGCAGCCCGTCTCGAAGCCGCGGATTTCACGGGCGCGACGCTGCACGACGCCCGCTTCGACGACGCCAGCTTCGAGCGCACGCTGTTCCATCGCGCGGAGTCGGAAGAACGGCCCTGGTCGGACAAGGAAGGCGCCCGCGACGCCGACGAAGAGCTGTACGCAGCCGAACAATGGTCGTCCCGGCGCGCCAGCCGGACGCCCGCCGCCTGATAACCGGAGAACCACTCAATGAGCAATCCTGCCAACCTGTTGACCCAGCAGCACATCGAAGCCCAGTGGCCGCGCATCGGCCGTGTCCAGCAGCTCGACGACGACGGGGCGACCGTAGGCGTCGCGCTCGACGGCGAAGTGATCGCCTGCCAGCCCGCGTTCAGCTGCCTGCTCGCGCCGGCTTGCGGCGACACCGTGCTGGTCACGCGCGAACGCACGCACGGGCATTTCGTGATCGCCATCATCGAGCGGCCCGGCGACGCGCCCGCAACGCTGCGCATGGCCCGCCCGATGATCGTCGAGGCCGAGGGCGGCCTGCGGCTGTCGAGCGCGCGCGATATCGAACTCGACGCGGCACAGCGCTGCGCCATTCACGCCGACCACATGACGCTCGATAGCGCGCGCGCCGAGCTGCATACGCAGACGCTGTCGCTGCGCGCGACGGTGGCGCAGGCGAGCGCGCAGACGTGGCGCAGCGTGACGCGCTCGCTGGAAACGCTGGCCGATCACATCGTGCAGGTCTGCAAGCAGAGCTTTCGCACCTGCGAAACAGTGGATCACGTGCGCGCCGCGCAGATCGATCACGAAAGCACGGAGCTCATGCGGCTGCACAGCCGCAACGTGCTGCTGAGCGCCGAACATCTGTCGAAGATCGACGGCGAACAGATCCATCTCGGTTGAACCCAGGAGAACCCACATGGTGATGGTGAATTCAAGCGCGGGCGGCGGCAACGACTCGGTGTCGGTCAACAAGACGCCGCCGGTCGGCACGCCGGCGGGCTACGACAACAACTCGCAGCGCGCGTCCGCACAGCCCAACGTGACGAACGTGATGGTCGGCGGCGGCTTCGCGCACAACATGGGCACCACGATCCCGGCGTCCAACGGCGATCAGGGCGGCGCGCAGGGCGGCGTGGCGTCGGGCTCGGTCTCCGCTTCATCACGCAATTCGCGCGGCGCGAACACGGTCTTGCTGCAAGGCATGCCGACCACGCGCATGACCGATCCCACCTTGCAGAACAACGCCAACACCACGGGCACCGGCAGTTCGCCCAGCCAGACCAAAGTGCTGAACATGGCGTCGTGACCCGGGAGCATCCATGAAGAACCGATTCGCACACCGTGCGGTCTGCGTCGTCGCGGCCATCGCGATGTGCGGATGCGCGTCCACCCAGCGCGACATGGACGTGCCGTACGAGATCACGCTGCACGTCGCCGACGACGCCAATCTCGGCGTGACCGGCAAGCCGTCGCCGATTCTCGTCGGCCTCTACGAACTCAAGTCGACCGGGGCCTTCGAAGCGGCCAGCTTCCCGACGCTTCAGGACCGCGCCAAGGACGCGCTCGGCGAGGACCTCGTCTTCACGCAGCAACTCATCATGCAGCCGGGCGAAACCAGGACGCTCCGCCGCCCGGGCGGCGCGCTCGCCACGCAACTGGGCATCGTCGCGGGGTATCGGCTGATCGACAAGCGTCTGTGGAAACAGACCGTGGCGCTCGCGCCGCCGAAGAGCACCAATCTCTACAAGGTGTGGCAGTTCTCGCCCCGCACCGAAAAGATCGCCGTGGAAATCACCCGTCAGAGCGTGACGGTCACGCTCGACAAACGTTGAAGACATCATGAACAACACTATCCGGGCGCGCGAATCATGGATCGATCACAGCAAGGTCGTGTGGTCCGAAGGCATGTATCTGCGGCCCCAGCACTTCCAGCAACTCGAACGCTACGTCGAGCACTACGTGCAGCACCGCAGCGCGGCCGGCGCGTCGCCCTTCTTCTGGGGTCTCGCCGATCTCGAACTCGATCACGGCGCGCTCAAGATCGGCAAGATCGCGTTGTTGTCGGCGCGGGGCGTGTTGCCTGACGGCACGCCGTTCTCGTTCCACAGCGGCGAGGACGCGCCCGCGCCGCTCGACATTCCCGCCACGCTGCGCGACCAGCGCATCGTGCTTGCCGCGCCGCTGCGCCAGCATGGCGCCGTGGACGTGATCTACGAGGACAGCCAGGGCTCGCTCGCACGCTATGTCGCGCAGAACACCGAGCTGGCGGACAACGTCGCGGTCTCGCTCGGACCGGCGGCCGTGCAGCTCGGCAAGATGCGCCTGCGCCTGATGCCCGAGTCGGAACTCGGCGCGGACTGGCAGGGCATCGGCGTGGTGCGGGTGCGCGAGCGCCACCCGGACAACCACGTTTCGCTCGACCCGGACTACATCGCGCCGATGCTGTCCGCGATCCGCCATCCGGTCCTGACCGGCCTCGTGCGCGAACTGCATGGCCTGCTCGAACAGCGCGGCGCGCTGCTCGAACAGCGCCTCAAGCGTTCCGGGCGCGGCAGCGTCGGCGAAGTGGCGGACTTCCTGCTGCTCGGCCTCGTGAACCGCGCGCAATCCGAAACCTGGCACGTGCAGCAGGCCGGCATGCAGCATCCGGAAATCCTGTTTCGCGACTGGCTCAGGCTCGCCTGCGATCTCAGCACCTTTACCAGCCCGACGCGGCGCCCGGTGGTGTGGCCGGTGTATCGCCACGACGACCTGCAAAGCTCGTTCGGCCCGCTGATGCTCGAACTGCGGCGTTCGCTGTCGAGCGTGATGGAACAGAGCGCGGTGGCCATCGAGTTGCAGGAGCGCGCGCAACGCGTCTGGGTGGCCCGCATCCCGACGCCCGAGCTGCTGCGCCGCGCCGCCTTCGTGCTCGCGGTGCGCGCGGACCTGCCCGCCGAAGCGGTGCAGACGCGCTATCCGGCGCAGGTGAAGATCGGGCCGGTCGAGCATCTGCACAATCTCGTGCATCTGCAACTGCCTGGTATCGGACTGCGCGCGCTGCCGGTCGCGCCGCGCCAGATTCCCTATCACGTCGATCACCACTACTTCGAACTGGACTCCAGCTCGGAACTGTGGGGCCAGCTCGAAAAGTCAGGCGGGCTCGCGCTGCATGTCGCGGGCGACCTGCCCGGACTCTCGATGGAATGCTGGGCGATCCGCAGTCAGGACCGCTAGCCCGGCGCGCCGCCCCGATCCACTCTTCACCGACTTCAAGACGCTATGGCAGAAGCAATGGCACTGACGCCTCCGGATACGGTTGCGTCGCCGGAAGCCCCGGCACGCGGCGGCACCCCGCTGCTCGCAACCGCAAACAGCCTGCTCGATACGGCTATCCAGATCCGCATCGGCGGGCCTGTCGAGCTCGAGGCCTTGCGCACCTATCTCGTCAGCGAGATGCATGCGTTCCAGGAACGCGCGACGCTGCTGGGCATTCCCGTCGAGACGATCATCGGCGCGCGCTATTGCCTCTGCACCGTGCTCGACGAGGCGATCGCGCTGACCCGGTGGGGCGGCGAAGGGCGCTGGTCCACGCACAGCCTGCTCGTCACCTTCCACAGCGAAACCTGGGGCGGCGAGAAGTTCTTCCAGTTGCTGGCGCGGCTGTGCCAGAACCCGGGCGCGCATCTCGACCTGATCGAGTTGCAGTATTACTGCCTGCAACTGGGCTTCGAAGGCCGTTACCGCGTGCTCGACCAGGGAGAAAGCCAGCTCGACGGCATCCGTCAGCGGCTGTTGCGGATCCTGCGCACGCAACGCGGCGAGTACGGCGCGCTGCTGTCGCAGCATGCGCTGCCGGACAAGCGCATCGCGACCGGACGGCGCGGCCGCGTGCCGGTGTGGGTCTGGCTGATCGGCGCGATGCTGGCGACGGGCGGCATGTACACGGCGTTCAAGAGTTCCGCCGATCGTCGCGGCGACGTCGTCGCGGCCGCGATCCGCCATGCGCGGCTGCCGGACATCGCCGCGCCGAGCGCCAAGGCGCCGACGGCGGCGAGCCTGCTGCAGGGCCTGTGCCGCCTCGGGCTGATCGAGGTCAAGGATCTGCCCGACCGCAGCATCGTGACGATTCACGGCGACGGCCTGTTCGCGTCGGGTTCGGCCAACGAGAAGGACGCGTACCGGCCGGTGCTGGCGAGCATCGCAGGGGCGCTGAACCAGTTGCCCGGCGACATCGTCGTCAACGGCTTCACCGACGACCAGCCCATGCACACGCAGGAATTCCCGTCGAACGACGCGCTCTCGCTGGCGCGCGCCCGGCGCGTCGAACAGATGCTGCTGGTGAACGGTTTGTCGGCGACCCGGCATATCACGGCGGCGGGGCTCGGCGACGCGAATCCGATCGCGTCGAACGACACGGCAAGCGGCCGGTCGCGTAACCGCCGCGTGGAGATCGTGCTGATGCGTGCAGCATCCTCACAGGTCGGCGACACACCGGGCGGCGATCCGCGAAACACGCAGGACAGCACACCCCAGGGAGCCGCGCAATGAGCTTTTTCCAACGAATCAGGAACGCGCTGTTCAGCCGCGAAATGGCGGTGACGATTCTGGTGTTGATCGTCGTCTGGCTCATCTGGAACGACTTCTCGCTCATCGCCATCGGCAATGCGCATCCGTTCGAGACGCCCGAGGCCCGCGAGTGGCTGATCGCCGCCGTGCTGCTGATCTGGGCCATCTGGCTGTGCTGGCGGCTCGGCTGGATCGTCGCCATCGCGCGGGCCTGCGGACGCACGCGCACGCGCTGGGTCGAACGCGCCGAAGTGGTGCGGCAACGGCGCGTGCCGCTCGGCGAGACCGAAAAGCGGCTGCGCGACGCCCTCGCCGTGCTCAGGCGCGGCACGCACGAGCGCGGCAAGCCGTGGCGCGGCTGGCTCGACCGGCTCACCGGCCATTACGTCTACGCGCTGCCCTGGTACGCGCTGCTCGGTGCGGACGGCGCGGGCAAGACCTCGTTCATCCGTGAGGCCGGGCTGGCGCAGCCGAAGTCGTCCGGGCCGGCTTCGCCGCTCGAAGACTGCTCGTGGTGGTTCGGCAACCGCTGCGTGCTGGTGGACGTGCCGGGCAGCTTCCTCGCGCCCGCCGACGGCGCCGCCGAGCGTTTCCCGCTGATGCGTCTGCTGCGGCGGCATCGCGCGGATCAGCCGGTCAATGGTGTGATCCTCGCGCTGCCCGTGGACGACCTGATGCACGCGGACGAACGTCACTGTCTGGAGCTGATCGCCCGGCATCGCGCGCGTCTCCAGCGCATGCAGGAAGAAGCCGGGATCGTGTTGCCGGTGTATCTGGTCGTGACCAAGATGGACCGTCTCGCGGGCTTCGCCGAAACCTTCGGCGCCTTGACGAACGAAGCGCGCGCGCAGGTGTGGGGCTGGACGCGTCCCGCCGATACGGGCGCGGCGCCGGACGTCGCCTTCGAAAGCGGACTCGCGGCGCTGGTCGACCGCCTGAACGATGGCCTCGCCGATACCCTCGCCCGCGAACCCGACGTGCGCAGGCGCCAGGACATCTATCTGTTTCCGCAGCAGTTCGCCGCGCTCAGGCCACGGCTTGCGTTGTGGTATGGGGAACTGTCGCGTCACTCGAAATACGAAACGAATCTCGCGGTACGCGGCGTCTACTTCACCAGCGCGCAGCAAGGCGGCAAGCCGCTCGACCTGGTGCTCGGCGAACGGCGCGAACGGCTGGGGCTGGCGGCGGATCAGGCCATGCCGGCGCTGGCGCCGCGCCACGGCAGCACGTTCCTCGCGCGGCTGCTGCCGGACGTGTTGCTGGAGGAAAGCGCGTGGGCCGGCCGGAACCGCGCGCAGACCGTCAGGCGCATGCTGATGCACGGCGGGGCGCTGCTCGCCACCGGCCTGGCGCTGACCGTGCTGGCCGCGCTCTGGACCAACAGTTATCTGTCCAACCGGACCTTCCTGCGCGATGTCGCCGGGCACACGGCCGATCTCGATCACTACAGCGGCGCGCCGCTGGAAGTGCCCCCCGGCGATGTCACCGCGCTCGCGCCGCTGCTCGAAATGGAACGCGCGTTGCCGGAGAGTCCGGCCATCGACGTCGAGAATCCTTCGACGCTGAGTCACCGCATGGGGCTGTACCAGGGCGACAAGATCGTCGATGCAACCGGCGATCTCTATCGGAAGACCTTGCGGGAGAAGCTGCTGCCGGTGGTCTCGGTGCGCATTCACGACATCCTCGCGGGCGCGCCGCCCGCCGACCTGGAATTCACCTACGACGCGCTGAAGGCCTATCTGATGCTCTACGACCAGAAGACCTGGGATCCCGAATTCCTCGCCGCCTGGCTGCAGCTGAACGTCAACCGCGCGCTGCCGGGCAACACGACGAAGGAGGCGCGTTCGCTGATCGACGGCCAGCTCGCGGATCTCGTCGCACTTGGACCGCTCGCCTCGCCGTTCCCGGTCGACAACACGCTCGTGAGCACCGTGCGCAGCCGCCTGCTGCAAATGCCGTTCGCGCAGCGCACCTACCACTACCTGCGCCGCAAGGAGATGGACGCCATCAAGGCGCCGGCCATTTCGATCGCCTCCGCCGGCGGTCCGGAAGCGAGCCTCGTGCTGACCCGCAAGAGCGGCCGGCCCATCACCGAAGGCGTGCCCGCGCTGTTCACCGCGAGCGGCTACTGGGAGCACATCAACAAGGACATCGACGATGCGGTCGAGCAGATGCGCCGCGAGGATCACTGGGTGCTCGGCGTGCCCGCCGACGCCGCCGGCCAGGAGAGCGGCGATTCGCGCCGCCAGTTGATCGACGCGGTCAAGCGCCAGTACTTCGGCGACTTCATCCAGACCTGGGACGACTATCTCGGCGACATCAAGGTCGTGCCGAGCCAGTCGCTGGTGCAGAGCATGCAGATTGCCCGCACGCTGTCCTCGCGCGACTCGCCGCTCAAGCTGTTCTTCACGGCAGTGGCCCGCCAGACCGATCTGCTGGACGGCCACGGCGCGCAGGTCCGGCGCGATACCGGACGCATTGCCGAGCGCATCGGCGAGGCGCGCAGGTCGCTCGCGCAGATGTTCGGCGACGAATCGTCGCCCACGAGCAGAAGTTCCGGCGAGCGGCCCGAGAGCATCGTCGACGATCATTTCGCGTCGCTCAGGCATCTGGTGCTCACCGGCGACGTGAACGACAAGGGCCCGGCGCCGATCGACGACGTGCTGAAGACCATCGACGGGCTGTATCAGTATCTGGTGTCGGTGAACGGCGCGGTGGACAGCAACAACCCGCCGCCCCAGACCGATGTGTTCAACCGGCTGAAGGCCGAGGCGGGACGCATGCCGTCGCAGATGCAGGGGATCGTCAACGACGTCTCAAAGACCGGCGAGGCGCAGGTCAACGGCATGATGAAGCGCGACCTGCGCAAGAGCGCCTACTCCAGCGTGGGCGCGGTGTGCGCGCAGACCATCGCGGGACGCTATCCGTTCGCGCGCAATTCGAACCATGACGTGGCGAGCAGCGACTTTTCGCGGATGTTCTCGCCAGGCGGACTGATGGACGACTTCTATCAGAAGAACCTGACGCACGGCATGACGACGAGCGCGGACACGGCGTCGTTCAACTCCGATCCGGGCGGCGGCTTCGCGGCGTCGTTCCGCAATGCGTCGATCATCCGCAACGTGTTCTTCGCGGGCAACGCGGCTTCGATGTCGTATGGCTTTTCGATCACGCCGCTCGACCTCGATCCCGCGATCACGGAGTTCGTGCTCGACGTCGGCGGGCAGAGCATGCGTTACGCGCATGGCCCTCAGATCCCCGTCAACATGCAGTGGCCCGGATCGCGCAGCGAAGTGGTCAGCCTGCAGGTGGTGACGCCGTCGGGCGCGTCGGGCATCCGCGCGCAGGGTCCGTGGGCGCTGCAACACCTGTTCGATCAGGCGAGCATCGTGACCAACGGCAACGCGGACGGCTTTGTCGCCACCTTCACGGTGGACGGTCACAAGCTGTCGATGACGATTCGCAGCAACAGCGCATACGACCCGTTCTTCCTGCCGCAGATGAAGGCCTTCGCATGTCCGTCGTGAACGCCTTGCACCACAGCACCACTGATAGCGAGTCCCTCATGCGACCTCTCAGACTGACCGCCATTGCGTACGACAACAAGATCCTGACGTCCCGCCTGAGCGCGACCTGCGACGCCGACGGCGCGGGCATCGGCCGGGCGGACGGCAACCTGCTGATCCTGCCCGACGAAGCCTCGCGGGTCATCGAGCGGCACGCGGTGCTGCACCACGACGACGGCTGGCATATCGAGAACCTGGGGCCCGCTGCGAGCGTGGCGCTGAACGACCGGCCGCTCGCGGCGGGCGAACGGGCGGGCATCGCGCCGGGCGATCGCATCGCGGTGGGCCCGTACACGCTGCTCGCCAGCGACGCCGCTCCGGCCAACTGGAATCTCGCGCCGGCTGCCCCCGCCGCGGAAACCGATGCCACGGCCAAGGACAGCACGCTGACCAGCCTGACCGGCACGGCCCTGCCGGACCTGCTGGATCTGCCTTCCGACCCGCTGCTGCTGTTCGCGCAGCAGGACGGCGTGAACCGCACGCTGCTCAGCGGCCCGGACGATCCGATGGGTATGCCCGGTCTGTCGGAGTTCGGCGCGCCGCTGTTCGCCGAGCGCTCGGGCGGGCGCAAGTCCGAGTACTCGCGCACAGCCAGCCTGGACGACGGCGCGATGCACTACGACAGCCACTTCGGCGCACTGCATCCGTATGAGGGCGAGGCGCCCGCGTCGCCTTCGCCTTCGCCGTCCTCGCGGAACATCGAGGCGACGGCGGACGTACGTGGTGTCCCGGCGGAACTGTCGCGCTGGATCGAACTCGCCCGCGCCCTGGCCGCCGGCGGCGGCTGGCAGGCCGAGCAGGCGTTGCCGCCCGCGCGGCTCACGCCGGAACTGATGCACACCGTGGGCTCGCTGCTGCGTTACCTCGAGTTCCGCACGCGCGGCGATCTCCAGTGAACGTCCTCAAGGAGATTTCATGACCTACTGTGTGGCGATCAGCGTGGACGACGGCCTCGTGTTTCTCTCGGACACGCGCGTCAGCGCGGGCGTCGAGGAGGTCGCCGAGGCGCGCAAGATGACCGTGTTCGAAACGCCCGGCGAGCGCGTGCTGGTGCTGCTCGGCGCGGGCAGTCTGGCGCAGACCCAGGCGGTCGTCGACCTGCTGAAGGACGCCTGCGACAACGGCAGCACGTCCCTGTTGACGGCGCCGACGCTGCGCGCGGCTGCCGGCATGGTCGCCGATGCCGTGCGCGCCGTGCATCGGCGCGAGACGTCGGCACTGGAGGCGTTCGAGCTCGACTTCAACTGCAGCTTCATTCTCGGCGGCCAGATCCGCACGCATGCCGCGACGCCGCCCGCCCGTTCACCCGCCGCCGGCGAGCCCGCCGCACCACCCGACCCGCAGCTCTTCATGATCTATCCGAGCGGCAACACGGTGTGCGCGTCGGCCGCGATGCCGTATCTGCAGATCGGCGAGTCGCGCCATGGCCGTCCGCTGCTCGACTGGGCGTTCACGCGGCGCGCGCTGTCCCTCGACGAAGCCGCCAAGTGCGCGCTGCTCTCGATGGATGCAACCCTGCGCGCGAATCTCTCGGTGGCCTATCCGCTCGATCTGCTGGCTTACGAGCGCGACACCTATCGCGTGGACCGGTTCACCTCGCTGGACCAGCATCACGACTATCCGCGCAACTTGCGGCGCGCGTGGTGCGAGCGCGTCGATGCGGCGCTCAAGGGCATGCCCTCGCTCATCTGGGGCGAGCCCGAAGGCGTACCGCGCGCGCGCAAGGGAAGACGCACGGGCTGAAGCATGCCCGCTCAGCGGAACCGTCCGAGCAGGCCCACGTCGGCGGCCATGCGGGCGCAGGCGCGGATGTCGTCGAGTCCAAGCTTCTTCTTGATCGATTTGTACAGCCGATAGACCTGCCGCTGCGTCACGGAAAGATCGGCGGCGGCATGGCGCGCGTCGCCGCCGCGCCGGATCCACTCGAGGATGATGCGCTCGGAGTCGCTGAGCCCGTACTGCAAGGTCGCCGTGCGGCTGAAACGGATCGACGGCCAGTCGAGCAGTTCCTCAGCCAGGCCGCGCAGTTCGCGTTGACCCTGCCAGATCCGCTCCTCGCCTTGCGGCGCGGGCGCATCGGATCCGACGTGCAGAAGGCCGAACACGCGGCCGTTGCCGCCGCCGCGATTGGCGGGAAAGAAGACGTGGTTGAGCAGTCCGTGCTGATGGGCCTCGGCGCCCAGCCAGGAACCGCCCGACCCGGCGAACGTGCCGAGGCCGCGCACCGGAAAATGCTCGTTCCTCGCATATTCCAGCACCGGGTCCGTCACGACGCGGCGCACATAGGTCTGCAGCCAGCCCGGCGAACACGCCGCCAGGATCACATGGGTATCGTAGGTGGCGCGGCCGGGCGCCGAACCCGGCGTGGCCGCGAGCCAGTGGAACAGGGCGAACGTGCCGCCGTGGCGCCGGCACACCGCGCGCATGAGTCGCGACACGTCGAGTTCGCTCGTGCATTCGGACACGTGCGCCGGATGGTGCGCCGCGCCGTGCGGATGCGCGCGGTGGGCAATGGCGTCGAGACAGGTGCGGTAGCGTTGCGCGAGCATTTCCCTGTACGGATCGCGCTCGCGGAATTCGATCAGTTCCGCCACCCCGGACACCGGCAACAGCTGCACGACGACGCTGCCGTCGCGCCGCGTGAGCACACGCTGGAGCATGACTTCGTCGTCGCCGGCATCGTCGAGCCGCAACTCGACCGACCCTTCCCGCACCACGACCCGCTGACTTTCGGCAATGCTGCCGCCCGCCTCACGGTACAGATTGTGGAGCTCACGGCTCATTGCTCAAGACTTCCGCCGGACAGTAGTTATGTGTTGCGCGCCTGAATCCGCACGAGGCCCGAGTTGATCAGTTGCGTGTCCCAGCGGGCGGGTTCGCCAACCTCCTCGATCAGATGATCGACGAGCACCTTGATGCGCGGCGGCGTGCCTACCGTCTTGCGATACACCGCCGAAATCCGACCGCCGCACGGCGCGTAGTCCTGCAGCACCGGCACCACGTCGCCCGCCAGGATGGCATCCGCCGCGACGAAGGTCGGCAGGATCGCGAGTCCGAGCCCGGCGCGCACCGCTTCCAGCAGGACGGCGCCCGAGTCGGCGCGCATGCGCCTGCCGATGCGGAACGAGCGGTACTTGCCGTCCATCATCAGGCTCCACATGCCGTTGGGTTCGAAGTTGCAGTTGTTGAGGCCGTCGTGATGAATCAGGTCGCCGGGATGCGTCGGCGTGCCGCGCCGTTCGAGATACGCCGGACTCGCGCACACCAGCGTGTGATTGGCCGTGATCGTGCGGGCTACCAGCCGGGAATCCGGGAGCTCGCCGGTCCGGATCGCGACGTCGTACTGTCCGTCCTGCACGTTGCCGATGCGGTTCTGCGCTTCCACGTCGAGGTACAGATCGGGATGCCTTGCCGCGAAGGTCGTGAGGACCGGCCCGAAGTGCGACGCCAGCAGGCTGGTCGGCACCACGATCCGCAGCGCGCCGCGCAGGCTTGACTGGCTATCGCGCACCGACTCTTCCGCGAACTCGACTTCCTCCAGGATCTGCACCGCGCTCTTGTAGAACACGAGGCCCGGCTCAGTCGTCCGCAGCGGCCGGCCCCGTTCGAGCAATGCGCAACCGAGATAGCGTTCGAGCTGGGTGATGCGCTCGCTCACGATCGACTTGGTGGCGCCAAGCCGCCGTGCGGCCTCGGAAATACTTGCCGCTTCCACAACGGCCACGAACGTCGCCATGTCGCTGAACTTGTTCATACTCTTCTCCCCTGATGCGAAAAGCCTGTTCGCGTACCGCTTTTTTGATTCGGCATCCCTGCCTGACCCTTGCATGAAACCGGCAGTGCCGGCGCACCTCACGACGCACAGAGATGTCGATTTCGCGAGATTTTCATGGGGCTGGATCGCCACTTGATATTTTTTGGCGAGTCCTGAATCTAAAATCGTATTCAGCGTTTATTTCGCTGACCAATTCAGAAAATACTTAATGCCCATTTATAAAACACTTAACCCGTTTGCATATTAAACGTTCGAGCGCGGGTTGCCACGGCGGTTAAACCGTGAGCAAGATAAATGACAGGGAAACAAAGGAATTCGAAATTTTCGCATAGGCGCCGGCTTTACCGGGCATTTCGATCGAGGATTCCAATTCGGAGTCCGCGACGGCGCGGCTGATTCATTTCTTTTGGAAATTCATTCGAGACAGCTGGAAAATGACGCGATCACCCCCGGCCCGCGTTGCGCAGTCTACGATGCCAATCTCCGCCGCCGTTAATGATATTAATTTATAGCGGGATAACTTCGGAGAATTGCTTCGGAACGCGACCTTCATCCCAAATATTGAAAATAGCCGTGACACGGGTGTTATTGCGGATCCAGAAAATCACCATTGCGTCACTTTGGTAATACACGGTAAAGACCGGTATTAATCCAGCAGATTTTCAGCCGCATGTCATTTCAAATCGGCCAAGTGGGAGAAGAAGTCGGAACGCAGAAAAGGGCCGCAAACCGACGGCTTGCAGCGCTCGTATAAAACTTGAATGCACCGTGGCTCGTCCCCACGAAGCCAGCGGCGCACAGGCGGATCAACGCCCTGCCGTGCGCAGATTACGGCTTTCGAGTTGCGTAATGACCCTCTGCAACGTGCGTTCCGCGCGACCAGAGAGTTCGATGAACCGGCAGCCGAGCACGGTGCGCGTTTGGCCGGAAGGCGTGATGCTCTGACGCGGCGCGACGATTTCGAGATTGACCGTCACCAGGCTGAACGCGCCCATTTGCAGCGTGACGTCGTTCCAGACAGTCCCGCGCGGCAGCGTTGCAAAGCGTGCGTCGGAGGTTCGCAACGCAATGCCGCCGAGCGACATGTCCTGCAGGTCGAGATCGAACGGATCGCCTTCCGCATCGATGCCGCTCGCGACGAACGGTTCGCCCACCGGCGTCTCCACGCGATGAAACTCGCGCCGCTGGACGAAATACAGCAGTGCGGGAAATGCGGCTTCGAAGGCCGGGCGGCCCTCGAAGCTCACCGGCGTCGCGCGGCCCGTGTCGAACTCCGTGCGGATGCCGCCCGGATGGCTGCGAAACGTGAGGCTGTCGGCAGCGGCCAGCGCGGCGTTGTCGCTGCGCGCGCCGCCGTAGTCGAACACGAAGCGGGCCCTGCGGGAATCGACATCGAGGAGTTGCGTGACAATCTGGCCGCCTTCGAACCCGGCCACCAGAAAGTCCCGGCGGGCCACCAGCCCGCGCAGACAAAGCGCCATCTGCAGCGGATGGCGCAACGCGTAACGCGCGTCGATCTGGCTCGGGCGCGCGGCGGTATCGGCGAAAGTGAGTTCGGCAGTCATGTTGGGTTGGTCTCAGCGTATGGTTTTTTTTCGGCACATGAAGCGCCGCCTTTCACCATGCAGAGCCCGTGCCAACCTGCGCTGAGGCCGTCTGGTCAAGCGGGAGCGGGTTTTAGCCGCCCCCGAAGTGCCCGACGTTACGTTACGTCACGTTCCTTCGTCACGCACATCGAACCGCACGCGGCGGACTACTTCTTGCCGTCCACCACCGCGACCACCTCCTCGCGCGTGTATTCCTTGTTCGCGAGCGCGCCGGCCGGCGTCTTCGCGAGCACGGCATCGAGCTCGCCAGGCTTGACTTCGAGCACCGGCATGCGGATGTCGTGCGGCACTTTCTTGCCGGCGAGAATCTGCTGCGTGACCCAGAACGCAAACGACGACGCCCCCGGCGGAATGGTCACCGACATCGTCTGATAGCCGCTCTTCTTCTGCTCGGCCCACCACGCGAGTTCTTCCTGCCGGTTGCCGAGGATGATGATCGGCGTCGGACGGCCGGCCGCCTTGAGCGCCTGCGCCGCGCCGAAGCCGTCGCCGCCCTGCGTGACGACCGCGTCGATCTTTGGCAGTGTCGGCAGGATGCCCGCCACCTGCTTCTGCGCGACCGTTTGCGTCCAGTCGCCATGCACCGACCCGACGATCTTCATGTCCGGGTACTTCTTCAGCTCGTCGACGATGCCCTGATGGATCTCGTCATCCACCGACACCCCGGCCAGCCCGCGGATCTCCAGCAGGTTGCCCTTGCCGTTGAGGCGTTTGGCGAGGTAATCGACCTGCATGCGCCCCATGCCCTGGAAGTCCACGGCGATGCGATACGCACACGGTTCGGTCGCGATGCCGTCGAACGACACGATGGTCACGCCCGCGCCGCACGCCTGCTTGATGACGCCGTTGAGCGCCGTCGGCGAGACCGCGTCCACTGCGATCGCCTTGTAGCCCTGCAGGATCAGGTTCTGGATCTGCTGCACCTGTTCGGTGGCCTGGCTCTCGGCGGTGGTGAAGCTCGGCGCCGCCGCGACCACCTTCTGCTTGACCGCCGGATCGGCGACATTGGACCAGCTCTTGAGCATCTGCTGGCGCCAGCTGTTGCCGGCATAGTTGTTGGACAGGGCGATCTTCATCGCCGAGGTGTCGCCGCTGGCAACCTGCGCGAACGCGGATGCCGACAGTGCCGTCATGAGCAGGCCCGCGGCCAGTCGATGCAGATGCATGCTGAGTCTCCTGTGGTTGTGCTTGCCGCTCAGCGGCCCGCGCCTCGCACGCCCACGTGCAGCGAGTAGACGGACGAGGTCGCGGCAATGAACAGCCGGTTGCGGTTGAATCCGCCGAAGGTGAGATTCGCCACCACTTCGGGGATCAGGATCTTGCCGAGCAGCGTGCCGTCGGGGGCGTAGCAGTGCACGCCGTCATCGGCGCTGGTCCAGACGTTGCCGTGTTCGTCGAGGCGCATGCCGTCGGGCACGCCGCTCTGCATCTCGATGAACACGCGGCCGTTGCGCAACGCGCCGTCCGCTGCGACGTCGAATACGCGGATATGACGGGGCGCTGCGTCGTCGTGCGAGGCACCGGAGTCCGCCACATACAGCTTCGTCTCGTCGGGCGAGAACGCGAGGCCGTTGGGCTTCACGAAGTCGTCGCAGGCAATCCGCACCTGCCCGTCCTCCGTCACGCGATACACGTTGCAGCGCCCGATCTCGCTGTCCGCGCGATAGCCTTCATAGTCGCTGAGAATGCCGTAGTCGGGATCCGTGAACCAGATTTCGCCGCGCGAATCGACGATCACGTCATTGGGCGAATTGAGCCGCTTGCCTTCGAACTTGTCGGCCAGCACGGTCACGCTGCCGTCGTGCTCAGTGCGTGTGACGCGCCTTGCGCCGTGCTCGCAACTGACGAGCCGTCCTTCGCGGTCGCGCGTGTTGCCGTTGCTGTAGTTCGACGGCGCGCGATACACGCCCACGCCCATGCCGGGCGCCCAGCGCAGCATGCGGTTGTTCGGGATGTCGCTCCAGATGAGCAGGTCCGAAGCCGGGAAATACACCGGGCCTTCGGCCCACAGACACTGGTCCGTCAGCTTGCTCAGGAACGCGTTCGGCTGCAGCAGCAGTCTGAAGCGCGGGTCATGGACTTCGATATCGCTGGCTTTCATGTCTCCTCGTCCGGTTGGGTTTCTCAAGCTGTGCGGTTCAGCGCAGCGCCTTGCCGCCCGCCGCGACCGTCACCGCGATGATGAGCACGCCATAGACGATCGAGCGCACGCCCGCGTCCGCGCCCACGGCGTTGAGCACGGCGTTGGTCAGGAACAGGAACATCGACGCGCCCCACACGCCCGCGATGCTCGCCTTGCCGCCGGTCACGAGCGTGCCGCCGATCACGACCACGGCGATCGAGATCAGCATGTACTCGACGCCCATGTCGAGCGACGCGCCGCCCGACACCGCCGCGAGCAGCAGCGCCGCGAGCGCCGCGATCATCGACGACAGCACGTAGGCGAGGCAGCGCGTGCGATGCACGTTCACGCCGGCGAGCCACGCGGCGCGCGCGTTCTGGCCGATGGCCGAAAGCCGGCGTCCGTACACCGCGCGATGCAGCAGCACGGCAAGCGCGAGAGACAACGCCAGCGCCACGAGCGCGATATAGGGCACGTCGAGCAGACGGCCCGTCGCGAACGCCCCGAGCGCGGGCGGCGGCGGCGGGAGCTGGCGGCCCTGCGTGATCGCGACCGACTGGATGATGAAGCTCGAAGACAGCGTCGCGATGATCGGCGGAATGCGCAGCAGGCGGATCAACGCATAGTTGGCGATGCCCACCACGACGCCCACGCCGAGCGCGGCCGCGACGCCGGTGGCGATCTGGGCGTTGTCGGCGTGCATCGCGTGCATGCCGACGACGCCCGCGAGCGCAATGGTCGAAGGCACGGACAGGTCGATGTTGCCGACGCCCGAGGTGATGACGAGCATCTGCCCGAGCCCGACCAGCACCATGAACACGCCGTAGGTGAGCGCCGTCTGCGCGACATTGCCCGCAATGCCCAGCCCGAAGATCCCGGCGATGGCGATCCACACCAGCACCGCGCCCACGAACGACCACGCCCAGGGCGCCTGGATGTTGCGCAGCCGCGCCCAGCCGCTTTGCGCGGAGGTGGCGACGGCGTCGCTGGAGGATTGCGGATTCATCGGCGTTCTCCTCGTTGCAGCAGCACGCGCAGCGACAGCACGACGATCAGGATCGCGCCCTGCATGCCGACCTGCCAGTCCGCCGAGATGTTGAGGAAGGCGAGGAACGACGCGGCCAGGGTCAGCGTGATCGCGCCGAGCACCGCGCCGATCACGCTCACGCGTCCGCCGACGAACTCGCCGCCGCCGAGGATCACCGCCGCGATCGAGAGCAGCGTGTAGCGCAGGGCGAGATTGGCGTCGGCGGACGTGGTGAGGCCGAGCAGCGACAACCCTGACAGCACGCCGAAGCAGCCCGCCACGCCGTACAGCGTCGCCTTGCTGCGCACCAGCGACCAGCCGAAGCGGCGCATCGCGCGCGGATTGCCGCCCGCGCCGCGAATCCGCACGCCCGCGGAGGTGCGCATCAGCAGCAGATGGCCGATGGCCGCGATCAGCACGGACCAGACGATGGGCGCGGCGATCCACGGCGTCTGATAGCTCATGGCCGTGCCGAGCCACGCGGGACTCGTGCCGCCCGGCGACGGCAGCAGCACGATGGCAAGACCGCTCCACACGAACGAAAGCCCGAGCGTGACGACGATCGACGGGATCTGCCGAAGTTCGATCAGCGCGCCGACGGCGGCATACGCGAGCACGCAGCCGGCCAGCGCCAACACGCCGAGCCACGGCTGCTTCACGAGCAGCGTCGCGCCGATGCAGGCGACCAGGCTCACGAACGGACCGATCGAGAGATCGAGATCGTTCACGGTGATGATCGCGAGTTGCGCGAGCGTCGCAAGCACGATGGGCACCGCGAGATTCAACAGCAGGTTCGAGCCGAAGTAGCTCATCACCGCGGGCTGCATGACGAGGATCGGCACCAGCACGGCGATCAGTGAGATGGCGGGCAACGCAGCGCGCAAACGCCCTTGAGCAATGGCGAGACTCATGCGGCGTGCTCCTGGAAACTGGCGGCGAGCAGCGCTTCTTCCGTGCATTCGTCGGCGTGCAGGATCCGTGTGACCGCCGATGAGCGGAACACATAGGTGCGGTCGCAGTGCGACAGCTCTTCGTTCTCGGTCGTGTACCAGACGAAGGTGCGGCCCTTCGCGGCTTCGTCGTGCACGAGTTGATAGATGTCGCGCTTGGTGCCGACATCGACGCCGCGCGTGGGATCGTCCATCAGGATGAGATCGGCGTCCGAGGCGAGCGCGCGCGCGAACAGCACCTTCTGCTGGTTGCCGCCCGATAGCGACAGGATGCCCGCGCTCATCGACGCGCCGCGTATGCCGATCTTCGTGCGCCATGCCTCCACCACCGCGCGCGCCGCCGCGAAGTCGATCAAACCGCGTTTCCTGCGCGCGCCGCCGAGCAGCCAGCGCAGGTCAAGATTGCCGGCAATCGACCAGACCGGGAACACGCCGTCGCGGCCACGGTCGCCCGCGACGAACGCGACTTTTGCGCGCGCCGCGCCATGACCCGTCGCGGCCGTGTAGATGGACAGCAGCGCCTCGGTCTGCCCCTGCCCCGCCAGCCCCGCGAAGCCGACGATCTCGCCACGCGCCGCCTCGATCGCCGTGTGCCTGCGCGCGCCGACCTTCCAGTGGAACTGCGGCCCGGCCTCACGCACGGCACGCGCGCGTTGCGCGGCGGGCGTGCGTTCGGCTTCGAGATGCTGACCCATCGCCTGGATGATCGACGCACGGCTCGTCGCCTCGCGCGGCAACACGCTGACGATGCCGCCGTCGCGCATCACCACGACCCGGTCGGCCACGCGTTCGATCTCGCCCAGCATGTGCGTGATCAGCACGCACGTGATGCCGCGCTCCGCCGCCTGGCGCACGAAGGCGAGCAGCTGGTCGGCGGTGTGGGCGTCGAGCGAGGACGTGGGTTCGTCGAGAATCACGAGCCGCACCGGCGTATCCGTCACCGTGAAACCGCGCGCGATCTCCACCATCTGTTGCTGCGTGAGCGTCAGGTCGGAGACGAGTTCGTTGCCCTTCAGGCCATTGCCCGGAAAGATGGCTTCCAGCGTCTCGCGCATCAGCGCCGTCGCGCGGCGCCGCCAGCCGCGTCCGTGCAACTGTGGATGCACGATGCACATGTTCTCGGCCACCGTCAGGTTCGCGCACAGCGACAGTTCCTGGAACACGCAGCGCACGCCCGCCGCGCGCGCCGCGTTGGCGTCGTAGTGCGGCGCGGCCTGTCCGTCCACCTCGATGCGGCCGTGCGTCGGCGGATAGACGCCCGCGAGCACGGCCATCAGCGTCGACTTGCCTGCGCCGTTGTGTCCGGCGATGCCCACGCATTCGCCGCGCTCGAACGCGAAGTCCACGCCTTCCAGCGCGCGCACCCGGCCGAACGTCTTGCCGATGCCTTCGAAGCGAATCAGCGCGTCATTCATCCACACACTCCTTGCGGGCAGTTATTTCTTGTCGAGCAGCGCGACCGTCTGCGGCAGCGTGTAGGTCACGTCGGCGATGCCGCCCGGCGGCGTGGCCGCGAGCGTCGCGGGCAGTTGCTGCTGCGAGATGGCGAGCAGCGGCACGTTGATGGTCACGTCCTTCGGCAGCTTCTTGCCCGCCAGCACTTGCTGCGCGACCCAGAACGCGAAGCTCACCGCGCCCGGCGGATTCGACAGCGAACGCGACTGGTAGCCGCTCTTCGTCTGCTCGTTCCACCACTGGAGTTCGGGATAGGTGCTGCCGATGATCATCGGCGGCGCGGGACGGTTGGCCGCCTTGAAGGCCTGCGCGATGCCGAACGACATCTCGCCTTCGGTCGCGACGCCGTCCACCTGGGGGAGCGTCGGCAGGATGCCCGCGACGGCCTTCTGCGCGACCGACTGCGTCCAGTCGCCATTGACGGAGCCGACCAGCTTCATGCCCGGATGCTTCTTGAGCCCTTCGAGGACGCCTTCGTGCATCAGGTTATCGACGGAAATGCCCGCCACGCCGCGCACTTCCAGGATGTTGCCCTTGCCGTTCAGCCGCCCGGCCAGATACTCGACGCCCTGCTCGGCCCAGCCCTTGAAGTCGAAGTTCACGCGATACGCGCAGGGCTCGTCGACGATGCCGTCGAACGACACGACCACCACGCCCGCCGCGCAGGCCTTCTTGATGGTGCCGTTGAGCGCGGTGGGCGAAACGGCGTCGATGACGATCGCGTTATAGCCCTGCAGGATGAGGTTCTGGACCTGCTGCGCCTGCTCGGTGACCTGATTCTCGGCGGTCGTGAAGGCGGGCGCGGCGGCGACCTTCTTCTCCGTCACCGCCTGCTGCGACACGGCGTTCCAGCTCTTGAGCATGGACTGGCGCCACGCATTGCCGGCGAAGCTGTTGGAGAGCGCGATCTTTTTCTGCGATGTGTCGCCGGTGGCGACTTGTGCGTGCGCGGCCTGAGTGAGCATGCAAGCGGCCAGCGCGGCCGTGGCCAGCATTCCTGTGCGGAACATACCGTTGTCTCCTGCTGTTCTTGTTGAGCGAACTGCGCCGATGTTCAGCGGCGGTGACGGGATGCGCGGCAGGCGGGAAAGCGGGTGTGGCAGGCGTGGCCCGAATGCGGGAAGGACGGATGGAACGACATCATCTTGAGCACGCCTCCTTGGGAGCGCCTCGGTGCGATGACCGAAGCCTTGCTTTCGAACAGCTGCCGGAGTGTTTCCATTTTGGTCAGGCCAATCAGAGTGGTCAGGCCAGACCGCCGACGCAGTATAACGATTGCTCAACGGGCACGCAATTCGTTCGAGGAACAGCTTGAGGGCGGCGTGGAGCCTGTGCCGGAGCGGCCGCCGTCAATTTCTGTTGCCGATAGTCAGCGGAACGCCCGCTTCCCTGGAATCTTCAACCGCGCCCCCTCGGCTCCGAACATCCGCACAGGAACGCCTCATATATCGTTTCCCCGTCAGGCTCCGAACCGCGCTCCCAAAGCTCACGCTGGCCACGATTGCGGAACAGGACGAGACACAGGCGAGTCCGTCGCTGATGCAGGACGTCGGCGCCTTCGACCCGGCTGACAGGTCGAAGCGGAGGCCCTCGAGTCGCGCTTGCAGACCCTGGAGAACCTGACGAATCTGCCGGAGTGGCGGGAGGTCTGTCACGACCTGGACCTGAGTGCGCCGCTGGACCACGAGCAGGAGGGCGCGGAGCCGGACGAGATCCATTCGCGCCGGGCGTTTGCCGTGGTCCGCAACCCGTTCTGGAAGGTCGGCTTCAAGTCGGCCAACAGGGTCCGTCCAGACGATCCGGCCAGCGTGCAGCGCGCCTTGACCGCCAACAACATGGTCGGCGCGCTGCAGGAATGCGTGTAGGGCACCATGCCGCCCGATTTCGTCCTTCCGATGATCGGGGGCTGCGGCAATTGTGGCGAAATGAGCGGCGCCGCAGCGCGCCTCCTCCGACGCGCCGGCGTGCAGGCATCGATCCATGCGGTGGACTACGAGGGCCGTCGTGCCTTCACGCTGGTCGGCGCGAAACTCCGTCAGGCCCTGGACGACGTCGGACTGACGGACTATCACGGCTGCTGGGTCGTCGATGCATGGGCCGGCATCGTGTGCCCCGCCACTCGCTACGGCGATACGTTCCTCAGCAAGAGGAACACGTGGGCGGAGCGAGGCAAGATGATCCTGCATGGCGAGCAGTGGATCAACGCCAAATGACCCGGACTGGCTCGATACGGTCATCAAGGGGCCCAAACACCCCGCCGTCGCACATCCCTGAACTCCTTGCGCGGCAAGCACATCGCCGCCGCCCTCGCAAGCTCGATGACCCGACCGCGCGCCTATACCGCAGGCCTGTTCCGGCGCTTTATTACATATTGTCAGGAATGTGCTCCAGCGCATATTCCGGTACAGACGTGCACGTGAAACTGGTCGCCGATCTGCTCGCATCGAAGCAGAGAAGCACAACGAGAAGTGCAATGACTCCGCACGGGACGCTACGTTTGCGCGTCCGGCAGGGGAATCACTCAAGGGGCCGGAGACATGAACAGCACATCGGATGACGGCGGTACGCTTCCAGACGGATTCACCCGCGCGGCGGACCGGACGCTCAGCATCGAGGCCTGCCGCGACCTCGAAACCTTGCGGCAGCTGCGCGACGAATGGATCGATCTGTCGCAGCGCGCTCAAGGCCGCTACTTCCAGTCGTTCGAATATTGTCACGGCAGTCTGCTCGCCGAACATGCCGGCACCGCGCGCACGCTGCATTGCGTCGTTGCGCGGCGTGACGGACGACTCGTCGCGGTGTGGCCGCTGCTCACGTCGACGCGGCGCTGCTGGACCTTCGCCGAGCCGCTGGCGCCGCGCAACCAGTCGCCGAGCGATATCCTCGTCGCGCCCGAACCCGACGCCGATGCCATCGTCAGAGCCGTCTGGGAACATGCCGCGCGCACGAGCCGCGCTGACGTGTTCGAGCTGTGGCGCATCCGCAAGAGTTCACCGCTGCACGCCTGCCTGAAGCAGCACGCGATGATGCGTCGCGAAGTCGATGAAGTCACGCCGTTTGCCGCGTTGCGCGAGGAGCGCGACTGGGTGGCATATTGCCGCTCGCGCCCCGCGCGGGAGCGCAATGCGCCCGAGTATCTGAAGCGGCGCCTGGCGAAGCACGGCGCCTTTGCGATCGACATGATCGAGCCGACGGATGCGCGCCTGCCTGCGCTGATCGAATGGTTTGTCGCGCAGAAGCGCAAGTGGGCCGAAGAGAAAGCGTCCCACAGTCAATGGACGTTCTCCGCAGCGAGCCAGCGCTTCTGGCACGCGTTGCTCACGACAGATGCAGGCGCGCACACCGGGTTTCGCCTGTTCGTCCTCACGCTCGACGGACAAGCCATTGCCGCGAACATTCTCGCCATCGACAGCGGTACGGTCAGCCTCGTCGCCAATACCTACGATCTCGCGCACCGCAAGTTATCGCCGGGAACGGTGCTCGTCGATGAGTGCGTGCGCTGGGCTTTCGAACGTCAATTGGACTTCGACTTCGGGCCCGGCGAACAGCGTTACAAGACCTCGTGGAGCGCGGGGGCGGCCTATGCCAGCGCGTCGTTCGTCGTCCTCGCCACGCGTTGGGGACAAGCGGGCTACATGAGCAAGCAGGCCTTTAAGCAGGCGCGCGATCTCGTGATGCGTTGGGCCGATCGGCTCACACGCCGCCGCAATTTCAGCGAACGATTACCACGTGTGGCTTCGACAACAATCGATCCATGCACCAGCAGATAACATTTGGCAACACCTTGCATGCATTGGCAGTTACTGCATCGACACGGGATCGGCGTCGGCCGGCACATCATTGAGGTGTGTCCTTGCCTGAAGCGCTTCGCCACGCATCCCGATGTTGCCTTGAACAGCGCTACACGACGTATCGACCTGTTCCGAACCGTACAACACTAGATAATGGTCCTGAATGTATGGAATCGACACTCGCCGGCAAATTCCCAAGCTTCGAGACGAAACACAAGACTTCATCCAGGAAGTTCCACTTCGAAAGCGATCTTCGAACCACGCCAGGACGCGTCGATCAGGTGACCGCGCAGCCGGTCCAGGCCGAAGCGCCGGCAACGGTCATGGCCGACCCGCTTCCCGCCCGCTCGATCTTCCATGAACCCTGGTGGCTCGACCTCGCGACCGACGGCAACTGGCAAGCGGCCACCGTCCGCCGCGGCAACGAGGTCGTGGGTGAAATGCCCTACTCGCTGCAACGCAAGGGATGGTGGACCACGTCGAAGATGCCGCCGCTCACGCGCACGCTCGGCCCGGCGTTCAGGCCATCGACCGGCGATACGACCCGCACGATGCTCGATCGCATCAGCATCACCGAGGAACTGATCGCACAGATTCCCGAGGTCGACAGCTTCTATCAGATCCTCGATCCGCGCATCGAAGACGCGCTCGCCTTCGGACTCAACGGCTTCACCGTCGCCACGCGCTATACCTTGCAGTTCGCGCCGGACCGGGACATCGAAGCCTTGTGGAAAGGACTGAACGGCAAGACGCGCAACCTGATCCGCACGGGACAGAAGTTTCTGACGGCGCGGCGCATCGAATCGCCCGAAGAGTTCAACGCGTTCTATGAAGCGAACCTCGCAGTACGCAGCCGCACGAACGTCTATGGCACGCAGCTGATGCGCCGGCTCGTCGAGGCATTCGTCGAGCGCGACGCGGGCTATCTGCTCGGCGCCTACGATGCCAACGGCAAGCTGGTTGCCGCGATCGGCGTGACCTTCGATTCCCACGCTGCCTACTACCTGCTCTCATCGCGCGATCCCGGCGCGCACGCGGGCGCGATCAGCGTGCTGATCTGGGAAGCCATTCAGGATGCGCAGCGTCGCAATCTGATCTTCGACTTCGACGGCATTCCCAATGCCAGCACGTTCCGCTTTCTCTGCGGCTTCAAGCCGATGCTCAAGCCGCGACTGGTGATCGAGCGTCACAAGTCGGTGTGGTCGATGGCACGTGCTGTCAAGCGCGTGTTGCGCCCGGGCCGGTCGGAGTGGTTCCTTCCCACTGCGTGAATGAAGGCATGAAATGACGAGGGCGGACATGATTCATGTCCGCCCTTTTTGCATGCTGCATCGAAACATTCAATACAAGCCGCGGCGCTCACACGCCGCGGCTTGTTTCATGCTGCCGGATGTTCAGCGCCGCTGCCGCTGGCCGGCACGGTAGCCACATGGCGACGCGCGCGATTCGCACGCCACTCCTTGAGCTTCTTCGACAGCAGTTTCGCGTGGAAGGCAAAGCGGCCCCAGCCGGAGATCGCGATCTGATAGCTGCGCGTCGAGTCGACGTTGCCGCGGCTCCAGTACGCCTTGAACTCTTCCTTGCCGACGCCGAAGTCGAGATTGAGCCGATGGTCCCAGCACCATTTCACGCAGTGCGCCATCATGATCGCGCCGGGGGAGAAGCGCGAGAAAGCCGGATCGAAACCGGCGATCAGACCGCTCGCCGAGGTATCGGCCAGTCCCACGATGTTGACGACCAGCGGCACGCCGTCGAGCGTCATCACGAACATCACGCCGAGCGGCGTTGCACGCGCGCCGTCGAGCAGATCGACGAGGAAGCTGCGATATTCCTTCGAGTACAGCCAGGGTCCGTTCTTGCCCGAGCGCTCGGCCCATTCGCGCTTGCGCGCAAGCATCCAGTCGACCCATTGCGCGTGGGCGGCGGTATCGTCGCCGGCGAGCTCGCGGATCTCGAGCGCGCCCTCTTTCATCAGGCGCCGTTCGAGCGCGGCAGGCTTCTTCTTCGAGAGCTTGCCGAGCGAATCACGGTACGCGTCCCAGTCCGGCTCGGCGCGCAGCAGCGCCGTGGCGCAGACATCGGTGGTGGTTTCGGCGAGTCCCGGATGACGCGTCGCGAGCTGGTCGAGCCGTGTGTCGCGGCCGACGTAGGGCAAGGCGAACACATCGCCGCGACATTGCCGGGTCGCCGCTTGCCAGGCGGCGTCGATGGCCGCGCGCGCATCGCTGCGGGCGAGGATCGCGCTATGTTCGGCCGTGCCCGGCGTGAGCGGCTCGATGACATTCCACAACAGGCGGCGCTGGCTGACGAGCGGCCATACGAGCACCAGTTCGCCTTGCTCACGCACCACGATGCAATGCAAGCGCCGGCCACGCGGACCGGCCACGCGCGTCCAGCACAGACGGCAGACCTCGAAGGCCTGGTTGTGCTGCCCCTCGACGGCGCTCCAGAGCGCATCCCACTCGCTCTTCAATGCAAGAAACGCGGCTTCATCGCTGATGATGCTCAGGCCGTCGGGCTGAACTTCCGTGTTGCGGTCTGGGTTGCTGTCTGATGGCATGGCGCTGGTCGTTTTGTTTTGATGGTCGTCGATCGTGCCTCGCACGTCCCGATGCATGCTGATGCGTGCAGCAGGGACGAACACGGACGTGCCTCGGGACATCGGCAGGTGAGAGCCGATGGCCTTCGACATCCATCAAGCTATCGGATGTCGCGTTCGGCAAATGGGCGCTTGCGCACGAGCAGCGCAGCGATGGCGACAATCCACTCGGCTTTGTCGCGACACGACTGGAGCCATCCGGCACGACGACCGGCGGACGGCTGCGGCGGCATCCGGCGCGCCGCTTGCCGGCGCGTCGCTGGTTCTCTGAAGACAATCCCCGGCCTCATGTCGATCGTCCTTTGCTGTTCTTTTTGTGCGCGTCGGGCATCGCGAAGATGCGCCAACCCGGTGCAAAGTCTAGACCCGCTCGCGTCCGTGCGAACGTTCGATCACGCGCATTGCTGATATCACGGCCCGACGTTCAGCCCGACACTCAGCCCGGACTCGCCCGCATCACGCGATTGCGCCCGCGCGCCTTCGCGTCATAGAGCGCTTCGTCGGCGGCACGGATGAGCGCGCTGACATCGTCGTCGCGTTCCGGCTTCCAGCTCGCGAGCCCGATGCTCGCCGTCACCCGGCCGAACTCGCTGCCCGCGTGCTCGATCGACAGATCGCTGATCGCCTTGCGAATCTGCTCGGCGACGCGCGCGGCGCCGTCGGCGGGTGTATCCGGCAGCACGACGACGAACTCTTCGCCCCCGTAGCGCGCCGCCGTATCGAGCGGCCGCCGGATGTTCTCGCCGATGCAGCGCGCCACGGCCGCGAGCGCGTCGTCGCCGGCCTGGTGGCCGTAGGCGTCGTTATAGGCCTTGAAGCGATCGATATCGACGAACAGCAGCGAGAACAGACTCCGGGTACGCCGCGCGCGCCGCCATTCCTGATCCAGGATCTCGCCCAGCGTGCGGCGATTGTGCAGCCCGGTGAGGCCATCCGTGCGCGCCAGCAATTGCAGCTCGGACTCCGCGCGAATCCGCCGCCGGAACTGCGCGGCCAGCACGAACGACAGCGTGATGAAGCCGATCGCGAGCGCGCCCATCGACGAGCCGATGATGATCGCGCGCCGCGTCCACGCCGCATAGATGTCTTCCTCCGCTTCGGCGACCATGATGATGAGTGGCAGCTTCGGAAAGTTGCGGTAGAAGTAGAGCCGCCGCGTGCCGTCGATCGACGAAGTCTCGCTGAAGCTGCCTTCCGGTGCGTTCCGGAAGCGCCGGAAGGTGTCGGCGCCGCGAATGTCGCGGCCGATCACCTGCGAGTCGAACGGCTGACGCATGATCATCAAACCGTCCTTGCTGATGAGCGAAACGGCGCCATGCCGTCCGAGCGACAGGCCCGCGAACAGAGTCCGGAAATAATCGAGATTGATCGTGATCATCGCGATGCCCGCGAACGAGCCGTCGGGATTCTTCAGCCGCCGGCTGAGCGCGATGCTCGGCGCGCCGCCGCGCAGCCGCGATGCGAACGGGCTGCTGATGTACAGCCCGGCATTGGGGTTGTCGCGCTGCACGGTGAAGTAACTGCGGTCGGCGAAGTTGCCCTTGCGCGGCGTGACGCTGCTCGAATCGATGACGATGGTCCCGTTCGCATCCAGCACCAGCAGCGAACCCAGGTCGCGCGCGGTCGCGGCGCGGTCGAACAGCACGTCGTTGCGTAGCGCCGGCGGCAACGCAGCTACTTCCGGCCGCTCGACGCCTTCGACCACCGCCTGCAACGACAGCTCATACAGCTCGAAGTTACGTTCGATATCGCGTTCGGCGAGCAGCGCCAGGTTGCGCGAGGTGTCGCGCGCGCGGTCCAGCGCGTCGACCCGGCCCTGATAAAGCACCAGCGCGCACAGGCCCATCATGACCAGCGCGATCAGCGTGCCGCACAGGACGATGATGTTCGGCGTTGAGATCTCCGGCTTCGCCGCCGGTGGATTCAAGGTCGGGTGAGAGAGTTTGTCGATTGCCACTATTAGGATTTCTCGAATGCCGCAAAGCAAAATGCATCTTTGCTCAGCACGGTCCTGGTTAGCGAACGTCGACGGTATTCTCTCCTATTTGTCCGACACGGGTCGAATAAGCAACAAATCGACCGATCCGTTTCGGTTCCTGCAATCATCGGCCGGCACGGAAGCTCAGGCAGCTTTCTGTCGCCTGAGACCATCGTCGATGGCGTCCTTCGCGGCCGGCACGGCGGCAATGGCCGCGGCCAGATCGGCGAAGCCATCATGCGGGAAGCGGCCCTCCGGCTCGTGCAGATCGCGCAGCGGACACGGCTCCCCGCCCACCGGATCCTCGACGATCAGCACATACCGCCCCGCGTGATTGGCGCTCACGCGCAGCAGATAGCCGCGGTGCGATTCCCGATATTCAATCGACGACGGTCCCGTGACCTGCGTCGCGGTGAAAGCGTCCGCCCCTGCGGACGGCTCCGCGCGCCTGTTTCGCCGCAACGTCCTCCGGATCAATGATGGCAAGCACATGAAGTCGATACCCCCGAAACGGCCGCTTGGTCATTCGAGCACCATGGGCAGGCGCGAGCGGCCTTGCGCCTTTGTCGTCGCCGCGAGCGCCGCGCCGGTCGTGAATGACCAGCTCACGGAAAACGCAGTGGGCGTGGTGATCGAGGTGTTCGTCAGTGAACCGGTCACTGTCACGAAGTATTTCGAATTGGCCGCCAACGGCGCGTACGGCACGCACAGCGCGAGGCGGGTCGAATCATCGTTGTTGGAATTGTCGGATTCCTCGCATGGCACCGCGTTGCCGGACGCGTCGGTGATCGCGAAGCGCACGTCCGAAAACGCGCCGTTGCCCGAGGCATTCAGCGTCACCGGATAGCCGACGCTCTTCATGATGTATTGCGGGACGCGCGCCATCGGGTTCGGGCTTTCGTTCGCGATCCACGAGGGCTTCACGTTCGTCTGGCCGTCGTACGGGTAGGCGATCAGCCGGTTGTCCGGCGTCGCCGCGACGTAGTCGACGAAATCGGCAACCAGGGTCGCGTATTGGGTGGGATCGGTCGTCGGAACCTGGCCGATGCCCACGCTGGTCGTGTCGAACAAAAAGATCGAGCGATGGAACGGGGCGTCGAACAGGGCTTCGATCGCCTGAGTCGAATTCAGGAAGCCGCCGCCATAGCCCGCCGCGATTTCTCCCGTCGAATTCGTGGTGTAGCCGGCCGCCGCGACGCGGTCCGCAGGCTTCACGCCCGAAAAATACGGTTGCCCCGCCGTCTCATAGTGGCCGATGGCGCCGGCCGCCTGCATGTAGCGCGCGTGATTCGCCGCCGCCACGCCCACCGCCGACACGTACCCGAGCGCTCCGAGATTCAGTTCCGCGCGGCGCGCGTTGATATAGGCGAAGGAATCGTTGACGATGTCGCCTGTCGTGGCTACCGCAGGGGCCGCCGCAGCGCCCGCCGGAGAGTACAGCGCGATGGCCGCCGCATCCTTCGTGGGGGCGGTGGTGGGCGTGGCGACCGGCGTCTGGGTGGAGTTACCACCGCTACTGCCGCTGCCCTTGCTCGATTGCGTCGCACCCGTGGTCTGCGCTGCCGCGCTGCTATCCCCGCCTCCGCCGCCACCGCCACAGGCAGCAAGCAGAAATGACAACGCCGTTACGGCAGTCCAAGCCGTCTTTTTCATCCAATACCCCGTCAAAATTCATTATTTGTCCACGCGCTCGCAGGAACGCGCGGTAAGTGTTTGCATGGATGTTATCGGCGCGTCGGCTCGGGACTTTCGGTTTGTCTCTCAGGTTCATTCAAGTTCGTGTATCCGCGATGATCTCCCAGCGAAACTGTCGGCGTCGGACAAAGTGTCCGCAAAATCTTCCCAAATCGTCCGGAGCTGTCTTGCGCCGAGCTTTGAGAGTCACTGCGCCACTTAAGCTCCAGCTTAAAACCGCCGATAACCCGGAAAACCTGAAAGAATTCAATACGTAACGAGACCCCGGCCCCTCCGCCGCGGACCTTTTCCATGCCGCAACCGCTCTACTTCGACAGTGCGTTCCTCGACGCCCAGGCCGCCGAGGAGATCTGGCGCGAGAGCCTCAAGCCGATGTACGAGATCCATCGGCCGCGCAGCGTGCCGTTCCGGGCCTCGATCCGCACCTGGGACTTGGGCGGCGCGCTGCTGATGACGCATCACGGCGCCGGCGACGAAGTCCAGTTCCGGCGCACGCGGCGGCGCATCGCGACGAGCGGCGTCGATCACTACCTGCTGCATTGCCTGCTGGGCGGCGCGCTGACGTCCGAATCCGTCGATGGCGAGCAGCGCGTGCCGGTCAACAGCATCGCGATCCGCGACATGGCGGTGGAAAACGTCGGCATTGCCCGCGATGCGCCGATGCTCACGCTCAGCATTCCGCGCGCGGCGCTGGATCGACGCATGCCGGCTGGCGCGCGGCTGCATGGCGCGTGCTGGGACGCGCACGATCCGATCGGCGGAATGATTGCCGCGCATCTCTGTTCGCTGGCGAAGCTCGCGACCGACATGGACGACGCGCAGGCCGCGCTCGCCGCCGAAGCCACGCTCGAACTGCTCGGCGCGTGCCTGATCCCGAAAACGAGTCTGGATGTGAAGAAGGACGATCCGCGGCTCGCGCCGATGCTGCGTGCGCGGGCCTTGTCCTACATCGAGCAGAACCTCTCCGATCCGACGCTCGGCGCGGACACGCTGCGCGGCGCGCTGGGCGTGTCGCGCACGGCGCTGTACGCCCTGTTCGATCAGGCGGGCGGCGTCGCGCGGCATATCCGCGACCGTCGGCTCGACGAATCGATGCGTCGTCTGGTCGCGCCGCGGCATCGTCACGAACGCATCGTGGAAATTGCGTATGCGATGGGCTTCGGCAGCGAGAAGACCTTCAATCGCGCGTTCCGGGAGCGCTTCGCATGCGCGCCGGGCAAGGTGCGCGAGCAAGGCGAGATGCGTCCGGCGAAGCGTGCGGGGTTCGAAGAAGCAAGCGATGTCGGCACGATCGCCGCGCAGTATCACGCGAAGGTGCGCGGCATTCGCGGATAAGACCGCGCGCCGGGAATGCTCGGCCGATGAAGGTCAGCGATTATGATTCGGCGACGGCCATCGCATGCGCGCATGGCGTTCACTTGCGTGTCGATCCCAAGGAGACTCACGATGCTCGAATTGCGCCCCGGCTGCGAATGCTGCGACAAGGACCTGCCTCCCGATGCCGCCGATGCCCTCATCTGCTCGTTCGAATGCACCTTCTGCAAGGACTGCGCGGATCATGTGCTGAACGGGTTATGTCCGAACTGCGGCGGCGAACTTGTCTCGCGTCCGCGACGTCCCGCTGCGAAGCTGGCGAAGAATCCGGCTTCCACGAAGCGCGTGTTCAATGCGCAATGCCGCGAGCAACACGCGAAGGCTTGAGTTATCGCATGGCTGCGCTGCTTGCCTGAATATCGAACGTCTCTGCGCATGCAATTCGAAAGGCGCATGCGCGGGGGACAGTTAGTTGCTCAAGCGACGACGCTTCTGTTCAGCAAGCCCGATCGCGATCAGCATCAACACCACGCCTGCCAGTTGCACGCTACCGAGACGCTGATCCAGCAACAGCCAGTCGACGACGATGCCCACCGCCGGATAAACAAACTGGAGAACAGCGATGCGTCCCGTATGCAGCCGCGCCATGCCGCCGTACATCAAGCTATAGGCGAGGCTGGTATGGATGACGCCGAGCCCCGCGAGCCAGAGCCATGACGCGCCCCATACTGGCCAGCCGTGCTGCATGGGCCAGATCCACAGCGTCAACGTGCCGATCGCGCATTGCCACCACGCAAGCGTACCGGCGGGCAGATCACGCAGACGGCGCGCGATGATCGTCACGCAGGCCATGCAGAACGCGCCCAGCAGACACGATGCAACCGCGAGCCAATACCCCTCGCCGTCCACTCCGTGCCCGATGACGCCGGTCGCGAGCACGAGGCCGATCATCGCCACCGCGACCGCTCCGGCGCGCCGCCTGCCGACGCGCTCACCGAGGCACACCGCGCCGAGCGCCAGCACCCACACCGGTTGCACATGGAACAGCACGATCGCCATGCCGGTCGGAATGTGTTCGATGGCGGTGAAGAACAGGCCCCAGCTCAGCACCATCAGCGAGCCGGCTGTCAGAACCCACGGCCCCGTTCGTCTGCCAAGCCTCAGGAAGCGCGTCTGACCGCGCAGCGCGAGCCAGAGCGTCAGGCCGGCCAGACCGAAGACGCAGCGAAACCATGTGGCCGTCAGCGGAGCAGCGTGCGCCTCATGCACGAAGAGCCCGATCGTGCCCAGCAAGACACAGCCGAAGACGAAGGGGACTGCGCCGGATGGCTTCGCAAAGCTGGCCGCCGCGGATTGAATGTACTGGTTGGTGTTCATGCAGCCAGTGTGGTCCGCATCGACCTGTCAGAAAAGCGCATAATTCATCTGGCATCCATTCGAAAATCGAAAGTAGCCGAAACGATGAAACAAGGCGATCTGCAAACCGACTGGCTCAAGTGCTTCGTCGCAGTGGTCGATGCGGGTTCGTTGTCGAGCGCGGCCGGCGAGGTCAACCGCTCGCAATCGGCGGTGAGCATGCAGCTCAAGAAGCTCGAAAGCGCGCTCGGGTTGCGGCTCATCGAACGCGGCGCGCGCACGCTCGAACTCACCCACGACGGTCAGACCTTGCTCGGCTACGCGCGCCGCATTCTCGACTTGCACGCGCAAGCTCAGGTCGCGCTGCAAGGCGAGCAGCTGACCGGACGCGTGCGCCTCGGCGTGCCCGACGACTACGCGGAGAAGTACCTCACCCCCGTGCTGAAGCGTTTCGCGCCGCGCCATAGCGGCGTGGAGATCGAGTTGTCGTGCGAGCAGTCAACTTCGCTGATTCCGCGCGTGGCAAGCGGCGACCTGGACCTCGCGCTGATCTCGCGCGATCACGCGCGGCGCGGCACGCTGCTGTTTCACGAGCCGATGGTCTGGGTCGGCGCGCCGCAGTTCGAGTTATGGCGGCGCGATCCGCTGCCGATCGCCGTGTATGAAAGCACGAGCCTCGCGCGGCAAAGCGCGATACATTCGCTGGCGCAGCAGGGACGACGCTACAAGGTGGTCTATCACAGCTCGAGTCTCGCCGGACAGATCGCGGCGGTCGACAGCGGCCTCGCCGTGGCCGCGCTCACGCAATGCAGCGCGCCCGGACATCTGCGCATACTCGGCAGCGAGGAAGGCCTGGGACCGCTCGGGCCGATGCAGGTCGCGGTCTATCGCAGCCGCGATTCGCGCGGCTCGAAGGCGGTCGATGGCCTGCATGGCCTCTTGCTCAAGACGCTGCGCGAGTCGGCTTCACTGTGAGCCGCGGCGCCTCGCGATCCCTTCGATCTCGACGAGCAGATCCGTCCGGCAGATATCGACTTTGAGGAAGCGCACCTCGGCGCGCGGATGAAACGCCGCGCGCGCCAGTTGCATCACCTGCGGCAGAGCCTCCGCGCGCCGGTAGTAGACCTTGATCTGATCGAGATCCTGCAACGTGTAGCCGTCCGACACGCCGTGCGCCGCGAGATTGCCCGCGCTGACGAGATGCGCCACGTTGTCCGTCGCCACCTCCCACTGTTTCAGCAGATCGCCTGCATGCAAGGTTTCGTGTCCGACAATGCTCGCCGTGCCCGACACATACAGCGCACCGTGTCGATACGTGGCGCGCGCGAAGCTCGGCGGCTTCGGACCATAACGCTCGGGATAGCGATACGCGGGCATCTGCCGCGTGTTCTCGATGTGCTGCGCGGCATCGTCGCGGCAGGCGAGCAGATAGAAGCCGACGCCCTCGCCCCAGGTACCGATGCCCGTGGCCGCGGGCATGCCCGCATGTCCCGCGTCCTCTGCTTCGAACGCGAGCGCGCGTCCCCGGCAGAAATCGCGATAGACCTCGAGCCCGTCCGGAGTCTCGCCATTGATATCCGGGATGTAGTTCCACATGCGGAAGATCGTCGGGAAGCCGAGCGTGCGAACCAGCGCGAAGGCATCGGCATAGGCCTGGCGCGCGGTTTCCGTATAGCCTGCGCCGGCCGGGATGAAGCCCGCGCAAAAGAGCAAGGAGTCATCGTGACCGTAGACGAGACCGTTCTCCCTGCCGCAACGCGTTGCGCCGGCCGTGCGCCAGACTTCAGCGAAGGCGTCGCGGGCGTCGTCGATCATATGCAGGGGGAGCGTCGGCACGCCGTCTTCCAGACGAGGCGCCCCGCTCACCGCGCCGAACACGACCCGGCCGAGCACGCCGCCGCCTTCCACTGCGCCGCTAGCGACGAAGCGCGCCTCGATCCCTCCACGTTCAGCCGGCCTCAATCCGTCTCCTCCGCGTGCTCCGTGCCGAACAGATCGGCGGTCGGGGGGTTGTCCTTCGGCGTTGGCAACGCGCCGCTGCGCACTTGTTCCAGCACGTCCGGCGGCAGCCAGGTGTCCTCCAGCGCGCCGATGCCGCTTTCGATCATCTGCTGGAGGAAGAACGATTGCTTGCGTCCCGTCACCTCTGCCAGGAGTCGCAGCCGTTGTTCGAATTGCGGATCGACCCGGACTGCGACCACCTTGAGCTTGTTTTCGGCGGTCCTTCTCACTGCATGCTCCTGTCACGTTGATGGCGCGCCGTTCTGCGGCGCATCGATGCGGTGCTTCTACCATGGCGAAACGCAGCGCAGCAAGCGAAAGCTTCGCTCAGCCTGCCGGCACCCCGCGTGCGCGGCCCGGCGCCCATGCAGGGCGGACGAAAGCTCAACCTGTTAAAGAGTGTCCGACACCCCAACGACCGCCACGGAGACCTTCGCCCATGACCGACGCCGCATCCGTCCGCGTGCATCCCGATGCGCTGCGCGCATTCGTTTCGCAAGTTTACCGTTCCGAGGGCGCGCCTCCCGAAGATGCGCTCCTCGCCGCCGATGCCATGGTGCAGGCCGACCTGTGGGGTCATCAGTCGCACGGTGTGCTGCGGCTCGGCTGGTACTACGCGCGCCTGCGTTCCGGCGCGATGAAAGCGGTGACGCAGCCCACCTTTCCCGTCGATGCCGGCGCGATCGCGGTGCTGGACGGCAACGACGGCATCGGTCCCGTCATCGCCCGGACGGCCGCGCTCGACGCAATCCGCCGCGCGAAGGCGCATGGTATCGGCGCTGTGTCGGTGCGTCATTCGAATCACTTCGGCACGTGCATGTACTTCACGCGCATGGGCGCGGAAGCGGGCTGCATCATGCTCGCGATGACCAACGGCGGCCCGAACATGGCGCCGTGGGGCGGTCTTGGCAAGATGATCGGCACCAATCCGTGGTCGGTGGCCGCGCCCGCCGGCCGCTATCCGCCGATGGTCATGGACGTGGCCAACTCGGGCGTCGCGCGCGGCAAGATCGTGCTGGCGCAGTTGCGGCGCGAGACCATTCCGCCGGGCTGGGCCATCGACGAGCGTGGCCGGCCGACCACGGACCCGGTGGAAGGCCTCAAGGGCTTCATCCTGCCGATGGCCGGGCACAAGGGCTATGCCATCGGCACGATGGTGGACGTGCTGTCCGGCGTGCTGTCGGGCAGCGGCTTCCTCGACGACGTGCGCGGTCCTTATGTACCGGACGGCCGCAGCAACGTGGGGCATCTGATGATCGCGCTGAACATCGCCGCGTTCCAGCCGCTCGATGCCTTCGAGGCCCGCATGGAGCGGTACGTGGAGACCTTGAAATCGGCGCGGCGCGCGGAAGGCGTCGACGAAATTTTCTATCCCGGCGAAAAGGAAGTTCGCGCGCAGGCAACACAGCTGGAGCAAGGCCTTTATCTTCCCGCCGATACCCTCAAGGGCCTCGACGATGTTGCCTCGCAAGCCGGCGTGACGGCCGTGGCGCGCGGCTGATTTCAACGCATGATCGTGCCGGGTGCATGGAGGCGCGCGTGCTAACATCGACGACGCTTCGAGCCCACCGGTTCATGCTGTCGAACGTACCTGCCTGCACTGGCTTCATGGAAGAACCAGAAGAACTTTCCGGCTTCGGCACCGCGGAGCCGCTCCCCGCACTGCCGCCTCTCGACTTTCGCGCCGCGCGCAGGCGCCTGTTTGCCGCGCTCGCCGCGTCCATCGCCATTCCGGTCGCCTTCTTCGCGCTGTACGGTTATTACACTTACGGACGCGCGCTGAGCGAGACCGGCGAGTCGCTGCAACGGCTCGTGCGCGTGATCGATCAACAGGCGAATACCGTCTTCAGCATCAATCGCGAACTGATCTCGCGCGTCGAGGAGATGCTCGGCAGCGGCGATGCGGACTTCATCGCGCGCAGCCAGACGGAACTGCAAGACAAGCTGGGACATCTGGTCGAGAGTCATCCGCAGATCGCGGCCATCTCGGTACTCGACAGCAACGGCAAGCTCCTCGCCAGCAGCCGCTTCCTGCCGGTGCCGGACGTGTCGATCGGCGATCGCGAGGACTTCATCGCCACGCGCGACACGCGTTCGAAGTTTCATGTGTCGATGCCCGAACGCGGCCGCATCAGGAACACCGACATGATCAACACGCTCACGTCGCGCTTCGCGAAGGACGGGCGTTTTCTCGGCGAGATCTCGATTGCATTGCGGCGTGACACGCTGATCGATTTCTATCGCCAGCTCTCGTTGAACGAACCTGCGCTGACGCTCGCCCTGCATCGCGCCGACGGCGGCGTGCTCGCGCGCTTCCCCGCCCCGACCGCACCCAATGCGCCCGCTCGCCACGACGTGCTCGCAAATGCCTTCGCGTTGCAAAAGACCGAGGGCCTGATGCGCTACGTCTCGCCACTCGACAATGACGAGAAACTCTCCGCATGGCGGCGCGTCGGCGGCTTTCCGCTGTATGCGGCGGCGGGCTTTTCGATCCACGATGTACGGCTCGCATGGTGGCGGCACGATGTGTCGATTGCGTCCATCGCATTGATCCCGTGCATCGCGGTATGGATGCTGATCGGCTTCTCGTTGCGGCGGCTGCGTGCGGAAGAAGCGGCGTGGCTCAACTGGCGCGGCGAACTGGCGCTCCGCCGCAGCGCCGAGGCCACGACGCGCCGCATGCAGCGCATGGGCGCGCTCGGCAATCTCGTCGCCAATGTCGCGCATGACTTCAACAACCTGCTGATGGTCGTCACGTCGAACATGGAGATCGCGCGGCGCAAGCGCTTCATCGGGCTCGAGAAGGAAGTGACCGCCGTGGAGCGCGCGTCGGTCAACGCGCAGGCACTCGCGCGCCGGCTGATGAGCGTGGCGCGCCGCCAGCCCTTGCAGATGCAGGTCATTCATCTGGACCGCTGGATGACGGAAGCGGAGCCGCTGATCCATGCATCGGTGGGCGAGAAGATCCGCGTCCACACGCGCGTGCCGGAAGCAACCTGGCCCGTGCGCGTCGATGCCACCGAACTGAACTCGGCGCTCATCAATATTGCCGTCAATGCGAAGGACGCGATGCCGAACGGCGGCACCTTACAAATCCAGTGCAGCAACGTGCGTCATCTGGACGGACAGGAAGGACTGGATGGCGGCGAGTACGTCGTGATCTCGTGCAAGGACAGCGGCACCGGCATGCGGCCGGAGGTCGCCAAGCATGCGTTCGAGCCGCTCTTCACGACCAAGGGCGCGGGTGCCGGCACGGGGCTCGGGCTTGCGCAAGTGCAGGCGATGGCCGAGCAGGCCGGCGGCGGCGCGCGGCTCGACTCGGCATGGGGTTATGGCACGACCGTGGTCATCTATCTGCCGCACTGGACCGGCGACGACGACACTCCCGCCGACGCGCCGCCCGTCGCAAACGTTACGCGCGATGCGCCCTCGTCGACGGTGCTGCTGGTGGAGGACAACGAGGAAGTCGCGGCGGGCCTGTGCGCGGTGCTCGAAGTGCTGGGCTGGCAGGCGCGTCACGAACCTTCGGGCGATGCGGCGCTGCGTGTGCTGGAAGCGGGCGACGAATTCGATCTCGTGCTCTCGGACATCCAGATGCCCGGCGCGTATGACGGCATCAAGCTCGCCGAATGGATCAAGGCGTGCCGCCCGAAGCAGCCCGTCACGCTGATGACGGGTTATGCGGATCAGCTCGAACAGGCGCGGCGCACGGGCTTCGCGATCCTCGCCAAGCCCTTCAACATAGACGACCTGAAGGCGCTGCTGAACGGCCTGCCGATGCGCGGCGCGGGCAAGGCCTGACACGCTTTCACACGCTCACGCGGGCCTTACATCTGGAAGCGATCGCGCGTGGTGATGTAGTCGCTCGCGCCGAAGCGGCCGACTGGAAAATAATGTTGCAGCCGCACGCGCCATGATTCGAGATCGATGAGTTCGTCGCGCGCATGCAGCATCAGCACCTTGCCGATGAAGATATGGCGGCTCGCGGTCGTCAGCGTCTCCCACAATTCGCATTCGAATGCGACCGGCGCTTGCGCGATGCGCGGCGGCTTCACGCGCGATGAAGCAACAGCCGTGAAGCCTACTTCGTCGAGTTCGGAGATGTCGGCGGCAAAGCGCTCGCCGCAGCGATGCATCTGCTGCGCGATGGCTTCGTCGGCGAGATGCACGACGAACTCCTTCTCGCGCGGAATGTTCACCGCGGTGTCCTTCAACGTGCCGTCCGCCAGCCGGTTGATGCTGAGCATCACGATGGGCGGCTCCTCGCCCAGCATGTTGAACATCGAGAACGGCGCGGCATTCACGGTGCCGTCCGGGCCGAGCGTCGTCACGAGCGCGATGGGGCGCGGCACGATGAGGCTCGCCATCAGCTTGTAGCGCTGATATTCGGTGATCGCTTCGAAGTCGATTTCCATGTCGTTCCACTGCGGTTCGTTATGCGGGATCGATGCCGAGCAGGTGCGCGAGTCCCTTGGCGCCCGGCATGCGCGAGGTCTCGATACGCGCCTCCAGCGCGCGCAGATGCGCGCTCATGTGAGCAATGGCGCCTTCGGCGTCGCGGGCTTCGAGACAATCGAGGATAGCAGTGTGTTCGTCGTGTTCACAGGGCGCATGACCCGCCGACTCGTACGCGCCGACGATCAGCGAACAGCGCGACACCAGCTCCGTCAGATAGTGTTCGAGGATCGCATTGCCGGCAAGCGCCGCGATGCGCAGATGAAAGGTGCTCGCGAGCCGCGCCCATGAAGGCTGATCGAAGCGATGCATGGCTTCGTGCTCCTGGTGCAACTGCTCGCGCAGCGTGGCGATGTCGGCGGGCGTCGCGCGTTGCGCGGCGAGTTCGACGAGCGCGCGCTCCACGCCGCGGCGCGCCTCGAAGATTGCGCGGGTTTCCTCGCGCGTCGGCTGCGCAATCACCGCGCCTTTGTTCGGCCGCAGGACCACGATACCGTCGTAGGCGAGCTTTTCGAGCGCACGCCGCACCACCGCGCGGCCCACGCCGAACAGCGCGCAGAGTTCCGGCTCGGGCAGCTTCGTGCCGGGCGTGAGCTTGCGGCTCAGCACGCCTTCGAAGATCGAGCGATAGATGCGCGCGTCGGCGCTGGCTTCGCGCGGCTTCATGCAACGGACGCCATGCGCGGGACCACTGTGCCGACGTGTTGTGCGATCGCACCGGGCGTCGTGAGCCAGATGTCCTGCCGTGCCGACACGATATGCGCGAGTGCGCGCCGCAGATGCCGCAACCGATACGGCTGCCCCACGACATACGGATGCAGTGCGATGCCCATCACCAGCGCCTGCGGCTCGCGCGCGCGTTGCGTCTGTTCGAGCATCTCGTCGAACTGGTCGACGATCATGTCGGCGAAGTCGCGCATGTCCATCTGCCGCGCCATGATCATCGGCAGATCGTTGAGCTCCTGCGGATAGGGAATGGACCACAGCGGACCGCCGCGCGTGTCCATGCGCACCGGGCGGTCATCGTGACACCAGTTGAGCGTGTAGCGATAGCCGGTCTCCGCGAGCAGGTCAGGCGTGCGGCGCGATTCGGAGATCCATGGCGAGAGCCATCCGCTTGGCGCGACGCCCGAGCGCTCGGCCATGCGCGCGCGGCAATGCGCGAGCAGCGCGCGTTCGCCGGCTTCGTCGAGATCGCTCTGGCGATGCGCATTCGTGTGTCCATGCGCGATCAGCTCGTCGCCGCGCGCCGCGCAGGCTTCGATCAGCTCGGGGCAGTGATCGTAGAGCGAGGTATTGATGAGCGTGCCCGCGGGCATGTCGAGCGCATCGAACAGTTCGATGCAACGCCATGCGCCCACGCGGTTGCCGTACTCGCGCCAGCTGTAGTTGAGCACGTCGGGTTGCGGCGACAGCGGCCCGAGCGCCGCGCCGAGTCCTTCCCCGAACGCGAAGTGCTCCAGGTTGAAGCCGAGATAGACGGCGAGACTTGCCCCGTTGGGCCAGCGATATCCATCGCCATCGTGGATCGGGCGATAGCCGAAGCGCCCATGCGTCTGCAACGGTTCGAAGTCGTTCATGTCAGGTCCGTATGAACCGGTTTGGTCAGGTCATGCCCCATTGCGGACGTTATCCGCACCTCGATCGCACACGCTGGTCACGCTTGCGTGCCGACGATCGCGCCACGAAATCGTGTGCAATATGCGCGCCAATTCGTCGACACGCTTTATCGAGCATGCGTCGCGGGGCATCGCCCCTCAGGACTTGATGGTGCCGCGCAACGCAAATGGCATATGTCTTGCAATGGCTTGCGCGCTGCATCCTTTACGCGTTCTTACTCAGGACAGGCCTTCATGGTTCAGCCGGCATCCACCGTGGTTCACGCAAGCCCCGCCGATATCGAACTCGTCCACGTGACGAAGCGCTATGGCGATGCGCTCGCCGTCGATGCCATCGACTTGCGCATTCCCGGCGGTGCGTACTGCTGCCTGCTCGGTCCATCCGGATGCGGCAAGACCTCGACGCTGCGCATGATCGCGGGCCATGAATGGCTCTCCGAGGGCGACGTGCTGATCGGCGGGCGCAATGTCACGCGCGAGCAGCCCGTCGCACGCGGCACGGCGATGGTGTTCCAGAGCTATGCGCTGTTTCCGCATCTCTCCGCGCTCGACAACGTCGCCTTCAGCCTCAAGGTGCGCGGCGTCGCGAAGGAAGCGCGCAGGAAGCGGGCGGGCGAACTGCTCGACCTCGTCGCGATGTCGCCTTATGCGGAGCGCAAGCCCGCACAGCTTTCAGGCGGCCAGCAGCAGCGCGTCGCGCTTGCGCGTGCGCTGCTCAACGAACCGCGCTGCCTGTTGCTCGACGAACCCCTTTCCGCACTCGATCCATTCCTGCGCGTGCAGATGCGCGCCGAACTCAAACGCTGGCAGAAGGAACTGGGCATCACCTTCGTGCATGTCACGCATTCGCAGGAAGAAGCCATGGCGCTGGCCGATCTCGTCGTCGTGATGAGTCACGGTCATATCGAACAGAGCGGCACGCCGTTCGACGTCTTCAATCGGCCGCGCACGGAATTCGTCGCGCGCTTTCTCGGCGGCCATAACGTGCTCGGCACGCACGGCCGGCTCTTCACGGTGCGCGCGGATCATCTGCGCATCGCGCCGCAAGGCAGCGTGCCCGGCACGAGCGCAAGCGAGAGCGGACTGTCGCGCATCGGCGGACTGGCCTGCACGGTACGCGAGGCCGAGTATCAGGGCACGCATCTGCGCATGACGCTCGATCCGCTCGACGGCTCGCCCGAACTGGTCTCGGTCGTGAGCGACGCCGACTACGATCCGCAGCGCGCCGGCCCCGGCGCGCGCGTGACCGTGTGGTGGGACGAACAGAACGCGCATCCGCTTGCTGCATGAAACCCGCCCTTCACAAATCAGATTCGAGGAGAGTCCAATGAACGACGATCAAGCCAAGGCTTGCGAAGACAACGGCACGAGCACGGGCATTTCACGACGCACGTTCATCAAGGGCGCGGTGGCGGCGGCGGGCATTGCCGGCTTCCCCTATGTGCATGCGCAGGAAAAGATCACGCTGCGCTATCTCGGCACGGCCGTGAACCAGAGCGCGGAGATCGCGAAGAAGTTCAAGGAAGATACGGGCATCGAGATCCAGTACATCCCGGTCACGACCGACGACGTCACCAAGCGCATCATCACGCAACCCAATTCCTTCGATATCGTCGATACCGAATACTTCGCGCTGAAGAAACTGATTCCGGCCGGCACGCTGGCGGGCATGGATGCGAAACGCATCAAGCTCGCCGACAAGATCACGCCCGTGCTCACCAAGGGCGAGGTGAACGGCAAGAAGATCGGCGACCAGGGCACCGCGCCGAAGAAGGTGATGTTCTTGAAGGGCGCACGCTCGACCGAGTTCAGCGCGACGCCCACCGAATGGATGACGCTCATTCCCACCACCTACAACGCGGACACGCTCGGCATCCGTCCGGACCTGATCTCGCGTCCGGTGAGCACCTGGGCCGACCTGCTCAACCCGCAGTTCAAGGGCAAGGCCGCGCTGCTCAACATTCCGGCGATCGGCATCATGGACGCGGCGATGGCCATCGAGGCCATGGGCCAGGTGAAGTACGGCGACAAGGGCAACATGACGAAGGCCGAGATCGACCAGACCATCAAGGTATTGATCGAGGCCAAGCGCGCAGGCCAGTTCCGCGCCTTCTGGCGCGACTTCAACGAGAGCGTGAACCTGATGGCCTCGGGCGAAGTCGTGATCCAGTCGATGTGGTCGCCCGCCGTCACCAAGGTCCGCACGATGGGCATCGCGTGCAAGTTTCAGCCGCTCAAGGAAGGTTACCGTTCATGGGCATCGGGCTTCGGCTTTCCGCGTTCCCTGCAAGGGAAGAAGCTCGATGCGGCATATGAGTTCGTCAACTGGTTCCAGGACGGCTGGGCAGGCGCGTACCTGATGCGCCAGGGCTACTATCCCGGGGTGACGGACACGGCGAAGACCCACATGCAGGCTTACGAGTGGGACTACTGGATGGAAGGCAAGCCCGCCGCGCAGGACATCAAGGCGCCCGACGGCCAGTTGCTCGAGAAGGCCGGCACTGTGCGCGACGGCGGCTCGTACACCCAGCGCATGAGCGCCATTGCCTGCTGGAATGCCGTGATGGACGAGAACATCTACATGGTCCAGAAGTGGAACGAGTTCATCGCTGCCTGAAGGAGCGCCGTTAAAGATGGCTTCTGTCGACTATCTCCCGCAGTCGAAGCCGGCGCCGGTGCGTCACCGGCGCGTGAGCGCATGGCTCCAGGCCACGCCGCTCACGCTGACCTTCGTGCTGTTCTTCATCGTGCCGCTGGTCATCACGTTGATCGTGAGCTTCTGGGACTTCAACGAGTACCAGATCATCCCCGCGTTCACGCTGAAGAACTATGCGGCGATATTCGACGGCTGCGGCTCGCTCACCGACGTCTGCGTGACCTTCAAGACCTACTGGTCCACGCTGCGGTTCTGCGCGATCGTATGGGCCGTGACGCTGCTGCTCGGCTTCACGATCGCCTACTTCCTCGCCTTTCATGTGCGCACCACGGCGATGCAGACCGTGCTGTTCCTCGTCTGCACGATTCCGTTCTGGACCTCCAACGTGATCCGCATGATCTCGTGGATCCCCCTTCTCGGGCGCAACGGCCTCGTGAACCAGGCGCTGCTTTCGGCTCATCTGGTCGAGCGGCCGCTGGACTGGCTGCTGTATTCGAACTTCTCCGTGGTGCTCGCCTTCGTGCACCTGTACACGTTCTTCATGATCGTGCCGATCTTCAACGCGATGATGCGGATCGACCGCTCCCTGCTCGAAGCCGCGCGCGACGGCGGCGCGAATGGCTGGCAGGTGATCCGCGACGTGGTGCTGCCGCTTTCGAAGACCGGCATCGTGATCGGCTCGATCTTCGTCATCACCATCGTGATGGGCGACTTTCTCACGGTCGGCGTGATGGGCGGACAGCAGATCGCCTCGGTCGGCAAGATCATCCAGGTGCAGACAGGCTATCTGCAGTTCCCCGCTGCCGCCGCCAACGCGATCATCCTGCTGGCGGTGGTGCTGATGATCGTGTGGGCGCTGACGCGCGTGGTCGATATCCGAAAGGAGCTGTGACATGGCGGGCGCCATCATGCATCGAGAACATCGGCCGGCGAGCTTCTACTGGCTCGCGCTGGTCTTCGGGCTCTTCGTGCTGTTCCTCTATGGGCCCGTCATCACCATCTTCATCCTGTCCTTCCAGGGACCGGAAGGCGGCCTGACCTTTCCGATGCGCGGCGTCTCGCTGCACTGGTTCGCCGCTCTGCGCGACGGCGTGGGCGACATCGACATCTGGGCCGCATTCGGCCGCTCGGTGAAGCTGGCGCTCGCCGTGACCGTGCTCACCGTGCTGTTCTCCGTGACCGCCGGGCTCGCGTTCAGACGGCGTTTTCGCGGCGATACGGCGGTATTTTATATATCGGTGGCGAGCTTGATCATGCCGTCGATCATCGTCTCGCTGGGGATCGGCCTCACGTTCCGGCTGCTCGATACGTGCATCAAATATCTCGCGAACGCATGGGGCTTCGAATCCTTCGCCGACAACTGGACCACCTCGATGGGCCTCTACACGTCGGCGCTCGGCGCGCATCTCACCTGGACCTTGCCGTTCGGCCTGCTCGTGATGTTCGCCGTGTTCAACCGTTTCAACCCTGCCTACGAAGAGGCCGCGCGCGACCTCGGCGCCTCCCCGTGGCAATCCTTCAAGCATGTGGTGCTGCCGATCATCGGGCCTTCGGTGATCGGCGTCGGCATGTTCGGCTTCACGCTCTCGTGGGACGAGATTGCGCGCACCTCGCAGGCCATCGGCGATCAGAATACGTTGCCGCTCGAATTGCAGGGCCTGACGACCTCGGTCACCACGCCGGTGATCTATGCGCTCGGCACGATGACCACGTTGCTGTCGCTGGCGGTGATGATCGGCGGCTTGCTGATCGTCCGGACGATCTCGAAACGCAGGGGTTGAACGAACACGCTTGTCTTTCCATTTTTCCTTGAGCCATTCCCTGATGCTTCCTGACTCGAACGACGCCCTCGACGCTTACGCCGATGCCGCGCTCGCCCTGCACTTTCCCGCGCTCTCCGGTGAAGCCGCCCTGCGCGTGAAGGCCCAGTTCATGCGGATTGCGCAACTCGCCGCACCGGTGCTCGCCTATCCCCTCGAAGCCGGCGACGAAGCCGCGCCGGTGTATCGCCCATGAACGCGCGGGAGCCCTTTCCCGACGGTGCGCTCGCCATCGCGCGCGCTTATGCGGACGGCGCGTTCAGTGCGCGCGATCTGATCGAAGCGACGCTCGCGCGCATCGATGCCGGTAATCCGCATGTCAATGCGTTCACCGCGATCACGCGCGACCGGGCGCTCGCCGAAGCGGATGCGCTCGATGCATGCCGCGCGCGCGGCGAACCCTTGCCGCCGCTTGCGGGCGTGCCATTCGCTGTAAAAAACCTGTTCGATATCGAAGGTCTCACGACGCTCGCCGGATCGCGCGTGCTGGCCGACGCCGCGCCCGCCACGCACGATGCAAGCCTCGTGAAGCGCCTTGCCGCACACGGCGCGATCCTGGTCGGCGCGCTCAACATGGACGAGTTCGCGTACGGCTTCACGACCGAGAATCATCATGCGGGACCGTGCCGCAATCCGCACGATCTGACGCGCTCGGCGGGCGGCTCGTCCGGCGGCAGCGCGGCCGCGGTCGCGGCGGGCTTCGTGCCGGTGACGCTCGGCTCCGATACGAACGGCTCCGTGCGCGTGCCGGCTTCGCTGTGCGGCGTGTTCGGCGTGAAGCCCACGTATGGCCGCCTGTCGCGGCATGGCGCCTGGCCGTTCGTCGCCAGCCTGGACCATATGGGTGCGTTCGCGCGCAACGCCGACGACCTCGCGGCCGTCTACGACGCCTTGCAGTTCGCCGATCCGCTCGACCCCGCCTGTGCCGCGCGCGCATTCGAGACGGCGCGCAAGACGCAGGGCGCGTTGCGCGTCGCGCATTTGGGCGGCTACTTCGACGAGCATGCAAACGACGATGCCCGCGCCGCCTCGCATGCCGCGGCCGAGGCGCTGGGCGCGGCGCAGACCGTCGAATTCCCCGACGCCGATGCCGCACGCGGCGCGGCGTTCCTGATCACAGCGGCGGAGGGCGGACAGCTGCATGCGGGGAATCTGCGCGCGCGTTATGACGAACGTGAGCCTTTGTCGCGCGACCGGCTGATCGCCGGGGCTCTATTGCCGGCCGCGTGGATCGTACAGGCGCAGCGCGTGCGTGCTGTCTTGCGGCGGCGCGTACTCGAACTCTTCGCGCATCACGACGTGCTGATCGCGCCCGCCACGCCGATGGTTGCACCGCGCATCGGTGACGAATTCATGGAGATCAACGGCGAGACGCTCGCGGTGCGGGCCAATCTCGGCCTGCTGACGCAGCCGGTATCGTGTCTCGGCCTTCCGGTCGTCGCCGTGCCGATGCGCACGGCCAGCGGCCTGCCGATCGCTGTGCAATTGATTGCGGCGCCGTGGCGCGAGGACCTCGCGTTCGAGGCCGCGCGCCGGCTCGAAGCGGCGCAGCTTGCGTACTGCCCGCCGGCGCCATCATTCGACGCTGCACTGGCATGATGGAGATCAATCGTCCGGACGTGCTCGCCGAAGTCGAGGCGGCCTTCGACGCCTATGAGCAGGCGCTCGTCAGCAACGACGTCGCCATGCTCGACCTGCTCTTCTTCGACTCGCCGCACACGCTGCGCTATGGCGCAGCGGAAAACCTGTACGGCTACGACGCCATCCGCGCGTTTCGCGCCGCGCGGCCGGGCAAGGGTCTTGCGCGCACGGTGACAGCGCGCGTGGTCACGACTTATGGCGATGCATTCGCCGTAGCCAACATCGAGTTTCGTCGCGATGGCGAGCCGCGTACCGGACGGCAAAGCCAGACCTGGGTAAAGATGCCCGAAGGCTGGCGCGTGGTCAGCGCGCATGTCAGCTGGATGGAGCGCAAGGGCTGATCGGCGGCGGCGCTATTCGATGCCATAGACGCGCGCGGCGGTATCGTGGAACAGGGAGGCCTTGTCGCGCGCGTCCAGGCCCGCAGCAATCCGCTTGTATGCGTTCCAGATCACGCCATAGCTGAAGCAGCCCTTGTCCACCGGGAAATTGCTCTCGAACATGCAACGCGCCGGGCCAAACAGTTCGATGCAGGTTTCGACATAAGGCCGGATCGCCTCCGCGACCCGCGCGGAATCCGGCGGCGTGACCGTGGTGTGAAAGTCGAAGCCGAACAGCGCCATGCCGAATCCGCCCAGCTTCACGTGCACCTGCGGATAGGCCGCGAGCGCGGCCATCTCCTTGTGCCACGCGTCGAACACTTCCGCACGATGTCCGCGATACGGCCCGAGAGCGAGCGGCCCGCCCACATGATTCAGCACGATCGTCGTCGACGGATGCGCCTCGGCAAGCCCGCGCAATTCGGCGAGCTGCGTATGCACGAGCCATGCGTCAAAGGCAAGCGAGCGCGCCGCGAGTTCGCGCATGCCCTGGTTGAAAGCGGGTTGCAGCAGCAGTCGCGGCGGGGGCGTCGCGGCCGATGCGCGCACGTTCGGGTCTGCATGCCATACGGCGATGTTGCGGATGCTTTTGAGCCTTCCCTCCGATACCTCGATCATGCGGTCGAGCACCGGTCCCACGGCCGCGCCGAGCGCAAGATCCGCATTGCCCACCTGTGCCGCGGCCACGCGCGTCTGCGTCTGCATTTCCGCCTGCGCCCGTCGTGCCTCGCCCAGCGCGAATTCGGTTTCACCGATCGGCGCATATTCCGGCGGACCGTCGCTGCGATAGTGCGTGTGACATTCGACGAATACCGTCGCTTTCACGTTGTGGCCCGAATGCAGATCGCCGACAAAATCCTCCGCGCGATAGATCTTCCCCGGCAACTCCCACAGATGATGATGCGCATCGATGATCGGAAGCGCCGGCTCCAGCGCATCCTCCACATGTTGCGCAAGCCATTCCGGACGGATCGCGATGTGCGGGGCGTTGGGGCGGACTTCCGTTGCGGTTGCGTGCGTGCTTGCGTGCGTGCTTGCCTCGCTCATGTCAGCCTCCGACCTGTTCGGACATCGCGGCGGCCGCAGCCGGCACGCGACGCGCGCCGATGTGGGAACGCGTCAGCAGCCACGACGACAGCGCGCCTACCACGAGCAGCCCGCCCGCGACGGCGAACGCCGCGTCGAAATGGCCCGTCGCCGACACGACATAGCCGGTGACGATGGGGGCCAGGAAACCGAATATATTGCCGCCGACGAGTTGCAGACCCATCGCGCGGCCGAGGTCGCTGCGCGAGTTGAGCAAGTCGCTCAGCAGCGTCATGTTGAGTGCGAGCCCGCCCGACACGCTGCCGAGCGCGATCGTGATGAGCAGCAGGATCACCACCACGCTTGACACGAACGGCACCAGCAGAATGACCGCGCCCCCGAGCATCACCGCGCCGAGCAACAGGCGCCTGCCGCCCGCTTCGACGGCGCTCGCCGTCAGCAGCCGGTCGCTCAGCAGGCCGAGCGCAATCGAGATCACCATTGAGCCGATGTACGGCGCGGCCATCGCGGTGCCGCTCGTCATCAGCGTCATGCCGCGTTCGGTTTGCAGATAGTTCGGCAGCCAGGTCAGGAAGAGGTATTGCGTGTAGGCGCCGGTGCCTTGCGTCAGCATGAGACCCCACATGGTCGGACTCTTCATCAGCCCGCGCAGTCCGATGGGCGCTTCGTCGGCCTTGCTCTGGCTCGTGGTTTCCCGCTCGCGGCAGATCAGCGCGCGCTCTTCAGCACTCAGCCAGGTAGCCGCTTCCGGTTCGCGAAAATACTTGAGCCACAGTGCAAGCCACACGAAGCCCACCGCCCCGCAGATTGCGAACGACCAGCGCCAGCCGACCGCGGACACGAGCCATGCCAGCACCACCGCACCCAGCGCCGGACCGAAGTACGCGCCCGAGTTCGCGAAGGTCATCGCCGACGCGCGTTCCTGGCGCGGCACCCATTCGCGGATGATGCGCGCCTCGGCTGGATAGCACGATGCCTCGCCAATGCCCATCACGATGCGCGCCGCGGCCACGCCCGCCAGTGTCGAGGCCGCCCCGGTCAGCGCCGTGGCGGCGGACCAGACGGCCATGCTCGTCGATGCGACGATACGCGCGCCGAAACGATCCACCATCAGGCCGACAGGGATCAGGAACAACGTGTAGCCCCACAGGAACGACGAGAACAGATAGCCGAGCTGCACGTTGTTGAGGCCGAGATCGGCCTTGACGTGGCCCGCCGAAACCGAGAGCGCCACGCGGTCGAGATAGTTGATCGCGCACAGCGAGAACAGCATCAGGTACACCCAGTAGCGTGATTTCCAGCGCACTTCTGTCTCCTTGTTGTAGGTCGCGAGCGTGCCATCGTTCGCCTGGCGCGATGCGCCACGGACGAGCGTTCATCCGCGTACGAATATAATTTATATTTTGTAGAGAGACAAACCAAACCCGTGGCTTACAGGGTAATCACGGGGAAGAAGTGAAGCTCAGCGCGCTTCCTTGTGCTCCAGCATCAACGAGCCGACCCGGCTCCAGCCGCTTTCGATGTGATGGCACATGGCATCTACGGCGCGCTCGAAGTCACCGGCGGCCGCGTGTTCGAGGAATTCGTCGTGCTCGCTCGCTATCTGCTTGAAGCGCACCGACTGCTGTTCCTGATAGTTGAACGGATACTTTGCCCACAGCACGCGCACGAACTGCAGCGTCTGTGGGCGCTCCGCCATTTCATACAGGCGGAAATGGAAGCGCACATTGGCGGCACGCGCCGCGAAGATGTCCTTGGATTTAGACAGCCGCGCGAACTCCGCCTCGGCTGCCTTCAGTTCCTTCAATCCGTCGAGTGTCAGGTTGGCGAGGGCGGCGCGCGTCAGTTCGCGTTCGAGCAGCAGACGCAGCATGAAGATCTCGACGGCCTGGTCGTAGTCGAGTTCGGGCACGCACAGCCCGCGATGCGGCTGGCTCACGATGTAGCCTTCCATCTCGAGGACCTTGAGCGCCTCGCGCACGGGCGTGACGGACACGCCCAGTTGCTCGGCGATCTCGACCTGCTTGAGCTTCTCGCCGCGCGCATATTCACCCGCGATGATCTGCTCGCGCAGCTTCTCCGCCACCTGATCCAGTTTCGTCAAAAACGCCATGTCTGCTGCTCCCCGTTCGGCCGAACGTCCGTCGTATGCGCCGCTGCCGCTGTCGCCGCCGCTTGCATGATGATGCTGAAATTGCCGGAATGGAAAACGCCAGTCCCATCCGGCGGACTGGCGCAATTTTATAATATATAAAGGCCCGGAACGAACCGGGCCCGGCCTGGAATCGTCCTAAATGTGCCGCTCAGGCCTGCATGTACACCACATGCGTATGCATGAACTCATACAGGCCGTGCTTGCCATCCGCTCCGCCGATACCGGACTTGCGCACGCCCGCATGAAAACCCTGCATCGCCTCGAAGTTCTCGCGGTTGATGTAGGTCTCGCCGAAGTCGAGTTCGCGGCATGCCTTCATCGCCGCCGACAGATCGCGCGTATAGACCGATGACGTCAGCCCGTAGCTCGTGTCGTTGGCGAGCGCAATGCCTTCGTCGAGATCGTCGATGATCTGGATCGGCAGCACCGGGCCGAAGATCTCGTCGCGCATCACGCCCATGTCGCCGCTGCAGTTGGCGAGCACGGTCGGCAGGTAGTGGAAGCCGGGACCGTCGGCGAAGATCGCCCCGCCCGTCACGGCCTTCGCGCCCGCCTGCACGGCCGAGCGGACCATCGCGTCGACTTTCGCGAGTCCCTCGCGATTGATCAGCGGCCCCATGTCCACGCTCTCGTCCTGCAGCGGATCGCCGAATGTCGTGAGTTTCATCGCGGCGGCCATTTTGTCGGTGAATGCCGCGGCGATGGAACGATGCACATAGACGCGCTCCGCGCAGTTGCACACCTGCCCGCTGTTGATGACGCGCGAATTGCGGATGGCGGTTACGGCGAGATCGAGATCGGCGTCGGCGAGCACGATGGCGGGCGCCTTGCCGCCCAGTTCGAGATTGACCTTGGTGACGTTCGCCGCAGCCGCCGCCATGATGCGCGAGCCGGTCTCCACGCTGCCTGTGAAGCTGATGAGATTCACGCCGGGATGCGCCGAGAGCGCGGCGCCGGTCTCCCCGGCCCCGCCCACCACGTTGAACACGCCTGCGGGCAGATCGGTTTCCGCGACCAGGCGCGCGAACTCGAAGCAGTTGATGGGCGTCTCCTCGCTCGGCTTCACGACGATCGTGTTGCCGGTGACGAGCGCGGGCGCCATCTTCCGCGCGATCAGGAAGAACGGAAAATTCCACGGCAGAATGCCCGCGACGACACCAAGCGGCTTGCGGAACAGGAAGATCTGCTCGCCCGCCCGGTCGCTCGTGATGATCTCGCCTTCGATGCGCCGCGCCCATTCGGCCATATAGTCCATATAGTCGGCGGTGAAGGCGACTTCCACCTTCGCCAGCGCGAGCGTCTTGCCCTGCTCCTCGCTGATGATGCGTGCAAGACGCTCGGCATCTGCGCGCACTTTCTCCGCAATCCGGCGCACGTGCCCTGCACGCTCGATGGCCGGCCTCTTCGCCCACGCCGGTTGCGCGGCGCGTGCGGCGGCCACCGCTTCATCGACGGTCGCGCGGCTCGCCACCGGCGTGCTGCCGATCACCTTCCCCGAGGCCGGATTGATGACATCGAGCGCTTCCTGAGCATCGATGAAACGTCCGCCGATGTAATGCTGATATCCCGTCTTGTTTGCTTGCATCGCTGCTCCAGTTCGAGAATGCGCACCGCATGAAAGGCGCGCGCATGCGTTCAGAGGACCGGCACGCCACGCGTTCCGGTGTAGATCGAGAACAGGCGCGGCCCCGCCGTGATGAACAGCCGGTTGAGCTTCGGCCCGCCAAAACATAAATTGGATACGGGCTCAGGGACATGGATGCGGCCGATCAGTTCGCCGTCCGGCGCGATGCACATCACGCCTTCATCGGAGACGGAGCTGGTCCATACGTTGCCGTCCCCATCGACGCGCAGCCCGTCCGGCACGCCTTTCTCCACCGAAAAGAACACGCTGCGCCGTCCGGGCTTGCCCGTGCTGTCCAGTTCGAAGCGGTAGATCGCGTGCTCGCCCTGCGGATCGTGCGTGCGGCCGCTATCGGCGACGTACAGGTACGCCTCGTCGTGCGAGAAGGCCAGTCCGTTCGGCTTCGACAAGCCCTCGCACGCGAGCGTCAGTTCATGCGTCGAGGGATCCCAGCGATATACATTGCATGCGCCGATCTCGCTCTCCGCGCGATCGCCGGTGTAGTCGCTCAGGATGCCGTAGTCGGGATCCGTGAACCAGATCGAACCATCCGACTTCACGACGACATCGTTCGGTGAATTGAGACGCTTGCCCTGATAGCGGTCCGCGATGACGGTGACGGCGCCGTTCAGCTCGGTGCGCGTCACGCGGCGCGTGCCGCTCTCGCAGGTCACGAGCCGGCCTTGCCGGTCGCGCGTCATGCCGTTCGCATGATTCGACGGCTCGCGCAACGTCGAGACGCCCTGTCCCTCCACCCAGCGATGAATGCGGCTCGACGGGATATCGACGAACAACAGCGTCTGCGTATCGGCGAACCATACGGGGCCTTCGCTCCAGCGCATGCCCGCGTGCAGTTCTTCCAGCACGCTGTTGGTGATGTAGCGGCGAAAGCGCGCATAGTTGATCGCTTCGAAACTTCGTGACATCGAATGCTTCTCCGTTTGATGTGAGGTTCAGTCGCCGATCTTCTCGAAGACGGGTTGCGCCGACGGCATGTTCTGCATCGCGGGATGGCGGCGTTCGCCGTTCACGGGCCAGCGCATCGTCGAGACGACCAGGGCGCCGACGATCGCGGCCAGCGCGATGGCGAACAGCCCATACACCGGCGAGCCCATGCTTTGCGCCACCCAGGTGCGCAGATTCGGCGCGATGAATGCCCCGACGATGCCGAGCGAACTCGCGAAGCCGATGCCGAGCGCCGCCGCGCCGCCCGCAAGACAACGCGGCAGGAAGGTCCAGTAGATCGAACACACCGTGAGCAGCGCTGCACACGACACGCACATGGAAACCATCCGCAATACCGGCGCGCCATAGGCGGTGAGCGCCAGGGCAACGCCGCCGATCAGGAACAGCGCGATGCAGATCGCACGATGCCGGTGGATGCGGTCGGCAAGCGTGGGCAGCCAGATGCAGACGATGCACGCGATGGTCCACGGAATCGCCGTCACGAGGCCGACCTCGAAACCCATCGTCTTGCCGAGCAGCGCGCCCACCTGCGCCGGCAGATAGAACACCACGCCATAGAACGCCATCTGGCCGAAGAAGTGGCACACGGCGCCGCGCCACACGTTGCCGTCGGCAAGCACCTGTTTCCAGTTGCCGCCTGCTTCCTCGCGCGCCTTCGTGGACGCTTCGAGCGCGAGGCGGTCGACGAGCGCCCGGCGTTCCTCGTCGCTGAGCCAGGCGGCCTTCGCAGGAGCATCGTCCATGTAGAAGAAGGCCCATACGCCGACCACGCATGCGGCCAGTCCTTCGATCAGGAACATCCACTGCCAGCCGGCGAGCGACATCATGCCGTCGAGATTGAGCAGCGCGCCCGACACCGGTCCGCCCACCACGAGCGCCAGCGGCGCCGCGACGAAGAAGTAGCCGATGGCCTTGCCGCGCGAATCGTCAGGGAACCAGCAGCCCATGTAGTAGATGGCCGCGGGGAACAGTCCCGCTTCCGCGGCGCCGAGCAGCAGACGGAACACATAGAAGGACACCGGCCCTTGCGTGAACATCAGCGCGGCGCTCGCGAGCCCCCACGTGACCATGATGCGCGAGATCCAGATCTTCGCGCCGAAGCGATGCATCATGATGTTGCTCGGCACTTCGAAAAGCGCATACGACACGAAGAACAGGCCCGCGCCGAGCGCGAACACACTCTCCGAAATCCCCACCGACACCTGCAGGTCGCCCTTCACGAAGCCCACGTTGGCGCGATCGAGAAACGACACGAGGAAGATGAGCATCAGGAAAGGAATGAGGCGGCGCTCGACCTTGGCGGTGGCGCGTGACAACGCTGCATCGTTCACAATGGGTCTCCGATATTATTTATATTGCCGGTCGGTCATGCGCCGCGCTCATTCGAGCCTGAAGCGCGGCAGGACGGTGTGGTCGTCGAGTTCGGCATACACGAGGCGCACTGTCGCGCCGATGGCGCACGCGGCTTCGTCGAGCGGCTCGGGATTGGAGATCATCACGGGGCCCTCCGCCAGCCGCACCGCGATCACCTTGTAGGGCGCGGGATAGCGTTCGAGATAGGTGCGTTCGAAACGCACCCACGAGATGATTTCGCCCTTGCCCGACAGCGGCTTCCAGACCAGCGAAGGCGACAGGCAATGCGGGCACGACGGTCCCGGCGGATAGTGGAAGCGGCCGCAATCGGTGCAGCACGGCAGCTCCATCGCACGGCCGGCGATGCTTCGCCACATGGGCAGGTCGTAATGCCCCAGCACCGCGCCCGGCGGGAATGAGAGATTGTCTGCGTCCATGTCCTAGCCCTCGTTTCCGTAGATGATCGACACGGCCTTGCCCGCCACGTCCGACGTATAGTGTGCAAAGCGCGCATCGCGCACCTGGCGCTCGCCGCATTGGCCGCGCAACTGGCGCACGCATTCGATCTGATGCGCCCAGCCCTGCATGTAGGTTTCCGACAGATGCCCGCCGCTCGTGTTGGTGGGCAGCGCGCCGCCGGGCCCGATGCCCTGCTCGCGCAGGAAGCGTCCCGCCTCGCCGACCTCGCAATAGCCATAACCTTCGAGCGCGAGCGGCACATGCACCGAGAAGCTGTCGTAGACCTGGAACACGTCGATGTCGCGCGGTCCTATGCCCGCCATGTCGAACGCCTGGCGCGCGCAATCCTGCTGCGCAGGCAAGTAGAACTCCGTGAGACGCGGCTCGAGACTCGTCGCGCCCGCATTCAGGTCGCGCCGTCCGAGGGCTTCGATGAACACCGGCTTCTGCTTCGCGCGTTTCGCCCGCTCGCGGCTGGTGACGATCAGCGCCACGCCCCCGTCGTTGATCATGCAGTAGTCGTACAGGCGCAGCGGGGCGCAGATGGTCTTGGCCGCGAGGTAATCGTCGAGCGTGATGGGCTTGCGCATCACCGCGTTCGGGTTCATCGAGGCCCAAGCGCGCTGCGCCACGGACACGTGGCCGAGATCGGCATCCTCGAAACCGCGCGCGGCCTTGTAAGCCTGGAAGGTCAGTGCATACAGTGCGCCCTGCGACGTCATGCCCCACGGCGCGTGATAGACGTAGGAGAGGAACATGTCGCCGCCCATCGCCCGCGGGCCGCCGTACTGGATCTTCGCCGTGCGCTGGTCGTTGCCGTAGACGAGCGCGATGGTCTCGGCCAGGCCGCTTTCGATTGCCGAGACCGCCTGCGCAACCGACAGCACCGCGTCGGCCTGGTCGCCCCAGCGCGGATTGATGCCGAGCACTTCCGACATGCGCTCGTAGGCCGTCGTCGGTCCGACGATCAGGCCGTCGATGTCGTCGCGGGTCAGGCCGGCGTCGTCGAGTGCCGCGCGAAAGGCGGCGGCGCCGTAGCCGTAGCTGTCGGCGGGCTTTTCATCGCGGCGCGCGCGTTGCCAGTCGCCGGGCCAGTCGGTATGGCCGATGCCCACGACTGCCGCCGCATGCCTCAGCCGGCTTGTCGATGTCTGCGTCACTTGAGCACCTCCCGTTGTTCCAGTTCGCGGATGCGTTCCGGCGACAGACCGAGGTCGTCGCGCAAGACCTGCTGCGTGTGCTGGCCAAACAGCGGCGGCGGTGCAAGCGCGATGCGCGCGCCATCGACCAGGAACGGCGGCGAGCTGATGAGCGTCGGACCGACTTCCGGATGCGGCACGTGCTGCCAGTAGTCGCGCGCGGCGAGCTGTTCGTCTTCCTCGATGAGATCGCGCGAACTCGCAACGGCCGCCGCCGGCACGCCGGCTGCGCGCAGCAGCGCGGCCGCTTCGGCGGGCTGCTTGTCCCGGGTCCACGCGGACACCGCGGCTTCCACGCGGTCCACCTGCGCGAGCCGTCCTGATGCATGCTTCAGGGCGGCGTCGTCAGCGAGATCCGTGGCGCCGATGAGCGCTGCGAGCGCACGCCATTGCGCGTCGTCGAGCACCGAGACGGCGACCCAGCCGTCCTGCCCCGCGCAACGGAAGATGTTGTGCGGCGCGTGCGCGCGATGCCGGTTGCCGACGGTCGGCGGCTCCTTGCCGCTCCGGGCAGCCTCGACCAACAACGGTCCCATGAAGTTCGCCGTCGATTCGACCTGCGACAGATCGATCTTCATGCCCCGGCCCGTCTTGCGCCGGTGCCGCAGCGCGGCCAGCACCGCGAAGGCCGCGTGATACGGATTGGCGGCGTGATCTGGAAAGTGCGTGCCCGGGCCGATGGGCTCGGCTGCATCGTAGGCGGTGTGCATCATGATGCCGGTCACCGCGCTGATCGTCATGCCCACGCCGAGCAGCGAGGCGCGCGGCCCGTCCTGGCCGTACATCGGCATCGAGAGATAGATGAGATCGGGTTTCAGGGCCTTGAGCGCGTCATAGCCGAGACCGAGACGGTCCATCGCGCCGGGGCCGAAGTTATTGGTCACCACGTCGGACCGCGCGATCAGGTCGAGCACGAGCTGCTTGCCTTCAGGCGTCTTCATGTCGACGGCAATGCTCTTCTTGCCCGTATTGCGCGACGCGAAGTAGCCACTGCGATTGGTGCCCGCGATGCCGTCCTTGAATGGACCCGCCGTGCGCACGGAATCGGGACGCGTCATGCTCTCGACCTTCACCACTTCCGCGCCGAAGTCCGAGAACACCTTGGTGCCGAACGGGCCGGCGCCCGCCCAGGTTAGATCCGCGAAGCGGATGCCCTTCAACAGGTCCTGCCGCATTACTGCACCTCCTCGGTGTCGATATGAGCCACGCGTTGGGGCAGCCCGGGCGCGGGCGACAACCTCCACACGTCCTCCGAGAAGCGATACGGCGCGCCGGGCATCGTGAGCGTGTCGTCGAGCACGCGGAAATAATTTGTATGCGCGAGTTGCGGATCGGCGAGCACGTCGCGGAGCGTCGAGGCCGGCCCGAGCACGATCTTGCGTTGCATCCCTTCGCGGGTGATTTCGTCCTTCGTGAACCGTGCAAAAAATGGTTCGATGGTGCGCCGGAACGCGTCCTTCGCTTCGCGCGTCAGGCGCCATTGACGGTCGGACCAGCGCGGCGCCTCGAACTCCTGCAGCGCGACGTGGCCGGTCTCTTCAATCCACTTCAACAGCGCGTTCCACGAGACGCCGAGCGTGCGCGGCGCGGCGAGGAACACATAGCCATCCTTGCAGGCGAAGACGTTCTCGCTCGCGTCGCGCGTGCCTTCGCCGCCGCGCATCGAGATGCGTTTCTCGAAGTCGTAGACCTGGATCGAGTTCTGCAGCGAATGCGCGATGGCCTCCTGCGCCGAGATCTCGATGACATGTCCCTCGCCGCTCGCCTGCGCATCGAACAATGCAACCGACAACGCGACCGCCAGATAGACGCCCGTGACCATCGTGGACTGGGAGCCGGGCAGGCGCAGCGGCGCGTCGTCGAGACGTCCCGACAGCCACGCGATTCCGCCCGCCGCCTGCAACACCAGATCGCTCGATGGCGCATCGGCGAGCGGGCCGGTGCGGCCGAACGGCGACACCGAAGCGAGCACCGCGCGCGGCGCGACTTCACGCAGCCAGTCGAACGCGTCATAAAACGCCGCGCCGCGCTCGACGACGATCGCATCGGCATCACGCGCCAGTTCCGCGAATGCGCGGCGCCCTTCGGCCGTGCTTGCGTCGAGCGCGACCGCAGACTTGCTGGCATTGAAGAATTCGAACTCGCAGCGCGCCGCCGGATCGTCCGGCGATTGCGCCGCGCGCCGGTCGTTCGCGCCTTGCGGCGGTTCCACGCGCAGCACGTCCGCGCCGAGATCGGCGAACAGACGCGTGGCGTAGCGGCCGAGGTCATCGGTCAGGTCGAGGATCTTCAGGCCCTCGTAAGGTTGAGTCATGGGTTGTCTCCATGGTCCGGTTTCCGTTGCCCGAAAATATAATTTATATTTTGTATCGAGACAAGGCAGCGCGGATTCGGGATTACCCTCCGATGCGGGAAGCCGGCGCGGCTCCCGCTGCATCGTTATTGGATCAACTCATGCCCAGCAACGACTTCGGCTCCAGAAACGCCTCGATGCCGAACACCCCATACTCCCGCCCGATCCCCGATTGCTTGAAGCCGCCGAACGGCGCGGCCGGCTCATGCGTCAGCGTATTGACCAGCACGCGTCCCGCCTCGATGCGCGACGCCACTGCGCCGGCGCGGGCCTGATCGGCGGAACAGACGTACGCCTGCAAGCCATACGGCGTGTCGTTGGCAATCGCGATGGCTTCTTCGGTATCGCGATAGGGAAGGATCGACAGCACCGGCCCGAAGATTTCCTCCCGCGCGATGGTCATGTCGTTGCGCACGCCGCTGAACACGGTCGGTCGCACGAACCAGCCCGCACTCACGCCGTCAGGCCGCCCCGCGCCGCCCGCAATGAGCCGCGCCCCTTCCTCGATGCCGATGCCGATATAACGCTGCACGCGCTCCCATTGCTTGCGGCTCACCATGGGGCCGACTGTCGTGCGCGCATCGTGCGGATCGCCTGCCTGCACGTCCGCGACGGCGCACGCCATCTTGTCCTCGAACTCGCGCAAGCGCGCCTGCGGCACCAGAATGCGCGTGCCCGCGATACACGCCTGTCCGCTGTTCATGAAGCCGGCTTCGAGAGCGAGCGGCACGGCGAGGTCGAAATCGGCGTCATCGAGAATGATCATCGGCGACTTGCCGCCCAGTTCCAGCGTCACGCGCTTGAGCGTGTCGGCGGCGTTGCGCAGGATTGACTTGCCGACCACCGTCGATCCGGTGAACGACAGCTTCGCTACATCCGGATGCGTGCCGATCTCCGCGCCCGCCGTCTCGCCGCGACCCGTGACGATGTTGAACACGCCCGGCTGCAACCCGGCCGCATGCAATGCCTCGGTCACGACGCGCGTCTGCATGGCGCTCATCTCGCTCGGCTTGATGACGGCGGTGCAGCCCGCCGCCAGCGCCGCTGCAAGCTTGCCGCAGATGAAGCCCGCGTTGCTGTTCCAGGGCGTGATCAGCCCTGCCACGCCGAGCGGCTGCATGACGACCCGTGCCGATCCCGCGCGGCGTTCGAACGCATAGTCCTCCAGCACGCGGGCGGCGTCGAGCAGCACGGCGGCGGCATGCCGGGCCATCCAGCGTCCGCGCGATATGGGCGCGCCGTATTCCTCGATGATCGCCTCGAACAGCTCATCCTCTCTTGCACTCACCGCTTCGTGCATGCATTTCAGCATGTCGATGCGCTCTCCTTTGCTGGTTTGCGAGTGCGTCGGAAACGCCCGTTTCGCGGCGGCAATGGCGAGCCGCGCATCCCGTGCATCGCCCAGCCGCACCCGGCCGATCACCTGTTCCGTGGCGGGATTGACGAGCTCGAACAACTCGTCGCCATGCGGCGTGACGAAAGCGCCGTCGATATAAATATGCTCGATAGTTCGCATGTCCGATCCTTTATAAAAAAGCCGATGCGAACAAGATAGAGCCGGTCGATTGACTCAACTAGCCGTACAATCAAGGACGCCTTGTTGAGCCATTCAGGATAATGAAGACCACCGGCATGACCGAACTCGAAGCGGTGCTCGCCGTTGCGCGTCATCGCAGCTTTCGCGCGGCGGCAAGCGACCTGAGCATGTCCACGTCCGCGCTGAGTCACACCGTCGCGGGACTGGAGGCGCGCATCGGCGTGCGGCTCTTCAACCGCACCACGCGCAGCGTGTCGCTCACGGAAGCCGGCGCACAGTTCGTGCAGAACGTGGCGCCCGCGCTCACGAGCATCCGCGACGCGCTGGAGCAGGCGGGCAGCTTCCGCGACACGCCCTCGGGCACGCTGCGCATCAACACGTCGGCGGGCGCGGCGCATCAGGTCATGGCGGTGTTCATCGCGTTCCTCGAGCGCTATCCGGACATGAAGCTGGATATCGTCACCGAGGGCCGGCTGATCGATATCGTCGTGGAAGGTTTCGATGCCGGCATTCGCCTGAGGGACACCGTGCCGCAAGACATGATCGCGGTGCCGTTCGGGCGGCGGCAGCGCTTCGCGGTGGTCGGCAGCCCGGCCTATTTCGCGCGCCGCAAGCCGCCGCGCACGCCCGCCGATCTCGCCGTCCACGACTGCATCCGCAGCCGCATGCCGAGCGGCTCCATCTACCAATGGGAGTTCGAGAAGCATGGCCAGGCCGTGCGGATAGACGGCGCGGGCGCGCTGACGCTCGACGATCCCGGCCTCATGCTCGCGGCGGCGCGCGCCGGCCTCGGGCTCACCTATCTGACCGAATGGAACGTGCGCGCCGATCTTGCCAACGGCACGCTGAAGCGTGTGCTCGAAGACTGGACGCCGCCGCTCGATGGACTGTGTCTCTACTATCCCGGTCGCCGCCATGTGCCAGCGGGGCTGCGCGCGCTGATCGACATGATCCGCGAACACGCCGACGCCAGCCCCGATCAGCCTGCTGCCCGGCCGCGCCGGCGACGGACATGAGGTCGTATCTCTTTTGCTGATCGCGGCCGCGCGCATGGGAGGCGGTCGGCCAGGTCCATTTGATTCGATTGAAGGACGATGTGACCACGCTTTGCGAAGCATTGTCGACCCCATCAGTTTTGTTTATCGCCTTCGATCCGGCTCGCGACGCGCGTAGCGCCCGCATGCGCCGCTTCGGACAAGGCCCGGGCACGTCTCGCGCATCTCGCAAGCGGATTCACCCGCTGGTTAACCCTTTCTGTTTGCCCCGATCCATCGGAGTACGTTCGGTTCCGCAGGCGTGCGGCGCACCATGCATCCCGCCTTCGCACATGCACACCAACGACAATCCAGGAAGGGGCATACAAGAGTGAGACATTCACTGAAAAAGCTGACGCCGTTGCAGCGTCTGGGTGCGGGCATGATCGCAGGCACGGCGGTCGTCGCGGCGCCCGCATTCGCCCAGAGCAGCGTGACGCTGTATGGCATCGTCGACGATTCGATCGTCTATCAAAGCAGCCAGACGAATCTCGCGAAATCCAATGCGGGGCGCTCGAACGTCAAGATGGCCTCGGGCATCTGGGCAGGCAGCCGCTTCGGGCTGAAGGGCGCCGAAGATCTCGGCGGCGGCAACAAGGCCATCTTCCAGCTGGAATCCGGCTTCGACATCAACAGCGGCGGCCAGCAGTTCACCAACGCGATGTTCGGCCGCCAGGCCTGGGTCGGGCTGACCAATCCGGCCTATGGCACGTTCACCTTGGGACGCCAGTACGCGTCGTACTACACGCTGCTTTCGCCCTATAGCCCGACCAATTGGCTGACCGGCTATTTCGGCGCGCACCCCGGCGATCTCGACGGCATGGACACCATCTACCGGGCGAACAACTCGGTGGTCTACACCTCGCCGAAGTTATACGGCTTCACCGTCAGCGGCTCGTATTCGCTCGCCGGCGTGCCGGACAGCGCGTATCAGGGCTCGACATGGTCCGCTGCCATCCAGTATCAGCAGGGCCCGATCGGCGGCACGGTGGCGTTCTCGCGGATCAACAACGCGGCGAACGGCGGCGGCATCTACAGCAGCAGTTCGACCACGATCAACAGCACCAGCGCCACCGATGGCTCCGGTCAGGCCGGCGTCTCGGCGATCACGGCGGGCTACCAGCGGGCCCAGGCGCAACAGCGCTTCGCCGTCGCGGGCGGCTATCAGATCAACAGTGCGTGGGACGTCTCGGTCACGTATTCGAACGTGCAATACATTCCCGGCGTCAATTCGCTCTTCACCGACGAAGCCGTGTTCAACACAGTCGGTTCGGTGCTGCACTGGAAGGCGACGGCCGCCTGGGACTTCGCGGCGGGCTACAGCTATACGTGGGCGAGCAAGGCGAACGGCATCGACGATGCCGCCTCATATCACCAGTTCAACCTCTCGCAGTATTACTCGCTCTCGAAACGCACCGGACTCTACGCGCTCGAAGCCTTCCAGCGCGCCAACGGCCGCACGCTGGCGGTGCCGTCGGGCACGACGGCCAACCGTCAGACCGCGGCGAACGCGTCCATCGGCGATGGCTTCCAGGGCGCGCCCTCGGCCTCGCGCAGCATGTTCGCGGCTGGTGTCGGCATCATCCATCGCTTCTGACATCCAGTGTCATCCAGTCTGCGCAGACAGTGACGGACATTAACGCACAGTCGCGCAGGCTGTCTTCCGCTGTTCGACATCACAAGAAATTTCAGGAGAGAACCATGAGAGCTCTGGTTTCCGGAAGGCTCGTCGCGGCCACGCGCGCGCGGGCCGCATCGTTGTGCTCGGTGTTCGCGTGCGGCCTCGCCGCTGCCTTCCTCGCCGCGTGCGGCGGCAACGGCGGCAATGACAGTAGCGGGGCAACTTCGAACACTCCGCTGACAGTCGTGAAGCCCGTCACCGACTGTTCGAAACTGGCATCCGTCGATCTCAGCGACGTAGGCGGCGCAGGCAGCACCATCACCTCCGCGACCGTCACGGCCGCGACCGTCAATGGCGCATCGGTCAACTTCTGCACGGTGAAGGGCACGCTCGCGCCGGCCAACACCTTCGAAGTCGCCTTGCCGGTCGATTCGTGGACCCAGCGTTTCGCCGCGCTCGGCTGCGGCGGCCTGTGCGGCAATCTCAGCGATCCGACCAAACAAAGCTCGTTCAGCTTCAGCTACACCTGCCCGCTCGTACAGCAGGGCGGCTTCGTGACGGCGGCCACCGACATGGGCCACTCGGGACAGGATGCGTCCTGGAGCACCGAACCGCAGAAGCAGGCCGACTTCGCCTATCGCGGCCAGCACATCACCACGCTCGCCGCGAAGAAGCTCATCAAGGCCTATTACGGGCAAACGCAGAAGTATTCGTACTTCGTCGGCTGCTCGGACGGCGGGCGCGAGGCGCTGATGGCGGCGCAACGTTATCCGTCGGACTACAACGGCATCGTCGCGGGCGCGCCGGCCGCGCACTTCCAGATTCAGAACTCGCTCTATCACGGCTGGAACGTGGTCTCGAACAGCACGACCGGCACCAGCGCGGGCAAGGCCGTCCTGTACGCCGACAAGGCGCAGCTGCTGCACAAGGCGGTGGTCGCGGCGTGCGGCGGTCAGGCGGGCGTGCCGGATGGCCTGCTCGCCGATCCGCGCACGTGCCACTTCAATCCCGCGACCATCCAGTGCGCCGCGAGCGCGACCGACACCAGCACGTGTCTCACCGCCGCCGAAGTCGCCACCGCGACGAAGATCTACAGCGGCCCCAGCGATGCAAGCACCGGCATGCCGATGCTCGGCGGTTCGCCGCAATATGGCTCGGAAGCGAACTGGATCGGCGTGGAAGTGCCGACCTCGAACTCCACGGACGCCGCGGTGCCCGTCACGAGCCTGTTCAGCTACATGATCGTGAGCGGCGCATACAACCTGATCTTCACGGGATCGCCGGCTATACCGACCGTCGATACCTTCGGCTATCAGGACGCGAGCTTCTATCCGACCTATCTGCAAGCCAACCATCCGCTCAACGACGCCACGAGTCCCGACCTCTCGGCGTTCAAGAACGCGGGCGGCAAGCTGATCCTGTGGCATGGCTGGGCCGACCAGCACATCTCGCCGCTCTTCACGATCCGCTATTACGAGGCCGTGCAGCAGACGATGGGCGAAGCCAACGCCAGCGCGTTCTCGCGGCTGTATGTGGTGCCGGGCGTCGGGCATTGCGGCGGCGGCGAAGGCTTCCCGAACATCGACCTGGTGTCGCAGATCACGGGCTGGGTCGAGCAGGGATCGGCGCCGAATGCGGTCATGAGCTATCAGACCGATGCCGACAGCAAGGTGACCGCTTCGCGTCCGGTGTATCCGTATCCGGCGGTCGCGAAGTTCAGCGGCAATGGTGACTGGCACGACGGCGCCAACTGGACGCAGGGTGCGCCGCTCGTCACCGACGCGTTGCCGGCGTGGGCGGGTGCGAGCTTCTATACCTCGTACACGCCAAAGACGCAGGGTGTAGCGGCGCCCTGAGCACTCGCACCAGCCGCACCGCCTCTCATGCGGTGCGGCTCGCGAGTCGTTTGGGTGGTCATCGGCTTCACGTTCGCGCAGTTCATCTGCAGCACCGTGCACGTGCTCACTCTGCTATGGCTGCTCGCGCCAACGCTTGCTTATCAACCGCCAGTACTTCCCTGAAACATGTATTCCTATGAGGAGAAAAGACGTAATCGGTATCACGCCTGATGCATGAAAACGACTGCGATAAGGACCATTAAACACAGAACAAACTTTCGCGGCCGCCTTCGTACGAAGATGTTTTTTCCGGCTGTCCGGTTTACTTCCACCTCGTATCGAAGTAACCTTTCCCCCGCTGCGATGGTTGTCCCGCAATGTTTCCGACGGCACACCCAATCCGCCTGTTAGTTAGTAAATCTGACGTATCTCGCGGGCCATCACAGCACATGTTACCGACGTCACGTCGAATCCGTTCGGCGTGACTCGTCAAGCCGCTCGCCATGCATATGGCCCGGCGGCGTCCGCGCCCCGAACGCATGGTGATCCATGCGCGTCGGCATGTGGATAAGCCAAGCCAGTACAACCTGGACCGCACGACTCCCCGTCACACGACCGGGAGCCGCGTTCGTTCGCCTGTTGTTCTTCGGATAACTAACGCCCGTTCGAAATAGAACTGGCGGCTTTGCCGAACTGGAAGCTCTCAATTCGAACCGTTTGATTCGCCATCCTCATGTTCATGAAACCATCGACCCAAGCTTCAACATCCTCGTCCCTTCACACACCCAGACGCGCCGCGTTGATCGCCACGATGCTCGCGAGCGCACTGCTCGCCGCTTGCGGCGGCGGCAACGACAGCGCAGTGGATGCCGCCACGGGCAAGGCCGCGACGCCCAAGGCCACGTCGAAGGCCGCGAGCAACGGCTCGATCTTCTACGGCATGAACGGACATAACACCAACGGCGGCGCATACGACGCCACCAGTCCGCAGACCCAGCTCGCGCAGCTCCAGGATCTCGGCGCGACCATCTATCGCAACGACGTCTATAGCTCGACATCGGCGGCGGCGCTGGCCAAGGTCGCGAAGGTCATGGCCGATGGCGGCGTGACGATGTATCCCGTGCTGATGGCGAACCTGAACTACAACAGCGAAGACGATGCCTATCACGCCGGCTATCAGCTCGGCCAGCAGACCGCCAGTTCGTATCACTACGCGTACTACGAGGTGGGCAACGAACTCGAAGCGAAGACGCTTAACGGCAACGTGGACGGCGTGCTCTGGAACCACTACAACAACAGCTCGTACATGCTTGCGCGCGGCGCGATTCGCGGCATGATCGCAGGCGTGAAGTCGGTGGATGCTTCGGCGAAGATCGTGCTCGGCGGCACCTGGCTGCACTATGCGTTCTTCCAGATGCTCGCGGACGGCTCGCAGCCGGACGGTACGTGGGGACATCCCACCGTGTCGTGGGACATCACCTCGTGGCACTGGTACTCGAACGAAGGCGACATCACCAACGCCTGCGGCGGCACGGGCTGCCATGACGTGCTGCAGGTGCTGCACAACATGGGCAAGCCCATCTGGATCAACGAGTTCGGCGTGCGGCCCGACTATGGCTCGTACAACCAGATCGCGTCGTACATCACCGGCGACACGATGATGGCGCAGTATGTGAACGTCGCGTCGAAGTACAACATCCAGTCCATCCAGGGCTTCCAGCTCTACGACGACAGCGAAGGCAACTACGGTCTGATCGAGGGCGACGGCACCACGAAGAAGCCCGCGTACTACTCGTACAAGAGCTTCGTGCAAAGCCACCCGATGTAAGTAAGAAAGGGAAAGGACCGCGCGTTCAAGCATGCGTGCGGCTCGCCGTTATTGCAGTCCGCCAGACCGATAACGACGAGGATAGCGATGCAGATCTCCGGTGCGACCACCACGAGTGCCTACGTGAGCGCGGACGCGCCCGCGCCGCGCCGCATGGCCGATGCTGATACCACAAGCACTGATGCAGACACCTCGTCAGACGACACCGCGACGCAGACGACCGACCCTTCGTCGGTGAAGTCGTTCGCGTATGGCGCGCTGGGCCTCGAACGCCCCGAGGTGCAGGCCACCGATGCCAACGGCTTCTACACCGCGGGCAAATGGGTCGCGGCCGCGGCGACGATCGGCGGCATCATCTCGCTGTTCGTTTGAGTTTGCGTCAGAGCTCGAGCCTGAAGCTGCCGGTTAATACCTGGAAACAACTTGTCGAATCGGCGTGTTGCTCGCCGGATCGGGACACGCGTCCATGCGCGACGATGCTGTTCCTCATTCGACAATTACGCCAGGTCATGCAAGCTCAACACATCGCCACCCGCTCCTTCACTCTCGCGCTGGGCCGCGCGCTCGCCGCCGCCGTGCTGCTCGCGCCGATGCTCCCCGCCGCGGCCGTTGATCTGCCTGACGTCTGCACGGCATTGCAGACGATCGTCGCCGCGCCGTCGTTCGGCACGCTCGCGCAAGGCCGCCCGCTGCTTCCCGCCGGTTCGCCGGGCCAGGGCGTGTGTCGCGGCAGCGCGCACACCTACGATTGCCGCTGGCGTGCCCACTGGCAAGCGGACGGCGTGGTCGCCGACCCGTTGCAGGAACTCGGTGCGGACATCGCCTCATGCTTCCCGGACGTGCGTCACGACATCAACACCGCCACGCGCCAGCGCTTCGTCCTGCGCACGGCGGAGACGACTCGCGCCACGACGCTCACCGCCACGATCGAAGGGGCGAACACGGTGCGCCTGCGCGTCGTGCGCTGAGCCAACCCTGACACAACGACACCGCCATGCCCGGGCGCTTCTCTCTCGCGCTGACGCTCGCCCTCGGCGCGAGCGCGCTGACCGGCTGCACATGGACGCTGATCACCGCAGCCGATGCCGCCGGCTCGCTCGTGCAGGCCGGCTTTTCGGTGGCGTCGAACTATTCGTCGCCGACTTCGGTGACGGGCGAGCCGGCGGCGCTGCAATCGGTTTGCATCGAACTGAACCAGACGGTCGCGACCGGCGACTTCGTGCCGAACCTGCAAGTCTCGTTGCAGCGGCGCGGCGTCAATTCGACCGTCTATAACCCCGGCACGTCGCCGCCCGGCTGCGAGGCCATGCTCGTCTATGCCGCGACCACGAGCTGGGACAAGCATGCATTCAGCAGCAATCCGGTGTCGTATCTGTCCGCCATCGATCTGACGCTGGTGCGGCGCGGCCAGATCCTCGTCACCGCGCGCTATGAAACCAACGGCCTCAGCATGGACCGCTTCGCCAGCGCCCGGCAGAAGCTGGACGCGCTGGTGGAGCGCATGGTGGTGGCGCAGGCGCCATGAAATGCACGATGAAATGCACCTTCCTTTCCGCATCTTTCCATCGGCTCAAGGAACAATGCGGCGGTGCTAATCTGCCTGCGTAGTACGAGTTGTACCGATCCCTCTTGCGGCTCACCTGTCTCAGGCGAGCCGTTTTTTTATGCAATGAGCGCGTGGCATCAGGCCAGCAGCTTCGCGCGCAACATGCCGATGTCGTCCCCGCTCAACGACAGCCCTTGCGACAGATAGTCATTGAGCGTGCCGAAGCTGCCCACCATCTCGTCGAACGCGGCTTCGATCGTCGCGCTCTGCGCCTGATACAGCGGCGCCACGATTGCCGTAGCCGTACCGAGCCGCGCCGCGTGCGCCTGCATGCGCGCGGCGATCTGCGGCTGGGCCGCCGTGTTGGTCAGCAGATAGTCCTGGATGATCACGTCGAGCGGCACTTCCGCGATGGCCAGCAGCAGTGCCGCCGCCCAGCCGGTCCGGTCCTTGCCCACTGCGCCATGGATCACTTGCGGCCCGCTGACGCGCGCCAGCCGCGTCAGCAGCAGACCGAATTGCAACCGTGCCACCGGATCCGTGACCAGCTTGCGCTGCCGATCGATCATCCATGCGCTTGCCGCCGCCGCGTCGCGCGGCATCGCGGAGACGACGTCGATCGGCGCGACTTCATGCGTCTCGCGCACCGCACTCGCCGGCACGCGATCCATCGCCAGCGAAGCCTCGGCCACCATGCGCAGATCATGCAGCGCGCGCAGACTGAGCCGCGCCAGCGTGGCGGCGTCGGCGTCATTGGGCGTGAACGCGCCCGAGCGATAGAACACGCCACGCCGCAGACGGCGTCCATCGACGGAGGCATAGCCATCGCCGATACCCGCCACGTCGCGGAAATTTTCCACCGATGCCACGCGCGGCGTCTCCGCCACGGCGGCTTCATCGCTTCCCCCGCCGCATGCGGACAGCAGCGCACTCGCGCCGAATGCGGTCGAGAGGAGCGCGGCGCCGCGCAGGAAGGCGCGACGCGAGGTCGGAGGGAGCGAAGTGACGATCATGTTGATTGAACGGGAATGACGATACGCACGATCAGCCCGCCGCCCTCGGCATTGCCGATCTCACAGCGGCCCTGCTGTTCGCGCGCAAGACGCTCGACAATGGCAAGACCCAGCCCGCAATGCCCGTTGCCGCTGCGCGCGGGATCGAGCCGCACGAACGGGCGCAGCGCGTCGTCGAGTTGCGCGTCGGGAATGCCGGGACCGTGATCGCGCACTTCGATCAGCCAGTCGGCACGCAGCCGCGCAGTCCTGATCTCCACCGGCGGCTCGCCATGCTCGAACGCGTTATCGACGAGATTGGTCAGCAGCCGGTCGATGAAGGTGCGCGGCAGCACGAACCCATCGCCCGCATGCAGCGACAGCCGGAACAGCGCATCGTCGCCATCCTCGGGCGCAGCGAACTGTTCCGCGATGAAGGCATCCACGCCCGCCGGCGCGCTTTCGGACGGCGCACGCGCGGCGAACTCCAGGAACTGCTGGACGATGCGCGTCATCGAATCGATGTCGCGCAGGAAATGCGCGCGTTCGCGCTCGTCCTTCGCGAGCACCGTCGCGCGCAGCGACAGACGCGTGAGCGGCGCCTTCAGATCGTGCGCGATGCCAGCGAGCATGACCGCGCGGTCGTCATCGGCCTCGGCGATCTTGCTCACCATCTGGTTGAACGCACCGATCAGATCGCGCAACTCGCGCGGACCCCGTTCGCCCACCGGCACCGGACGCTCGCCGCCGCCGAAGCGCCGCGCGGCCTGCGCGACCCGCGCCAGCGGACGTTGCAGTTGCCAGGTGACGAACAGCGACAGCAGCAACGCGCCGCACAGCAACACGAGGGACTCGGTGAAGATGGGCGCGGGCGGCGGCAGGTCGATGGGCGTGACGATCCAGAACGCGCTCGACGGATAGCGCACCCACAGGCGCGGCATCTTGCGCCCGATGCTGTCGATGGCGATCTGCGAGCCCGGCGGCAAGCCATCGGCAATCTGCTTCGCGAGATGCGCGTGCCGCGTCGTCAGCGGATCCTGGAGTTCGAGCGGCTCCGGCATGTTCCAGACCGGCACGATATGCACACGCGTCTCGCGCATCAGCTTGCCGCCGAGGGTCACGTCGTTGTGCGCGGCTTCCAGCACGATCAGCAGCGCGCGTGCGTAGCCATCGGCTTCCTTGTGCGGCGCTTGTATATGCAGCATCGCGAACCATCCGCCCTGCAGCACCAGCAGCACGCAGACCGACAGCAGCGCCATGCGCCCGAACAAGGTATCCGCAATGACGCGCGGCGAGAAAGCAGCCAGACGCATCGCCTTAAGTCCGGATGCGTTCGTGTGCGGCGTCTTCCCCATCGGGCACGAAGACAAAGCCTTGTCCGCGCACGGTCTGCAAGTGACGCGGTTGCGACGGATCGTCTTCGATCAGACGACGCAGCCGCCACACCGGCACGTCGAGGCCACGGTCGCGGAACGGCAGGTCGTCGCGATGGACGAGATCGTGCAGCAAGACCCGCGACAGCACCTTGTACGGATGCTTGATGAAGACCTTGAGCAACGCGAACTCGCTCTCGCGCAACGGAATGCGCTTCTCGCCGCAGATCAGCGCGCGCGTGACGAAGTCCACCTCGAAGCGTCCGAAGCGTTCGCGCGCGCAGCGTTCGGGCTGGCTCGGCGTGCTCGCGCGACGCCGCAGCACGGCTTCGATGCGCGCGAGCAGTTCGCGTGGATCAAAGGGTTTCGCGAGGTAATCGTCCGCGCCGGTTTGCAGTCCCGCGATCTTCTCGGCCACGCTGTCGCAGCCCGTCACGAAGATCACCGGAATGTCCTCGCCCGCCGCGCGCAGATCGCGCAGCGCGCGCAGGCCGTCGGTATCCGGCATCATGATGTCCAGAACGACGATGGAAGGACGCTCCAGTTCCAGCCGACGGCGCAGCCCCGCGCCGTCATGCAGCACGGAAACCTCGATGCCTTGCGTATGAAAGAAGCGGCGCAGCAGATCGCGCACCGCGGAATCGTCGTCGACGATCAGAACCGATGTAGCCATATCGAAATTTTATTCGGTGCTTATTCCAATCGGCGCGCGCCACTTTATTCGGCACATTACCGATTTTTACGGCAGTACGCGCCGCGCCCTTGCTTCCCTGCACGCCATGGCCCGTCAGGCCTTTCGCCACGGACGCAAGCGGCGTTCGTCACACTCCCGGAATCCCGTAACAGAAAGAAATGGAAAGTTTCGCGCGATGGCCAGGCCGCCGATGCCGAACATAGAATCGGCGCATGACATCACATGTACTCATGGTCGACGACGACCCCGTCGTGCGCGAACACGTGCGCGGCTTCCTGACGCAACACGGCCTCGAAGTGTCGGTGCTGGACGACGGCATCGCGCTCAAAAGCGCCGTGCAGAACCTGCGGCCCGCGCTGGTCGTGCTCGACGTGATGATGCCCGGCAAGGACGGCATCAGCGCGCTGCGTGAACTGCGCCACGCCCACGACGACGTTCCCGTGATCCTGCTCACCGCGCGCTCGGACGTACTGGATCGCGTGATCGGACTCGAACTCGGCGCGGACGATTATCTCGGCAAGCCCTTCGATCCGCGCGAACTGCTGGCGCGCATCCGCACCATCCTGCGACGCCGCAACGGCGCATCGTCGTTCGTGCCGGGCGCGCCGGAGATGCGTCCGAGCTATCGCTTCGGTCCTTTCGAGATGGACTTCAGCGCGCGTGAGCTGCGTCGCGACGGCGAACGCATCGCGCTGCGCTCGGGTGAATTCGCGCTGCTGAAGACGCTCGTGAAGAATCAGATGACCGTGCTCTCGCGCGCGCAGCTGAACGAGCATCTGCGCGGCGCGGGAGCGCATCGCGATCGCAGTCTCGACGTATCGATCTGGCGGCTGCGCCGTCTGCTGGAAACCGACCCGTCCGAGCCGCGCTATGTGCAGACTGTCTGGGGCCAGGGCTATATCTTCGTGCCGCATGGCGATCCGAGCGCGGCGGGACGCATTGCCGCGCGGCCGCCACACTGACGCGATGTCTTGAGCTCAGAACGTCAGCACGCTCATGAAGAGATGCTGCAACCATCCCATCGTGGTCGAATCGGCGAGCATGCCCACGCCCGCCTGTTCGATGCGCGCATTCGCCACCTTGTTCGACGCCACGTAATTCCCCGCCTCGATGTCCTTCGGATTGACGATGCCGGAGAAGCGCAGCTGATCCTGATTGCCGCTCATCGCGATGATCTTGTCGCCCGCGACCACGAGATTTCCGCCCGGCAGCGTACCGATCACCGACACCGCGAGCGTGCCGCTCATCGCACTCAGGTTGCGGGTGCTGCCGTTGCCCTTGAACGACGTATCCGCCGAGCCCACGTTGAAGAGGCGTGCAAGGCGCGCGGCCGCGCCGGTCGATTGATCGGCGGCCGTGGCGCTGATGCTGCTCGCGCGGCTCGCGCTGGCATCGGCGGTATTGCTGCCCGAGTAAGACTCGGCGAGGCGAATGGTCAGCACGTCGCCGACACGCTGCGCGCGCGAGGTCTCGTACAGCGACACGGAACTGCCCGCCTGATAGATCGCGCCGAGCGTGTTGACGTTGACCGGCTGCGCGACGGCCGGCGCATAAGTCGGCATCTCGACGATGGACCGCGACGACGAACACGCCGACAGCGCACATGCGCACAACAAGACTGGCAATTTCATGACGATGCTTTCCGGGATTCAAGGGGTGTCATGCAAGGCGGCGAGACGCCATTTGTCGTCGGTCTCGCGCAACCAGGTTTCGTAGGCCTTCAGGCGATAGATCACGCGCGCCGTCGCCGACGCGCCGTTCGCCTCCAGCGTGATGGAGCTCGACGCGTTCTCCCAGCGACGCGTCCGGTAGCCGTTTGCACGCACGACGCGGCCCGCACCGAACCGCGACGACAAGGCCGCGCCGAAGTCGTCGGCCATGCGGGCATCGATCACGAACGACATGCGATACAAACGCGGCGCGGGATCGCCCGGCATCGCGGCGAAACGCAGCACGTGATCGCGTGCGGGAGCGCCGTCGACGACCGCTTGCGACGCCTGCCATCCCGCCTCGCCGCGATGCGCCCACTTGCAGCTGATGGTCAGGCTGTGCGGATCGCGCAGCACCATGCCGAGCGCCGCCGATTCGACGTCGGTGTCGCACAGCGCGACGCTGCGCGGCGGCGTGGCGCGCGCGGGCTCGTCGCGGCGAAATACATCCAGCGGCACGCCGAGCCGCAGCCCGCGAAAGTCGAACGGCTGCTGCGCGTGTGCTGCCGCGGGCAACAGCATCGCGGCGAACAGCGCGCAGGGGAGAAGGAGGCGCTTCATGTCAGTCAATCGCCGAGGCGCACACATCGAACGGCGTGGCCGCCGCGTGGCCGACCACCGGCACGACCTTGAGCGTCGCCGCCGTCACGCGGCACGGCAGCGCGGCGAGCGCGCAGCCTTCGAGCGTCAGCGGACACGCTGCGAGCGCCGCGCACGCGAGCGCGAATCGAACGATCGCAGGCATGGCTCAGGCGGTCGTATCGACGTGATTGCCGAGATGCGCGGGATTGCTCACCGGCGTCTTCGTCGTGGTAGAGGGAATGCTTTCGGCGGCCGGGACTTCGGTGTTGCGCCGGATCGGCAGCGTGTTCGCCGTCTGCGGCACCGCGTGGCTGTTGAGGGGACTGTTGACGTTCATGCTGCGCGCTCCTGAAGAAAATGGACGTTGCGTCTTGCAACGGCAGCCATCTTCTCCGGGCGCGAGGCACAGCAATCGGTTGAGAAAAATGCGCTTTTCGTCAGTGCTTACGAGGCATTACCCACGCGTTACGGATTGTTTTATGTGATGCGTTTCCACGCGTGCTGGCGTAGTGCATCGGTAAAGCGCTCGACGGGCCAGCCTTCATGCAGCGCCTCGCGCAGCAGCGCCTGCTGGCTCGGCGGCGCGAGACCGCCCGAAGGCGGATCGCGATCGAGATTCGTCGGGAACGCATAGCCCTCCGCGCACGAAGCGATGACCGCCTCGATCTCTGCATCGCTCATGCGGCCCGTGGACTTGCTTTCGCTCAGGACCGGATACACGGCTTCGCACATGCGCGCGCGATCGACCGATTCCATCGCCCGCCCGTAGGCCGACGACACCTGCAACAGGTTGGCCATGCGCTGCACGTCGCGCGTGTGGTTTGCGCCCGCCGCATGGAACAGCGCGGGGCTGAAGAACAGCGCATCGCCCTTTTCGAGCGGCAATTGCACGCAGTGCGCCTCGAAGTACGCGCGAAAGTCCGCACGCCGCCACGCGAGATAGCCGGGTGCATAGCGCTGCGAAAACGGCAGCAGCTTGGTCGGTCCGCTTTCCACCGGCATGTCGCTGTGCGCCACCGCGCCCTGCAAGGTCAGGAAAGGCGACATCGCGTGAACATGCGCGGGATAGCGGCGCACTTCCTCTTCGGTCTGGAAACCGAGGTGATAGTCGCGATGCGCCTCCTGCGCCGCGCCGCCCGGCCGTACGACATTCACCTGCGACGTCATCTGATACGCCGGGCCGAGCCACGCTTCGGCCATGCACGCGAGAATCGGGTTCGCGAAGTAGCGCGCGAAGACATCGGGCGCGTGCAGGCAGAGTTTTTCCTGCGCGTTCCAGATGCGGTCGTTCGCGCCGGCCTTCGCGAAGTGATCCGCGCGGCTCGTGCCCTGCTCGCGCTCCTGCCGGATGATGTCTTCGAAGACGGCGGTGGCGTCGTCGATCGGGGCGGTGTCGGCATAGGCGTGCTTCAGCACCAGCACGCCGGCGCCCGCGCGCAAGACCTCGGCCCATTCAGCCTGCAAGGCCATGCGTTCGGACAGGTCGCGGCCCAGCGCGGCGCAATCGTAGAGCGGAATGCCTCGCTGAATCGAAGCAGCGTAACGCGGCGGATGCGCCTCTTCCTGCGCGAGGTCGCGTTCGAAGTCATCGAGGGAACAGGCGTGCTCGTCGTACCAGTTCGTCTGGTTCATGTCTCCTCCATCGCTTGTCCGTTCGACGATAGTATCCCGAACCGTCCCGCCGGCAAGCTTCACGCGTTCAGCCGCTTGCGTGATACCGCCCAGGCGTCGTCCCGAACGTGCGGCGAAACACGTCGATGAACGCGCTGATGTTCTCGTAGCCCGTTTCCAGCGCGATGGTCGTCACCGGGACACGATCGGCCACACGCTCCAGCGCCCGCAGCATGCGCGCCTGCTGACGCCATTGCGCGAAGGTCAGCCCGGTGTCGGCCATGAAGCGGCGGCTCAGCGTGCGCGGCGATACCCCCGCCCACGCGGCCCATTCTTCGAGACGGCGGTTATCGGCGAGATCGTTGGCGAGCGCGTCGGTGATCTTCAGCAACGCGGGATCGCGCGGACGCTGCAGATGAAACGGCGCTTCGGGGGCGGCGGCGAGTTCATCGAGGATGACGTCGGCGATGCGCGTCCGCGCCGCATCGAGCAGGTCGTCCTGCCATGACGACGCGCGATGCACCGCTTCACGCAGCAGCGGCGTGGCGCGAATGGCGCGCGGCTCGGCGGGCAAGGCCGCGCAACGCGCCTCGGCCACGAACACGCTCCATCCCGAGAACGGTCCGTAGGACCGCACCGAATGCGCCCGATGCGGCGGAATCCAGATGGCATGAACCGCGGGCACGACCCACTGGCGCGTATCGACGCCAATCGACACCAGCCCGCTCGACGCCCCCATCAACTGGCCGCGCGCGTGGCTGTGCGAAGCCACTTCGCGCGGCTCGCTTTGCGTGAGCTCGGCGGCGGCGAGGAACGGGCCGTCCTGCGACATCACCAGTTCGGGGCGAATCAGGGGTGTATTCATGGCCGGATTTCGGTATCGAATGGCCTTTATACCGGAGACGGGCCTCGGGCGCACGTCTAGACTCGGCTTCATTGTTTCACTCACGGAGCCAGTTGCAATGCGAGCCAGCCAGATGCTTCCCGACCATCTCGACGAAACCCGTCTCAACGGCACGACGATCCGCAAGGGCACGGTCGGCGCGTTCCTCGTCAACGCGCGCGTGTGGAGCGATCCGCACGCGAGTGCCGCGAGCCGCGCCGAGGCCGCACGCGACATCGAGGAAGCCTTGCCGGCATTGCTCGCGCTCGGCCTGTTCGACGTGCTGGATATCCGTGATCCCGAATTGCGTGCATGGCTGGCCGAACTCGGCACCTCAATCAAACAGGAACAAGCATGAAAGCAGCAGTCGTCAAGCAGGCAGGCACCCAGCCCGTGTGGGCTGAATTCGATGAACCGGTGGCCTCGCGTGAACAGGGCGTCGTGAAGGTCGGCGCTTCGGCATTGAGCCGACTGACGCGCGGACGGGCATCGGGCGAGCATTATTCGTCGTCGAAGACCTATCCGTTCGTCGCGGGCGTCGATGGCGCCGGCCGTCTCGACGATGGCCGGCGCGTCTACTTCTTCGGTCCGGTAGCGCCATTCGGCGCGATGGCCGAGCGCACGCGTGTGCCGCTCGAACATTGTTTGCCGCTGGCCGATTCCATCGACGACATCGATGCCGCCGCCATCGCCATTCCTGGCATGTCGTCATGGGCGGCGCTCACGGAGCGGGCGAAGTTCGTCGCCGGCGAGACCGTGTGGATCAACGGCGCGACCGGCGCGTCGGGGCAGCTTGCCATACAGGTGGCGAAGCGGCTCGGCGCGGGGAAGATCATCGCGACGGGACGCAATCGCGCGATGCTCGAGAAACTGCAAGACATGGGCGCGGACACGATCATCACGCTGGAGAGTGACGAAGCCTCACTGAGCCGCGCATTCGAAGCACATTGCGTGGAAGGCGTCGATATCGTGCTGGACTATCTGTGGGGGCCGAGCGCGCGGGCGTTGCTGATTGCCGCCGCCCGTGCATCCGAAGCACAACGCGCGCTGCGCTTCGTGCAGATCGGTTCGATGAGCGCACAGGAGATCGCGCTGCCGGCGGCCGTATTGCGATCGAGCGCGATCAGCCTGCTCGGCAGCGGCCTGGGGAGCGTCGCCATGCCGCGTCTGTTCGCGGCCATGCAGGCGGTGTTGAATGCGGCGGCGGAAGGCGGCTTGCGCGTGGATACGAAAGCCGTGCCGATGCCGCATCTCGCCGACCACTGGAATGACGATGCCGGACGCGAGCGCATCGTGTTCGTGAACGGCTGAGGGCACGCGCGCTCATTTGAGCGGATCGTGTCCCCAGTTCATCAGCGAGTAACGCCAATGCGAATGCTCGACCTCATGCGGACGCTGCGCGAGGTGACGCTTCACATAGCCGTTCACCTTGCGCATGTGCGCGTAGTCGTCCGTGCCGAGATCGGCTTTCTTCTTGCCGAGAATCTCGATGATGTGCCGCCCCGACTTGTGCCCCACCGACTCTCCGCCGTCGTTCTTCTGTCCAACTTCGCGGGACTCGTCGGTATCGAGCCATTTGTCGAGTTGCGACGCCGTCATGTTGACGAGTGCCTTGAACGTCGCGTACGTCTCTGCATCGTCGTCCGATGAATCCTGATGCGCGGTCATGCTTGCCTCCTTTGACGCCGAACGGACCTTGCACGCCGAATCAGCAAGCCCCGCTCCCGCCGTCAGGAAGCCAGTTCGGCGAGCACATCCGCAAGCACGCGCGTCCCGGCAGCCAGATCCGCCGACGCCGTGAATTCCGCCTCGCAGTGTGTCAGCCCGAGATGCGACGGCACGAAGATCATGCCGCTCGGACACACCGCGTGCAGATAGCGTGCATCGTGGCCCGCCGTCGACAGGATGTCGCGATGCGGCAGATCGAGCCTTGCCGCGGCTTCACGGATCACCGCGCGCATCCGTTCAGGAAAGTCGAGCGACATCGCCGTGGAAAGCTCCGTCACCTGCACCGTGCACACGCCCGCATGCGCCTCGCAGATCGGCGCGATGCGATCGCCGAGACGCGTCAGCGTGTCCGAGTCGGGATGCCGCAAGTCGATGGAGAAGTCCACCGAACTGGCCACCACCGACGGCGCGCTCGGCTTGACGTCGAAACGTCCGACTGTGAACTTAACGATGTCCTCGGCGTCGTGCATCGCATCGGCCAGCGCCTGCACCATTGCGATGGCAGCGAGCAGCGCGTCCTTGCGTTCCGCGCGCGTGGATGTGCCCGCATGCGCGGCCTCGCCGTCCACGCGCACCTTGAACGTGCGCTTGCCCTGAATGCCCGTCACGACGCCGATGGTCAATCCCTCCTTCTCCAGCATCGGCCCTTGCTCGATATGCGCTTCGACGAACGCGGCCGGCCGCAGCCCCAGCGCGCGCTCGGGCACATCGTGCAAGGATTCACGCACGTCCGCGAGCGCCGCCGCCACGCTGACGCCAGCCTGGTCCGTCACGGCGCGTACCTGATCCAGTTCACGCGCCCCCGCAAACACCGCCGACCCCATCATGCCGGGCGCAAAACGCGAGCCCTCCTCGTTCATCCACGCAACGATATCGATGGACGCACGTGGCCTCACGCCCGAAGCGATGATCGCCTCCACGGCCTCGAAGGCGGCCAGCACGCCATAGACGCCGTCGAACTTGCCGCCGGTCGGTTGCGAATCGAGATGCGATCCCGACATCACCGGCGCCGCGTCCGCGTCCGTGCCTTCGAGGCGCAGGAACAGATTGCCGATGGCATCGACGGACGGCTTGAGCCCCAGCGCTTCGCCCCAGCGCACGAGTTCGCGCTGCGCCTGCGCATCTTCCGCCGACAGCGCCTGCCGGTTCACGCCGCCCTTCTCCGTGGCGCCGATGCGCGCCATCGCGTCGAGCCGGCCGGCGAGACGCTGTTCATCGACGAACGCGCTCGCACGGGTCTGTGCCGGCGCGCTCATGATGTCTTCATGATCTGCGCGGGCACCGCGCGCGGATCGCGCGGCAACCAGCGGTCCTGCTCGACCATCGCGAGAAACTCGGCGACATGCTGATTGAACAGCGCCGGTTCTTCGAGATTGAGCGTATGGCCGGTCTTCGCCATCACGACGAGTCCGCTCGCCGGCACCGTGCGCTTCAGGAAGATGCCGGGCTGAAGACAATGATCGTCCTCGTCGCCGACGACGATCAGCGTGGGCACCGTCATCGCCTGGAGACGGGCTTCGAGGTCATAGATGGATGGACGGCGCGCCTGCACGCCGCGCATCGTCAGCGCCGAGCCGCGCGCCGAATGTTCGCCGAGCATCGTCGCGAATTCGAGCCAGCCGCGCGGGTCCTTCACCTGGAACGCAATGCGCGATGCCGCCAGCGCATAGGTCTTCGAGAACTGCTCGGCGCCCTGCGCCTCGAACTGCTTCGCGACTTCCAGCGACACGTCGCGGAAGTGATCCTCGAAGGCCTTCTCCGCGCCATAGCCCGCGCCCGCGACCACCAGCGAACGGGCACGCTCCGGATAGTCGAGCCCGAAGTGCAGCGTGGCGAAACCGCCCATCGACAGGCCCACGATATGCGCGCGGTCGATTTTCAATGCGTCGAGCACGTCGCGGATATCGCGCGCGGCGATGGACTGCGAATAGCGCTCGATGTCGTCGGGCACGTCGGACGGCGCATAGCCGCGCGCCGCGAAGGCAATGCAGCGATAACGCCGGCTGAAGTAGCGCATCTGCGGTTCCCAGCTGCGCAGGTCGCCGCCGAATTCATGCACGAAGACGAGCGGCGTGCCTTCGCCGGCTTCTTCGTAGTACAGGTTCACATCGTCGGTGGTTTTCAGATACGGCATGTCGGTTCCGGCCTCGTTAGAATTGATTCGCGGGCTGCTTGATGGACCGCGCGCGCTCGACCATCGAAGGCAGCAGTTCGCAGAAGCGGTCGGCCCAGGCTTCCGGCACCGTCAGACTGACCTTCACGAAGCGATGCCCGAATTCCTTCGTGTGGTACGCGCCCTGACGGATCATCACGCGCTCGGCCTGGAACGCCTCCACCAGCGCTTCCGGCGTGATGCCGGCGTTGATGGTTTCCACGACCAGCAGATTCGCCTGCGACGGATACACCGGCACGCTCAATCCTTCCACATTCTTCGCCGCCTCGACGACCGCCGCCTGATTGCGCCGCTGACGCCGGTTGATCTCGGGAAACCAATCGTTCTTCGTGCGCAGCCCGGCGATCGCCGCGCGTTGCGACAGCACGTTGCTGCCGAGATTGTTCGGCGGCGCGGAAGCGAAGCGTTCGATCAGATCCGGATGCGCGATCACCGCGCCGAGCCGCATGCCCGCCAGACCGAGCCACTTCGAGAAGCTGTACGTGACGATGGTCTTCTCGGGATAGAAGCGGTACGCGGGCGTGAAGCTGTCGGCGAACTGGAAGTAGGTGGCGTCATGAATGAAATACGCGCCGACCGAACGCGCGATCTCCGCGAACTCGCGAATCTCGTCTTCCGTATGACAGGTGCCGAGCGGATTGTTCGGATCCACCAGATAGATCACGCCGGTGTTCTCGTTCACCGCCGCGCGCAATTGCGCGGGCGTGAGCTTGTAGTGCTGGCCGGCCGAGTAGATGGGCAGTTCGATCACGCGCGAACCGGCGCGCGCGGCGAACTGCATCGGCCAGGCCCAGCTCGGATTGGTGGTGACGAAATCCTTGCCCGCTTCGCAGATGTTGCGGCAGACGTTGTACAGCGCTTCCACCGCGCCGTCGGTGACCATCACCGACGCGTCAGGCAAGCCGATGTCCTCGCGGATCAGCTGCCGCAGTTCCTCGAAGCCGAGCGGCGGCGCATAGGCGTGGTATTCGCCGCCATCGAGTGCATCGATGACGGCCTGGCGCACGGCAGGATGCGGCTCGAAGTGATTGGTGTTCTGGCCCAGCCACATTAGCCCTTCGCTGTTGCAGAGCCGGTCGAAATAGGCGTTGCGTTCCTCGAATCGACGCATGTCGTCCCCCTCAGATGATGGAACGGCGCGACGCAATGCCGCCGTCGATGGTCACGATCGTGCCCGTGATATAGGCCGCGCGATCCGACGCGAGCCACACGATCAGGTCGGCCACTTCATCGGCACGGGCTGCACGCTTGCCCGGATATTTGTCGAACAGTTCTTCCCAGCGGCTTTCGTCGTTGTACCAGTCGAGCGCGCGGCGCTTCATCAGCTTCACCATGCGGTCGGTGGCGACCGGTCCCGGATTCACGCCCACCACGCGGATGCCGTCGTCCAGCGCCCAGCCGCCGATGGCGCGCGTGAAGGCCATCATCGCCGCATTGCCCGTCGAACCGATGATGTAGTTCGCGTCCCAGTTCTCGCCCGAATTGCCGATGTCGTTGACGATCACGCCGCTGCCGCGCTGCTTCATCGACGCATACAGTTCGCGCGTCAGCGTGACGTACGAAAAGATCTTCATGTCGAGACTCGCGCGCCACTCCGCGTCGCTCATCTTGTCGAGCGGGCCGGGGCTGGAATCCGCCGCGTTGTTCACCAGGATGTCCGCGTTCGAGCAGGCGCGCGCCAGATCGATGGCGTTCTGCGTGACGGAGAGATCCGTCGCGTGCACGTGGACGCGCGTGCCGTGCTTAGTCGCGATCTCGTCCTGCGCGCGATGCAGCGCATCCGCCGAACGCGCCGCCAAGTGCAGCTCCGCGACGCCTTCCGCGGCGAATGCCCACGCCGTCGCCAGCCCGATGCCTTTCGATGCGCCCGTGATCAGCGCCGATTTGCCTTTCAGGTTCAAGTCCATGACTCTCCTCCTTGATGTATTTCCATTCGGTTTATATGAATACATAAAATAACACGAAGAAATACAAACGCACACTGCTACGGACGAAAAAAAGCCGGCATGCGCGCAAGGCAGCATGCCGGCTTCCCTACTGCGAGATTCGAAAAATCAGCGGTTCACGAGCTTGGCGGGAATCAGCAGGATCATCGCGGCCCCGACGACCAGCACGCCCGCCGACACATACATGGCGATCACGGAGGTATGCGTGAGATCGCGCAGCCAGCCGATCAGATAGGGACTCACGAAGCCCGCGAGCCCGGCGAATGCATTGATTGCCGCGATGCCCGCCGCCGCGCCCGTGCCGGCGAGGATCGCGGACGGCAGGGCCCAGAACAGCGGCCCGGGCGTCAGCACGCCCGCCGCCGCCAGCGAGAGGCCGAGCAACGCGAGCGGCACGTTCGATCCCGCGCCGGCCGTGACGGCATAGCCCACCGCGCCGACGAGCATCGGCACGATCAGATGCCAGCGGCGTTCGCCGGTACGGTCCGAATTGCGGCCGCAGGAGACCATGGCGATCGCGCCGAAGATGAACGGGATCGCCGAGAGCACGCCGATATGCAGCGCGCCCGATACGCCCGATGCCTTGATGAGCGTCGGCATCCAGAAGGTCAGGCCGTACTGGCCCATGATGACGCAGAAGTAGATCAGCGCCATCAGCAGCATGCGCGGGTCGCGGAACACCTGGCCGACCGTCTGCGAGATGCGCGTGTGCTTGGGCGGCACCGAGTCGAGCGCATTCGCGATGATCGCGGCTTCCTCGCGCGTCAGCCACTTCGCCTTCTCCGGACGGTTCTCCAGATAGAAGAACGCCGCGATGCCCAGCACGAGCGACGGCAGCGCCTCGATGAGAAACAGCCAGCGCCAGCCCGGATGCCCGTGCGAGCCATTGAAGGCTTCGAGGATCCACCCCGACAGCGGCCCGCCGATGATGCCCGCCAGCGGAATGCCCACCATGAAGATGGCCAGCACGTGCGAGCGGCGGCGCGCCGGATACCACTGCATGAGGTAGAGCACGATGCCGGGATAGAAGCCGGCCTCGGCCGAGCCGAGCAGGAAACGCAGGACATAGAACTGGGTGGGCGTCTGCACGAAGAAGAAGGCGCCGGAAATGAGCGCCCACGTCACCATGATCCGGGCGATCCAGGCTTTGGCGCCGACGCGCTGCATCATCAGGTTGCTCGGCACCTCGAAGAGGAAATAGCCGATGAAGAACACGCCCGCGCCCAGGCCGTAGATGGTTTCGCTGAACTGGAGGTCGCTCAGCATCTGGAGTTTCGCAAAGCCGATGTTCACGCGGTCCAGATAGGCCGCGACATAGCAGAGGATCAGGAACGGGATCAGCCGCAGCGTGACCTTGCGGTAAGTGCGGTCCTCGATCATCTGCGCCTGCGCTACGTCGCCCGGCGCATGCAGCGTGTCGCTCATTGACTGCTCCTTGTGGTGCGTGCCTTCGGTTCAGTGGTGGAAACCCGCCCTCTCTGTATCTGGTTCGGGCTTCAATGTATTCCGATGATACTCAAACAAAATACATTGCAAGCGGTTTTTTAGGTGGAACGGGGCGTGCGCGAGTCATCGGGCGGTGTCAGCAGGTTTCCCGGCGAGGCGGCACACTGGTGCGATACGCACCCGCGTCGGCCAGAGCCGACCGCATTCACCCACCCGAACACCAAGAGAAGCAATGGATAAACGAGCACTGATCATCGGTGGCACCGGTATTGTCGGACGCAACCTCGCCGAGCACCTTCACGCGCGCGGCGACTGGACGATTGCCGGACTGTCGCGCGGCCGCACGCCCGTTCCCGCCGGCATGGAATCGATCACGGCGGACCTCACGTCGGCGGCTTCGGTGGCGGACGCGCTCAAGGAACGCCAGTTCAGCCACGTCTTCTTTACTGCATGGGCGCGTCAGGCGACCGAAGCCGAGAACATCCGCGTCAACGGCGCCATGGTCGGGAACGTGCTCGCGGCGCTAGGCCCGGGCGGTGCGCTGTCGCATGCCGCGCTCGTCACCGGCCTGAAGCACTATCTCGGTCCGTTCGAAGCGTATGCCCAGGGCAGCGTGCCCACGACGCCGTTCCGCGAGGAACAGGGCCGCCAGCCCGTCGACAACTTCTACTACGAGCAGGAAGACCGGCTCTTCGAGGCCGCCCGCCGCTATGGCTTCGGCTGGAGCGTGCATCGGCCGCATACGATCATCGGCTATGCGGTCGGCAACGCGATGAACATGGGCGTGACGCTCGCCGTCTACGCCACGCTGTGCAAGGAAACCGGCGCGCCCTTCGTGTTCCCCGGCTCGGCCGCGCAATGGAACGGGCTCACCGACATGACCGACGCGCGTCTGCTCGCCCGCCATCTCGAATGGGCCGCGACGTCCGCGCCGGCCCGCAACGAGGCGTTCAATGTCGTCAACGGCGACGTGTTCCGCTGGAACTGGATGTGGGACCGCATCGCCGGGTATTTCGGCATCGAGCCGGCGCCTTTCGACGGCGAGACGCGTCCGCTCGACAACCGCATGCAGCAGGCGCGCGCCCAGTGGACGGATATTGCGGCGCGGCATGGTCTGGCCGAGCAGGACATCGACCGGCTGGTGTCCTGGTGGCATACCGACGCCGATCTCGGCCGCCCGATGGAAGTGCTCACCGACATGTCAAAGAGCCGCAAGCTCGGCTTTCTCGACTATCAGAGCACGCCCGATGCGTTCTTCGACCTGTTCGACCGCCTGAAGCGCGAACGCATCATTCCCGCGTGACGAACCGGGCGGGCATTCCCGATGCTCCATGAATGTCTCAACGTACACGGGAGCCGGACATGAGCAAAGACGTGAAAGTGACCCCTGCGAAGCCCGGCTGGAAAGCCGAAATCCCTCGGGACGACCATACCTTCGTGGTGGTGACGGCCAAGAAGGACGATGCCATCCATGCCGCCCGAGCGCTGGAACCGGAGGCGCCGGTCGAAGTCCAGGACGAGCAAGCCAGGTCTGACGAGCCCGGCAAGCCTGACAAGCCTGACGCCGATCCATCCTGAGAGCGATGCCGGCGTGCGCCGCGCCTGCCGGCCGCGCGGCCATCGTTCATACTGCCGGCAGCGCCATCAGCGGAGACGCACCATGAAGCTGTCAAGAACACGACTAACAATAACCATCGGTGCGCTGGCCGTCGCGCTGGCCGGCTGCGTCACCTCCGCTGGACAATACGGCACCGGCGCCAATGGCCGGCACCTGAGTCCCCAGCAATGCGTGGATCTCACCGCGCTCAAAAGCCAGGCGCCCCTCACGCGCGCGCGCAACGACAGCGAACTGGCCGCCCTTGAGGAAGCGGGCTACAACCCGTCGCTGTTCTTCGACCCGTATTACCCGGACGACCTGCATCAGGCCCAGCGTCTCGTGGACCAGTGGTATCAGGCGGAGTGCCGGTAACGCGGCATTGACGGCCGGGGCCCTCATTTACCTACCCTCATTCCCATTCCTAACGTATATTTCTCGGCAGTGACTTAAGAAGCGCGTCATCGAAGGGACCGGACGTCGCCTGCTCGCTCGAGCGGCGACGTCCGTCGCATTGCGCACGATGAACAAGCAACACAGCAATTGCGATGTCCCGTTTTCCGGCCCCGGCCGCACCAGCTTCTCCCAGGTCACGCAGCGCACGTTGCCATCCCAACCGCATTTCTCCGCCCTGTGAGAGGAACTGCCGTGTCCGACATCAAGCGCATCAACCCAGCCCCCGTTCGCCTCCAGCGCCGCCACTTCCTCGGCATGACCGGCGCCGGCCTGCTCGCCACCCTGCTGCCCGGCTGCGGCAGTAACGACGACGATCATTCGTCGTATCCGCAGACCGTCGCGATGGGCCAGCAAATGATCCAGCAGGCCATCAACGATCCGGAAGAACCGGTGGCGGGCATCTCCGTCGCCATGCTCAAGGGCAATACGGTGTTCTGGCAGCAGGCTTTCGGGGTGTCGTCGGTGCCGGCGAAGACCGCCGCGACGACCCAGACGCGCTTCAACATCGGCTCGGTCAGCAAGCTGTTCGCGGCGCTGTCGGCGGCGATCCTGCAGGACCGCGGACTCCTCGCGCTCGATACTCCGATCGTCAAGTATCTGCCGACCTTCACGATGCTCTCGCCGGAATTCGCGCAGATCACCACGCGGCATCTGCTGTCGCACTCGTCGGGGTTTCCTGGAACGAATGGCCGCAACCTGTTCACGTTCGCGCCGGTGGCGGGCTACGCAGCCGACACGCAAGCAGAACTCGCCAACACGCACCTGAAACATCTGCCGGGCGAGCTGGCCGTGTATTGCAACGACGGCTTCACGATGGTCGAACAGCTCGTGCTGGCCCTCAGCGGGCAGACCTACGCGGATTTCGTGCAGACGAACATCCTTGCGCCGCTCAAGATGACGAGCTCCAGCTATCTGACGAGCGTGCCCTCGAGCGGCTCGTTCTCTTATCCTTTCGTGAACGGCACGCAGTATCAGGAATTCGTCAACGCGTATGCCACCGGCGGCCTCAGCTCAACGCCGACCGACATGATGAATCTCGCGCAGATGTTCCTCGGCGGCGGCGTGTTCCAGGGAACGCGCGTGGTGTCGTCGGCGGGCATCGCCGAGATGGGCATGGACCAGACCACGACCCTCACGATCAACCCCGCGCCCGATTTCCACTGGGGTCTCGGCTGGGATTCGGTGCAGCAGCCGGCTTTGGGCGCCGCCGGCGTGCTCGGCTGGGAAAAGGACGGCGGCACCGCGTACTACTCGACCGAGTTCTTCGTCGTGCCGAAGGCGCAGCTGGCCCTGCTCATCACCGGCAATTCCGGCTATGACGCGCGCGGCATCGCGGAAGCGTTGGTGCTCTCCGCGCTGAAAGAAGACGGCACCATCGCCACGCTTCCGCCCAAGGTGGGCACCACGGCGGCGCCGGTAGCGTCGGGGCCGAATATCGCGGCGGCCGGCGGCATCTATGGCAATTCGGACTCGCCGCTGCAGGTCATCGCCAATGCGGACGGCAGCGTGCAGTTGAACCAGTGGAACGGGAAGACGCGCGTGTGGAAGCAGCTCGGCGCGTATCAGTATCGCAGCGACGGCTGGTGGGCGAGCAGCGCCGATCCCACCTCGTCCTATCAATTCACCGTGGTGACGGGCACCGACAGCGGCGGTAATCCCTACAACTTCCGCTATCTGATGAAGCGCGTGGTGCCCGGCGCGGGCTATGCCTATCTCACGCTGCCGCTCGGCCAGCAACTGGCGCCGCTCGCCGCGCTCGACGCCGCCTGGCAACAGCGCCTCGGCACGCAATGGACGCTGACGAACGACGCGCCGTCCGCCGTGCCGATCGTCGTGCTCGGCAACGAGCCTGCCTTTCTCACGAGCCTCCCGGAACTGCCGGGCTACGTGCTGTATGGCAATGAGGACCTGCGCTATCAGCTCATCGTGCCGCTGGAGGACGAGCGCGGCTTCATGTCGGTGAAAGTGCCCGGCAACTTCGGCCGCGATCTGTACGAGATCCGCTTCGCGCCAGGCAACGACTCGACCCTGACACTGGGCAGTTCGATCTACGCGAAGCTGTAAGCGCGCGCGGTCTGGCTCAGCCCTTGACCAGACCGCCATCGACGACGAGGTTCTGCCCCGTCACCGCGCGCGCCCACGGCGACAGGAAGAACAGGACCGCGTCGGCGAATTCGGCGGGCGTCGTGACGCGGCGCAGCGGCGTGAAGCCCGCGACCATGTCGAAGACGGCTTCAGGCGTCGCGCTGCTGGCGTCGGTGGTGCGCAGCAGTCCGCCCGACACCATGTTCACCGTGATGCCGTCCGGCCCGAGATCGTTCGATGCGGTTCTCGTCAGCGCCAGCAACGCCGCCTTGGCCGCGGTGTAGTCGTGATACGGCACGACCGGATTCTGGAACAGGTTGGTCCCGACATTCACGATACGGCCGAAGCCCGCCGCGCGCATCGCGGGCAGCGCGGCCTGGATCGTGTTCAGCGCGCCTTTCACGGCGCCCTCGATCTGCTGCTGGAAGCGCGTCCATTCGATGTCGCCGAGCTTCGGACGCGCGTCGCCGTCGAAGCTGAAATCGGCCAGCGCGTTGTTCACCACGGCATGAATGTGCCGGCCGGTCTTGGCGTTGGCTTCGTCGAACAGGCGAGCGACCGAAGCGGCGTCGGTGACGTCGCCCTGCACGGCCACCACGCGCGGCCCGAGACGCTCGGCCAGCGCGTGCGCCTGCATCTCGCTCTGCCGATAGTTGATGACGACGCCCGCGCCTTCGCGAGCCAGCGCTTCCGTGATGGCCGCGCCGAGTCCCCGCGCGCCACCGGTCACCAGTACGTTTTGTTCAGACAGCAGCATCGACTTCTCCGATGTTTATTTGGACTGGATGGTCCATTATGCCGGAGAGGACGCCGGGCCAAACGGTGATGCAAGTTCAACGATGATACTTCGCATCCACCTGATCGATGGCCTTCACATTGCCCGCGCTGCGGCCGTTTTCATCGAAGGTGTTGGTCAAAAACGAATCGGCGATGGCCTTGGCCACTTCCGGGCCGATCACCCGCGAGCCCATCGTGATGATCTGCGCGTTGTTCGAGAGCGCCGCGCGTTCGGCCGAATAGGTGTCGTGGCACAGCGCCGCGCGTATCCCCGGCACCTTGTTCGCCGAGATGCTGACGCCGATGCCCGTGCCGCACACCAGAATGGCGCGGTCATACTCGCCGCTGACCACGCCGGACGCAACGCGGTCCGACAGGTCGGCGTAGAACTCGCCAGGGTTCTTCTCGTTGTTCGATACCTCGAACACGTCGTAGCGGTCTTTCAGATAGTCCGCCAGCACGCGCGCCAGACCGACGCCGGCGCTGTCTCCGCCAATGGCAACCTTCATGATGAACTCCTTGATGTATGAATGGGCGCTTGCATCCGGCGTCACAGCACCGCTGCCACGCGTTTGAGAATGTCCAGATAGCCCTCGACGTTCCATGCCGAACGCCCGATGAACAGGCCATCCACGTTCGGGCACGCGGCGAGTTCCGCGCAGTTGTCCGGATTCACCGAGCCGCCGTAGAGACAAGGCACGCGACGGCCGAGCATCTCTTCCGCCACCCGGCTGATTTCGGCCTGGCGCGCATCGGCATAGTCCGGGCTGGCCGGAATGCCGTTCTCGCCAATCGCCCATACCGGTTCATAAGCGAACAGGATGGGCGCCGCCTGCTGCTCAGGCGTGAGACGCGCGAGCGCGCCGCGCACCTCGGCGGCCAGCACTTCCTCGGCGTGGCCGCCGTTCCGGTCGGCGAGCGTCTCGCCGACGCAGATCAGCGGCGTCAGCCCATGGCGCACGGCGGCTTCGACCTTGCGGCCGACGGTGTCATCGGTTTCGCCGAAATGCTCGCGCCGCTCGGAATGGCCGAGTTCGACCAGATCCATGCCGCAATCCACCAGCATCAGCGGCGAGATTTCGCCGGTCCACGCGCCGCGCTCGGCCCAGTGCATGTTCTGCGCACCGACCTTGACGTTGGTCTCGGCGAGGATCGACTTCACTTCGCGAATCGCCGTGAAAGGCGGAATCACGAAGCACTGGATACGCGGGTCGTCGTGACTGGCGAGCAAGCCCTCGGCGAAGGCACTCGCCTCCGACAGAGTCTTGTTCATCTTCCAGCTCGTGCCGACCCAGAACAAAGATTCAGACATGATTTCCTGGCCGATCGGAAAGTCTCATCGAACGGCCCGCGCCCTCTTCGACGCGGGCCGAACCCGTCACCTCACTTCGAGAGCACGAACGGTGCGGTGTATTTCGACACGTTCGCCTTCGTGATCAGCACGCAATCGAACAGTTGCTTCTCGCTCGCCGCGCCCGTCTTGCCGGTCTTCAGGAACTGGTCGGCTTCCTGCACGGCCTTCGCCGAGAACTCCGCCACCGGTTGCAGCACCGTGTATTGCAGGTCGCCGGCCTTGACCGCTTCCACGGCGGCGGGCGAGCCATCGAAGCCGCCCACCTTGACGCTCTTCAGCTTGCCGGACTGCTTGAGCGCGGCGATGGCGCCGAGCGCCATTTCGTCATTGCCGCTGATGATGCCGATCACGTCCGGATGCGCCTGCATCAGGCTCTGCGTCGCGTTGAAGCCTTGCGTGCGGTCCCAGTTCGCCACTTGCGAGCCGACCATCTTCAGATCCGGATACTGCGAGAGCACCGACTTGTAGCCGTTGGAACGCGTCGCGGCGTTGTTGTCGGACGGCGCGCCGAGCAGTTCCACGTAGTTGCCCTTCGAGCCGACGTCCTTGACCCATTGCTGCGCGCCGAGCGCCGCGCCTTGCGCGTTGTTCGAGACGAGCTGCGCCTTGGCGAGACCGGTCTGGTTGATTTCCGCGTTGACGAGGAACACCGGGATGTTCGCGGCCACCGCCTTCTTCACCGCGCCCACCGAACCGCTCGCATTGGCCGGATCGAGGATGATGGCCACCGACTTGTTGGTGATGGCCGTGTCGATCTGCTGGCTTTCCGTGTTCGTGTCGCCCTTCGATGCCGAGACGTTCGCGCTATAGCCGAGCTTCTTCGCCTCGGCGGCCGCGATGTTGCCTTCGGCGAGCCAGTACGGATTGGCCGGATCGTTCACGATGATGCTGATGAGTCCGCCCGCCGCCTGGGCTTGCGCGGCGAACAGCGGGGCAGCCAGCGCAACGGCGGCGAGGAGCAGCGTTTTCTTCTTCATGTTCATGTCTCTCTCCAGAGTCAGTTGTGGATGCAGAACTACGTGATACTTCTCGCGGACGTACCGCTCATGCCTTGCTGCCGCCTTGCGGAGAAGCCAGCTGGCCGCCGCCCGGCGCGGGACGCTTGACGCGGCGGCGATACTGAATGGCGTTGAGCAACACCGCGAGGACGATGACCGCGCCGGTGAAGACCGTCTGCCAGTAAGACGAGATGCCGATGATGACGAGGCCATCGGACAGGAAGCCGATCACGAACGCGCCGAGCAGCGTGCCGCGGATGTTGCCGGTGCCGCCCATCAGCGACGCCCCGCCGATCACCACCGCCGCGATGGCCGTAAGTTCGTAGGTGGTGCCGGCGGTCGGGCCAGCGGAGGTCAGTTGCGACGACAGGATCAGCCCGGCGATGGCCGCGCAGACGCCCGACAGCATGTACACGCTGATGAGCACGCGCTTCACGGGCACGCCGGACAGTTCGGCGGCGCGGTCATTGCCGCCTGACGCATAGAGCCAGCGGCCGAACGCGGAGCGGTTGAGCGCGATGCTGCCGAGGATCGCGATGACGGCGAGGATCAGCACGCCCACGGGCACGTGGAACAGGCGGTCGAAGCCGAGATAGTCGAAGCCGGTGTTGCCGAGGTCCGCCTGGCCGCCGAGGTTGTTGTACGTCAGGCCGTTGGTCATCAGCAGCGCGAAGCCGCGCACCACATACATCACGCCGAGCGTCGCGACGAACGCGGGCACCTTGAAGCGCGCAATCAGAATGCCGTTGACCAGGCCGATGAACGCGCCCAGCAGACAGCACAGCACCACGACGACCCAGACCGACGGATACAGCACCACGCCAAACAGGTTCAGCGTGACGCCCTGCATGAAGAAGCCCGCGACGACGCCGGACAGGCCAAGCGTCGAGCCCACCGAAAGGTCGATGCCGCCGTTGATGATCACGAGCAGCATGCCGATCGCCAGAATTCCGTAGATGGCCACGTGCGAGGCCATCGTCAGGAAGTTTTCCAATGCGAAATAATTCGGCGAAAGGAATGAAAAGATGATGATGATCGCGATCAGCGCAAAGAACGCGCGTCCTTCGAGCAGCATGCGGCCGAGATCGAATCCTTCTCCGTTCGATGCGGAGTGAGTCGACCTGGAAGTCTTGGCGGCGTCGTTCATGTTGAATGTCTCCTTGTGCTGCGTTCAGGCCACCACGGCTTCGCCGGAGGCGGCCATGATGTCGTCCTTGTCGGCGTCGGGGCCGAATTCGGCGGAAATCTTGCCGCGCCGCATGACGATGATGCGATGCGCGACGCTCAGGCATTCGCCCACTTCGGAAGTCGAATAGACGACCGCGAGGCCCTTCTTCGCGTTCTCGGCGAGCAGGCGAAACACTTCGGCCTTCGCGCCGATGTCGATGCCCCGGCTTGGTTCGTCGAGCAGGATCACCTTCGGGCCGGTCGCGAGCATCTTGCCGATCACCACCTTCTGCTGATTGCCGCCCGAAAGCGAACGGATGGAGGCGCCCGCGCCCGAGGTCTTCACGTGCACGTTGCGGATCGACTCGCCGACGAGTTCGCGCTCGGCGGGCGGCGACATCAGCACGCCCTTGACGAAGCTGCGGATGCTGGCCAGCGACAGATTGGAGCCGACGCTCATGGTCGGCACGAGGCCGTCGCGCTGACGGTCTTCGGGCACGAGCACGAGTCCCCGGCCGATGCGCTGCGCGATGCTCAGGCCCGCGAGGTTCTCGCCTTCGAGCCGGATCGTGCCGCCGGTGACGGGCAGGCGCTTTCGTCCGGCCACGGCTTCGAGCAGTTCGGTGCGGCCCGCGCCCATCAGTCCGTAGATGCACACGATCTCGCCCGCGCGCACTTGCAGCGACAGGTGATCGACCACCGAGGCGCCGGAGCCGGATTCGTCGGCGACGCTGACTTCGTCGATATCGAGCGCCACTTCGCCGAACGCATAGCCCGTGGGCGGCGAGCCAAGATCGAAGTTCTCGCCGACCATGTTGCGCACGATCCAGCCAAGGTCGATGTCCTTGCGCTCGGCCGTCGCGGTGATGCGGCCGTCGCGCAGCACCACGGCGTAGTCCGTGACCTGCAAGGCTTCTTCGAGGTGATGCGAGATGTAGACGATGGACACGCCGCGGCTCGTCAGGTCGCGGATCACCTTGAACAGCACTTCGACTTCCGACGCGCTCAGCGCGGACGTCGGCTCATCCATGATGAGGATGCGCGAGTCCACCGAGAGCGCGCGTGCAATCTCGACCACCTGCTGCTGGCCGAGCCGCAGGTCGCGGATCAGCGTCATCGGATCGACGTCTTCTTCGAGTTCCTGCATCAGCTCGCGGGTCTGGCGCGCCTCTTCGGCGAAGTTCACGCCGGTGCGCGTGCGGATCTCGCGGCCCATGAAGATGTTGTCACGCACGCTCAGGTTCGGCGCGAGACTCAGCTCCTGGTGAATGATCGAGATGCCGTGGTTGCGGGCATCGGTGGAAGACGTGAAGGCGACGGACGCGCCATCGAGTTCGATCTCGCCGGAGGTCGGCTTCTCGACGCCGGAGAGGATCTTCATCAGCGTCGACTTGCCCGCGCCGTTCTCGCCGAACAGCGTCGTGACCTTGCCGCGATGAATCTCGAAGTTCACGCCCTTCAGCGCATGCACGCCGCCGTAGGACTTGACGATGTCGCGCGCCGACAGCAACACGCTGTCCTTCGCCGCGCCGGTTGGAGTGGGAGTGGCGGTGCTCATTTCACGTCCAGTTTCACGGGAGTCACGAGCCAGCCGTTCGGATTGACGAGCTGGAACACGCCGGTGACCTCGATGGTCTTGCCGGACAGCTTGGCCGTATCGACTTTCGACAGGACCTGCTTCTTCATCTCCGCGTTGATCGCGTAACCCGCGTTCTGATAGTCGATCTGATTCGTGAACTGGCCGAAGCTGATGTCGCCGGTGGCGTCGCGCAGATCGGTGCCATTGATGGCCGGGCCGGTCTGCACGCGGATCTTGAGCGTATCCGGCAGGCCGGGCACCTTCACGTCATAGATGCCCGAGTCGTCGTTGCCCGCGACGCCGGTGAACTTCACCGACATCTCCGGCCCGATGCCGCCGCCCGCAATGCCGTACTGCTTGCCGGCCGCGTCCTGATCCTTGGCGATGGCGGCGGCGAGCGTCGCGGCATCGACGGCGCGCTTCGAGATCGCGGCCTGCGTCTTCGGGAACTGTTTCGCGCCGTAGGCGGCGGGCTCGAACTCCTTGCTCGTCGCATCCGGACCCGAACCGATCTTCACGACCTTCGTGCTCATGGCCATCGCGACCAGCACGACGAGCACCACGATCACTTCGATCGCGATACGCAGGCCGCGCGAAGACGACCCCTTGGTTGAAGCGACTGCATTCATCGACACACCTCCGTCTCGAAGGAATCACAAAGTGGCTGGCATGCAGCCCGTTCATTCAGTGTCACGCTTGCCCCAGTCGGCGGCGATGACCGCCAGCACCATCGACGCCGACGCCGCGCCCGGATCCATATGGCCCAGACTGCGTTCGCCGAGGCGCGCGGAGCGTCCCTTGGTGGCGACCATCGTCTTGGTGGCTTCCGCGCCCTGCGTCGCTGCTTCGCGCACGCGCTGCATGATGTTGCGCACGGGCAAGCCGTCCGCCATGCCTTGCGATGCACTTGCTGCGGCGGGCGCCCACACGTCCACCATGGTCTTCTCGCCGGTCTCGGCCTTGCCGCGCGACTGGATGCCTTCAGCCATCGCGACGATCAAACCGGGCGCCTCGGCAAGCGGCAACTCGGTGCGCGCGCCCGCCGCTTTCGCGGCGCGCATGAAGGCGGTCGCGTACAGCGGCCCCGACGATGCGCCCACCGCGTTCAGGAAGCCCTTCGCCGCCGCGTTCCACTGATCCGCGAGCGTGGCGTCGGGCGGCAGCGCATCAATGGCTTTCGATGCCGCCGTGAAGCCCTGCTCCATCGCGATGCCGTGGTCCGCGTCGCCGATCACGCCGTCGAGGCGGCACAGTTCGTCGCGGGCGGCGGCGATCGTGCGCGCCAGTTCGCGGAACAATTGAGCGATGTCGGCGGTAGTCAGCGCGGGCATCATGCGGTCCTCTGCTGGAACATCGCGCACTCGCACGGATGATCGATCAGGCGTTGCAACTCGTCGTCGAGATGCATCACGGTGATCGACGCACCCGCCATTTCCAGCGACGTACATAGCGGTCCCACCAGCGTGCGATGCACGACGAGGCCCGCGTCCTTCAGGCGTTGCGACACGCGCCGGTTGAGGATGTACAGCTCCATCAGCGGCGTGGAGCCGAGCGAGTTCACCAGGACCGCGACGCGATCGCCTCGGGCCGCGTTCATCTCGGCAAGGATGGCGTCCATGATTTCGTCGGTGATGGCGTCGGCGGGACGCAGGCTTTCGCGACGCATGCCCGGCTCGCCATGAATGCCCATGCCGATTTCCATCTCGCCGATGGCAATCTCGAAGTTGGGCTGGCGCGTCTGCGGCAGCGAGCACGGCGCGAGCGCGACGCCCAGCGTGTAGGTGCGGGCATTTGCATGGCGCGCGATGCGCTCCACTTCGTCGAGCGGCAGCATCAGGTCCGCCGCCGCGCCTGCCGCCTTGAAAATGAACACGTTGCCCGCCACGCCCCGGCGCGTCTCGCGCTTGTCGCGCGGCGCGGAGGCGATGTCGTCGGTGGTCAGCACCGTGCGCGCCTCGACGCCTTCGAGTTCGAGCATCTCGGTGGCCATGTCGAAGTTCATGACATCGCCGGCGTAGTTGCCGTACATGAACAGCACGCCCGCACCGCCATGTGCGGCGAGCGCCGCATCCACGGCCGGTTGCGGCGGCGGAGAGGCGAACACGTTGCCGATCACGGCCGCATCGGCGAGACCTTGGCCGACGAAGCCGAGAAAGGTCGGCTCGTGCCCCGACCCGCCGCCGATGATCAACGCCACCTTGCCTTCGCGCGGTCCGTGACGCGCGATGATCGCGCGCGGCGCCTGCTCGCTGCGGGTCAACAGATCGCCGTGCGCGGCCATGATGCCTTCGAGCATTTCATCGACGGCGGCGTTGCCGTCGTTGATCAACTTCTGTGTCATCGTGCCTGACATGGCCGGTTCCTCAGAGGTGGAGACTGGCGACGCCAGTATCGAAATGCGGCGCCCAGAAGGCCACCGATTCCGCGATCTGCGCGACCACTTGTCGGTCGGTCGGTTCGCGTTCCTTGAACGACAGTTCCAGACAGATCTCGTTGTCGCGGCCGCCGCCCGCGTGCAGCGCCTCGATCAGCGGTTCCGGTTGAATACGGCCGCGCGCGTTGTGCTCGGCGGTGAAGGGCCGGTGACCGCCCTTGTCCAGCAGCGACTGCTTGATATGGATGATCGGCGACACGGGCGGCACCGCGCGGGCCCAGGCATAGGGATCGAAATCGTCGGGATTGGAACTGGTGACGTCGCCGTGATCGATGTCCGCCATCATCCACATCGGCACGGCCATGTTCGCGGCGCTCAGGCGCTGCTGCAACGCCATGCACGCGTCGATGGTCTCGCCGAACTCGCGGCCGATCGACATCGGTTCCCAGAACACGTACTTCAGGCCCGCCGCCTTCGCGTGCTCGGCCACTTCGGCCCAGCAGTCGATGGCCGTCTGGATGAGCGTTTCGCGGCGCTGTGCGTCGTCGAAATCGCGATAGGTGAAGATCGCGAACTGCGTACCGATGGACTCGCCGCCCAGATCCGCCGTGATGTCCGCGAAGGTCTTGAACCAGTCGATGTAATAGCGGCGCACGTCGGCGTCCGGATGGCCGAAGTGATTCAGCCGCCCGTACGGTCCCGTCATGCCCGAGGTGATGCGCACGCCGGTGCGGTTCAGCGCGGCGCGCATCTCGCGCGTGAGACGGCGCGTCACCGCCGCCGGCCACGACGGATTGATGAACTCGTGCGTCAGCTGCACGTCGCGGATCTTCATCTCGTGCGCGATGCTGTCGATGAGATCCGCCGGCTCGGCGAAGCGGTTCACCAGCGGGTTCGTGTTGAGTGAAAGCGTAAAGGGCATGTTCGTCTCGTAACGTTCAGGCGGATTTGCGCATCAGGCCGTCGAGCCAGGTTTCGAAGGCGGTCTTCTGCGCCGCGCTCATGTGCAGTCCGTGCTTGGTGCGGCGCGTGAGCATGTCTTCCGCCGTCGCGGCCCATTCGTGCGCCATCAGATAGCGCGCCTCGGCTTCGTAGAAGTTCGGCCCGAACTGCTCGCCCAGACCCGCGAGCGAGGTCGCGCCGTTCAGCACTTCCGACGTCAGCGAACCGTAGGTCTGCGTGTAGTAGCGCGTGAGCGGGCGCGGCAACCACTCGTGCGCCGCCTGCAGCGACGCCATGAAACGCGGCACGTCCGCGCCTTCGATATCGCCGCCCGGCAGCGTCGCGGACGCGGTCCAGTCGGCGCCCATCTTCGGGAAGGCCGGCTGGAGCTTTTGCAGCGCATGTTCGGCGAGCTTGCGGAAGGTCGTGATCTTGCCGCCGAACACATTCAGCAAGGGCGCGCCGCCGCTGTCGTCGAGATCGAAGACATAGTCGCGCGTGACGGCGGACGGGTTGCCCTTGCCGTCGTCGTAGAGCGGACGCACGCCCGAGAAGGTCTGCACGATGTCCTGGCGGCGCAACGGATGCTTGAAATAGCGGTTCACCGCCGACAGCAGATAGTCGATTTCCTCGCTCGAAATCTGCACGGTTTCGGGCGCGCCGTCCCAGGGAACATCCGTGGTGCCGATCAGCGCCTTGTCGCCTTCGTAGGCGTTGATGAAGATCACGCGCTTGTCATGGTTCTGCACCAGATAAGAATGCGGACCGTCCCAGAACTTCGGCGTAACGATATGGCTGCCCTTGACGAGCCGCACCTTGCGCGTCGATTGCGCGTTCGCTCGGCCGATCACGTCCGACACCCAAGGCCCCGCCGCGTTGACCAGCGCCCGCGCGGTGACGGTGCGCGTGGAACCATTGCGCGTATCGCGCAGCTCGACACGCCACGCGCCGTTCTCGCGCCGCGCCGCCACGCAGGCCGTGCGCGTCAGCACCTGCGCGCCGCGCTGCGCGGCATCGAGCGCGTTGAGCACGACGAGGCGCGCGTCATCGACCCAGCAGTCCGAATACTCGAACGCCCGGCGATACTCGTCCTTGATCGGCGCGCCTTCGGGCATGCGGTGCAGGTCCAGCGAACGCGTGCCCGGCAGCTTCTTGCGGCCGCCGAGATGGTCATAGAGAAACAGTCCGGTGCGCACGAGCCATGCGGGCCGGTCGCCGGGACTGTGCGGCAGCACGAAACGCAGCGGCCAGATGATGTGCGGCGCGGCGTTGAGCAGCACTTCGCGTTCGATCAGCGCCTCGCGCACGAGCCGGAACTCGTAGTACTCGAGATAACGCAGCCCGCCATGCACCAGCTTGCCGGAGCGCGACGACGTGCCTTGCGCCAGATCGTCCTTCTCGCACAGGATCACCGACAGCCCGCGACCCGCCGCATCGCGCGCGATGCCCGCGCCGTTGATGCCGCCGCCGATGACACACAGGTCCACCATGTCGTTGTTGCTCATCTCAGCGTTCCATGTTCGACGTTAGTTCAGGCTCGCGGGCAGTGTTTCGGGCCGCTGCCGCGCTTTCAGCAGCCGCGCAGTTTCGTCCCACGTCGGCACCAGCGCCTGCCGCGCCTGCCGGTACGCGGGAAAGAGCCGCGCATACAATTGCATGAGGTCGGCGTCGGGCGTCTCGGGCTGGCCGAGCAAAGGCGTCACCCATTCGGCGATGCACGCCTCCATGTCGGGATACACGCCCAGCGCGACGGCCGCCATCATCGCCGCACCCGCCGCGCCGGCTTCGTCGCGCGTGGAGATACGCGTCGGCGCGCCGACCACCGCGCCGAGCACGCCGCGCAACGCACGCGAACGCGTCGCGCCGCCGGTGAGGCGCAGTTCTTCGGGCATCGGTACGCCCATCGAGAGATAACAGTCGCGCGCGGCCATGCCGAGCCCTTCGACGACCGCGCGGAACAGGTCGGGATAGCGGCTCTCGCTCGTCAGGCCGATGAAGTCCGCGCGCGCGTTCGGATCCACGAACGGGCCGCGCTCGCCGGCATCGGAGATATAGGGGTGATACAGGAGCGCACCCGGACGGCCGGCGTGCAGCCAGCCATCGATGCACTTCATCCGGTCCGCATGCGACAGGCTCGTGCCGAACTGTTGCAGCAGGTCCGACGCGAGGTTCAGCACCCAGTCCACGTTCAGCGTCGCGGCCATGTTCGACTGCACCTGCGCCGACATGCCCGGCAGCGGCAGCGCGATCACATAGCCCGTGCCTTCGGCATTGAGATGCACGTCTTCGTTGCGCATCGCGCGCATGTGCATGCCCGTCGAGCCGACGATCGAGCAGCTCGCGCCCGCCGCGCCTTCCGTGTGGATGCCCGCGCCCAGCGCGGTCAGCACGATATCGACAAAGCCCAGGCACACGGGCGTGCCTTCGGCGAGGCCCGTCGCCGCCGCGGCTTCGGCCGAGAGCGGATGCGTGGTTTCCGTGCCATCGACGATTTCCGGCAGCAGGCGCCGGAACGACGTCAGGCCGAGTGCGTCGATCACCGTGTCGTCGTAGCGGCGCGTGCGGAAGTTGCCATACGTGAAGCTCGCTTCCGAAGGATCGGTGGCGCGCACGTCGGTCAGCTTCAGGTACAGCCAGTCCTTGCAATGCAGCGCGACTTCGGTCCGCTGCAACACCTCGGGCGTCGTCGCGGCCATGTGCGCGATCTGCGCGCCCTGACTGCATGACGCGAGGCCGGTGCCCGTCGCTTCGAAGCGCGCCCAGCTGGCAGGCGCTTCCTGCAAACGCCGCACGGTGGCGGCGGCGCGTGCGTCGAGCCAGAGCCAGGCATCGCCCGCCGGACGGTTGTCCGCGCCGACCAGCCAGGTGCCGTCGCCTTGTCCCGTGACCGCCAGCGCGAGCGTGCGCTGCGCCAGTCCGTCGACCTTCGTGCCGAGATCGCGCAGCGTTTGTGCGCAGTCGGCCCAGGTCTGATCGAGCGATTGCGTCGCGGCGCCGTCGGCGCTCGTTGCATAGCGGTTCGGCACGGACGCGACGGCGATCTGCCGTCCCGTCAGGTCGAAGGCCACGGCCTTGATGACCGAGGTGCCCGCATCGATGCCGATCAGAAGGTCGCCGTTCATCACCCTTGCTCCGCGTCGTCGGAGTCTTCGCGCAGTGCGAGCGCGGAGGCTTCGTCGGTAATCAGTCCGCTCAGCAAGCCGCTCTTCAGCACCGCGCGGATCGCCGCGATCTTCGACGTGCCGCCCGCAATCGCGACGATGCGCCTGCCCTTCACGTCGGCGAGAGCGGGCGCAACGGTGCGCGCCGCCAGCGAGGTTTCGACGGACTCGCCCGCCGCGCTGAAGAAATGCCCCAGCAGTTCGCCGCGGCCGCCGCGCTCGTGCACTTCGCTGATCTCGGCGGGCTCGATCATCTGCGACGCGACGAGCTGCGCTTCCGCATTCGCCGTGCCGATGCCGACCACCATCAGATCCGCGTGCGCGGCGAGATCGAAGACCTCGCGCACGCCGCGCTGCGACATCAGCACTTCGCGATCCTCAGCGGTGTTGGCGAAGAACGGCAGCGGCATCACATAGGACACCGCGCCGGTCTGCTCGGCCAGCTTATGGATCACGTCGTAAGGATTGGCGGTGTACTTGCGCGTCACGCCGCCGAGCAGCGACACGAAGCGCACCGTGCCCGCGTCCATGCGCGGCATGCTCGCGACGACCGCCGCCAGCGTCCGGCCATGACCGATGCCGATCACGCCGTCCTGGCACGCCATGATTTCGCGCTGCAGGCACTGCGCGCCCGCGACGCCGAGCGCGCGCAGCGGCAGATCGTCCTCGCCCAGGTCCGGCACCACTTCGCAATAACTCAGACCGTAGCGCTGCGCCAGTTCGGCCTCGAGCCCCACGCATTCCGCCACATCGCCGTCGATGGAGAACTTCACCGCGCCGCTCTGGTTGGCGCGCATGATCAGCCGGTGTGCCTTGAGACTGCTCACACCGAGGCGCGCGGCGACGTCCGCCTGGGTCTGCCCGGCGACGTAATGCAGCCACGCCGCCCGGATCGCCAGGCTTTCATCTCCATCGCGCCTTTCGACGGACTTCGTCATGTGCTCTCCATTTTGCGTGAAGTGATATTTTTTCCACGCGATGAAATTTTTTTCAGTCTGCCCACGATATTCGCGTGCTACCTCGATTAACATCGGCAGTAACCCTAGATGAGCGTCGCGGGCGGAAGAGACCGGACAGGCCCTGCTGCGACGCAACAAAAATCATTCGGAGACACGATGGAGACGTATCTGCTGGGCGTCGACAGCGGTTCGACGGCCACCAAGGCGGTCATCTTCGACACCGCCGGGCGCGCGCTCGCCACCGGTAGCCGGCGTGTGGAACAGCGCCAGCCGCACGCGCGGCATGTCGAGCGCGACATGCACGACACCTGGCTGGCCGCCTGCGGCGCGATCCGCGATGCACTGGCGCAGATGCCGGACGTGTCGATTGCGGCGGTCGGCGTGACGGGTCATGGCGACGGTCTCTATCTCGCCGACGCCGCGGGCACGCCGCTGGGGCCGGGCATCCTGTCGCTCGACAGCCGCGCGTTCGGCGTGCGCGAACAGTGGCGCGAGGCCGGCGTGCTCGATGCGGCGCTCACGCTGACGGGGCAGCAGCCTTATCCGTATGCAGCCGTGAGCCTGCTCAAATGGATTCAGCTCAACGAGCCCGAGCGCTTTGCGCGCATCGGCCATGCGCTGTTCTGCAAGGACTGGCTGCGGCTCTGCCTGACCGGCGTGCCCGCGACGGACCCGACCGAGGCCAGTTCAGCGTTCACGGAAGTGCGCTCGCAGACCTATCACGACGATGTCCTCGCGCTCTACGGACTCGAAGCGATGCGCGGCGCGTTGCCGGAGATCGTGCCGTCCGCCGCGCAGGCCGGGCGGGTCAGCGCACTTGCCGCCGCGCAGACGGGATTGGCGGAAGGAACGCCGGTCGCGTGCGGGCTGCACGATGTCACGTCGAGCGCGGTGGGCATGGGCAACACGGAACCCGGCGTGCTCTCGATCACGGCGGGAACGTTCAGCATCAACGAGATCCTTTCGGATCAACCGCGCACCGATGCGCGCTGGGCGTGCCGCAACGGCACGCGTCCGGGCCAGTGGATGAACATGTCGATTTCGCCGGCGTCGTCGAGCAATGTCGACTGGGCCACGCGCGAACTCTTCCGGCACGAGGCGCAGGAAGCCACGCGGCGCGGCTGCTCGCTGTTCGATCTGATCGGCGACGAAGTGGAAGCGGCCTTCAGCGAGCCGAGTTCGGTCATGTTCCATCCGTTCCTGTTTGGTTCGCCCTTCGAGGAGCCGGCGAGCGCATCGTTCTTCGGCGTGCGCTCGTGGCATCGCCGGGCGCATCTGGCGCGCGCGGTGCTCGAAGGCATGGTGTTCAACCATCGCTGGCATGTCGAGGCGCTGACCAGCGCGTTCCCCGCCGCGCGCGCCGGGCTGACGGGCGGAGGCTCGTCGAGTCCGTTGCTCGCGCAGTTGTTCACCGATGCGCTCGGCGTCGCCGTCGATATCCCCGAAAGCCAGGAAGCCAGCGCACTCGGCGCGGCGCTGTGTGCGGGCGTCAGCGTGGGCGTGTATGCATCGCTCGCCGATGCCGCCGCCCGCGCATGCCGCGTGCAGCGCACGCATACGCCCGATCGTCAGCGTCAGGCCCGTCTCGACGATGCGTATCGCCTGTGGACGCAACTTGCCCAGGCCGTTCAACCGCTGTGGGCGTCGCTCGATCGCTCGGCAAGCGCGCATTGAAGAAGGAGAAGAACCGATGACCGAACGAAGCCGCGACTTCTTTCTCGACCGGCTCAGGCAGAACCCGAAGGTCAGCGTGTTGATCATCGGCGGCGGGATCAACGGCGCCGGGCTGTTTCGCGATCTGTCCATGCAGGGCGTGGACTGCCTGCTGATCGACAAGACCGATTTCGCCGCGGGCGCGAGCAGCGCGCCGTCGCGGCTGATTCATGGCGGCGTGAAGTATCTGGAGACCGGCGAGTTTCGTCTCGTCGCCGAATCCACGCTGGAACGCAATCTCCTGTTGAAGAACGCGCCGCATTTCGTGTTGCCGCTGCAGACGGTCCTGCCGATTCATTCGTACTTCGGCGGCTTGATCGCTTCGGCGCGGCGTTTCTTCGGCATGAAGGCGAAGCTCACCGAACGCGGCGCGATCATCTCGAAGATCGGTCTCGCGCTGTACGACTTTCTCGGGCGGCACGATCGCACGATGCCGCGTCACCATTTTGCACTGCGAGCGCGTTCGCTTGCCTCGCTGCCCCTGCTCGATCCGACCATCAAGGCGACGGCCACGTACTACGACGCGCAGGTCACGCACGCCGAGCGCCTGAACTTCGAACTCGTCGCCGATGGGCTCGCAGCCTGCGATGGTTCGGCGGCAGCGAACTACATGAACGTGGATCGGACGGAAGGTGGCGTCGTCTGGCTGCGCGATCTCGAAACGCGCACGCTCGTCGCAGTTGAACCGGCAGTGACCGTCAATGCAGGTGGCGCATGGATCGACAGCGTCAATGCGGCGCTTGGCATCGAGCGGAAGTACATCGGCGGGGCGAAGGGTTCGCATCTGGTCGTCGACCATGCGGAGCTTTACAAGCAGTTGCAGGGACGCATGGTGTACTACGGCTCGAACGACGGGCGCATCTCGCTGGTCTATCCGTTCATGGGCAAGCTGCTGATCGGATCGACCGATATCCGCGTGAGCGATCCCGACAACGTCCGCTGCGACGACGACGAAGTGGCCTACATGCTGAACGTCTTGCGCGAGGTGTTTCCAGGCGTGATGCTCAGGGAGTCAGACATTCGCTTCCGGTATAGCGGCGTGCGCCCGCTACCCTTCTCCGACGCCGCGAACCCCGGCGACGTCAGCCGCGATCACGTGATGCATGCCGACCATCTGCCCGATGCGCAGACGCCGGTGCTCTCGCTCGTCGGCGGCAAGTGGACGACGTTTCGCGGCTTCGCGGAAACCTCGGCCGATACCGTGCTGACCCGGCTCGGCCGCGCGCGCAAGACAGGCACGCGGCATGAGGCGATAGGCGGCGGACGCGGCTTTCCGCAGGATGCGAAGGCGCGCGCCGGATGGATCGATGAAGCCGTGCAGCGGTATGGCGTATCTGCGTTGCGGGCCGAGTCGCTGTTGACGCGCTATGGCACGACCGCGAGTCGCGTCGCTGCATATTGCGCACAGGGGCCGGACAAGCCGCTCGTCAGCGAACCGGGCCTTACCGCGCAGGAAATTGCGTACCTGTGCAGCAGCGAAATGGTGACCCGGCTCCCGGACCTGCTCTTTCGCCGCACGACGCTCGCCATCTCGGGACAGCTGACGCATGCCTTGCTGCTGGAAGTCGCGGAGATTGCCGCGCAGACGCTGGGATGGAACGCGGACCGCATGCAGACTGAAATCGACGCGACGCGCGAGATGGCGCGCGATCGTCATGGCGTCGTGCTTGAGGCCACCGCGCGCGATACGGCCTGAACGCGTCTTCAGAGCGCCTTGCGATACACGAGGAAGCCCGACCTGTTCGCCACCTGATCGTAGAGCTTCATGGCGGTCTCATTGGTTTCGTGCGTCTGCCAGTAGACGCGTTCCGCGTTGGCCTTCTTCGCCTCGACATAGACCGCTTCGATCAGCGCACGGCCAATTCCCTTGCCCCGCGCCGAACTCAGCGTGAACAAGTCTTGCAAGTAGCAGATCGGACCGGCCATCGTCGTATGGCGGTGATAGAGGAAGTGAACCAGTCCGACAAGCCTGCCCTCGCTTTCCGCGACCATCGCGTGCATCGGTTCATAGCCGTCGAAGAAGCGGCCCCAGGTGATGTCGGTGACCGACTGGGCCAGCGCCGTCTCGCCTGAACGTCCGTAGAACGCGTTGTAGCCGTCCCAGAGCGGCAACCACGCATCGTAGTCGTCGGGAACGGCATAGCGGATGGTGAGTGAAAGGCTCATGTCGATAAGTCCTCGCGGATGGGAGCGTGCAGTATAGGCACGCGCATGGCGCGTTGGGGAGAACCAATCGGGACATCGGCATGGGAGCCATTGCGGAGCCGCAATAGCGTGAAGCGGATCGCGGCGTTGCGCGACCCGCTTCGGACTTCAAGCTACATGAAGCTTATTGCGCCGCAGGCGACTTCACGCTCGGCGTGGCAAGCGTGTTATTGCTCGTCGGCGGCGCGTTCGTGGCGGCCGGATTGGCGTTCGTCGCGCTCGGCAGACCCGAGTTCGGTGCGCGCGTGCCCATGCCGCTGCCAGAGTTGGTCATGCCCGGCGTGCCATAGCCGCCTGTATTGTTCGCGCGATTCACCTGATTGGCGGGGCTCGCCGTGCTGCCTGACGTACCACCGCCGCTGGAGCCTCCGGCGGACTGTGCAAACGCAGCGCCCGACAGCGTAAGTGCGGCGACGGCCGCGATGAGCATACTGTTTGCCTTCTTCATGATCCGTCCCTCCTTGACCTGAATGGGTTTTGAGCGCAGGCCTCAAGAGCCCGCTCGATCATGAGTCAGCAATGACCGTGCCGCGGGCTTGCTTGCTCATGTATTTCTCGGCGAGCGCCTCATACAAGGCCGGCGCAAACAGCTTCGAAACCTGACTGGAAATGAGCGCGGTTGCCATCAAGGACAAAACGAGCGCATGCCCGTTGATCATTTCGATGACGATCACGAACGCCGTGATCGGGCTCTGCGTAACGGCCGCGAGATAGCCGACCATGCCCAATGCGATGAGCATCGGCAACTGCATGTGGCCGAACACGAGATGCAGCGCGTTGCCGATGCCCGCGCCAATCGCGAGCGACGGCGCGAACAAGCCGCCCGGTGCGCCAGGCAGATAGGAACCGACCATCGACGCCATCTTGAGCAGCGGATAGCTCACGCCCAGCTGCGTGTTGCCTTCGAGCATGCCGCGCGCTTCCGCATAGCCGCTGCCGAAAGTATGGCCGCTCGCGGCCACGCCGATCACCGCGATGAACAGGCCGCATGCCGCGCCGAACGCGACGGGATGCAACTGGCGAAAGCTCAGGACTGAAGTGGGCATCCAGCGATGTGTGTTCAGCAGCAGCCAGCAGAAGATCCCGCCCGCGACGCCCGTGAGCGCGCCGACGAGCACGACGGCCAGCGCGAGCGAATTGGGAAACTGCCCGGTCAGGTCGATGGTGCCGAAATAGGTGTAGTTGCCTTGCAGTGCAAGCGAAACGACACCGGCAAAAATGATGGCTGTAATGAGCACGCCGCTCGTGCGTTGCTCGAAGCTGCGCGTGAGTTCTTCGATCGCGAACACCACGCCGGCAAGCGGCGCGTTGAAGGCGGCGGAAAGCCCGGCCGCCGCGCCCGCCAGCGCGAGATTACGTTCCAGCGCGCCGCCGCGCATGCTGCGCAACCGTGCCGGATAGAAGCGGCGCAGGCTGAACATCAGGGCCGCGCCCACATGTATGGTGGGACCTTCGCGGCCGATGGTGAAGCCGCCGAGGATCGAAAGAAACGAAATGGCGATCTTGCCGACCAGGATGCGCAGCGTCAGCAGTCGCGGGCCGAGTTCGCGGCCGTCGTGCAGCATCGCGATGACTTGCGGAATGCCGCTGCCCTCAGACCCCGGAAAGAAGCGGCGCGTGAGCCACACGGCCAGCGCGGAGATGGCGGGCGTCAGCAGCAGCGGCAGCCACCAATACACGGCAATCAAGCGCAGGAAGGCGTCGTAACCGAAGTCGATCAGCCGCGCATACAGGACCGCGATGAGTCCGGTCGCGACCGCGCCCAGCCAGAACACGCCGTAGTGCAGCCACAGCCGCCTGCCGCGCAGCATCGTGCGTCGGTCGATGAATCGAGGGAAGCGCATCGTGAAAACGAAAAGGATAATTTAAGGCACATTGTGACATAAATCGGAACTGTCCTGACTTCGTGCCTTGCGGAAGCGTTACAACTGCGCTTCAAGATGACGTCGGCTGCGCTGCGAACACCCAGGGAAACGAGCCGTAATGGGCCTTGTGTTCGGCCGCGAGCTTGAGCAGGCAGCGCGCGCCCTTGGCCGTCAGATGCACCTGCACCTGGCGTCGATCCGTCTTGTCGGCCTTGCGGGTCACGAGGCCCGCTTCCTCACAGCGCGAGACCAATGCGGCCGTGCCGTTCGGCGCCGCTTGCAGCCGCTCCGCCAGTTCGCCGACCGTGGCCCATTGCCGTCCGGGAAACCCGCGTACGTGCAGCAGCAGTTGATATTGAAGCGTGGTGATGCCCGCCGCGTTCGAGATTTCCTCCGAGACGCGCAGGAACTTGCGCAACTCATAGCGAAAAATCGACATCGCTTCCAGATCGTGCTTGTCCGGAAGCGCGGGCTTGGGTGTGCTGTTCGATGCCATCGGCGATCCTGGTGCGGTGGGGATTCGATGATCATACCCAGCGGGGATCGCATCGCGCAAAGGGTGGCGGAGGATCGGGACGCGCCCGATCCCCGTGTTGCGCCGCGTTACTGCGACATCGCGCCCGATGCCGGATGACCCATGCCCATTGCGTCGTGCTTCTTCATCTTGCCGCCCTTGCCCATCGAGTCGTGCGACATGCTGTCCTTCTTCATGCCGTCCTTGGACATCGAATCCTTTGCCATGGAATCCTTCGACATCGCATCGTTCGTCTGCGCGAACGCGGCGCTCGTGCCGATGGCCATGGCTGCTGCGATCACTACCGTCATCAGTCGTTTCATCTTGCTTCTCCTTGGTCAGTCAAACATGGCATCCGGACCATCCGGAACCGGTGAATGGCGCGGGGCTCACGAGCCGCCGAACCAGTTGTATCCCTGATCGACCCAGTAACCGCCCGGGTACGTGTTCGTCACGAAGATCTCGACGATATGCTTGGGATTCTTGTAGCCGAGCTTGGTCGGCATGCGCAGCTTCATCGGATAGCCGTACTTCGCGGGCAGGCGCTGGCCGTCGTATTCGAAGGTCAGGAGCGTCTGCGGATGCAGCGCTGTCGGCATGTCGATGCTTTCGTAGTAGTCGTCGGCGCAACGGAAGCCGACGTACTTCGCACTCGTGTCCGCGCCCACGCGGCGCAGGAACTCGGAGAACGGCGTGCCGCCCCAGCGTCCGATCGCGCTCCAGCCTTCCACGCAGATATGCCGCGTGATCTGCTCCGCGTGCGGCAGCGCATAGAGCTGCGGCAAGGTCCAGACGCGCTGCCCGGTAATGAGTCCGCCCACCTTCAGCCGATAGTCGTCGCCGTTCACCGCAGGGACGTCGTCGATGCCATAGAACGCATTGAACGGAAACGGCCGCGTGAGCTGCGCCTCGGTGTAAGTGGGCGCCAGACGCTGCGGATCGAACAGCAATGCCTGCGCGCGATCGTTGAGACGCGAGACCGCCGTGAGGAAGGTGTTCACGGAGTCGTTGTCGGTAATCGAGCATCCGGTCAGCAGCGACAGGCCGCCGAGCGTCAGCATGCGCTTGCCGAACAGACGGCGCGACGGCATGTCCAGTTCGCGTCGGGCATCCGCCAGCACGGCCGCGCGGTCTATCTGGACGATGCGCTTCGGTTCGTTCTTCATGATGTGATTCCGTGTTCAGTCATGGCCGCGCAGCATCGTGAGCAGCGAGCGCGGCACGAGCGCGACCATCGCCACGTGCACGACGACGAACGCCGCCATGATCGCCATCGCGCAGAAATGCACGACGCGCGCGCGGTCGTAGCCGCCCATCAGTTCGCGCAGCAGCGGCAACTGCACCGACTTCCAGATGGCCAGCCCCGAGAGCACGAGCACGATCAGATCACCGATGACCACGAGGTAAGCCAGCTTCTGCACCGCGTTGTAGCGGCGCGGGTCGGCATGCGAAAGCTTGCCGCTCAACGCCGCGCCAAGGTCGCGCAGCACCGCGCGCGGCGACAGCGGAAAGAACTTCGAAACGAAGCGCCCGCTCGCGAGATTGAGCGCGAGGTAGACGAAGCCGTTGAAGACCAGCAGCCACATGGCCGCGAAGTGCCATTGCAACGCGCCGCCCAGCCAGCCGCCGAGCGTGATCGACGGCGGAATGACGATGCGTTCGAACACCGGCGACGCGTCATAGATGCGCCAGCCCGAGAACATCATGATCAGCGCGGCGAACGCATTGAGCCAGTGCGTGACGCGCAGCCAGACCGGATGCACCGGGGCGCCGGGCTGCCGCAATGCATTCGGTGGCGCATTCAAGGTGTCCATGCCTGTTCTCCCTTTCGTCCGATGTGGGTTAGTTCGCCGCCCGTGCCGCACCGGTTACAAGGACGCGAAAAAATTAACGGCGCCGCCTGTAACGCCCGGCAAGCCGCGGACGAACTAACAGGAAGGAAAGGGGAAGGAGAACCCGGAGATGATTCGGAACAACGCCATTGCGGCGCACCATGCCATCGGCTATTCTGAAACGCTCGATCCAAAACGCGGCAGCGCGGCGCTTGGAAACAATTCGTCCAGCCCTTTCCCTTCAACACGCTCCATGGCGCACGATGCCGAAATCCGTCTGAAAGCCTTGCTCACCGGCGGGCTCGAAGGCGACCAGGCCGCCTATCGCGGTTTTCTGCAACTGCTCACGCGGCATCTGCGCGGCTATCTGCGCAAGCGCTTGCCGCATCGGCCCGATGACGTGGAAGACCTCGTGCAGGAGATCCTGCTCGCGGTGCACAACGCGCGCCATACCTGGCGCCCTGAAGAACCGTTGACGGCCTGGCTGCATGCCATCGCGCGCTACAAGCTGATGGACTTCTTCCGCGCCCACGCGCGCCGCGAAGCGCTCAACGTGCCGCTCGACGATCACGAAGACCTGCTCGCCGCCACCGACGACGACCCCGCCCGCGCCCGTCATGACATCGGCAAGCTGCTCGATCATCTGCCGGACAAGCAGCGCCTGCCGATCGTGCACATGAAGCTGGAAGGCTTGTCGGTGACGGAGACGGCGCGCATCACGGGGCTGTCGGAATCGGCGGTGAAGGTGGGCGTGCATCGCGGCCTCAAGGCGCTCGCGGCTAAAATCCGGGGACTGCGATGAATACCGACGACCTCATCTCCCTCCTCTCGAATCAAGTGACGCGTGTGGATCGCGCGGCGGTCGCGCGCCGCTTCATGCAGGCGCTGCTGGCCGGCGCGCTGGGTTCGCTGATCCTGTTGAGCCTCGTGTTCGGGCTGCGTCACGACCTCGGCGAAGTGGCCCGCTCGGGCATCTTCTGGGCGAAGCTGGCGTTTCCGCTGGCGGTGGGCATCGGCGCGCTGCTTACGCTCGCGCGCATCGGGCGTCCGGGCGCGCGTGCCGGTCTGGCCTGGGCGCTCGTCGCGCTGCCCTTCGTGGCGGTGTGGGGCGCCGGCTGGATGGTCTTCGAGCATGCCGCGCCCACCGCGCGCGCGGCGGCCGTCTTCGGCCACACGTGGCGCACCTGTCCGTTCAATATCCTGCTGCTGTCCGTGCCCACCTTCCCGGCCGCGATGTGGGCCATGCGCTCGCTCGCGCCTACCCGGCTGCGGCTGGCGGGCGCCGTCGCCGGCTTGCTGGCCAGCGCGACGGCAACGGTCGTGTATTGCCTGCATTGCCCGGAGATGAGCCCGGCGTTCTGGAGCGTGTGGTACGCGGCCGGCATGCTGATGCCGGCCTTGATCGGCGCGTGGCTGGGGCCGAGGCTGCTGCGCTGGTAGAAGACCGCTACGCGAAGACGCGCGCCCAGAGCGCACGAACGCGGCGGGCGCGGTCTTCGAAGACGTAGGAACCGAGCAGCGTCAGCACGCCCGAAGCGACACCGGTGATGATGTGCTCCACGAACGGCAGACGATAGTGGCTCGTGTGCGCATAGACGTCGCCGATCGCCGTGAGCAGGCCGACGAGCGCCGCGTTGCCGAAGCGGTTTTCGAACAGCCTCGCGGCCGGCGTGAAGGTCAGGAGGATCGCAAGGATCCCGGTGAACAGTCCGGTGCGCAGCGCGTTCGCCCAGTGCGCGCTGCTCGTGATGAACTGCCAGCTGCCCGGCATGCAGGTCATGCAGGCGCTCGTCGGTTGCCAGAACCGTTGCGCGAACAGTCTGACGCGGGTCTTCCAGTCCATTTTCATGCTCGGCGTCCTTGTTCAGCGGCTTTGTTCAACTTCGACAAGCGCACAGGCGATGTCCCGTTGCGCAAGCAGAAAGCCCAGTTCTGTTGCTTCGACGTCGAGACGTGCGACTTCGTTCAGCACGGCCTGCCCTCGCGTGCCCTTGCCAACCGCCGCGAGCGCCCGCGCCCGTGCCACGAAGAACGCGGAGAAGCGCGACGGCTCACGGCGAGCATAGGCTTCGAGCGCGTCGGCATGATGCAGGGCGGCGTCCCAGCGACGATGATCGATACAGGCGTCGATGGCATCGCGCCGGAACAGGAAGTGATTGTGACTGACCGCGCCGGCCGCGAGCACGGCCTCGCCTTCCGCAAGCGCCTGGTCAAGTTGGTCCGGATCGCGGGTCACGCGGGCAAGCGTGCCGAGATAACTCGCGCCGAGATAGGCCATGCCGGTTTCCCGGCTGATAGCCAGCGCCGCGTCGATATCCTCCAGCGCCTCACGCCGCCTTCCCGCCACGCGCTGCAACTCGGCGCGCAGCGCCAGCGCCTCGCCTTCGAAGCGTCTCGACTTGAGTTCCAGCGCGCAGTGCAACGCAGGTTCGACATGCTCCCATGCGCGCGCCCACTCCGCGCGATCGTGCAGGCAGTGCCAGGCCGCGTGATGCGCGACAGCAAGCGCCCGCAGATGCCCCACCTTCTCCGCCGCGGCGATGCTGGCCAGCGCGGCATCGAGTCCGCCGCGCGCGTCGCCGGTGAACCAGGCCGTGATGGCACGCATCGGGCGGTTGGCGACTTCGATCCGGCCAAAGCCGTGGCGTTCGCATAGCTCGATGCAGCGGCTGAACGCATCGTGTGCGCTGATCAGGCGGCCGCGCAGGTATTCGCCGTCGCCCAGCCCGCCGAGCGCGGCCGCTTCCTGTTCGGGGTCGGCGGCGGCGCGGGCGAGCGCGAGACTCTGGCCGTGTTCTCGCACGCAACCGTCGCTGTCGCCGCGCGGGAAACACAGGTTGCCCCGCAGGAAATGAATGCGCGCGGCCTGCGGCAGCAAGCCCTGGGCATCCGCGACGAGAGCGGCCTCATCGAGGTCGGCCCAGGCGCCTTCGAGATCATCGATGACCCGCTTCACGGTCGCGCGTCCGATCAACGCCTGGCAGCGCTCGGCGTCCGTCGCGGCATCGGCGAGCGCGGCTTCGAACGATGCCAGCGCCGACGTCATGTCGCCGGCATCATGCAGGACCGTGCCGCGCAGACACGCCAGCGCCACGCGATCGGCCGCGGCGCGCGCCTGCTGCAAGCCGCGTTCGACGAGCCGCAACGCCACTTCGTAGCGGTATGCGGCCGCCTGGGCGCGCGCGGCGTCGCAGTATGCGCGCGGCGCCTCGCGGTCCGCTGCGCGATCGAGATGTTCGGCGCGCAGGATCAGGTCATGTTCGCCGTACCACTGTGCCGCGCGGCGATGCCACTCGCGGCGGCGGCTTTTCAGCAGGCCGTCATAGACGGCATCGCGAATCAGCGCGTGATGAAAGATGAAGCCCGTGCCCTCGCGGCGCAGCAGAAGTGACGCGGTGAGCGGTTCCAGCGCGGCCGATGCGCCATCGACGAGATGGTCCAGCACGTCGCTCTCGACCCACTGGCCCAGCACCGACGCCGCCTGCAAGGCGGTCCTGTCGGCGGGATCGAGCCGGTCCAGGCGCGCTTGCACGAGACTTCGCACCGTGCCGGGAACGCCGCTGGTCTCGTCATCCTGCGCATTGTCGAGCAGTTGTTCGAGAAACAGCGGATTGCCCGCTGCCCGCGCCATGCAGCGCTCCGCGACATCCTTCGACGCCGCCGGGAACGCGCGCGCCATTCGCTCGGCTTCGTCAGCGCTGAGCGGCGCGAGATCCATCTGCAACGCGCGCGCGCTGAACGCTTCGGGCCAGGACAGGTCGTGTGCGGGTCGCACTGTCATCGCCAGCATGACGGGACACGCGCACGCCGCCTCCGACAGCATGGCGAGATCGCGTCGCGTCGAAACATCCGACCAGTGCGTGTCTTCGACGAAGATCAGCCGGGGACGCTCGTGCGCGGCGCGCTGCAAGAGATCGCGCAACACATTGGCTCGGCCACGCAGACGCATCGCGCTGTCCATGGCCTCAAAGACCGTGCGCTCATCGAGCGTCATCGGCATGTCGAGCAGGTCCTTGATGAACGGCGCGTCCTCGCCTTCGATCGCGCCGCTGGTCTGCGCGTCGCTTGCTTCTTCGAGTGCGAGCAAGCCGCGCACGATCGATTGCAACGCGCCGCGCCCCATGGCCGCACCGAAGTCGAGCACGAGGCCGCCATGCACGGCAAATCCTGCTTCGGCAGCATCGCGTTTCCACTCTTCGAGCAGGCGTGTCTTGCCGAGCCCGGCTTCGCCGCTGAGTATGACCGTCCGTCCTTGTCCGCTCGCCCGGCACGCCGCGAGCATGTCGCGAAACTGGCGCAGTTCGTCATCGCGGCCGACGAACGGTCGCACGGATTGCGTGGCATGCCGCAAGCCCGCAAGGCACCACGCCGCAACCGGCTCCGCGAAGCCTTTCACGCTCAGCGCCGCGCGCGCGACGCAATCGAAACGCTCGCCCAATGCACGCCGCACGCCTCCCGAGATCAGCACTTCCCCGCGACCGGCCGCGCCGGTGAGGCGCGCGGCAAGGTTGACGGTCTCGCCGGTCACGGTGTACGCGCGATGGGTCGCGCCACCGGTGCCGCTCGCCACGACCTCGCCGCCCGCAATGCCGATGTGTACCGCCAGCGGCCAATCGGGTTCGCGGTCCAGCGCCGGCATGGCGTCGAGGATCGAGAGCGCCGCGCGCACCGCGCGTTCGACATCGTTGCCATGCGAGACCGGCGCGCCGAACACGGCCATGCTCGAATCGCCGATATGTTTGTCGACGTGACCGCCATGCTGCTCGACGATGCGGTCTACCTGCTCGAAGTAACGGTCGAGCACCGCGACGACTTCCTCCGCATCCACCGAGCGGCTCATTTCAGTGAAGCCGCACAGATCGGCGAACAGCACCGTCACCTGACGCCGCTCGCCCAACTTCGCGCATGAGACGTCATCGTGAGCACGCAGGTCGGCCAGTGCATCGAGCAGCTTGCGGCGATGTCCCACGGACACGACGCCCAGATCCTTGAGATCATCCGCGGTCAGATGGCGCAGCACATCGGCGTCGATGGCGTTCTCGCGGAACACCGTCACGTAACGTTCCATGCCAAGGCCGTGCAGCCAGAGCGCGATGTCCATCATCCCTCCCGCCAGGAAGGCATACGCACCCTTTCAACATAGCAGGTTCTGACTGCCGAGCCCCTGTCGTCTGGCACGGCGTGCAGCAGGCATCATTATTGCCGCGACATCCGGGCGCTCCAGTCAGCGCCATTGCTGAGCACTATGGCAAGCTGATATGAAGATTCGCGCTGGTGCCAAAGCCCGCAAAGGAGAGAACCAATGGGACGCGAAAACCAGCAGGCTTTTCTACAGGGCACCGACGCCCACCTGGCATCCGCGAATGAACAAGTTCAGCGCCATACCGACCTCGTACAGAAGTTGATCAAGAACGGCTACAACGCGACTTCCGCCATCCGGTTGCTGAACCTGTTTCTCAGCCTGCGGCAGGAAATGATCGGCTATGGAAACTCGAGCGCTGCCGTGCTCAAGGAAGCAGAACGCCGCCACCTGTCGACGGACGCAAGCAAGGCAATGCGATGACACTCGCCCGGCATTGCTTCCTTCAACATTAATGACAAATTCATTTCGGCCAATACGTTATCTTGACGTCCACCCTTGCATGAGCATGGGTGGGTTCTCTTCGTATTTGAATCGCGGATAAAACGTGCAAGTTCGTTTTGCACTTCTTGTCCGACTGAATTCATTTCAATCAGGATATCCAAATGGCTCTTTCGCAGGTTCTGACGGCTTACGATTTACTGGATAGCGCGATTGTCACCGGCACGGACGCCGTTGCCTTGTTCAACCCTTATCAAAGCCTGGGTGTCGTCGCGACGAGCACGTCCGTGGCGGACGACCAGCCCGGCACGCAGCCCAGCTGGATCACGTATTTCGTCAAGGTGCTGATCCCCGGCCTCACGGGCAAGACCTTGGGCGGAACGTCGCCCACGCTCGGCATTAACGGCCGAAGCGGCTGCACGGGCGCGCGCCCGCAGCAGATCGGCATGGTCTCGGACGCGGACGGCCCCATCAGCGGACTTGCGGCGGCGCTCAAGCTCGCCGACATGAAAGCCAAAGGCGACGACCTCCCCGGCGATGTGATCGTCACCTTCCATATCAGTCCGCAAGGCTATATCGACAACTCGAAGACACCGCCCATGATGGCGCTGCCGGTGTCGAACGCCACCATGAACCAGTATGAAGTCGACGCCGACATGGATGCCATTCTTTCGGTGGACGCGTCCAAGGCGAACTACCTCAGCAAGCAGCGCGGCTTCGCCCTTTCACCCACGGCGAAGAGCGGCTACGTGCTGAAAATGAGCGCCGATCTCATCGACATCATGGAGTCCACTACGGGCCGCCACGCGTTCACGTTCCCGCTGGCCATCCAGGACATCACGCCTTACGACAACGGCATCAGCCACTTCAACAGCATCATGCAGCCGAGCGTCGCGACTGCCGCGCCGGTGGTCGGCGTCGCCATCACGGCGGAATCGCCGGTTTCCGGTGCGGCGCTCAACGCCAATCACGAAAGTGACCTGGCAGAGGCCGTGCAGTTCTGCATCGCTACGGCGAAGGCCTTCACGTCGGGAACCTGCCAGTTCTACGACGCGAACGAATACGACGCGCTGGTGCAGCGCTATGGTTCGCTGAGCGTCTTTCAGACCGAAGGCAACGTGGCCTGAACAAGCGTGGGCGGTGATCGTCGCTGAGGTCTTGCTCAGGCCGAGAGTTTCTTCATTTCAGCGATGAGATCCGCCTTGCCTTCGAAGCCGATACCCGGCAAATCCGGCATGGTCACGAAGCCATTCTCCACCTTGACGCCATCCGGAAAGCCGCCATAAGGCTGGAACAGGTCCGGATAACTTTCATTGCCGCCCAGGCCCAGGCCCGCGGCAATGTTCAGCGACATCTGGTGCCCGCCGTGAGGAATGCAGCGCATGCGCGACCAGCCATGTTGATGCAGCATGTCCAGCGTGCGCAGATATTCGACGAGTCCATAACTCAGCGCGCAATCGAATTGCAGCCAGTCGCGGTCCGCGCGCATGCCGCCGTATCGAATCAGATTGCGTGCATCCTGCATCGAGAACAGGTTCTCTCCCGTTGCCATCGGCTTGTCGTAGTAGTTGCGCAGCGTGGCCTGCAATTCGAAATCGAGCGGATCGCCTGCTTCCTCGTACCAGAACAGATCGTATTGCGAGAGCGCTTTCGCATACTGCACGGCCGTGTCGAGGTCGAAGCGGCCGTTGGCATCGACGGCAAGTTTCTGTCCGTCCTGCAGCACGCTCAGGATCGAGTCGATACGCCGCAGATCCTCGTCGAGCGATCCGCCGCCAATCTTCTTCTTCACCACCGTATAGCCCCGGTCGAGATAGCTGCGCATCTCGTCCTTCAGCTTGCCGTGGTCCTGGCCCGGATAGTAGTAACCGCCCGCCGCATACACGAAGACCTTGCGATCCGGCTGGCCGTTGCCATAGCGGTCCGCGAGCAGCTGGAACAAGGGCTTGCCTTCGATCTTCGCGACCGCGTCCCACACCGCCATGTCGATCGTGCCGATGGCAACAGACCGCTCACCATGACCGCCGGGCTTCTCGTTGGTGAACATCGTCGCCCAGATCTTGTGCGGGTCGAGGTTATCGCCCGCGTCGTTCACGAGCGCGGCGGCATCGGCTTCGAGAATGCGCGGAATGAAGCGCTCGCGCATCAGCTTGCCCTGACCATAGCGGCCATTCGAATTGAAGCCGTATCCGACGACCGGCTTGCCGTCGCGCATCACGTCGGTGATGACCGCGACGAGACTCAGCGTCATCTTGCTGAAGTCGATGTAGGCGTTGCGGATGGGCGAACTGATCGGGACGGTTTTCTCGCGAATCTCGACGATTTTCATGTACGTGCTCCAGGGCATTCGACGGGAGGCCAGCATAACCTCGAAAACCGCTGCTAAACTTCACTTCCATTCATTTCATTCTTCACATCGAGTGAATACTGAAACTCAAGCCGCGAGCGATTTCGAGTTCTTTATCCTGCTGGCGAAGCTTCGCAGCCTGTCGGGTGCGGCGCGCGCACTGGATCTGTCGCCGCCGGCTGCCACCAAGCGGCTCAGCGTCATCGAACAGCGGCTGGGCGTGCGTCTCGTGAACCGGACCACGCGCAGTGTGAGCCTGACGCCGGAAGGCGAGACCTATCTGCGCCATGCGTTGCAGATCGTCGGGCAGATTCGCGAGATGGAAGAGGAAATCGCCGGCGCCACGCGCGACCCTCAGGGTCTGCTGCGTATCAACGCGACGCTGGGTTTTGGACGAACGACGATTGCGCCGATCGTGTCCGAGTTCGTGAGGAAATTACCGAGCGTCGAAGTCCAGTTCGAAGTCACCGACCGGCCTGTCGATCTGATCGAAGGCGCCTTCGACATGGCGATCCGCTTCGGCGAATTACCGGACAGCCGTCTGAGCGCGCGGCGCATCATGAGCAATCGGCGCTTTCTGTGTGCGTCGCCGAAATATCTCGACCGGCATGGAAGACCGGAGCGGGTTGAAGATCTGGCGAATCATCGCTGCATCATCCATCGGCAAAACGACGATGCGTACGGTGTGTGGCGCTACATCGTGAACGATCACATCGAGGCGATCAAGGTCAAGGGCGCGCTGTCGAGCAATGACGGCGATATCGTCCTGCGCTGGGCGCTGGACGGCCACGGCATTCTGATCCGGTCCGAGTGGGACCTGGCGAAGTACCTGCAGAGCGGCCGGCTGCATCTCGTGCTGCCCAACACCGTCCTGCCTTCCGCCGATCTGTTCGTCTACTACGCGCGGCAGAGAAACCAGACGGCTCGCGCGCGGGCGTTCATCGACTTCCTGGTCAGCCGGTTTCAGGCGCCGTTCACGCTGGTGGATGTCGGCGTCGATCAGCGCGCACGGAAGCGGCGCGGTCCGCGCGGCGCGAAAGCCTGACGCGAACCGGCCGCCTGTGCACTTTTACTGCGATTGACCCGAGTTCAGCTTCCTCTGTGCGTTCTGAAGATCCTGCGGATAGTTCGGGTCATTGGCCCGTCCGGGGTTATAGCCCGCGTCTTCCAGCTTCTTCAGTTCGGCGTTCTTCTTGGCGCGCGCCTGTTTTCTCGCGGCCTTCTTTTCTGCCTTGGTGGCGGGCGCGGCCGGGGCTGCGCCGGTGGCGGCCGAGCCGTTGTCCTGACCGTAGGAGAGCGGAGCCGCCGATACCCCGACGACACCAATGACGAGTGACGCAACAACGCTTGCCAGGCTGGTTCTCACGTTTGATTCTCCGTTCGTTTGAGGTGAAGAAAGCGTCGCGCCCAGTATAAGCGTGGAATGCATCAATATGCCCGATACCTGCTACCCACTACTTCGCGATGCGCGCCGGCACGGTCGCGAACAGCAGGTTCAGGCCTTCGGTCAAGGTGGGATGCGCGATCGGCGCGTCGCGCAGTACGGTATAGGGCAGTTTGCCTAGCATCGCGATCTGCACGGTTGCCACCACTTCGCCTGCTTCGCTTCCGAACATCGTGAAACCGAGGATCTCGTCCGACTCGGCCGCGATCAGCGCCTTCATGAAGCCGCGCGTATCCGAGTTGGTGCGAGCGCGCGGGACGGCCGCCATCGGCAGTTTCGCCACACGTACAGCGATGCCTTTCTGCGCCGCTTCCGTTTCGTTCAAGCCGATACGGCCAAGCTCCGGCTCGATGAAGAGCGCATACGGAATTTCGCGCCCGCGCGTGGTCCGGGCCTCGCCGCGAAGCTGTGCGCTCAGCACGCGATAGTCGTCGAAGGAGGCGTGCGTGAACATCGGCGTGCCGGCGACTTCACCGATCGCATACACGTTGGACGCCGTGGTCCGCAGCTTCTCATCCACCTTGATGAAACCACGACTGTCGAGTTCGACGCCTGCGAGTTCCAGCCCGATATCCTTCGTGTTCGGAATGCGTCCCGTCGCGGCGAGGATATGCGTGCCCTCGATGTGCTCTCCGTTCGCGAGCTTCACGCGCACCGGATCGCGCGAATCGCCGGATCGCCCGGACACCGACTCGATCTCGACATTCAAGCGAACATCGATGCCATCCTCCTTCAGCGCGGAGGCAATCGCTTCGCTGACATCGGCGTCCTCGCGCACCGCCACGCGCGGTTCCTTCTGCAAGACGGTCACGCGCGCGCCGAGCCGCAGGAACGCCTGCGCCATTTCCAGCCCGATATAACCGCCGCCGATCACGATCAGATGCCCGGGAATTTCGTCGATGCGAATGGCTTCGACGTGCGTCAGCGGATCCGCTTCGCGCAAGCCAGGCACGGAAGGAATGGCCGCATGCGTGCCGGTATTGATGAACACGTGCTCGCCTTCGAGCACGCGGACGCCGCCATCGTTGAGATCCACGTGAATCCTGCGCGGCCCGACAAAGCGGCCTTCACCCAGAATCAGGTCGAAGCCTGCCTGAATGAAGCTGTTGAGATTGACATCGACGAGCGCGTCCACCACGCCCTTCACGCGGCTGCTGACGCGCTTCATGTCGATGCGCGGCTCAGCCACTTCGACACCGAACGCACCCGCATGCCGCACCGTATGCGCGACCCGCGCGCTGCGGATCAGCGCCTTGGTCGGGATACAGGCCACGTTGATGCACGATCCGCCGATCATGCCGCGCTCGACCACGGCAACGCGCTTTCCCGCCTTGGCCAGTTCCGTCGCGAGCGATTTTCCGCCCTTGCCGCCGCCGAGAAACAGATACTCGACCTGCTCGATGTTCTGCATGATGAACTCCAGACAAGCATCCACGATCCGGCGTCTTTCATGGCCGGGCTGAAGGCCATGTTAAGGAAGCTTGCCCGGCGTGACATGCTTCAGAAGCTCACAATCGCTCTCGATCGTCTCAATCGGGAGTGGCTAATCGCCTTACGTCAGTCGAATAGGTCGAGCATTCATCAGAATTCCATCCGCGCATTCACCGATACCGTGCGCGGCTCGCCCGGCTGGATATAGTCCGCGTACTGGTATTCCCAATAGCGATGGTTGGTCAGATTGTCGATGGCCGCACGCACGCCGACCGTATGACCCGCGACCCGAGTCGTGTAAGTCGCACCGAGACTGTAGAGCATGTAGCCGGGCACCTTGATGTCGCCGGCGGGACGCAGGCTGGTATTGCCCGTGAACTTGGCGCCCGCGCCGAGCGTGAGGCCCGGCACGACGGGCACCGCGTAATTCACGTGCGCCGCCGCGACGAAGCCCGGTGCGCCCGCCACGCGATTGCCGTCGAAATCCGAGCCCTTCTTGTATTTGGTCGCGATCCACATGACATCGCCGCCGACGGTCCAGTCGCGCCCGATACGCACGTCCGTGCCGGCTTCGACACCCTGGAACACCGACTCGCCGTCTTCCACGAAGACGTTGTCGCTGTTCGCGTACTGCGCGCCCCGCTCGATGCGGAACAGCGCGGCCGTCGCGCTCCAGCGTTCGTTTTGCGTCTTCACGCCGACTTCGTACTGTTTGCTGCGCAGCGGGTTGAGCACCGCACCCGAGTTGGCGTAGGTCGTGCCGACCACGTTGCCTGCCTCGAGCGACTCGACATAGCTCGCGTAAAACGTCGTGCCGGGCGTGAGCTTGTACATCAGCGCAACGGAAGGCGTCGCTACGCCGTTCTTCGAATAGGTCGAGGTCGTGGAGCCGTCGAGGCCGTAGCCATGTTGCTCGTAGTTCGTGAAGCGCACGCCGCCGAGCACGGACCAGCGTGACGTCAGCGCAATGGTGTCGCTCGCGAACAGCGCCTTCTGCACGATATCCGCGTTGCGGTACGTGTAGAAGCCGGAGCTGTCGTAGCGATTGACGTTCGGCTGATAGAGATTGCCGGTGCCGATCTGATCGTAGAACGAGTTCGCGGTGTTGTCGCTCGTCTGCTTCTGGTAAGACGCGCCGAACACCAGCTGATGCGCGAACGGCCCGGTCTTCACGAGGCCTTCCGCCATGACCTGCCACTGGTTCAGCTGATGCCCTTCCTTGCCTTCGAAGCGCGTGTCGTCATAGTCGCCCGCCAGATCCGTCAGATAGAAGGTGCTTTCGTTGCGATAGCGCGTGCTCTTGCTGAAGCTGTAGCTCGCGGTGACCGTCCAGTCCTGGTTGAGGTGGTAGCGCAGGCCGGCCGTGTAGATCTGCAAGTTGGTGTTCAGATGCTGGTCCGGCGTGACCAGCGTGCTGCTGCCGCCGCTCAGCGGCACGGGCAGCGCATTGCCGACGCCCGTCAGTTGCGCCGTCGAAATCGACGTGGTGATGCCCGACGCATGACGTTCCTGATACAACGCGCCGAAGGTGGCGGTGAGATCGCGGGTGAGGCGCGCATCGGCGGCGAGCGAGAACGAGTCGCGGCGGATATTGCCGTCGTTATAGGTCTTGCCTTCCTCATGTGTCGCATTGAAGCGATAGCCGAACATGTTGTCCGGTCCCACGCGACCGCCGACATCCAGATGCTCACTCCACACATTGGTGGACGCATAGCCGACATCGACGCTCATGATCCGCTTGTCGCCGACAGGCGGCTTCTTCGTCACGTAGTTCACCACGCCGCCCGGCGCGCCGAAGCCGTACATGAAGCCCGACAGCCCCTTCAGCAACTGCACGCTTTCGAGCTGCTCGTAGGGCATGGTGATGCCGTACGAGTTGATCTGCTGACCGTCGATACGAAAGCCGTTCTGCCAGTCGAGCTGCATGCCCCGCACCGTGATGTAGCTCGCCCACGCGTTGTACGGGTTGCTGTTGTCGGACACCGAGGCGTCCTGCGCGAAGACGTCGCCGAGCTTTTTGGCCTGGCGGTCAGCGAGATCCTCGCCGGTGACGATGGTCGTCGAATACGGCGTGTCCAGTTGCGAGCGGTTGCCGAGCGCGCCGGTCGCGACATCGTCATGCAGGTGCTGGCCCTGGTCGCTGTCGGTCTTGGCCTTCACGGCAATGGCGGGAAGCGTTGCTTCAGCGGGCGCGGGCGCGGCGTTCTCCTGCGCCAGCGCGGGCTGGATGCCCGCGAAGAGCAGAAGAACCGCACCAGTGGAGGGCCGCAAGGTCCAACTGCCGCGTCTGGCGGCATCGCGCGCTGCTGAAGTCATCTAATTCCCAGTGGTCGAGTTCATCAAATGCGAACCATTCGCATTTGCGAAGCGCGATTCTGACGAATTAGAAGGCGTTTGTAAACAGCTGTCTCAAAGGTTCGCCACGGCGATTCCGCGTTCCCGTTCGAACGCCTCCTGCGCGGGCGCGCCGGGCGGATGGACGCCGCGCGAGCGATAGTAGTCCGCGTACTGACTGCAGAACGCGTACACGCGCCTCAGTTCATCCACTGCGCGCTCATGAAGATCGACGCGGATGTTCACGGCGTCGAGCGAGTCCGATGCGCTCACCAGCAGCGCGCCCGAGCGCTCCGCCAGCGGCCTGCTGCCGTTGCTCTGACCGCCGGCATCGCGCCCCGCTTCGAGCGCGCGCAGCAGGCGCTGTTCGAAAGGCTCGGCGGCGCCGTGCTCGTAGGTTTCCGCCATCGCGAGAACCACCGGTTCGCCGCTCAGCACGTTGCCCATCGCCACGAAGCCGTCACCCACGCAATGCCCTGCCCAGCCCCGCGTGTGTTCGCCGGTGTGGCAGGCGGCGCGTCCATCCTCCGAAATCGTGCCGATCTGCCGGTAGGAGGCGAAATCGTCGTCGCGCACCAGCGCGTCGGTGACGTAGCGTGCCGAATGCCCGAGCTTCAGCAGATTCAGCGCGAGCGCGTTGTTGGTCGTGCGCACGAACGCCTGGCTCATCGTCACGCCCGCATGACGATGCAGGCCATCGCACCATTGGCCGACCGCCACCGAGTAGGTTGCGATAGCCATGCCGAAACGGCCCGTTTCACGGCACCGGGCCAGAATGCTATAAGTCATCGATTTTCCTTGAACAGAGAGACAACACTTCAGACCGCTGCAACATCGGCGGCTTCCTTCGAATGCTTCGTCTCGGGCAGCCAGAACAGCACGAAGCTCGTGAAGAACAGGCAGATCACGACGTACCACGCCGCGGGCATGATGTCCGCGCTGACGCCGACAAAGTAAGTGGACACGAATTGCGCGACCACGCCCGACAACGCCACGCCCAGGCTGTAGATGATCGCCATGCCGGTGGCTCGCGCGGACGCCGGGAACAGTTCAGTCATGCTGCCGATCGCGGTCGCGCCGCCGAACGCGGCCAGTGCCGCGAGCACGCCTTCGACGACCAGCAGGCGTGCGAGCGTCGGATCGTGCTTCAGCCAGACGAACAGCGGCACGACCACGACGATCACCAGCACGCGCGAGATCCAGATCACCGGCTTGCGGCCCACGATGTCCGACACATGGCCGCCGAGCGGGCTGACGACAAAGCCGGCGATACCCGTCACGACGCCTGCGAGGACTGCGTCGGCCTGTGACATGCCGAGCGATTTCATCGCGATGATCGGCAGCGAGAACAGGATGATGAAGTTGGCCGAGGTGCCGCCGAAGGTCAGCAGCGTGCCGAGCGTGAGCTCCTTCACATGGCTGCGCAGGATGCCGCCGAGCGTCTGCTTCTGCCGTAGCGTCTCCCCGACATGCAGCGTTTCGTTGATGCGCAAGCGAATGTAGATGCCGACCGGCGCGATGATGGTGCCCATCAGGAACACGGTGCGCCATCCCCATGATGCGAGTGCGAGCGGATCGAGATAGCGCGACAGCAAGGCGCTGACGATCGCACCGAACGCAATGCCCAGGCTCTGGCTCGCGAACTGGAAGCTGCCGAAGAAGCCGCGCCGGTGCGGGCCTGCATATTCGACCAGCAACGCCGTCGATGCGCCGACTTCCCCGCCCGCCGAGATGCCTTGCAGGATGCGCGAGAACAGGATCAGGAGCGGCGCCCAGATGCCGATGGTTTCATAGGTCGGCGCAAGGCCGATCAGCGCGGAACTCAGCGCCATCATGCCCACCGTGAGCGTCAATGCCGCCTTGCGGCCGATCTTGTCCGCATACGCGCCGATCAGCACGCCGCCCAGCGGCCGGAAGAAGTAGCCGATAGCGAACGTTCCAGTCGACATCACGAGCTGGAACAAGGGGCTCAAGGTCGGAAAATACAGCTTGCCCAGCAGCACCGCGAAGAAGTTATAAGCGGTGAAGTCGAAGAATTCGAGCGCGTTGCCGATCGTCGTCGCGACGATCACTTCCGTGCCCGATACCTTGCGGGGCACGGTCCCGAGCGTCTTGTCGGCAGCATCCATTGCAGTGTTCATGTTCGATCCATTCTGGCGTTTCATTGAAGTCTGGAGGCTCAACATTGCTTGTACAATCGGGAAAAAGTTGAACGACTTCAAGTTTTTCCTAAGGAGCGCAATGCGATTCGACGTCTCTGATCTACGCATCTTCAAGGCGGTCGTGGACTCGGTCAGCATGACCAAAGCGGCAACCCGCGTTCACCTCACCGTCGCGTCGGTCAGCGAGCGCATCCGGCAAATGGAAGATCAGGTGGGCGTGCCGCTGTTCTCGCGCACGCGCTCAGGCGTCGTGCCCACGGAAGCAGGACGCGTGCTGCTGCATCACGCGGTGAAGGTGCTCAAGCAGGTCGACTTCATGAACGAAGACCTGGTCAACTTCACGAGCCGCCTGCGCACCAACGTGCGTCTCTACACCACCACGTATGCCGTCTCCGAAATCCTGCAGAACGCCGCGCCCGCGTTCTTCAGCGACAACCCCAACTCCGACCTCATCATCGAAGAGCAGCACAGCGAGGACATCGTCTTCGCGGTGACGAGCGGCGCGGCGGAGATCGGCATCATTGGCGACTTCGTCGAAACCGGCGCGCTGGAAGTTATCCCGCTGCTGCAGGACACGCTCGTTGCACTGTGCGGTCCGCAATTCGCGGACACGCTCGGCACGCGCAGCACGTTCGCCGATCTCCTCTCCTTCGACTTCCTCGGACTGGGCCCGGGCAGCCGCCTGCAGGAACAACTCGAAGCGCGCGCCCGCGAACTCGGCGCATCGATGCGCTATCGCGCGCGGGCGCGCAATCTCGATGCGATCTGCCGTCTTGCGTTCAACAACGTCGGCGTTGCCATCGTGCCGCGGCGCGTGGCACTGCGCTTCTCGCCGGAGCAGTGCCGCATCATCGAACTGGCCGAGGACTGGGTCGGATACGACACCGCCGCCGTCGTGCAGCGGCGCGTCGACTTGCCCAATACGGCGGCTTCGTTGCTGGACTGCCTGATCGCGGCTGCGCATTGAGCGCCTCGCGCCGCAGGCCGCAGTGTTGACGCTCCAAAGCCGGAGTTCAAACGGGCGTGGTCGCGCTTGCCGCGATGGTGGTGGTAGCGGTGATCGGTGGCTTGGCGGTGATGCGGCTCGTGCGCGCCACGTCTGAAACGCAAAAGAGCGAAGCCCGCACGGACTTCGCTCTCTTTCAGCCTGAGTGCTTCAGCCTCAGTTACAAGCCGGCGCCGCCTTCTTGCACGCATCCGCAAGCTGCGGCGGCGGGTCTTTCTTGAACACGGTCTTGTACGACTCCAGCACGTTCGACTGCACCACCGGCAACGACTGCACGCCGATCCACGCAGGCGGCGTCTGTCCGATCAGCGCCTTCATCATCGCCATGGCTTCGGCCACGCCCTGATCGTACGGACGCTGCGAGCCGGTCGCCTTGAGCGGCCCGCCCTTCGCGATCTCGATAGCCGATTCCAGCCCGAGATCGACCGTCGTCACCGGCGTGTTGATGCCTTGCGCGCGCATCGAGGTCAGCGTATCGAGCGCGGGCTGGTCCCACACCGCGAACACGCCCTTCACGTCCGGATTCGCGGTGAGGAAGTCGCCCGCGATCTGCCCGACCTTCGACGGATCCGTGAACGCCACCTGCTTGATCTTGATGTCCGGCCGGTTCTTCTTCAGCCAGTCGTTCACGGCCTTGGTGCGCTCCGTCGTGCTGAAGTAGTCCACGCCGAAGTTCACCAGCCCGACCGTGCCGCCCTTCGGCACGCACGAGGCCAGCACCTTCGCCGCGATCTGGCCGTTGCCTTCGCTGTCGGCGGAGACCATTGCCACGTATTCCTGCGGATGCTTCAGCCCCTTCGGCACGTTGTCCATGAAGACGAGCTTGATGCCCGCCTGCGAGACCTTCTTGTAGGTCGCGGCCGTGGCCGTGCCGTCGACGGGAATCGAAATGATGCCGTCCGGATGACGCTGGATGGTGTTCTCGATGTCGGCGATCTGCTTGTCCACCTGATATTCCGCCGATGCCGTGCCGATCACCTCCACGCCATATTTCTTGAGCGTGTCCGTGATGCCCGCCACTTGCAGCTGGGACCAGTCGAGGTTCATCGTCTGCATCGAAATGCCGACCTTGAACTTGCCCGCCTTGACCTTGGCGGCCTCGGCGTCCGTCAGCTTCACGGCATCGGCCGATGCGGCCTTCTCGCCGTTCGGCCCTTGTCCGACGATGCCCGCAGGCCCGATCGACGCCACCGGCAGCTTCTCGCACGACTGCGCGAATGCCTGCGATGCACACAGCGCCAGGGTCGTCGCCGCTGCGACGCTTGCCAGCCTTGCCCCAGATCCACGACGATGTTTCATGACTTCCCTCCGTTGGTCGTCTTGTTACTGCGTCTCCTGCTTCTTATGGGATCGCGCGCGCTGCGCTCATGTGTTCATTTGCGCGTGAAGGCGACGGCCGCGACGATGATGATGCCCTTGATGACGAGTTGCAGCGACGAGCTCACGCCGAGCAGCACGAGCCCGTTGTTCAGCGTGCCGATGATGAGACTGCCCAGCAGCGTGCCGAGAATGAAGCCGCGTCCGCCGAACAGACTGCATCCGCCGAGCGTGACCGAGGCGATCACGTCCAGCTCCATGCCCTGCACCACATCCGGCCGCGCGGCATGCGATCGCGCCGACAGCACGAGCGCGGCAAGCCCTGCCAGCGCGCCCGTCAGCACGAAGGCGAGCGTGGTCACGCGGCGGATGTTGATGCCCGAGTACAGCGCGGCCGTCGGATTGCCGCCCGCTGCATAAATACGCCGTCCGAACACGCTGTAATGCAGCAGCAACACGCCGCCGATGACCGCGAGCAAGGTCCAGAGGATCGGCACCGGGACGCCCAAGATCGAGCCTTCGCCGAAGATGGAAATGAAGGTGTCGTTGGTGATGATTTCGGGGCGCGTCGTGGTGACCATCAGCGCGAGGCCGCGCGCCGCCGAGAGCGAGCCGAGCGTCACGAGGAACGACGGAATGTTGAGGCGCGTCGTCACCAGTCCGTTGATGGCGCCGACGATCGCCCCGGTGCCGATGCCGGCAATGGCGCCGATGATCCAGCTGTCGCCGACATGCGACATCGCCAGCGCGGCCGCCATGCCGGACAGCGCGAGCGACGAGCCCACCGAGAGATCGATCTGCCGCGCGATGATGACGAAGGTCATGCCGATCGCGATGATCGACACCAGCGCGGTCTGCCGGCCGATGTTGAGGAAGTTGTCGATCGACAGGAACCACGGCGAGGCGAAGCTGAACACCACGAGCAGCACGGCGAACGCGATGTACAGCATGTAGGGCCGGTCGCCCTGCACGAGCGCGCGCGCGATGCGCCGCGCGCGCGAATGGCGCGATGCGGCCTGTTCTCCGGCGGGCAGCGGCGTGGGCGAGACGGAATCGTTCATGTTGCAGGCTCTTCGTGAGTGCGCAAGGTCTGGATGAGGTGATGCAGTTCTTCGGCGTGGCGCAGCGCTCCGCGTTCGATGGTCTGCCGGATCGAACTTTCCACGACGATCGACACGCGGTCGCACAGCCGCAGCAGTTCGTCGAGATCCGACGACACCACCACGACGCCGGTGCCGGCGCGCGCCGCGTCGCGCACGACGCCGTAGATCTCCTCGCGCGCGCCGACATCGACGCCCACGGTCGGTTCATCGAGCAGCAGCACTTGCGGACGCGGATGATTCCACTTCGCGAACACCACCTTCTGCTGATTGCCGCCGGAGAGAAATTTCACGCGCGTCGCGGCATCGGGTGCTTTCACGGAGAGCTGCTTCATCGCGCTCACGGCCTGCTGTGCAGCAGCCTGCGCGCGCAGCCAGCCGCCGCGCGAAAAATGCGGCAGGCGCGGCAAGGTCAGGTTGCGTTCGATCGAATGATCCAGCACGAGTCCCTGCACATGGCGATCCTCCGGCACGAGCGCGATGCCGCGCGCGATGGCATCGGCGGGACGGTGGGCGGCGAGCGGCTGGCCGTCGAGTTCGACGCGGCCGTCCTGAACCGGCAGCAGGCCGAAGATGGTTTGCAGGATCTCGGTGCGGCCACTGCCGATCAAGCCCGCCAGACCATGCACCTCGCCCTTGTGGACCGTCAGGTTGACATCGCGCAGACGGGCGTTGCTGACGTGCGAAAGCGTCAGCACCGGCGGGCTCGCTGCCGGCGCGGCGCGGGGCGGCGTCTGCGTCGGCGCGATGCCGGATGCCGTCTCCTGGCGCGCTTGCATCGCGGCATGACGCGGGCCGACGATCGCCGCGACGAGTTGCTTCATGTCGGTCTCGGCGGTGACGAAATGGCCGGCGTTGGCGCCGTCGCGGAAGATGGTCACGCGCTGCGAAATGCGGAACACCTCGTTCAGTCGATGCGTCACGTAGATCACGCCGACGCCGCGTGCGGTCACGGTGCGGATGGCGTCGAACAGAATCTGTTCCTCGCCGCCGGTGAGCGCGGAGGTGGGTTCGTCGAGGATCAGCACGCGCACGTCGCCCATCAGCGCCTTGCAGATTTCCGTCATCTGCCGGTAGGCGAACGGCAGGGAATCCACGGGGGCGCGGGGATCCAAAGGAATGTGGTGTTCGCGGAGGAAGGCGCTGACTTGCGCCATCAGTTCGCGCTGCCGGACGAGTCCGAAGCGGGTGCGCGGCTCGCGGCCCAGCATGAGATTGGCGCCGACCGAAAGCGATTCGACCAGGCTCAGATCCTGATACACCACGGCCACGCCTGCTTCGCGCGATTTGGCCGGGGAATCGAAGGCGACCTTCTGCCCGGCGATTTCGATCGAGCCTTCGTCGTAGCTATGGACGCCGCTCAGGATCTTGATGAGCGTGGACTTGCCCGCGCCGTTTTCGCCGAGCAGCGCGTGCACTTCGCCCGGCAGCACTTCCAGATTCACGCCGCGCAGCGCCTGAACGCCGCCGAATTTCTTGGTGACGCCGGCAACGCGGATCAAGGGCGCACGGGCCGATGAAGCGGCCGCGACCGCAACCGGCTCACTCATCTGTTGTCTCCTTCGCCGCGCGGGCGAATTCTTATGATTCGCGTCGTCATGCGCGAGTTGGGATGTGATCTTCGCATCACATATTTGGTGCGTCAATCACATTCAACCCCTATCCAGACGGGTGTACGCGAGATGATTCCAACAATTGCACGTTGATTTGTGATGATCCTATCGCTTTCGCTTCGCGGCACGCTGGCGCAAGCCAATCGGGGCACTATTCTTTTTGATCTATCTGGAGGAAGGCCGGGATATGCAATCCGATAGCGGAAATGTTTTCAGCGTGCCAACGCAGCGCAGCGCGGAAGAACAGGTCGATGCACTCACGACGGGACCCGGCGTCACCGTCGAACGAATCGTGTCGATGGGTCATGCCAGCCCGGAAGGCTTCTGGTACGACGACCCGCGCGCCGAATGGGTAGTGCTGTTGTCAGGCGAGGCCGTGCTCGACTTCGAAGCCGATGCGAGCCGTCGCCACCTGCGGCCCGGCGATTACGTCCTGATCGAGCCGCATTGCCGGCATCGCGTGGCATGGACGCATGAGTCGGAGCCCAGCGTCTGGCTCGCGGTGTATCACGAGCGCTGATTTGCGGCTCGACGTGACCCTCGCGCAGGCTTGCGTCCGAAATTGATGCTTAAAAAACTTCCAGCAGACATTTCTTCTCGGGCAGAATTACATCCATCTTCGGCGAAGACCGAAAAAATGACTGAGAGAGCCGTCATCACGATGACGGCGATGTGATTGCCTTTCGAGGAGGCGCCATGTCTGCAACAAGCAAGAGCGCATCGTACAACGTGACCGTGCGCAAGGACGGCAGTGGTGCGTGGAGCATCGCCATGCCTCACGCGGAACGTCCGGACGATGTCTTCGTCACGTTCGTCAAGGATCAGGAAGAAGGCACGTGGCTGGCCGAGCAAATGCGGCCCGGCTTCGACATCGTGCTGGAAGTGGCGACCTGAATCCGTTTCATCAGGCCAGCGTGCCGGAATCGCCGGAAGCTGGCATTTCATACTTCGCGCGCGGGCGCAGCAAAAACGCCTGCGTGCGCTGCTCCATCACATGCGCGACCCATCCGGCCGTGCGACTCACGATCCAGATGGCGGTTGCCGAGCCGTCAGGCAAGCCGAGCGCCCGAGCCAAGGTCACGAGACCCAGCGCAACGCCAGGCTGCGCGTCCAGTTCGTGCCGCATGCGTTCGAGAAAAGCCAGCGTCAGCCGGGTCCTTTCGCGTGCCGCCGGTGCGCATCCGTCGCGGGCCGCGACTTCTGCCGCCGCCTGCAGCATCAGGTCCGCGCGGGGATCGCCGCCGGCATACAGCGGATGATTGAAGCCGAACAGGCTCGCCCCATACTCGCGCACGCGATCCGCGCGCGACTCCAGCGCCGACAACGGTTCGCACAACAGCAGCGTCTCGACCTTCTCGGTGCCGGTGCCGGTCGAAAAGCCAATATGCGAGCCGATGGCCGCCGCGACGCAACTGAAGATATCCGCATTCGTCGATGCCGCCACACGCGCGGAGAACGTGGCAGGCGCCAGTTCGTTGTCCGCGAGCACGACGAGCGCCGTGCCAAGCGCGCGCAACGTCTCGGGCGTCACCGCCGCGCCCGCCGCGCGCAGGATCTGCCCGGCGATGCTCTCGTCGGCTGCACGCGGACAGAACACGCGCTCCGGACCAAGGAAGCCGACGCAGCCCGCCATGCTCTGCAGCATGAGCCGCGCAGCCTGCACCGCGCCGCCATCGGTAATCTCGCGCGTGCCGCGTCCCTGCATGCCCAACGCGAAGGGCACCATGCCCAGCAACGCGCCGATATCGCCGCTGGCCACCCCGCCTTCATGCACCGACAGCACGCGCAGCACGTCGGGCGGCGTCTCCATGGGCGACCAGACCGCGAGTCCGCTTTGCCATACGCCGGTCATCAGCAGATGAACAACGGATTCGAACGCGGCCCCTGAACTGGCCAGATCCACGGCCAGACGATTGCGATAGCGCGGCCCGTGCGGCGTGACTTGCGTGATGGCCGAATGCAGCACCGGATCGCCCAGACGCAGCGTGGATTCCGCCACCGCGCCGCTGGGTGCGCGGCCGCGTTTGCGCGCGGCGAGCCGTTCGATGTCGCGCCGCAGATATAGCCGCTTGCGTCCGTCTTCGTGAGGCGTTGCGCGCACCAGTCCGCGGCTGACATAGGCATAGAGCGTCGCGGCCTTGATGTTCAGCCGCGCCAATGCTTCTTCGCAACTCAACACGTCGTTCCAGTTTCCGTCACTCATCTTTGTCACTCTTCAGACAGCATCGAACTTCTTTATATTGATTTTAAAACTCAATATTGATAGCTATAAAGGCTATCAGTAAAGTGAACTCCGGAACACCACAAAGGCCGTCGCGAACCATCCGGTCCGAACGACAGGCCACCGATATCCGGAGACACCGCATGACCCTGGACACCACGCCGGCTCAGCGCAATCGGGTTGACCTGCGCGAGACGCTGCAGGCCGCGCCGCTCGGCGCGTATCACTTTCGCCTCGCCATACTGCTCGCGCTGATCCTCTGGTACGACGGCTTCGATCTCTACAACGCGTCGTACATCGTTCATGACGTCACGCCGGCCTGGCATCTGTCGCCGAGCCAGATCGGCCTGTTGCTGTCATGCGGGCTCGGCGGCTTTGCAATCGGCTCGGCGGTCTCGGGACTGTTCGGCGACCGCTTCGGACGGCGTCGGGTGATCCTGCCGGGCGTGTGGGTATCGAGCGCGATGAGCCTCGCCATCGCCCTCTTCGCGCACGACCTGTCCTCGTTCGTCGTGCTGCGATTCATCATGGGCCTCGCGCTCGGGCTGCTGATGCCGATGTGCGTGACCTACATCAACGAGATCGCGCCGAAGCGTTCGAACAACGTCTTCACCATCGGCTTCTTTTCGCTCGGCTGGATTGGCGGCGCGACCTGCTCGGGCTTCATCGCCGCGTGGCTGATGCCGCGCTTCGGCTGGCAAAGCATGTACTTCACCGGCGCGCTGGCGATGGCCCTCGCGGTCGTGCTGCAATTCGTGCTGCCGGAGTCCATTGCGTTCCTCGCCAGCCGCAACCGCATGGACGAGGTGCGCACGCAACTGACGCGCTTCTGGCCGGCGCGCGCGGCGGACTTTCGCACGGCCGAAGTCGTCGTGCCCGCGCCGACGGTGAAGGCCGGCTCGTTCCGCGCGCTGTTCGCTGTGCGCTTTCGTCGTCAGACGCTGTGCTTCTGGGCCATGGGCGCGCTCTCGCTGTTCTCGTCGTATGGACTCTCGGGCTGGCTGCCCACCATCCTGCTCAAGCGCGGCGAGAACCTCTCGCATAGCTTCGCGTATGGTTCGCTGCTCGTGTTCGCATCGGCGTTCGGCAGCCTGCTCTCAGGGTTCGTCGCCGACCGCACCGGCAACCGGCGTCTCACCATGTCCATTGCGTGGCTGCTCGGCGCGAGCGCCATCGGCATGCTTGCATTGCTGGAGAACGTGCAGGTCTTCTGGATCATCGTGATCGCAGGGATGTTCGTGATCGGCACGCAGACCGTGCTCAACAATCTCGTCGCCGTCAGCTATCCCACCGAGATTCGCAGCACGGGCGTCGGCGTGTTCTTCGGCATCGCGCGCTTCGGCGCCATGTGCGGCCCGGCCATTTCCGGCGTGCTGCAACAGGCAACCGGCGGTCCTGGCGCGATGTTCTCCGTGCTCGCGGCGTCGCTGGTCACGGCGGCCGTGCTGGTCTTTCTCGTCGAGCGGCCGGAACGCCTGCCCGATGCCACCGCCTTCGGACACTGACATGCCCAGGCTCACGCTATCGCTTGCCGTCAATGACTACGATCACGTGCGCGACCTGCTCGACGCGCGCGTGCGTGCCGAGGGCATCGACCTGCTTCCCACGGTGCTGCCGGTCGAGGAGATCTTCTATCGCACGACGCATTTCCAGGAGTGGGACGTGTCGGAGATGTCGCTCGGCAAGTACGCCTCGCTGCGCTCGCAGGGCGATGACCGGCTGATCGGACTGCCGGTGTTTCCGTCGCGCGTGTTTCGGCTCTCGTCGCTGTATGTGCGGCGCGGGAGCGGTATCGAGCGGCCGGGCGATCTGCGTGGCAAGCGCATCGGCGTGCCGGAGTGGGCGCAGACGGCGTCGGTGTATTCGCGCGGCTGGCTGGCGCACGATCAGCACGTGCCGCTCGATGAAGTGGAATGGATTCAGGCCGGTGTGAATCAGGCGGGACGCCGTGAGAAGGTCGAGGTGCGCGTGCCCGAGGGCGTGCAGTATCGGCCGGTGCCCGAGCGTTCATTGACGGCGATGCTGCTCGCAGGCGACATCGACGCCATCCTGAGCGCGCGTCCGCCCGCGCCGCCGCCTGGCCGCGGCGATGAGATCGTGCGCATGTTCGAACCGTTCGAGCCGGTGGAGCGCGCGTATTTCAGCGCGACCGGCATCTTTCCGATCATGCATCTGATCGTGCTGCGGCGTGAGGTGTTCGAGCGGCATCGATGGATTGCCGGCAATCTGCTCAAGGCTTTCACGCAGGCGAAGGAGAACAGTCTCCAGCGGCTTGCGGACATCACCTGCTCGCATTTTCCGTTGCCATGGATGAACGCGCGCGCCGACGAAGCCCGTGCGCTGTTCGGTGGCGATCCCTGGCCTTATGGCGCGGAGCCGAACCGCATCACGCTCGATGCCTTCCTGCGCTATGCGCACGAACAGGGCGTGTGCCATCGACGGCTGGCGCCTGAAGATCTGTTTCCCATCGAGATGTCGGCCGCGGTGCGCGTCTGACTTTTCTCTTTACTCGCAGAGTTTTGACCATGACGCAGAACACGACCTACACCGCCGCTCCCGTCACGCACGACGCGCTCGACATGCCGCGCCTGCTCGACGACCTCGCCGCCGCCAATCACATCCTCGCGCAGCATGAAGTGCTCGATGGCTTTGGTCACGTCAGCGTGCGCGATCCGCGCGATCCGCTGCGGTTCCTGATCGCGCAGTCCATGGCGCCGGAGCTCGTGCAGCCCGAAGACGTTCTCACGCTCGACTTCGACTGCGAGCCCGTCGACGGCGACACGCGCAAGCGTTATCTGGAGACCTGGATTCACGCCGAGATCTATCGCGCAAGGCCGGACGTGCAGGCGGTGGTGCACAGCCATTCGCCTTCGGTGATTCCGTTCGCGGCTTCGTCGGTGCGGCTGCGGCCCATCTATCACATGGCGGGTTTTCTCGCGACGGGGTCGCCGGTGTTCGATATTCGCCATTGCTTCGGCTGCACCGACATGCTCGTGCGCAACGGCGCGCAGGGACGTGTGCTGGCGGAGACGCTGGGGGCATCGGACGTGGCGTTGATGCGCGGGCATGGCTTCGTGGCGACGGGGCCTTCGTTGCCGGCCGCGGTGTATCGCGCGATTTATACGGAGCTGAATGCGGGCATGCAGCAGAAGGCCATCGCATTGGGTGGGGAAGTGACGTACCTCGATGAAGGCGAAGGCCGCGCCAGCACGGAGACGAATCTCGGCGTGATGGAACGGCCCTGGACCTTGTGGAAACGGCAGGTGGAAGGGCAGCGATAGGCATCGGGATAGGGGCTGTTAACCCTATGGGCAATAAAGTCGCGTTGTAGCGGGAATGACTCGGGATATGCATCGGCGATAGGATTTGGCCTTTTGGATCCTCTGCCCTACCCATGCGCTTTTTCGATTCGACTGCCTCACATCCCCTCCTCCGCTCATTCGCTGCCGCCTTCGCCAGTTCAATGCTCGCCTGCACCGCCCACGCCGCCAGCTTCAGCGTGACCAGTCCCGCATTCGAAGACGGCGGCACCATCGCCGCGCGCTATGCCGGTCCCGGCGTGTGCGGCGGTGAGAACGTCAGCCTGCCCGTCGCCTGGCACGATCTGCCGCCCGCCACACGCAGCGTCGTGGTCACGCTTACGGACCCGAACGGGCCGAAAGGCATTGGCGTGACGCACTGGATCGCCTATAACCTTGCGCCGGAATCGTCGAAGCTGGACGCGGGCGCCGCTATTTCCGCGCCGGCGTCGGTAGGTTTGAACATGACGAAGGCCGCTGCGTATCGCGGTCCTTGTCCGCCTGTGGGAGATACGCCGCATCACTATCTGCTGACTGTCACCGCAACGGATCTTGCGCCCGGCGTGCTACCCGCCGGGTTGGACTATGCGGCGCTGCAAGCGCGGCTCGCGGGGCATACGCTCACCGGGTCCACGGTCATTGGACGGTATGGTCGATGAGTCATGGAAATATGCAGTGAGGTCATGAACACCACCTTATAGCGATCCACAGCGGGTTGTGCAGCATCATGGGACACCCGACCGCTCACATCTTCTCCTTTACTCCAAGACGGATCAGCCACCAGTTCACCGGGTAACTGGTGGCAAATCCGGCCAGCATCGCGATCTGCATCGCCAGCCAGAATTCCGGACTGGCCACACTGGCAACCCCGCCGTACACGCGCCTGAACCAGCGAAACTGGATGACGGCCATCATTCCGTACATGCCAAGCTGCCATGCCGTAATCGACGCAATGTCAGCCTTGACCGCAGCGCGCAGCGCCTGGAGCGGCGACAGCTCGCGCATCGGCTTGATGCTGCTGTATTGAAACTGGATGCCCAACAGGAAAGCGACGAGGAAATCCGGAATCCAGACGGCGAAGGTCTTTTCCGCAAAGAAGCCGTGCCACCCGAACCAGACAGCGATTGCCGGAAACATGAAGGCAGCCCACTCCACAACGATATCGGCGAGCGCACAACCGGCGCCACAGTGGCTCGTCCCCTTCAATACCGCCGCGGCGAAAGGTGGGTCAACGTTCGCAACGTTGCTATCTGGAACATTGCGGCCCCAGAGGAAATAGGCGGCAAGCCATAACACCGAGCCGAACAGCGCCGTGAGGGGCCACACAGCATTCATCACCCCCATCTTTTGCGGATGACGGACCTCGTCGATGACGATGATCGCGGCGCAGACGAGCGCCAGCACAATCGATGCTGTTGACACAACGTGCAACCAGGACGGAAAGGTTCCGTAGGTCATTGCCAAACTCCTCTCCGTTGATGAGTTCAGCCACCTGGCCTTTCGGCGGCGCTGCTGGTCAGGCGCAAGGCCGTGTCGACCAGCGCCAGATGTGAAAGCGCCTGTGGAAAGTTGCCGGAGAGATGGCGGCCAGGCACGTTGTACTCTTCTGCCAGCAATCCGAGGTCGTTGCGCACCGCCAACACGCGCTCGAACTGCGCGAGGGCTTCGTCGCGACGTCCCTGCATGCTCATGCAGTCGGCGAGCCAGCACGAACAGGCGAGAAAGCTGCCTTCCGCAGGCGCATCGACAGGCGCCTTGAGCCGGCGGATCAAACCGCCTTCGGAAAGCTCCCGCTCGACGCGCGCAATCGTACTGGTCATTCTGGGTTCCGTCGCGGCAATGAACCCGACCGCGGGCAGCCGCAACAGACTCGCATCGATTGCCTGACCACCATAGCTCTGCACGAATGAACCGAGACCGTCGCTCCAGCCTTCACACAACACTTCCTGTCTGACCGTGTCTCGCAACGCGACAAGGCGTGCACGAGTCATCGCGTCAAGCGTGGCGGCATCGGCGAGCGTGGCAATGAAGCTGTTCAACGCCGCCCACACCATCACCTTCGAATACGTGTATTGGCGCGGCGTCCCGCGCGATTCCCAGATGCCCGACCCTCCGCTCTGCCAGACCTGTTCCAGATGCAGGACGATGCGCGTCGCGACTTCGGCTTCGCGCTGCGAAGGCGGAATGCCACCGCGCCGCGCGAGCGCAAGGCATTGGATAACCTCGCCAAGCGCATCGATCTGATGTTGAGTTGACGCCGCATTGCCGACCCGCACCGGCTTTGCGCTCCGGTAGCCCGGCAATGACCCGATGACGCGTTCCTCGACTTGCCGCGAACCATCCACGCGATACATGATCCGTACATGCTCGGGCGACCCGGCAATCGCGCGCAGCAGCCAGTCGCGCCAGCCGAGCGCTTCCTCGTGAAAGCCTGCTCGAAGCAGTGCGCCGAGCGCGAAACTCGCATCCCGCAACCAGCAGTAGCGATAGTCCCAGTTCATTTCTCCGCCAGGCACTTCAGGAAGCGACGTGGTGGGCGCCGCAATCAGCCCGCCGCTCGGGCCGTGGCATAGCGCCTTGAGCGTCAGAAGCGAACGACGCGTCGCTTGCGGCCAGGCCGTGCTGCTGTCGTCAAAGTGGCCGATCCAGCGGCGCCAGAACCGCAAGGTTGCGCTGAGCGCCCCTTCGGCGTCGATCGGTTCGGGCGGCGGCAAGTGCGAGGGTCCGTAGCTCATCACAATTGCGAGCCGCTCGCCGGCGCTGATGTCGAATTGCGCTTCGATGGCATCGTCGCGAATGGTTTGCTGCATCGGCGCGCGCACCGCGATGAGATCAGGTCCGACACGCGCGACGACACCGCCCGCCTCGCTGCTTAGCCACGGTGGCACGAGGCCGTAGTCGAAGCGCAGCCGCAGCGTCGACCGCATCGGGACCGTGCCGCGCAGTCCCACCACGATCCGCACGAGCGACGGAAACCGCTTGCGCAAGGGCATGAAGTCGATGATGCGGACGGCGCCGTCCGGCGTCTCGAAGTCCGTTTCGAGCACCAGCGTGTCGTCACAATAGCGGCGCTTGAGTTCACCTGGCTCGGCGACCGGCATGATCGACCAGTTCCCGTGTTCACTCCTGCCGAGCAACGCAGCGAAGCATGCATCATCGTCGAAGCGTGGCCAGCACAGCCAGTCGATCGAGGCATCGCGGCTCACGAGGGCGGCGCTCTGCCCATCCCCGATCAGGCCATAGTCTTCAAGTGGGCGACTCATGTCTGGATTCTTTCCGCGCGTCGTACGAATCGGATCAGGCGCGCAGCTTTCGCATCAACAGCGCCGCGCCCGTCAGCAGTCCGACGCCGGCGGCTGCCCAGAACGCGTTGCGATGCCGGTCGGTGAACATCTCCCAACTGGCTTCGCGCGACTGCGCGTCGAAGCGCCCATGCGCACCATAGTCGCCCGATACGGGTTCGAACAGGTTCGACGGCGCGTCGGCGGGGGCTGCTTCCTCGGTCAGCTGTCCGCTGTAGCCGGCGCGCGCCAGATAGCGGTCGATCAGGCTGGGCGCAATGCGGTTCGCGAGAATCGCCTTGACCGTCGGAAAGCCGACCCAAACCTGACGTCGACGATGCGTTGCAGCAAAGAAAATTGCTCGCGCGGCCACCTCGGGCTGAAAGATGGGCGCGACAGGCCGGGCCTTTCTGCCGGTCTTGTTCAACGCCCAATCGAACTGCGGTGTGTTGACGGCGGGCAGGTCGACCATCGTGAGATGAATGTCCAGACCGTCGTGGATGATCTCCGACCGTAATGAGTCGGTAAAGCCGCGAATGGCGAACTTGGCGCCGCAATACACCGATTGCAGGGGAACCGAACGGTAGGCGAGCGCGGAGCCGACATTGACTATCGTGCCGCGGTTGCGGGTTCGCATTCGCCTGAGCGCGGCCATCATTCCGTAGACCTGCCCGAGATAGGTGACCTGCGTGCCGCGCTCCACCTCGGCGGCCGTGAGGGCCGACACCGGCGAGAACACGGTCGCCATTGCCACGTTGACCCATACGTCGACAGGTCCGAGCTGTTCTTCGACCGCATCGGCGGCGGCATGAACCTGCTCCGCCGACGCAACATCGGTGACGAGCGCGACCGCACGTACGCCATAGCGCGCGGCGATGTCGCGCGCCGCACGTTCGAGCCGTTCGCCGTCGCGTGCAAGCAGAGCGACGTCGTAACTGCGCCGTGCGAATTCTTCGGCAGTGGCGCGACCGACGCCCGCGCTCGCTCCGGTGATGACGGCAATATCTGGCATGGCAAGGCTCCGCTGGCATATGTCCCGGACAACGGACGCAAGACACATGCCGCTTTGTGGGCAGCATGGCGGGAAAGACTCCGGTGCTGAAGGACGTCATGGCCGAAGCGATTTCGCTGGATGCGACGGTGCGGCGAGAGCCGTAAAAAATGTCACAGTGTGACGCAATATTTTCAGGTGCGCGTCGACAGGATTCCCGGCGCGACACGAGTGCAAGCATCAGAGCGGCTCGACTCCACCCGGCAGGCGCGCAACGTGCTCCAACGCCGACATTTCGATTTCAACGTCGCACGGAGGCGCGCTTGGCACGCTGGCAATGGATACTGCTGCAGTTCATCCGCAAGCTATGGGTAAGGGCGACGCTCATCGGCGCTCTCGGCGTGCTGGCGGCCGTGGCCGCCGCCGTTGCGGAGCGTTATCTTCCCTGGCGGTTCTCAGGCAGCATCGGCGCGGATGCGGTGGACAGCATTCTGACGATCATGGCGTCGAGCATGCTGGCCGTGACCACGTTTTCCCTGAGCATCATGACGTCGGCGTATGGATCGGCTACGAACACCGTCACCCCGCGCGCGACCATCCTGCTGATTCAGGACAGCGTCACGCAGAACGCGTTGTCGACGTTCATCGGCTCGTTCCTGTTCAGCATGGTGGCGCTGGTCGTGCTGAAGGTCGGCGCCTACGGGCCGCAAGGACGTTCGGTGCTGTTCATGATGACGATCGTCGTGATCATCCTGGTCGTCATCGCGCTGCTGCGCTGGATCAACCATCTCACGCTGCTGGGCCGCGTCGGCGAGACGACCGACAGGGTCGAGCAGGCGACCCAGGCCGCAATCGACGCAAGGCTCGACGAGCCCTTTCTTGGCGGCCGGGAACTCAAGGATCCCGCCACCGATATTCCGGACGGCGCCGAACGTTTGCACGCAGGTGTGACAGGGTATGTGCAGTACGTGGATATGGCGGCACTGAACGCACAGGGAGAACGGTCGGGCCGCGACGTCTTCGTACTGGCCATTCCGGGCATGTTCGTCTACCCGAATTCCGTGATCGCCTGTCTTGGTCCGGCAAGCACAGCCGGCGAAGCGACAGCGGAAACCCTGCAAGAGAGAATCAGGGATGCGATACGCATCGGCACACGGCGCAGCTACGACCAGGATCCGCGTTTCGGCGTGGTCGTTCTGAGCGAAGTGGCGATCCGCGCCTTGTCGCCCGCTGTGAATGACCCCGGCACGGCCATCGACGTGATCGGGCGGCAGGCGCGACTGCTTTCGAAGTGGGCCGAGGGCCCGCGTCTGCGGGAAGACGCGGAACCCCGGTTCAATCACGTCCATGTCGTCGCGCTCACCTCGCGGGATCTGTTCGATGACGCTTTTCGGGTCATCGCGCGCGATGGCGCTGCTTTTGTCGAGATCCAGTTGCGGTTGCAGAAGACCTTTTGCGCACTCGTCCAGATGGGCGATGACGCGTTTCGCGAGGCCGCGCGTCACCAGTCGCGGCTTGCCCTGACCCGCGCGGAAGCTGCGATGACGCTCGAAGACGACAAGAAACTGGTGAGGAGCGTGGCGGGATCCTTGGCGTCATGTCTCGATCACGCGGTCTCGACACCGGCGGGGGAGTAATGGGGCTGCCCGCGACGACCGCGACCATCGCAACTGAACCCTGAAAGGCCACTCGACAACGGCTTGATGTTTGTCGACAATCAAGCTCTCTGACTACGGAGCGGGCCCGATGAGTAAAAGCATGAACATCCGTGCCCTGCATCCCGATGAGGTTGCTTCCTACATCGATGCCCTGGCCGACGTGCTCATCGACTGCGTCGAGGGAGGCGCTTCCGTCAGCTTCATGCTGCCGATCTCGAGGGAGACCGCGGTCCGCTTCTGGACGGACGTTGCGCATGGTGTCACGCGCGGTGAACGGATCCTGCTGGTTGCCGAGGACGCGGACGGCAAGGTTCTCGGTACGGTGCAATTGGTCGTCGCGCAACCGGAAAACCAGCCACACCGCGCCGACGTAGCCAAGATGCTGGTTCACCGCGACGCGAGGCGTCAAGGCATCGCCGCGCGGTTGATGGATGCACTCGATGACTTCGCTCGTCAGGCCGGCAAGTCCGTGCTCGTGCTGGATACCGTGACGGGCGGCGATGCCGAACGGCTCTACCGGCGCAGCGGATGGCAATGCGTAGGCGGCGTTCCGAACTACGCGCTGATGCCCGACGGCGGCTTGTGTGGCACGACGTTCTTCCACAAGCAGTTGCGTTGACATGCTGCATGCGGAGATCGAAATCCCGGGGCCGGCCGGGCCGCTGAGGGGCACGTTGTTGTCGCCGGCGCCCAGCGATGTTCCGGTGGTGTTGATCGTGCCGGGATCGGGTCCGACGGACAGGGACGGCAACAATCCATTCGGCGTTCAAGCGGCGACCTATCGGCTGCTTGCGGAAGGACTGTTCGATCGGGGCATCGCGTCGGTTCGAATCGACAAGCGCGGCATGTACGGCAGCGCGTCGGCGATACCCGATGCCGATGACGTCACCCTCGACGATTACGCGGAAGATGTCCAGTCGTGGGTAACGGCGATCCGTAAGCGGATCGATGCGACCTGCGTATGGGTGCTGGGACATAGCGAGGGAGGACTGGTTGCATTGTCGGCTGCACAGCAAAGCGCCGAACTGTGCGGTCTGGTTCTGGTGTCCACGGCAGGGCGGCCTCTGGGGCAGGTGCTGAGGCAACAGTTGAGATCGAACCCGGCAAACGCGCCGGTTCTGGACAATTCCATGTCGATACTCGACGCGTTGGAGGCGGGACAGACCGTAGATTCCGGCGGAATCGATCCGGCGCTCATGCCGCTGTTCAGGCCCGGGGTCCAGCAGTTCTTGATGAGCGAATTGAACGTCGAGCCGACCGCCCTTCTGGCGAACGTTTCGAAGCCGGTGCTCATCGTGCAGGGCACGCGCGATGTTCAGGTTGACCCGCAGGACGCGCTTCTTCTAAGGGACGCCAATCCGCAAGCCGAATTGATGCTCGTCGCGAATGCCAATCACGTGTTGAAAACGGTCAATACAGAAGCTATCGACGATAACCTTGCCGCGTATTCGAACCCGAACCTTCCGCTGGCAGAGGGTCTGGTGGCGGGTATTTCTGCGTTCGTGCAACGATAACAGCCCTCATCCGCTGCGGTGATGAAGCCATCTAACGCGCTTCTAATAAATGAGGCTTACATTCATCACGTGGCAGAACGCTCAGCTCACGAGCGGACTTCTGAAGAATCTGGATGCGGGCGAGATGGTGTTGGTGTCGTCGGGCTTCCACCTGCAACGCGGCGCACTTTATTTCGCTCATTTCGGCGTTCAGGCGAAACCGGTGAGCGCCGATCATGTGGCCGCCATGCCATCCTTGCTGCCGCTGGCTTACAACCTTGCTGTTACGGATCTGGCGCTCCACGAGTACGCGGGCATCGTTCGTTACGACATTTTCAACGCGCTCGGATGGAACGCTGCGAGAACGGCGCCGGGTCAGGCGTGAGACCGGGCCTCACTGTTTTCACCCGAAGCCGTCATCATTCACGTCTCGACAGACACATACTCGACGAATCATGCTTATGGTCGCCGCACCTTTCATCGCGCTCTTTCTCGCCGTGCCGGCTGTGTGGTCGCCTGCTGCGCGATGGCTCGTCCCCGGTCTGCTCATCGTCGGCTATGCCGCGGCATTGTCCAACGGGCAACTCACGCCGCTTGCCGCCCTATCGCTCGGCCTGCTGCTGGCTGCCGCATTTGCCGTGGCTCCGCAGCGTCAGGCGTGGATGCGCTTTGCCGGGCACACCGTCTTCATCGTGCTGGCCGTGGCTTTGAGCATGCACTGGATGCCGGGTTTCAATAACCTGCGCGTCATCGGACCCGAGCGTTTTACGCCAGATGCCGTGCCGTTCACGATGTTCCTGAATCTGGACAAGCCGCTCGTCGGATTCTGGCTGCTGCTGGCCTGTCCATGGATACGGCCGCACCATGCACCGGCGGCATCGTTGAAAGCAGGCGTGGCAGGCGTCGCCGGAACCACGATCGTCTGCTTGCTGCTTGCGCTGGCGTTGGGACTCGTCAGATGGGAGCCGAAGCTGCCTGCGTCCACGTGGCTCTTCATGTTGAACAATGTGCTGCTGGTCACGGTGACCGAAGAAGCCCTGTTTCGCGGTTATCTCCAGGGCGGCCTGTCGCGCCTGCTCAAGCGCTTCGCGCACGCGGACGTCATCGCGTTATGCGTGGCGGCGCTCACGTTCGGGCTGGCGCATTTTCCCGGCGGCTGGCAATGGATCGTGCTGGCAACCGTCGCGGGTATCGGCTATGGACTGGCGTATCGCTATGGCGGCCTGGGCGCCGCGATCCTCGCGCACTTCGGGCTGAACGCGGCGCACTTTCTGCTTTTTACCTATCCGATGCTTCAGGCGCCCGGCGTGTCGTAGCCAGTCTCCAACCATCAACCCGCGACCAGGCTCTCGTGCTGGCCGACAACTTCATCGAAATGCACGAGCTCGGGTGCAAGATTCAATTCATTGAAAACAGCTTGCACGGCGAGAGAACAGGTAGCGCGAGCGATATAGAGCTTCATGACAGATCCCGAATGAATGAGTAAAGGAAGGCCGGTCAGCAAGCGTGAATGCCTGCCGTCCCGCGAACCTCAGGCGGTTTCCTTCATGCGCTGAAGCGCGGCAACAAGTTCGCTCGGGTCAGGGCGCTGCGTGTAGTCGGGGCTGACTTCGGCGTACGCAATCTTGCCGTCGCGCGCAATCACATGGCGCGCCGGCATCGGCAGGGTCCAGCTCGGTTCGCCGTTGATTTCGGGCAGATCGACGTTGAAGCCCTTGTACGCATCGATCAGTTCGTCCTGCAGCCGGAAGCGGATACCGAAGGCATCGGCCGTCTTGCCGCCTTCGTCGACGAGGATCGGATAGCTGAGCTTGTTCTGGCGTTGCGACTTCAGACTGTTGGCTGCGGTCTGCATCGAAAGGGAAACGAGCGTCGCGCCAAGCGCGCGGATCTCGTCCGCCACTTCCTCGATAGCCTGCAAGTCGAGGTTGCAGTACGGGCACCAGACGCCGCGATAGAACGTGACGACGAGCGGCCCCTGTTCGAGCATGTCCGTCGACGAGACGCGTTCGCCTTCGGCCGTGGTGAGCGTGAAGGTCGGCGCAAGGTCGCCGACCTTGAGCGATCGTTCGGCCTGGCCGCCCGCGATCAGCTCGGCAGTGGTCCGGTGAAAAATTTCGACGACTTCAGCCAGTGCAACCTTGCTCTCGAAGTGCGCCTTGAAGGCATCCAGTTTTGTTTGCAGTGTCATGATCCGCTCCTGATTGAATCGCCGGTGCTGGCGTGGAAGTCATCGTGATTCATTCGCAAGCAGGCCGGTAGAATGCGCGGATGACTTTCACTTATTCGCCCGATAAATGAATGACAAGCTCTCGACCTTGCGACTCTTCGTGCGGGTGGCCCATACATCGAGCTTCAGCCGGGCCGGACGCGAACTCGGGCTGAGCCAGCCGTCGGTATCAAGGCAGATCGCCGAACTGGAAGCGGACGTCGGCGCCGCGCTCTTTACCCGCAGCACGCGGGCCGTGAAGCTGACCGACGCCGGCGCGGACTATCTGACGCGCGTCGAGTCGATTCTCGAAGCGCTCGAAGAGGCGGATCATGCCGCGCGCGGCAGTTCGGAGCTGCGCGGGCAGTTGCGGGTAGCGCTGTCGACGAGCTTCGGTATTCGTGAGGTGATCCCGCGCATCGGCCGTTTCATGGCCTTGCATCCGGCGCTGCATGTCGAGCTGCTGATGTCGGACGATCGGCAGGACCTGATCGCGGGAGGTGCGGACGTGGCGATCCGCTTCGGCACGCTGCCGGATTCCAGCGCGCGATCGCGCCTGGTAGGACGTTCCGCCCGCTTGCTGGTGGCCGCGCCGAGTTATCTGGAGCGTGCGGGCCGCCCGCTCGAACCGTCCGATCTGAGCGACCACGCGTTCGTGCTCGGGCCGTCCAGCGTGGCGTCGCTGGGCTCGACGCTCCGCAAGGATGGCCGCGAGGTTTCGTTTCGCGGCGAGGGTCGCTTTGCGACGTCCGTGAACGAAGGCGCGACGGCTGCGGCAGTTGCGGGGCTGGGGATCCTGACGGTGGGCTATTGGGGCTGCCGGAACGAGATCGCGGACGGACGACTCGTGGCGATTCTGGAGGACTGGGTGCTCGACCCTGTCGAGGTTCACGCGGTGTTTCCGCCGGGCCGTGGACCACGGCCTGCCGCGCGCGCGTTGATCGACTATCTCGTGGACGAAGTCGCACCGATCTCGGCAGCACGAGCTTAAAACCCGCGCCGTACGCTTGGCAGAAGACTTGCTATACAGTCCGCCACATCGGATCCCACATCGTCCATTCATTCATGCCGAGACCGTCGTTTTCCACTCAGCTGCTCACGCTCTGGACGCTCATCGCCGTGCTCTGCGGCCTGCTGAGTGTCGCGGTGTGGCTCATGTTGTCGTCGGCGCTGGGCGAGCGCGTCGTGACCGCGAAGCAGCAAGCCGCGGCCGCCTGTACCGCGGTTGCCTCGCGCTACGACCTGTCGATGCAGCGACCCGGCGAAACCAACGTCGACCTGATGCACGCCGTGCTCGATCTCGTGCTGATCCAGACCGAAGGCATCGAAGGCGGCTTCTGGACCAGTGAACCGCCATCGAATGCATCGAACGGCTTCATTGCGTACGCCTTCCCCACCTATGGCGGCAGCGGCGTCAAGCGCGACATTCCCGAAGCCGAGACGCCATTGATTCTGCGTGCGCTGAAGAGCGCATCGAATGCCCGGCAGTTGCAGTCCGACATCGTGTCGAGCGGCAGCGACGCCGTGCTCGCGATCGCCTGTCCGGTGCCGCGTCACGCGGACCTGTTCGCCTGGACGCTGACGCGCGCGCGCCCGCCGCTCGGACCCTACGGCGAGCGGGCCAGCGCGATTCTGGCGGGCGTGCTCGCCGTCATCGTCGTGCTGGCGCTGTTCCTGGCGCTGACGCTCAGGCGCTGGCGACGGCACCTCGCCCGGCTGGAACGTGCGCTCGCACCCGACGGCGCATTCGAGCAAGGCAAGCGGCTCGAACGTTTCGGCGAGCGCGATCTCGACCCGATCGTCGATGCGCTGAACCGCTATGACGAGCGCGCCGAGCGCCTCAAACGCGATGCCGATGCGTTGAACCAGCAACTCGCACAGGCGGAGCGCTTCAGCACGCTCGGAAAGATGGCGGCGCAGATCGCGCATGAGATTCGCAATCCGGCGGGCGCGATGCGGCTCAAGGCCGAGAACGCGCTGGCCGGCGATGCTGCACGTCGGGAAGCCGCGTTGAAGACGATCATCGAGCAAGTAGGACGCATCGAATTGCAGGTGACGAGCCTGCTGGCGCTGACGCAATCGGTGACGGTCCACGCCCGTGAGGTCGATCTGCGCGCGTGGCTCGACGATATCGTTCATACGCACGAATCGCACGCTGAAAGCAGGCAGGTCACGCTCGGCGCCGAAGTCGCACCCGGCCCGACACAGCCGGTGTTCGATCCCGCGCAACTGGCGCGCGCGCTCGACAACTTTCTGGTGAACGCGCTCAGGCATACGCCGTCGGGATCGAACGTGATGATTCGCGCGTCCCATGCCGTGGCGGACGGCGGTGAACGGCTCAGGCTCGAAGTCATCGATAATGGTCCCGGCGTCCGCCCCGCCGAGCGCGAGCGGATCTTCGAGCCGTTCGTGACGGGCCGCCCCGACGGATCGGGGCTCGGTCTTGCCGTCGTGCGTGAAATTGCGTCGGCACATGGCGGCCGCGCCTTCCTCGCGGACGATGCGAACGTGACCCGCTTTGTGATCGACATGCCATGGCGACCATCCTGATCATCGATGACGACGACGCGTTCCGCGAAGGCCTCGCGGAAACCGTGCAGGACCTCGGCTACGCGGCGTCCGAGGCGCGTTCCGGCGACGACGCCTTCGCGCAGTTGCGCGGACGACCCGCGCCCGACTGCATCTTTCTTGACTTCCGTTTGCCGGGCGCGGACGGCCTCGCCGTGCTGGAGCAGCTGCGCAACACGCCGGGGCTGGAGACCGTGCCGGTCGTGATGCTCACCGCGCACGCAACCAGCGACAACACCATTGGCGCGATGCGGCTCGGCGCGTTCGAGCACCTCACCAAGCCGGTCGGACGGGACGAGATCGCCGCACTGCTGAAACGCATTCTGTCGGCGCGGGTCGACACGCCCGCCGCGCGCGCATTCGCCGACGAGGCGCGATCCCATGAGCCGCAACTCCTCGGCGTGAGCGAGACCATGCGTGAGGTGCAGAAGCGCCTGGGCCGCGCGGCGAGCGGCAATTCGACCGTGCTGATCACTGGCGAAACGGGCACCGGCAAAGAGATCGCGGCGCGCGTGCTGCACCGTGCGTCGGCGCGTGCGAACGGTCCGTTCGTCGCGGTGAACTGCGCGGCCATCCCCGACGAACTGCTCGAAAGCGAACTCTTCGGGCACGGCAAGGGCGCGTTCACGGGCGCGCACAGCGACCGGCGAGGACGCGTCGAGGAGGCGCACGGCGGCACGCTCTTTCTCGATGAAATCGGCGACATGCCGCTCCCCATGCAGGCCAAGCTCCTGCGCGTGCTGCAGGAGCGGCAAGTCACGCCGCTGGGCACCAACCGGATCGTGACGGTCGATGTGCGGGTGGTCGCTGCCACGCATCGCGATCTCGCCGCGATGGTCGAGACGGGCGCGTTCCGGCAGGACCTGCTGTTCCGGCTGAACGTGATCCCGTTGCACATGCCGCCGCTGCGCGAGCGCGTCGCCGATATCCTGCCGCTTGCCGAGCATTTCCTGGCGAGCGCATCGACCGATATCGCGCGCAAGCATCTTTCAGCCGATGCACAACGCCTGCTCGCCACGTTCGCCTGGCCCGGCAATGTGCGGGAGCTGGCCAATGCGATCGAACGGGCCAGCGCGCTGGCGCCCGGACAAGTGCTGACGCGCGATGACTTCGCGTTTCTGGTCGCGACGCGAGACGGCGCGGATGAAGCGGTTCCCCTCGCGCTGCTCGAGCTTCCCCTGCCGCAAGCGGTGGCGCAACTGGAGCGCGCGCTGATCGTTCATGCGCTGTCGGCGGCCGGCGGCAATCGCGCGGAGGCGGCGCGGCGGCTCGGCATCAGCCGCCAGTCGCTTTATACGCGCATGGCGGCGCTGGGCATGTCGGAGGCTTCCGCGTAAAGCGTCAAGCAATCGGACAGGTGCTGTCCGGTTGCTTGACACCTCCACCCGGCTCGATCGCCGAACACCTTGAGCCACGGGCGTTTCGCGAGTGGCATGGCCCTTGCAAATGATTCCTCGCTACGCGAAAGGAGTGAATCATGCAATCGACCTTGTACCCCCAGTTGCGAATCGCTGTGCTCACGGCCTTGCTCGCAGCGAGCGCCGGCTGTGCGGCACAACCTGCTGAAACGCCGAACCCGCCGCCCGTCGCCGGAGCGCCGATGCCGCCGCCTCCCCCGCCTCCGCTCGCCGATGCGGCTTCAGTTACGACCACGCAAGGCACGGTCGCGCGCTTCCTGACCAATCCGGATGGCGATGTCGATGGCTTCATGACCGACGACGGCACCCTCGTGCGCTTTCCACCGCACATGAGCGCGCAACTGACATCGGCGGTGCGTCGCGGCGATCTCGTGCAAGTGAGCGGACAACGCGAGGAAGGCGGCAGCTTTGCGGCCCAGCGCATCACCGACACGCAGACGGGCCGTCAAGTGATCGACGAACCGCCGATGCGCGGCGCACCGCCGATGCCCCGGGCCGCGCGCGGAGCAGGACTCTCGCCTCTGAGCGCGCAAGGACAGGTGGCGCACATCACGACCGCGCCGCGCGGCGAACCCGACGGCGTGATCCTCTCCGACGGCACCGTCATCAAACTCACGCCACCCGTCGCGCAACAGTTCGCGACACTGGTGCGTACGGGCGCGACGGTATCGGCGCAAGGCTATGGCACGAAGAATCAATACGGCACCGCGCTACAGGCAACAGCCTTCGGCTCGCCGGGCAAGCTGACTCCGCTCTACGACCGCAACGCGCCGATGCCCTGAAGCAAACCCATCACAACTTGGAGGACCATGAACATGCATTGGATCGACCCCACGAGCCTTCCGGAAACGCGCGGCAAGGTCACGCGCTTTCTGTTGAACCCGCACGGTGAAGTCGACGGTCTCGTCGTCGGCTTGCGTCAGGTTCACGTTCCTCCGCATCTGTCGAAACAGATCGCGCGTCACATCGCACTCGGCGATCTTGTTCGCGTGCGCGGCGTCAAGCCTCGCGATGCCGACATGATCGCCGCCGTTTCACTGACCACCCGAAGCGGCGCCGTGATTCTTGACGAAGGCCCGCATCACGACGGCAAGCCGCATCACAAGCCGGACGTCGAACGCAAACCGATGGACGCGTCCGGCGAAGTGGTGCTGTCGCTGTTCGGTCCGAAAGGCGAATTGCGCGGCGCGTTGCTGGACGACGGCACGTCCTTGCGCATGCCGCCTCATGCCGCCGCGGAACTGGCCGCTTATCTGATGCCGGGCGCGCATGTTCACGCGTGGGGTCATGGCGTGAAGAACCGGCACGGGCGCACGATCGAGGTCGATGAAATCGCCGAACTCGTCGATGCACCGCAGGCCGTCTGACGAGGCCGTGCCTCATTCAAGGAGCGTGTGCGATGTTGAGCTGGGTGCATTTCGGCGACCTTCATGCGTCGAACGACGACCGCTACGAAAGCCTCGACCATCTGAAGGCGATGATCGAGCAGGTCAATCGCCATCTGGCCGACCGTGTCGACTTCGCCTTCCTGCCGGGCGACAACGCCAACAACGGAACGCCTGAGCAGTTTCATCGCATCTTCGCTGAGGTGTCGAAGCTGAAGCCGCCGCTCCATGCCATTCCCGGCGATCACGACTACGAGCCCGGCCACCTCGACGCGTTCAACGCCTTCGCCAATGCGCCCCTGCCGATGTCGCGCCTCGTGAACGGCCACCGGTGCATCTTCCTCGATGTCATCTCGGCGGGGCGCGGCGGTCCGGACTTCAGGCTGTCGGGTGCGGACTATCGGTGGCTCGAAGCAGAACTTGCGTCGTCCGCGCAGGACCTCGAACCGCCCGTCGTCTTCATGCACGCCTATCCCGGCGACATCGCCGACGGGCACGCACTGGCGTACGCGTTCGCACGCGCCAACGTGGCCATGGTCGACACCGGCCACACGCACTACAACGAGCTGCTCAACGACGGCTGGGTGGTCTATGCCGCGACCCGTTCCACCGGGCAGATCGAGGAAGACGCAGGTCGCCCGGGGTTTTCGGTGGCGGCAGTCGATGGCGGTGTGGTGAGCTGGAAGTTTCAACCGCTGGATGCCGCGTGGCCGTTCGTCATGATTACGCGTCCATCCGACTGGCGGTTGCATCGCAGCCGCTCGGTGCCGCGCCCGACCGACGAGCATTGTGTGCGCGTGCTGGTGTCCGATGACGAGATCGTGTCCGTCACCGGCAGTCTCGAAGGCATTCCCATCGAGTTTGCTCCACGCGCCGGCGAAGTTGGGATCTGGCAGGCGCACCTGCCCGCTGTCACCGCGAGCTATCGCCTGCCTTTGACGGTGACGGCGCGCACGGCCGACGGACGCAGCGGCGAAGACTCCATCGCACTTCCGGCGACGGGTCGCGCGGACAGGCATCTCAAGCATCACTCGGCGCTCGGCACCGATGCGCACGCCGTCGAACCCTGGCCGGAGCACGGCATCGTCGGCTCGCAGCTCGGGCCCAACAAGAACGGACGCCATTGGTGAGCCATGAATCCACTGTACGCGCTCGAAGGACTGAATTTCTTCATGGCCGATGTGCAGGCGGGCATCGGGCCGTTCCTGGGCGTCTTTCTTCAGGCGCATGGCTGGCTTCCCGAGGCGATCGGCACGGTCATGACGCTGGGCGGTATCGCAGGCATGCTCGCGACTTCTCCGGCGGGTGCGCTGGTCGATGCGACGCATCACAAGCGCGGCATCATTGTTGTCGCGGGCGTGATGACGACGCTTGCCTCGCTCGTGCTGTGGGTATCGCATGGTTACTGGATGGTGGCGGCGTCGCAGATCTTCACTGCGGTCACAGGCGCCGCGCTCGGGCCGGCCGTAGCCGGCGTGACGCTGGGAATCGTGCGCGAGAAGGGTTTCGACCGGCAGTTCGGCCGCAACCAGGTGGCGAATCACGCGGGCAACGTGGTCGGCGCGGCGCTGTCGGGCTGGCTTGGATGGCGCTATGGATTCGGCGCGGTGTTCGGACTGGCCGGCGTGTTTGCCGTGCTGATGGTCATCTCGACGCTGCTCATCCGGCGCGATGCAATCGATCACGACAGCGCGCGGGGGCTCGGCGGCTTGGGAGCGTCGAATCCTGAGCATGAGCATGCGAGCGGCTTTCGCGTCCTGCTGACGTGCCGGCCCTTGCTGCTGCTCGCCGCGTCGCTTGCGATGTTCCATCTCGGCAATGCAGCGATGCTGCCGCTCTATGGCCTCGCGGTCGTCGCGGCGCATCAGGGCGATCCGAGCGCCTTCACCGCGCAGACGATCGTCGTCGCGCAACTCGTGATGGTCGTCGCGGCCTGTTTCGCGAACCGACTCATTCAGCGAATCGGTTACTGGGGCGTGATCCTGATCACGTTCCTCGCGCTGCCGTTGCGCGGCTTGGTCGCCGCGATGTTCATCACCGCCTGGGGCGTGTGGCCGGTTCAGGCGCTCGACGGCATCGGCGCGGGCTTGCAGAGCGTCGCGGTGCCCGCGCTGGTGGTGCGGCTGCTGCAAGGCACGGGGCGGGTGAATGCCGGTCAGGGCGTGGTCATGACGGTGCAAGGCGCGGGCGCGGCGCTGAGTCCTGCGCTGGGCGGCGTGCTGGCTCAACACTTCGGCTATGCGAGCGCCTTTCTCGTGCTTGGCGCTATATCGACGGGGTCGCTCGCGCTGTGGCTCCTCTTCGGCACGACATTGAAAAAAGCCTGCGGCCTTGTCCGCGACGATACACACGACGCCCCTCTGACCACATGAACCCGATTTTTCTTTCATGGGGCATCGCGTTCGCCGCGACTGCCGGTGTGATCCTGCGGCCGTTCCGCTGGCCCGAAGCAGTCTGGGCCGTGGCCGGCGCGATCATGCTCGTCGTGCTCGGGCTGATTCCCGCGCAGCTTGCCTGGCAGGCGATCGGCAAGGGTACGGACGTTTATCTGTTTCTCATCGGCATGATGCTGCTGTCGGAACTCGGACGCCGTGAAGGCTTGTTCGACTGGGTGGCGGTGCATGCCGTCAATTACGCAAAGGGATCGCCGCGCAAGCTGTTCTTGCTGGTCTATCTCGTGGGCGTGGTGGTGACGACCTTTCTGTCGAACGACGCGGCGGCCGTCGTTCTCACGCCTGCAGTGTTCGCGGCTGCAAAGAAGGCGAATACGAAACCGCTTCCCTTGCTGTACGTATGCGCGTTCATCGCGAATGCGGCGAGCTTCGTCCTGCCGATATCCAACCCCGCGAACCTCGTGCTTTATGCGAATCACACGCCGGCGCTTGGTTTATGGGTTGCGCGATTTGCGTTGCCATCGGCGTTGTCGATCATCGTTACGTTCGTGATGTTGCGGTGGACACAGCGCGCGAATCTGAGTGGTTCGTGCGCGCGTGATCTGCCGGTTGAACCGCTCAGCACGAACGGCAAACTCACGCTGGCGAGCATGGGTGTGACGGCGGTTGCGCTGCTGGTCGTCTCGGCATTCGATCTGCAACTCGGGCTGCCTACTGCGGTACTCGGCATTCTCACGACGATGATCGTGTTGATCAAGGAACGCCAGTCACCTGTGGAACTTGTCAGCGACATATCGTGGAGCGTATTGCCGCTCGTCGCGGGGCTTTTCGTATTGGTCGAGGTGCTCGATCATACGGGCGTCATACGCGAACTCTCGGCGCTACTGCGACAGGCAAGCCAGCAGAATCAGCCGATGGCCGCGGCGGTATCGGGGCTTGTCATCGCGTTCGGCAGCAACGCGATCAATAACCTGCCCGCCGGACTCATCGCGAGCGCGACGGCCTTGCAGGCGCACAGCCCGGAACGCGTCATCGATGCGCTGCTGATCGGCGTCGATCTTGGACCGAATCTTTCGATCACCGGCTCGCTCGCGACAATTCTCTGGCTGTCGTCGATTCGACGCGAAGGCGAGGAAGTGAGCTTCATGCAGTTCCTGAAGGTTGGGTTTGCTGTCATGGTTCCGGCGCTTGCTCTGGCGCTTGGATGTCGGCTCTTGTTTGCACATTGATCGTTGCCTTGCCTACGGAGACATGAAACATGAGCAGCGCATGGATTTATCCCTTCATCATCCTTGGCGGCATTCTTCAGGCTGCAGGCGCTCCGATCAACGGGCAACTCAAAGGCGCGTTGGTCAATCCGTGGCTTGCGTCGAGTGTGTCGTTTCTGCTTGTGACGTTTCTGGCTATTGCCATGTTCTGGATTCAGCCGGTGCCATTGCCCACGCTGGATGACCTGCGCAGCATGAAATGGTGGGCACCGCTCGGCGGGATCGTGGGGGCGGTCGCGGTGTTTGCTGGACTGACCTTGGTGCAGAAGGTCGGTGTCGGGACGCTCAACGGGTTGACGATCTGCGCGAACCTCGTGGCTTCGGTTGCGATCGATCACTTTGGGTTGATTGGGGTCGCGGAGCATCCGTTGGGGTGGATGCGAGCGATTGGGACGGGGTTGATGGTCGTGGGGGTGGGGATGGTCATGCGGTTTTGAGGGCGTGGCGGAGATGGACTTTCAGGTCGGCGGTGGCGCGCTCGTCGCTCGATCTGGCGCGTCGGGCTGTAGAGGCTCTTGAGTTGGCATGCATGCCGCGTGATGCCGTGGCTTGGGGTGTGTGATAGCGTCGTGTGCGTATTTACCTGGTTCACGGAGTGGCGGGTTCTGGCCAGCTCCGGCCGTTTGGCAACGCTCCGACACGGTCATTCGAGCGGCCGGTCACCCTACGTAAGAGTCATACGAAGGGGCCGAGTATCGAGCTTTGGCGCGAAGTGCAAAGCGCCATGCGTATCGTCCAGGGGTCAGCGCGCCTTCAGTGCGTCGACATCCTGACGCAGAACCCGCCGCGCGAACATCGCGAAACTCGCCTTGACCACGTTCGGCTGCAACAGGAAATCATGCGATTCCTTCGCCAGTACCGGGTTCAGTTCCGCAATCGGTCCAAGTGTTTCCGCGCGAATCTGGTTGCGCGCGGCACGCTCGATCAGCAGCGAGAGATAGGCGGTCTCCTCGATCGACGACGTCGCCGCCAGAAAGCCGTGATGCGCGAGCAGGATCGACCGGCGGCTGCCAAGCGCCGACGAAATGATCTCGCCTTCATCGTCCGCGATCGGCAAGCCCGGCCATTCCTTGAGGAACGCGCAATCGTCGAAGAAGGGCGTGGCGTCCATGTGCGCGACACGCAACGGGCGGCCGGTCATCGACAGCGTGGAGACATAGGGCGGATGCGTGTGAACGATACTTTTCACATCCGGCCGGCGCCGATACACCCACATATGAAACCGCACCGCCGGATTCGGCATGCCGACGCCTTCGATCACGCGCAGCGATTCGTCGATATGCATGACATGGCGCGGTTCGACTTCATCGAACGCCACCGCGAGCGGCGTGGTCAGATAGGTGCCGTCGTCGCGGCGCACGGTGATCTGTCCGGCCAGCGTCTCCGAGTGATTTTCCATCGCCAGCATGCGGCACGTCAGCACCACTTTCTCGCGCTCGGTCCAGTTGCCCGTGTCCAGCCGCGCGGCCATCTCGCTGACGGCGTGTTCGGTCACTGCCTGCTTTGCTTCAGTCAACATCATCAGTCTCCAACAGGGATTCGCGTGGCTCTGATCGAGCATACGCGGATTCGTCTGGTCAGTTCGCCCGCTGGCCTGCCGGCTGCGGCAAGCCTTTCATCGTGACATAACCGGGCAGCGCGGTGATGCGCTCGATCCAGGCGGTCGCGTTCGGATAATCATCGAGCGGCAAATGGCCTTCGCGCGACAGGCCGACATACGGCATGCACGCGAGGTCCGCGATCGTGGGCCGATCGGCCGCCAGCCATGCGTGCTGCGCGAGATAGGCATCGAGCACGCCCAGCACGCGCTTGCCCTTCGCGCTCACCGCTTCGATATCCACCTTCTCGCCGAGCAGGTAGTACAGCCGCGCCGGTTGCAGGCTGTTGCCGATTTCATTCGCCGCGAACGACAGCCATTGCGCGACGCGCGCATGGGTTCGAGACGTATCGCCGAGCCATTGCGGCGCGTGACGGTGCGCGAGATAGGTAAGGATCGACTGGCTGTCGCAGACGAGGTAGCCGTCATCGTCCAGTGCGGGAATCTGCCGTAACGGGTTGATGTCGCCGAACCACGGCGCATGATGCGCTTCGTTCGGCACGTCGACGAATTCGCTGCGATACGGTAGACCGGTCATGGCAAGCAGCATCCGGACCTTGTGGCAGTTGCCGGACAGCGGATGGTCGTAGAGTGTCATCATCGCGATGGATTCCGGAGTGGCATTCGGGTTAGTCGGAAGAGGTGGGTTTCATCAGCCAGGCACTCAGCGCGCCGATCAGTCCCAGCGCGCTCAGGTAGATGCCGACCGAGCCGATACCGCCCAGATGCTTGACGAGCGAGGCGGCGATCAGCGGCGCGAGGCCGCCGCCGAGTGCAGCGGCAACCTGAATGCCCATCGAAATGCCGGAGTAGCGCAACTCGGGCGGAAACTGCGCGGCATACAGGCTCGATTGCGGTCCGAAGATGATCGCATAGTTCAGCGCGAGCGCCGTAATGGCCGCGAGCGTATACAGCGTGAGCGAGCCGGTGCCCATTGCGTGGAAGAGCGGCACGGCCATCACGGCGAGCAACAGCGTGCCGATGATATACAGCCGCCGCGCGCCGATCCTGTCGCCCAGCCAGCCGAACAGCGGAATGGTGAAGATCTGCACGAGCGAGCCGAGCAGCACGGCATTCAGTGCGTTGGCGCGGGTAAAGCCGAGATTGCCGGTGGCATAGGAAATCGAGAACACGATGATCGTGTACACCAGCGTCACTTCCGCGAGCTTGCCGCCGATCGCCAGCAACAGCGGCCGCATGTGCGAGACGAGCACGTCGCGGGCGGGAATCGACGCCACCCTGTGCTGGGTCTTGACGGCCTTGAAATCGGGCGTCTCTTCCACCTTCATGCGAATGAACACGCCGATCGCGATGAGCGCGGCGCTCGCAAGAAACGGGATGCGCCAGCCCCATGCCATGAAGCTCGCGTTGGGCAGCATGTTCACCAGCGCGAAGGCGCCAGTGGACAGCAGGATGCCGATCGGCGCGCCGGCTTGCGGCAGGCTGCCATAGAACGACTTCGCGCCCGCCGGCGCGTGCTCGACGGCCATCAGCACGGCGCCGCCCAGTTCGCCGCCGAACGACACGCCCTGGCCGATCCGCAGCAGCACGAGCAGGACCGCCGCCCAGATGCCGATGGACTCGTAGGTGGGCAGCAGGCCGATGAGCGTCGTGCAGATGCCCATCAACACCAGACTCCAGATCAGTATGGATTTGCGGCCAATCTTGTCGCCGAAATGGCCGAAGATGATGCCGCCGAGCGGCCGTGCAAAGAGACCCGCCGCGAACGCGCCGAATGCGGCGAGCGTGCCGGTCGCCGGATCCAGACTTGGAAAGAACAGCTTGTTGAAGACGAGTGCCGCGGCCGTGCCGTAGGCCAGAAAATCGAACGCTTCGATGGCCGTGCCCGCCATCGAGGCCGCTGCCACCCGCACCATCTGCCGATCCGCCGGCGCACTGGCCCGCGCGGGACTTGCCGCATTCTGTTCAACTGTGTCCATCGCCTCTCCCTGTCGCGTCGTGCTGCCTTTTTTGCCCGAAGTTTGCCTGAGGTTTGCCCGTTAGACAACAGAGTTGTCCACGGTGCTGCCAGTCTATTCGTTTAGAATCGCCGTTGAAATCCCTGTCAAAATAAATTCGAAAGACGCTCTCGGGCGGCATGACAGGGCCCCTCGTTTATCGGTGAGACAACGTTTGTTGACTGCAAAATCGCGCGGGCGCGCGGCCGTACGGCCCGCGGAGCGCGCATCTGGCTCCGAGGTCCAACACCCTGGCGAACTGACGCGCGCGCTCAGGCAGCGGCGCGGTCTCACCCTTGATGAACTCGCGAGCCGCACAGGGATCAGCAAGGGGCATCTGTCGCGTTTCGAGCGCGGCGAAAAGAGCGTGTCGGTGTCTGCGCTGATGCGGGTGGCGCAGGCGCTTTCCACGTCCGCGGCAACGCTGCTCGGCGAAAAGACAGACCAGGGCGTGGTGCACGTGGTGCGGAGGGGCGACAGGAATTTCAGCCGTGAGGGTGGCGCCGGCTACGATTTCGCGCCGCTTAGCCGCGCTCACGGCAGTGATGACGGCGACGGTCCAACGGCGTTGCTCGTGCGATTTTCGTCAGACGCCGACTTGAAGGAAGCCGCGTTCCATTCGGGCGACGAGATTTTTTTCGTACTCTCGGGCGCGATTGAGATCGAACTGGCGGATCAGTCCGTCATCTTGCGCCAGGGTGACTTCGCCCAGTTTCCGGGCTTGGTCAGGCATCGCATTCACAGCCTCGGCAGCGACGCCGAAGTGTTGATTGTCGTGACGAGCGCGCGCGACGAACAAGGTAGAACGCCGTAGAACTTTGACCGGCTTGCGCGACGGAATGAGGGGCGTTCATTTCTCAATACCGGTCGTTCAGGCCGCTGGAGCGCGAGCGGCGTCTCGGGGTCGGGTCCAGCAGTTCGGTCGACGGTCGCCGCGGGCGAACGCCTGCCAACACGCGCAGAGGCACCGTCACATTCCTGTGATCGATGACAGGCATCGAATAACCTTTAACGGCTACGGATCCATGACGCGCACCCCGCAAGACAAAGGCGCACGAATGGCTGCCGGGCGATTGTCTGCTTTGGTCGTTCGCCGGTGGACGAAATTAAGTGAGCAACATCTCGACATGCATGGCGGAGATTCGGTCGATGGCGACGAGAAAACTCCGCGGTACGGCGGCTGCGGTCCGAGGAGACTACTTCGCGGTGGCGTGCCCGTTGCGCGAGTTGAATAGGCAAGGGCTAAAGCTCGATCGCGATGCGCATGGCAAGAGCTACCCGCAGGTCGTCGAATTCACACCGATGATCCGCACGCCGATACGCTGCTCGCGCACTATGAGTCGGACGATCCGGCCTCACTGCACTATCGCGATGGCACGCGGCGCTGCGTCAAGGCGTGGTCGCGCTCTCCGTTCAGCGAGCGCGAGGTCGAATTGTCGCCGGGCATGCTGTCGAGCATGCTTACCGACGAGCGGACTGAGCGCTGAATGTTGCTCGCAAGTTTCCGCCGTGCGGGTCGAATTGCCGATGGCTTACAGATCGACGACGATGTCCCGAACCGGCTGCGCGCAGCAGATGAGCAGGTTGCCTTCGGCGGGTCGGTCGAGCGGCTCTGCCTCATAGGCCACCGTGCCCGACACCAGACCGCTTTCGCAGTTGTGACAGACACCCGTGCGGCACGACCACCGCACGGGAACGTCGCAGGCTTCAGCCAGTTCGAGAACGCTCTGGTAAACCGACCGATCCCAGTGCGCGGTAATGCCGCTCCTTGCGAACGACACCAGCGGCCCCGTGTCGGCATCGTCCTTCGGCACATGGGGACTGCGTTTCGCCGCTCCGACGATGCCCGGATTCAGCGATTCGCCGCCGTTGAACATTTCGGCGTGAATCCGTTCCGGCCCCACGCCCATGCCGGAGAGCGCCGCTTTCACATCGTCCATGAAGCGCAACGGTCCGCAAACATAGATGTCCGCGTCGCGCGTGATACCAGCCCCGCTCAGAACCGCGTGCGAGAGGCGCCCGGTCGCGTCGAAATCAACTCCCTCGCGATCGCCCGAGGCAGGCTTGCTGTAACAGACGTGGCTGCGTCCGTGGGCGAGCGTGGATATCAGACCGCGAGCTTCGGCGGCGAACGGATGATGCTGTCCGTCGCGCGCGGCGTGCATCCACAAGACCGGCCGCGTCGAGCGTGCCGTCGAAAGCGCGTGCAGCATCGAGAGAACCGGCGTCGCGCCGATGCCCGCGCTGAGCAGCACCACGGGTCCGTCGCCCGACTGCAGAAGGAAGCTGCCGCGCGGCGCGCTGACGTCGATCGTATCGCCAACGCGCACGTGCTGGAGATATGACCCGGCTGCGCCACCCGGCTCGATCTTCACGCTGATCCGGTAGCTCTCCAGTGAAGGCCCGCCTGAAATCGAATAACTGCGGAAAAGCGGCGGTCCGCCGGCCGTTCGCTGCAGACGCAACACCAGAAATTGCCCCGGTAGAGCGGGTGGCAGCGGACGACCATCCGCATTTTTGAAGTTGAGCGAGAGCACGTCGGCGGATTCAAATTTGACTGCCGAGACCTTGAGTGGCTGGAAACCCGGTGCGGCGGCATTCGCTGCGGCTGCCGCCGCGAGCCCGGGATTTCCGCCCTTCGCGCCGTCCTTGAGAAGCGCCTCAAAAGACCGCCGCCACCCCGGCGACAGCGCTTCGATCCGCAACGCTCGCTCCAGTTGATCGCGCGGATGATGAGCTGAGTAAAGCAGCGCATTGACCTGCGTGACGCTCATGCGCTCTTCGGCTTCACCGATCTTCACGATCTCGTCGCCCGCGCCCACGTCGCCCTCCTGCAGGACGCGTAAGTAGAAGCCGGGTCGTCCGCTCGATGTGAGCAGGGCGGGCATCCGCGGATCGTTCATGCGGATACCGACGCGATAGCAGGTTACACGGGGCTGCGTCACTTCGAACAGCGCGCCGCCGATCCGATAGCGGTCGCCGATGCACGCATCGGAATCGGGCAGTCCTTCGATCGTGAAATTTTCGCCGAACTGTCCGCAGGCAAGGTCGTTGCGCTTCAATTCCGCCTGCCAGTAGCGCGACGATTCGATCTGGTAGACGAAGACGGCACGCTGCTCGCCGCCGTGGCCCGCCAGATCGCCTTGGCCGTCGCCATCGAGGTTCAGCCGTCCGACGTGGCACCGGCCGCGCACGGGTTTTTTCCAGATGCCGGTATGCACCGTGCGGCCTTTCCACTCGATGTCGCGCGGAAGCCCGACATTCACCGATAGTAGTCGCGCCATGGTCATCACCGCTCGATGTTTTCGCACGGCACTTGCCCGCGCGGAGTGAAGCCCGATTGGCAGAGCCACGATCTCGGGTCGGTCTTTCAGCGTGATCGATGATACGGACAAGTCGTTAGTCCGCCTAGTTTAAACATGCTCGCGGGAGAATGCCGGGGCCGTGCCATCGACAAATCCGCGGCACACAGCCGATCGCCGGGTTCGCGATCGATATGATTGGTCCGTTAGGAACGGTCCGTCACCCATGATGAGCAGGAAATGGGCGTTGCGTAGGCCAAGAGTGTTTGCTGGCGATGACTCAATACAATAAAACTGCACTGTCGGTGAGTCCCCGTAGCGCCACGCATCTCTTCGGTTCGTTGGATACGCAAAGATTGGTCTTGAACGCCGCGCGGAATTCCCTCGCTGCGCACGTAACGAAGAAGTCGGCCAGGAGCTGCCGCTCGTGAAATTCAACGAAGCGTCCGGTTGCAGGCACAGAAGCGATCCTGAATGTCACGATTGCATTCAAGCCTTTCAAAGACGCGCCGATACTCACTCATGCAACAAAGCGCTTCGGGCTCGATCCCGTTAAGCGCCGAAACATCGCGATAAATGCCGACGATGAGGCATAACCCAGATCAAATGCGACCGATTCGACGCTGCGGCCATCCCTGAGCATAGGCAACGCCGCAACAAAGCGCAGCCTCTGTCGCCACTCAGTCAACGACATGCCAAGTTCGGTTTGGCATCGGCGCATCAGCGTACGTTCAGTCAAATTGACCATGGCCGCAAGTTCGATGATGGTGCGGTTATCAGCGGGATCATCGCGCAGCAGTTGCAAAATCGTGTTGAGTTCCGGGTTGACGCTGTGTGGCACAAAGCTGCCGGTTGCCCTGCAAACCGAAAGCTGATCGACCAGCACGCGCAGGAGCCGCGCGCGGCCTGGCTCGTTGCTAGTTCCATCGGGCAGGTCGCGTAGGTGTTCGAGTATTGAGCGGACGAGCGGCGTAACCATCACCGCGCATGAAACATCGGGCATGCCGTGACACAGATCACGGCGTATATAAACCGAGCAATGCACGGCCTCGTGATGATTGAATCCCGTGTGTTCTACCTCGGGAGCGATCCATAGCCCGAGGTGCGGTGGCGCGATGAAGTGAGCATTGCCGGCCTTAACCTCTGTAACACCGCTGTACGAATAGACGAACTCGCCCCATGCGTGACGCAGCACCGGATACGTAGCATGCGCTGGCATGCGTTCCGTGCGAAAAAAGACCGGGGCCGGCAGCTGGTCAGTAAAAGGCGGTTGTCGAACATGTGCTGTTGGAACCTGGATGCCGCGTTGCATGAACTGACGTCCTCGATGGATCGTTTGTCAGTTTTACACTATATCGTGCCAAATGTTTCAGTCAATACTGTGAACTGTTTGGTTCCGGATACTGCAGATGAGGAAGGCGGTGGATAGTCGGGCAGCTCTAGTCATGGTCGGACTGTGCATGACATGGAGTCTCCAGCAGGTGGCGCTCAAGGCGTCGGCAGCCGACGCGGCACCTGTTTTCCAGCTTGCATTGCGTTCCGGCGTCGCCGCCGCGATGGTTCTTCTGTATGCGCGAATCGTCGCGCGAGATCGCTGGCTCAAGGGCGGGCTCCTGACACCGGCAGTTTCGGTCGGCTCCCTCTTCGCACTCGAGTTCCTGCTTGTAGCGCAAGGCTTGAACTGGACCAGCGCCTCACACATGGTCGTGTTTCTGTATACGGCGCCTCTTTTTGCGGCGCTTGGTTTGCACCTGCGATTGCCCGATGAACGCTTGAGTCGGCTGCAGTGGAGCGGAATGAGCCTGGCTTTCGTTGGAATCGCGCTGGCCTTTCTCGTGCCCGCAATGCTTGAACCGGAGCATGGGCGGGTCGCATTGTGGATGCTGGGCGATCTGCTTGGCCTCTGTGGTGGCGTGACTTGGGGCATGACGACCATCGCGGTACGAACAAGTCGCATGAGCGAAGCCCCTGCCACGCAGACGCTGTTCTACCAGTTGTCCGGCGCGTTCGTGATTCTGCTGCCTGCGGCCATAGTGCTCGGGCAGACACGCTTCCATGCGTCGCTCGTGCTCTGGTCGAGTCTCGCATTCCAGACCGTATTTGTCTGCTTCGGCAGTTTCCTGATCTGGTTCGCGATGTTGCGCCGATATCTGGCTTCGCGCCTCAGTGTGCTGTCGTTCATGACCCCTCTGTTCGGGGTGCTGTGGGGCGTGATCCTGCTAAACGAGAGACCGAGCGCCGCATTTGCGCTGGGCGCGGTGCTGGTCTGCGCAGGTTTGATCGTGGTGAACGGCGACACGCGGATCGAACCCTGGCTGCCGCGCTCCTGGCGTCGTGGCCAACACTCCTCAACTAGAACGGATCACCGATGAATGTCCTGATTGTCTATGCTCACCCGGAACCACGCTCGTTCAACGGAGCACTCAAGGACGCGGCGGCGCACACACTGGCGTCAGCCGGTCATGAAGTGCAATTCAGCGATCTGTATGCCATGCGGTGGTCGCCAGCGCTCGGCGAAAGTGACTTCGCCGGCGGACGCGCCGATGCCGGCTATCTCGACCTGCCGCGCGAGCAGGAGCATGCTTTCGCTGCATGTTCGCTTTGCGAAACCGTTCGCACCGAACAGGTGAAAGTGGAATGGGCAGATTTGATGGTTTTCCAGTTTCCGTTGTGGTGGTTCTCAATGCCCGCCATTCTCAAGGGATGGGTCGATCGCGTATTCAGCCGCGGCTTCGCGTATTCGGCCGGACGAAAGTACGGATCGGGGCATTTCAAGGGCAAGCGTGCGATGCTCTCCATTACGACCGGTACTGCGAGCACGTTATACGAGCCAAACGGAATAGACGGGGACATGCTGCACGTGCTTTGGCCTATCCACAACGGCATTCTTGCGTACACCGGCTTTACGGTCCTGCCGCCCTTCATCGCATGGATGCCCGCCAGAGTGTCTGCTTCAACGCGGGCGAGCTATCTCGACGAATACGCGCTGCGTCTGCAGAACCTCGATCGGGACGAACCGCTATTTTTTCATCCATGGCGCGACTATGACGATACGCAGCGGCTCAAACCCGGGGTCAAGGCGCGCTCGAGCGTGCAATGGAACACCCGCGCAGGGCAGACATTCGAGACAGCTGCCGAGAGTTATCTCTCATCGCCCGGGGCGAACGGTAAGCAGCAGGACGCGTGACGATAGAGTTCGGACTTTTTTTTGGAGGTTACATGAAGGGTTACTGGATTATATTCGTCGGTGACGTCACCGACGAGGACGCCCAGAAGCAATATGGCGCGTTGTGGAAACCGATCGCCAAAAAGTATCAAGCGACGGTGAAGGCGTTGGATACAGCAAGCACGCTAAAAGAGTCGAATGGAACGAGTCGCGTCGTGGTGGTCGAGTTTCCGTCGCTGGAAGCGGCAAAAGCCTGCTACGAAGGCAGCGCTTATCAGGATGCCAAGCAATTCGCAGTGCGCGCGTCGCAGCGCGAGCTGGTGATCATCGAAGGGGACATTGCCTGACCACCTCTTGCGGTCTCGCAAGTCTCTAACGCTCAAGATCAGTCTGTACCTGGTGGCGGCGATGGGTTCCTAAGCGGACATACGACGCGGACGAACGAAGGTCGCTTGTGGGTCGAAAGCCCTCATTCGTATCGGCGGCCGCGAGATCCCCATTCATCACGCTTTCGCGAAACAGGCACGCGGATGCGACCACGTTCCGGAAGCTCGACCGTGGACTTCGCGCTAACTGACGCCTGCCATACACGGTCGATGCCTGCAAGTTTCCTGTCGGCCGCTCGTGAACGTCGGAAATCGCCTGCCGCTTACGCAGCCGAGACAGAATCACGGTGCAGCCTGAAGACCGCGACTGCATCGCGCAAGGCCCCCGCCTGTTCAGCCAGCGCCTGGGCCGACGCCTGTTCGACGAGCGCCGCGTTCTGCTGCGTGACTTCGTCCATCTGCATGACGGCCATATTGGCTTGTTCGATGCCAGTCCGTTGCTCTTCTGATGCCGACGATATCTCGCTCACCACGCCCGTCACGCGCTGCACCGAACCCACAATCTCCGCGATCTTGCTGCCCGCATCGCGCACCAGCGTTGGGCCGGTAGCCACGATCACTCTTCCGCCGAACGGCAACCCCGGCCCCCTACCGCCATCCATTCCGAAGTCCTGGCCGGGCGTTGTTGAGCTTCTGAAGGAGCGGAACATTCCGGTGACGTGGCCGGGCCAACCTGCTCCTCAGTCACAGGACCCGCGTCTGCAGTGAACCCAGGCTTCAAACCCGCATCTGCCGCCCTCTGCGACGGATGCGCCATGAAAAAAACAAAATCTATCTTCCACAAGATAGCATCATATAGTTTATTTATTCATCCGACCTGTCTAAACTTCGCGCCAAAGAAGCGAACGCCGGATCGGGGAAAGCAACAAGGCAACAAGGCAACAAGGCATCAAAGAACCGTTCGCTCCTGCTACACACATTCCAGTCCGCCCGCCAAACCGCGAAGCCAAAACAGTCGTCCACGACACTTCGCGAAACCGGGCGCGTCCCCGCTCCGCCCTGACGTGGAGTCGCTTCCGCCAAAGAAGCGGCTGACCCCACACGCATCCCCCACAGACGACCAAGACGAGATAGAGCATGTCGAACGACAAAGAGCCGCGCCGTCGCTTTCTGCGGCAGGTGCTGGCCATCGTGCCCGCGGCCACCGTGGTCCCGGGCGCGGCGCTCACGCAGAGCGCCTGCAGCAGCAACACCACGCCGCCCGCCACGCCCGCCGCGAGCGCCAAGGCCTACGCCCCCACCTATTTCACCGATGCCGAATGGGCCTTCATCCAGGCCGCCATCGATCGCCTGATCCCCGCTGACGATCACGGGCCCGGCGCGCTCGCAGCCAATGTGCACGAGTACATCGACCGGCAGATGGAAACGCCCTATGGCCACGGCAAGCTGTGGTATATGCAGGGCCCGTTCCATCCGGATCAGCCGCCCGAGATGGGCTACCAGATGAACCTCGCGCCGCGCGACCTCTACCGCCACGGCATCAAGTCCTGCGATGACCACTGCATCAAGCAGTACGGCGGCAAGACCTTCGCGCAACTCGATCACAAGACCCAGGAAACGGTCCTCGGCGAGATGGAGCACGCGAAGATCGAATTCGACGTCGTGCCCGCGCGCACCTTCTTCTCCTACCTCCTCGGCAACACCAAGGAAGGCTTCCTGGCCGATCCGATCTACGGCGGCAACAAGGACATGGTGGGCTGGAAGATGATCGGCTTCCCGGGTGCCCGGGCGGATTTCATGGACTGGATCGATCAGCCGGGCGTGAAGTATCCGTACGGCCCGGTATCGATCGACGGCAGGCGGGGGTAAGCAGGTGGCAATCAAGAAAGACAAGGTCGATTGCGTGATCGTCGGGTTCGGCTGGACCGGCGCAATTCTCGGCCAGGAACTGACCGATGAAGGTCTCAACGTCGTCGCACTCGAACGCGGTGCAATGCGCGATACGCCGACGGACGCCAACTATCCGAAGGTCATCGACGAGCTCAAGTACGCCGTGCGCGGCGAACTGTTCCAGGACCTCTCGGGCGAAACCGTGACGATCCGTCATGGCGTCGACGATCTCGCCACGCCGTATCGTCAGAACGGTTCGTTCCTGCTGGGCAATGGCGTCGGCGGCGCAGGCTTCCACTGGAACGGCATGCACTACCGCATGCTTCCGGAAGAACTGCAACTGCGCACGCGCTATGAAGAGCGCTACGGCAAGAAGTTCATTCCTGAAGGCATGCAGGTGCAGGACTTCGGCGTGACCTACGACGAGATGGAACCGTTCTTCGACTTCGCCGAGAAGGTCTTCGGCACGTCCGGCAAGGCAGGCAATCTCAATGGCCAGATCCAGGCCGGCGGCAATGCCCTCGAAGGCAAGCGCACCTCCGAATTCCCCACGCCGCCGCTGAAGAACAGCCTCGGCGCGCAGTTGTTCGAAAAGGCCGCGCGCGAAGTGGGCTTCCATCCGTACCCGGCGCCCGCCGCGAACACCTCGCAGCCGTACACGAACCCCTATGGCGTGCGCCTCGGGCCGTGCAACTTCTGCGGCTTCTGCGAAGACTTCGGCTGCTACATGTATTCGAAGGCCTCGCCGCAGACCACCATCCTGCCGGTGCTGCTCAAGAAGCCGAACTTCGAACTGCGCACGCGCTCGCATGTCACCAAGGTGCTGCTCGCCGCGGACGGCAAGACCGCGACGGGCGTGCAGTACATCGACGCGCAAGGCCGTGAAGTCGAACAGCCCGCCGACCTCGTCATCATCGCGGCGTTCCAGATGCACAACGTGCGTCTGCTGCTGTTGTCGGGCATCGGCAAGCCGTACGATCCGCGCACCGGCACGGGCACCGTCGGCCGCAACTACGCGTATCAGATGAATGGCGCCATCAACGTGATGCTGCCCAAGGGCACGCAGCTCAATCCGTTCATCGGCACGGGCGCGGGCGGCGTCGGCATGGACGACCTGAACGGCGATCAGTTCGATCACGGCCCGCTCGGCTTCGTCGGCGGCGCGAGTGTGCGGCATATCCGTTACGGCGGACGTCCGATCAAGCAGACGCCCACCATTCCGGGCACGCCGAGCTGGGGCAGCGGCTGGAAAGCGGGCGTCACCGATGCCTATCAGCGCCACATGACCATCGGCATCTCGGGCTCGGTGATGCCGTATCGCGATGCCTGTCTCGATCTCGATCCGACCTACCGCGACAAGTACGGCCAGCCGCTGCTGCGCATGACCTTCGACTGGCACGACAACGAATACGCGATGCTCGACTACATCGGCACGCGCATGGAAGACGTGGCGAAGGCGATGAATCCGGAGAAGTACTTCCGCGCGATCCGCAAGAAGGGACAGCACTACGACACCCGCGTCTATCAGTCCACGCACACGACGGGCGGCGCGGTGATGGGGTCGTCGCCGGAAACGAGCGTCGTCAACAAGTACCTGCAAAGCTGGGACGTGCCGAACGTGTTCGTGATGGGCGCCTCCGCGTTCCCGCAGAACATGGGCTACAACCCGACGGGCATCGTGGCCGCACTCGCCTATCACTCGGCGAAGGCGATCCGCGAGCAATACCTGAAGAACCCTGGCGCTCCGCTGGTTCAGGCTTGAGGACACGGCGATGACGAAGAAACAACTCACGATGACCGCAGTGTCGTCGGCAATCGTCGCGGGCGCCGCGTGGGCCGCGCTCGCGTTCGCGCAGCAACCGGCTTCCGCGCCGCGCGTCGAAACGAAGGTCGCGCAGCCGCAGGCGCAAGCAGCGAGCGACGCCGACCGCGCACTGATCGAGAAAGGCCGCTATCTCGCGGCGGCAGCAGACTGCGTGGCCTGTCACACGGCCAAGGGCGGAAAGCCGTTCGCGGGCGGGCTCGGCATCGATTCGCCGATCGGCCGCATCTACTCGACCAACATCACGCCCGACAAGCAAACCGGCATCGGTGACTATTCGGTCGAGGACTTCGACAACGCCGTGCGTCATGGCGTCGCGAAGAACGGTTCGTCGCTCTATCCGGCGATGCCCTATGTCTCCTACGCGAAGGTCAAGCCGTCGGACGTGAAGGCGCTCTACGCGTACTTCATGCAAGGCGTGCAGCCGGTGAATCAGGCGAACCGCGCAGAGGACATCGTCTGGCCGCTGTCGATGCGCTGGCCGCTGCGCTTCTGGCGCATGGCCTTCGCGCCGGACGCAATCGCCGACGATACGCCGTTGCCCGCCGATACGGTGGCGCGCGGACGCTATCTCGTCGAAGGTCTCGCGCATTGCAGCGCATGCCATACGCCGCGCGGCGTCGGCCTGCAGGAGAAGGCGCTCACCGATGACGGCCACACCTTCCTGTCGGGCGGCGTGATCGACGGCTATCTCGCGAAGAACCTGCGCGGCGACAAAAAGGACGGTCTCGGAAGCTGGAGCGATGCAGATATCGTCGCGTTCCTGAAGAGCGGACGCACCGCGCATACGGCGGCGTTCGGCGGCATGGCTGAAGTGGTCGAGAACAGCACGCAGCACATGAGCGATGCCGATCTCGGCGCGATCGCCGCGTACCTGAAGACGCTCGCGCCCGTGGATGCCTCGTCGCAGCCGCTGACCGCGAACGCCGATGCAGCGCATGCGTTGCGTGCGGGCACGGATCGCGGCAATGGCGCAATGACCTTCGTCGACAACTGCGCGGCGTGCCATCGCACGAGCGGCAGCGGTTATGACGCGACGTTCCCGACGCTCGCGCTCTCGACCGTCGTCAACTCCGACGATCCCGCTTCGCTGATTCATATCGTGCTTCAGGGCGGCGCCATGCCGTGGACCAAGGCAGCCCCGACGCATTACGCGATGCCCGGATTCGCCGAACGTCTCACCGATCGCGATATCGCCGACGTGCTGACCTTCGTGCGCACGAGCTGGGGCAATCATGCACCGGCGGTGTCGGTGGAGCAGGTCGCGAAGGAACGCAAGGCGATCCACGCGTCGGCCCAACCGACGCGCGCTGAAAACCAGTAAGGCAGCACAGCGCGGGTATGACGATCGCGTCACGCCCGCGCCTCTCCCCTCGCCTGCCTCTTCGATCCTCGCGTCATAAGCTCGACGCGCACGCCCTGATATAGATCGAACAATCCATTCGTTTGAACGCTGCTTCGGCTGACTTATGGTCGTGCCAGTGCCGCGCGCCACTTTCACCGCGCCTGCGGCTGCACGATCCGTCACTGCAGGGAGTTCACACGCATGGCTGAAGCAGACCTTGCCGAGGTCGAACGCACTGGCCGCATCGATCTGGCCGCGGCGCATCGCATCGCGGTGATGCAGGACTTGCACGAAGGCATTGCCAATCATTTCTCGCTGTCGCTGCCCGATCCGCGCGGACGCTTTCTGGTCGCGCCCTTCGGACGTCACTGGTCCGAGATCAAGGCAAGCGACTTCCTGACGCTCGACTACGATGCGCAGCGCATCGCGGGCGAAGGCGTGGTCGAGCAGTCCGCGTTGTGCATTCATCTGCCGATTCATCAGGCCGATCCCGTACGCCACGCCGCCGTGCTGCACACCCACATGCCCTACACGACCGCGCTCACGCGTCTGGCCGATCAGCGTCTGCTGCCCATCGGTCAGGCGGAGTTGCTGTTGCTGCGCCATATCGCCTATGACGACGAATACAACGGCCTCGCCTACGACATCGGCGAAGGCCGGCGTCTCGCACGGCGGCTGGGCGACAGGAGCATTCTGTTCCTCGCGAATCACGGCGTGATCGTCACCGGTCGCAGCGTCTCGCAAGCCTATGACCGGCTGTATCTGCTCGAACGCGCGGCGCGCTTCCAGATCCTCGCGTATTCCACCGGCAAGCCGCTGCGGCTGCTGTCGCAGGAGCAGCAGGACCGGGTGCATCGTCAATACACCGAGCACGCGCGCGAAGGCGCGGCGTGGTCCGGACGTCCCTATCACGTCGAACATTTCGAGGCTCTCAAGCGGCTCGTCGATCGACACAACCCTGGCTATGAACATTGAGCGACGACAGCATGACATTCAGACCCGATCGACCTGCATCACGCAACCGTCGCAAGCTCATGGCGGGCGGCCTCGCCGCCGCGGCGGGCTTCATGATCGGCGGCCCGGCGCGCGCCGCGACGGTGCTGCGCGTGGGCGACATGAACTCCATCGGCTGGAAGGCGTTTCTCGAAGCCTCCGGCGAGGCCAAAAACCTGCCGTATGAAATCGAATGGAGCAAGTTCCCCGCGGGCCAGCAGGAACTGCAAGCCTTCAATGCCGACGCGCTCGATGTCGGCCAGACCGGCGATGTCGTGTTTCTCTTCGCCTACGCCGCCGGCTGCCCGGCTCGCGCGGTCAGCGCCATCACGTTCGCGCCGAGCTTCATTCCGCTGCTCGCGCAACGCGATTCAGGCATCAAGCGCGTGGCTGACCTGAAGGGCAGGAAGCTCGCGGTGAACGCAGGCGGCGGCCCCGAACTGATGACTTACGGCCTGCTGGACAAAGCGGGCCTCAAGCGCAGCGACGTGAATATCGTATTCCTCGATCCCACCGCAGCGAAGCCGGCGTTCGCATCCGGCGCCGTCGATGCATGGCTCACGTGGGCGCCCTACTCCACGCTCGCCATCCAGCAGAACGGCGCGTATCCGATCGCCAATCTGAGCGATGTACCGAACCTCTTCAGCGGCAACAACTTCCTGCTGGTTCACGAGAAAGCGGCGCGCGACAAGCGCGATGCGATCCGCGACTTCCTCGCCCGCAGCGAACGTGCGCAACGCTGGGCGCTCGCCAACGTCGATGCGGCAGCGGCCGCGCTCGTCAAGGACACGAAGCTCGATCCCGCCACCGCGCGCTCCCTGCTCGCCGACTTCAAGCCGACGCCCGCGCCGCTCAACGCAGACGTACGCCGCGCGCTGCAACAGTCGGCTGACGGCTTCTATCGCTACGGGATGATCAAGCAGTCGATCGGCAATATCAGCGCGGCCTTCGACGGACAGCTCGCCACCACCGCCTGAACCTTCACGGAGATTCGTCATGTCTCATCCAACGATCGCCGTCGATGCGCCACGCGCGCCGCTCGCACGGCTCAGGCCACGGGTTCGCTGGCAGCGCTTCGCGGTCCCCACCGTACTGGTTCTGGCATGGGAGCTTGCCGCCACGACCGGCTTCGTCAGCGAGCGGCGCTTCTCGTCGCCTTCGCAGATCGCCGCCACGCTATGGCAACTCGGAGCCAGCGGCGAGCTGGGCATGCATCTGCTCGCGTCGCTGGCGCGCGCGGGCACTGGACTCGCCATCGGACTCTCGCTCGGCGTGGGGCTCGCGCTGCTGGCCGGGCTCTCGCGACGCGGCGAAGACGCCGTCGATGCGCTCCTGCAAATGGCCCGCACCCTGCCGCACCTTGCGCTCGTGCCGCTGTTCATCCTGTGGTTCGGCATCGGCGAGACGCCCAAGATTGCGCTCGTCGCGCTCGGCTGCATGATCCCCGTGTATCTCAATCTGTTCTCGGGCATTCGCGGCGCCGATGCGAAGATCATCGAAATGGCCGGCACGCTCGGCCTCACGCGCACCGAACAGATTGTCCATATCGTGTTGCCGGGCGCGCTGCCTTCGTTTCTCGTCGGCCTGCGCTATTCGCTCAGCATCGCGTGGCTCTCGCTGGTGGTGGGCGAGCAGATCAATGCGTCGAGCGGCATCGGCTATCTCGCGATCAACGCGCAGAACTTCATGCGCACCGACATCATCATGGCGTGCCTGCTGATCTACGCGCTGCTCGGTCTCTTCACCGACGCCCTCGTGCGCGCCGCCGAACGGCGCCTGCTGGCATGGCGGCCCGCAGTCATCAAGGACTGAGTCATGGCGACCTGCACTCCAACCGAACCTCTGATCCGCGTGCGTCAATTGACGCGCCGCTTCGGCGAACACACCGTGCTCGACCGCCTGGATCTCGACATCGAACGCGGCGCCTTCGTCGCCTTGCTGGGCCGCTCCGGTTCCGGCAAGTCCACCTTGCTGCGCATGCTGGCCCGGCTCGACAGCGCACCCGCCGGCACTGTCCAGGTGCCCGACAAGCGCGCCGTCGTGTTCCAGGAACCGCGTCTGGTGCCGTGGAAGACGGTCGAACAGAATCTCGCGCTGGGTCTGCGCAAACCCGATGCACGCGCCGTGATTGCCGCGGCGCTGAAGGAAGTCGGCGTGGCGCACCGGCTGGATGCGTGGCCGCTGACCCTGTCGGGCGGCGAGGCGCAACGCGTCGCGCTCGCGCGTGCGCTGGTCCGCGATCCGAAAGTCTGGCTGCTCGACGAACCCTTCGCCGCACTCGACGCGCTTACCCGCATCCAGATGCAGCGGCTCATTGCGCAGGTATCGAAGGCGCACGACGCGACGGTGCTGCTCGTCACGCATGACGTCGATGAAGCGCTGCTGCTCGCGGACCGTGTGGTGATGCTGGAGCATGGCCGCATTGGCAGCGACATCGAGATCGATCTGCCGCGTCCCCGACGTCCGACTGATCCCGCCTTCGCCGCCTTGCGCGAACGTCTGCTGGCCGCGCTCGGCGTGGCCGCTGAAACCGCCTGAAGCTCCTTTACCTCATTTGAAACCGTGACTACAGCCCAACTCGAACTGAGCGACCTGCGCGCATTGCTGCCGTGGGTTGCCGAACAGGAAGCCACTCCGCACCGCGACACCGCCGCCTTCAAGGCGACGATGCAGCGCCTGAAAGACGCGCGCCTGGGCGCCTTGCGCTTGCCGCGCGACCGTGGCGGCGCGGGCATCACGCTCGTACAGTTGTTCGACTTCGTCATCGATCTGGCTGCCGCCGATCCGAACGTCGCGCATGCGTTCCGCAACCCGCTGAACTTCGTCGAAGGCCTGTTGATCGATCGCGCACGCGTGCCGGTCTATGAGACCTTCATCGATCGTGTCGCTCGCGGCGAGACGTTCGGCTCATCGGCGACGGAACTGGGCAAGCGCAACGTCGGCAACTTCGACTACGAAACCGCCGTGACGCAAGGCGCAGACGGCCTGCGCCTCAACGGCCAAAAGTTCTACAGCACCGGCAATCTGTACGCGGACCATATCCATGTCTATGCAGTCAATGCGCAAGGCAAGCCGGTCAAGGTCGTCGTGCCGGCGACACGCGCAGGCGTCCATATCGCGGATGACTGGGACGGCTTCGGCCAGCAGTTCACGGCGAGCGGAACGACCACCTACACCGACGTGCGCGTGACGCCCGACGAGATCATCGACAACGAGAACGTGACGAAGCTTCCTTATGTGGCGACGTTCGCGCAGTTGTATCTCTCGGCGGTGGTGGCGGGCGTGCTGCAACGCGTGGTCAAGGATGCCGCGCTGCTGCTCAAGTCGCGCGAACGCAACTTCTATCACGCGGTCGCGGAAGTGCCGGGCGACGATCCCTTGTTGCTGAGCGTGATCGGACGGCTCGAAAGCGTCGCGCATCTGGCGCGCGTCGGCGTACTGGAAGCGACGCAATGGCTGGAACGCGGCTTCTCTAGCGCAGCGTCCGGCGATGTCTCGTCGCATGCCTTCGAGCAAGCAGCCGCGAGCACGGCGAAGTCCAAGGTCGTCATCGATGATCTGGCCATCCGTGCCGCCGGGGAACTATTCGAAGTGGGTGGTGCATCGAGCACGCGCATTGGCAAGCGGCTCGACCGGCACTGGCGCGCATTGCGCACGGTGACCGCGCACAATCCGCTGATCTACAAGGCGCTCGCGATAGGCCGGCAGGCGACGCACGACACACCGCTGCCCAACCTCTCATACTTCTGATCCATGCAATTACGCCGGCGCAGTGCCGGCGTAATTGCAACAACAACCACATCATCCCGCGCGCACGCGTTCACGCAAAGTCGCGTGTTCGTAGGCCTCCGGACGCAGACCGCGCCGCTTCAACTCGGGCACCACGAGATCGACGAACTCGTCCATGCAGGCCGGCAGCGCATGCGTGATGCAGATGAAACCATCGCCGCCGCCTTCGTCCAGCAGCTTCTCCAGCTGATCCGCCACCTCAGCCGCCGTGCCGACCACATGCGGCCCCTGACCCGCCGCGAAATGCCGCGCGATCTCGCCAAGCGGCGTTTCCGGCGCGAAGTCCTCGGTGATGGTCGCAAGATGTCCGCGTATGCCGCTCGTCCCGCCGATATCCGGAAACGGCGCATTCGCATCGAAGCGTGAAAGGTCCGTGTTGAGAAAGGCCGAAAGCATCGTCAGGCCTGCTTCCACCGTCACGTTGCTGCGAATCGCCTGCTGCTTCTGCAACGCTTCTTCGCGCGTCTGCCCGACGATCGGCACGATGCCCCACAGGATGCGCACGTCATCGGCGTGGCGTCCGGCTTGCGTGGCTGCGCCCTTCACCTTGTCGACGAATTCGCGCATGCCGCGCGCCGAATGCCGCAAGCCGAACACGAGATCCGCGTGACGGCCCGCGAAGGCCGCACCCGCACTCGACGATCCCGCCTGCGCGATCAGCGGCCTGCCCTGCGGCGAGCGCGGCACGGTGAAGCGTCCGTGGCTCGAAAAGAACTCTCCGTCGAAGTCGATCTTCGCGACCTTCGACGGGTCCGCGAACACGCCCGACGCACGATCCGCGACGATTGCATTCGGCTCCCAGCTGTCCCACAAGGTCTGGCACAGGCGCAGATATTCATCGGCACGGCGATAACGCGTGTCGTGTTCATCGAGCGCCTGGCCGAACTGGCGCGCCTCCGGCTCGCCAGCTGTCGTGACGAGATTCCAGCCAACGCGACCTTCGGTCAGATGATCGAGCGTCGCGAACTGGCGCGCGACCCAGTACGGCGGCAGGAACGCGGTGCTCAAGGTCGTGATGAGGCCGACATGCTGCGTCACGCGCGCCATGATGGAAATCAGCGGCAACGGATCGTGACGCGGACACTGCACGGCCCAGCGCAGCGTGTCGTCGCTGTCGCCGCGATAGGTCTCGTAGATGGAGTAGGAATCGGACAGGAAGATCGTGTCGATGCCGCCGCGTTCCGCCGTGCGCGCGACATGCTCCCAATACGGCGCGCGATCATAACGATAGCCCTGGAACGAACGCGGCAGCCGCCATTGCCCGACCGTATGCGGCGACGCCGAATGCGAGAGAAAGAAAGCCAGCAGCACGGTTCGCCTCCTGGTCAGCGCGTGGACACGTTGGGGCGCTCGACGCCCAGCACATGCCGCGCGACGATGCCCTTCTGCTTGTCGACGGAATCGTGCAGCGAGAGCGTGCGCGCATTGCGCCAGTGCCGGTCCGCCGCCACGCTGCGAGTGGCCGAGCGCGCGCCGCCGATCTGGAACAGGCGCGATCCCGCTTCGATCGAACTGCCGCTCGCATGCACCTTGGCCTGATAGACGGCAACGAAGACATCGGCGATATCCGCTTCGCCGCGCGTGAAGGCGTCCATCTTGCGCGCCGCCTCGGCAATCAGCGCCCGGCTCGCCGAGAGCGCGATGCGCACGTCCGCGACATGCGCCTGGAGCGCCGGTTCTTCGGCCGCGCGCGCATAACCGTTGGTCGGCTTCTGCACGTGATGGATGAAGTGCAGCGTGTCGTCGAGCGCCGCTTCGCCGATGCCCGCGAGAATCGCCGCGAAGCCGAGCTGATAGAACGGCGCGAAGATGGCCGCCGCCGGCACGCTGGCCGGATTGCCGACAATCTGCCGCGCCTCAATGATAGTTTCATCGACAATCAATCTGCCGCTGGCCGTCGAACGCTGACCGATGCCGTCCCACGTATCCAGCACGCGCACCGCTTCATGCTCACGTGGCAGCACCACCAGCACGGACTCGGGCGGTCGGTTCGGGTCCGCGCTCACTGTCGCGCACTGGAACAGCGCGAAGCCGCAACCCACCGAGCCTGTCGCGAACGCCTTCTCCGCCTTCACGCGCCAGCGGCCGTCGGCGAGACGTTCGGCGCTCGACTTGATGTTGATGCGCTTGTTGTCATAGGTGAAGCGCTCGTCCGGTTCGGCGGCCGTGAAGCAGAAGGTCGCGCCTCGCTCGCGCACCGCCTGCGCCACTTCATCGACCAGCGTAGCTTCGCCCAGCAGTTCGAGCGAGAACAGCGCGCCCGTCTGCACGGTGAACAACTGCGCCGTGTTGCTGCATGCACGGGCTATCGCGGTAACGGTATCGAAGTAATGCGCGAAGCTCGTCGTGCGGCCGAAGTCCGCACCGCCGCGTGCGCTCGACAATCCCGCAGTGAGCAAACCGGCCTCATGCAGCGTGCGAATCTGCTCGTACGGATAAGACGCGGCTTCGTCCACTTGCGCCGCACGTTGCTTCAGCAGTGGCGTCGCAATGTCGAGCGCGCGGTGCAGGCGCGCGGGAACATCGTCGACATGCGCCGGGTCGATCTGGTTCATCGCCATGCTCCTCGTCCTGTTAGCGGCCCGACACGATGGTCCGGTTCCACAGGTCCTGCGCACGTTCATGCGCGGCCCAGAACTTGTCCCAGTTCGGGTGATAGAGCGTCTTGGCCTGCTCGGGCTTGTAGATGAGCTTGGCGGCCAGTTGCGGATCGCCGTCGATGACCGGCGTCAGCAGGCGATTGGTCGGGCCGTAGTAGAAGTCCGTCGCATTGCCCAGCTGATACAGCGCGCCATGGATCTCGTTGAGGAACTGCGCGGCGAGTTCGGGATGCGGCGTGCCCTTCACGATGTCCGCCGTCGAAGCAAAGGCAATCGAGCCTTCCTTCGGACGCACCGCGCGCGCGGGCTTATAGGCGTCCTGCAGCGCATAGGCGCGGCCATCGGCGATGACGGTCAGCCAGATATCGCCCGATTTGATGAGCTGTTCCGCCTGCTGCGAGGTCTGCCAGAAAGTACGCGCCTTGACCTTCGCAATCTCGGCGACGGCCTTGTCGAGATTGCCTTCGTCGCCGCCATTGAGTCGCGAAGTTTCGATCAGCAACGCGCGCCCCGCGCCGTTCGCGAGATCGGGCAGCGCGACGTGTCCCGCGAGCTTCGGGTTCCACAGGTCCTTCCACGAAGTCGGCGCGGGAATGCCCGCCTGCGCGAACTTGTCCGCGTTGTAGACGAAGATCGCCGACACGAAATCGAAGTCCGGGCCATAGCCTTGCGCGTTCTTCGCTTCGTCGAAAGCGAAGCGCGTATTCGGCACCTTCGCGGGATCGAACTTTTGCAGCACGCCTGCCTTGATGGCCTGCGCGCGCACGTCGCCATCGAGCAGCACGACGTCATAGGGCACGTTGCGGCCGTTCGCGGCGATCAGCTTGGCGACGTGATCGATCGACGCCCCGTCGATGAACTGCACCTTCACGCCGGTCTTGTTGGTGAAGATGTCGCCCGCATACTTGATCTGCGTCTGCGTGGACTTGCCGCCCCAAGACGACACACGCAACACGACGTCCTTCTGGTCGGCGCCTTGCGCATGCGCGACGTACGTGAAGAGAGAGGCGACCAGCGCCAACGCGAGTTTGCCGAGTACTTTCAAAATAAGCCTTTCGTAGAGAAGCGGATGGATCGATGAAGCGCACTCAGCGCCGGGAAAACATGCGTTCGAGATGGAAGAAGCGGTTGAGCACGAGCGCGAGCACCGCCCAGAAGGCGACGATCAGCGTGGACAGCGCGGTGATGGCGTTGTCGAATTCGACTTCCATCGCGTTGAAGAGCTTGACGGGCATTGTCGGACGGCCTGGGTCGCCCATGAACCACGCGACGACGACATCGTCGAAGGACAGGACGAACGCGAACAACATGCCCGCGATCACACCCGGTGCGATGAGCGGCGCTGTGATGCGCCAGAACACCTGCCACGGCGTGGCGCCGAGGCTCTGCGCGGCTTCGTCGAGCGCGCTGTCGTAGTGCGCGAAGCTGGCGATCACGGCGCGGACCACGAGCGGAAACGTGAAGACGGCCTGCATCAGCACGATGGCGGCCGTGTTCCCGTTCAGGCCGATGTCCTGGAACTGCGCGGCCAGCATGAAGAACTTGAAGCCCGCCACCGCGATGACGATGGTCGGCACACCGAGCGGCGCAACACACAGCGCATTGACGAGGCCGCGGCCCACGAAGCGCCCGCGTACGATCGACAGCGCGAGCGGCACGCCGACGGCAGTAGCGAGCGCCGTGGTCGCCGCGCCGAGCCAGACGCTGTAGCGCAGCGCGTCGTACCAGCCGGGCGCAATGCCGCGATACCAGGCAAGGGTCCAGTCGCTCGGCGGAAACGCGAGCGCGCCGCTCTTCGAAAACGATGCGCCGACAATGCCGACGAACGGCAGCAGCAGGAACACCGGCACCGCGAAGATCGCGATGCGCAGAAGCCATTTCGGCAGGAAGGAAGCGACGGCGTTCATGTGCGCGCTCCGCTCACGCGCAGCGCGAGCCACATCGACGCGAGCGCGGCGAACATCGTGAGCATGGCCGCGGTGGAGCCGACCGGATAGTTGAGTACGTTATGCATCTGTTGATCGATATAGAGCGCCATGAACATCACGCGATGCCCGCCGAGTATTCCCGGTGTCACCAGCGCGCTGATCGCGGCCATGAAGACCATCGACGCGCCCGCCGCGAGTCCGGGCCGGCACAGCGGCAGCACCACGCGCACGAAGGCTTGCGCGGGCGTCGCACCGAGATTGATGGCGGCCTCTTCGAGCGCCGGATCGATCTTGCGGATCGCGCCGGTCAGCATCAGCACCATGAAGGGAAACTCCACGTGCACCATGCCGATCAGCGCGCCGATATAGTTGAAGATCCATTCGAGCGGCGTCTTGATGACGCCGAGCGCGAGCAGCACGCTGTTGAGCATGCCGTGCTCGGTCAGCACCGGAATCCAGCCGAGATTGCGGATCACCGCGCTGATGAGCAAGGGCAGCACGGTGACGAAGAGCATCGGCGTGCGCCAGCGTGAGTGTGTGCGCGCCAGCCAGTAGCTGAACGGAAAGCCGCACACCGCGCAGATCAGCGCGGTCAATGCGCCGAAGCCCAGCGTATCGAGCAGGATATGCAGGTAGTACGCGTCCGACAGGAAGCGCACGTAGTTCGCGAGAGTCCAGGCGTCATCGACCCGTCCCAGCGAACCGCCGCCATGCAGCGACAGCACCAGCAGATAGCCCAGCGGCGCCACGAAGAACACGCCGAGGAAAGCGAGTCCCGGCAACGCGAGCGCGCCATAGACCGCCTGCCGCCGCCGTTCCAGGGAGGGCTGCGCAGGTGCACGGGCGAGCTCCGTCGCGACGAGCAGCGTGTCGTCGCTCATGCGGACACCTCGTCATGCAGCAGGACGCCGTCGCCGCGCTCCCAGCCCAGCGCGACATGCTCGCCGGGCGCGGGCGCGGCGCGGCCGGTGGTGCGCACGATGAGCGGATCGCCGGCAGATGTGCGCACTTCGAGATACCAGCCGTCGCCGGCATAGGTCGCGAGTTCGACGCGGCCCTGCACGCGGTTCGCCGCGCCTTCGCCCATCCTGATGCGTTCCGGCCTGAGCGCCAGCAGCAGCGGATCGCCGGGCCGGGGCGCGGGCCGGCCTTCGAGATCGACCTCGAAGGTTCCGGAGGACCTGGCCCTCACATGCAGGAGGCCGTTGCCGTCCACGTGCGACGCCGCGACTTCGAGCAGATTGATCTTGCCGATGAAACTCGCGACATGGCGATCCACCGGCCGGTCATACAGCTCCTGCGGCGAACCGATCTGGCCGATGACGCCCTGCCGCATCACCACAATGCGATCCGAGAGACTGAGCGCCTCGTTCTGATCGTGCGTAACGAAGATCGTCGTGATGCCGACTTCGCGCTGAATGCGCTTGATCTCGGCCTGCAATTCCTCGCGCAGCTTCTGGTCGAGCGCGCCGAGCGGTTCGTCGAGCAGCAGCACGCGCGGATTGATGACCAGCGCCCGCGCCAGCGCGACACGCTGTTTCTGTCCGCCCGACAGTTGCTCCGGATAGCGGTCGGCATAGCCGGACAGGCGCACGAGCGCGAGCGCCTCGGCCACGCGTGTCCTGATCTCCTTGCCCGCGAGCTTGCGGATGCGCAGGCCGAACGCGAGATTCTGCGCCACCGTCAGGTGCGGAAACAGCGCGTACTGCTGGAACACCATGCCCGTGTTGCGCCGGTGCGCGGGCACGCGTGTCACGTCCTCGCCGCCGATATGCACCGACCCCGCATCCGGCTGCACGAAGCCCGCGACCATGCGCAGGCAGGTGGTCTTGCCGCAGCCGCTCGGGCCGAGCAGCGTGAGGAATTCGCCGTCGCGCACGGAGAGCGAAACCGAATCGACGACGGGTGCGCCGCCATAGCGCTTGACGACGTTGTGCAGCTGGACAGTTGCCATGATGAATCCTTCTTCGCAAGCCGCGTTCAAATGGAGCGATAACGCGCGCCCGGATGGGTGTCGCGCAGATGCGGCCCGCGGCCCGCGAACAGCTTTTCGCGCAAGGTGCCCTCGGCATAAGCCGTGCGATAACGCCCCCGGTTCTGCAACTCGGGCACGACCAGATCGACGAAGGCATGCAGGCTTTCCGGCATCACGGTGCGGCGGAGGTTGAAGCCGTCCACGCCGGTTTCATCGGCCCATGAGATCAGCTGATCAGCAACCTCGGCGGGACCGCCGACGATGAACGGTCCACGCCCGCCGGTCTGGTCGAAGCGCGTCATGTCGCGCGGCGTGATGGGCCGCCCGGCCCGTTTCGTCAGATTCTCGACGGTCGATTGCAGCGCGTTGCTCTTCACATAGCGGATCGGTTCGTCAAGATCCATGGCCGCGAAGTCGATGCCTGTCCATCCCGATACCAGCGCCAGTTGCCCGAGCGTATCGACGTATTCCGCGTATTCAGCGTGCAGTTCGCGTGCTTCCTGCGACGTGGGCGCCACCACCACGGTCGCACCGAGATAGAGCAGCAGATCGTCGGCGGCGCGGCCGGCATCGACCGCATGCGCGCGGATGTCGCGCGCCGCAGCCGCCACTATGGCGGGCGTCTGGCCTTCGAGGAACACGCACTCGGCATGCTTGCCCGCGAACGCCTTGCCGCGTCCGGATGCACCGGCCTGGTACAGCACCGGCGTGCGTTGCGGCGAGGGCTCGACGAGATTGAAGCCATCGACGCGGAAATACGGCCCTTCATGCTGCACACGGCGGATGCGCGACGGGTCCGTGTACGGCTTGCCCGCGCGCCTGTCGCGCACCACGGCGCCATCCAGCCAGCTTCCTTCCCACAGCTTGTAGACGGCCTCCAGAAAGTCTTCGCCGGCCGCATAGCGTTCGTCGTGCTCGCGCGCCTTGTCGAGTCCCATGCCGCGCGCCGCGCTCTCCAGATAGCCAGTGACGACGTTCCATCCCGCGCGTCCGCCGGTCAGGTGATCGAGCGTCGAGAAACGCCGCGCGAACTGGTACGGATGCTCGTAGGTCAGGTTCGCCGTCACGCCGAAGCCCAGGTGCTTCGTCGCATGCGCCATCGCGGGCACGGTCAATAGCGGATCGTGCGACGGCGATTGCGCAGCCGAGAACAGCGTGGCGTCCACGCCGCCGCCATGGACATCGTAGATGCCGAAGACATCGGCGAGGAACATGCCGTCGAACAGGCCGCGCTCGGCGGTCTGCGCCAGCTCGACCCAATAGCCGAGCGTGTTGTGTTCGAGGGAGCGGTCGCGCGGATGCCGCCAGAATCCGGCCCACGAATGCGCCGGGGCATTCATGTGAAACGCGTTCAAATGCAGATGTGTGGTCATGTGCGGGCCTGCGGTCAACAGTCAGCGGTCAGCGCCGACGAATTCGGAGCCATACAGACTAGGAGCGCGCGGGCCTGCGACCAACCAAGTTCATCTGCTAAGTAAAGCGCGCCGCGGCTGCATTGGGCATGGCAAGCCGGGTGGATAACTTAGCCATGCGAGGATCGGAAGCTTTCGCAAAATCATCCGTTGGTTCCGTTCGCGCGACGCAGCACCATGGCAGGCTTTCAGCCACGGTGACTTCAACCATGTCCAGTCAGGATCAGGAACACTTCAAAGACCGCGTGTACTGGGTCACGGGCGCTTTCGGCGCGCTCGGCGCGGCCACCGTGCGGCGGCTCGCCGAGGCGGGCGCGCATGTGGTGGCGTCGTCGCGGAATGTCGACGACACGCTGTTCGCCGACTTGCCGCGCGTCGTGCCCTTATCGGTGGATGTCGCCGACGATGCGCGCGTGCGCGAAGCATTCAGGCAGATCGAAGAGCGCTTCCAGCGTCTGGACGGCCTCGTGCTGAGCACGAATGTCGGCGCGTTCGGCGATTTCCTCGATCTCACCGACGCCGACTGGCAACGCGTCATCGACGCGAAGCTGCTCGGCTCCGTGCGGCCCCTACGCGCCGCGCTGCCGCGCTTCATTGCGCAGGGCAAGGGGGCGGTCGTCGCGATCTCGGGACGCGGCGGCATCGCGCCGCCGCCGAATCACTTTCCGGGTTCGAGCGTGAATGCAGCCCTCGACTTGCTCGTGCAAGGACTCGGGCGCAAGTACGGGCCGCATGGCGTGCGCGTCAACGCCGTCGCGCCGGGGCCGATCCAGTCGCCGCGTTTCGCGTCGATGGCGTCGGGCCAGAACGACGCGGAGCCCACGCGTCTCACCGCGCTCGATGGACCGGGCACGCCGGAAGACGTCGCGTCGGCGGTAGCCTATCTGCTGTCAGATGAAGCGCGTTTCGTCACCGGCACGCGGCTGTATGTGGATGGCGGCGGGCCGCCTTATGCTTGAACCTTCGCTTCGGGCCGTGCGTCACTAGCCGCCGAAGCGCGACATCGAGAACGGATCGAGTTCGGGCACAGCCTCGCCGTGAATGGCCTTCGCCAGCAGACGCCCGGTAGTCGCGGAACCCGTCAGCCCGAGATGCCCGTGACCGCAAGCAAGCCATAGCCCGGCGTGACGCGGCACCGCGCCGAGCACGGGCATGGAGTCCGGCATGCAGGGCCGGTGGCCCATCCAGGTGCTCGATCCACCGAGCAGATCGAGCGCGGGCAAGCCTTCCTTCGCATGCCGCGCCAGCAACGCCGCGCGGCGCGGATTCGCTTGCCGCACCAGTCCGCCGAATTCCACCGTGCCCGCGATGCGCAAGCCGGTGTCCATCGGCGTGATGAAGACCTTGCGGTCGGTCAGCACAACGGTGCGGGACAGGCGCGTGCCGCTCTCCGGCACGTGGACGTGATAACCGCGTTGCGATTCCAGCGGCACACGCACGCCGAGCGGCGCGAGCAAATGCGTGGACCAGGCGCCCGCGGCCACAATCACGTCGCGCGCGAACAAGGTCGAATCGTCCGCGAGGGTCAGCGCCCAGCCTTGCGCCTCCGGACGCAATGCCTTCACTTCCGCGCGCCTGAAGCTCACGCCCGCCTGCATGACGGCGCGCGCAATCGCAAGCGCATAGCCGTGTGGATTGAGCACCGAGTGATCGTTCTCGACGAACAGGCCCAGCGTGTAGTCCCGTGAGACGTCGGGCTCCATGTCCTGAATCGCGCCGCCCGACAAACGCGTGAGCTTCGCGCCATGTTCGGTCTTGAGCGCCCAGCCAAGCGCGTCCTTGGCCAGTTGCGCATCCGAGCGGTAAAGATGCAGTTGTCCCGTCGTCCGCAGGCCGGCCGCGTAACCGGCCTCTTCCGCGAGTTCACGGTGATCCGCTTCGGCACTGTCGAAGAAAGCGCTCAGCGAGCTCGCGATCTCGCGCACGCGGCTCTCGCCCGCCGATCGCACGAAACGCCAGAGCCAGCCCGCTGCATGCGGCAAGTAGGACGGCGGCAGATAGAGCGGGCCGTCCTCGTCGCGCAGCATCGACATGGCGTTCTTCAACACGCCCGGCATCGCCAGCGGTGCGACGGAATGGTAAGAGAGCGCGCCCGCATTGCCCATGGAACATTGCGATGCAGGCTCGGCGCGATCGATCAGCGTGACGCTGCGGCCCAGTTTGCGCACGTGATGCGCGACCGCCAGGCCGACGATGCCTGCACCGATGACGGCGACGTCAGTGGAAACCGAAGAGGAAGGCGTGCTGTGCATCGAAGAGAGAAAGGTGAACGCGTCGATCAGGACTCTAGCATCGACGCGTCACCGCTACCGCTCCGACTTACTGCACGCCCTTCATGGCCGCCAGATCCTGCGCCATCTTCAGGTGCTTCTGGATGGTGGGCAGCGCCTTCTGAGCGGCCTTCCTGAGATCGGCATTCTGGCCTTCCTGCGCTTCCTTCTGGAACGCGGCAACCGCCTTCTCATGTCCTTCCACGCCGACCTTCTGGATATACATCTTGTCGAACTCCTTGCCCTTCAGCGGCTTGAGGGCATCGATCACCGAGGTATCCGAGTTGTCCTTCGGCACCGCGACACCATGCGGCGCGGCCATCTTGAGCTGCAACGTCAGCTTCGTATGGTCGATCATCATGTGATGCGCGAAGTTCTTCACGTCCTTGTCCTGCGACTGGCTTGTCGCGAGCTTGGCGGTATCGATCTCCGTGGAGCTGGATTGGGTGGCGGCCTGGACGAACGCCTTGTCGACTTCAGGCAGATCGTTGGCCTGCGTGGTGCTCGCGGCCTGCGTTTGCGCCATGGCGGCAAGCGGCGTCATGCCGATCAGCGCGGAAGCACACAGGGTCATCAGGGCGGGGCTGGCTTTCATGAGAGTCTCCTCGGTTGACATTCACATGGGTCCTGATGCGACAGCAATGCGAATGCCACGTCGCCTGTGCCCTGCCTGCTTCCATTGCTCTTGGTAGCCGGCGAAAAAAAAGCCCGCTGAAACACCGCGGGCCAAGCCATCAACAACGTCACGTCCCGGAGCGGGGACAAACACTGCCGAGCAACGTACGGACCTGCCCGCGTTAAAACAGCCGCGACAGGAACGGCAGCAGCACCGGCACGACGAACGCCGTCAGGATGCCGTTCAGCCCCATGCCGAGTCCCGCAAACGCGCCCATCTCCTCGCTGACCTGAAAGGCGCGCGCCGTGCCGATCCCATGCGACGCCACGCCCAGCGCAAAGCCGCGCGCCTCGACCTCGGTCACGCGCAGCAGGTTGAGCAGACCCCGCGCAATCACCGCGCCGAACACGCCCGTCGTGATGACCAGCACTGCCGTCAACGAAGGCACGCCACCGATTTCCTTCGCCACCGCCATCGCGATGGGCGTCGTCGCCGACTTGGGCGCCAGCGAGGCGATCGACTGATGCGATGCGCCGAGCAGCTTCGCCACGGCCACCGCCGAGACGATCGCCGTCAAAGAACCCGCGACGAGACTGACGACGATGGGTATCGCCAGCCGCTTCAGATTCAGCAGCTGGCGATAGAGCGGCAGCGCCAGCGCGACGGTCGCGGGTCCGAGCAGGAAGTGCACGAACTGCGCGCCGTCGAAGTAGGTGTCGTAGGGCGTCGCGCTCGTCTTCAGCACGACGACGACGATCGCCACGGCAATCAGCACCGGATTGGCGAGCGGATTGAAGCGGCACGCGGCATAGATGCGCTGCGCGATCAGATAGGCGAGCAGCGTGATGGTGAGTCCCAGCAGCGGCGTGGCCGCGAGGTAGACCCAGATTGCGCCGAAACGGGGAGCCGGGATCATGCGCGGCCTCCGGTCGGATCAGACAAGCGGCGTTGACGCCGCAGCATCGCGCGCATGACGAGCGCGGTGACGGTGATGGCCAGCGCCGTGCTGATGGCGACGGAGAGCGCGACGGCCAGCACGTCGCCGCGCAACGCGCTCGCCGACACCATGATGCCGACGCCCGCCGGCACGAACAGCAGCGACAGATGCCGGAGCAGTTCAAGCGCAGTGCCTTCGAGTGCGGCGGCTTGCGCGGGACGCAGCGTCATCCAGGCAAGCAACAGAAGCATGCCGACGACGGGACCGGGAACGGGAATGCTGAAGAGGTAGGAGAGCCCTTCTCCGAGACACTGGAAGACGAGCAGAGTGGCGATGGCGGCAAGCATGATGGGGGCCTCGGGCGTGGGATAGGTCGTGACACCTGTCCCGCGCTCGGCGCAAGCACGGCATGCATGGCATGCACGGCAACATGCACGCGGCAGCCGCACCGGCCGAATGCGGGGCGATCATTCTACTGCCGCTGCCGCCCCCATCGCTGCGCTGACTTCGTTGATCAGCTGCGCGCTTCCGTGCCCTTCAACTCGTCATGCTTGTGCGAATGAGTCGCCCCGTACTTCAGTTCGAAATGCGCGCCTTTGCCACTGCGCGTCGGCGGGAAGTGCTCGCCTTCGACACAGGTGACTTCGAACGTATTCTTGCCGTCATCGTGGACCACGGAATAGATTCCCGAGACCTTCACGATTTCGCCCGGCTTGTAAGCGGTATCTCCGGCCATATCGACCTCCATGAAATTGACGTAGCTCTTGCACAGCAAGCCGCATACCGCTGGACTCGACCGTTTCAAGCTTCCGCCCCTTGCACCAGCTCGATGAACTGCTTCAGGCAGGGATTGCGATTTGCGCGCGACCACACGAGCACCTGCTCGACGCACGGCGCATCGACGAGTTCGCGGAACACGACGCCGGCCAGCCTCGCCTTGCTCATCGACCGCGGCACGAGCGCCACGCCCGCTTCCTCGTTGACGAGGCTCAGCACGGTCTGCTGCAACTGCACCTCGAAGCCGACGACCGGTTCAAAACCGCCCGAGCGGCAATGCTGGTCGATGACGGCCCTGAACTTGGGCGCCACTTCTTCCATGGCGAGCACGAAGGTTTCTTCCGCAAGTTGCGCGATCCTGATGCGCCGCTGTTTCGCCAGCCGATGCCCGCGCGGCAGCGCCACGCACAACGGCTCCGAGAAGATGGTCTCGGTCGTGAGGCTCTTGTCGAAGATGCCGGGAAACATGATGGCCGCGTCCAGGCTGCCGTCGACGACCCGCTGCGACAGATCGTTCGAGACGACCTCGCGAAGACTCACATCGACATCGGGACAGGCCGCGCTGAAGCGCCGCGCATAACCGGGCACCACGCTGTAGGCGGCGCACATCGTGAAGCCCAGCGACAACGCGCCCGCCGTTCCCGCCGCCGCCGCCCGGCAGTTCGTCTGCGCCTGCTCCAGCGCGGCTAGCACGGCTTTCGCATCGATATGGAAGCGCTCGCCGGCGGCCGTCAGCGTCACGCCACGCGGCCCGCGTTCGATCAGCTTCACGCCCAGTTCCTTTTCGAGCGCGATCAACTGCCGGCTGAGCGGCGGCTGCGACAGATGCAGCCGCGCCGCTGCGCGCCCGAAATGCCGCGTCTCGGCGAGAACCACGAAGTAGCGCAAGCGCTTGAAATCGATCATCGATGCAAAAAAGGTTTCGAAAGGGGTCGAAGACGGTATTGGATTGTATCTCCCCTAGGGATTACCCTTGCTCCGTTCTTTCTTTCTCGATAACTGCATCATGCTTTCGACGCTTGGGATCCTGCTTCCCGTCTTCGCGCTCATCCTGGCGGGTTTTGTCTGCCGCAGGCGCGGCGTGCTCGGGCCCACGGCCGCCTCCGAACTCAACCGCTTCGTGGTCTGGCTGGCCTTGCCGGCATTGCTCTTCAACACGATGGCGCATGCCACGTGGAAACAGCTCGATCAGCCCGCGTTCATCGCCGTCTTCAGCATCGCCGGCGGCGTGACCTTCCTGCTGATCCTCGCCTACCGGATGATCAACGGCCTGCACCTCGCGGACGCGAGCATCGACGCCATCGCGGGCGCTTATCCGAATACCGGTTACGTGGGCTTTCCGCTGTGCCTCATGGCATTCGGCCCGGAGAGTCTCACGCCGACCACCATCGCCACGATCCTGATTGCATGCGTGCTGTTCGCCGTCGCGATCGTGTTGATTGAACTGAGCCTGCAAGCCGAGCGGCGGCCGCACAAACTCGCGAGCAAGGTGCTGGTCTCGCTGGGCAGGAATCCGTTGATCGTCTCGCCGCTGGCCGGCGTGTTGTTCTCGGCTGCGCATGTTGCGCTGCCCGATAGCGTGGTCGCGTTCCTCAAACTCCTGAGCGGCGCCGCAAGTCCGTGTGCGCTGGTCAGCCTGGGTCTGTTTCTCGCCGAGCGCAGGGCCGCGGTTGCTACACAACGGAGTGCGCTTCTGCTCACGGGCACCAAGCTGCTCCTGCAACCCGCGCTTGCATGGTGGCTCGCCGCGCGAGTCTTCTCGATGCCGACGCCGATGGTCAACATGACGCTCGTGCTCGCCGCATTGCCCACGGGCACCGGGCCATTCATGCTCGCGGAGTTCTATCGACGGGAAGCGCAGGTGACGTCACGTACGATCCTGTTCACCACGCTTGCCTCGCTCGTGACGCTTTCGGTCATTCTCGTGTACGTCCGGTCGGGCGCTTAGCGCGCCGAGGCGTCATCGTCACTCGTGAATAAACCCGAAACGGAAGTGGAACGACACTTGCAGCACCGCAGGCTCCATCACCCCTCTCTCCACATCCGTCATGAACGACTTCAACAACACCGCCCGCTTTGAAGCGAAAACCGTCATCGTGACGGGCGCAGGCTCGGGTATCGGCGAAGGCACGGCGCGGCGCTTTGCAAGCGAAGGCGCTTCGGTTGTGCTGGCCGGCCGCACACGCGAGAAGCTTGACCGCCTCGCGCGCGATCTCGATCCGGCACGCACGCTCGTGCACACATTCGACGCCTCGAAGCCCGACGACGCAAAGCAATTGATCGACGCGGCCATCGACCGCTTTGGCCGCATCGACGTCCTCGTCAACAACGCGGGCGTGGCGCCGACAGGGCGCATCGACGAAGCCTCGCTCGACGACTGGCGCGCGGTCATGTCCACCGATCTCGACGGCGTGTTCTATTGCTGCCGTGCGGCGATCCGGCATCTGATCGATTCGCGGGGCTGCATCGTGAATGTGTCGTCGGTATCGGGACTGGGAGGCGACTGGGGCATGAGTTTCTACAACGCGGCCAAGGGCGCCGTGACCAACTTCACGCGCGCCCTCGCCATGGATCATGGCCGCGATGGCGTGCGCGTGAACGCGGTCTGCCCTAGCCTGACCGCGACCGATCTGACGCAAGACATGCTCGGCAATGAAAAGCTGATGGCGAAGTTCGAAGAGCGCATTCCGCTCGGCCGCGTGGCGACGCCTGAAGATATCGCGGCCGTCATCGCCTTTCTCGCAAGCGACGACGCGCGCTTCGTTACCGGCGTGAATTTGCCGGTGGATGGCGGGCTCAGCGCCTCGAACGGACAGCCGCCGCAGGCGTGATGCTTCTAGAAGCCGTGCAGGTGCCGGATGTCCTCGAATGCCTGTTTGACGGCCGCATCTGTCTCGGGTGAGTGAGGCTGCCAGTCCCATCCTGTTGCTTTGGGCTCCTGGCATCCGCGCGGCGTCAGGAAGACGACGAGGTCCGGCGTATAACCCTGTTTATCCGGTAGAAGCTCGTTGATCTGCTTGATGAAAAGATCAGGGGCAATGGGCGGTAAGGACATGAAAGCTGAAAGGAAAGTTACGCGCCGACTTCCACCGGCAATGCGCGCTTGTGACGCGTTGCCAGGTAGAAGCGGCGGATCGTCGTCAGGATTGCTTCATTGACTTCCCTGCCCTCCAGGAAGTCATCGATGTTTTCGTAGGTGATGCCGTAGCTGTCCTCGTCCGGACGCTGCGGCGTGAGCGTTTCGAGATCGGCCGTCGGCACCTTCATGGCGAGTTGCGTCGAAGCGCCCATCGACATCGCCAGCGCGCGCACGCGACGCTTCGTCAGACCCGAAAGCGGCAGCACATCCGCGCCGCCATCGCCGAACTTGGTGAAGAAGCCCATCAGCGATTCAGCGGCGTGATCCGTGCCGATCACCACGCCGGCTCGCGCGCCCGCTATCGCGTATTGCGCGATCATGCGCTGGCGCGCCTTGATGTTGCCGAGCACGAAGTCCTTCTGGAAGTCATCGGCATACTGCGCGCCGCCCAGTTCGAGCGCCGCGAGCATCTCATCCGATGCGCCCTTGACGTTGACTTCGAGCGTCTCGTCGGGCTGTATGAATTCGAGCGCGCGCCGGGCGTCGTCTTCATCGCGCTGCACGCCATACGGCAGCCGGACCGCGACGAAGCGTGCTTCATACGCTTGCGCGCGCAGACGTTCGACGGCCAGTTGCGCGAGCCGCCCCGCCGTCGATGAATCCACCCCGCCGCTGATGCCCAGCACATAGGTCCGCAATCCGTGCGACATCAGGTAATCGCACAGGAAGCCGATGCGGCGCTCGCGTTCGCTGTCGACAGCGAAGCTTGCCGCCACGTTCAACTCGCGGATCACCTGCGCTTGCCACGCTCGCCCGTCTTCGCTCATGCTTCCTCCCTGATCGCTTCGACTACGATGACGGTCGCGCCGTGGAGCGCCGCAGCCTCGCGATATGCCGGCTCAGCTCAGCCAGCGAAAACGGCTTGCGCAGCACTTCCGCGTTCGCCACGCCATCCAGCGCCGCCGTATCCGAATAGCCGGTCACCATGACGACGGGCAAGCCGGGCCGGATTTTCTGCGCAGCGCGTGCCACCTCCGCGCCGTTCATCGCGGGCATGGCGTAATCGACGACCAGTACGTTCGGGAAGTCCTCGCCGATCATCGCAAGCCCTTCGGTGCCGCTGCGCGCATCGCGTACTTCGAATGCGTCCATCTCGAGGCCGGCGACCAGCGATTCGCGAACGTTGTCGTCGTCATCGATGATGAGGACAGACGTCCCTTCCGCGCCCGCTGCGTCCCCCGCGGTCCCGTCCGCTACGGGCAGGGTCCCGGCCGGCTCTTCTCTTTCCGATCCGGCGACGGGCAGAAGAATCGAAAAGGACGCGCCCTTGCCGAACTCGCTGTCCACCTTGACCGTGCCGCCGCACTGGTGAGCGATCCCCCAGACCTGCGCGAGCCCGAGCCCGGTGCCCTTGCCCACCGGCTTGGTGGTGAAGAACGGATCGAAGATACGTTGCCGCGCTTCTTCGCTGATGCCCGTGCCCGTATCCGACACCTTGATCTCGACATACTCGCCAGAAGGCAGGTCCGCGTCCGGCTCGTCCAGCATGCGTGTAGACGTGGACAGCGTGATGACGCCGCCGCCCGGCATGGCGTCGCGTGCGTTGTTCACGAGATTCAGTATGGCAAGTTCGATCTGGTTCGAATCCGCAATCACGAAGTGCGACTCCGCCGCGAAATGCGCTTCGATCGTATGCGACACACCGAGTGAGTGACGCGCCAGGTCCATGAGGTCGCGCATGCGTGCGTCGATGTCCACCGGCTGCAGGACCAGCTTCTGGATGCGCGAGAACGCAAGCAGCTGGCCGGATAGCTTCGAGCCGCGCTCCGTCACGCGCAGCGCATTGTTCAACAGCGGCAGGACGGCGTGATCGCTGTCCAGCTTCCGGCGCGCGAGTTCGAGATTGGCGACCAGCGCCATCAGCAGGTTATTGAAGTCATGCGCGATGCCGCCCGTCAGCCGGCCGACCGCTTCCATCTTTTGCGCGTGCGCCAGCGCCTCTTCCGTGCGCGTGCGCTCCTGCACCTCTTCCGTCAGCCTGCGATTCGTCTCGCGCAGTTCATGCGTACGGGCTGCAACTTGCCGTTCGAGCTCGGCATGACTGCGCGCCAGCCGCTCTTCGGCGGCGCTCAGGCGTTCGTTCATGGTCGCCGCTGCTCGCAGTTCGTCGCGAATCTGGAACTGTCGCTCGCGGCCGGAGAGCGCGGCCTCGACGGCGCTCGTCAACGCAAGCGCGCTCGCGGGCCGCTCGATATAGACGAGGTTGGTCATGCGCGCCGGCAGCCGCCCCGCGAGGCGCCGATGATGCGCACTCTCGTACCGGCTGCGCTGCGTCAGAACGATGAATGGCACGTCGGACCATGACGGCTGCGCGTCGAGCTTGTTCGCCAGCACGGAAAGGTCCGCGCCGGACAGCGACTCGTCGGTGAGCAGCACGCCGCCCACGTAGGGATCGATAGCCTCTACGAACGCGTCGAAGCTGTGCACGGTCGTCGTGGCGATTGCACGCTTGCGCAGCAGCATTTCGGCTGTCTGCGCGTCGCGTCCGAAGCGCGCGAAGATGACGATAAGGCGCGAGAATGCCTTCATTCCAAGGGAACGCCGTTCTCGCCGCCAAACTGGACCGAATCGCGCTGCTTGCCGAGTCCCGCCGCACCGCCCATGTAGGTGGGCGTGCCGCTCAGCACGCCGTTGAAGCGCGTCAGCGGTTCACTCAACTCCAGCCCGCGCGAGCTGATGACCAGTTCGCGAATCGTACTCTCGTGCAGACTGCCGCGATTCTTGAGCACCGAGAGCGCCTTGCGCACACGCCCTTCGGCTTCAAAGAAACGCAGCAGGATGACGGCGTCGGCGATATAGCTGATGTTCAGCGAGCCCGAATGCATGTTCCCGATCAAACCCTGATGCGGATTGACGAGGAAGGTCGCGACGCCCTGCTGGTTCAGGAATGACAGCAACTCGTGTAGTTGCAGGATGAGCTGTTTTTCCTGCGGCATCGCGGCCACATAGCCGTTCAGGCTGTCGATGATGATGAGCCGCGCATCGTTGTGGGTGACTTCCGAACGCACGAGGCTCGTGAACTCGCCGGGCGAGATCTCGGACGGGTCAACCTGCCTGATTTCCAGCAGACCGGCATCGATGTGCGGTTGCAAGTCGATTCCGATGCCCCTCGAACGCACGAGCAGCGTGCCGATACGTTCGTCGAATTCGTAGATGACGCAGCGCTCGCCGCGTGCGCACGCCTGCGCCGCATATTTCAGGGACAGCGTAGTCTTGCCGGTACCAGCGGGGCCCGTGATCAGCGTGCTTGTGCCACGCAGCGGGCCGCCGCCGAGCAATGCATCGAGCGCCGCCGAGCCGCTCGGCAGGACGTCCCCGACGAATTCGGCGTGATGTTCCAGCGCAACCAGGCGCGGAAAAATTTGCAGACCGCCCTCGCGGATCGCGAAATCGTGAAAACCTTCCCGAAACGCGCTTCCCCGAAGCTTCTGCACTTGCAGGCGCCGCCGCGCGACGCCGAAGTCGAGCGTGAGGCGCTCCAGCGTCAGCACGCCATGACAGAGGCTGTGCAGATCGACGTCATGCATGCCGCGCGCGCTCATGTCGTCCATCAGCAGGACGGTGGCGGCGTTGTTGTTGAAGAAGTGCTTGAGCGACAGCAACTGGCGCCGAAAGCGCAGCGGGTCCTGCGCGAGCAGGCGCAATTCCGACAAGCTGTCGAACACGATGCGCGACGGCTTGACGCGCTCGACGTGTTCCGTGATATGGCGGATCACCTCGCCGAGTTCGATCTCCCACGAATGCAGGATGCTCTGGTCGCCGTCGATGCCGAGCTTCAATTCGGCTTCTTCCATCTCGAAGACGGTGATGCCGTCCATCGACCAGCCGTGCGCGTTCGCCACTTCATCCAGCTCCTGAGAAGTTTCCGAGAGCGTGATGAAGAGCACGGTCTCCCCGGCGGCCACGCCGTCCAGCAGGAACTGCAGACCCAGCGTGGTCTTCCCCGAGCCCGGCGCGCCCTCGATCAGATAGAGCCTGCTGGCGGGCCAGCCGCCGTTCAGGATGTCATCGAGGGCCGTGAGGCCGGAAGAAATGCGGGGAGGTTTCGGGTCTGTCATGGATTCGAAGCGATAGCTTTGTCGATCGATGGAATCTGTTTCGCCCTGAGTGGCATCCTCAGGTCATCGGGGCGCGATATTCAAAGTGTAACGTGTACTTCTTTCCAAGTGCACGTCCGATCGAATCGGTCAGCGGAGTGTGCCCGGCGTGACCGATGTCATATGCATGGTCGCTCGATCCGCGGGCACAACCGTTGCTCGACTGATCATGCAACCGAGCATCGATCACTCAAGGCTCGGCTCATCTTCGTTGAACAGCGGCTCGCCGCATCACGCCAGCGCACGTTCGTCGCGCTGAGACTCGGAAAGCAAGACTGCAAGTGACGCCATGGCGCTCCTCTCGGTCAATTTTTCGAGCACCACTTTTCATCTTCGACATTTGCGCAGTCCGCGCAAGGACTGCGCTCGTCCCTACGATAAGGAGCTTCCGCCATGTTCGTGCACAACAAGCGTTTGCAATACACCGTTCGCGTTGCTTCCCCGAATCCGGGGCTGGCCAATCTGCTGCTCGAGCAGTTCGGCGGGCCGCAAGGCGAACTCGCCGCCGCTTGCCGCTATTTCACTCAGGCCGTGGCCGAGGACGATCCGGGCCGCAAGGACCTGCTCTTCGATATCGCCACTGAAGAACTCAGTCACCTCGAAATCATCGGTTCAATTGTCGCCATGCTGAACAAGGGCGCCAAGGGCCAGCTGGCCGAGGGCGTTGAATCCGAGGCAGAGATGTATCGCTCGCTGACCGGCGCGGGCAATGACTCGCATATCACGTCGATTCTCTATGGCGGCGGCGCGCCGCTGACGAACTCGGCGGGCGTGCCCTGGACCTCGGCCTATATCGACACCATCGGCGAGCCGACCGCCGACCTGCGTTCGAACATCGCCGCCGAAGCGCGCGCGAAGATCGTCTATGAACGCCTCATCAACGTGACTGACGACCCCGGCATCAAGGAAGCGCTGGGCTTCCTGATGACGCGTGAGATCGCGCACCAGAAGTCCTTCGAGAAGGCGCTGCATTCCATTCAACCGAACTTCCCGCAAGGCAAGTTGCCCGGCAATCCAGAGTTCACGAGCGTCTACTACAACATGTCCAAGGGCGAAGACATGCGCGGTCCGTGGAACGAAGGCGGCGACTGGCGCTTCATCGAAGACCCGCAGCCGGCCGTGGATGGCGGCGATGGACTGGCGACCGTGAATGTCTCGGAGCAGGATGTGGAGACGCTTCAGGCCATGGCGTCGCGCACGGCGTCGGACCCGGCGGCGGATCCGACCACGGGTGCGGATCTCGGTGCGGGCAAGGCCAACCAGGTGTAAGAGTGCGCCTCGGAGGCGGGTGCCGCCTCCGAGGCATTGCTTCGACGACCTTATTCAGGAGTAGCCATGCTGTCACCTACGCTCAACCCGCCGAGCCTTGACTTTTACCGCGCCAACGTCGAGACCTGTCTGCGCTTGTCGCTGACAATGAACGACGCGCTGAGGCAGTTCAGCGAACTTAACCGGAAGACGATCGACACGGCACTCGCCGGAGAAGCTGATCAACCTGCGTTGTTTGCCCGCTGGCCGAGCTATGCGCTGAACTACGCGACGGAAGCAATGGAGACGTTGCATGCCACCGCGGCAGACGTCATGGCGACGCTCGTTACGCCTCGCGGCACCGACCACGCGCGGATCGTCTACGACGTCAGTGATACCGCCGACGCGCCGCGCCCGAATGTGATTCTCGATGCGGAAGGCGAAGTGGTGAAGCGCCTGACGCCTTGAGGGGCGCCGTCTTCTTTACACAGCCACGAAGGAGCGACCATGAACAACGAACCTTCCGATCCCGTCGAACGGGCCGACCAGCGGCGCGAGGAACTCGGCGCCGGCGATGTCGATGAAAAGCCCGACGGAACCATACGGCAGCGCGAACACGGCAACATGGACGCGAGCCTGGTTCCAAAGGGCAAGGATCATCCGGAAGAAGGCGCCTATACGCCCGAGCACGATCACAAGGATCCGGATCTCGAACCCGATCCTGCACAGTCTTCTCATCCACAGCAAGGCGCCAGGAGGTAGACATGAAAGCACTCGTCTGGCATGGCAAGAAAGACATTCGCTACGACACGGTTCCCGATCCGGAGATCGAACACGGGCGCGACGCCATCATCAAGGTCTCGACCTGCGCCATCTGCGGCTCGGACCTTCATCTCTTCGACGGCTTCATGCCCGGCATGAAACACGGCGACGTCATGGGCCACGAGTTCATGGGAGAAGTGGTCGAAGTGGGCCACGACAACACGGCTTTGAGGATTGGCGAGCGGATCGTCGTGCCGTTCACCATCACGTGCGGCGAGTGCGATCAATGCAAGCGCGGCAATTTTTCCGTGTGCGAGCGTTCCAATCGCAACAAGGACACGGCGGAGAAGTTATTCGGCCACACGACTGCCGGCCTGTTCGGCTACACCCATTTAACGGGCGGTTATGCCGGGGGTCAAGCGGAGTACGTGCGCATTCCCTTTGCGGACAAGACACACATCAAGATTCCGGACGCACTCACCGACGAGCAAGTGCTCTTTCTCGGCGACATCTTTCCGACCGGCTGGCAGGCGGCGGTGAACTGCGAGATCGAGCCGACTGATACGGTCGCGATATGGGGCGCGGGCCCCGTCGGACAGATGGCGGTGCGCAGCGCTGTGCTGCTGGGCGCGAAGCAGGTGGTGGTCATCGACCAGGTTCCCGAGCGCCTGGCCATGGCGCAGGCAGCGGGTGCAATTCCCATCAACTTCAAGGAAGAAAGCGTGCTCGACCGGTTGCGCGACCTCACCCAAGGCAAGGGACCGGAAAAATGCATCGATGCGGTCGGCATGGAATCGCACGCAACGCGCTCGTTCGATGGCATCTACGACCGCGTCAAGCAAGCCGTCATGCTCGAAAGCGACCGGCCGCATGTGCTGCGTGAGATGATCTACGTTTGCCGGCCGGCGGGTGTGTTGTCCGTTCCCGGCGTCTATGGCGGACTGATCGACAAGATTCCTTTTGGCGCTGCAATGAACAAGGGGTTGACGTGGCGCATGGGCCAGACGCATGTCAATCGCTGGAGCGAAGACTTGCTGAAGCGTATCGAGGAAGGTCAGATCGATCCGTCGTTCGTGATCACGCACCGCATGAAGCTCGAGGACGGACCGCAGATGTATGAAACGTTCAGGGACAAGGAGGATGGCTGCATCAAGGTGGTGCTGACGCCTTGAACGCCTGCAGGTAATTACCGCGCCATCAGCAAGGATGGCGCGGTTGCATCGCAAATTACAACACGATCTCGCCGTCTTCCTCGCCGAGCCAGTAATGCACGCGCTCGGCGCTCACCTTGATCAGCACGATACCCGGCGTTGCAAAGCCATCCGAGAACCACTTCGCGATGTCTTCGTTCCAGTGCTCCTTCATCGCGGGCTTCTCGCGGATCAGTTCGGCGTTGCCTTCAACGGCCACGAACAACTGCGGCTTCCCGCCCGCGCCCGTCGCGCCCGTGAACGACAGCCCAACCTTCGCGTCCGCCTTGATCTCCTTCACCATGTGCGTCTCTTCCGACGTGAAGTAGTAGCTGTCGCCGTCGAAGCGGACATCGCGGTTGTTGCTCATCGGCCGGACGGCGATGTTGCCATTCAGCGCGCGCGTGGAGAGCATCGCGAAGTCGATGTCCGCCATCTTCTCGGCGACTTGTTCGAGGGTCAATGTAGTCATGGCTCATGCTCCTGATAGTGGTTGTCAGAGGGTCATGAGCCGGACTCACGCAACCGGCATGCCACGCGTCAGTCAGAACTACGACAGCTTGAACTCGCTCACGGCCATCGCCAGTTCCATCGCCTGCGTCTGCAAGGCCGAAGCCGCCGCCGCCGATTGCTCGACGAGCGCCGCATTCTGCTGGACCATCTGATCGAGCTGGGACACGGCCTTGTTCACTTCCTGGATGCCGCGGGTCTGCTCGTTCGCCGCATCCGTTATCTCTGCCATGATGGTCGAGACATTCGCCACACTGCCGACAATCTCGTTCATCGTCTCGCCCGCGCTGCGAACCTGGGTCGAACCGGACGCCACGGCATCGACCGTCGACGTCACGAGGCTCTTGATCTCCTTCGCCGCCTGAGCGCTGCGCGCAGCAAGCCCGCGCACTTCCGACGCCACCACCGCAAAGCCGCGTCCCTGTTCGCCGGCACGCGCCGCTTCGACGGCCGCGTTCAACGCAAGGATGTTGGTCTGGAAGGCGATGGCATCGATGACGCCGATGATGGAGCCGATCTGGTTCGACGAATCCTCGATCTCGGTCATCATGGTGATCGCCTCGCCGACCACCTGACCGCCCGCCGACGCCGTCGCCGCCGCCGATGCTGCCGTCACGTTGGCCTGATTGGCGGCCTTGGTGGAGTGCGCAATGGTCGAGCTGATTTCCTCCACCGACGCCGCCGTCTGCTGCAAGCTCGCCGCCGCCGATTCCGTGCGGCCCGACAAGTCCTGATTGCCCGCCGCGATCTCGCTCGATGCAAGCCGCACCGATTCGCTCGAATCCCGCACGCGCGTCATCACGTCATGCAGCTTCTTGATGAAGGTGTTGAAGGCACGCGCGATCTGCGCGACTTCGTCGTTGCCGTCGGCGGGCAGCCGTTGCGTGAGGTCGCCCGTGCCCGAGCCGATGGAATCCATCGCGTCGCGAATCGACGAGAGCCGCTTGAGCGCAATCGACGTCACCAGTCCGACAATCAGCGCGCCGAGCGCAATGATCACGAACAGCGCGATGGCAGACGTGACGATCATCGAGCGCATGCCGGCAGTGGCTTCGGCCTTGTCGAGCGCGATGATCAGGGTCCAGTCCGTGCCGGGCACCGCGCGCGCATGAGCGAGCACGTCCTGCGTGCCGGCGTGGGTATCGAGCGGCTCGGCTGCGCCGATCAGGTTCTTCAACGCCGTGCCCGACAGGTCCGGGAACAGGTCCGTGAGCGGCTTGCCGGTCAGCTTGCGGTCCGCGTGCGCGACGATCGAACCCTTGCCGTCCACGAGCACGGCAAAGCTGGCGGGCGTCGGGTGCACGGAGAGCACGTTGTCGATGACCGAGTCCATCGCGACCGCGCCCGAGACCACGCCCGCGAGCTTGCCGTCACGCTTCAGCGCCTGCGTGAACGCGACGATCAGCTTGCCCGTCGATACATCCATGTACGGCGCCGTGACTACCGGGCCACCTGCGCTGACCGCCGCCGTGTACCAGGGGCGCGTGCGCGGATCATAGTCGGGCGGGAGCTTGGTGGGTTCGGAGAAGAGCGAAGTCTTGTCCTCGTAGCCGGCGAGCACGTTGACGAAATTGCCCGCCGCTGCAATCTGCTTGAAGAGCGGCACCGGGTCCGGCGAGAGCGCCGCATCCTGGATCGACACGATCATCTGCTTCTTCGACGCAATCCATTCGCCGATCCCGCTGACATGGCCGCTCGCCACGGCGGACAGGTTCTCGCTGATCGTCTTGTTGTTATAGGAACGTGCGACCGTATAGCTGAGCGCGGCGTTGGCAATGAGCGCGATCACCAGCACAGCAATGCTGGCCGTGACGACGCGCGAACGAATGGTCGAAAACATGTATCCCCTTAAGTGCCTGCTGAAAAGTTATTTTCAGACATTACGGCCCTGTCAGGAGAAACTTGAGACGCGAGCGGCAGAGTTTTAGCGGAATGTTCTAAACGGCGTCGCTGGCGGCCATTGCACCAAACTGGAGCGCTGCAAGCTGGGCGTACAAGGGCGAGTCGCGCAACAGTTCCGAGTGACGTCCTTGCGCGACGATCCGCCCATGCTCCATCACCACGATGCGGTCGGCCTGCTGCACAGTGGCGAGCCGGTGCGCGATGACCAGCGTCGTGCGGTTCTGCGCGGCGTTATCGAGTGCGGTTTGCACGAGCCGCTCGCTGGCGGCGTCGAGGGCGCTGGTGGCCTCGTCGAGCAGCAGGATGGGCGGATTGCGAAGAATGGCGCGTGCAATGGCAATGCGCTGCCGCTGCCCGCCCGAGAGCCGCACGCCGCGCTCGCCGAGGAAGGTGTCATAGCCTTCCGGAAGCTGCTCGATGAAGTCCGCCGCAGCCGCCATGTCCGCCGCGCGGCGCACCTGCTCGGACGACGCATCGGGCATGCCGTAGCGGATATTGTCGAGCACGCTGCCAGAGAAGATCACCGAGTCCTGCAGCACGACGCCGATCGACTGCCGCAACGTGTCGAGCGACAGATGCCGCGTGGGTACGCCGTTGATCGAGATGGTGCCCGACTGCGGATCGTAGAAGCGCAGCAGCAGCTGGAACAGCGTCGTCTTGCCCGCGCCGGAAGGCCCGACCAGCGCGACGTGTTCACCGGGACGCACCGCGAGCGAGAACGCTGAAAGCGCCTCGATGCCCGGACGCGACGGATACGAGAAGCCCACCTGATCGAAACGGATGCCCTCGCCTTTGGACGGCATCGGCACGGGCGTGGACGGCTCCGTGACCGGCGAGCGCGCAGCGAGCAGTTGCATGAGCCTGTCGGTGGCGCCGGCGGCGCGCTGGAGATCGCCCCAGACCTCGGCAAGCGCGCCAACGGCGCCCGCCGTGAACACTGCATAGAGAATGAACTGCGACAACTGTCCCGCCGACATCTGTCCCGCCAGCACCGCCTGTGCGCCGAGCCAGAGCACGAACACGATGGCCGCGAAGACGAACACGATGACCACGGCGGTCAGCGCGGCGCGCGCGCGGATGCGGGCCAGCGCGGTCTGAAAGGCCCTTTCCACAGCCGCGCCGAAGCGCTTCGACTCGACCGTCTCCTGCGTGTAGGACTGCACGGTCGGCATTGCGTTGAGCACTTCGCCGGCCAGCGCGCTGGCGTTCGCGACCGTGTCCTGACTGGCGCGCGACAGCCGGCGCACACGCCGCCCGAAGAACACGATGGGCGCGACCACCACGATCAGCACGGCAATGATGTAGCCGGACAGCACCGGGCTCGTCAGCACCAGCATGCCGATGCCGCCCGCAGCCAGCAGCGCGTTGCGCAAGCCGAGCGAGAGACTGGTGCCGACCACGGTCTGGATCAGCGTGGTGTCGGTGGTGAGGCGCGAGAGGACTTCGCCGGTTTGCGTGAACTCGAAGAACTGCGGGCTCATGCGCATGATGTGATCGTAGACCGCGCGGCGCAGGTCGGCGGTCACGCGTTCGCCGAGCCATGACACCCAGTAAAAGCGCAGCGCCGTCGCGCCCGCGAGAATCAGCGAGACGATGAAGAGCGCAATGAAATAACGATCGATATGCGCGCGGCTGCCGCTCGCGAAACCGCGGTCGATCAGATAGCGAAAGGCCATCGGCAAGGCGAGCGTCGCGCCCGCCGAGGTCAGCAGCGCCAGGAACGCGAGCGCCCAGCGCCCGGCATAAGGGCGCAGGAACGGACCGAGCGCGAAGAGCGGACCCAGACGGCGGGTGGAAGCTTCAGCAGATGACATGAGCGGGAATGAGCGGTGAATGAGCCGATGGTATCAATCTATCGAGTGACGGATTCACAGACCGCTTTCCGGATTGCCGCGCGAAGCGGCGCTCATCTTGTCGCGCAGTTGCTCGCGTTCTTCTGGCGTCATGCGCTGCCAGCGTTGCCAGTGCCGGCCTCCGTGACAACCGCCGCGTCCGCCGCGTGCCCGAAAGCCGCCGAACAGGATGCGGCACAGAACCAGCAGGCCAAGTGCGCGCGGATAGTCGATCATCTGGGCATCGACGAATAGCCCCGGCACGACCCAGTTGTACAGTCGCATGACCACCCAGCCCACTGCCGCGATGAAAAGCACGAACAGCACTGCCTTGGCGAAAAATTTGCGGCGAAACCTCATGTCATCTCTCCTTCCGTTCAAGATTCGAAATCGTCGTGGGACGCCTGCAAGCGGGCACGCAGATGCAGCACCGCATAACGCTTGCGCGCCAGTAGCGTATTGATGCCGATGCCCGTCGCAGCCGCAATGTCCTTGAAGCTGCGGCCGTCGAGTTCATGGGCGATGAAGACATCGCGCTGAGTGGCAGGCAGTTCGTCCAGCGCGGCCTGTAGCGCTGCAAGCAGCGCGGCGCGTGCGTACGCGGCTTCGGGACCCGCTTCCGGCGAAGGCAGCGCGAGGTCGAGCCGGTAGTCTTCATCGGTCTCGTTGTCGTCGATGGGAAGCGGTGTTTCCTTCTTCTTGCGAAACCGGTCGATGATCCGGTTGCGCGCGACGCGGAACAGCCATGCGCCCATCTGCTCGATCGGATCCGTCAGCCTGTAGGCCTCGACCAGTTCCTCGAACACGTCCTGGAGAATGTCCTCGGCGTCGTCCTGATCGATCACCCGCCGGCGAATGAAGTTGCGCAGCCGCGGCCGCTCACGGGCGACGGCAGCTGCGATTTCACGATCCTGTTCCGGCAGTGGACTCGGGGTGTGCGGCGTTTCCATACCCGTGATGACGTTTCGGGGACGGAGATATTGTGGCGTGCCCGGATTATTTTTTATTTCTTTGACCGGGCAGGCAGTGACGCTTGCTTCAGCCGTCCGTCGAGACCGTCACGGTTTCCCACTCGCGCAACTCGCTCTCCATGGCGGACAGCTTGCCTCTCACGAGCCCGAGCGCATCGCTGCCGAGCAGGAGATGCGCAGGCGGATGGCCGGACGCGATGGCGGTGAGCATCGCCTGCGCCGCCTTGCGCGGATCGCCCAGTTGCTTGCCGCTCTTCTCCTCGCGCGCCTGGCGGATCGGATCGAAGACCGCATCGTAATCCGCGATGGAACGTGGCGTGCGACGCATCGAACGGCCCGCCCAGTCGGTGCGGAAGGAGCCGGGCGCAACGGCGGTCACGGCGATGCCGAACGACGCCACTTCCTTGCCGAGCGCTTCGGAGATGCCTTCCAGCGCGAACTTGCTGCCGCAGTAATAGGTGATGCCGGGCATGGTGATGAAGCCGCCCATCGACGTGATGTTCAGGATGTGGCCTCGCCGACGTTCGCGCATGAAGGGCAGGACGGCCTTCATCATTGCGACCGCGCCGAACACGTTGACGTCGAACTGCTTGCGCATCTCGGACAGCGGCGATTCCTCCATGACGCCTTCGTGACCATAGCCGGCGTTGTTCACGAGCACGTCGACAGGACCGATGGTGCGCTCGATCTCGGCGACAGCAGGCTCGATGGCGTCGAAGTCGGTCACGTCCAGCACGCGCGCGAAGGCGCTGTGGTTCGAAGACAAAGCCTCGAATTCACGCTTCGCTTCTTCACTTCTCACGGTACCGACGACCTTGTGTCCCGCCGCCAGCGCCTCCACTGCGAGCGCCCGGCCGAAGCCGCTGCTGACGCCCGTGATGAGCAGGGTTTTCTGGGTGGATGCCATGGAATATTTTCTCCGTGATGTGTTTCGGAGTAGGCAGAATAGTATGCTTTGGCGAGACGGATCAGCCACAAATCGCTATTTATGTTGCCTAAAACTATGAGCAATCAGTCCTCATCCGGCCGCAAACGCACGATTGCGCTGCTGCGCTCGCTCGCGCCCGACGAAGGCTATAACCTCACTACTTTGCCCAGTGTGCGCATCCTGCGCTCGGACCGGCCGCTGGCACGCACGCCGGTCCTGTATGACCCGGGCATCGTGATCGTGTGTCAGGGACGCAAGCGCGGCTATTTCGGCGAACGCCTGTATTTGTACGACGAGGATCATTATCTGGCGGTGTCCGTGCCCGTGCCGTTCAGCATGGAAACCGATGCAAGCGCCGAGCGCCCCCTGCTCGCACTCTATCTCCATCTCGACTTCACGCTGGCAGCGGAGCTTGCGGTGGAGATCGATCGCACGGGCGTCGCGGCGGCCGTGCAGGCGCCGCAAAGCATGATGTCCACGCCCATGGACGATGCAATGCAGGGCTCCGTCCTGCGCTTCCTCGAAGCGCTGCACAGGCCATTGGACGCCGCCGTGCTGGGTCCGGGCCTGCTGCGCGAGTTGTACTTCAGGGTGCTCACCGGCGCGCAAGGCAGCGCGATGCGCGAGGCGCTGGCCATGCGCGGACAGTTCGGGCGGATCGGCAAGTCATTGCGGATGATCCATGCCGGATATGCGCAGGCGCTCGACGTCACGCAACTGGCCGAGGAAGCCGGAATGAGCGTGCCGAGCTTCCATAGCCATTTCAAGACCATCACCCAGGTCTCGCCGATGCAGTACGTCAAGTCGACGCGCCTCCATCAGGCACGCTTGCTGATGGTGCGAGAGGAACTGACGGCGGAGGCCGCGTGCATGGCCGTGGGCTATGTCAGCGCCTCGCAGTTCAATCGCGAATTCAAGCGCTTGTTCGGACTGACGCCGGCCGCGGAAACCCGACGCATGCGCGAGAGTTTTGCCATACCGGCGGCGTTCGATGGTGCGGAGTATGTGTCGTCGCATTGAAGTGCGTCAGGCAGCCGTCGATTCAGTGCGTCTCGCATCGATGCAGGCGGCGTGGAATGCCTTGGCCACGCGCTGAAAAGGCGAAGCGTCGTGCACGTCTCTTGCAAGCATGAAATAGCAAAGATAAGGAAAGATTTGCTCGCTCAGCATCTGACTGCATTCCACTGGCAGCATCGCGGTAATGTTATCGATGGCCATGATCTCGATGCCCGACTTCGCGCGGCAGACCGGCTCGGCAAAACTCGTCGGGGCCGAATACAGCGGAATGGGATTGCGCGGATGCGTTGCTTCACAACTCACGTCGCCGATCAACCTGATCTTCGTATGCGGGCCGATCATTGCATCGTTGAGGAACAGCGGCGTATCGGCGGCCAGCTTGATGCAATTGAAGACGAGTTCGTAGTCGTGAAGCCGTTCACGAAGTTCGGGATGATCCTGCGTGATTTTCGGTGAGCGATCGTACGCGAGTCCGAGTTCGTCGAGCAGCCACGTCACGCCGCTGCCGGATTTACCCTGATGTCCGATCACCAGCGTGCGCGGCGCGCGGAAATCATCGCGCACAAGGGCTCGTGCATAACGCACGAGTTCATTCACGCTCGTGAATTGCTCCGGCACATGGTAGCGCCCGGCGCGAACGCCTTGCTTTTGCTTCCAGATGTCGAGGCACGCCGTTGCCGCGGCCATGCCGGCAAAACCTGCGCCGCCCGTGACCAGTTGCGCGCTGAAGTTGTCCTTGATCTGTTCGAGGTCGTACAGGAAGCCGCCGCCGCGTTCGAAGCGTGCGAGCAGACTGGCCGCTCCCTGCTGCCGTTCAAAGGCATGCGCGAAGTACATATGCCGATGCCGCAGCGGGAACGTTGCATCCGGCAATTCCTTGAGGCCGAGAACCAGCGTGTCACGATGGGAGAAACGCCAGCTGCCGCTTTCGACGAGCGTGCATCCCACGTCCGAATAGGCGGAATCGGGATAGATGCGTTTCTCCGATGATTCGACGCATACCGTGAAACCGTTCTTGACCAGAATGCCCGCATGAACGGGAATCAGCGGGGTCCGACGTTCCTTTGTTCTGTATTCGGCCCGTAGCCACAAAGTGTGGTTCATGCTGCGTGCTCCCATTCAGAGTCTGCGCCGGCGTTCGTGGCTTCGCAAAAGAAGCTTGTTTCCATCGCGCGGAAGTGAGCGTAGTCGCGGGCCAGTTCTTGCGGGCTATCCGCGACGAGCATCGCGTAACCGGGATGTCCGAACGTCTGCCCGGTTCGTTCGAGCCTTGCGCCCTTTGCGAATGTCAGCTTGATGCTCATGAGGCCCGGCACGGACAGGAAGCGCGCGAGGTGGGGCTGTTCGGCCACCGTACCGGCAAACTGCGAATTCATGTAGATGAAGCGGGCATGACGCGCGGGCGCCGTCACGCACGCCGCCTGTCTCGCCTCGAAGAGATGAGGCGCGATCACACTGTCCGCCAGTACCGAGACCTGGCTATAGCCATGGCATTCCTCGACGACCGAGTAGTCGATGCCACCCGCCAGCCTCGCACCCGTTTCGATCAGACGAGGACCGTCTGCCGTCAGCATGACTTCGGTGTGAGCCGCGCCGTTGTGGATCTGCAAGGCATCGAGAACGTCGTGCACATAGGCCGACAGAACGGAAAAATCGGGGGCGTCGCGGCGCACCGAGTCCGCGTATTCGTCGATGATCTGCGTGCCCCGGTGATGGTTCACTTCATGCCAGATATCCGTCACGAAGTGCCGCCCTGCTACCGACACGGTATTCACGACGAAGTGGCGGCCCTCGAGATATTCCTGGATGACATATTCATCCTTGGTCTCGCCCACCACATTCAGGCGGCCGATATTGCGCTCGAAGATCGCGGCAATCTCGGCCTTGCTTTCGCAGATGCCGACGCCATCCGAGTACGCGCCGAGCGCGGGCTTCATGACCACGCGCCTGAAGCCGGACGTTTCATACCATGTCAGGATGGCGTCGAGATCATGCGAATGAAATTGCGCCGCGCACGGAACACCATTGAGGCGCAGCGCCTCGACCATGTGGTACTTGTGACGATGCAGGCGTGCACTTCCGGCAGGATTGCACGGAACGTCGAAGAACTGCGCCAGCTTGTTCGCAGGAATGACGCCGCTGTCCCCCGCCACGACGATAGCCTTGACCTGATAGGGCTTCAGCTCGGAGACGAGTTGGAGGATTGCCGCGTCATCGTGCGACGTCAGCTGGATCTCGCGGCTGCACCAGTCGGGGCACGCTGAAGCGGCGTCTGCTGCCATCGGACCTGTTCTCACATGCACGCATTGATAACCACGCCCATGCAACGTCGGCCCGATATAGAAACCCTTGCGGTCCGCACCGACGATAACAATGACTTGCCTTTGAAGTTTCACGGAAAGTGCCTCTACGAAGATAAGGAGTCTGCGCGCGCGGGCGCCTTTTTGATGACGACGATCGTCTGGCCGGCTTCGGTCGCCGCGCTCACGGGCAAGGTCTTGAGCAATTGATTGAGGCGCCAGCGCAGGTAATGATCGTGGGACAGCTTGTCGATCCAGGGCTCGAGATCCGCCAGCCATTGCTGCACGTTCCAGCGTGCAATGTGCAGTTCCTGATGCACTTCGGCGGACGCTGCGGCGAAGTCGATCGATTCCAGAATCTCGCCAGCGGAAAGACCGGCGCGATGAAAGAAGCCAAAGCTTTGCAGCAGTGAGTTCGACCACTCGCATAGTGTGTAAGTCGTGCGCTGCGAGGCGATCGTCTGGTCGAGCCATGGCTCGCAAATGACAAGACCGTGGCGGGCCACGCGCGCGCCTTCCCGGATGGCGTCCCTCGGATTGGCAATGTGGTGCAGCGAGTTGGCGATCAGCACCCAGTCGAAGGTGTTGTCTTCGAATGGGAGGCTGCGCATGTCGCACGCTCGTGCATCGACGCCGGCGTGCTTCAGGGCGGACAGTGAAGGCTCGTGAACGTCCACGCCACTGACGTGCAGGTTGTGCCCGTGCTTCAGGGCAAGCAGCGTACGGCCTTCGCCGCATCCCATCTCCAGCAGCGTGTCGGGATACGGCTTCAACTGGCTCAGGCGTTCGACGAGACGTTGCTCGAGCACGCGCAATGGAGGATCACACATGACACAGGGTCTCCGTCATTGCATCGAAAAAGCGCTGGCCGCACGGCGTGAATGCCGCCGATGACCGGAGGATCGAGTCTCCCTGAATGAACTTGTCGAGATAGACCGCCTCTCGTGCAGCAAAGGACAGCGGCAGCGCGGACAGGCTCATGCGATCCATCTCGGCACGCGACGGACAGGGCGCCTCGGTGTTGCGGATAGCATCCGGCGCGTGCCGATAGGCATGCAGCAGACGGAAGAACACGAAATGCGCATGCAGAACGCCCTTCAAGGGCCGCAGCGTCTGTCGTGCAGGCGACTCGGCAAGCGCCGCTCCATTCGTCAGCAGCGGATCGAAGGTCAAGAGCATGTTCAGATAGATATGCGCTGACTCGTGAACAATGCGATCGAAGTAGAAGAACTGCGTGGACTTCTCGGGCGAATCCATCGGCGGCCGCACGAGGACCGTACCGAACGCCGCAAGACTCGATGCGGCTTCGGCGGAAAACGACTGCGGCATCAACTGCACGACGGAAACCAGACTGGAGAGCTCGTCCGCGAGATGAGGCTCGCTCGCGGCGAGCGCCATTTGCAGCGTCGCGAGATGACGGCGCGCCGATGCGGCTGTCCAGCGGGGAATGCTGTCGGTGTATCCGGGGTACGTAACGGATTCTTGAGCGTCGATCGCGAGATGACTTGCTTCGGACAGCGTCGCGGTCCGGTGAGCGCGCATGAAAGACAGCGCGATTTCATCCATCCGTTCGCGAACTTCAAAGCGATCCGCGTAAGGCATGTGCAGACACCTGCGCAAGGCTGCACAGCGCGCGGCGACGGCACGACCGTCCGACTGCGCCATGCCTTGAAGCAGCGTGAAGTAGTCGAAGTACAGACGCGGAGAAAAGCGGCGCGCGGTGTCCAGTCCTTCGACTTCATCCTCAAGACCGGCAGCCGAATCCGGCAGCAAACGAGCAATCGGCGGCAGAACCTTTTGCAGAGAGTCTTTCATGTTCTCCTGCAAGGCGGTCCGTATGAGGGTGCTGCGTCCGGAGGATGGCAGCACGAGGTCTTGGCACAGGTCCGGTTCAAGGAGAATTCGGGGAGTGGTTTTCATCGGACTGGCGAACGCTCGACGCGTCCGCATGAACGGAAGAATCGCGGGGCGGCGAGCCGCTACATGACGTCGTAGCGACTGCGCGCCCCGCGTGCGGTCACATCAGGTACTGGACAGTGGGAACGAAGTCCGTGCCGTCGGCGACGATGCCTTCGGGCAGCGTGAACGCTTGTTCCTGCGGCGCGATGAGGTCGTTGATGACTTGCTCGTTGGTCAGATTCACAGTTGCATTCATGATGCTTCTCCAAAGTGAGGTGAATTGGATCAATCTGCTTTCTCAGGTGAGAACCAGCGTCCAGTCATGAATGTAGGCCGCATCTGTTAGCGCAAAGTTATGGGTGTGACGGTTGCCTCGAGGGTTGGGCGCCAGCCACGCGGAGGGATCGGAAACCATCCAGCCCGCGACACGCACATGCCGAAAAACGACGAGCCGTCCCGAACGTTCGGATTGAATTGCTGCGATGCGACATCTCCATGACCAGTTGCACGATCGTGCGAATACCGAATCATGAAATTGTGCTGAAATCGTCGCTTTTCTTGGGTCAGAGCGCCAAGACTGGCCTGATTGGCGTTCTTAAGATAGCGCCCACTGAACCACTGGTATTCAAGTGGACATATGGCGGTTAGTAAGCTTCCAGCGGGTTCAGACGGAGTGATGCGGTGCTCGCACCGCGCATTTCCAGTGATAGACGACCTGCGCTCAGTCGACTATCTGCTCATGGTGCTCGAGCGCGATCCCTACGGCATCGTTTTCAAGGCTATGAGCAATCTTATGAACCCGCGAGACTGTGCAGGCATTCTTCCCTTCTCTCACTGTGTGCGCTCGGCTGGCACCGAGGACTTCGGCATCGGCTTGATTGGTGCGCTTGGAGGACTGGTCGAGATCGATCACTGCGCACTGGTGAACGTCAAGCCGCGTCATGCGGCAATGGCGGCGTTTGCGAGCCGCCGCAGGGGCGTTGGTGCGCGACTGACTGAGGCCTATATCGGCGGATGCTATCGGGAAGATCCGCTGGTGCGCGAATTCTCTGTCTCCGGAGATGCCTCATGCACGCCGGCGATGCGGTCCCTGATGCCCGCATACACTTTCAATGAAGCTTATTTCGAACGCTTCTTCGTGGAGCCGGGTCTGGTAGACAAGTTGTCCATCGTCGTTCCCGATGTGGAGCACACCTCTTATCTCAGCCTCTATCGCTCGAAGGAAATGGGCTGTTTCACGGATCAGGACAAGGCACGCATCTGGGCCTTCACTGAGTTGCTCGCTTCGCTCGTTTCCATTCACACACGGCTATGCGCCACGCCTCGCGTGCCACGGGAAGTGTCGGTGAAGTGGCATACGGCTTTATCGGAGCGCGAGCGCTGTGTCGCGAAGCTGCTCGGAAGCGGTGAGACCGCGAAGACCGTGGGCGCGATGCTCGAACTCTCTCCGGCCAGTGTGGTGACGTACAAGCAACGCGCGCTTGCCAAGCTTGGCATCGCGACGCAGCGCGAACTCGTTGCGCTGACGGCATTGCTCGGTTGATGCACCTCGCATGTCTGTCCTGTTTCGATAGGACAGACATGAACAAATGATCGATCTACACTGCACTTGCTCGACTGATCGCACTCAATAAAACGCGGCGCCGGGCTCATCTTCTGAAGCGTCTGTTCACCATAGTTCGGATCTCGAATGAACGGATGCTGTTCAGCCTCCTTGAATTGATTGCGACGGACCGTCGCCAGGAAAGAAGGGACATCATGCGCGTGTTACTCATTGAAGACGATCTGCAAGTCGGTCAAAGCCTTTTTCGTGCGCTGAAGGAAGCGGATTATCAAGTCGACTGGGTGCGCGATTCGCGCGCCGGCGGTCTTGCGATTCATGCGGCTTATTACGCTTTTGTGCTGCTCGATCTTGGACTCGAATGCGGCGGGGGTCTTGATTTGCTGCGTGCTTCTCGTGAAGCGGGTAACAAGGTGCCTGTTCTGACCTTCACGACGTCAAGTGACCCGCATGCACGTGTGCGCAGCCTCGATAGCGGCGCGGATGATTGTGTGATCAAGCCGTTCGATGTGCGTGAAGTGCTCGCCCGCATTCGTGCTGTTCTGCGGCGCCAGGCGGGATATGCGACGTCGCGTATCGGCGATGAACAGATCGGACTCGATCTCGATCATCGGACGCTGTGGAGGGATGGGGCGGCTTCGTTGCTGTCGGCGCGGGAGTTCGCGCTGATGCATGCGTTGTTTGAGCGGCCTGGTGCGATTCTCTCGCGCTCGCAACTGGAAGAGCGGATTTATGGGTGGGGCAAGGAAGTCGAGAGCAATGCGCTCGACGTGCTCATTCACTCAATGCGCAAGCGGTATGGGCGTGCGCTCATTCGGAATGTGCGCGGGATGGGATGGATGCTGGTTCGGGGGGAACAGGGTTCTCGTGCGGCCATGGCGCATTGATGTGATAACGCTCGCTAGCTGTCTGTGACCGGTTCCCGCCGGGCGCTTCTGCGCAGGACGTCTGCGGGCACACCAAAGGTGCGAAGGAACGCGCGGCGCATCCTTTCCCGGTCCGCGAAACCCGTTTCCTGCGCCACCACGTTGATCGTGTGCCGGCCTTGCTCGATCATGAATCGCGCTGCTTCCAGGCGAAGCTGTTCCACGGCTTTGGCCGGTGATTGCCCCGTCTCGGCAGCGAAGGCTCGGCTGAACTGACGAGGACTGAGGTTGGCCACGTCGGCCAGTTCCTCGATGGTGAGCGGATTGCGCAGGTTGCGGCGAATGTGCGTGAGGACCAGTTCGATACGGTCGGACTTGGGCGTCATGTCGAGTAGCGCGGAGTGCTGCATCTGCCCGCCGAGACGACGCTGATTCATGACGAGGAGTCGCGCCACTCTCTTCGCGGTCTCCGCACCGAGGTCGTTTTCGAGCAATGCCAGTGCGAGATCGATGCCCGCCGTCATTCCGGCCGACGTCCAGATGGGGCCGTCGTTGATGTAGATCCGGTCTTCCTGCGTAATGACGTCTGGAAACCTTGCCCTGAACTCTGCTGCATGCGCCCAGTGCATGGTGGCGCGCCGGCCGTCCAGCAATCCGGCTTCGGCCAGGACGAATGCGCCGCTGCATATCGATGTGATCCGTCTCGATGCTCTTGCTGCCTCTTGCACGAAAGCCACTACGGCGGGAGCCGATGACGGGATGCTCATCTCCGTGATCGAGCCCACGATGACCGTGTCGAACGCGGCATCGCCGAACGCTTCAGTCTCCAGCTTCATGCCGCCCGATGACTCGACAGGACCACCGTGTTCAGACAACACGTGGACGTCGTAGCTCTGGCCTCCGTGCGGCAGGTTCGCGACCTCGAACACCGTCAGGGCGGCGAGGCTCATCATCTGGAATCTCTTCGGCACTATGAAGCCAACACGGTGCATGGTTGATCCTGCGGTTCTGCGGTTTTGGGGCTTGGAGATGTCATGAAAGGTGGCAACAACGACATGGATCGTAATAGCTCGCGACGCTAAGGTACAAGCACTTCTCTCACCGCTTCGCAGCAACAAGGATCGCCGCCATGTCGAAAATCATTCGGGCCGCCGCCGTTCAGATCGCGCCTGTTCTCTATAGCCGGGAAGGGACCGTTGATAAGGTCATAAGGAAGATTCTGGAACTCGGTAAACAAGGCGTTCAGTTCGCGACGTTTCCTGAGACTGTCGTTCCCTATTATCCGTACTTTTCCTTTCTTGAATCGCCGTTTGCGATGGGGGCGGAGCATTACAAGCTGCTGGAGCAGGCGGTGACGGTGCCTTCGGATACGACGCGTGCCATCGGCGAGGCAGCGCGGCAGGCGGGGATGGTGGTGTCCATCGGCGTCAATGAGCGCGACGGTAGGACGCTCTACAACACTCAACTGCTGTTTGATGCCGATGGCACGCTCGTGCAGCGGCGTCGGAAACTCTCGCCGACTTATCACGAACGAATGGTATGGGGAATGGGCGACGGGTCGGGGTTGCGGGCTGTTGATACGGCTGTGGGGCGGGTTGGACAGTTGGCCTGCTGGGAGCACTACAACCCGCTCGCCCGTTATGCGCTCATGGCCGATGGGGAAGAGATTCATTCGGCCATGTATCCGGGGTCGTTTGCTGGGGATCTTTTTTCGGAGCAGATTTCGGTGAATATCCGGCAGCATGCGCTGGAGGCTGGGGCGTTCGTCGTCAATGCTACGGCATGGCTCACTTCTGAGCAGCAACAGCAGATCTTGCGCGATACCAATACGACTCAAGTCGGGCCGATTTCCAGCGGATGCTTTACCGCGATTGTTTCGCCTGAAGGAGAGTATTTGGGGGGCGCGCCGTTGAGGGAGGGTGAAGGGGAAGTCATCGCGGATCTGGACTTCTGGCAGATCGATAAGCGCAAACGGATGATGGATTCACGAGGACATTACAGTCGGCCGGATGTGCTCGGGCTCGTCATCGATCGGGAGCCGAAGTTGCATGTTGTGGAGAGGTCGGGGTTTGCGATGGGCGATGAGACGGAGATTGTTTGAGCTTAGTGTGATTTGAGTCACTTATAGGAGCAGGCAAGATGGACTTCAACGATGTCATGCTGGAACGCAATGCCGAATTTGTAAGCGCCGAGTTCGCACCCGAGCTGAAGATGATGCCTTCGACGGGGACCATCGTCGTGGGTTGTGTTGACCCTCGGGTGGATCCTGCGTATGTGCTTGGGTTGAAGCAGGGTGAGGCGGCTGTGATTCGTAATGTCGGTGGGCGGGTCAATAAGAACCTGCTAGAGACACTCGCGGTGCTGAGAGTCGTATCGAAGGCCGCAGGTCGGCCCGATGGGGCGCGGAATCTTGTGCTGCTACAACATACGGATTGCGGGATCATCGGGTGCTATAAGCATGCGCCCGCTTTGCTGGCGAAGCATCTCGATGTTGGCGCGGATAAGCTTGATGGACTCGCTGTCACCGATCCGTATGAGGCTGTGGCGATTGATGTCGCTGCGGTCCGCGCGAACATGGATCTTGACGATAGGCTCGTCGTCTCGGGGGTGGTTTATGACGTTAAGACGGGGCGGGTGAAGGTTGTTGTTCCGCCTGGGGCGTTGCGGGATACTTCGGGCTGAAGTTGGATTGAGGTGCGCCGTACTATCGCGACGTAGAGCGACGGTCTCCGGCTTGAACAAACTCCGCATTGTGTCGGGTCTGCTATTCGGCCTTTGCGGACGTTCGTCGTTTGCCGGCGGGACGGCTCTTCAACCCCTCGACACCGGTCGTTCACAACTACGGTCATCGCGAACAGCGGTTCGCCTCCCGACCAAAAGGCGAAATCGACCCGGAGCGGCCGGCCACCATGTCGTGACTCCTGTGGCACATTCCAAAGCACAGCAGCCATTCAGCCGCGCGCAGCGAGTACTGTAACGAACCGACAACCTGCGATACCCTGAGGGCTTAGATTCGAGGCGTGCGCTCATGCATCACGTTCCAATTTTTGCGCATTGCCGGGTACGCCATGTGGCTACTAGTCCACGTTCATGAGAGGTATTTGGAATGCCGACGCCAACGCACTCGCAACCGCAACCGCTTCCAAGTGAGCTTTTTACCGACCGTGAGGTGTCAAAAAAGCGATTTTGGATAGCGTCAAGCAGCACGGCCGGTTTACCGACAATCATTTTGGCCGGTCGACCGGGATGATTGTCGGTCGTTATCCGGTCATGGTTGTCGCTCCTT
>NZ_JARUXP010000002.1:1169501-1273955 GCF_031451315.1 Caballeronia sp. LZ032
CCGGTGGGGAGAACTCTCCGGCGGCTACGCCGCCTCTGACTTCTCCCCACCGGCCAAAACCTTCGCCGCTACACCGGCCAAAATGATTGTCGCCCTCCAGATTTAAAGAGAACCTTGATAAACCTCAACTTTCAGCGGAATATCGAATTCTTTCGTGGTTTGGAGTCGGCGGCCAGGGCAAGACCGCGCTGGTCGAGGAGTTCGATCGAATTTTGAAGTCGAAGCAGGCGACCGCGCGGTCTATTCCTCCTCTCGCGCACGCGCTCATTGACTTTGAAAACGCTAACAATCGCGCCATCGCAACCGCCCTGCTGGCGATCCGCGGACAACTTCACGCGACGTCAGGACTGCACTTTCCGACGTTTGAATTCGCCTGCCTGCGTTACTTGGCGCTAACCCAGCCAGACGTCGATCTCAAAGACCTGCGAACTCGCTTCTTCACCGCAGGCGCGCCCTATCTCGACTCCCTGCTTCAAGCGATGTTCGCGCTGGGCGAGCTAGGCGGGGCGGTGCACGCCATACCTGGCTTCAGCTTGATTACCAAATATGGTACTAAGCTGCTAGGGAAAGCGGGGCAGACGTTCATCGACTGGTGGAATGATAGCGGCGGCCGGACGCTCTACGATATCGACGAACTTTCGCAGGATGCATTGCTTCGTCGGTTGCCGAGTTGTTTTGGCGCCGACTTAATGGACGCGCTAGCTCGTAAGCGGCCGCCACGGATAGTTATCATGCTGGACACCTACGAGGCCTTGTGGCGCGGCCGTGGCCTGAGAGATGGCCCCGGGGCCCTGCGCATCGACGACTGGGTAAGGCTTTTGGTCCAGGATTCGCCCGGTGTCATGTTCATTATCTTTGGACGAGACAAGTTGCGGTGGCACGAAATAGATCCGGAGGCGCGCTGGAATGATGTCATTAGTGAATATTTACTCGGCGGTTTGAACCGGCGCGATGCTAACGCGCTCCTTATCAAGTGGCGAGTTCAGGAATCAACGATACGAATACGCATGATCGCTGGATCCTCTAGTGGTGAAAGCCACACGGTAGATGAACAGACAGAAGCTTATTTGCCTTTTTATCTCGAGCTGCAGGCCCTGACCTATCGGAACATCACAGCCCAAGGCAGAGTGCCGCGTCCCGAAGATTTTGGGAGCGATCAGCCACAGATTCTTGCCCGGTTTTTGGAACACCTTGACGGCGAAAGCGATAAGCTCCTGCGCGTTGCCAGTTATCTATCCGCCCTCGATTCGGAGGTGCTGGATATGCTAAGCGACAAATTTCTTGGTGGTCGGGCGAGCACAGACTGGTCTCGTCTTTATGGCCGAAGTTTAATTTCTGAAGAGAGAGAGAGGGGCTTCGCTTTGTCCACAACCTGTTGCGAAAAGCGCTGCAGAAACGCGAGCAGGACGACAGACCGGAGTTGTACCGGGACATCCATCAAGCGTTGTTTGACTGGTTCGATATTCGAAGCGGATCAAGCGAATTAAGCACGGTTGCGCAAGAACAAGAGCCAGCCGTATTGGCGGCGATCAGGCATTTATCTCAGTTCGACCAAAAAAAGGCGGTTCATTGGGCCAGCACTCAAATGCCTCGACTTGATGAGGCAGGCAAATGGCGCATTTTGGAAGAAGTGTGTCAGCTTGTTCTTCCGTTGGCAGAGACCAATTATGGCGCAGAGCACCGGTTGACAACAACCATCTGGTCGTGGCTCGCGGCCGCCGCATTATCAAACGGCCACTATGTCGAGGCCGAGGCACTGTATAAGCGGGTCCAGGCGACCCAAGAGAGAACTCTCGGTCCGAATCATCCGTCAACAGCCAGGACACTCGCCAGTCTTGCCAACTTATACGGCGACACTGGGCGCTATGTCGAAGCCGAGGCGCTATATGAGCACGTCCGGGTAATCCAAGAGAGAGCCCTAGGTGCGGAGCATCCCTCAACCGTCACGACACTCGCCAATCTTGCCAAGGTCTACCGCGACACGGGTCGCTACGGCGAGGCGGAGGCACTGTATGAGTTCGTCCAGGCGATCCAAGAGAGAACTTTCGGTCCAGAGCACCCTTGGACCACCGCAACGGTCGCCAACCTTGCTAGCGTGTACGGCGACACCGGGCGCTATGCGCTAGCCGAGCCGCTGTTTAAGCGCGTCTGGGCGATCCGGGAGAAAGTCCTTGGCCCGGAGCATCCGCTGACCGCCACGACGCTTGGTAATCTTGCAAGCCTTTACCTTGACACCGGGCGTTATGCCGAGGCCGAGGCACTGCAAGAGCGAGTACGGGCGATCAAGGAGAAAATCTTCGGCCTAGAGCACCCCTCGACCGCCAAGACGCTCGCCAATCTTGCCAGGGTATTCCGCGACACCGGGCGTTATGCCGAGGCCGAGGCGCTGTACAAGCGAGTCCAGGCAATCCAGGAGAAAACTCTCGGTCAAGAGCATCCCTTGGCTGCCATGACGCTCGCTAATCTTGCCTGCGGATACCGCGACACCGGGCGCTATGCCGAGGCCGAAGCACTGCATAAGCGCGTCCTAGCAATTCAGGAGAGAACCCTCGGCCCGGAACATCCCTCGACCGCCACGACGCTCGCTAATCTTGCCAACGTGTACAGTGACAGCGGCCGCTACTCCGAGGCCGAGGCGCTGCTGAGCGCGCGCGGACGATCTACGAAAAAATTTTCGGTCCAGTGCATCCTTGGACCGCTACGATGCTTGCGAATATAGCCAACGTGTGCAGCGACACCGGGCGCTACGCGGACGCTGAGGCGCTGCATAAGCGCGCCCGAGCGATCTACGAAAAGAGTTTTGGTCCTGAGCACCCTTGGACCGTTACGATGCTTGCCAATATTGCGTGCACGTACCGCGACGCTGGGCGCTATGCAGAATCGGCTAACTTATTCGGCTTGGCGCAACAACGGTTTTCAACAAGCCTACCGCCGCGCGACCTGGCGATTCTTCGGCTCCTAGTGGATCGAGGTAAGCTTCATGCGCTCTGCGGCGAAAACGAAGAGGCGACCAATGATTTTTTTGAGGCGCTTGACGCCTTCGAGGCACTTGGCGTGCGACCTGAGTATCGCTGGGCGCGCGAAGCTCGCGAGGGCTTGGCAAAACTTAAACGAAGCTAACGCCCAACACAGACGTGAATGACCTTTAAGTGATTGGACGCGCCGCTCGAGGATTCATCGCCGGTGTTGCATCAGTGACGCCAGCGAAGGTCGCTTGTTGGCCGGACGCGGGCGGCCGATCGCGTCCGGCCAACATTAACCGCGCCGCGCAATCCAAGCGCAATCCATTAAAGCGAACGTTCAACTCGTTCAAACCGACTTTTCAGGCGATGAAAAATACATCTCATTGACCGAAACTACTGAAAGCACATCGATTCATTTGGTAGCAACGGTGAATTCGTTTCCCCGGCCCGGGCTTATCGGGATGGACTGCGACAGATAACCGTTTGCAGGATTGCGCACGTAGTCCAGATAAGGATTGTCCTGATCGAACGCGTTTTCCGCCAGAATCAGCGCGCCGGCTCTCAGACATGATTCGAGCAACTTCAGCACCGGCAGGTAGAGGCTGAACGCGCCGTCCAGCAATACCAGGTCGACTTCCTCATGAATGTCAGCGAGAGTTTGACGCGCATCGCCCACTCGGATGTCGACCATGTCCGCTAGGCCCGAAGCTTCCAGGCTGGCGCGCGCTCGTGCTGCTTTGCTGGGTTCCAGTTCGGTGCCGATCAGATGACCGCCGCCGTTGTCGCGCAGCGCTGCCGCCAAGTAGACGGTGGATATGCCCATCGACGTCCCGAATTCGACGATCCGGGTTGCCTTGCTAGCGCGTGCGCATTGATAGAGAAACTTCCCATATTCCTGGGTCACGTTCAGATAGTTGTCGGCATAGCCATGGTAAAAGCCACGCAAGTCCCTCTGCTCTTCGGCGAAATGTGCGGAGATCACGTCTGCCAGCATTTGCTCGGAGTTCTCGACGTCTTGAAATTGCGCCGTCAACGCGCGATCTGCTTGTTCCGCCTCTACAAACATCTGCTGCAAGGTCTGGGCGACGCGCGTGGTACTGAGAGAATTCATGGATTGGTCCCATCGGAAAAGGTTTGGAGTGTCAGGCACGATGACGAATCGCCCCTCTTACGCACGCGTCGTCAGCGTTCAGGCAATGCTAGAGAACCTTACGCTCGGCAACATCAGGAAATATGGTCAAAATATGTGGAATTCCTGCCAAGCGAGTTTGCGCCCCTGCTCATGCCTGTCCTCAGCCAGATGTCAGACCCAGCCGAATGGCTGGACCCCGATGATGTTCCTCGTCCAGTGGTGACCTTCGGCACGGTCGGTTTCGACATGAAATCGATAGATAAGAAAGCGGCCGCCCTCCTTCGAGACCGGAAGGAGATGGGCTTTCATCAGCATCGCAAAGCTGAACTCATGCTCGCCATGCAAGGCGTGCTGACTTGCGAAGTCGATGGCGGCTTGTGGATCGTGCCGCCGCAAAGCGCGATCTGGGTGCCGGGCGGCGTCGTTCATAAGTTTATTGCCTCCGGCACGCTCGAGTGTTATGTCGCCTTCATCGAACCTTGGATTGCGTCGGCGCAGCCGACGACCAGCTGCGCGCTCACCGCGACCCCCCTTTTGCGCGAACTGCTGATTCGTTCTGCCAGCCTGCCATCGATGTATGAGAGCGGCGGCATCGAGTCTCATCTTGTTACCTTGCTTCTAGATGAAATCGCCATAGCGCCGCTGGGCAATCTTCATCTGCCGATGCCGACCGACACGCGATTGCGAAGAATGGTCGACATGATGAAAAATAACCCTGCTGACCGGAGTACGATGGGGACGTGGGCACGGCGAGTCGGTATGAGTGAACGCACGCTGGCACGCGCACTGAACAATCAGACAGGCATGAGTTTCGGCAACTGGCGACAGCAGCTTCATCTGATGCTAGCCGTCCAATGGCTGGGTTCCGGTGCGTTGGTACAGCAGGTCGCTGACGACCTCGGGTATGAAAGCGCGAGTAGTTTCGTCTCGATGTTTCGTAAGAAGCTGGGCGCGCCTCCCGCGCGATACATGGCCGAGCGCGCGTGACGGATTGTTGACGATCAAAGTGATCGCGGTCGATTGTCAGATATTGGCCGGACGCGGTCAATATCGAATTGCCGAAGTCGGTAGAGTCGAAATGTGGCGCGGTAGAAGTAGGTTCGGTTTGTCTGTCGCCGCCTCTTTCGTTCGGCGGTGCCCGAATAACCTCGCCCTAACGCCGTTTCCACATCCCGCTCGTCGAACGGGACATGCAGATCTCCCGCATCCGGCTCTCGGACAGGACATCTCGCCTTCACACACGGCAGGTTCACAACCATGGACCAGTCGACGCACGAGACCGAAGTGCCGGAAGAGGTGCTGGGAAGGATAAGTCCCGCCCCTTCGACGTCGAACCTTGTACTTGTTCGTAATCACCGACGCAACCGCGTAGCGGTGTAGCTGTCGAGCGCCCGATACGCGCGTCTGTCCGAGCCTACCTTGAAGTAGTTCGCCCAGCCGCGCAGCGTGCGGTTCAACCTGCCCACCAGCTCCGTGGTCTCTTGCCACACTGTCTCGAGGGCGGTCATCGCATGAATCTTTTCGACCATGCGCCGGATACCCTTCCTCGACGGCCGCATGCCCACACGGGCTGGCCTGTCGTCGCAGAGTACAACCGCCCAAACGTGTACCCCAGGAAGTCGAATTCGCCTTCCGGCACCTTGCAGATTCGTGTCTTCTCCTCGTTGACCGTCAACTTCAGCACTTCAGCTTTCTCATGATCTCGCGCAGACGCAGCAAGGCTTCCTCAGCCTTACCCGTGTTGCACAGGATCACCAGATCATACTCGTAGGTCACGATTCGACTACCAAGACTGCGCTGAAGTCCGAGCGTCTTCCATGCCAGCACAAACCGGCGCATATAGATATTCGCCAGCAGTGGTGAGATGGGTGAGCCTTGCGGAATGCCACGTCTGCTATTCGGGCCCCTGTCGTGCGTTTCCTCCGACCTCGGTTATCGGCTTCTTCAACGGGGCATTCCAGCTACATCCGGATCAGATGCAGCGCGCGCCGATCCACGATGCGCCGCGCGAGCGACAGCATCAATTCGGCGTGTGGAATACTTCCGAAGTAGTCCGCAAGGTCGGCGTCAACGACGTCCGTCTGCCCTCGATGCAGTCGCTCTTCCACCTCGATCACTACTTGCTGGGCGTTTCGCCCCGCGCGATAAGCGTATTGCTCTTGTGGAAGGTCCGCTTCGAAGATCGGTTCGAGCACCAGCATCGCTGCTGTCATGCACACCCGATCTCACAAGGTCGAAATGCCCTGCGGCCTCAGCTTGCCATTGGCCTTCGGGATAAACACTCTTCTGATAGGGTGCGGCCGGTAACTCTCCTGCCTGAGCGCAAGCGCTAGTTCGCCGAGCCACTTCTGCACCCCATACGCTTCGACCCCCACGAAGTCTTGCCGATCGACCCGGCGGCTTCCAGGTTGCAGCCGTCACTCGCCGGACACGTGAGACGGCGACCGTTCCAAATAGTCCAACGTCGCCAGGCTTAAACGAAACGCAACGCCCTGCGTCGAAACTGTGCGCGCGAAAGGTATTGCCGAGCTTGTTTTAGAGCCCGGTACTTGCGTCCAAAAATGCAGGGAGAGTCATGAATTCCCTTCGAGTATGACAAAGGTTCCTGTCGCTGCCGCAGCCCTAAGCGCCCTGGCCGCCTGGTATCCGGGGCTGTGGTAGAAACGCTTGGCCTCTTCGAACGAGTCAAACTCGAAGATCACGTGCCGATCGTGGGCCTCGCCTTCGAGGTTTTCATAAAGTCCCGAAGACGCAATGACCTTTGGGCTGAAGCCTTTCATTGCATCGCCGGCAGCTTTAGCATAAGCAGCATACGCATGTGCATCCGAAATGCTAACGTGCGCAATTAAATAACCTTTTGGCATCTATATCTCCATTGGTAGTTGGCAGATTTAAATCACGTCCGGGTCGGGGCGCTGAAATGCCTTCACCGGAGATGTTGGTAAGCGGTAGCGGGTTCTACTTCGTTGCGGCCGCCATGAAAGGTCGAGGAAGCCTGCTCGCGTCCTGATGCTCGATCATCCAACCCGGATAGTGGGGCGGCAGGGCACCCACGGCGTCAAGACGCGCGAGTTCGTGATCGGATAGGACGATATCGACCGCGCTGAGATTGTCTTCGAGCTGTTCGACCCGTCTGGCACCAATAATGACGCTCGTGACATGCGGCTTGGCGAGCAACCAGGCCAGCGCGATTTGTGCGACCGAGACACAGCGTGCATCGGCGATGGCGCGCATCACCGAAACACACTGCCACGCCCGATCAAGATCCACAGGCGGGAAATCAAACGTGCTGCGCCGCGAATCATGGTCGGCGGGTGCGCCGGGCCCGAACTTTCCGGAAAGCAATCCGCCGGCGAGCGGCGACCAGACGAGCAGTCCCATCTGCTCTTCGACTATGAGTGGCACCAGTTCGCGTTCTACGTCGCGTCCGGCGATTGAATAGTAGGCCTGGAGCGTCTCGAAGCGCGTGGCGTGAAGCGCTGCACTCATCCCAAGCGCTTTACCAATCTTGCCGGCTCGCCAGTTCGAGACGCCGACATAACGGACCAGTCCCTGCCGCGTCAGGTCGTCGAGAGCACGCAGCGTCTCCTCGACCAGCGTGACCGGATCGCTAGCGTGAATTTGGTAAAGGTCAATGTGGTCCACCTGTAGCCGTTCCAGGCTCTTCTGCACGGAGTCCATGATGTGACCGCGCGATGCCCCCTGGTCATTGGGTTTCGGGCCCATCACTCCGGCTGTCTTGGTAGCCAGCACGATCTCGCTGCGCGGCACTCCAAGCTCTCTCAGCGCGTGCCCGACGACGCGTTCGGATTGGCCAAAAGAATAGATATCGGCGGTGTCAATAAAGTTAACGCCAGCAGCAAGCGCGTGGGCGATCAACCGGTTCCCTTCATTCTGCCCAAGCGCGCCGATCGACGCCCACATGCCCGCGTCGGCATTGCCGCCCATTGTCATCGTGCCGAGGCACAGTTCGGATACATATAGGCCGGTCCGGCCAAGCTGCTTATATTTCAAGGTCGTTCCTTAAGGGACAAGCTTCATGCAAAATTCGGCGCGCTGTAATCCGTCGCGCTCCCCACTCGCGTATCTCAGATGATCTGAGATTTTCCAAGCCTCAGGTGACCGGCGATCATTACCACGCGCGCGCCATAGCGGCGAGCGGTTTCGAGGTCTCCTGACGACATTTCTTGAGGTGACGCGTCAGCCGGGGTCTGCGCCATCGGTGCGATGTATGAGCCCATGCGGTTCAGGTCGTCACGCGTCGAGGCTTTCACATTTGCGGGCTTGATATCCATGCCGACCCAGATGCCTCCGTGCTGCCCTGCAAGCAGGAAGAAATATTCGAGCGTGTTGAGCTTGTCGCCATTCAGACTCGCGCTATTCGTAAAGCCACCAAAGACTTTGTTTTGCCAAGCCCCGTCGAACCAGGGTTTGGAAGATGCGTCGGCGAACTTCTTGAACTGCCAGCTCGGGCCGCCCATATAGGTCGGCGAGCCGAAAAGGATGGCATCTGCGGTAGCAAGTTTTGCCCACGCGTCCTCCCCAATGTTTCCGTCGGCGTCGATCGCGATCGGTGCCGCACCGGCGCCTTCGGCGATAGCGCTTGCCATACGGGCGGTATGCCCATAGCCAGAGTGGTAGATCACAACCGCGCTGACTTGAGAGGTGTGTCGACTCATAAAAGCTCCCTTTCTCGAGGTTGCCCGATGTGGGCGACGTGGAGAGCAAGTCTACTGACACCAAATTCGGTGATAAATGATGGTAAATTAGACGCTCTGTTATCCATTGAAATAACAATGCAAGACCTCCATGCGCTTCTGGTTTTTGCCCGTGTGGCCGAGATGGCGAGCTTCACGCGCGCGGCGGACAGTCTGGGAATTCAGAAAGGACGGGTCTCGATCGTCGTTCGTGACCTCGAACGCGAGATGGGGGTTGCTCTGCTGCACCGGACGACGAGAAGCGTTCAATTGACTGAGGACGGACGCGCCTTTTATTTGCGCGCACGAGACTTGCTGGCCGACGCACAGGAGTTGCAATCCATGTTTTCCGGTCAAGCAGCATCGCTCCGAGGTCGCTTGCGCGTCGACATGCCTACCGAATTGGCACGAAGCGTCGTGATTCCCGCACTCCCCGATCTGTTGATGGCGCATCCGGAGTTGGAACTCGAACTTTCCAGCACCGACCGGCGGGTCGATCTGGTTCAGGAAGGGTTCGATTGCGTGCTTCGTCTGGGACCCATTGTGGATGAGACGCTGATTGCAAGGTCGTTGGGTAAGTTGCGCATGACAAATGCGGCGAGTCCAAAATATCTGGAACGGTACGGCATGCCGCGCACACTCGATGATCTGCGCAGCCAGAGGCACCGGATGGTCAGCTACACGCGAACCCTCGGTGCAAGGCATGCCGGTTGGGAATACCCATCCGGCGATGGCTACGCGTCGCTTCCGCTTCCCGCCTCGATGCAGGTCAACAGCGTCCAGACCTATCATGCAGCTGGGCTTGCAGGTATCGGACTGATCCAGGCGGGATATTCAGCGCTCGCGCATCACATCGAAAGTGGCGCGCTCATGGAAATCTTGCCAGACCTACGTCCTGAGCCTCTCGCCGCGTCACTCGTCGTGGCGCATCGCCGTAACCTGTCCCAGCGTGTACGCGCTTTTATGAACTGGATTGAAGGGGTTTTAGAGCCCTATTTTGACTAGGCAAGCTACATAAACCGGCGGGAACGCGGTTGTCGGTTATTTGGAACACAACGGCCATTGGAGCGTCAGCAGCTGATCATCGATGAGTGCCCCAAACTGGCCGCTTTTGCCCGTTGGTCGGGAGGCGAACCACCGTTCGAGATGACCGTGGTATCAACGGCCGGTGCTGAGAGTTGAACAGCCGTCCCGCCCGTGACCGGCGAACGTCCGCAAAGGCCGAATTCCGGCCATTACCACCGCCCGAAGCAGTAAAGCGCCTCACGCCACCCTCTGCAAATACCCCGGCAATTCCGGATCCGGCAACACGGCAAGCACCTTAAGCCTTTGCCTGGTCCGAACCTGCCCGTTATGGAGATGTTCGGCGAGCGCGTCGGCGGCTTTTCGATACTCGCGACGGATCAAGCGTTCGATCACAACTTGATGCTCCACCAACGTCCCCCTATCCGGATGCAGCTGAAAAGCATCATAAAACGCGTGATTAACGATAAGCGGCATATGCGCATGCCCAATAGCGGCAAGCAACTTCCCATTAGGCGCTCGGCTTAGAAACGTGTCATGAAGCGTGGTCTCGAGCCGATGCAACTCCCCCGCATCAACCGAATCCGGATCGGCGATAGCTCTTTCAACATCCGCCAAAGCCTCTTCAAGCACCAAAGCCCCCAACAAAGGCCCACTAGCCACCAACGCAGCCGGCTCCAACAGCCCTCGCAGTTCATAATCCTGCGCCACCGCCCTTGCCGTAAGCGGCCCACAAAGCCAATGCGAGTAAGCCGACTTCTCCACGAGCCCCCGATCCCGCAGCCGATTAAGCGCCTCCCTAACCGTCCCCCGACTGACCCCAAACCCCTCAGCCGCTTCACTCTCATCGATCCTGAAGTGACCAAAAACGATAGCCAGCGAAATCGCCGCTTCGAGCGAATCAAGAATCCGCTCACTGGTGGAAGGAATCGAAAGCGGCTCCGGCCTGCGATCAAACCCTAGCGTTTCCTCGGACAAAGGCACGCGCAAAGGCTCCGGCACTCCTCCATCTGCCTGAGCAACGAGATACCCTCGCCCTTCAAACGTATGCAGCAAGCCCCCGGCATGCAGCATCTCAAACGCCTTCCTCACCGGCACCCGACTAGTCCCAAACAACCGCGCCACAGGCCCTTCGAGCAACACGAGCCCCGGCACAATCGCGCCAACAGCAATAGCCGACTTAAGCCGGTCATGAATCACGCGATATCGCAGCCGGCTATCCGCCTCGATCTGCGTATCGGCGATTTGCGTCGCGTCGGTCAATGCAACAACCTTATGCGAGGAAGCGCTTGCGCGTCTTGTCATCGTGAAAGCAACTGCATAGAAGCACTTGCGCCATCAGGACCTCATGAACTCGGTCCATCGGCGCACGAGGTAGTTATGCTCATCCATCACCGAATCCCAAACTGCGATCCGGCTCATGCGTGCGACATACCCGCCGCCATCCCGCACTTGCCCGACTGGCACGAGATGCTTGCTCGTAGGCCCTGGCAATTCGGCGGAAGCGCGCGCACCATCGTACCAGTAGGCCCATTCCGCGTCGCTCATCTGCGCGCGTGACCGCTCGGGATTAGAGATATAAAACCCCTGCCGCGCCATCGTCGCACCGGCCCAGCCTTCGAGCCACCAGTTCAGGTACTCGTAAGCCGCATCGAGCACGCGTCCATGCGCCAGCCGCGAAATCCCGATGCCGCCAAACCAGGCCCGATACCCCTCACGCGGCCGAGCCAACCGAAAGTTCAACCCCGCCCGCTCAAGCTCCACAGTAGCCGGCGACCAGATACTCTGAATCACGACCTTGTTGGCGATCATCAACTGCGCCGCTTCAGCAAAGCTAGACCAGAACCCTGCAAAGTGCCCGCGCCGCTTGAACTCGATCAACGTCCCGATGAGTCCGTCGATCTCCTCGATCTCCAGGTTGCCGATATCCCGAAACCGCATCAGCCCGCTGGCCTCGACAGCAAGCGCCGCATCGATAGCGCCGATAGCTGCATCCGCCTGCAACGCCACGCGCCCCGCGAGTTCAGGCGCAAGAAGCCAGGCCCAACTTTCTTCGCCATCGATGAGCGAAGCGGGCATCGAATCGGGCAGATAAACGAAGCTATCCGCGTTATGCGTGAGCGGCAGCATGCTGATGCGCTCGCTTGGCTTGCGCGCAAGCGTGCCATCCGCCTGCACGAACAGCCGATCGGCAGGCACACAGCCCGCGCCACCTGCTGGTTGAGCCTTCGTCTTCGCGAGCCGACCCGTCCGCGGCAACGCATTGACTTCATCCCAGCGGCGAATGCGTGAAAGCTCCACAGGCTGAAGCGCATGCGTCGGCCACAAACAATCGATGCTATGAAACCACTGGTCGTACAGTTCGTAGCGATCCGGATGCATGACGCCATCGCGCTGCACGCTGCCGCCGTCCTGCACGACAAAGCGCAGCTTGATGCCAAGATCCTGTTCCGCCCGCTTGCGGATATGTTCCTGAAGCGTGACGCTCGTGCCCAGGACGCGTAACTCGACCTTGGAGGGATGCACCGCGGGTGCTGAAGGACTCGAACGAGCAGTGTTCAATCGACGGTTTCTGCTGTGTGTGGATGAAGATGCCGGCTGAAACGCCGGTACGAATCGCGGACGGCATCGCCATCGAGATGTTCCGCGATGAACACGAGACGCGAATGCTTCACGCCGTCCGGCCAGGCATCGAGATGCAGGACCGGATGCACGAGATGATGCACCGCATGCACGACAACCGGCTGCTGTGCGCCCTCGAGCGCAAGCAGGCCTTTGACTCGCAGGATGTTATCACCGTGACGGTTCAGCAGCATCGTGAACCAGAGCGTGAAAACGGGCCAGTCGAGTGGCTCATCGAAGTCGATGCAAAACGATTCGATACCCGATAACTTGCCGCGATGCGCATTCAAACTCGCAAGCGGCCGTGCATCGTCAACAGCTTGCACAGCGCGCGAACCTGAGCGGCGCACCAAATCCGCGAAGTCATGCACATTGGCAGCGACATCGAGCACCAGCGAAGCATCGTCACGCTGCGTGCGGCGCATGGTCCGCGCTGCCGGATTCAATCGTGCCAGCATGCCTTCGAGCGCATCGACAGCAGCATCCCCGGCAAGATCCGCCTTGCTGATCAATAGCCGATCCGCCGCCGCAACCTGCGCAAGCCATTCTGGATGACGCGCCTGTTGCTGCTCCGCATTGAGCGCATCGACCACAGTGACAATCGCGCCAATCGAATAATGACTCGACACGATCCGGTCACCCAGCAAGGTCGCGACGATGGGCGCGGGCGTCGCGAGTCCAGTCGTCTCCAGCACGACACGCGAGAACGGCGGAACCTCGCCGCGCGCGCGTCGCGAGAAGAGCGTCGCCAGCGCATCCTTCAGTTCACCGCGAATCGCACAGCAAATGCAGCCGTTGTCGAGCAGCACCGTCTGCGCTTCGACTTCGCCCATCAGCAAATGATCCAGTCCGACTTCACCGAACTCGTTGACGAGCACGGCCGTGTCGCGCGCCGCATCGCCCTTGAGCACATCGGCCAGCAACGTCGACTTGCCGCTGCCGAGAAAGCCCGTCACGATCGTGACCGGAATGACATCGTAGGCGAGACTCATGATCGCGCCTCGTCGTCATCGGCGAACATGGCGAGCGGATCGAGCGGTTTGCCAAGCATCGTTTCAGCGGCCTTCCATATCTGCATGAAGTCCTCGACGATAAGCTGCGCACCCGTCGGCGATGACAGCACGAACGACTGTCCATGAAAATCCGCGAGCCTCAGCCGATACCCTTCGAGCACGCGGTTCGCATGCGCCACCTGCACATAGCGTTGCCGCCGCGCGTTCGCGCCTTCGCCCGCCGCCACCGTGTTCGACCAATGCCGCCCGCCGCCGAGCAACCCGCACATGCCGCACATAGCCATCCACTCCTTGCATCAGGGCATGACATCGCCGGAATTCGGACCCAGCGTCTGCCCGACGAACAGATTGCCGCCCGGATCCGACGCCAGCAGCACCGCAGTGGGCGCCACTTCCTCCGCGCGTCCGAAGCGCCGCAACGGCAGCTCCTTCGACTTCATCTCCTTCCACGCCGAAGAGATGCCATCGACGAGCGGCGTCTCGATCGGCCCAGGCGCAATCGCGTTCACCAGCACATTGTCCGGCGCCGCCTCCAGCGCGAGCGACTTGGTGAAACCAATCACACCCGCCTTCGCCGCCGCATAGTGCGTCAGTTCCGCACCGCCCTTGATGCCCAGTTGCGACGCTACGTTGATGATGCGCCCCCAACGCTGCGCTGTCATCGCGGGCAACGCGCGTCGTGAGCACAAAAACACGCTGCGCAGATCCACGCGCATCATCTCGTCCCACATCGACGCGCTGAGATCGACGCAACGCGCCTGCGTCAACATGCCCGCGTTGTTGACGAGAATATCGATGCCGCCGAACGCTTCGATGCACCGGTCCACAATGCCATGCGCGCCCGCTTCGTCGCCCACATCGGCGGCAATGGTCTCGACACGCACGCCCTGCGCACGGCATAAATCGGCTTGCGCGGCGAGACGCGCCGCGTTGAGGTCCGCCAGCACGAGACGCGCGCCCGCTTCCGCATACGCTTTCGCAATCGCCGCGCCGATGCCGCTCGCCGCGCCCGTCACCACCGCGCGACGGCCATCGAGTGAAAAGGTCGATGCCATATGATTCATGCCTCCACGTTGTGTTCAGCCCGGCCAGCGCACAGTCAAGCCGCCGTCCGCGATGATCGACTGGCCCGTGATGTACGAAGCGTCATCGCTCGTGAGAAAGCGGATCAACGTCGCGATCTCGCGCGGCGCGCCCACACGTTTTAGCGGAATGCCCTTCGCCGCCTCGCGCAAGCCATCGGGTCCGAGCGAATTGACGGCATCGAGCGATTGCGGCGTTTCGATCAACCCCGGTATCACCGCATTGCAGCGGATATTGCGCGGCGCGAGTTCCATCGCTACCGCCCGGCACAAGCCCGGCACGCCTGCCTTTGCCGCCGAGTAATGCGTGTGATCTTCCCAGCCGTACACGCCGCCCGCAATCGATGAAATCGCCACCATCGCGCCGCCGTCCGTCATGTGGCGCGCCGCCGCACGAAAGGTGCGCATGACGCCGGACAAGTCGACATCGAGCATCTGATGCCACTGGTCATCGCTCATGTCCGTCAACGGCGATGCCCTCAGCAAGCCCGCATTCGCCACCGCGTAATCGATGCGCCCAAAGCGCGCCATCGCCGCCTGCGCAAAGGCCTCGACTTCATCCGCCGATGTCACGTCCACCGCATGCATCAGGCATTGCCCGCCCGCCGCTTCCACGGCATGCGCGGTGGCCTGCGGATCGTGCGGATCACCCGGAAAGTATCCGCCCACCACCGCCACGCCCTGTTCCGCATACGCCACCGCCAGCGCTTGCCCAATACCGCTTGCCGCGCCTGTCACCAATGCAACTTTCACGAAGACCTCCAGGTTATTTGACGTCGGCGGGATCGACATGCCGCGCGAACAGAATGAGCACGCCGGACAGGAAGCACGGCACCGCGCCGAACCACAGCGCCGCATGCAGCCAGTCGCCGCCATGATTGAGCATCGACGTGACGCCGACGCCCGCGAGAATCGCGCCAATCGGACCCATCGCATGAACAATCGAGCTGCCCGTGCCGCGAATCGCAGTCGGATAGCTTTCGCCGATAAAGAACAGCGCCGCCGAATACGGTCCGATCAGGAAGAACAGCCCGAGGCTATACAACGCGACGACCACCGCCGAGCTGCTCGGCCCGAACAACATGCCCGCGAACGCCAGTCCGCCGAGCATCCAGCCGATCGCCAGCGTATTGCGCCGGCCAATCTTGTCGCCGATAAAGCCATGGCTCAGATAACCGCAATAACCAATAACATTCGACAGCACGAGAATCAGCAACGAGTTCTCGAACGACACGCCATGCACGCGCGTGAGCACCGTCGTACCAAGCACGCTGAAGACCTGGATCGCCGACCAGTTCAGCAGGATGCCGCCGCCGAGCACGAGCGTCGCGCGTAGTGCACTACCGCGAAACGCTTCCGCAAGTCCCGCGCGGCTATGTTCTTCGTAATCCACCGCATGGGCGCTTGCCAGTCCGCGCGCCTCGCTGTCCTGCCCTGCTTCGCGCAATTGCTTGATGCGCTTGTGCAGCAGGAACTGCGGGCTTTCCTTCAGCCGTCGCGTCATGAAGAAAATGACGATGGCCGGAAACGTCGCAAACACGAAGCAGCCTTGCCAGCCGATGCGCGGCAGCAGCAGCGCCGTCAGCCCCGATGCGATCAGCGCGCCAATCGGCCAGCCGCCCTGCACGAGGCTATAGATGAAGCCCTTGCGGGCGTTGAGTTTCGGATCGTTGGCGGCCGAATACAGTTCGTTGAGATAGGTTGCGTTGACCGTTTCCTCCGCATAACCCAAGCCGGAAAGCGAGCGGATCAGCACGAGCGGAACCTGTCCCATCGCGCCGCCCACCACCGTGAGTCCCGAGCAGACCGCGGCGCCCGCCACGGTCCACAGCAGGCCCGCCTTGCGGCCCAGGCGATCGAGTAACGGCCCGATCGCAAACGCAATTACCGCCGTACCGATCGCCACGAGCGTGGCAATCTCCGCCTGCGCGGCAGCATCCCAGTTGTAGTGCTTGCCGATCTCCGGCAACAGCGTCCCGAACAGGATGAAGTCATACACGGCGAACACCCACGCGAAGAACGCGACGATGGTCGCGCGCTTCACGTCGGCCGGCAGGATCGTCTCGAGTTTGAATCCGGATGAAGCGGACGGCGCTTGGCCGTCCATCGTCGCGCCTTCGCGCAAGGGAGAGGAGTTCATGGGTCGGGGCCTTGGGTCGGTGAGGGTCAGGACTTGCGTGGGCTGCGCCGCAGGAAGTCGTCGGCAATCTCGTCGCACGTGCAGAAGCGCACGCCTTCATGCTTGCGGAAATGCGCGATCAATCGTTCGAGCATCAGCAGCACCTGCGCACGGCCCGACACGTCCGGATGAATCGTCACCGGGAACACCGCATAGTCATGCTCGCGATACACCCAGTCGAACTGGTCGCGCCACATCTCTTCCAGATGCCGCGGGTTCACGAAGCCATGGCTGTTCGGCGCCTTCTTGATGAACATCATCGGCGGCAGGTCGTCGAGATACCAGTTGGCCGGAATCTCGACGAGATCCGTTTCGTGACCGCGTTGCAACGGCTTCATCCACGTGTCCGGATGCTTGCTGTAATCGATCTTCGTCCACGAGTCGCCGACGCGCACGTAGTACGGGTGATAGTCGTTGTGCATCAGGCTGTGGTCGTACTTGATGCCTTTCTTCACGAGCAGTTCGTTGGTGACGTTGCTGAACTCCCACCACGGCGCCACGTAACCGGTCGGCCGCTTGCCGCTCAGTTGCGTCACCAGTTCGATGCTGCGGTCGAGCACCGCCTCTTCCTGCTCGGGCGTCATCGCAATCGGATTCTCATGGCTATAGCCATGAATGCCGATCTCATGTCCCGCATCCGCAACCGCCTTCATCTGCTCCGGGAAGGTTTCAATCGAGTGCCCGGGGATGAACCAGGTCGTTCTGATCTTCTCGCGCTCGAACAGCTTCAAAAGCCGCATCGAGCCGACCTCACCCGCGAACAAGCCGCGCGAGATGTCGTCGGGCGAATCTTCTCCGCCATACGAGCCGAGCCATCCGGCCACCGCATCCACGTCGATGCCGAATGCAACGAGTATTTCCTTGGCCATACCGTTCTCCTTGAGCAATTCAGTTCAGTGCGACCGTCTGCTCGACGGCCAGTGCGACGCCGATCAGCGCGTCGTCGTCGTTTTGCGCGCGCATCAGCTGCACGCTGGTGGGAAGTCCCTGTTCGTCGACGCCTGTCGGCATCGCGAACGCGGGCGTGTCGAGATAACTGCCGGGCATCGTCATCGAGAGCGTCGCGAGATTGACCTCCGCGAACAGGTCGGGATCGCGTTCCAGCGGCGCGACTTCAGGCGCGACGTGCGGCACGGTCGGCAGCAGCATGGTCGCGTCTGCGAGTTCTTCGCGGAGGCGCGCGATCAAGGGCGCGCGTGCATCGAGCAGTTCGGCAAGACGTGAAGGCGGCACGTCGCGGCTCAGTTCGAGGCGCCTACGCACGCGTTGATCGATACGCTCGGCATCGGCGGAATCGAGCACCGGGCGATAAAGCTCGAACGCTTCGAGCGAACCGAACCAGCCGCGTGTCTTCAGCAGTTCGCAGGTTTGGTCGAATGCCGCGAGCGGGATTTCGTCGATGCGCGCGCCGGCCCGCACGAGCATCGCGACGAAGCGCATGAAGTTGTTCGCGACGCTGTCCGTCACCGCGAAACGCGTCTGCCATCCCGACGGCACGATGAAGCGTTGACCGCGCACGTCCGCCGTCGCTGCGATGGCGGGCTGCCCGCGCACGGCGGCGTCGAATGCCGCGCAATCCGCGACGGTGCGCGCAAGCGGCCCGAGCGTGTCGGCTGAGCGCGACAGGCCGGTCACGCCTGCCTGCGGATAGCGCGCCCGGCTCGCCCGATATCCGACGATGCCGTTCAGCGCCGCCGGTACACGAATGGAGCCGGCCGTATCGGTGCCGATGGCGATCGGCACGACGCCCATCGCGACCGCAATCGCGCTGCCCGACGACGATCCGCCCGGCACGCGATGCGCGCCCTCGTAGGCCGGATTGAATGGCGTGCCGTAATGCGGATTCAGGCCGAGCCCGGAATACGCGAACTCGCTGAGATTGGTCTTGCCGATGCCGACCAGTCCCGCGCGCACGCTGGCCGCGACGAGCGGCGCGTCGGCCGTGGCGGGCGCGCGGTCGCGATACAGCGCGGAAGCGGCCGTCGTGACGCTGCCGCTGATATCGAAGAGATCCTTCCACGCGACCGGCACGCCATCGAGCGCGCTGGCCGGACGCTTGTCGCGCCAGCGCTGCGCTGAGGCGCGCGCTTCGTCGAGCGTGCGGGTTTCATCGAAGGAGATGAATGCGCTATTGGCCCCGCGCGCGGCCGACAGCGCCTGTTGCGCGACCTCGACGGGATCGGCGCTGCCCTCGGCATAGGCCTCGGCAAGCGCTCGGGCGCTGACGCCCTGGATGATCGTTGAACTCAAGCAAAGTCACCTTGAACGAATGAATGTTGAAAATGTACTTCGTCAACAACATCCGTTTACAGTGACGGGAACAAAAATAAAGGGCAAATCAGGGATTACCCTGATTTGCCCTCACAGACTCGCTAATGACTCAGTTCAATCAGGCCTTCTTCGCGCCAATCGTGCGATCAAGAAAGCCGAGCAGCAGCGGACCGATTTCATCGAGCTTGTCTTCCAGCGCGAAGTGTCCCGTGTCCAGAATGTGCACTTCCGCATCGGGCAGATCGCGCAGATACGGATGCGCGCCGTCTTCCGGGAAGATCTTGTCGTTCTTGCCCCAGACGATGATCGTCGGCGGCCGGTGTTCACGGAAGAACGCCTGGAACTGCGGATAGAGCGGCACGTTCGTTCCATAGTCGAGGAACAGGTCCATCTGGATGTCGCGGTTGCCCGGACGGTCGAGCAGAGCCTGATCGTGAACCCAGTTGTCGGGGCTGATACGGGACACGTCCGAGACGCCGTCGGTGTACTGGAACCTGGTGATATCGAGCGTCACGAGACCGTGCAGCGCTTCGCGATTCTTCGCCGAGTTGTCGTTCCAGTAAGCCTTGATCGGATTCCAGAACTCACGCAGTCCTTCTTCATACGCATTGCCGTTCTGCACGATCAGACCCGTCACACGCGCCGGATTCTTCAGCGCAAGCCGATAACCCACCGGCGCGCCATAGTCCATCACATACATGGCAAAGCGTTCGACGCCAAGCCGCGCCAGCAAGGTATCGACGATATCGGCAAAGGCCTGGAAGCCGTACTTGAAGGTCTTGTGATCCGGCGCATCGCTTTGACCGAAGCCGGGATAGTCCGGCGCGATCACGCGATACGTTCCGGCGAGTACCGGAATGAGGTTGCGGAACATATGCGACGAAGTGGGAAAGCCATGCAGCAGCAGTACCACGGGCGCATCCTTCGGACCGGCTTCGCGATAGAACACGTTGAGGCCGTCGATGTTTTCGGACTGGTAGCGAACGACTGGAATCGAAGTCATGATCGAATCTCCTGTTGGAAGGACATCACAACGCTGCATTCGTCAGAAGCTATGGAGGCTCTCGGGGTCATGTCTGCAGCGCAACTGAATCCATGTTGCCGGATTGATTGCGACGGCAGAATCCTTCAAACCAAGAAGGCACCATTCGGGGATGGAGAAGAATGACCGGGCATACGCGCTGCCCGGACGCGCTGGGTCAGAGCAGCGGCAATACGGATTTGACGTGCCCTTCGAAGCGGTCGAGCAACCGGGACGAAGGCCCACGGCCCCGCTGCACCACGATGCCTACGGAAGGCAATGCAGGCAGGCTGTTCGATACGGCCAAGGTCACGAGATCAGGCGGCACGGCATGCTGCGTGAGCACCGCGATAGCCTGTCCCGAACGCACCACCGCCGTCAGTCCCGCGAGACTGGCGCTTGCATAAGCAATACGATATTTCCGGCCGATGCGCCCAAGACTCGTAATGGCCGCCTGATGATCCAGCGTGCCCGGCTCGGAGAGCGCGAGTTGCAAGGGGTCGTGATTCATCGCGTCGCTTTCGCCGCTGCCGACCCACACGAACGATTCGCGGCGCAGGAATTGATCGCTGCGGGCGCTGTCCGGCACGGACACGATGGCCAGATCGAGGTCATGCTGATCGAGCAGATGCAACAGGCGCACGGTCGGCGCACAGACTACTTCGATCAGCACCTGCGGATGCTGCATCGCGAATCCCTGGAGAATCGGCGGGACGAAGACCTGCGAGTAATCTTCGGGGCAACCGAGCCGCAACGATCCGGACAAACTTTCGCCGATGAGTTCGGCCACGGCGTCATCGTGCGTACGCAGAATCCTGCGTGCATGCACGAGCAGTCGCTCGCCGTGCACGGTCAGCGTGACGCCACGCGCGCCGCGTACGAGCAGCGGCTTCTCGACGATCAGTTCCAGCCGCTTGATCTGCTGGCTCAATGCGGCCTGCGTGCGCCCGACCTCGCCGGCCGCGCGGCTCATCACGCCAGATTCGGCAATGGCGACGAAGTTGCGCAGCAGATCGATGTCGAGTTGTGGGCCCATAGCCTGAGTGACGTGACGACGCGTAGAGAGAAGAAATCGATTCTCCCAGAAAGCGCGGTCCCTCACACCGCCCGCTTCACTTCGCTATGAAGCCAGCTTGCGGAACGTGGCGATTACCGCATCGCCCTTGAACGGCTTCACGATCCAGCCCTTCACGCCCGCCGCCTTGCCCCGCTCCTTCATGGCCGGGCTGCTTTCCGTCGTCAGCATGATGATGTTGACCGTCTGGTTCGCGAGTTCACCGCGAATCTTCTCGACCATCGTCAGGCCGTCCATGTTCGGCATGTTCACGTCGCTGATGATCAAACGGATGCCCGCATCCGCGCGCAGTTTCGCCAGGCCGTCCCTGCCGTCCACCGCAGTCGCCACATCCAGTCCGCTGCTCTTCAGAAAGCCGGCCACCTCATCGCGTACCGTGCTCGAATCATCCACTACCAATACCTTTGCCATCTTTCTCATTCCTTGCGCCCGAGGCGCTTCATTGCCATTGACACAGTCCCGCGCGTGTTCAGAACAGTTCGAGTTCGCCCTCGCTCTGTTCCTCCATGGCGCTTGCCGCGAAGTCCACGGGCGCCTGCGCGCAGACGCACGCCGTGACCGCCAGATGCGCTTCGCCGCCCGGACGCAGGGCGTAGCGCCAGACATGATCCGGCTTGAGCTCTTCGATGAAGTCGATGCAGCGGCTGCTCAGCGCAAACGGCGTCGACATGCCCAGATCCGGGAAATGCGCGACCAGTTGCTGGTTGATCGAGCCGCAACACAGGTTGACGTGCTCCATCAGCACGTCCGCCAGCGCGTGCCCGCGATTCAGGCCGGGATAGCAGGCGCGGGTGGCGTCGTCGTCGCTGAAGTGCAGCACGAAGAGCAGGCGAAACGTGAGTGACGAGATCGTCAACACCAATGCATGCTGCGGCAACGTCGCGCGATGCTGCTGCTCGTCTGCTTCCGTGATCTCCATCGGCGCATCGTCTCGCGCGCGCAATCGCGCACACACGGCCTGCTCCACAATCTGCCCGATACTGCGCCGTGCCTCTTCCGAAATCATGCGGCCACCTGTTCCATCTCCGTGCGGAACCGGCCCGCGAGCATTTCCACGCTGCCGAGCGACGCCGTGATCATCTTGCCGCCCGCCTGGATGTCCTGGAACGTGGCGGCGGTGGTCAGGTCGTTGCGCAGCAGGCTGTCGCGATAGCTCTTCGACAACTCCTGCGACCGCGAAGCCAGCGATCGCACTTCACTCGCGACGATCGAGAACCCGCGTCCCGCCGAACCCGCGCGCGCCGCCTCGATCGACGCATTGAGCGACACGATCAGCACGTGCTGCACGATCGCCGAAAGCTCCTGGTTCTTCGAATGCATGTCGCGGTTCTGCGCCATCAGCGAGATCATCTGCTCGTGCCAGCGCTCGAACGTGAGCGTGAGCACCTTGAGGCGCGCGGCTTCATCGGCGATACGGCTCGCCTGTTGCAGGCGCTCGCCCGCGTGCGCTCGTGCTGCCGTCAGCGTGTCGTGCAGGTCATCGCGTTCGGCATGCGCGCGGTCGAGCGCGGCTTGCAGCGAAGTCGCCTGTTGCGTCAGTTCGTCGATGCGCTTGCGGCTTGCCGCCAGTTCATCGCGGCAGGCGTTTTCGATCGCACTGATCCGCTCGCGAAACGCGCTGTCCTGTTGCAGCTGAATGCCCAGATGCCTCTTGCTCATCTTGTGCGCCCAGAGCATCACGCTCACGACGAACATCACGCCCACGCAGGCCGCCATCCATTTGTACTCCATCACCATCACCTTCTGTTATCCAATCACGGCATCGAAGCCGGCTTCTTCCTTGATCACCACGCTCGCCGGCAGCCACACGACCGTCCGGAAGGCGCGAAACGCAGCGCCGTGACCTTCATCAATGAACTGCATCTCGATACGGCCACCTTCCCGCTCGACGAACGCCCGCACCGCATCCATGCCGACACCGCGTCCCGACACTTCCGTCACGTTCTGCGCGGTCGAGAATCCCGGGCGGAACACGAGTTCGGCGAGGGCTTCGTCGGCGGGAATCGTCGCGGCATCCAGCCAGCCGCGCCGCAGCGCGTGCTCGCGGATCTTGTGCAGCGCAAGACCGCGGCCATCGTCGCCGAGCGTGATGCGCAGATCATCGCCGTGCATGCGTGCATCGACATGAATCGAGCCCGCCGCCGGCTTGCCTTGCGCCATCCGTTCTTCCGCCATTTCGATGCCGTGATCGATGCTGTTGCGCAAAAGATGCGTGAAGACATTGGCGAGACGGCCCGCCAGTTCGCCGCCGATACGGCAGCCGTGATCGGTCACGCTCACGCGCGGCGCAGGCTTGCCGAGTTCCTTCGCAAGCGAAGGCAGCGAGCCGATCGGCGCATCGAGCGCATCGCCGATGCTTTCCGTATCGAGCACCCGCAACATGCGATGCAGCGAAGCGCGCACGGCGGCGAGCGCCTCGGCGTCGTTGGTATCGGCGGCTTCGAGCAGCTCGATGTTCTTCTGGATGAACTCGCGATCGATCCCAACCTGTCCCGCCGATGTCTTGCGTCCCAGGCTCACTTCATTGACCGTCGCATAGCTTTGCAGCGCCGCGCGCACGCGCTCCAGGTCGGCGATCAGCTCGTCGCGAATCCAGAGCGTGTCGCCGCTGTCCTGGCGGAGCGCGTCGTAGCGCTGCTCGGTGTCGTGCACCACGCTCGTCAGATGTTGCAGGCTATACGTGCGCGCGTTGCCCTTCACCGTATGCATGTTGCGGAACAGTTGCGCGACCGCTTCCTTGCTCGGAATGTCGTGTTCGCGAATGATGCGCTCGTTCTCGCCCACGAAACTCGCCGCGCTCTGCATGAAGCGCTCGAACTTCTCCTGGCTGATGGCGAGCACCTCGCCGATCATGTCGAGCCTGCGCCGCTGCTCTCCGGCTTCGGCGGCCAGCGCCTTGAGTTCGGTGACGTCGCGCACGCACAGCATGAGGCGCACGATCACGCCTTCCTCGTTCGTGATCGCGGACCAGCTCAGGTCGAGCACCTTCTTGCGGCCGTCGCCCATGTCCTTGACGATTTCATCGGCGAGCAGATGCCGGTTGAAGTCGAAGTTCATGATGTCTTCGCCGAGACAGGCATCGATGGCCGCGCCCTGCTGGTCCAGCGTATCGCTGCCAAGATCCGTAGCGCCGAACACCACATCCATCACGCGCAGGCCGGCGAGCTGATCCGTCTCGAAGATTGCTTCGAGGAACGCCGAATACTCGGGATGGATCGTCGCGCCCGGCACCACGGTGAGAATGCCTTGAGGCATGTTCTGCAACATCGCCTGGATGTCGGCGGTGCGCTGCTTGAGTTGCTGCGAGCTTTCCTGGATCTTCTCGATCATGCCGTTGAACGCGACGATCGAATGGCCGATCTCGTCCATGCGCTCCACTGGTACGCGGCGCGTGAAGTCCTGACTCGATGCAATCTCGCTCATCATGATCTGCATGCGGCTGAGCGGCAGCGAGATCTGCCGGTAGAGCAGCACGCTGATGCCCACCAGAATCAGCACGGCGACACCCGTGGCCGCGGCGATGATGACGCTCGTCGTGGCGAGCGCGTCGTTCAGCGTGCCGATGGCCGCGTCCTTCTCGCGGTTCTTCTCGATGCGCAGCGTCTCGACAATGCCCTGAAGCTCGTCCTTGTACTGCGCGACGTTCGCGAACAGGAAAGCCTGCGCGAAGGCGCTCTTGCCTTCTGCCTGCATCTGCTCGGTTTGCTTGATGGCGTCGAAGTAGTTCGCGAGGCTCTCGCGCGCCTGCACGACGAGGCCCTTTTGCGCGGTGCTGTGCGCGGCGCGCTCCTGCACGTCGAGCGCCGCTTTCAAGGTGCGCTCGCGTTCGGTCAACAGCTCGCGCGCCTGCGCGGCGATCTGTGCGTCCGGTGCGTAGATCAGCGTCATCGTCGCGATCTGTACGTCCTTGACTTGCGCGGCGAGATCCGCGGAGGCGAGCGCGCTTGGCACCACACCTTGCGTCACCTGATGCACTTCGCTTGCGCTGCCGTGAGTCCGCTTGACGGCATAGCCGCCGATTGCCGCCAGTGCCAAAAGCATGAGCACGACGAGCAAGGCAATACGCTGCCTGATGGTCATCTGTGAATCCCCGTGTCGTTGCAATACAGGCCGCTTGTAGCGACCGCCCGTCTGGCCTGACTTTTATGTGTTCGGGCGCGGGGATTATTGGTTCTGGGCGTGACAGGTGCGTGACACGCGGCGCATCGGCATAAAAAAACGGCCACCGGTCCGAAGACCGATGGCCGTATGTCTGCGCTTACCGCTGCCGCCGTTGCGGCGGCAGCAAAAACTTACTCTTCGCTCTTCAGCTGCGGCAGCGCCGAGGCTTCGCCCGGCGTCAGCAAGCCAACCTGCGAGTAGATGCGCAGCTTGTCGCGCGTGTCGGTGATGTCGAGATTGCGCATCGTCAACTGGCCGATGCGGTCACGCGGCGAGAAGGTCGACGCAACCTTTTCCATCGAGAGGCGTTCCGGCTGATACGTGAGGTTCGGGGACTTCGTGCTGAGCAGCGAGTAGTCGTTACCGCGACGCAATTCCACCGTCACTTCGCCGGTGATTGCGCGCGCGACCCAGCGTTGCGCCGTTTCGCGCAGCATGATGGCTTGCGGATCGAACCAGCGGCCCTGATACAGCAGACGGCCGAGACGGCGGCCATTCTCGCGATACTGCTCGATGGTGTCTTCGTTATGAATGCCCGTCACGAGCCGCTCATACGCGATATACAGCAGCGCGAGTCCCGGCGCTTCATAGATGCCGCGGCTCTTCGCCTCGATGATGCGGTTCTCGATCTGGTCGCTCATGCCGAGACCATGACGGCCGCCGATACGGTTCGCTTCCAGCAGCAGTTCCACGGCATTCGGGAAGGTCTTGCCATTCAGCGCGACCGGCTGGCCTTCCTCGAAGCGAATGGTGACTTCCTCGCGGTCCACCTTCACGTCATCGCGCCAGAACGCCACGCCCATGATCGGGTTGACGATGCGGATGCCGCTTTCCAGGCTTTCCAGATCCTTCGCTTCGTGCGTGGCGCCGAGCAGGTTCGAATCCGTGGAATAGGCCTTCTCCGCCGACATCTTGTACGCGAAGCCCGACTGGCGCATGAACTCCGACATCTCGGAGCGGCCGCCGAGTTCGTCGATGAACTGCTGATCCAGCCACGGCTTGTAGATCTTGAGATCCGGGTTCACGAGCAGACCGTAGCGGTAGAAGCGCTCGATATCGTTGCCCTTGTACGTGGAGCCGTCGCCCCAGATGTTGACGCCGTCTTCCTTCATCGCGGCGACCAGCATCGTGCCCGTCACGGCGCGGCCGAGCGGCGTGGTGTTGAAGTAGGTGACGCCCGCCGTCGAGACGTGGAACGCGCCGCTTTGCAGCGCGGCGATGCCTTCGGAAACCAGTTGTGCACGGCAGTCGATCAGGCGCGCACCGGCGGCGCCATATTCGGTCGCGCGGCGCGGGATCGAATCGTAGTCGTCCTCGTCGGGCTGGCCGAGATTCGCGGTGTACGCGTACGGCACGGCGCCTTTCTGCTTCATCCAGTGAAGCGCGGCGCTGGTATCGAGACCGCCGGAGAATGCAATGCCGACCTTCTGGCCAACGGGGACACTTTCGAGAATTGTGCTCATGAGCAAATACCGTCTAAATCGACAAAAGGAAAACGTGGGCGGACTGCCGAGTATCGGCGAAGCACCGACAGATGACAAGTTTGCCGGAAATGGCTCGAGAACCGGTCGGTAGAAACTACCTCGTGCCGCCGGTTCCTCAATGACGCCCTATTCGGCCAGCTCGGCAGGCTCCGGAAACAGCGCGATGAAATCCAGCATCTGTTCGCCCAGCAGATTGACGTGCGCGGACATCGCCTTGTCGGCGGCATCGCCGTCACCGCGTTCGATGGCGCCGATCACCTGCTCGTGCTCATCGACGGTATCGAGCCGCCGGCGCACCTTCTGCGTGACCATCTTGCGGTAGATCGACACCCGGTTGCGCAGGCCGCGCGTCTGGTCGGCGAGAAACTCGTTCTGGCTCGCCTCGTAGACGATCTCGTGGAAGCGCCGGTTGATCTCGTAGAACGCATCGACGTGGTTCGAATCGAGCGTCTCGCGCAGTTCCGCTTGCGTGTCGCGCAGGCGCTGGATCTGCTGCGGCGTTGCCCGGCGCGCGGCGAGGCGCGCGCACAGGCCTTCGAGTTCGGCCATGACCTGGAACATTTCGAGCAGCTTGCGGGCCGAGAGCGCCGCCACCATCGCGGGCTGGCGCGGCCGCATCGTGATCAGCGCTTCCGACGCCAGTTGCCGCAGCGCCTCGCGGATCGGCGTGCGCGAACATTCGAATCGCTCGGAAAGCTCCGTTTCTTCCAGCCGCGACCCGGGCGGCAGTTGCCCCGACAGGATTTCGCGCTCAAGCGTCGTCAAAATCTCGTCCGCTCGGGTGGTCATGTGTATCTCCAGAACCCATTGCCTGTATTTCTTGCGGGCTAGATTGTCGCATGAAACGGTGCCCGAGCCGTCCGTGAAGATGCCTCGGGCGGGCTTCAGCCGGGTTTCGGCGCGCGCCGCGGCGCCAGGTGCTGCTTCAGCACCGCGTCCAGGATCTCGACGAAGCGCCGCGCCGCGTTCGAGAGCGGCTCGACATGCGAATACACGAGGCTCGCCGTCAGCCGGTGCGAGCCCTCCGCGCGCAGGGGCACGACATCGAGCGCGTCGCGCATGGCGTCGTCGATACAGAACGGATCCACGATCGCCACGCCCACGCCTTCCCTGGCGAGCGTGCAGGCGCTGATGGCCGAGCGCACGCGCACGACCGGCTCCGGCCTGCGCTCGTCGCTGAAGACCGTGCCGACAATGCGCCCGAGCGGGGTGTCGTGTTCATAGTCGATCCACGGCAGCGCCGCGATCTGCTTCGGCTCGAGCGCGCGCCGCTTCCCGAGCGTGCCCTTGCGCGCGACGCACAGCACCTGGCCGCTTTCCATCGGCACGGTGACGATGTTCGGATGCTGAACCTCGAACATCGACACGCCGATCGTGCCCTTGCCGAACAGCACGCGCGGCACGAGGTGATTGTGGGTGAGCGGCTCGAACGAAACGGGCAGTTTGCGGAACTCGGCATGAAAGCGCGCGATGGCGAGCGGGACCAGATGCACGCCCAGACTCGGGCTGCATACGACGTTGAGCGTGCCGCTCGAACCATCCGAGAGCGCGCGCACGAGATCGTCCACCCGTTCGATGCCTTCATACGCGCGCATCACCTCTTCGAAGATGCGCTTGGCTTCCGGGGTCGGATACAGGCGTCCGCGCGTGCGCTCGAACAGCAGGAAGCCGAGCCGTCGCTCGGTCACTTGCAGCACACGGCTCACCGACGGCTGCGCCACGTACAGCGAGCGCGCCGCCTCGCTGATGGAGCCGGTCATCATGATCGCGCGGAAGACCTCGATCTGACGCATGCTCATCGTGCGGGAATGGGGAGAGGCGTCGTCGTAGTTCATTTCTCGTGAGCATCGGCGTGGCGTTGGCCCGGCAGTTTAACGCGCCCGCCACGCAGCCATGCATTGCGTCTATGGGATACCAAATTTGGACTATTTCACAGCGCGGAGCCCCGTTGATATCGTGCGAATCAAGTTGGTCTATTCACGTTTTCTTGGCGCCGAGTCATGTCAGCTCCCATCTATTTCCTGAATCCGAATGGTCTCGCCGACGTCACGCGCGACATCGAGCGGACCGTCCGCGCCCTGCGCGCCGGCGACGACGCGCCCGTCGCGTTCGACACGCTGCACGCCGTGCCGGGCGGCATCGTGACCCAGCGGGATGCGGACCGCGCGGCCGTCGCGGTCGCGAATTTCGTCGAGCAGCACGACGCGCACGCGGCGGCTTTCGTCATCGCCTGCTTCAGCGATCCGGGCCTGCACGCCGCCCGCGAAATCACGCGCCGGCCGGTGATCGGCATCGGTGCGGCGGCCATGGCGAGCGCGCTTTCACTCGGCTCGCGCGTCGGCGTGATCGCGGCCAGCACGCGCGGCATGCCGCGCCACTGGCGGGCGTATCACGCTGCCCGCATCGGTGCGGCGGTGGCGGGCGAACGTGCGGTCGGACTGAGCGTCGAGGAATCGGGCAACCGTGCACTGGCGCTCGACAAGCTGATCGCGACCGGCCGTGCCCTGTGCGAAACGGACGGCGCGGACGCCATCGTGCTCGGCTGCGCCGGCATGACGCCCTTGCGCGCCGGACTCGAAGCGGCGCTCGGCGTGCCGGTGATCGATCCGTGTTCGAGCGCCGCCGCTCTGGCCTTCGCGGTGTGCCGCGAGCGGGGTGACGCATGAATGACATCGCAGCGCCACTGCCGCGACTGGGCGTGCTCGGCGGCATGGGCCCGCTCGCCACGGCGGATTTCCTCGTCAAGCTGATCCAGGCGACGCCCGCCGCGTCCGATCAGGAACACATGCCGGTCATCGTCCACAACGTGCCGCAAGTGCCCGACCGCAGCACGGCGTTCCTCGCCGGTTCGGACGCGCCCTGGCCGCATCTGCTCGACGGCCTGCGCACGCTGGAACGCGCGGGCTGCGCGGCGATCGCGATTCCGTGCAATACCGCGCACGTGTGGCATCAGCGGCTGGCGGAAGCGAGCACGCTGCCTGTGCTGCATATCGGCGAAGCGGCGCTGGCTGCGCTGACGCGCCGCTATCCGCGGGCGCGCCGCGTGGGCATCCTTGCGACGGCCGCGACGCTCAAGGCGCGCATCTATCACGATCAGCTGGCGGCGCGCGGCATCGAGGCCATTGAACCGGACGAGGCGATGCAGGCGATGTATGTATCGGCGGGCATTACGGCAGTGAAGGCCGGCCGGCTCGACGACGCCCGCGCGCTCTTGTCCGCTGCGGCGGACGCGCTGGTCACGCGCGGCGCCGATGCGCTGCTGCTCGCCTGCACGGAAATCCCGGTGGCGCTGGCCGGCGCCGCCTATCATGCGATCGACCCGACCGACGCGCTCGCGCGCGCCTGCGTCGACTGGTGGCTCGCGGCGCGCGCGGACAGCGCGCAACTTGCCGCGCAACCCTGAATTTTCAAGCGGATGACAGTTCATGCAGCAGTTTGATCTCACGATACGCAACGGCCGCGTCGCCTCCGACGAAGCGGTTTTCGAGGCGGATGTCGGCATTGTCGGCGACCGGATCGTCGAAGTGGCGCGCGGCCTGCCCGCCGGCAAGCGCGACATCGACGCCACCGGCAAGTACGTGCTTCCGGGCGGCATCGATACGCATTGCCACGTCGAGCAGCGCTCGGGCATGGGCATCATGGGCGCCGACGACTGGTACTCCGCAAGCGTTGGCGCGGCGTTCGGCGGCACGACGATGATCGTGCCCTTCGCCGCGCAGCATCGCGGACATTCGCTCAAGCAGGTGGCGGAAGAGTACGCGGCGCTCGCAACGGCGAAGTCGGTCATCGACTGGAGCTATCACCTGATCGTCTCCGAGACGGACAAGAAGACGCTGCAGGAAGATCTCGTCGAGCAGATCCGCAAGGGCATCACGTCGTTCAAGGTCTACATGACCTATGAGCAGCTCAAGATCGACGACTATCAGATGCTCGACGTGCTCGCGCTCGCCGCCCGCGAACGCGCGCTCGTGATGGTGCACGCCGAGAACAACGACGTGATCCGCTGGGTCTCGCAGAAGCTGCTGGAAAATGGCCGCAGCGCGCCGAAATATCACGCGACGAGCCACGTGGCGCTGGCCGAGGCCGAAGCGACGAACCGCGTGATCCAGCTCTCGAAGCTGTTCGACGTGCCCGTGCTGATCGTGCACGTGTCTGCGCGCGACGCACTCGCGACCATCGGCGCGGCGCGGCGCATGGGCGCGCAGGTGTACGGCGAAACCTGTCCGCACTACCTGCTGCTGACCGAAGACGCGATGGACCTGCCCGGCGTGGAAGGCGCGAAGTATTGCTGCAGCCCGCCGCTGCGCGACGCGGACGCACAGGAAGCGCTGTGGACGGCGTTGAAGGACGGCGTGCTGCAAACCGTGTCGTCGGATCACGCGCCCTATCGTTTCGATGAAACCGGCAAGCTGCCGCACGGCGACGCCACCACCTTCAAGCAGATGGCCAACGGCATGCCCGGCCTGGAAGCGCGCCTGCCGCTGCTGTTCTCGGAAGGCTTCGTCAAGGGCCGCATGACGCTGCCCGAGTTCGTCGCATTGAGCGCGACGAATCACGCGCGCATGTACGGCATCGCGCCGCGCAAGGGCCTCGTGCAGGCGGACGCGGACGCGGACATCGCCGTGTGGGACCCGCAGCATCAGGTCACGCTGACGGCCCCGGCGCTGCATGACCGCGTCGGCTACACGCCGTATGAAGGCATGACGGTGACCGGCTGGCCGCGCACCGTGATCAGCGCGGGACGGGTGATCGTCGATGACGGCGTGCTGCATGCACAGCCCGGCAGCGGCCGCTTCGTCCCGCGCTCGACGCCGCTGCCCTTCCAGAACGAACGGGAAGTCTCGGCGCGCGGCCAGTTCTTCCGCGCACTCGCCGACGGCAACGCCGAAGGCCACGCCGGCTTCGGCTACACCGACAAGCACTGAAACCGCATCACACAAGGAAACAGGAAGTCATGAGCAAGTCACGCAAAATCGGTCTCGCGGTCGCGCAAATGGGCCCGGTCCATCTCGCCGACGACCGTCAGGCCGTCGTCAAGCGCCTGGTCGAGATGCTGAACGAGGCCAGGGCCCGCAGCGCGAAGTTCGTCGTGTTCCCGGAACTGGCGCTGACCACGTTCTTCCCGCGCTACTGGATGAGCGAGGAAGCGGCCATCGAACGCTTCTTCGAGCGCTCGATGCCGAACCCGGACGTGCAACCGCTCTTCGACGCCGCGCGCAATGCGGGCATCGGCTTCTATCTCGGCTATGCGGAACTGACCGCGAAGGGCGAGTGCTTCAACACGGCGATCATCGTCGATGACAACGGCAAGATCGTCTCGAAGTATCGCAAGACGCACCTGCCGGGCCATTCGGATCACAAGCCGGACGCCCCCTTCCAGCATCTGGAGAAGAAGTTCTTCGAAGTGGGCAACACGGGCTTCCCGGTGGTCGAGACGATGGGCGCGAAGCTCGGCATGTGCATCTGCAACGACCGCCGCTGGCCGGAAACCTGGCGCGCGATGTCGCTGCAAGGCGCGGAACTCGGCGTGCTCGGCTACAACACGCCGTCGCTGAACATCCACTGGCCGGAGCCGGTGCATCTGCGCATGCACACGCATCTCGTGTCGCTGCAGGCGAGCGCCTATCAGAACGCGATGTGGATCGGCGCCGCCGCGAAGTGCGGGAAGGAAGACGGCTTCCATATGATCGGCGGCTCGGTGATCGTCGCGCCGTCGGGCGAGATTGCCGCGCAGAGCGTGAGCGAGGAAGACGAAGTGATCTTCGCCAACATCGATCTCGCACTCGGCGACACCTTCCGCGAACACGTCTTCAACTTCGCGAAGCATCGCCGGCCGGAACACTACGGGCTGATCGTCGAGCGCACCGGCGCAGGCGAGCCGCTGCCGCACGATCCCGACGCAATCAACTGATGCGTCCACGAGGAGACCACTCATGAACCAACCTCTCGACCACACGGCCGAGGGCGCGCGCAGCGCCCCGCCGAAGTCGATCTTCGGGCCGCCGCACATCCGCGCGCTGGTCGCGTCCATTTCCGGCTACGCGATGGACGGCTTCGACCTGCTGATCCTCGGCTTCATGCTGAGCCTGATTTCGGCGGACCTCGGCCTCACCTCGGCGCAGGCCGGCTCGCTCGTGACGTGGACGCTGGTCGGCGGCGTCGCGGGCGGCATCGGCTTCGGCATTCTGAGCGACTATCTCGGCCGCGTGCGCGTGCTGACCTACACGATCCTGCTGTTCGCCGTGTTCACCGGGCTGTGCGCGTTCGCGCAGGGCTATCACGACCTGCTCGCGTACCGCTTCATCGCGGGCCTCGGGCTGGGCGGCGAGTTCGGCATCGGCATGGCGCTCGCCATCGAAGCCTGGCCGGCTGAAAAGCGCGGCCGCGTCTCGTCGTACGTGGGCATGGGCTGGCAAATCGGCGTGCTGATCGCCGCCATCGTGACGCCGATCCTGCTGCCGCATATCGGCTGGCGCGGCATGTTTCTCGTCGGCCTCGCGCCCGCCGTGCTGTCCTTCGTGATCCGCAAGGCGATCGGCGAGTCCGAGATCTTCATCGAGAAGGCCGCCCGCAAGCGCCACGAGTTCCCCCTCAAGACGCTGTTCCGCGACCGCGAGACCACGCGCCGCAGCATCGGCATGATCATCATGTGCTCGGTGCAGAACTTCGGCTACTACGGCCTCATCATCTGGATGCCCGGCTATCTGACGAAGGCCTTCGGCTTCACGCTCGCGAAGTCGGCGACGTGGACGGCGGCGTCGATCCTCGGCATGCTCGTCGGCATCTGGATCTTCGGGCAGCTGGCGGACAAGATCGGCCGCAAGCCGACCTTCGTCATGTACCAGATCGGCGCGCTCGTGATGGTGTTCATCTACTCGCGCATGACCACGCCGGAGGCGCTGCTGATCGGCGGCATGGTGGTGGGCATCTTCGTGAACGGCATGATGGGCGGCTACGGCGCACTGATGGCCGAGCTCTATCCGACGCATGCACGCGGCACCGCGCAGAACGTGCTGTGGAGCATCGGGCGGGCCGTGGGCGGCTTCGGACCGCTGGCGATCGGCGCGGTGGCGAGCTACTACTCGTTCGGCATCGCGATCGCCGCGCTGGCGTGCATCTATATCGTCGATGTCATCGCGACTCTCACGCTCATTCCCGAGCTGAAGGGCGTCGAGCTCGAATGATGTAACGCCTGGAGGCGCGCCGCCATGCGCGCCTTCAGCGCCGATCCGCGCGCATCTCCCTTACGCCGTGTCCGAGCTTGCGGCGCAGCAAGGTGCGCAGGGTCGCGGAATCCGCATACCCCACCTCGCTCGCGATCTTCTCCAGATCGCATCCCGCCGACACGAGCTGCCGCGCGCGCTCGATCCGCAAATCCTGAAAGAACGCCAGCGGCGACTTGCCGAGCACCGCCTCCGTGCGCCGCTGCAAGGTGCGCGGCCCGACGCACAGCGCGCTCGCCGCGTCATTGAGCGAGAAGCCCGCCGAAAGGTGCTCGCGCGACCAGCGTTCGAAACGCGCGATCAGCGGATCCGCATGGGCGACGTAATCCGGCACGATGTAATGCGCCTGCGACGCGCGCTGGTCGATCAGCAGGAAACGCGCGACCATCGTGGCCAGTTCGGGGCTGGCCTGCCGCACGAGCCACAGCGCGAGGTCAAGATGACCCATCGCGGAACCCGCCGTCACGACGCGCCGCGACGCGACCACCATGCGCGAATCGTCCAGATCGACTGCCGGAAAGCGCTGCCGGAACGCGGGCGCGAGCGACCAGGTCGTCGTGGCCATGCCGTGATCCAGCAAGCCCGCCTCCGCGAGCACGAAGGTGCCGGTACACGCTGCGGCAATGCCGATGCCTTGCGCATGCCAGCCGCGCAGATGGCCGATCGCTTCGCGCACGTCAGGGCGCGCCAGTGCGGCGAGCAGCGGCTCGGGCTGCTTGGCGTTGAGCGCGGGCAGCACGACCCAGTCCGGCTGGCGCACTTCGGCGACCGGTTCGGGCTGTGTCGAAAAGCCCAGCGCCGTGCGCACGCGCCGCCGCACGCCGACCAGGTTGAACTCGAATGGAGCAGCCGTGCTGCCCTGCGCAGCGGCCAGCTCGTTGGCCGTGCCGAGCGTGTCCAGCAGCGCGGCCAGTCCGGTATCGAACACGCCATCGAGCGCCAGGATGGAAAGTCGCATGTCGCAAATGATGTCGATAATGTCATTTGCGACTATATTCTGCGCGTGCCCGGACGTCTAGACTGCGAAGTATTCCAGCTCGATCTCACCGACCCCGGCACGCACATGAACCTCGCTCCGCATTCCGTTCTCGACACCATCGGCAACACCGCGCTGCTGACGCTGCGCCGCGTCGTGCCGTCCAATGGCGCGCGCATTTCGCTGAAACTGGAAAGCCAGAATCCGACCGGCAGCATGAAGGACCGCATCGCGCTGGCGATGATCGACGCGCCCGAGCGCGACGGCCGTCTGAAGCCCGGCGGCGCGGTGGTCGAATACACCGGCGGCAGCACCGGCGTGTCGCTCGCGCTGGTGTGCGCGGTGATACAACATCCGCTGCATCTCGTAAGCTCGGACGCGTTTTCGAAGGAGAAGCTCGATCACATGCGGCTGCTCGGCGCGCGGCTGACCATCGTCCCGAGCGAGAACGGCAAGCAGACGGAGAAGCTCACGCGCGACATGATCCGCGAGGCGCATCGCATCGCGGAAGAAACCGGCGCGTACATCACTGCGCAGATGGAGAACACGGACCAGCTTCACGCGTACACGAAGATGGGCGACGAAATCTGGCGGCAGACAGAAGGCCGCATCGACGCCTTCGTGCAGAGCGTGGGCACGTCCGCCTCACTGCGCGGCATCTCGGCGACCTTGCGCGGCCATGACGCCCGCGTGCGCGTGGTTGGAGTAGAGCCGGCGGAGTCCGCCGTGCTGTCGGGCGGGCCGAGCGGCGCGCACAAGATCGACGGCATTGGCGCGGGTTATGTCGTGCCGCTGTGGCATGACCGCATCGCGGACGAACTCGAACGCGTCTCCACCGATGACGCCCGCGCCATGGCCTTTCGCCTCGCCGCCGAGGAAGGGCTGTTCTGCGGCGCCTCGACCGGCGCGAACGTCACGGCGGCCTTGCGCGTGGCCGAGCGTCTCGGGCCGGATGCGCACATCGTCACCATCATGTGCGATACCGGCATGAAGTACCTGAAGTCCTACGCGCGAACCCTGGATGCCGCTTAGCTAGCCCAGGATCGGATGCGATGTGCCGGGGATCGGGTAGCCGCGATTGTCGGTGGGCACGAGCTGCGTCTGGAACGCGACGAACAACGCCTGGAACTTGCCGTCCACTTCCACCATCACGGCGCCATCCTGGAAGACGCCGTTCTCGTTCGAGTGGTCCCTGACCTTGCTGCCTTTCGCGGGCTTCGGATTGCCCTGGTTCATGTGCGTTTCGTGAAGGCCGTCCTTGCCCGGTTCGAACAGGAAGCCGAAGCCGTACACCGTGACGTCCTTCGTCGGCTTCCAGCCGCGCCGGTTGTCTTTATACGTCGGCGTCGGATAGACATAGGGCACGCCGTCGCCCGACATGTCGAGCTGCAACATCTCGTTGAGCAACTCGTTGATGTCGTTGTGCTCGCCTTCCTCGTCGAGCGCGATGGGGCGCATCGCACTCAGGTCGACGAGTTTCGTATCGTGCACGTAGTCCAGCTTCGGGAAGTTCGACGTGGACACGCCTGCCGCGACCTTCTCGAGATCCGCGGTCATCGGATGCTCGAAATAGGGGTTCCACTGATACAGCACGAAGTAACCTTCGGGGCCGGTCAGCGTGCTGTCCGACTTCACGTTGGTGACGATGCGGAACTCATTGCCCTCCTGATCCTCGCTGACGATCACATAATGCGGATCGCCTTTGTAACCCTGCAGAAAGGGAACGCCGAGCGTGACCTTGCCCTTGAAGAGAACGTATTCGTTGCGTGCCATGAGCATGACTCCTGAAGTGGTCCGCTTTCATTGGAGCGCGCGCGTATGACAGCGTTCCGTTCGATGCACGGATGAACTCGTGCAGTGTCACGGCACGGTCATGCCGATGACAATAATGTCTCGTGACACGGCGAATCTTCCCCACGACGAGACATACGCACATGGTCACGAAGAACCCGCAAGACTCCGCACCGCTCGCCTCGCGCCGCGGCTTCCTGAAGTTCGCGGGCGCCTCCGGCCTCGCCACCGCAGCAGGCGCAATGAGCCGCTCTGCTACGGCAACGACGGACACGCCGGACGGCACGCCCGAACAGATTCACCTCACTTGGGGCGAGGATCCGTCGAGCGAGGTGGTCATCAGCTGGGCGTCGCTCGCACAGGCCACTGCGCCGCGCGTGCGGCTGCAATCGGACGATGGCCACGCCCACATGATCCATGCCGTGCAGCGCACCTACACGGATGGCCTCAACGGCGAGATCGTGTGTACTTATCATGCGCGGCTGCGCGACCTGCGTCCGGATACTCAATACCACTACGAAGTCACCGCCGACAACGACAGCAACGCCGGCCAGCCCTTCACGTCGAGCTTCCGCACGGCGCCGCGCGGACGGCACGCGTTCCGCTTCACCAGCTACGGCGACCTGGCGACGCCGAACACGAACTGGGTGCTGTCGTCGCCGCAGAGCCGCTTCGCGGTGCAGGCGGTGGAGCGCTTCGAGCCGCTGTTCCATCTGCTCAACGGCGACCTCTGCTACGCCAACCTCAACCCCGCGAGCCAGCCCGACGTGTGGCGCGACTTCGGCAACAACGCGCAGACGTCCGCCGCGAACCGTCCGTGGATGCCGTGTCCGGGCAATCACGAGATCGAGTTTCACAACGGCCGGCAGGGCTTCGACTCGTATCTGACGCGCTACACGCTGCCTGACAACGGCACGCGTTTTCCGGGCCGCTGGTATAGCTTCCGCGTGAGTTCGGTGCTGTTCATCTCGCTCGATTCCGACGACGTCGTCTATCAGGACGGCGCCGCCTTCGTGGCCGGACCCAATCCGCTGGTGCCCGCCGCGAGCACCGGCAATCCGCCGATCGCCCCCGGCACCTCGTTCTATGTGCGCGGCTACAGCCAGGGCGAGCAGAGCCGCTGGCTCGAAAAGACCTTGCGCGAAGCCTCGCATGACGACGGCATCGACTGGATCATCGTGCAGATGCATCAGGACGCGCTCAGTTCGTCGAAGACGGGCAACGGTTCCGACAAGGGCATCCGCGAAGCGTGGCTGCCGCTGTTCGACCGCTATGGCGTCGATCTCGTGCTGTGCGGCCACGATCACGACTATGAACGCAGCCATCCGGTGCGCGGCTGCAATCATCACGCGGGCCGTGACGCGGTGACGGGCGAACGCGTCGATACGCTGCAGCCGCGTCCCGTACACGGCTCGCCGCGCGCCAACGATCCGATCGATACCTCGCACGGCACCGTGCATCTGATTCTCGGCGGCGGCGGCACCAGCGCGCCGCTCGATGTCTACGGCACTGATACAGGTACCGGCCTGCCGCAGGCGCAGGTCTTCACGAAGCCGAACCGGCCCGTACCCGGCACGACGGCGGGCACGTTCGTGCGGCCTGTCGCGGATGCCGTCGAGGACGCGATCTGGTCGGCGCAGCGTGACACCGGCACGGGCTATGGCATTGCCGTGTTCGATCACGATCCGGGCGAGCACGGCGGCCGCACTTCCATCACGATCAACTACTATCACGCCCCCGGCGCGGACAAGACGCCCACGGCGGACTACGCGCTTTTCGAAACCATCGTGCTGGAGAAGCGGCGCGGGCGTTGATCCTCCACGCCGGTCACGTCGTTCTCTTCAAGGGGGACGCTGAGACCGGCGTCCGCTTCGGCCGGACGGACGAGCAACACGAGCAGTTCAGGCTTGACACCATCGCCGCGCGGGGCGAAAAGTGCGTGAAGCGGCAGAAGCGGCAACATGGCTGAACCTCTTTTAGCGGGGAGTCGAGCCGACACCCTGGCGCCGGCGCGGTCCTGCGGCACCCTGTTTGTTGCTATGTCATTGTCTGCAACGTTCGGTACGTTTCTTGCCCTTATCTCCATTCCGCAAGACTAGGGACACCGACATGAAGAAGGGAAACAATGGCGCGTTAGCGGAATCGAGCTTCTCCACTTATGCCAATCCGCTGATCGGCGAAGCGTCCGCGCAGGCCACGGTGCTCGAAGACAGCACGGACGCCGAGGAACTGCACAAGCTGCGTGTTGCACTGCGGAGGCTGCGCACCTTGCTGTGGGCGTATCGACCGATTCTGAAGAAGGATTTCGACGACCAGCAGCGCGCCCTCCTGAAGTATCTGGCCAGCGCGGCAGGCAATACGCGCGACTGGGACATCCTGATCGAACTCGTCGACAAGAAAAGCAGCGCGCCCTTGCTCGATGCCTTCCGCGAACAACGCAGCGCAACTGCCGCAAAAAGCCGCGATACGCTCTCGCACGCGAAGCTCAAGCAGATGCTGCACGAGTCGCTGAGCGAGGCGAACCGCGAACTCAATACGGCGGCGCAACGCACGCCGCTGACCCAGTTCGCCCGGAAGCGCGTGACGGCTGCGGAAAAACAACTGAGCAAACGCATACGCTCGGCCGCGAAGGCGAAGGGCAAGGACTACGCGCAGCTGCACGATGTACGCAAGGCTGGCAAAAAGGTACGCTATCTGGTCGAGTTCTTCGAGCCGCTTCTCGGCGGCAAGCAACGCAAGACGCTGAAGGGCCTCAAGCGGATGCAGAAGCGCTTCGGGGCGTTGAACGATGTCGTCGCAAGTCGCGCGCTGCTGGAACAGCATCTCGACGCGCTGCCGGATGGCGCGGCCGCACAGAAAGCGCTGCGCTCGCTCAAGAAGGAGCAGAAGCGGCGCATGAAGGCCGCTGTGCGCTTGCTGTAAGGCTTATCCGCGCGCGACGATCCCGCGCGGCAAATGTGGCGCATTCTGCGCAATCTGATCGAGTTCGTCGCGCACGCCTTCGATGTCGCGCATGTCGTGCAGATAGGGATCCGCTGCGTGGATCGCTTCCAGGCGGCGTCTCACGGCGCCGTACTGCGCCCCCGCGCGCCGGTGCAATTCGGCGCGCTCGCTGTAGCGCAGAAAGGTCTGCAAGGACGCGAGCACGGCGGCGCCGATACTCGTCAGCCCGATCACGATGCGCAACTGCGGCGAGATGGCGGTAGCGACGAGCGAGAGAAAAGCCGACGTGCCCGTAGCGGTCGTGATGCCGATGACAGCCAGTCCGAGCTTCCTGCCGCTTGCGGTCAGACGGTCGGCCATCGTGTAGTGACGGATCTGCGATTCGCGGGCTCGTCTGATCCAGTTCAGCACCAGCGCCCGCGCGTCCTGCGGCGGCTCACAGGTTTGATGTAACGGTTCGGTCATGGTCCATGCAGGGCTTGAGTGAAACCCAGTGTAGCGTTCGACCGTGGACAAACCGTGTCCCTGTCTTGCGTCTTTAAGCGTGCCCGAAGGCGTCCGCGAATTCACTGGACAGAAGCCGAAAGCGACGCTTCTTCGGGCAATTGAATTGCGCATGGCTGCGTACACTTCTTTACATGGCGCAACGCACCGCGCCAGCAAAAGCGAAGCGATATTCACTGAGCAAACCGGCTTACCCTCAACTTTCTTACCGGTTGCAGCAGGTGTCGTAGTCGCAGAAGTACCGGAGTGGTTGCAGCAGATGGAGTGGCGTTGTCGGGGAATGTGCCGTTTAGAAGTCGCAGCAATAGCAGTGATAGCAGTAACAGCAGTCACAACACAAAAACAGCAGGTGTCACAGACGTACCGGTAGACGTAAAAAACTTGCCCCGGCCGAGCGCATCCGCCGGGGCTTTTCTTTGGGTCGACGGCTTCTACGTTCAAGGAAGGGTCATGCAGCGCCGAACACGGCTATCGGTGCAAAAGATCGTGCAAGGTGCTCCACAAGAAAATTCGCCTTGGGTACACTAGCTGCTGCCCGACAGGGCGAGACCCTGCCAACGGTAACGCGAGAACAAAAACATCGGAGCGAATTTGAGGAAACGAGCCACGGTCGTCTGCCGAAGAGGCAAACGCATTCTGCTGGTCGCGCGGCGCGAATCCAAATGGGCGCTGCCCGGCGGCATCCTCAAGCGCGGCGAAGACCTTTCGGATGCCGCGCTCCGCGAGCTGAAGGAAGAAACCCGCCTGTCGGGCAAGTCGGCCAAACATCTGTTCAACTATCGCGGCGACCAGAAACATCACCACGTGTTCTTCTGCGACATCTCGAAGAGCGCAAAGGCACGGGCCAGCAATGAGATCGCGCGTTGCCGCTGGGTGCATGTCGACGAAATCGCGCGGCTCGCCACCAGTTCGCCTACCAAGGTCATCGTCAAGATTCTCGGCGAGAAGCGCAACGGCGCACGCGGCAAGTAGCTTAGAAGCGTCGCGGACGCGCATCGGTTACCCTGAGAACCTTTTGCGTCCCACACGCCCGCCTGACCGCCCATGAACACGCCCCAAGACGACTACGCGCTCAATCTCGACCACATGTCCGCCGCTGACATCGCGGCGACGCTCCCCGCCAGCGTGCTTGCCACGCTGCACGGCACCGACATCACCGTGTTCCGCGTTCCCGACGACGCCTCCGACACCGCCGCATGCAGCGAGCGCTTCGGCATCGACCTGGAGGATTGCGCGAACACCATCGTCGTGCGCTACAAGAAGGATGGCGGCGAACGATACGCGGCGATCGTCACGCTGGCTTCGAAGCGGCTCGACGTGAACGGCGCGGTCAAGCGCGCACTCGGCGCGCAGCGCATCTCGTTCGCGTCGCGCGAAGTGGCCACCGAACACTCCGGCATGGAGTATGGCGGCATCACCGCGTTCGGCGTGCCGGCCTCATGGCTCGTGCTGGTGGAAGCCGCGGTCATGGAGCGCGCGCGCGTGGTCATGGGCGCGGGCGTGCGCGAGGCGAAGCTGCTGCTGTCGCCGCAACAGCTGCTCGCGCTGCCCAACGCGACGGTCGCGCCGCTCGCCACCTGAACCCGTAGACAGACGCGCTACCGGCTCACTTGCCCGGCGTGAGCACCACCCTGAAGCGCGCCTTGCCACTCATCATGCGGTCATAGGCTTCGGCCGCGCGCGACAGCGGATATTCCTCGATCATCGGCTTCACGCCGGACAGCGCGCTGAACGCCAGCGTCTCCTGCGAATCCGCCGCGGTGCCGGACGGCCAGCCCTGCACCGAGTTGCGCCCCATGATGAACTGCGTGATCGGCACCTCGACCGGTTCGTCGGAGATGCCCACCATGATCATCTTGCCGTTCAGTCCGAGCCCGCCGATGGCCGCATTCATCGCGCGGCCGCTCGTCGCTGTCGCCAGGATCACGCGCGCGCCGCCCAGCGCCTTCAGTTCATCGGCGACGTTCTGCGCTTCGCTGTCGATGTAGTGATGCGCGCCCAGTTCCTTCGCCAGCGGCGCCTTGTCCTGACCGCGCGCGATCGCCACGGTCTCGAAGCCCATCTTGCGCGCGAACTGCACGCCCAGATGCCCCAGCCCGCCGATGCCCAGCACCGCGACCACATCGCCGGCGCGCGCGCCGCTGTTGCGCAGCGCATTGAAGGTGGTGATGCCGGCGCAGAGGAGCGGCGCGGCATCGACGTTGGCGAGATCGTCGGGCATGCGCGCCAGCGCTTCCTGCGGCGCCACCATGTAGTCGGCATAGCCGCCGTCATAGCTGATGCCGGGCACGAGCGCCTTCTGGCAAAGCACGAAGTCGCCATGGCGGCAATGCTCGCAATGACCGCAGTGTCCGCCGTGCCAGCCCACGCCGATGCGCTGCCCCTGCTGCCATCCTTCTACGCCCGCCCCGAGTTTCTCGATCACGCCCGCGATCTCGTGTCCCGGCACGCGCGGAAACTGGAGTCCGGGCCACAGCCCTTCTTTCGTCAGCGAATCGCTATGACAGATGCCGCACGCCTGAACCTTGATGAGCACATGGCCTTCCGGCGGTTCTGGCACGTCGCGTTCGACCACTTCGAGCGGACCGTTCGCTTGCGCCACCTGCACTGCCTTCATCTTCGCCATGGCTTACTCCCGTCAAAGAACTTCAGAATAGGATGCCGTCCGGCGTTTTGAAAGCTCGGGGGCGCGCTCAGCGCTCGTCGTCGGCGAGCAGCGACGCCAGCGGCACCGTATGCCTGACGAACGGCGAGCGAATGACGATATAACTGAAGTATTTCTCGATGCCCACATTCCGGTCGACAAGCTTCTCGATCACCTCCTGATAGTGACCGATATCCTTGACGAGAAACTTGAGCAGGTAGTCATAGCCGCCGCTGACGAGATGGCACTCGGTGACTTCCTCGACATCGCGCAGATTGGCCTCGAAGCGCACGAAGTCTTCACGGCGGTGATCGTGCAGCATGATCTCGGTGAAGACCGTCATCGTGCTCGTGAGGCGCGTCAGATCGAGATGCGCGCCATAGCCCGCAATGATGCCCGCCGCTTCGAGCCGCCGCACGCGTTGCAGACACGGACTCGCCGACAGCCCGACCACGCTCGCGAGATTCGCGTTCGTGATGTTGCCGTTCTTTTGCAGTTCGGCCAGGATCCTGATGTCGATGCGGTCCAGCTTCTGTCGGTGGTTCATGTCGTGCGGGATCGATGGGCGCCACGCGGCTGCGTCAGCCTTCGGCGAGTTCGGCGTGATGCGCCGTGACGAGTTGCGCCATGCTCGTGAACTTGAAATCGACGGCGGGTTCCGTGAGCGTCTTCACGGTCGCGCCGAAGCCGCGCTGCTCGAAGCGCCGGTGAATCCAGCAGCCATGCATGCCGTATTCCTCCGCCGGAAGCAGATCATGATAATTGCTGTCCGCCACGTGCAGCGTTTCCCGCTTGTCCACGCCGAGCCGGGCCAGCACGTCGAACAGATAGTCGAAGTTGCGGCGCGCCGGCTTGTAGGAACCCACGTCCTCGGCGGTCACGATGGCGTCGAACTCGACACCGAGCTTGCGCTTGCTCGCCTCGAAGCTTGCATTGTCCACGTTCGAGACGATGACCAGCCTGAAATACTTCTTCAGATACTGAAGCGTGCTGGCCGAGTCCGGAAACGCGGGCCAGTCGCCGACGGACGCGCCATAAGCGACGGCCTCGTCCCACGCATAGCCGACCTCCCATTCTTCCGCCACGCGCTTATACACGATTTCCAGCAAGCGGTTGTAGGCGAGATCGGGCGTGAGCAACTGCTGCTTCGATTCGTGACGCGCATGCGCTTCCAGAATGTGATCGCGCGTGAGCGTGACGGGAAGCCGCGCCGCCAGCTTCGTCAGCCCGGCGGCGATGCCGGCTTCCCAGTCGATCAGCGTGCCGTAGCAATCGAATGTCAGTGCCTTGAATTCGGTCAGCTGCACACCTTTCTCCTCATGACTGTGCCAACGCTTCGCGATGCGCCTGCGCGAGTTCCGCCATGCTGTTGAAGCGGAACGCGATAGTCGGCTGCGCGCCCGGATCCATGGTTGCGCCGAAGCCCGGCTGCGCATGCCGCCGATAAATCCAGCACGACGTCAGACCGAATGCATTGGCCGGCTTGTGATCGTGGAACAGGCTTTCGGCGGTATGGAGAATCTTCTCCTTGGCGATGCCGCGCTCGCCCAGCTTCTCGATCAGGTACTCGAAATTGCGCGGCGACGGCTTGTACGAACCGACGTCTTCCGCCGTGATGATCGCATCGAACGTCACTTGCAGCTTCGTGTTGCTGTGCGTGAAGCTCTCGTTGTCCACGTTGGACAGGATCACGAGCTTGTAATGCTGCTTCAGATACTGGAGTGCTTCCGCCGAATCCGCGAAGGCCGGCCAGTGCCGAATGGAACGGCCATACGCGATGCATTCCTCGTGCGTATGCGGCACGCCCCATTCCTCGGCCAGACGCTTGTACACGATGGGCAGCAGATCCTGATAACGCTTCGCCGGCGTGTACTTTTGCTGCGCGGATTCATGCCGCGCGTGCGCTTCCAGCACCTGATCGCGCGTCAACGAAGGCTTCACGCGTTCGAGCAGCGGACGCAGCCCTTCGAAGATGCCGCTTTCCCAGTCGATCAGCGTGCCGTAGCAGTCGAAAGTGAGGGTGTCGAAGTCGGTGAGTTTCACGGTCGCTCCTGTCTGATGGCGAGGGGTGGAGCAGTCAGTGTAGTGAGACGTGGCGGCAGCCGGAGCCGATGTTGCTCGCTGCAACCGCAGCTTGTGCGGTTCGTGGCCCGTGCCGCAGCAGATTCTGCTGCACGTGCGCAAGCGGGCTTCGTGACCTTACCAGAACGACCGGTCGAATTTTTAACTGCTTGAGAGCCCCATCCATCTGCACTACATTGGTGTTCCTTCGAAACCGTCTGGAGACGAGTCCATGCGCTATCCCGTCCTTGCCCTGGCTGCCGTATCCGTTTTCTCCGTGGCCGCGTCCGCCGCCGCGCAGGAGGTCGTCACGTTCGGCCACTCCGCGCCCCTCACCGGCCCGCAGGCGCCGAACGGCAAGGACAACGAGAACGGCGCGCGGCTCGCCATCGACGAACTGAACAAGGCGAACATCAGCATCGGCGGCAAGAGCGTGACCTTCAAGCTGGATTCGCAGGACGACCAGGCCGACCCGAAAGTTGGCGTGCAGGTGGCGCAGAATCTTGCCGATCACAACGTGCTCGCCGTGCTCGGGCCATATAACTCGGGCGTCGCGATTCCGGCCTCGCGCGTCTACAGCACGGCGGGCATTCCGCTGCTGCCGGTGGCGTCGAACCCGGCGCTCACGAAGCAGGGCTTCAAGAACATCTTCCGCATCGGCGCCAGCGACGAGCAACTCGGCGGCACCATGGGCGAATTCGCCGCGAAGACGCTGAAGGCGAAGACCGCCGCGATCATCGACGACCGCACCGCGTACGGCCAGGGCGTCGCCGAGCAGTTCGAGAAGGTGGCGAAGGCGAATGGCATCAAGATCGTCGACCAGCAGTTCACCAATTCACAGGCCACCGATTTTCTCGGCATTCTCACGGCGATCAAGTCGAAGAATCCCGATGTGATCTTCTTCGGCGGCTATGCGTCGCAAGGCGCGCCGATGGCCAAGCAGATGAAGCAGCGCGGCATTCGCGCGAAGCTGCTGGGCGGCGACGGCATCTGTTCCGCCGACATGGGCAAGGTCGCGGGCGAGGCGGCGTCCATCGTCTATTGCGCGCAGGGCGGCGTGGCGCTGGACAAGACGCCGGAAGGCCGCGCCTTCCTGAAGAAGTACCAGGATGCCTATCACACGGACACGCAGGTCTACGGCGTCAATTACTACGACGGCGTGAAGATGCTCGCCGACGCCATGGTCAAGGCCGGCACCACCACCGACAAGGCGAAGCTCATCGCGCAACTGGCGAAGGAGAAGTACAAGGGCGTCGCGGGCACCTATTCGTTCGACGCCAGCGGCGACCTGCAGGGCGCGCCTACCACGGTCTACATGATCCGCAATGGCCTGCCCGTTCCCTATGCTCAATAAGTCTCACCGCACAACGCAATGAAACTTTCCCGATCCATTTCGACCGTCGAAGTCCATACCGGCGGCGAGCCGTTCCGCATCGTCACGAGCGGCCTGCCGCGTCTGCCCGGCGACACCATCGTGCAGCGCCGCGCCTGGCTGAAGGAACACGCCGACGACATCCGCCGCGCGCTGATGTTCGAACCGCGCGGCCATGCGGACATGTATGGCGGCTATCTGACCGAACCGGTATCGCCGGAAGCGGACTTCGGCATCATCTTCCTGCACAACGAAGGCTATAGCGATCACTGCGGACACGGTGTCATCGCGCTGGCGACGGCGGCGGTCGAACTGGGCTGGGTGCAGCGCACGAGCCCGGAGACGCGCGTGGGCATCGATGCGCCGTGCGGCTTCATCGAAGCGTTCGTGAAGTGGGATGGCGATCACGCAGGCTCCGTGCGTTTCGTGAACGTGCCGTCCTTCATCTGGAAGCGCGACGTGACCGTGGACACGCCGAGCTTCGGCACGGTCACGGGCGACATCGCGTATGGCGGCGCGTTCTACTTCTACACCGATGGCGCGCCGCACGACCTGCCGGTGCGCGAGTCATCGGTGGAGCAGCTGATCCGTTTCGGCGCGGAGGTGAAGGCAGCGGCCAACCAGGCGTTTCCGCTCGCGCATCCGGACATTCCGGAGATCAATCACATCTACGGCACGATCATCGCCAATGCGCCGCGTCATCCCGGCTCCACTCAAGCCAACTGCTGCGTGTTCGCGGACCGCGAAGTGGACCGTTCGCCGACCGGCTCCGGCACGGGCGGGCGCGTCGCGCAGCTCTATCTGCGCGGACAGCTCGGCGCGGATGAAACGCTGGTGAACGAGTCGATCGTCGGGACCGTGTTCAAGGGGCGCGTGCTGAAGGAGACCATGGTGCACGACATTCCGGCGGTCATTCCGGAGATCGAAGGCGAGGCGTATATCTGCGGCTTCGCGAACTGGATCATCGACGAACGCGATCCGCTGGCCTACGGGTTTCTGGTGCGCTGAGGCGCGTCGGCCGATGGAACGCGCGCGTGGCAAGCCCGGCGCAAGCGGCGACTTCGTCGTGCTGATGCTGCTGGGCATTGCGCTGTTTCTGCTGCACGCCTTCACCAACGGCCGCTACGGCTTTCATCGCGACGAATTGTCGACGCTCGAAGACGCCCGCGCGCTCGCGTGGGGTTATGTCGGCGTGCCGCCGGTCATGCCGTTCCTCGCGCATGTGGTCACAACGCTGTTCGGGCCGTCGCTCGTCGGGCTGCGAGTCTTTTCCTCGCTCGCGATGAGCGTGGCGCTCGTGCTCACCGGACTGATGGCGCGGCACATGGGCGGAACCCGCTTCGCTCAGACCGTGGCCGCGCTCGCCGCCGCAATCAGCAGCGTCGCCCTGAATGCGGGCAGCCTGTTCCAGTACGTCAGCCTCGACTACCTGTGCTGGGTGGCGGCGGCGTACTGTTTGTTGCGCGTGCTGTCGTCCGATGATCCGCGCGGGTTCATCGGCGTCGGCATCGCGGTCGGGCTCGGCTTGCTGACCAAGTACACGATGTCGTTTCTCGCGGCGGGCATCGTCGCCGGCGTGCTGCTCACGCCCGCGCGGCGGCATCTGCGCAGTCCGTGGCTGTGGAGCGGCGTGGCGCTCGCGGGGGTAATCGTGCTGCCGCATCTCGTCTGGCAGATCCGGCATGACTTCATCTTGCTCGACTTCCTGCAAAGCATCCATCAACGCGATGTCGCGCTGGGCCGCACCGCAGGCTTCGTGTCCGGCCAGTTGTGGATCGCGGCAAGCCCGTTCACGCTTCCGTTGTGGCTCGCCGGGCTCTACAGCGTGCTGTTCGGCGCGGACAGCATGCGTTTCCGCGCAATCGGCTGGATGTTCGTTGTGCCGCTCGTCCTGTTCGTGGTCGCGCACGGCCGCGACTACTACATGGCGCCCGCCTATCCGATGCTGCTGGCCGCCGGCGCCGTCTGCGGCGAGCGCGCGTTGGCCGCCCTGGACGCGCGTCGGGCACGCATCGCCGGCATGTGCGTGTGGACGCTGCTCGGGTTCGGCGGCGTGCTGGGCGCGGCGCCCGTGCTGCCGGTCGCGCCGTTGGGGTCGGCATGGTGGCGCAGCGCCGACCGCCTCAACGGCGGCAACTTCAACGAGGAACTCGGCTGGCCGGAACTTGCGCAAGCCGTCGTGCGCGTCCGCGATGCGCTGCCCGCCGGGCAGCGCGCGAGCGCAGGCATTCTCGCCGCCGATTCGGCCCAGGTCGCCGCGCTCAGACTCTATGGCGCGCGCGACGGCCTGCCGCCGGCGATCTCCGGCACCAATACGAACTGGTTTCGCGGCTACGGCAATCCGCCGCCGCAACCGCTGATCGTCGTCGGTGTGCCGGATGATTTCGTACAACGCGAACTCGTCGCGTGCCGGATCGCCGGGCATGCGGACACGCCGCTGGGCATTACAAACAGCTCGATGCGCCAGCGCGACATTTACGTCTGCGACGGTCCGCGTCAACCGTGGCCCGCGTTCTGGCGCGCGGTGAAGCGCTACGGCTAACGCGCCGTCCGTTCCCGCGCGCACGCGTCGCCCTCGCGTTCCAGCCACGAACGGAACAGCACGATCAGCCGTTCGTCCTGACGGCCTTCCGCGACATACGTGCAGTACGTACGCGACGGCAAGCGCGGCGCGTCGAACGGTGCGATCAGCCGGCCCGACGCGAGATCGTCGGAGACGAGCGCCGTTGGACCCATCGCGATGCCCATGCCGTCGACGGCCGCCTGCAAGGTCAGATAGAAATGGTCGAAGCTCATGACGGCGGCCGGACGCAGCGTCGGCACTTCGGCTTTCGCGAGCCAGTCGGGCCACACGCGCGGCAGACTCGACGCGTGCAGCAGCGTGTGCCATTCCAGATCCTGCGGAACCCGCAGCGGCACGCGGCGCAACAGCGCCGGACTGCACACCGGCAGGCGCTCTTCGGCGAGGAACGGCTGCATCGCATAGCCGTAGAAGGTGTCCGGACCACCGCGTATCACGATGTCGTGACTCTCCTTCAGCGCCTCGACCGGTTCGTTCGACGTCTCCACCCTCACTTCGACATCCGGATGCGCGCGGCGGAAGTCTTCGAGTCGCGGCACCAGCCAGCGCAGCACGAAGGTCGCGGGCGCATTCACGCTGAGCGTGCGGCTCACGGCTTCGGACAGTCCATAGCGCGCAGTGGCCTGCGACAGCTGATCGAACAGCGGACCGATCTGCGCGAGATAAGCCTCGGCGGCCGGCGTCAGCGCAACGCGCCGGTTATGGCGCTCGAACAGCGGCGCGCCGAGCCACGCTTCGAGCAAGCGCACTTGCTGGCTCACCGCGCCTTGCGTGACGTGCAGTTCGGCTGCGGCCTGCTTGAAACTGCCGAGCCGTCCGGCGGTTTCGAAGGCACGCAGCGCATTCAGCGGCGGCAAGGTCCGGTTCATTTACAGGAGAGATTTTCTGACGCGACATCCGAAGATAAGTGGTTTGTGAGCGGCTTACAAGATAGTTATTCTCTTGAATACGCCAACATAACCAGAAAGCACGCTCATGCTCAGTTATACCGGCGGTGTCGTCCTGCTCGCCGCCCTGCTCCACGCAAGCTGGAACGCGATGTTGCACGGCAATCGCGACCGCTTCTTCTCGATGACCTGGATGAGCATCGCCATCGGCGCGGTATCGCTCGTCGCGGTGGTGTGGCTGCCGTTGCCGGCCCCGGCAGCGTGGCCGTATGTGATCGCGTCGGGACTCGTGCACGTGGTCTACAACGTGAGCCTCGTGCGTTCGTACCGGCGCGGCGATCTCGCGCAGGCGTATCCCATCGCGCGCGGCTCGTCGCCGCTGCTCGTCACCCTGGGCGCGGCGCTGTTCGCGCATGAGGGCATCGGCGCGCTTCGCGTGCTCGGCATCGCGCTGATCTCGGCCGGCATCATGGCGCTCGCGCTGCGCGGGCGGCACGTCTCGCGCGCGGGCGCGCTCGCGGCGCTGACCACCGGCGTGACCATCGCGGTCTATACCGTGATCGACGGCATCGGCGTGCGGCTCTCGCGCGATCAGCCGTTCGCCTACACGGCGTGGATGTTCCTCTTCTACTGGTTCATGCCGCTGATCTTCGTCGTGCGACGCGGCGCCGACGCCATCTGGAAGCCGGTCTTCGCCGCGCCGATGTCGGTCGTCTCGTCGATTGCGGGCGGGCTCGTCTCGATTGCCGCGTACGGCATCGTCATCTGGGCGATGCAGTCGGGCGCGATGGGCGCCGTGTCCGCATTGCGCGAAACCAGCGTCGTGTTCGCGGCGCTGATCGGCCGTGTGTTCCTGCGCGAGAACGTCGACGCGCGGCGCTGGATCGCCTGCGTGGTGGTCGCCGCGGGCGCGGTGTGTCTCGGGCTTTGAACGGCCGTTACATGCGAGCGACGTCGATCACCGCATCGGCGAAGGCGCGCGGCGCTTCCTGCGGCAGGTTATGCCCGATTCCGCCCGTGATCGTCCGATGCTCGTACTTCCCCGTGAACTTCTTCGCATAGTCTGCCGGCGCGGGATGCGGCGCACCGTTGGCATCGCCTTCCAGCGTGATGACCGGCACGCCGATGGACGGCCCCTTCGCGAGTTGCGCCTCGAGCGCGTCGTATTGCGGCTCGCCGTGCGCCAGCCCGAGCCGCCAGCGATAGTTGTGAATCACGATGCCCACGTGATCCGGATTGCCGAACGCCGCGGCTGAACGCGCGTAGGTCGCGTCGTCGAAGTGCCATTGCGGCGACGCCGTCTGCCAGATCAGCCGGTTGAAATCGTTCCGGTTGGCGTCATAGCCCGCGCGGCCGCGTTCGGTCGCGAAGTAAAACTGATACCACCACGACAGCTCGGCCTGCGGCGGCAGTGGCGCCTGGTTCGCCTGCTGGCTGCCGATCAGATAGCCGCTCACGGAGACCATCGCCTTGACGCGCCCCGGCCACAGCGCCGCGACGATGTTCACCGTGCGCGCGCCCCAGTCGAAACCGCCCAGCACCGCATGCTCGATCGAGAGCGCATCCATCATCTCGATCACATCGCGCGCGAGCACGGCCTGCTGGCCGTTGCGCGGGGTATCGGCGGACAGGAAGCGCGTCGGGCCATAGCCGCGCAGATACGGCACGACGACCCGATAGCCCGCTGCGGTCAGCATCGGCGTGACTTCGGCGTAGCTGTGGATGTCGTACGGCCAGCCGTGCAGCAGGATCACGACCGGCCCGTTGCGCGGCCCCGCTTCGGCATAGGCGATGCTGAGCGTCGGGGTCGCGATATGCTTCAGGTGCGTGAAGCTTTCCGGCAACGCGGGTGCGGGAGCGTTCCGCGCTTCCGCCGCCTCGACGAGCCCGCTCAGCCCCATCTCAAGCAAGCCGATGCCGGCGACGGCGGTGCCGAGCAGACGGCGGCGGCGGTTATCGATGCGGTCCTTCATGATCTTTTCCTCTCGTTGTCAGGTCTATTCGGCGAGGGATCATTTGAAGCGCCGTACGTATCCGCCGTGTGTCGAGACGCGCGGCGCGTGCAACGCACTGTGTCGGCGGATCGGGCGGATACAGTGGGGTACAGAAAACCGCCCACGGTAACAAGAAGCAAATGACGCCATCGACAGCGGCGGAGCCGGTTACCATTCTTGTCTGAGCGCTTAATAGCAACAACGAGCAAGCACGAGCAAGCGCGGGCGAGTCCTGTCACCCGAAGACGAGGGCCGCCCGATAGCGAACTTCAAGGGTGTCATGTCAAAAGCTGAAGACGCAATCGCACGAGATCCGGCGGGCGATGCCGCAGAGCCGCCGCACGGAACACAGGAAGAGACAGCAAGCGAAGCAGAAAGCGCAGCACAGAACGACACGAGCCAGGAACCGGAAGCGCCCGCCGTCACGCGCACCGGGCCGCTCACCGAAGCCGCGCTGTTTGGCCGGCAGACGCCGCCCGCCGCACCCGCGCCTCCCGAGGCCGCACCGCATGTGCATCCGCCCGGCGCGGGCAGCAGCTATCGCGCGCTCGCAGGGCTGCTCATCAGCTATGCGCTGCTGATCGTCGGCAATGGCCTGTTCCAGACGCTGATTCCGTTGCGCATCATGCAGTCCGGCTATCCGACCATCGTGATCGGTCTGGTTCAGTCGTGTTACTACGCTGGCTTCATCCTCGGCGCGATGGTCAACCGCAGGCTCATCGACCGCATCGGACAGCACCGGACGTTCGTCGCGTACTCGGCGGCGGCATCGATCCTCGCGCTCGCGTTCGGCGCCGCGCAATCGCCGTGGACGCTCGCGCTCGTGCGCCTGCTGACCGGCTTCGCCTTCATGGGCCTGTATGTGTCGATCGAAAGCTGGCTCAACGGTACGGTCGAGAACGAGAAGCGCGGACAGGTCTTCGGCACGTATGCGGCCATCAACTATCTCGCGGTGGGCAGCGGGCAGTTCCTGCTGAACTTCGGCGCGGGCATGGGCGGCCAGCAATTCTCGATCGCGGCCGCGCTGTTCGCGGCGGCCGTGATGCCGGTGACGCTGCTCGAAGGCTGGCCCGTCAAGGTTGCCGACGAATCCCTGCACCGCGTACCGGCGCGAACCTGGCGGGAAAGCGTGCGCGACATGATGGCCGCCGCGCCGCTCGCCGTGCCGGGCTGCGTGCTCGCGGGTTTCATCTACAGCGCCTTCTACGCGATGATGCCGGTCTACCTCCAACGCGCCGGCTTCTCGACGAGCGAGCTCGCGACCTTCATGGGCGTTGCATTGATTGGCGCACTCGTGCCGCAATGGCCGATGGGCCGCCTCTCCGATCGCTTCGACCGGCGTCGCCTGGTGTACATCACCGCATCGATCTCGGCGACGCTGAGCCTCGTGCTGTTCTGCATCGACGTGCGCGTGGTCACCTGGTGCGCGACACTCGCCTATGTAGCGGTCACTTTCACGCAGTACGGCCTGATCGTGTCGCACGTGCAGGACCGGACCGAGCCGCATCATCGGGTGGCCATTTCCGCGACGCTGCTCGCGCTGTTCTCGTTCGGCGGCATGGCGGGCCCGGCGCTGGCGTCGTCGCTGATGACGGTCGTCGGCCCGAGCGGGCTGTTCCTCTTCAACGCGCTGTCCTGTGTGTTGCTCGCATTGAGCGCACGGCGCGCGCTCGGCATTCATCTGCGCGGTGCGCATGCCGGCGCCTGACGGCATGCGACATCGCTCTTTACCAACGCATTACGCAGAGAAAAACAAAAGCTTACGAATAATTGCGTAAATTCGTTTATTCCAAAGACAAAATGCCATTATCTTTCGCTTTCTGCGTGAAAAGCACTGATAGTTGGCCGACAAGTCGCCGTCACCCCGAGTAAATTCGTAAAAGGCATGAACTGGCGGAAAGGACGCGAGCGAGACGTCCGCCGCCGGAGCATCCGTGACGGGCGCAGTCGCGCCCGCGCATCGGGTCTCGGGGATTCAATGAACGACCATCACGACCAAACACGACTTGAAGTGGTTTGCGACGAACAGGGTTTCCTCGCGCTCGAACGCGAATGGAATGCGCTCTGGCTCAAGGCAAACGGACGGTATTTCCAGCGCTTCGACATCTGCCTGCTCGCCTGGCGGCACGTCGCCGCTGCTCAGGGAAGGAAGTTGCATTGCATCGTGCTGCGCGAGAACGGCGAACTGCGGCTCGTCTGGCCGCTCGTTTCGTGGCGGCGCTTTCTCTGGACCTATTTGCTGCCGCTCAGCCCGGATGCCGCCGACTACACCAGCGTGCTCGTCGAGGACGGACCGCGCGCAGCGGGCATGATCGAAGCGGCGTGGCGCCTCGCCTGCGCGAAATGCAAGGCGGACTTCGTGCATCTGCCGTATGTGAACGAAGGTTCCGAGCTGCATCGCATCGCGCTTCGCGAACGGCACGTGCTGGGACGTTCGCGCCACGAGTCATGGGTCGCGCAGCTGCGCGACGAAACCGACTGGGCCACGTACTGCCGATCGCTCGGCACCATGAACGGCAAGAAGCCCGGGCAGCTGGAACGGCGTCTCGCGAAGGAAGGTGACTTGCGCGTGCGGATGATCGAGCCGTCCGATGTAAGCACGATCGATCAATGCGTGCGCGCGATGCTCGCGTGGAAGCGCCAGTGGGGCGAGCGCACCGGCAAGCAGGGCGTGTGGCTGTTCTCGTCGCATTACCAGACCTACCTGATGGCGACGCTGACCAAGCCCGGCGGCTTTCCCACGGGCGAACCGCCTGCGCGTCTGATTGCCGTCATGCTCGGCGACCAGCCGATTGCCGTATCCATCATGAGTCACGGCAATCCGCTCGCCAACGCGGTGATCGCCAGTTTCGATCCGGCCTACGGCAAGTTCGGCGCCGGCGCGGTGGCGTGGGAACACGCGGTGAAGTGGGCGCTGGAGCAGCACTACGACATCGACTTCGGCGTCGGCTCGGAGCGCTTCAAGACCTACTGGGGCCGTGGCAACCGCAGCTATGCGTGGTCGATGCAGATCGGCAACTCGGCGTGGGGCGTGATCGGCCACGGCATCGTGCGAGCGCTGCGCGAACTGTACCTGTGGCTCAAGGGCGGCATGCCCGCTACGCGCGGCGCGACGGCACGCGCAGGCGAAGGGCCCGACGGCACGGCGACGATGGAGAATCTTGGGAAGTGAACTGAGCGGGGCGCGCTTGCTTCTTTGCCGGCTTCAATGCCCTACGACGGACGGATCCGCTTCATCCACCGATGACGCGAGCGGCCTGCGCCGCTCCGTCACGGTCTCTCATGCTTACACCAGCGCTTCGACCTGACGACGCGGCAGCATCCGGTCGAATTCGCGCTTGACGATGCCGTAGCATTCGCACGCACGCTCTTCCAGGCCCGCGCGGTCCAGCACCTTGATGCAGCCGCGGCTGTGATGAATCAGGCCCGCGTCATGCAGCTTGCCGGCGGCTTCGGTCACGCCTTCGCGACGCACGCCGAGCATGTCCGCGATCATCTGTTGCGTCACGCGCAGCTGGTCCGACGGGGTGCGGTCCGTCTGGATCAGGAGCCAGCGGCACAGTTGCTTCGACAGCGAGTGGTGACGATTGCACGCAGCCGTCTGTGCGACTTGCGTCAGGAGGGCTTGCATATACAGCAGCATCACGCGGCGCAGGAAGTCGGAGCGGCCGAAGTGCTCGCGCAGTGCGCCCGCGCTCATGCGATACGCGAAGCCGGAGCACTGGACCTGCACGCGCGTCGGCATCGTGTCGCCGCCGGTCAGGACCGGCACGCCGGACATGCCTTCGCGTCCGACTGCCGCGACTTCGACCGAACCGCCGTCTTCCATCGTGTGGAGCAGCGAGATGATTGCCGTCGTCGGGAAATACACGTGATGAATGCGCTGGCCCGAGTCGCAGAGGAGTTGCTCGGTGCGCAACTGGACGAGTTCGAGATGCGGCGCGATGGCCTGCCATTCTTGCGCCGGAAGCGCGCCCAACAGGTGATTGCCGTGCAGATCCGATTGAAGTGTCAACATGTTCTTATGCTCTTTTCTCTGTGCGCTTCTTTGCGCCTGATTTTTTTCTGGCCCCCAGCGGCTTCGCGATCAATTCTGTGTCGATCGTCGAAGCCGCTGTGACCAGCCCCGTTGCACTTGGCCGCCGCTGCTTCTTGTGGTTTTGGATCGCGGCGGCCTTCGTGCTTGGTCATACATTAGCGAGAGGTGTGCCAGGCCACGTTCTGTATGGGGTCTGTGTGTGTTTGCGTCCCGACGCCCGAATGCGCGAACAGGGGCCGAACAAAAATGATTCAGACGTGAACAGTGACGTTCATACCGTAAGCGCACAGACCCCCGCAACGCGCTAACGTTTTCGTCTGCTGAATGGCCCGTCAGGCGGTGGATCAAGGCACCGGCAAGAATTGCCGCCGGGCTCGATTGCGAATGCCGGAGCCCCTTTCACGACGTAACAAGCGTTTTGCGAAAAACGTTGCATTCGTGGATACCGTTTGGAGGGGAGATTCCGACTGCGTCGCCGCACTGAGTTCCGGGAGCCTTGTGCGGCGGGGCCCGGGCGGATTTCATTTCGTTTCGTGCACGGAGCCACCGGCCGCTCACACCGAACGCAAGGTTCGTCAAAAAATGTTGCATTGCGTACACGATTGCGTGTTTCAGGCGGACCGACGCTTGCACCGATGGCCCGCAGCGCCTTGCTGGACGCGCTTTCCGGCAGATTTACCGCCACGCATATCCTCCGACCAGAACTCCGTTCGATGGCGCACGGACGGCGTCGAAAGCGGGAGGCATGCTCGACCGGCACTTTCATTCATCCTCCCCGCGCCGGTCGACCGTGCGTCGATCGCTGTCCCTCGATCAAACAGCTTCCCGCGCAAGCGGAACGTCTGGAGACTGGAATGTCGAATGCGAACTTCTATGAAAGCGGAGAGTATTGGACCGGCAACAAGTCCTCGCACGATCAGGACGCGGAGTACAAGTTCAGCAATGCCGTGCGGATCCTGAGCAAGAACGGCATCAAGCCGGAGTCCATCCTGGACGTAGGATGTGGCGGCGGCAAAGGAACCGCCCTGCTGGCGCAGGAATACAAGGTGCCGACGCTGGGCATCGACATCTCGCCGCAGTCGATCGCCGACGCGAAGAACGAATTCCGCCACCCCAATCTTGAGTTTCGCGTGACCGAGCTCCAGGACATCGATCAGCACGTCGACCTGGGCATCATGTTCGATGTCTTCGAGCACGTCGACGACTATCTCGGCTTCCTGCGCACGGCGCGTCCCAAGGCGAATTACTGGCTGTTCAATATCCCGCTGGACATGAACGTCGCCTCGTTGCTGACGCGCGGTTACCTGGACCTGCGCAAGTCCGTGGGCCACCTGCACTACTTCTCGACGCGCAGCGCGCGGGCCACGCTCGAAGACAGCGGCTTTGGGATCATCGACGATCAATTGCCCCTGGCCTTCATGCAGCGGCTCAAGACGGGCGTGACGGTGCGTTCAGCGCTCGCCGTGGCGCCCCGGCTCGCGCTCTCGATGATCAGCGCGGCGCTGGTCGCCGACGTCCTGGGCGGCGTCTCGATGATGGCGCTGTGCAAATCAACGCGCTGAGTGCTGTCTGGAAGGCGCGCGAGTGACGCGCGCCTTCACTTCACCCGTCACATCTGCGGCATCTTGCCGTTGAAGCTGCCGCTCGCCATGTAGCGCAGGAACAGCGGGATGCCCGAGAGCTTGGCGGCGAACCATGGAATCGACGCTTCGTCGTCCACCGGGATGGCCTTCAGCGAAAAGCGGTCGGTCCGCTGATCGTTCCAGCCGACATCGCAGGTTCGCGCCGTCCGATACCCCGCCGCCCGCAAATACGCGATCTCGCGCTTGCCGTAGCGTCCGTTCGGATACGCGAAGTGCAGGCAGTCCGCGCCCACCAGGCGTTCGACTTCCTGACGGGCCGCGCTGATCTCGACCTCGCATTCGGCGTCGTCGCAGCACGGCAGCACCGGGTGAAAGCGCGTATGCGACTGGAAGTCCACCCACGGTTTCATCGCGGCGATGTCTTCCGCCGTCAATGCGCTTGCATGGCCTTCCGCGAGCGGCGAGAAGCCATGTGCGCGCAGCCGCGACAGGCGTTCCGCATTCGACAGCCGCCTGAGCCGCGCGACGCCCTCGCGCGCCGCGCCCTCGTGCTGCCACCAGAATTGCCGCTGATTCGCCACCACGCCGCTGCACACGAAGATCGTCGGGCGCACGTTGTGTTTCCTGAACACAGGCAGCAGCTTCGCGTTGCCCGCATTGCCGTCGTCGATGGTGATGACCGCGCGCGGCCTGCCGTTCGACGGCCGGTCGATCTCCGCCAGCGGGATGATCTCGCAGATCGTCGCGAGATAGCTGAGATGCCGGTCCAGCGATTCCGGACTCGGGTCGTGATACAGCAGGATCGCGACCTTGTCGCGCCAGAACGTCCTCCGCACCATCGCGCACGCGCCGCTCCATAACAGCGAACGCGCCATCAGCTCGCGCACCATCCTCTTCGGGTTCATCGCCTGTTCTCCTCGCTCATCAATGCGGGTCGATGCTTCTGTTCCTGGTCCTGATGTCCTGGCTGTTGCGGCTGCTTCGGCAACAGATAGCGCGGCAAGGGCCCGACCGGCCAGTCGAGGCCTTTGTCCGCGACCGTGACCGCCGTCTCGCGGCCGTCCCAGTTGCGTTGCACGTAATCGCCCGCCGGCAGCGCCAGATGCACCGAGTCGCGCTTCGCCACCGACCATCCGCTGATCACCGGGCTGTCGTTGCCGGTGCCGCCACCATATTGATAGACCTTGATGTCGGCGCTATCGACCCATGCCTTGCTCCAGGCGCGATCGCCCAGCGTCGCAGACCACACGGCGGCAGCGGCGAACGCCGGCTTCGGCGAGAGATCGGCGCGCACCAGGCCGAAGTTGTTTTCCCGGTCGTCGGGGTCGGTGCCGTCGTCCACCAGGTCGTACCAGCAGACCCCTCGCGCCGTGTTGAAGCGGCGCGTCAGAAGATAGGTGCGGAGAAAGTACGCGGCCTGCTTCGTCTCGTTCTGCTGCTTCGACACCGGCGCGCTCGGCCAGCCGATTTCCGTCACCCACACCTGCAGGCGCCGGCCGTCGCTGGGACGGTTCTTCGCCGTCAGACCGCTCAGATAAGGCCAGATGGTCATCATGCTGACGGGCTTGACCGGCGACTTGTCCCCGTCGAAGCCCACCTCGGGCGCGGCCGGATACATATAAGGATGAATGCTGAAGCCGTCGTTGTAGTCGATGGCGCCGGCTGCGCGGATCGCGTTGAAGCAGGCATCGACGGGAACGCCGCCCCATTCGCCTCCGCAGGCAATCACGCCCGCCTGCCGATCCGCCTGCTTGATGACCGGATAGACGCGCTTCAGCAACTCCACATAAGGCGAGTAGCCGATCAGGATCAGGCGCGGCTCGTTCCAGACTTCCCAGTAATTGACCTTCCCCTTGTAGCGCTTGACCATGGCATCGGCATAACGGGCAAACGCATCGCGTGCGGCGGCGGTCATCGGGAAGCTGAGCTTCTCCTTGAACAGCTCGGGGTAAGCGACCGGATTGCCGTAGTCCAGCAGCACGAGCGTGGTCAGCCCCATTTCATGCGCGAGTTTCATCGACTCATCGAATTGCGCAGGAAACATGAACACACCGGGCTTTTTCTCGATGGTGTCCCACGTCAGCTCGCCGCGAATCCACGAGAAGCCGGCCGACTTGATGATGGACAGCAGCGTGGCCGGCGCGTTGTCGCCCTGGTCGAAGTTCGCGCCCACGCCGAAGTCCGCCGGACCCAGCGTGGTCCGGTGCGGCAGCGCGGCGAGATTGATCTGCCGACGCGCGAGCGTGGCGCCATTCGGTGAAAGCAGTTGCACGTCCAGCTGATAGAAGCCCACCGCAGGCAGATCGGCCTGCACGGTCACCACGGCGGACAGCAGCACGCTTCCCACCATCTGCCGCCACGATGCAATGGGCGTCAGCACCGGCACGCCATCTTCCTGATAGCCACGCAGGCTCAGCGCCAGGTGCGTGCCGGTCAGCGCCTGATTGCCGTCGATGGCCAGCCGGATGCTCTTCTTGCCCGCCCCCTGGCTGAGCAAGCCCTGGACGGGGTTCTGCACCGTGAAGCTGATATCGGCGTCCGCCGCCTGCGCGCTCAGGGCGACGAGCGCGCACATCCATGCCGCGATCACGCGCAGCACCACGTTCCGCCAGCCTGCCACCGCCCTCCTCATGAGCGCGATCCCTGCCCGGCGTGCCGGGCCACGACGGGCGGCGCGGCCTGAGGCGGACTCATGTCGAAGGACGTTCCCGCGAACCGGTATTCGCGCAGCCTGTGATACGCCATGCCGACGAACGCCCAGGGCGCGAGATAGGCGAACTCGGGAACCGACATCATCATCATCACGAAGACGGCAATCAGCGAGATGCGCAGCGCCTGCGACCGTTCGGAGCTGTCGAGCCTGAAGGCGGGATAAAGGAACAGCCAGCTGAAGAGCGCGACGCCAAGAATGCCATTGTTGACCAGCAGCGTGGACGCCATGTCGGTGGAGCGGATATAGCCGAAGCCCACGCCGACAATCTGATTGGCAAGCGGAAGCGACGCCCAGAACTCGATGCTCGCCATGAAGTTGCCGAAGCGTTCGGCGCCGGAGTCGTTGCGGCCATTCACCTTGTCGATGATGCCGTGCTCGAAGAAGTCGCCGATGTAGTTGCGGAACACGTAGCACAGCAGCACGAGAATCAGCAGCGAAAGCAGGACGCGCAGGACATCGATCCTCATGCGCGATGCCTTGACCGCCGCGAAGCACAGGAGACCGACGAGCGCCGTCGTCGACACGGTCAGGACCAGCGACAGCCCGATGATGCGGGCGGGCCACGGCGAGCGGGACACGGTGCGCGCATACACCCAATAGGGAAAGATCGAGAACACGTACATGGACGGTTCGCCGGTCAGGCTCTTGATGCGGGCGAACGTGTGTCCCGCGAGGTCCACGGTCTGGAAGGCGATCGACATCACGTCGTTGGTGCCGAGATCGGAGCCGAAGCCCCGGTTGCTGATGACGTCGCCGGACACGCCGAAGATAAGGAAGTACACGAATTCATACAGGCCGAACAAGGCCATCAGCACGCCGCCGGCGATAAAGGGTTTATCCCAGCTTTTGTCGTAGAAGAAAGAGACGAAAACACCGAACAACACGATCACCATCAGATAGAGCGATTGCGTGAAAAGCGAATTGCGCAACACGAACGATCGATCCAGCGGATTGACCAGCACCACACCTTTGAAGCGAATGGTGTAATCCACCATCATGTCGGCGAGCTGGCTGCCGGAGAAGAAGAACAGCCATAACAGAAAGGCCATGGCCAGCGTCGTGATATAGCGCGCGCGCAGGTTTGCTCCCGCCAGCATCACGACGAGCGGAGAAAGAAAGCTGAACAGGAAACCTGGAACGGTTCCCTGAATGGACGGAATCACCAGCACCGACGATATCGGGATGAACAGCGCCCAGACGGTGAAATAGCGATTGATCGTAGGGTTCATGTCCTCGTTCCGGCGAGCGAATGTGAAGTCGAGTCGTGTCGATGAACGGGGCTGCGCGGGCTAAGGGTACAGCGATTCAGCAGAGGTTCTATGTACGTTTTCGCACCGACTCATTTCCCGTTTCACGCGGACATGTAAAGACGGCGCGTTGCTCAGGAATCCATCTGGTTTCAGTAATTTTCGATAAGCCTTGAATGCATTCATATTATTCAGACAAAGCCAATCCGCAATTAATTCATAAGAAATAAACCGGCATGCTTTGCACGTTGTTTTTCTATTCCCGGCGCTTCGTACGAACTCGCACATAAGCCAAAAAGTCGCTCACGTAGCATTGCCAAGTATTTTTATTCGAAGCGAATGAGCTGACGAATCACTTTATCTACGCTGTCTTTTCGACCGGCTGCCAGCGCGGCTCGTCCCGACGCTGATTGCGGGCATTCGGGATACGACGAAGTACCACGGAGACGCGATGGACAAAGCCATCTTTCGTAACTTCGCCATCAATTTCACGGGACTGATTCTGCCGACCTTCGTTTCGCTGGTCACGGTTCCGACTTACATCAGGCTGCTGGGGCTCGAGCGCTACGGCATCATTGCGCTCGTCGGCGTGTATATCGCCTATTTCGCCATGCTCGATCTCGGCATGGGCATCGCGACGGAAAACCGCATCTCCCGCGCGCATCTGTCGAATAACGAGCTTCCCATCGACCGCGTCTTCTGGAGCGCGGTGTGGACCAATCTCTGCACGGGGATCGCGGGCGCCGCGATCATCTACGGCGCCGCCCTGCTGTATGTGCATCACATGACGTCGCTGCCGCCGGCCTTGCAGGGCGAACTTCACGATTCGTTGCCGTGGCTCGCACTCTGCATTCCGGTCGCCAATCTCTCGGCGGTATTCGTCGCCTCCATTTCAGGCGCGCAGCGCTTCGGGATTCTCAACACGAGCCAGACGGTCGGCACCTTCGTCGAGCAGTTGTTGCCCATTGCCGTGGTCCTGCTGACGCGTCCCAGCCTGCCCGCCGTGCTCGCCACCATCACGCTCGTCAGGCTCTGCACGCTCGTAGCGCTGGGCGTAGTTGCCGTGCGCGTGCTGCACATCAAACGCGTGCTGGGCCCGCGCCTGTCGACGATCCGCAACCTGTTCGGCTATGGCGGCTGGATCATGCTCACCACCGTGATCGCGACGATCATGGAAACGCTCGACACGGTGATCCTCGGCATGGTGATGGGCGCGCGCTACGTCACCTACTATTCCGTGCCGCAGAACCTGGTCTCACGGCTCAGCCTGCTGCCGCTTTCGCTGACGCGCACGCTGTTTCCCCGCCTCGTCGCCTGCGAGCGCGCACACGCCGACGAGATCGTGCAGAACTCGCTCAGCTTCCTCACTGCGCTGTTCACGCCGATCGGCATCGTCGCGATCTTCGCTCTCGGGCCGTTTCTCGACGTGTGGATCGGCCATGACCTGTCGGCCGTGTCGTCGCCCGCCGGACGCACACTGGTGCTCGCGGCGTGGATCGTCGGGCAATCCAACGTGCTTCGCGTGCTCGTGCAGGCGCAGGCGAACGCCGCGACCCTCGTGCGGCTCGGGCTGATCGAAGTGCCGTTCTTCGTCGGTTGCCTGTGGATCGCCATATCGAGCTTCGGTCTGCTCGGCGCGTGCGTGACCGTGGTCATACGCGGCTTCGTCGATTACGGGATTCTGATTTTCCTCTCGCGTGTCGGCGCGAAACGCGTCGTGCCCGACATGCTTTCGCAACTCGTCTTCCTCGTCCTGAGCCTGGTTCTCGCCAACACCGTGGGCAGCCTTGCGCTGCTCGCCGCAACGGGCCTGCTCATGCTCGCGGCCAACGCCGGCTTCTCGCTCTACAAGTCGTCCACGCTGCGCGACATGGTGCTCGGCGTACTCATGAAGCTGAGCATGAAGCGCAGTGCCTGAGCGGTCATTCCGCAAACGTGAGGTCGAATGCAATGAAGATCGTGCACCTGGCGAATCATGCCGAGAAGATCGGCAACGGCATCGTGAACGTGATGGTGGACCTTGCCTGCCTCCAGTCGAAGGCGGGGCATCAGGTTGCCGTGGCGTCTTCCGGCGGGCGCTTCGAGGCGCTTCTCGCACGACACGGCGTGCGCCATCTGACGCTGCCGCAAAGTCCGCGGCCGTGGCGCGTGCCGGCCATGCTGTGGGGCTTTCGCAGGGTGATCGCGGAGACGCGTCCCGACGTGGTCCACGCGCACATGATGACGGGCGCGGTACTGGCGCGCATCGGCCGGGGGCGCACGCCGTACACCTTCGTCACGACGATCCACAACGAATTCCAGCGCGCGTCGAACCTGATGGGACTGGGCGATCGCGTGGTTGCCGTGAGCGAGGCCGTGGCCCGCTCGATGGCACAGCGCGGCATTCCCGAAGCGCGGCTGTGCGTGGTGCGCAACGGCATCATCGGTGCGCCGCGCTTCGAGCGTGAAGGCGCGACCGTGCCGGTGCCAGCCTTGCATCGGCCGAACCTCGTCACCGTGTCGGGATTGTATGAACGCAAGGGCATTCATGACTTGTTGCACGCGTTCCGGCATCTGAAGTCGCGTGTCGAGCAAGCACAGCTCTATATCGTTGGCGATGGGCCGGACCGCGCGAAGCTCGAAGCGCTCGCGCTGGAACTCGGCGTGAAGGACAGCGCGCATTTCCTCGGCTATATCGCGGATCCCCGGCCTTATCTCGCCCAGGCCGACGTGTTCGTGCTGCCTTCGCACAGCGAGACTTCGTCGCTTGCCATCATGGAAGCGCGCGAGGCCGGTTGCGCGATCGTGGCGACGAACGTCGGCGGCATACCCGAAACGCTCGATCAAGGCGCGGCCGGCATCATGGTTCCGGTCTCGGATCGCATCGGCTTGGCGGGCGCCGTCGAGCGGCTGTTGCTGGACGACGAGAGCCGCCGCACATGGCAACTGCGCGCAGCGCAGAACCTCGATGCCTTCTCCGCTCAGCGCGTATGCAACGAATACATGCAGATCTATGCGGGGGCAGCGGCGCTGCACCGGACGCCATCGATGAAGGAAGCCGCGCACTTCGCCGATGGCCACGACATGCCCGGCCGATGACCTTCTTAGAAGCCGTATTGCACGCGCCCTCCCGACCCTTCGAGCCACGAACATGAACACGCCCGAACTCGATCGACTAGCCCTTCCCCTTGTGCCCACGGCACGGGATGCCGCACCGGAAGACACTCGCACGCGGACCGTGCTGTTCGTGGATCAGGCCGGCGAACTGGGCGGCGCGGAGTTCGCCTTGTTGCCACTGGCCGCCGCCTGTGCTTCGCGTGGCGAGGTCGTGCTGCTTGCCGAAGGGCCGTTTCGCAACCGGCTGGAAGCGGCCGGCGTGCGCGTGCAGACGCTCTGCAACGAACGTGTCTCGGGCATCGACCGGGAAGCCATGCGCCTCGGCTGGATCCGCGCGCTGCCGGCCATCCTCGCGCAGATCCGCTCGATCGCGCAGGTGGCGCGCCGTCACGACGTGCTGTTTCTCAACACGCAGAAAGCGCTCGTGCTCGGTGCGCTCGGGGCGCGCCTGCATCGGCGGCCGGTGGTCTGGTATCTGCATGACATCGTGTCGGCGGATCACTTCGGGCGCGTGCAGCGGATGCTCGTCAAGTGGATCGCGCGTCATGCCGTCGACAGCATCATCGCCAATTCACGCGCCAGCGCGGACGCGCTCGTGGCGCTGACGGGACTGCGCGCCGATGACATCACCATCGTGCACAACGGCATCGATACCTCGGCTTTCGCGCAAACCGATGCCGGCGATATCGGCGCGCTGCGCGAGCGGCTCGGACTGCCGCGCGATGCGTGGCTTGCAGGCTTGTTCGGACGCCTCGCGCCCTGGAAAGGTCAGCACATAGCCATCGAAGCGCTTCCGCGTCTGCCCGAAGTCAATCTCGTGCTGGTGGGCGCGGCGCTGTTCGGCGAAGACGCGTATGAAGCGCGTCTCAAGCAACTCGCGCAACGTTTGGGCGTCGCGAATCGAGTGCACTTCGCGAACTTCCAGCACGACATGCCTTCTTGGATGCAGGCCATGGACGTGATCCTCCATACATCGACCGAACCGGAGCCGTTCGGCCGCGTCATAGTGGAAGGCATGGCGGCGGGACGGCCCGTGGTTGCGTCGGCGGCGGGCGGTGTCGTGGAAATCATCCGGCATCTGGAGAACGGCTGGCTGGTCAAGCCCGGCGATCCCGCAGCGCTGGTCGAAGCCATCCGCGTGATTCGCGCCGCGCCGGAGTTCGGGCAACGGCTCGCCGAGCGCGCGCGCGACGACGCACAGCGGCACTTCTCCCTCGATCGTTATGTGACTCAGATGACGAGCGCAATCGCCGCCGTCAGGCGCTGAAGACGTACTCGCCGCTTGCATTGCAGGGAGCCACGATGCGGGCTCCCTTGCCTGGCGTTACTTCGCGCGCCCCGGCGTGGCCGCCGCGTACGAGCTCACATAGTCATAACTGCGCTTCTCGCTGCGACGGCGCGGCATCGCATTGAAGATCGCACCGACCACCCGCGCACCCGTACGGTCCAGGCGCTTGAGCGTCTCCTGCAACTCGCGCTGGGTCTGCACGGACGGACGAATCACGAGCACGGTCGAACCGGCGTGAGCGGCAATGATGCTCGCATCGGTGGCCGCGAGAATGGGCGGCGTATCGACGATGACGAGGTCGTAGGTCGAGCTGAAGAGCTTGAGCAACTCCAGCATGCGCGGCGTCGACAGCAGCTCCGACGGATTGCACGGATACTCGCCGGCCGGAATGAAGGACAGGTTGTTCACGCCGACCGGGCGGATCGCCTCATCCCACTCTATCTTTCCCGCCAGCAATTCCGCCATGCCGCTGGTCTTCTCCTGACCGAAGCGCGCGGCAAGATGGCCGCGCCGCAGATCGGCGTCGATCAGCAACACGCGCTTGCCGGTCTCGGCCTGGAGCACTGCGAGATTCGCCGATACAAAGCTCTTCCCCGTGCCGGGCGTCGCGCCCGTCATGATGAGGATGTTGTTGGGCGCATCGCTGATGTCGAATTGCAGCGCGGTGCGCACATTGCGCAAGCCTTCCAGCGAGAGGTCGTCGGGCCACTGCATCGCCAGCACGAAACGCTTCGCGGCTTCGCGTGCATCGGAAGCGGCAGCCGCGTCCTCGGTCACGGGCTCGCGAGGCGTGGACTTGAGTCTCGCGAAGAGCTCGCTGGCCATGGTCTGAACGTCGTGGCTGCGCGGCATGACATTCGACGCAAGCAGCGGAACGGGGCTGCCGCCCTTGTTCACGCGCGCCTGCTCGTTGCTGAACAGCACCGTGCCGAATACCGGCAGATGCAGGCGCCGTTCGACGAGATCCGGATCTTCGACACCCGACGAGACCTGCCGGCGCACGAACAGGAAGATCAGCGCGACAACCGTGCCGAGCACCGCGGCCATCAGGATGATCAACGCACGCTTCGGCTTGATGGGCACGGAAGGCCGCAGCGCACTGTCGATGATATGCACGTTGCCGATCGTGCCGGCCTGCGTCACGGCCAGCTCGTTCGACTTGTTCAACATCGCGACGTAGATCTCTTCGGCAACCTTCATGGAGCGCGTCAGGTCCGCGGACCTGCGTTCCGAGGTCGGCAGGTTGGTGAAGCGCGCTTCGAACTTCTGCTTCGCGGCCTTGAGCAACTCGATCTGCTTGTCGACGGTGCGGACTTCACGCGCGTCCGGCACATAGTGGTTCAGCAGTTCCGCACGCTGGACGCCGAGCGTGGCAATCTGCCGGTCCAGGTCGATCGATGCCTGAAGATAAGAAGCGTATTCGGTGCTGGGCTGCATCGACCCGGCGGTGATCTTGTACTGACTCAGCTCCGCTTCGGCATTCTTCAGTTCATCGCGCATGCGCGGCAATTCGCTGTCGACGAACGCGCGCATCCGGCTGGCTTCCTCCCGACGCTGCGCGATGTGCAAGGTGATATAGGTCTGCGCGATGGCATTCGTGACTTCAGCGGCCAGCGTCGGATCGCTCGTCTCATACGAAATCTGCACGACGCCCGTAGCCTTGCCCAGTTCAGTCACGCGCAACTGGCGCGAGAAACGCTCGATGGCGTTGAGCTCGTTGTAGCGCACGACCGTGAACCGCGTGTCGGGCCGCGCATCAAGGCTCGTCACCAGCATCGTGACGCCGTTGCCGGTGGCCTGCTTGCCCACCTCGCCTTCCACCAGCACACGGCCCGCCGCATCCTGCAGGCGATAGCGATTGTGCTCGAGCGCCGCGAACATCATCGGCTTGTCTTCGAGCTTGGGCGGCACGTCGAGCGTATCGATCGCCACGTGTTCCCCGCCCCACGCATACGAGTCCAGACCGAAGAAAGCGGGCAAGGGTGTACCGGGCGTCGCGAATTTCTCCGTGATGGTGCCCAACACCGGCATCTTCTTCGGCGTCACCGAAACGAACAGCCTGTATTCATCCAGCACCGGGCCGAGCACCTTGCGGCTCTGGATGATCTGCATCTCGGCGTCGGTCGGCAGGGTTCCCTGGAGCACCTGTGCCTGCTGTTGCGATTGCGGCGTGACGCCGAGCCCGTTGGGATTGGGCATATCCACTTGCAGGACGGCATCCGCGGAATACGTCGGCGTGGCGAGGAAGGCGTAAATTGCCGCGCCTGCGACCGCCGTGGCAATGATGAGAATGACGACTTTGAGGTTATCCGTAATCAGCCGCGACAACTCGGCGGCGGCCGCCCATGTTTCATCTCCTGCGCGCATCAAGGCGGGCCCAACGTCGATTCTTCGCTGTTCCATGTTCGTCTTTTCCTGTTCACACGGCCTTTCGAAACAGTTATCCCGCTCGGCGAGTCGCCTGCGGATGAGCGAAGCTTGCGAAACCAACATGCGCGGCACGGGAATGCCGCAATCGAAGCACCGGCCGATGACATCGAAACTGCCTTAATGCAATGTCATGCCGGAATGGGAACAGATTGAACGTATCGTTCGATGAGCCGGGCGATACGCATGAGACGATTCGTCAAACGATTGCATCCGAAAGCATCGCGCAACTTATGGAGTCCGTATGTTGCGAAACGCACGGACCCCGTCGGCGCCATAACTTACGACGAAACGATTACCGGGTTTTTGATTGAACCGTCAATGAGGATGAGCTTTTCGTTCAGTTGATGTACTGATTGAAAATCCGGTGGTTCGGAGGTAGTGGCCTGGCTGCGCAGACGAGCAGCCGTTCCCTTTTTATCATTTTCTGCGGCGCGCATGGGCACGCCGCATTTGCTCAGGGAACGGTGCGCGATTAAAACTTACTTCGGATTCGCTGCGATGAACGCCTTGACCTTGGCGTAGCTGGTCTTCTGGGTCTTGCCGTCGTCCTGGATCACGCCGTAATTGCCGTCGCCGCCATTCGATGCGTCGTCATACAGCTGATACAGCTCCGTGCTCTGAATGTTGTATTTCGCGGCCAGCGTGGCGAAATCGCCCAGCATCTTGTTGCCGACGATATACGAAGCAATCGTGCTCTGCGAACCCATTTCCGGACGTGCGCCGTATTCCGTCAGCCAGATCGGCTTTCCATACGAAGCCATTTTCTGCAGGGCGTTATAGCAACCCGTGCCGCCGCAGGCATTTTCAATATCGCCCATGTCCGAATACCAGTGGAACGCGACTGCGTCGACCTTCGGAATCTGGTGGCCGCTCGAGCCATCCGGACCCGTGCCGCCGAGAAGCATGTCGTCGAAGCCAAAGTGCAGCCAGCTGATCGAGCTGAGGATAATCGGCGTAGTGGTATCGACCGAGCGAATGCCGTCGATCGTGCCGTTAATCACGCCACGGCCCTTGGAAAACCACGTGTTGTCGTAGTCGGAAGGCTTGTTGCCGTCGCCATTGCCGACCAGCGCCGCGTTTTCCATTTCATTACCGACTTCATAGACGGGTACCGAGCCCTTCATCGCGGTTGCGCTCGCCTTGCCGAGTGCATAGGCGCGGTTATAGGCATCGGTTTCGTTGCTGCCCCAGTCCGAGTTATTCGGTCCGATCGTCGGGTAAATCGTCACGCAAGGGCCGGAAGTGGCTTTGGCCTGCTTTGCAAACGCAGCGACGTTGTTGGCGCCCCATTGATCGATGACGTCGTTACGGTAAAGCGCAAAACCGAGATCCTGCACTTGCGCAATCTGGGTGGCGAAGCTGCTTTTCGAATAAGCGCCGCCCATGTTCAGGTGGCCGTTGATGCCGTAGAACGTGGATCGGGTGCCCGTCGAGCAGGTGACGGCCGAAGGCGTGGCATTGGTTCCGGTTGCCTGAATGCTCTTGGTCGTGCTGTGGTTGCGGGCGCGATTCTGCACGGCTGCCGGCGAATCGGCGGCGTTGGCGACTGCGTCGGGGCCGCTGGTATCGGAACCGCCGCCACATGCGGCCAAGGTCAGGACAACAGAGGAAATGGCAAGCGATGAGAGGAGTAGTGCGGGCTTTCTCATGAGATTACGTATGACCAATTATCGGATTGAAAACAGCGCGCGAACGAGACCCTCGGGAGTCGTGCCCCGATAAAGATCAAGAACCGCATGACCTGCGAAGGAAGACCGTTCGCGCGGCGACCGGCCTACGAACCTGGCGCGAAGCCGGCAGCGCAAACGTTTGCGATGCCATCCGCTATGGAGAAGGATTCGGCGCGACGATCAGGGACTGCGTTAGTCGTGTCCCATGTCGCATCGGGGCGTTCAAGGTGCCCAACACGTTCGAATACAGTCGCCAAGACAACGGCAGGTGTCCGAATAATACTGACCATTGGCCGTTACAGTCCGTAACCGAGATGTATCCGGCTGTAACTTATGATAAGACCTGTAATAATATTATAAGTAGTGGTTAGCCCGTGCTATTTAGGGCGACCCGGCCCCTTTATTAGGCCTCCATAGGTATTCTTCAGATGTTATCACATGCCGCCGGAAGGTTCGTTCCGGCTTGATTTAAACCCTTCTGAAGCGCTCCCGGCAAGGCTCTGGACGACGTCCGTTGCCTTCCGCTTAGCGCTTCGTACCCTTCACTACTTAGTTATCTTTATTTCTCATATCAGCAGTTGATTTTAGGTTTTCAGGCCGAGACCGCTTCCGAACTTTGTGCTTTTTGCTTTTTGTACTATGTAAAGACATAACCTTTTTATACCGATCAGCTTTTATTGTTTCAGCATTAAGAGGTAATTCATACCCGGCCTTGGGAATGAAGAAATAGCTGAAAAAACGCGATTTAATCCGATCGTTCGGAGAGATCCGCACTGCGGGGAGAGAAAACTGAATCGCGGAGGGCGAGAGAAAGGAACGTCCGACCGTTCGGCCAGGTCTGGCCGTCTTGGGTTTGAACTGACAAAGGAGGGAACTGCACTACCCGAAGCGGCTGGGTTCGATTGTTTCGATCCAACCGTTTTTTATGCGCTCGATTTGAATGAGTATGCGCTGGCGCTGCACTTGGTCTCCTGCACCTGCCCTGCTCCGATGGTTTTACCCGATCAGATGTGACACTTGCGGTGTAATTTCCGGTTCCGAAAGCACAATCGGTTCGTTCAGCAGAGTGCGGTTGTTACGGCGGCATCCCTGCAGCTCCGCCTGAAACTGTGCAAGACGCGTCGTCACGAACGCCTGGAACAGCGCCCTGAATTGGTCCGCGCTGAATCGCTCGGCATTGTGCCGGCAATTTGCCGGCTTGAACAAATGCGAATTGCATTCGAAGAAATCCACGGCACCGCGCAACGACTCCCACGTCTGCTCAGGGAAGAACACCCCCGTTGGCCGATCCTCCGGCAACGGAATCACCGATTCCAGCGCGCCGCCCTTGCCATACGCGATGACGGGCGTGCCGCACGCCTGCGCTTCCACCACGGAAATGCCGAAATCTTCTTCAGCAGCAAACACGAACGCCCGCGCTCGCTGAAGATGATCTTTCAAGACCTCGAAAGGCTGGTAGCCAAGCAATTGCACATTGGGACCCGCAAGCGCTTTCACTTTGCGCATTTCAGGCCCGTCGCCAATGACAATCAGGCGCCGTTCAGGTGTTTCGGAAAACGCCTTGACGATGAGATCGATACGCTTGTAAGGCACGAAGCGCGACGCCGTGACGTAGAAATCTTCCTTGTCTTGCCGCATCGGAAGATGACTTACATCGACCGGTGGATAAATCACCGTCGCATCGCGTCCATAGAATTTTCGAATTCGCCTCGCGACAAATCCTGAATTGGCAATGACGTGATCGATTGCATTAGCCGTGCGGGCATCCCAACCGCGAACGTAATGCAGCAATACGCGCGCGACCGCGGATTTCAATCCTTTGCTGATGCCGGCTTCTTTCAGATACTGGTGCTGGAGATCCCATGCGTAACGTATTGGCGAATGGACGTAACTCACATGAAGCTGATTTGGTCCGGTGATCACGCCTTTGGCAACCGCATAAGAACTCGATATCACCAGATCATAGCTGGATAGGTCCAGCTGTTCGATTGCAATCGGCATGAGCGGCAGGTAGTTGCGGTACTGCCGGCGCGCAAAAGGCAGTTTCTGGATGAATGACGCACGAACCGGACGTCCGTTCAGACAGGTTCTATCCTTCAGAAAGTCGACGATCGTAAAGATATCGGCCTTGGGAAAGCAATTGACAATCTGCTCCAGCACTTTTTCGGCACCGCCGGAAACGACGAGCCAATCATGAACGATGGCAACTTTCATGCGTTCCTCGCATTCGGTGAAAACTTATTTTCAGAAATCGCGGGGTTGCTGAACGGCCTGTATCTGTTTCCCTCCAACCTTCCAGTTCGGGTTCCGAATTAATAATTAAGAACGTGTTTCGGTTTTCGGCGACGAGCTACACGTCCCGCGGAACACGTACGGCTTTCGATGCACATAATGCCCGCGAGCCCTTTGGACCACACGGGCGACTGGCAAACGTAAAATCACGCGAATAGAGGATCACGGTTCCGGAGGAGCCTTTATTCGATACTGCATGGCGCGCCCCATACCGGACTGTGGGATAGCGCACACAGATATTTCTTTCATTTGTCTGAGTTGGAAGAATTTCGTTTTCCTGCATATTCGTTAGTGAAGACATTGGGTTTTCCACTATTCATCTGTCTATTGTTGAGATCGATAAATTGACATCAAGCTGACTGATTGCTGACTTGCCATTCCATAGGAAAACTGAATCTCTTTGAGTGAGCGTTATCGGCCAGGCCGAAGAAGCTCATCTCCGGATACGGATTGGGCAAACACTGTTTCTGGATGGAAAGACGATCGATATGTCCGCGACGAAGCTGTAAGCGACGTCTGGAAATAAAGCTTTTTCTTTCCGTGGGTGAAGCTTATCCAGGCATTGATAGCCTGCTGATCACACCGTGAATGCGCTTCTTCCTGACACCGGGTTTTCGGCGACAGTTTGAACGCCGCCCGGCAGCAACGAACAGATTGGAGGCGTGCGACGCATGGCTTTCGGGATGTATCGTCGCAACGCATGGCGACGATACGCAATGGCTCGATCCTGCCACGGCGGGCAGGGTTCGCGACTCTTTCCCGACGCTTGCGCCGCCGGGCAGTGGCGATGGTTTTATGGCCCTCTCTCTCACGTTCGGAATCCTGAGTTATTGATCTGAAGATCGGATTTCCTGATCCGATGGAAGCGCTGACTCGAATCGTCGCAAGCCGCACCGACGATCAAACTTCAGTCGATTTCATCGTGCGATTATTACGTCCGAAAATCGTTGTTACGGTTTACTAACCTTTTGAACCGCACGTTCGGTATGTAATTACCCTCTCGCTTTTATCCGTCGGAAAGAATGCTATTCGGACAAGAAGCTTAACAATGTGCGAGCGCGCACATTCTTGGGCAGGCATGTTTTGTCAGAGGTTTTTCGAATTTTCTTTATTAGCCGATCACGCCCATTCGTAATGAAGCCGGACAACGGGGAAGGCGGATTTCCATTCGAAGATCGCGTTCCTGCCCAGCCCGACAAAGCGGACATTCATTCCGCAAAGATCGAATCAAGGAGTCTCATCGGAGGATTGCTGCCGACATGGCGCAAGCCTGTAAGATGGCGGACCGCACGAATGCATGCTGCGTGCTTCATTCTTATCCCGTTGGACTTCGAGGATTTTCGCCATGACGGCTGCAACGCAATTCGACCAGGTTTCCGTTATCAAACGCGCCAACGTCTACTTCGACGGCAAGTGCGTATCGCACACAGTCCTCTTCGCGGACGGCACGAAAAAGACGCTCGGCGTGATTCTCCCGGGCCAGCTCAACTTCGGCACCGACGCCCCGGAATTGATGGAAGTGCAAGCCGGCTCCTGCCGCATTCGCCTGGACGGCAGCGAGGATTGGCAAACCTATGGCGCGGGCGAGTCGTTCTCGGTGCCGGGCAAGAGCCGCTTCGACATCGACGTCACTGAAACGCTCGACTACATCTGTAGTTATCTCTGACGTCTCCCGTACGCGCTGCAGTGCCTCTGTCCAATTTTTTCGTCTGTCCACGTTTCGTGTACACTGCTGAAAATTGGACAAATGGACCTTTCATGGCAGCGCGTGTCGAGCCTCGACGAGAACATCTCGAGCACATGGCGGATGCAGCGGCGGCGGCCTTCAGCAACGCCACCGGGCTGGTGGCGCGCCGCGTGAAAACGCCCAGGGGCAGCCCGCAGGATGCCGCCATCGAATTTCGCGCCGGCGCCATGCGCTTCAGGCGACTTGTGGTCGTGCGCGAAACCGTCGACCGGTTCAGCGCCCTTACGGTCGCCGCCGCGGCGCACACTGAAAGGCTGACGCTCGTCACCACCCATCTTTCGCCGAACATGATCCAGGCATGCCGGGAACTCGATATCGATGCGCTCGATCTCGCCGGCAACGCCAGTCTCATCGAAGGCAATTGCGTCGTGATCGTTTCGGGGCGCCCGCGTGTCGCCGAAAGCCGGACGCGCCGCGTCAGAACCTGGACCCGATCCACCCTGCGCGTCACGCTCGCCTTGCTCGTCGATCCTTCCCTGCTGGAGCGCGCCTATCGCGATATCGCGCAGACCGCGGGCGTCAGTCACGGCACCGTGCAGAACGCGGTGCGTGCGCTGCTCGAACATCGCGATCTGATCGAACGTCCGGACGGCGGCGGCCTGCGTTTCGCGGATCGCGAACGGCTGATCGACGAATGGGTCACACTCTATCCGCGGCAATTGCGCGAATCGCTCGTGCTGGGACGCTATCGTGCCGATTCGAACGACTGGTGGCGCGATGTCCCCGAACTCCCCGGCCAATGCCAGTTCGGCGGTGAACCCGCGGCCGCCATCCTGACCGAGTATCTGAAGCCGGCCAGCGTCACGGCATACTGCGCGGAGACCGTGCCGCGCGAGTGGCTCATGAAGGCGCGGCTGCGTCCGGATCCCGCCGGCAACGTCGAGTTCCTGCGCGCGCCGGTCAAGCTTGCACCTGTGGAGGGACTGCCGCCGAACGTGGTCGCCCCGCTGCTCGTCTATGCCGATCTGATGGCGAGCGGCGATCCGCGCAATCTCGAAACCGCGAGGATGCTGCGTGAACGCTATCTTGCCGCTTGAACTGCTGCCGCATCGTCCGCTCGCCGCACCGGTCGCGGCGATGCTGCGCGAAGTCGTCGCGGCGTCGCGGGCCACGGGCATTGCGTGGTTCGTCGGCGGCGCGAGCGCGCGAGACCTGTTGCTGACGCATGTGCACGACATCGAAGCCATCCGCGCCACTGCTGACGTGGACATCGGCATCTCGATCCAGAGCTGGACCGGCCACGACGCGCTGCGCAGCACGCTGATCGCCTCGGGTCATTTTCACGCGCCGAAACGCTCGGCGCATCGACTCGACTTCAGCGCGCCGCATACCGGCGAGCGCACCTGGCTCGACATCGTGCCCTTCGGCGGCGTGCAGGACGAACACGGCGAGATTGCGTGGCCGCCGGATCAGTCGGTGCGAATGAATGTCGCGGGCTTCCGGCAGGCGCTCGAAGCCGCCCTGCCCGTGCGCATTGCCGCGGATCTGATCGTGCCGGTGGCGTCGCTGCCCGCGCAGGCGATGCTGAAGATCGTCGCCTGGCAGGACCGGCACGCGTCCGACCGCAAGGACGCCATCGACCTGTTGTTCCTGATGGCGCGCTACGCCCAGGCCGCCCAGCTCGACCGTCTTTACTACGATGCCTTCGATCTCGTCGAGCGTCACGGCCACGATCCCGACATCGCCGGCGCGGCGCTGCTGGGCCGCGATACGGCGGCGCTCGCGACCGGCGATGTGCGAGCGCAACTGCTCGCCATCCTGCGGGTGGACGACCCCGCGCCGCCGCTGCTCGACCACATGCTCGGCTCGCGCATTCCGGTCTTCGACGCCGATACCAGCGAACGCATCGCCGCCCTCTTCGACGCCTTCCGCCATGCCTTCAGCGAAACCGCGCCGTAGCGCGACTCAGCCGTTGCGGAACAGATAGCTGTAAGCGTTGAGCGCCGGCACGCCGCCGAGGTGCGCGTACAGCACCTTCGAGCCTTCGGGGAATTCGCCGTTGCGCACCATCTGGATCATGCCGTCCATTGACTTTCCTTCGTAGACCGGATCGGTCAGCACGCCTTCGAGCCGCGCGCACAGGCGGATGGCTTCGAGTGTGCCGTCGTTCGGCAAGCCGTATTCGGGGCCGCCGAAGCGCGTATCGAGGATGACGTCCTCGCGCGTGAGATCCTGGCCCAGGTCGACGAGTTCGGCGGTGTGCTTCGCGATGCGCAGGATCTGCTCGTGCGTCTGTTCGGGTTTCGCCGACGCATCGATGCCGATCACGCGCCGCGCCCGACCGTCCGCCGCGAAGCCGACGACCATGCCGGCCTGCGTGCTGCCCGTGACCGAACACACGACGATGTAGTCGAACTTGAAGCCGAGTTCCGCTTCCTGCGCGCGCACTTCTTCCGCGAAGCCGACGAAACCCAGTCCGCCCAGCGGATGCTCCGAGCAGCCCGCCGGCACCGGGAACGGCTTGCCGCCGGCGGCGCGCACGCTTTCCATCGCCTCCTGCCAGCTTTTGCGGATGCCGATGTCGAAACCATCGGCGACGAGACGCACGTCCGCGCCCATCATCCGCGACATCTGGATATTGCCGACGCGGTCGTAGACCGCATCCGAGTAGTTGACCCAGTTTTCCTGCACGAGCACGCACTTCATGCCGAGATGCGCCGCGACCGCCGCCACCTGACGTGTCTGGTTGGACTGCACGCCGCCGATCGACACCAGCGTGTCGCAGCCCTCGGCGAGCGCTTCCGGAATCAGGTATTCGAGCTTGCGGGTCTTGTTGCCGCCGAACGCCAGTCCGCTGTTGCAGTCTTCGCGCTTGGCGTAGAGCTCGACCTTGCCGCCCAGATGCGCGGAGAGGCGCTTGAGCGGCTGGATGGGCGACGGTCCGAAGGTGAGCGGATAGCGGGGAAAACGTTGCAGGTTCATGGTGAGCATCCTCCTGATGATGGAATTCTGGCCGGCGCGCGTGAAGCGTCGCCTTGAAACAATGCTAGAGAATCCTCGCAGTGGATGGGTTGCAAAAAAATTCACTTTTGCCTAACGTTCATTCACCAATTTCCGTCACGGCAAACTTTTACGGTGTTTAAACGACTTCAAACGCAATGAAAAAAACCCCGCCCCCCGCAAACGCCCTTCTGACGGCGCATCAGACCGACCGGGTCGATCGCGCCATCCTGCGGCAATTGCAGCGCGACGCATCGATCTCGAATGTCGCCCTGGCCGAAAAGGTCAATCTGAGTCCGCCCGCATGTTTGCGGCGCGTCGAACGGCTGCGCGAAGCGGGGCTGATCCGCGCCACGGTCGCGCTGCTCGATCCGAAGGCGCTGGACGCCGGCATGCTGGTGGTGATCGGCGTGATCCTCGACCGCTCCACGCCCGACTCCTTCGATGCCTTCGAGAAAGCCGCGCAGAAGGTGCCCGGCTGCATGGAGTGTCACGTCGTGACCGGAGAGTTCGACTTCTTCATGCTGATCCGCACGCGCGACAGCGACAGCTTCAACCGCCTGCATGCCGAGAAGCTGCTTTATCTGCCGGGCGTGCGGCAGATTCGCACTTTCGTCGTATTGCGCGAGATTCTTTCGACCACGGCATTTCCCATCGGTGAGACCGCCGGCACGAGGCCGGCATGAGCCGACCACGCGCCCAACGGTCAGCCTGCTGAAAAATTACGCTAGGATTCAGGGTTTTCTTGTCTGAGCAACCCGTTTCGTCGTGACCGCGTCTGATCTCAAAGCCCTGGCCCGGGCGCTTTTCGGCCAGCTTGTCGGCCAGTTGCAGGCCCGCCTGCTGCCTCGGCTGCGTCCGCATCTGCGGCCGCGTACATTGCTGCTTCTGCCCGCGCTATTCGTGCTGTACGTCCTGGTGCTGATTCCGTTCACGCCCGGCATCCGCGACCTGCGCCGCGCCAAGGTGGATCAGCCTGCGCAGGTCTATTCCGCCGATGGCAAGCTGCTCGCCGAATTCAAGCCCACGCATCGCGAATGGGTGAGCCTCAAGTCCGTTTCGCCGCAGGTCGTCGACGCGCTCATCGCGACCGAAGACCGGCGCTTCTACACGCATCACGGCATCGACTTCAAGCGCACGGCATCCGCCGCGCTGCATACGCTGAAGGGCGACCGGCAAGGCGGCTCGACGCTCACGCAGCAGCTCGCGCGCAATCTGTTTCCGGAGGAGATCGGCCGCTCGCAGACGCTCACGCGCAAGCTGAAGGAAGCCATCACCGCGTTCAAGATCGAAGCCGTCTATTCGAAGGACGAAATCCTCGAAACCTATCTCAACACCGTGCCGTTCCTCTACAACGCGTACGGGATCGAGATGGCCGCGCGCACGTATTTCGGCAAGTCGGCGGGCGAACTCGACGCCCTCCAGAGCGCGACGCTCATCGGCATGCTGAAGGGCAACAGCTATTACAACCCGGTGATCAATCCCGAGCGCGCGCTCGACCGGCGCAACATCGTGCTCGGCCAGATGGTGAAGTTCGGCCATCTGCCGGCCGCGAAGCTCGACGCGCTCGTCAAGCGGCCGTTGCGCATCGACTTCGAACGCCAGACCGAAGAGCCCGGCCGCGCGCCGCATTTCGCGCAACAGCTGCGCAAGTGGCTGATCGCCTGGGCCGACGACAACGACTACAACATCTATTCCGACGGCCTCGTCGTGCGCACGACCATCGACTCGCGTCTCCAGACCATGGCGACCAACGCGCTCGTGTTGCAGGGCAACCAGTTGCAGTCGATCGCCAACGCGGCGTGGGGCACGCGCGGCGGCTGCGCGAAGGCGAACGCGGATCTCGCGCACGCGTTCATCCGCGAGACGGGCGAGTACCGCGCGGCGCGTGACGGCGGCATGAACGACGCCGACGCCCTCGCGAAGCTCGGCGCGGACCGCGGCTTCATGCAGTCGCTGTGCGAGAGCAAGACGCGCGTGCAGGCCGGCTTCGTCGCGCTCGATCCGCGCAATGGCCAGATCAAGGCCTGGGTCGGCAGCCGCGATTTCGCGCAGGATCCGTTCGATCACGTCGCGCAGGCCCGCCGCCAGCCCGGCTCGACCTTCAAGCCCTTCGTCTATGGCGCGGCGTTCGAACACGGCGCGAAGCCGACCGACACTATCGTCGATCAGGCCGTCGAGATTCCGATCAACAGCAACGAAACCTGGCGTCCGACCGACGATGCCCCGCCGAGCGGCAAGCCGGTCAGCCTGCGCGACGGCATCGCGTATTCGAAGAACCGCATCACCGCGCAGCTGATGGAATCGGTCGGGCCGGGACGCGTCGCGGGGCTCGCGCGCGACATGGGCGTGCGCGAGAGTCATCTGGACGTCGTGCCGTCGCTTGCGCTCGGCACGAGTCCGGTCACGCTCAACGAGATGGTGTCGGCGTACGGCACGATCGCGAACGACGGCAGTTATATCGAGCCGCTGCTCGTCACGCGCATCGAGAACAAGGACGGCGAGGTGCTCGCGCAGTTCGAGAACGCGCCCGAGCGCGCGCTCTCGGTCGATGCGACCCGCAAGCTCGTCGACGTGATGCGCGACGTCATCAATCGCGGCACGGGCACGACCATCCGCACGCGCTTCGGGATTCGCGGCGATGTCGCGGGCAAGACCGGCACGACGCAGGACAACGCCGACGGCTGGTTCATCCTGATGCAGCCGCAACTGGTGGCGGGCGCGTGGGTCGGCTTCAACGACAGCCGCGTCACGCTGCGCAGCGACTACTGGGGGCAAGGCGCGCACAGTGCGTTGCCAATCGTCGGCGATTTCATGCAGCGCGCGCTGCGCGCGCGTCTGATCGACGCGCGCGCCCGCTTCGACACGCAGGAAACGCCGGGGCTGTGGAAAACCACGGTGACGCGCCTGCGCGCGTGGATGGCGCAGACCTTCACGAAAGAGCCGAAGCCGAGCGCGACGAAACAGACTGCGCCGCAGAAATCCGTCCGCGTGAAGCGCGCGCCGGCCGAGCCGGAGGCCGAAGTGACCGAAGCGCCGCCGCAGCCGCAGACGCAGCCGCCCGTCTTCACCACCATGCCGCCGATCCTGCCGGAGCCAGCGGCCGCGTCGGCGCCACGATAAGGCGGCGCGCGCCGTTAGCGCCGCCGCCTGTCGATGCGCGCGCCCGGATCGTCGTGGCCGTGCAGCGCTTCGGCGGGATCGATGCCGATTCCCGTCGCCCGGCTCAGGATCGCCCGCGTACCGGGCGTCATGGCGACCTGGTTGAGCTGGGCGGGCGCGACCCACAGCACGTCGTCGATGCCGCCGCCCATCGCGGCGCGCGGATGCATGTCGTCCGGAATCGCGACGCGGAAAACATGATGCAGGTGATGCGCGGACACTTGCTGGAACAGGAACGCGGCCGCGCTCGCCTCGACCCCCGTATCCTCATGCAGCGCCCGCACCGCCGCGACCAGCGCCAGCTCGTTCAATCCCACCGGCCCGCCCGGCAGCAGCCACGGGCCGCCGTGTTCCCGGACCAGAAGCACCGCCTGGTGTCGAACCAGCAGCACAGTTGCTCGTACTCTCATCCCCGTCTCCGTTTGCACCTGCATTCATTGTTGGCATGATGGTGCGGCCCGACGCGCCGGCTTTCCGTTACCTACCTCGCCGTCGAAACGATTCTCAGCTTCGAGCGGTGGCGCGAAATCGATTTTCTTCGTCCGCCGGGCATTCGGCCATCCGGGCATCCCCCGCCCGGCGACGTGCGTTCCAGCGCGTCGCAGCGGGACAGGCAAGCGCGGACGGCGCGCGCAACCAGCTGGTTCCGAACGGATTGGAGCGGAAGAGTTCCGGAAAACGGGGAAATGGAGACGGTCGCGCGCCCGGCGACGGACGCACGATCCGGGAGTCACCGCGGCGGATGCGCCGCGGCGGAGGTCACGTGCCGAGCGCGGGATCGCTCATGCTGTCCTGGCCTGTTTCGACGTGGCCGGCCAGGCGGCGGAGGAACTTGGCGTCGGTATCGACCTTGATTTCGACGTCGTACCAGCCGTGCGCGTCGCGCAGATCGAGGTAGAACTGCGCCGTATCGCCGCCGCGTACGCGCCGCGTGACGGTCTTCGTCGACGCGTAGGCGTTGCTGACGCTGAACGTGCACGCAGCCGTTCCGCGGTTCTCGAGCCGCAGTTGCAGGTTGCCGTTGGCGACGTCGTAAGCTTCAGCGACGTCCGGTTGGGCCTGCTCGCCCGACCACCATGAATGCGCTTTCCCGACCGTGCCCGCAATGCGGCGCACAAAGCCGTTCGGGCCATGCACGACGAAATCGAAGCTGCCGTCCGTCTCCGCCGCGACGCGGTCCGCGAGGCGCTTGCGCGCTTCCACGGTGTACGAGCGCGGGGCCGTCGTGCTGGCGTTCTGGTAGAGCAGGAAGACGGCGCCCGCGCTGCCGGTATTGATGAAATCGAACGAAACGGCATCTTTCGACGCGTGCGTCTTCGCGCGCACAAACAGTTCGTACGGCAGCGCGCGCGCCGGACGCACGCCCGGCTCCTGCTGCGGAACGGTCTGGGCATCGGGCGGCACCGGCTGATACGGCGTGTGACGCAGCTTGTCGGGCGGCGCGTAGGCGGTCGTGGCGGGCAGTGTCGGCAGATTGGCGTTCGGGCGGCGGAAGTCGAAGGCGGACGTGAGATCGCCGCAGATCGCGCGGCGCCACGGCGAGATGTTCGGTTCGGCGAGACCGTGCGCGCGCCCGAAGCGCTTCTGGATGAAGCGGATCACCGACGTGTGGTCGAAGGTCTCCGAGCACACCCAGCCGCCGCGCGACCACGGCGACACGACCAGCATCAGCACCCGCGCGCCGAGTCCGTACGGTCCGGTCGCGTAGCTCGAGCTGCCGGGAAAGATCTCGTTGGTGGTATCGACGGTGGAAAAGCCATTGGCGCTCGACGCCGGCGGAAACGGCGGCACGACGTGATCGAAGAAACCGTCGTTTTCATCGTAATTGATGAGCAGCGCCGTCTTGCTCCAGATCTCCGGATTCGACGTCAGCGCCTGCAGGACCTGATCGACGTACCACGCGCCATAGTTCGCCGGCCATTCGGGATGCTCGGAGAACGCCTCCGGCGCGACGATCCACGAGACCTGCGGCAGCGTGCCGTTCGCGACGTCGCGCTTCAGCAGCGTGAAGTAGTCGTCGCCGGCGGCGGCGTTCGTGCCGCGCCGGGCCTTTTCGTACAGCGGGCTGCCCGGCTGCGCGTTCTGATACTGCGTGAAGTAAAGCAGCGAGTTGTCGCCGTAGTTGCCGATGTAGGCGTCGTCGGTCCAGCCCCAGCTGTTCTTCGCGTCGAGACCGGTGCCGATGTCCTGATAGACCTTCCACGAGATGCCCGCGCGTTCCAGCACTTCGGGGAACGTCGACCAGCCGTAGCCCGCTTCCGCGTTATCGACGACGGGGCCGCCACCGGTGCCGTCGTTGCCGACGTAGCCGGTCCACATGTAGTAGCGGTTCGGATCCGTCGATGAGTTGATCGAGCAGTGATAGGCGTCGCAGATCGTGAAGGCGTCCGCGAGCTGGTAGTGGAACGGGATGTCGTTGCGTTGCAGGTACGCCATGGTCGTCGTGCCCTTGGCGGGCACCCACTGGTCGTACAGGCCGCCATTGAAAGCGGCGTGTCCGGTCACCCAGTCGTGCGGCAAGCCCTGCAGGAACTGCAGCCCGAGGTTGGCCGCGGCCGGATGGAACGGCAGCAGCTCGCCCGCGCCCGCTGTCGTCGGCTGATGGAAGACGGGCTTGCCGTTCGGCAAGGTGACCGCGCTCTTGTCGCCATAGCCACGCACGCCGCGCAGCGTGCCGAAGTAATGATCGAACGAGCGGTTCTCCTGCATCAGGACGACGATGTGCTCGATATCCTCGATCGAGCCATGGCGGTTGTTGGCGGGGATCGCCAGGGCCTGGCGGATGCCGAGCGGCATCACGTTCAGCGCGGCGGCCGCGCCGGCCGCTTCGGCGGACGCGCGCAGGAAGTCACGACGGTTCTTGTTTTTCATCGGTAGGCGGGGAGGGTGAGGAGAAAGGTCAATCCACCGTATGAATCACGGGGGTCGCAAGCGCGTCCGACGATGCCTGCGCGCTGCCTGCCTGCGCCGGGCGGACGGAGGTGCTGCCGGTAGCCTGTCTGGCCCAGTCCTGAAGCTCGCTGGTGTCGGTCGGGGCGGGCGCCGGATTGTCGAGCGCAGTGGAGGTGGACGACGGCGCCGGACGCGCGGCATCCGCGTCCGGACGGCTGCATCCGCAAACGATTGCGCACAGTAATACGACGACTCCCGCCGCCATGCAGCGGCCTGGCACGAACGACATCGGGTTCTCCGGCAGAGGCGCGCCGATCGACGCAGCGTCGCGAAGCTTAGCCATCGCTCGTGTAAGCAGTGTGACCATTCGACGCGATACCATACGGCGGGCGCAAAACGACAAGAGGACGACAGAGGGTGAGCCAGCGTAATGACGCGCGCGATGAAGAGCGCGAAGTGGAACGCGTGCAGGCATTGAAGCTCGCGATCGCGTTATCGCTCGGCAGCGCGATCGCGCTTGGCCTCGCGCGCTTCTCCTACGCCTTGCTGCTGCCGCCGATGCGCCAGGATCTGGCGTGGAATTTCGCCCAGGCCGGCGCGATGAACACCGCGAACGCGTTCGGCTACCTGCTCGGGGCACTCGCCTTCTCCCGATGGTCGACGCGCTTCACCTCGCGCTCGCTGTTCGTCGCGGGCTGCATCGCCACGGTCGTGCTGATGGCGGCGAGCGGCGCCGTGACCGGCACCCGCGCGCTGCTCGCGCTGCGCGTGGCGACCGGCATCGGCAGCGCACTCATCTTCGTGAGCGGCGGTGTACTGGCGGCCCGGCTCGCCTCGCTCTCGCCGCGCGACGCCGGACTCGTCATCGGGATCTACTACGGCGGCACCGGCTGGGGCATCGTCATCTCGTCGATCCTCGTGCCGTTCACCGTCCTGCCCACCCTGCACGGCTGGCGCTACGCGTGGTTCGCGCTGGCCGTCGGCTGCGCGGTGTTTTCAGTGGTGGCGGCGTCGGCCGCACGGCGGATTGAAAGCGCGCAGTCCGCGTCGACGGCACGCCATGCGACGCACGCGGCGCAAAGCGCTCCCGTGCGGCGGCGCCGTTTCGCGCTCGCGCTGTCGGGCTATGCGTGCTTCGGCATCGGCTATATCGGCTACATGACCTTCATCGTCGCGTTGCTGCGCAATGCAGGCATGAGTGCGCCGGTCGTGAGCAGCTTCTATGTGCTGCTCGGCGTGGCGACGGTTTTCTCGGCGCGCATGTGGTCCACGCTGCTCGATCGCATGCGCGGCGGCCAGGCGCTCGCGATCCTCAACGTGCTGCTCGCCGTCGCGACGCTCGTTCCCGCGATGATCGTGCATCCGCTCGCGGCTTTCGTCTCGGGCGCCCTGTTCGGCGCGACCTTCCTGTCCGCCGTGGCGTCGACGACGGCATTCGTGCGGCACAACCTCCCGTCCGCCCAGTGGGCGCGCGGCATCAACGCCTTTACCATCGTGTTCGCGTTCGGGCAGATCGTCGGGCCGGTGGTGATCGGCAAGATCTCGGACAGCGCAGGGCTCACGCGAGGACTGGTGTATTCGGCGCTGGTGCTCGTGGTCGGCGCGGTGCTGGCGGCGCTTCAGAAGCCATTGGATGGCCGGTAGCGGGGACGCACGGCCCGGCGCGTTTCAACGGCTCGGACGCGCCTTCTTCATCTTCGCGAACACGTGCGAGCAGAATGCATCGCACACCACGCGGTTCACGGTGAGGATGTTGTCGGCATTCAGCGCATCGCGCGACAGCCCCTGCTTCTCGATCAGGCGCTGCGGAATCAGCTGGCTCAGGAACGCGTGGCACAGATCGCGGCGCAACGGGGTATCGGCGGACTCGAAGTATTCGCGGCCCGCGCGGACCTCCTCGCTCATCTTGGCTTTCGCCGTGTCGTTCTGCACCTGGATGCTGGCTTCGAGCTTGGCCTGCGCGGCATCGCGCGAACGGCGATCCTTGCGATCGTCCTCGAGCTGACGAGCCTTGACGGCCGCCATCTTGCGATCCGCTTCGCCGATCCGGTAATTCCCCTCCAGCGCCTTGAACAGGTAGCCGCGCGGACTCACCGTCACCTTGCCTTCGTTGAGCTTGTAGCGCGTGTATTCGATCGCCTGCTCGAGGCGCTCGTCGGTCCAGAGGTCGCGCTGCTTGGCGAGACGCTCGAAGTCAGGGGTATCGAAGGCGAATTCGTTGTGCAGCAGGAGGTACATCGAGTCCTGGATGCCGGCGCGCGCGGCATCCGCGCCCTGCTTCTTCGTGAAGCGAAAACGGATCTTGAGCTTCTCCGGCGGTACGCGCTCGGCGTTGGGCTCCCAGCTGACATCGAAATCCGACACCTCGTTCAACTGGTCGATGGCGGGTTCCAGGAAGCGCTTCTTGAACTCCTTCACCTCTTTGCGCGATTCGCCGACTTTGCCCGGCCATTCGAGTACCTCTTCGTAGGCGAACCATTCGGTCACGCCGTGACCCTCGCAGGGAATCAGGCGGTCGTAAATGGCGCGGGACAGCGACAGCGAGAAGGCCGTCGAGGCCCGCAAGCTGAGCCAGTGAGCCTTGTAGGGGCTGATGAGGTACTTGATGACGCGTCCGGCCAGCAGAATGCACACGACGTTGCGTTCGATGTAGCAATCGCCCAGCAGACTGATGGTGCCCCACGAATCCTTTTCGGTGATTTCCTCGATCGACGGGGCCGTCATGATTTCGACGCGAGCCCGGGCCGCAGCGCGCATCTGTGTGATGAGGTGGCTGTGATTGCGGCTGTCGTAGCGCATCAGCCACTTGAAGTAGTTGATGTCGGCCGAAAAGGTGTAGACCTTGTCGTCGATCAGCTCTTCCGGCGCCTTGGTCGCGACGATGAAGTAAGCGGCGTCCAGCACGCGGCGCGCGGCGATGCCGAGCCCGCCGACACGCGTGAAGATGTTGTTGCGCAGGAAACCGATGTCCCTCGTCGACTCGGAGATAGCCGAGCCCTGGGCGGACATGTCTTCGTAGATGTCCAGCGCCAGTTGCTGAGGGGTAACGGTGAGTTCTCGGTTTTCCATGCGTTTGTCGACTGCGGTCCACGGGCACTCTATCAGGCGAGCAAGAGGTGTCAACACAAAAACCGCCCCGTGGCGGTCCAACCCGGATTCGTTCGGAGCGACACAAAAAACACCCCGGCGAGCATCCGTTGCGCACAATTTCCGCCCCGGTCGACACAAAAATCGCCCAGGGTTGCCCAAAATGCGTTTACACCAGCACAAAAACCGCCCTGCTGATCACAAAAACCGTCCCTATCCACAGGGCGGTCGCTTGATTTGAAAGGGTTTACTGCCCTCTGTTTGTAGGTTTGCGAGTTTAAGGTTTACAAAATAACCGAACGAACACAGGCGGCGATCATCAGGTTTGATGTGAGGTACGTGTGCTAAGTCTATGAAATTGATCATTATTTGAGCTTCGGACAGCCGTGCACAAAAACCGCCCCCGGGGTGGTTTTTGTGCGGATACTGTTTCGGGTTGCTTGATGCGGCGAATTTGATACGTACGGAGGGCCGTTTCGGGTGCTGAATGCGGCCGGATCGGACGCGCAGCACCAGTGAAATCAAGGGTTTAAGGCGGTTCGGGATTGGAAAATCCTGAAATCTCGCGGCGCTACAACCTCGTTTACGCATATTCGTGTATTCTGCGCTTCGACGTCAATACATGGAGAAAGCGCAGAATGGCTAACGTTGGCACACTACCGATGGAAGACCGCAAGGTCACACTCCGCGAAGTCGCGGAGTTCGCAGACAACCTGGAACCCTTCTCGGACAACCTGCGAGAGCAAATCCTGGCGCCCCGGCCGAGGAAAGTCGCGCCCTACTACACGATCAGCGAACTGGCCGAGATGTGCAATCTGACGCGGCAGCAGATTCAGTATCTCGTCACAAAAGGTGAAGGTGGACTTCCGGCGGGCACACTGAATGGAACGGGTCGAAGCCGTACGTTTACGCTGCCGGAAGTTCGCATGTGGGTGAAGATGGCCTCTGATATCTATCAGACACGTCTCGACGAAGGCGATGGCACATTCCGGGGCAAGGTGCTGACGACCGCTCAGTTGAAAGGCGGATCGGCGAAGACGACGACGACCGTTTGCCTCGCGCAGGCGCTGACGCTGCTCGGACGCAAGGTGCTGCTCGTCGATCTTGATCCGCAGGCATCGGCTTCGGAATTGTGCGGACTCTACGCTGAGAAAGAGATTTCGGGCGACGACACCGTGCTGCCCTATATATATGACCAGAACGTGGAAGGCGGTCTCGGCGCCAGCGTTCAATCGACGTACTGGGACGGACTCGACATCATACCGGGCCACACTTTCCTCTACGGAGCTGAGTTCCTGTTGCCTGCGCGGCAGAAGACGATTCAAGGGTATCGGTTCTGGGCTGTGCTTCGCGAAGGCCTCGAACCGCTTCGATCGCAGTACGACTATATTTTGATCGACACGTCGCCGTCGCTGTCATATATGAACTTGAACGCGCTTTTGGCCGCCGACGCGTTGCTCATGCCGATGATTCCCGAGAACCTCGACTTCATCAGCTCATTGGCGTTCTGGCGTCTCTTCTCGGATGTCGCTGAGGACTTCCTTCCCTACGAGGAAGACAAGGTCTATGACTTTATCTCCATCCTGTTGTCGAAGGTGGATTATGGGAAGACGTCGTCGGCGCCAGTGGTTCGACAGTGGGCGCAAAGCGCATATGGCCGATGGCTCGATCCGTTCGAGATTCCCTCGAGTTCCGTCATGAGCGGCGGCGCATTGTCTTTTTCGACGGCACTGGACGTGGTCAGCACACACTCGACGGCAAAGTCGCTTCAGCGTGTCCGGCAACCGATGATGCAATACGCCAAGTGGCTGGACGACATGTTTGTGAAATCCTGGAAGGAGTCGGCATGAGCAATAACATACGCGAACAACTCATGGCCAAGACGGCCAATCTGCCGAAGCCTGCGGACTTCAAGGGAGAGGCTAAAAAGGATAAGACGAATCGTGGTCCGCAGACGATGCCGGGGATTACGAGCGCATTGGCTGCGGCACAGTTGCGGATTCAGGAGTTGGAAGCTCGAGGCGTTGAAACAGAAATTCGCGTCGATGAGATTGTGCCCAACCCGTGGCAACCCCGACGCCAGTTCAGTGAAGCAAAGCTTTCGGAACTCGCTCGCTCGATTAGCGAAGTAGGACTGCTGCAGGCTGTTACGGTTCGTCGCGTTGGTGACTCGTTCCAACTAGTAGCAGGCGAACGACGCTGGCGAGCGCACAAGCTGATCAATCGCGAAACGGTTCGTGCGGTGGTAATCGAATGCACGGATCAGGACATGGCTGCGTTGGCGCTCATGGAGAACGTCACTCGTGACGATCTCTCCGACTATGAAATTGCGATTGCTATTCGTCGAGCGGAGTCGGAATTCCCCAATCGAACAAGGCTTGCGGAGGCGATGGGAATCTCGAGGAGCGACTTGTATCGCTTCCTTGCGTATGACGCCTTGCCCGATTTCGTGAAGCGTGATCTGGATCTCAAGCCATCGGTGCTGGGCGCGTCGTCGGCGCAGGATATCGCCAACGCGCTTAAGAAGACTGGTGAGCAGGGGTTGAAGGCACTTCAGGAACTGTGGCCGCAGGTTGTGTCTGGAGATCTGGTACAGACGAAGGTTGCAGCGAGCATGAATGCTCAAGCTACGCGGGGAAATCCGACAAGCGACGCCGGCGGCAGAAGCATCCTCAAGATTTTCGCAGGTAAGGTTCAGGCGGGCAGCATTACGAAGGACGTCAAGGGCCTTACTTTCAAGTTCAAAGCGGGTGTGGTTACGGAGGAGCAGGAAAATCAGCTGAGGGAACACATAGGGAAGATGTTTTCCATCCAATCGGAATGATCAGAACCCGCTTCGGCGGGTTTTTTTATTGGGGATGCGAGACGCTTTGCGGTGGCGTGTCCGAATTCGGACGGTCTTAAAGGAGTGGTGAGGAGGCGGTCTTCAAGGGAGGTGTAGGGTTAAGTGTCCGAATTCGGACAGGCGGGTTCGCAGTCCCGATTGGGACAACACATTGGCCATGACGCCCCGGAGCTCTGACCCTGCTCGAATGATCGCAGCCCGCTTCGGCGGTTTTTTTTATCGCCTTCGAGACGCTTCACGACCGAGTGTCCGTATTCGGACAACGTCAGATGGTTGTCAATCAGTGGTTGTTAGGGGAAAGTTCCCGAGCCTCGTAGCCTTCTAAGTCTGGATGGCGCTTAGGTTTGACGGACAGATGTGTGCAATCGACCGCTGCGAACAGACGATACCGTGAACAGATAGCGCGAGCTAGCTCTTTTTCATGGCCGAGGACGATCGCGGTTCACAAGTTGCAAAAAGGGTGAAACGCATCCGATGCGAGCGGTTGCCAGTGTCCGAATTCGGACATCAGCAAGAGACCTAGACCTACAAGGCGAAGAGGAAGGCTGCTCGATCTCTATGCGAGGCCATAGTCGCCAATCAAAAGTGTCCGAATTCGGACGCTCGGAGCGTCCTGTATTAGATCCGAATTGATTCAGCAGAGCCAAATTCTGCGAAACGGCGCATCCAGGGATATGAAGGCGCTAAACTTTTACCAGCAGCGAGATACGTAAGACTCGCGGACGAGGGTGCTCGAGGAGTCAGAGAAGACCTGAAGTTTGCCAAGTTTGAATCGATAAGCAAGCGTGCTGCGCAAACGATACTTCAAGCTTTGATCAACCGCTGAAAAGCGTTGGGCGGTGATTCACTTTGAGTTGCAGCGATAGCGCCCAACTGTCTAAGCAACTTGGAGCGAATAAGCGGATGGGGCGTTGCCTTAGCTTATGAATCTGCCTATCGGATGGGTTGCGTGAGAATCACACGCGAATCAGTATGTCTGCGGGTCGGTACAGGCGCAATCTGACGCACTCTATTCTCGCCCGCTGATGCGCGGACGTGACACCGACCAAGTGGTAAATAGTTAGGCCCTATAGTTCCGTGCCAAGCGTCGCATTGAGATGCTGCACCTGGTTTGGATTACGCGTCCTGAATTCGAGCGGTCCGCGCTCTCGGGGCTGGCACGACAGGCCATGTTCAGCAGCCAACGCGCAGCATACGTCCGGGTCCATCCAGCAAGTCCACGCTCTTACGCCAATCAGCAGGAGAGCGCTAGTCGCTCACTCGAATTCGCAAGAATGCCGACGCAGCCCAATCGCTCGTGCCGACCTTGATGCGGCAAAAATGAAGACTCTAGGTATTGCGGGCCGGAATCGACGAAACGAGCCAATCCATCCGCATTCCGCGCTGATCCGCAAGGCCGGCTTAATCCAATTCAACCGGTTTCGCGCGTGAAACATTCAAGAAGAAACTCGAATCCAATTAAAGCTATGTAAATCAATAGGATACAAAGTATTCCTGAACTTGTTTCACGGAAAAACACATGAGTGTCAAGCTAGTGACCGAGGACAACGCTTAATGGCGGCAAGAAGCGTAGTTGAGCGCCTAGTACTGACCTGAAGCGTATCAAACGATACAACTAGTGTAATGATGGTTGGTCCAGCGCCGGATGTTTGGACGACTGGAAATGTATCTGCGCAAAACATCGGCGCTATGCGTCGTTTGCTGAAAGACAGGAAGAGCGTCTGATATGTAGATTTTCAGCGTCATGCTGTAACACGCGAACGCGTGGCGCGTCCCAGCAACCTGGCCAGGCTCAACCAGACACTTGAGCCCAAACCATAAACGATCGGCCGAGTGGCCAACTAGCTCTCCGCGCACCGACCGCACCGACCGCACCGCGGCAAGTCCACACTCGCCAACCGCCCACACCGAGCGGCATTGGATTACGCCCAATATGCGACCCACCGCGAAGTCGAACCAATAGATACCTGATCGACTCATCGCGCACGGAAACCGAAAGGAGCCAACTCAACCGGCAGCAATCCCACAACGGCTGACAAGCTGCACAAAGAGTGACCGGCCTGACTCCGTTCAAGCGCATCGCACCCGCTAAACAGATCCAAAAAACCTCAAACCCCCACTGCCCCGCGCGCCTGCGCAGGCTGAACCACCTGATATGGCTCCCCCGCCTTGCACCGCTCCAGCCGCTCGCTAGCAACCGAAAGCGCACCCAGTGTGGCGCGACGCAACTGGTGATCATAGAGAGACACGATCGCGGCAAGACGCTCGAATCCCTCAGCGGGCAACGTCCAATGCCCCGACTTACGCCCGTCATCGAAAACAGAGGCCATAGTCTGATCAGCAAGGATCAACTCTTCCTGCGAGAAATCCCCATGTCCCGCTTCCGCGAGAAACTTCGCCAGAAGCATGGCTTCGGTGATGCTCTGCGCGGGCGCAATATCTTGCGATCCCGAGCGCAAGGCAGCCAGCGCCATGTGTGCGCCGAGCGCGAGCTCGTCGGCGACGGCGCGCGGGATAGGAAGCAACTGAGCTTTGCCGAGACGTGCGCGCGTCGCTTGCGGCGAGCGCTGGAAGGGAAGGGTGCGTGACATGCGAAGACCGATGGTTGATCGTTTTCAGGTTAACGATCGTCGTCCGCAGAATCTGAAGGGTGGTTGCCGCGCTCTTTTTCGAATGCCTCGACGATGGCAATAGCACGTTCGCACTGTTCTGCATCGAGCGTATGGATGCTGCACTTGTCCGGCTCGACATCGATCGCCTGCGCGAGCCACTTCATGCCCTTCGAACGCGCCTCGAACACGTTGCAGCCATCGCGTCGCACCTTCGCCTGCACGAGCGGTTCAAGCGCCGCATGCAGCTTCGTCTTCAAATCGCGCAGCTGCGCATCCGCGAGCCTGCCCAGTGGAACATGGCGCGTGCTGCGCGCGAAAATGCCGATCCATGCCTGGCACGGCACGCAGATCCAGAGCGGTCCGTGATCGTCGCGATAGGGATACGGCTCGTCGCCCATGCGAGCGAGCGTCGCGGGCGCGCCGCAATAGTCGCAGTCCGGGTGAGGAAGCGGTTTGACAGGTCTGCCGACGCGCATTGCAAGCAACTCCAGAGCGGGAAATCCAATATAGCAAAGTCGGTCGCAAGCTTCGTAAGCGCGCCGGCCGGACAGCGCTTCGTGTGCGACTCATCGTCTGCTTAAACGAGCCCTCGCGCATCCCCGATGTCGTGCATGCCAGCCATGCTTCGAACGGATCGAGAATTGAATTTACCGTCCGACGGTATAGCGTATGAATGCGTTCTCTCATACGCATTAAACAAGAAGTCCGCTCGACGCGGCCGTGCAAGGTCAGGCTGCAAGCCCGTCGCAAGCTTGCGGCTCCGAATGTGATGATTTGATCAATGAGGTGACGGCAATGAAAGCAAGCTTCCTCTACGCCGCTGCGGCGGCGGGCGCACTCGCGATGAGCGCTGCGGTCTTCGCGCAGGACATGCAGATGGCGCCGGATTCTGGCGCCGCGCAACAGCAGACCACGCAAAGCAATAGCATGTCCGATATGAGCTATGGCGGAACGATGTCGACGAGCAAGGCCAGCGGCGCCTCGCGCGATGCGTGGACGCCGAGCACGAATCAGGCATGCGTCGTCGGACTGAGTTGCAACATCTACAGCGGTCAGTGAAGCCTGGAAACCGGTGATTGCGCAACACGGCAAGGTGCAGGCGGCTTTTCTTCGATAATGGCGGCGAATCACCGCAAGGCATCATGCGCCTGCGGGCAGGTCCGCCTTCCTTGTCGGAGCCGCCATGCATCTCGCCGGAATGATTCTTCCGATCTTCGCGATCATCGTCACGGGATGGCTGGCAGGCGCTTCCGGCTACATGCCGCGCACGCTGGCGGCCGCGCTGATGCGCTTCGCGTATTACGTGGCGATGCCCGCACTGGTCTTCGTGACGATCGCGAAAGAGCCGCTGCACTCGCTGCTCGAATGGCGCTTCCTCGCGGCATTCGGCGGCGGCTCGATGCTCTGCTTCGCGGCCATGATGTCGGGCGCGCGCATCGCGTGGCCCGCGCGCATGAACCTGAGCACGAGCGCCATGCTCGCCGCCGCGGTGGCCATGACCAACACGGGTTTCGTCGCGCTGCCGATACTCAAGACCCTCTATGGACAGCCGGGCGTGCTCGCAGCGGCGGTGGCCACCGTGTTCGTCGGCGCCATCATGTTTCCGATGCTGGTCGTGCTGCTCGAACTGGGCCGTCGCGATAGCTCACACACTCTGCGCGCGGCTCCACTGATCCGCCAGATCGCGACCAACCCCGTGATCCTCGCGACGCTCGTCGGCTTGCTCTGGTCGATCATCGGCGTCCGGTTGCCCGCGCCGGTCGATGCCTTCCTGACGATTCTCGGCGAAGCGCTGACGCCTTGCGCGCTGTTCGCCATCGGACTGGATCTGACCATCGGCGAACTGCGCGAGCGGCTCGGCTGCTACGCTTGTCTCACGGCCCTGAAGCTCGCGGTCGTGCCGCTGGTCGTCTATGCGCTTTGTCTCGCGACCGGCCTCGGTCACACCGCGACCGTCGCGGCCGTGGTGTGCGCGGCCGTGCCTACCGCGAAGAGTGCATATGTGCTCGCGGTGGAATACGACATCGAAAAGCATGTCGTGGGCGCGGTCATCTCGATGACCACGCTGTTCTCGATCGTCACGCTGCTCGCCTGGATCGCCGTCCTCTAGCGCATCCGGACATGCAGACGACTCACATCGGATGCGTGGCGACGAAGTTCTTGTAGGCCGAGTAAGCGGCTTTCGGCGTGACGCCGTCGTTCTTGAGCAAGCCGTAGTTGCCTTCGCCGCCGACGGGGTCGTCGTAGAGCTCGTAAGTCTGGATCGATTCGATATCGTACGTCGATGCAAGCGCCACGAACTGCGCCATCATCGTGTTGCCGGTCAGGTAGGCGGCAATCGCCTGATCGGAACCGTAGTTCGGACGCACGCCGATCTCGTTGAGCCAGATGGGCTTGCCGAAGGCCTTGAGGGCCTGCAATACGTTATGGCATCCGGTGCCGCCGCATGCGTTCGTGATGTCGCCTTGCTCCGAGTACCAGTGCCACGCGGTAATGTCCCAGTCGACCGTCGGATGACTGATGCTGCCGTCGGGTTCCATGCCGGCCGCGAGCATCTGCGCAAAGCCGTAGTGCAGCCACGTGCCGCCGCCCAGGATGATCTTGCCCGACGTATCCACCGACTTGATGCCCGCAATCATGCCGCGGATGATGCCGCGCACGATCCTGAACGTGCCGGTGTCGTATTGCTGCGGATAGACGCCGTCGACATTGCCGTTCAGCGCTTCGGCTTCGATCTCGTTGGTCACTTCGTAATAGGGATAGCGGCGCGAGGTCGCGGTCTGCTGGCCGAGTGCAAAGCCGGCGTTATAGGCCTGCGTCTCGTTGGCGAAGAGTCTGTAGTCCATCAGCAGGACGGGATAGACGGTCACGCCGCCCGCGTCCATCATCGCGGCGATGTTCGCGAGCTTGCTCGCGGTGCCCGGGCTGTACACCTCGTTGCGATAGTACTTGACGCCCAGATCCTGCAACTGCGCCAGTTGCACGGCGGGGCTGGAGATGTCGTAGGCGCCGCCTTCGTTGTTGTGTCCGTTCACCCCATAGAAGCGCCTCGGAGTGGACACGGGATTGGTAGGCGACGTGACCTCGCCGGGGGGGGATGACGCAGGCGTCGCCGTCGATGCAGGGCTCGACGGTGAGGCCGGGCTGGTCGACGTGTCGTTGCTGGTGACGGGCACCGGCGTGGTGACGACCGGACTGGTCGCGGCGGCCGCATTCGTGGGAGCCACGGCGGCGCCGCTGGTGGACGTGCTCGCGCCGGACGTACCGCCAGTCGCCGATGCGTTCGCAGTCGAAGCCTGGGCCGACGTCGACGTGCCGCTCGCTGCGGCACTCGCTGTCGGACTCGCGGCGGATGCCGTGCCTGCATTGTCGCCACCGCCACCGCCGCCGCCGCCGCATGCGGCGAGCATCACGCTCATCGCGAGCGTAGCGGCGGACATTGCAACTCCGCGCACGCGCGAAAAGCGGAAGCCCGAGGAACGAAGAGATTCAAAGTTCGTCATGTGAAACGCACTACCCGATGGTCAGTTTTTTATTTCCACGAACCAGGTGCGCGTTCCGCGAGTCGTCCGTAAAAACGGACGGACCGATGATGGACCTTCATCTCGCGCCGGAGAGGGGGCGCTCGACGGTGTGGAGTGCTCGTCGCAAGACCCCAATGGCCGTTCCACGAGAGAAAGTGCGGGAAGGGAGGGGCAGGATGGAGACCGTGCAGCAGCGGCCGGTCTTAGTCAGGGTTTACGGCGAGAGGGAAATGAACTTGAGACGCGTATCACGTGGAATGACACGCGATGAACCCGCGAGCGCCTAACGTGTGAAAGGCCCTGCGGATTCGAGTGCGGCGCCGCCGAGGATCGAGTTGGCGTCGGCGCGGGCATTGTCGAGCTGGACGACGCTGGCCTGCCGCGCACCGAGCGCATCGCGGTTGGCGATGGCCGTAAAGATTGCCTTGTGTCGCGGCAATGACAGCGCGTGCGTGTTCGGATGGCGGCTCGTCAGCTTGATCGACTCGCTGAGCGCGAGCGACAGCATGTTGCCGATATAGGCGAGCATGTCGTTGTGCGTCGCCGTCATGATCGCGCGATGAAACTCGAGGTCGGGCACCAGCAGTTCATCGGCGGTTTGTGCGCGTTCCATGCGATCGAAGGCCGCGCTGATGCGCGCAATGTCCTCCTCGGAAGCGGAGATCGCCGCGAGCGCGGCGGCGGCAGGCTCGATGACCTGCCGCACGGTCATCAGCGAGCGGAAGAACTCGCCTTCGGGAAGACGGCTGATGGTCCACACGAGCACGTCGGGATCGAGCATGTGCCACTCGTCGCGAGGCCGCACGACGCTGCCCACCCGCGGCTTCGACACCACCAGTCCCTTGGCGACCAGCACGCGTGTCGCCTCGCGCAGCACGGGGCGGCTCACGCCATAGCTTTCGCAGAGCGCGGGCTCGGCGGGCAGACGCTGGCCGGGCGCAAAGACCCCGCTCACGATCTGCATGCCGAGTTCCTGCACGATGCGTCCGTGCATGCTCTTGCGTTGCTTGGGATTGCGGTAATCCATGTTGGTCCCGCCAGCTCACCGCGACTGGCTCAAACGTCGATGACGCTCAATGCGCGGTGGTCGCGCGCATCGCCCGGTATTCCCGTCTCACGATATCCATCAGCTCCGCCACCGACGTGTTCGCGCTGCGCTGCTCGTAAGTCACGCGTCCGCGCTGCATCAACATGATGCGATCCGCGATGTCGAGCGTCTGCGCATAGTTGTGCATGATCATGATGATCGAGAGGCCGCCTTTCTCCTTCAAACGCATCACCAGGTCGATGATGAGCGCGGCCTCGCGTGCGCCCATCGCGGCGAGCGGTTCGTCGAGCAGCAGGATCCTCGCGTTCGAATTCACGGCGCGCGCCACCGCGATGGCCTGGCGCTGTCCGCCCGAGAGCCGCTCCACCGGCAGGTCAACAGAAGGCACATGCACGCCGATATCGTCGAGCAGTTGCGCCGCGCGTTCGCGCATCTGCTTGTGATCGACGAGACGGAAGGGTCCGCGCCGCACGATCTCGCGGTTGAGGAACATGTTGTGATAGATGGACAGCGAGTTCGCCAGCGCGAGATCCTGATACACGCATTCGATGCCGAGCGAACGCGCATGATCGACGGACTTGAGCAGCGTCTCCTCGCCATGCACGTGCAGCGCGCCCTCGGTCTGCTGATGAAAGCCCGTGAGGATCTTGACAAGCGTGGACTTGCCCGCGCCGTTGTCGCCGAGAATGCCGAGAATCTCGCCCTTGCCGAGTGTGAGCGACACGCCGTCGAGCGCCGTCACTGCACCGAAACGCTTGACGATACGATCGCCACGCAACGCGAGATCAGTGGGAGCTGTTTGCACTTCCGACATCATCGCGCTCCCTTGCGGCGAATGCGCCCGACGTGAATATTGAAGATCATCGCGGCGAGGATCGCGGCGCCGAGAATGATGTTGAAGGTGAACGCGTTGATGCCGATCAGCGTGAAGCCGTCGCTCAGGATGCCGAGCACCGCGGCGCCGAGCAGGCCGCCCACGATCGTGCCCGAACCGCCCGTCAGCGGCGTGCCGCCGATCACCGCCGCCGCCACCGCGAGGAACATGATCTGGTTGCCGCCGGCCTGCGGATCGATGGAGGTGATGCGAAAGCCTTCGAGGATACCGGTGAAGCCCGCGAGCACGGCGGCGAGCACGAAGTTACCGAGCCGCAGCCGGTTCACATGAATGCCGGCCTCGCTCGCGCCCAGCGCATTCGCACCCGACGCCTGCGTATGCAGGCCCCAGCGCGTGTGGCGCAGCAGCGTATGCATGACGACGGCGATCGCCACGGTCCAGATGATCTCGCTGTAGCCCCAGGCGCCCATTACGTTGGCGAACGTGGGCGTGCCCGGTGTCGCGACCGGCGTGCCACGCGACACGGTGAGCGTGATGCCGTTGATGAGGAACAGCGTGCCGAGCGTGGTCACGAACGAAGGCAGGCGCAGGAACACCGTCACGGCGCCGTTGACGAAGCCGATGATCGCCGCCGCGACGAGTCCCGCGATCACCGCGAGCCACATCGGCGCGCCGGCGTCGTTGGCGAACACCATCATGAAGGGCGCGAAGGCGAACACCATGCCCGCTGACAGATCGATGTCGCCGCCGATCATCAGCATGATTTCGCCGAACGCGATGATCGCCACCGGCGCGATGAACTGCGACAGGTTGACGAGACTCGGACCGCTGAGCAGGAAGTCGTGATTGACGAACTGAAAGTAAGCCGAGAGCAGCACGGCCACCAGCAGGATGCGCAGCTCGGGCGCCCAGTGCGACATCCATGCCCCGCGCGGGGCTGCAATCCGCGCGGGTGTCGCTGCGTTGCCAGGTTGGTTCATCGTGTTCATCAGGACTTGATTGCGCCTTTCATCGGCACGATTTCCGGCTTGGTGGTCTTGCCTTCATAACGCGTCGACGTATTGAGGTACGGCTCGACGGTGTCCTTCGTCACGAACTTGAGACCCGTATTGATGTTCGCCGGCCCGACCAGCCCACCCGAAGCGAGGAACAGGAACGCTTCCATGACCGTATAGAAACCCTGCACATAAGGCTGCTGGTCGATGGTGAAATCGAGGAAGCCTTCGTGAATGAGCTGGATGGTCTGCGGCAACAGATCGAAGCCGCCGCCATGCACGCCCTTCGATGGCAGGTTCGATTCCTTCATCACCTGGGCGACGCCCTGGGTGCTGCCTGCATCGACGGCGAACATGCCTTTCAGGTCCTGGTGGCCGAGATAGAACGCCTTGATCTTCGAGAGTTCCTCGTTGACGGTCGCGCCCGTGGCCACGGTCTGGATGTCGATCTTCTTGCCGGACTTCTTGATGGCGTCGCTGGCGCCGTCGAGACGCGGCTGAATGTTGAGCTGACCCGGCGTCGCGATGAACAGCGCGACCATGCCGCTGTCGATCATGCCCGCGATGCGCTCGCCCATCTGATAGCCCGACTGATACAGGTCCTGGCCGATATACGCGAGACGCGGATTGACCTTGCCGCGTGGTGCATCCGCGTTATAGGCGAAGACAGGAATGCCGGCGTCGAGCGCGGCCTGGATGGGCTTGTCGAAGGCGTTCGGATCGACGATGGGCACGGCGATCGCGTCAGCTTTCGCGGCGATGGCGGAGTTCACTGCACGCACCATTTCACCGGCATCGGACGTGGCGGAGCCGGTCCACTGATAGTCCATGCCGAACATCGAGCATGCGTCCTGAATGCCGTATTGCGTCGGCACGAAGAACGGGTTGGTCGTCACGTGATTGACGAACACGATCTTCCATTTCTTGTGCTGCGGAAACGCGGCTTCGGCGGCCTGCGCGCTCGAGATCAGCCCGCCGGTGCCCGCCACGCCGCCGAGCAGCGAGAGCGCGGCGCCGAGCCCCGCGCCTTGCATGAGCCCGCGCCGGCTCGAATTGATGAAGCCGTTGCCGTCTTTCGTGTCGTCGTCCCGATTCTGCGCCATGTCTTCCTCCGGTCTGTTCTTCGTGAGTCGATGAGTCGACTGATCGTCGATCGCTTTCAGATACAGGGTTTCAGCGGCACGTCATGAGTGGGCATCTTTCACGGATGAAAGATGCCGCCAGAGACCATGACGTGGCAGGCAGTGCGCGAGAGGATTGTGCGAAAACGCGGCGTGTTTGAACTAGTAATTGGGAAAAGCGAAATGCCGCGCGTCGGCTTCAATAGACAAACTATATGCAGCACTTTCGACGCGTGCGATTAGCGTTTTCCCGGCCATTGAAGGCATATAGTCATGCTATTCATCGGGCATTCTCACAGAGTGGGCAACGCCTCGATTTCATGCGCAAGACGCTATGCGCGCGGCCGCCATGTAGCGATCGCCACGCCCAGCACCGCGATGCCCATCGCCCACCATGCGCTCACCGGCAGCACTTCGCCAAGCATCAGATACGACATCACGGCGGCGGCGGGCGGCACGAAGAAGAACAGCGACGCCACTTGCGAGACCTTGCCCGCGCGCGTCATCGCAAGCAGCAGCGTGATGGCGATCAGCGAGTTGCCGATCACGAGATACGCGAGCGTCGCCATGAGCGTGGGCGTCCAGTGAACTTGCGTGTGCTCGAAGCACAGCGCCATGGGCGCGCAGAACACGAAGCCGACGCTGTACTGCACGAGATTCGACGTGAGCGGATCCTGCGCGGTGCCGAGCCGCTTCTCGTAGAGCATCGCGCCCGTGATGCCGATCAGCGCGCCCACTGCCAGCAGTACCGGCCCGAGCGACGATGCCTGCAAGGGCCCGCGCGCGAGGATCACGCCGGTCGCGCCAGCGAGACCCAGCAGCAGGCCCACCCAGCGGCGCGCGCCGATGCGTTCGCCGACCAGCTTCGGTGCGAGCACGCCGACGAGGATCGGCTGCAACGAGACGATCAGCGCCAGCACCGAGGTGGCGATGCCCGCGGTCATCGAGAGATAGCTGAGGCCGAAGTACATCACCTGCACGAGAAAGCCGACGATGATGAGATGCCGCCAGCCGCGCGCATCGGCGGGCCAGCGCGGACGCTTGATCGCGCAGACCGCGAGCAGCACGCCTACGCTCAGTGCGAAGCGAATGGAGAGGAACGTCAGCGGCGAGGCGTAGTGCAGGCCGGTCCTGGCAATCGGAAAGCCCGCCGACCAGAGCAGCAGGAACACGACCGGACCGCCGATAGTGAGCCAGCGCCGTTGATCCTGCATCATGTTCGCGTCCTTGTTGGTGGAGGGTTGAAGCCGGGCCCGTCATTGCAACCCAGCATGCCGCCGATGGCAAGCCGTGGTTGCACATGCGCCGCTCTTTGAGCGATGCTCTTCAACCTGTGCGCAAGCAAGGAGCCAGCATGCCCAAGGTCGATATCGCCGCTGTTCCGAAGATCGCGGGATCGGGTTATCCGAAGCCCTTCGCCGCGCCGTGCGCCACGCGCACGCGTCAGCGTCTCGGCGACGCAGGCGGCCTGCGTGACTTCGGCGTGAACCTGATGCACCTGCCGCCGGGCGGATGGTCGAGCCAGCGGCACTGGCATTCGCACGAGGACGAGTTCGTGCAGGTGCTCGAAGGCGAACTCGTGCTGATCGAAGACGAAGGCGAAACCGTGTTGCGCGCGGGTGAGTGCGCGGCCTTTCCGAAGGGCACCGGAAACGGTCATCACCTGATCAACCGCTCAAACGCGGTAGCGGTGTATCTGGAAGTCGGCAGCCGCGTCCATGAAGATCTCACGACCTGTTCCGACATCGACATGATGAGCGCCAACGCGGACGGCCGCTTCGTGCACAAGGACGGCTCGCCGATACAGGACGTCTGAACGACCGGGATTCAGTGCGCCACGCGCACGGCGATGTCCGCGGCGGCGAGCGTGTCGGCTATCCAGTCGGGTGGCGGGGCGTCGGTGAAGAGCGCGTCGATCTGCGACAGATGCCCGAGCTTGACCAGTGCGGCGCGCCCGAACTTCGAATGATCGGCGGCGAGGAATACGGTGCGTGACTGCTCGATGATCGCCTGCGCCACGCGCACCTCGGCGATATCGAAGTCGCGCAGCGTGCCGTCTTCCTCGATGCTCGAAATGCCGATGATCCCGAAGTCGACCTTGAACATGCGAATGAAGTCGACCGCCTGCTCGCCCACCACGCCCTTGTCGCGCGCGCGCACCTGGCCGCCCGCCACCAGCACCTCGGCGTCCGACCCGTCCGCGAGAATGTTCGCGACGTTCAGGTTGTTCGTGATGACGCGCAGACCCGTGTGCTGGCACAACGCGCGCGCCACTTCCTCGGTGGTCGTGCCGAGGTTGATGAAGAGCGTCGCCTGATTCGGGATCTCCGCAGCCACGCGTCGCGCGATGCGCTGCTTCTCCTCCAGATACATCTGCTGGCGCGCGGTGTAGGCCGTGTTTTCCGAACTGGTCAGCGTGCTCGCGCCGCCGTGATAGCGGCGCAGGAGGTTCTGTTCCGAAAGCCAGTTGACGTCGCGCCGAATGGTTTGCGGCGTCACCTGGAAATGCGCGGCGAGGTCTTCGATGGTCGCGAAGCCATCTCGCGCGACACGATCGAGCAGTGCGCGCTGTCTGCCGTTGAGTGCTGGGTCGAAGGTCATCGCGATGCGCACGGGCGCGAGCTGGTAGTGATGGCGGATGCGCGAGTGTACGACGAAACGCGGACCGGACCCAATGCCCCGGTGCTTTCCGGCCTAAGGCTTTGCAATAAGTTTTTGAATTCGCAAGTCCTTGAACTTAAGCAAAAATGCGTTGCAGCATGACCAAAGTAATCGCTATTCGATCACTGTGATTTTATTTCAATTTTGGCGCTCCTATTCTTGCCTCAAACGACGGGTGGAACCCTTGCCCCAATGGAGCTTGCCTTGTTTGATGAATCTGAGTTGATCGGCCGTTTGCGCAGTCTGCTGGGTGATGATGCGGTCATCGCCGTGGCGGAGGACATGAGCGGTTTCGTCGAGGACTTCCGCGGGCGTTATCGCGGTGCGGCGCTGTGCGTGGTGCAGCCGTCATCGACGGAGCAGGTCGCGGGTGTCGTGCGCCTGTGCGCGGCGGCGGGCGTGCCCTTGCTCGCACAAGGCGGCAACACCAGCCTGTGCGGCGGCGCGGTGCCGGCGACGCACGGCGTACCGCCTGTCATCGTCAGCCTGGCGCGCATGCGCCGCATTCGCAGCATCGATGCCGCGAACGGTTCGATGGAAGTGGAAGCGGGCTGCGTCCTCAAGACCGTGCAGGATGCAGCCGCCGATGTCGCGCGACTCTATCCCGTGAGTCTCGGCGCGGAGGGATCGTGCCAGATCGGCGGCACGCTCTCGACGAACGCCGGCGGCACCAGCGTGCTGCGCTATGGCAATACGCGCGAGAACGTCCTCGGCCTCGAAGTGGTCATGGCCGACGGCACCATCTGGAACGGCCTGCGCGGGCTGCGCAAGGACAATACCGGCCTCGATCTCAAGCATCTATTCATTGGCGCGGAAGGCGCGCTCGGCATCATCACGGCGGCGACCCTCAAGCTGCATCCGCTGCCGACGCATCACGCGCTCGCCTGGTTTGCGCCGACCGACCCGCAAGCCGCGCTGACGATTCTCGGGATGTTCCAGGCCAACTGCGGCTCGCGCCTCTCGGCGTTCGAACTGATGAACGCACGGCAATTGCAGTTGGTCGTCGAGCACGTGATGGATCGCCGCGCACCGCTCGAAGGCGCGCACGACTGGCACGTGCTGGTCGAGCTGGGCGACACGCAGGGCGCATCCGACATGGAAAGCGTGTTGCAGGCCACGCTGGAAGAAGCGGCCGAAGCGGGCTTGCTCGAAGACGCGATCATCGCGAGCAGCGACCGTCAGCGCGCTGCACTGTGGGAAGTGCGGCACAGCGTGACGGAAGCCAACAAGAAGGCCGGCATCGGGCTGACCACGGATTGCGCGGTGCCGTTGTCGGCGGTGCCCGCGTTCATCGAGCAGGCTACGCAAGCGGTGCTCGCGCTCGACGCCGAGATCGGCATCGTGATCGTCGGCCATATGGGCGACGGCAATATCCATCTGGTGCCGATGTACACCTTCGATGCCTGGCGCGCGCTGCCCGACCAGGCCGCCGCGGGCGCTGCCGTGCGCCGTGCAGTGAACGATGCCGCGCATGCGCTCGGCGGCACGTTCAGCGCGGAACATGGCGTCGGCCAGACGGGCTTGCCGGAAATGGCGCACTACAAGTCCGCCGCCGAACTGTCGATCATGCGTGCCGTGAAAAGCGCGCTCGATCCCGCGAACCTCATGAACCCGGGGCGTCTCTTTCCCGCCGCGCCGCTCTGATCCACCCCTCATCAAGCCACCACCGCCCCTCGCTTACCGCAGGAGACTTATATGAAGCCCAAGCACGATAACGACAAAACGATCCTCAACCCCGCCCGCCGCTCGGCGATCAAGACCGTAGGCGCAGGCATCGTGGCCGGCGCGTTCCCGTTTGTCTGGACGCCTTCGCGCGCGGCCAGCAAGCGCATCGTCGTGCGTGACGACGGTGGTATCTACACCAAGGCGTACGGCGCGGTGTACTACAAGCCGTTCTTCGAGAAGACCGGCATCGAAGTGGTGGGCGTGCAGGCGAATGCCGAGCCGACCGCGCAGATCAAGAGCATGGTCGAAGCAGGCAGCTACGCGTGGGACATGGCGAAGATCAGCCAGCCCGCGATTCTTCTGCTGACCTCGGGTGGCAAGGAATATCTCGAGAAGCACGGCCTCGAATCCGATCCGACCATCGCCAAGATTCCCAAGCAATACATGTCGGCATATGGCGTGGGCACCAATGTCTATTCGACCGTGCTCGCGTATCGCACCGATGCGTTCAAGGGCCGCAAGGCGCCGAGTTCGTGGGCCGATCTCTGGAACGTGAAGGACTTCCCGGGCCGCCGCTCGATCCGCAAGTATCCGTTCGATACGCTGGAAGAAGCGATGATGGCCGATGGCGCATCGACGAGCCAGGTCTATCCGATCAACTTCGATCGCGCGTTTGCAAGTCTCGACAAGATCTCGAAGCAAGTGGATGTGTGGTGGACGACGGGCGCGCAAGTCGAGCAGATGCTCAACTCGGGCGAAGTCGCGATGGTCGCGACGTGGGCCTCGCGTGCGCAATCGGCGATGGCCTCGGGCGCGCCGGTGGGCATCGTGTGGAACCAGAACATCTGGGGCTGCGACAACTGGGCGATCCTGAAGGGCACGCCGAACGCCGATGCCTGCCGCGAGTTCATCAAGTTCGCCAGCGACCCGAAGCGTCAGGCCGCGCTCGTCGAGTACTTCCCGGCGGGTCTCACGCAACCGGAATCCTTTAACTACGTGAAGCCGGAACAGGCGAAGAACTGCCCGACGTTCCCGGACAACATGAAGACCGGCGTGCATATCGATGCAAAGTACTGGCAGGAGAATCAAAGCGTGGCGCTCGAGCGCTTCAACCGCTGGATTCTCACTTAAGGCCTGGCATCGTTCATCAAGGAAGAGATCCGCATGGCAACCATCAATCTCCAGATCAGCGGTCTGTGCAAGCGTTATGGCGACTTCGTCGCGCTCGCGCCGACCGATCTTGACGTCGCACAGGGCGAGTTC
>NZ_JARUXP010000003.1:0-13217 GCF_031451315.1 Caballeronia sp. LZ032
TCCCGAGCCCGCGGCCAGCACCTGGCCGAGAATGACTTCGCTCACCTGATCCGGCTTCACGCCTGCGCGTTCGAGCACGGCCTTGATGACCGTTGCGCCCAGTTCCGGCGCCGCGATCTTCGCGAGCGAGCCGCCGAATTTGCCCACCGCCGTACGCGCGGCCGATACGATCACTACGTCAGTCATTTTTTATCCTCGTCAAACAGTAAAAGCGTGGGTGCTTCGCCGGCCCGTGGTGAAACGAGCGGAATAAGCGTCAGGCGGTCGAGCCAGATGAATGAAGCGGGTTCGGCCCGGACGCGTCAGGTTGATAAGCCGTGTTTAGTGCAAAGCAATCAACTGACGTTTCGTCGAATGATTACGTGTTCGACATGCACTGCGCCGATGACACGGCGTGATTCGGCTTATGACTCGATCCCGGCATGGGGACTGTTGCAACCGTTGCCAGTTTCGAAAGACTGACAGGTGGCGAGATGCGTCGATCTCGAAGTGAGCAGCGTGGTCCATTTATATGGGCCTATTGGATAATCTCTCAGGTTCAGCAACGACCTTCTCTACAACCGACACCGTGAAACAGCACGCATGCGTGTTTCGGCCGCGCGAGACTCGCGCGTGCGGACATCAGGACTTGTGGAAGTTATTTGATCAGGTACGGCTTGTGCGTCGCACCAATTAGGACTGATTTTAAACGCAAAACATGCGTAAAAAATCTCATATTAGTAGGTAATAACCCTGATTTTGGTAAAAAAGGTGCTATTGAAGATGCAAGAAAGCGCAGCTTTGCTCGAACGGACGTTCAATAATCATCCCATATGACGACAAAAATTGCGCGTTCAGCCTGATGAAAGGGATATCGGGACCGTTTCGTCCCGCCCGAAAGCGTTGATTCGTTCAATCAACATGGCAGGCCCACGAACTTCCCAACATGCAGTTTGTGATCACAGATGGCAAAAACACTGTCTCAATATATTGAAAGTAACCACCGGGTATAACCAATCAATATTTGAGAAATAATCTTTCTGTTATTCTCCGAAGATGACGCCGTTATGAAGGGACGATGATTTAAATCGACGCCGGTAATCCGCGGCAAAATGCCACCGGCGTCTGGAACCGTTCAAAGCGCCAATACCAGCTTCCCGCATCGGGCGCGCGAACAGCACGCCATCATTCGCTGATTCGACTGCCGCTCGCCTTTGGTCAGCACCACGTCGCGATGGTCGATCTCGCCTTCCAGCACGCGCACTTCGCACGATCCGCACAGGCCTTCCTCACAGTCGCTCTGCACATCGATATTCGCGCGCCGCAGGGTCGTGAGCAGCGTCTGGTCGGCGGGCACGTCGAGCACCAGCCCGGAATCCTTCAATTCCACCTGGAACGCTCGTTCCTTCGAAGGATCGAGCGTGCCGAGCGTCGACGTGAAGTGCTCGATCCTCAGCGCATCCTCGGGCCATGATCCGCTCGCTTCTCCCAGCGCATCGAGCAGGCGCGCGGGACCGCATGCATAGACCTGAGTGCCTTCGCCGACCACGAGTTTCGCCGGATCGACGCGCGTGCCCTCGTCCGACACATACACGCGCAACCGTCCGCCATGCAGCGCCTGCATCTCGTCGAGCAGCGCCATCGAAGCACGTGAACGACCGCTGTAATGGACCTCGTAGTCGAGCCCGAGCGTGTGCGCGCGCCGCGCCATCGCGCTGATCGGCGTCACGCCGATGCCGCCCGCAATCAACACGAGCCGCCGCGCGGTTTCGTCGAGACGAAAGTGATTGCGCGGGCCGCGAATGCGCCAACGCGCGCCGCGCCTGACGTTCTCATGGACCCATGCTGAGCCGCCGCGTCCCGCGCTTTCGCGCAGCACCGCGATCTCGAAAGTAAGCGCATCGGCGGGGTCGCCGCACAGCGAATACTGGCGCGAAAGGCCGGTGTCGCCGCAAAGCACGTCGATGTGCGAGCCCGCCGTCCAGCGCGGCAAGGCGCGTCCGTCCGCCGATGCCAGCCGCACGCGCACGATGCCGTCGGCGCAGGCATCGGCCGACTGGACGATCACCGTCCGGCTGACCGCATGCGACGACGGCTCGCCGATGCGCACCGCCGCGCGCGGTTCGCGCACGGCGCGATTGATGCGTTCGGGGTTGAGCGCCGGCTCCCATTCCACATGCAGATGCTCCGGCCCGCGAAACGACGTGTTCGGCACATAGGTGAAGCGCTGCTCGCTCAAACGCATGTGCGGCAGGCGGCGCGTGAGTTCGTCGAGGAAGATCTGCATCTCCATGCGCGCGAGATTCTTGCCCATGCATTGATGCGCGCCATAGCCGAACGTCAGTTGATCGCTGGCGTTTTCGCGGCGGATATCGAAGAGATCGGCATCGGCGAACTGGTGTTGATCGTGATTCGCCGAAGACGTCACGATCAACAGCTTCGATCCCGCCGCAATCGCGACGCCGCCGATCGTCACGTCCTTCGTCGCGAGACGCCGCCATGCCGCGACCGAACCGTTGTGGCGCAAGCACTCTTCGACGGCATTCGGGATCAGCGTGGGATCCTCGCAGATGTCGCGCCAGGCATCCGGATGTTGCAGCAGCAGCTTGAGCGCGTTCGCGGCGGCATTGGCCGTGGTCTCGTGCGCGGCGACAATGCCGGCCATCATCATCGAGTGGAGATACGAGTCGGTGACGACGTCCGGCAGTTCCTTCTGCTTGCGAATGCCGTACTGCATCCAGCCGGGACCGGACGGATCCTCGCGCATCTTGTCCAGCACCTTGCCGGCGAACTGCCAGAACTTGCCGACCGCGTGCGCCACCTCGACCTGCTCTTCGGGCTTCGGCCGTCCCCATGTGTTGACGGTGTGCGCAATCGAATAATGGCGCAGCGTGTCCATGTCTTCCTCGGGCACGCCGAGGAAATGCAGCGCGACCGTGAGCGGCACTTCCCAGAGCATCTGGTCGACGAGATCGGCGCGGCCGTCGTCGATGAAACGGTCCACGTACTCGCGGGCGAGCGCGCGCACCATCGGTTCGTGATGCGCGAGCGCTTCGGGCGTGAACGGATCCATCAGCGCGCGACGGCGCGGCATGTGCGCCGGCTCGTCTTCGTTCACGAGCGTGCGGCTGAGCGCGAAGCCATACGAGGCGAGCACCGCGTTGGCTTCAGGGCCGGTCGGCGTGATCTTTTCCAGCGCAATCGACGGACTGAAGGTCCGGTTGTCGCGGAAGATGGCCTTGATGTCGTCGTAGCGTGTGACGATCCAGTAGCCGAGCCGCGGACTCCAGAACACCGGCTCCTGCTCGCGAGCCCAGCGCACGTATTCCGGCGGGTCCTGGTTGTAGCCGTCGCCGAAGGGATCGAACTCGGCCGCTTGCGGGCTCACCGGACAGCCGTTTGGCGCATGGATGTCATCGTGCGCCTTGTCGTGCGTTTTGTCGTGATAAGGACAGCGGGGCGCGCGATCCGCGCCGGCCACGTCGGTCATGCCTGTCTCCTGGATTTTTTATGTGTGACCGTAGTATGCAACGGCTCACCACTTCCAGCGCATTCCCGCTCCGCCCTCGATGGCACTGCGGTGCCCGCCGCCCACGTTCATCGAATAAGCGAGGTTCGCGAACAGGCTGCCGCGCGCGCTGACCTTGGCCGTGACGCCCGCGCCGAACTGCGCGATGGTCGCCGAGACTTCAGTGGGAATGACCGTCGTGCCGGCGAAGGTCGCGGTGTCGGTCGCGCCGAAATAGCGCCAGAGGTTGGCGCGCAGATAAGGTTCGAACGCAGTGCCGGCGGCATCGAAGCGGCCATAGAAGCGCACGCCGAGACGGCCGGTCAGGCCGCCGGCTTCGCTGAAAGAGACGGTGGAGATGCCGTCGTCGATATCGTTCAGATTGACGTGCTGCCAGATGAGCTGCGCCTGCGGCTCGATGCCCAGTCCGGCGGGCAGCGGAATTGGCAGGCCCGCTTCGAACGAGGCGGCGAACGCGTTGCCGTGCGTCGTCGCGCCGACGCCGCGGTTCGACTGCGGATCGACGGTCAGCGCGCTGCCGAGCACAACGGTATCCGTGTACCAGCCGCCCGGACCGATGTGCGTCCAGTAAAGGCCCGCGCTGTAGGCGTTCATCGACAGGTGCCCGGCATCCGCGTTGGGAAAGCCGAGCGCGAGCCCGCTGATGTCGCCGCTCGCGCGCGCGAAGCCCAGGAAAAAGCCGTAATGGTTGCGATGACCGCCGGTGGTTGTGTCGGCGTAGAGGTCATGGCCGATCTGCACGCCGCCGATGCCGCCGCTGAACTCGGGATCGGCGGCGCCGCTGTTGTGAAGCGTCGCATGGCCGCCCCATGCGCGCGCCCACGCCGCGGGCAGCGCGCCGTTCTCCGTCAGCAAGGCCTGATCGCCCTGGCGCTCGTGGAACGTGCCCACCTGCTGGATGGCGAGTTCGCGCGCGAGCGGCGGAACCTCCGCATAGACCGGCACTTCCATCCGATACAGCGGTGTCGGCGCCGCGCCGGGCGGCGGCGCCGGTGGAAGCGCAGGCGTACCGGGCGCCGCTTGAGGCGCGGGAATGGGTGTGGCGGGTGGCGTTGGAGTGCCGGGGTTTTCCGGTGTCGTGGGCGTTGTCGGTGTGCCCGGCGTCTGTGGCGTCACCGGCGCAGCAGGAATCGACGGCACGGCTGCAACACTCGATCGCAGATACCAGTTCTCCGACGTTCCCGCGCTCGCTCCACCCTTGAACAGATAGTAAGTGAACGCTCCCGCCTCCAGCGGACGCGCCAGCGAGAACGCACCGGCCGACGTCGTTCCCCCGCCGGTCGCCTGCACGACGAGAATGCCGTCGTTGACCGTCGAGCCGCCCTTCCCGCCGACATTCGTCACGCCGATCGACGTCGTGCCGCTTCCCGCACCCTGCGCGATCACGAGTCGGTCGCTGGGCGCGCCGTCCGCGCCGAGCGCGCTCTGCACCAGCAAGCGGCCGTTCGCGCCGATGTAGTTGCCGTTCACCGTGAACGTGTCGCGGGTGCTCGCGCCGCCGTTGGTCAGGTCGATCACGCCCGCGTTATTCAACGTGACGCGTTGCCCGGCGACCGCCGGTAGCAGCGCCGTGGCGCCGATACCGCCCGCGAACAGCGTGCTCGTCGTGTCGAGATCGAGTGTGTCCGTGCCGGTCACGGCGTCGCCGAGCGTGAGGCCGTTCGCATCGAAGGTCAGTTGCGTGCCGTTGCGCGCGTCGATGCTCTCCCAGCCGGTAAAGCGCGCAAGACCGCTCGCCTGCACGTTGTCGAATGTCAGTGCGTCGGTTCCGGGACCGCCGTCGAAACGCGTGAGCGCGCCGAGCGTCGTGTCGTTCAGATTGCGGATGATCGCGGCATCCGCGCCGGCGCCGAGCGACACTGGTCCCGAAATCGTTCCGCCGCTCCATGTGAGCGTATCCGGGCCGAAGGTCGTCGTGACGCCCATCCCGATGCTTCCGCCCGTGATGGTCAGCGCATTCGTGCCGCTGCCGAGATCGACCCGGCCGCCGATCGTGCCGCCCGACAGCGTGAAGGTGTCGTTGTTCTGCGCGGCGGTGACGTTGCCATCGACTTGTCCGCCCGACATGTCGAAGACGTTGTTGCCGACATTCAGGTCCACGGTGCCGATGCGCCCGCCCGTCATCCGCGCGATGTCGCCGTTCACGAAGACGCCGACGATGCGTCCGCCGGTCATCGTGAAATCGTCGCGCGTGTCGCCCTGATCGAGCGAGCCGACCTGGCCTGCCGTCATCGTGAAGGTGTCAAAGCCGTTGCCCTGGCGGATTTGTCCCGACACGACGCCGCCGTTCATGACGAACGTATCGTTGCCGGTGTCGGTGCTCACGGCGACGCCCGCGCCGCCTGCAATCGTGCCGGTATTGACGATCGACACGTTGATCCGCCCGTTCGCGACGATGCCCGCGCCGCTCGTTCCGCGAATCGTCCCGCTGTTGTCGATCGTGGCCGCGCCGCCCGCGATGGAGACGCCGGTCGCGCCCTGGATCGTGCCGGCATTGTTGAGCGTGCTCGTGTTGCGCACGCTGATGGCGCTGCCTGACGTGACATTGAGCACCGCGCCGGGCGACACGTTGATCGTCACATTGGCGCTGGCGGGCGCCGTGGCGATGGGCTGCGTCGATGGATTCGGCGCGCGCGTGTCGCACGTCGCGGTCTGGCCCGCGAGCGGAGCGGTGTTGTCACAGGCGCCGTAGGCCGACGCGGCCCTCAGCACGCACGACGCACCGAAAGCAAGACAGAGCGCACGCTCGATCGATGTCGAGCGCATTGATGGCGACGCACGAGGCATACGTCCTCCGGTCGTGCGGATCGCGCCATAGTTTCACTTCGAACCATGATGCAGGGTGATTGGTGCGCGGACCGCAACGCTCCACTCAGAGTAGGCCACGTCACGCGCATGTGCAACGCCTGCTGAAGACTTTGGGTCGAACGTTCAGACAGGCTTGCCTTCGCTCGTTGCCCAGTTCGGCATGAGCGCATTGCTCGTCAAGGTTTCGTCGATGAGCTTTTGCGCCGTCTGCCGCCCCGCCACCGGCAAGCCTTCCGGATCGAGTACGCCGATCTGCACCAGCACCGACGCCTGATCCCAGTAGATGTGTTCGTTATAGAGCTTGTCGCCGCGAAAGCGGATCACGGCGAGCATCGGGACTTCGAAGTACTTTCCGGTGGGCGCGAGGCCCGGCAGCAGCCAGTCGATCTCGCGATCATGCGTTGCGCAGAACACGAACTCATCGACGACACGATCCGAACCGATCGTGCGCGACACCGGGATCAGCTTCGTGTCGGCAGGATTCGAGTGCACGAAGTGATGCGTGTAGAAGCGCTTGAGCTCGTCGTGTCCGACGCCGCCCGTCATCGTCGGAACATGATTGACGTAGGGTTCGGCGACCATCGTCGTCATGACGGACTCGACGTCGCGCGTGGCGAACTCGAAATGGCAATGCTGCTCCCACAACTGGTTCAGATCGAATACCGGACCGAGCACCTTGCGCAGCATCGAGAGCGTGCGCGAATAGGCCATCAGGGCAGCGGGCTTGTCGTAGGCCGGATTACCGGTATCGACGAAACCCGGCGCGCAGCCGGGATACACATAGCGTTCGATCGACGGCTTGCCCGCCAGCGCGGCCTCGCTCTCGCGCGGGTCGTATGCGGCCCGCTCGGCGAAGTGGAAAACGATGGGACAGCGGATCGTCGGGATTTCGGCCAGGCACGCCGGGAGGTCGTCAGGGTAGTAGCAGGCGGCGCAATCCACGTCGGCTTGCGCGGCAATGCGCGTCGCGAGCCGCCCGCCGCGCCCGAAGCCGATGACCGCGACCTTGCCCGCGTGCTGCGGCAACGCGCGCAGTCTCTCGACGAACGCCGCCACGTTATCCGCCTCCACGCCGCCCGGCAGCGGTTCGTGCGCGGGCAGGCGCGGCGCGAGCACGACGTAGCCTTCCTCGGCGTAGAGATCGGCGGTATGGCGGATGAAGTCGTCCACGCCGGAAGCATCGTGCAGCAGAACGATACCCGGCCCCGATCCCGTCGCGGGATGCGTGAAGTAGGCGGGCAAGGAAGTACCGTCGCGAAGCGTGATGTCAATGAACGTGCCGCTCATGATCTGCGTTTCCCTCTATATGGAATAGGTTTAGCGCAGGATCGTATCGGCGAGCAGCTTCACATTCAGCACGACGATCACGCCCGCGACGAGCCACGCCAGCGCCCCGGTCCAGCGCGAAATGACGAAGACGCCCATTTTGCGGCGGTCGGAGACGAAACGCACGAGCGGAATCACCGCGAACGGCAGTTGCATCGACAGGATCACCTGGCTCAGCACCAGCAACTGGCCGGTGCCCTTCTCTCCATAAATGGCGGTCACCACGATCACCGGCACGATGGCGAGCGCGCGCGTAATCAGGCGTCGCGCCCAGTTCGGGATGCGCAGGCGCAGGAAACCTTCCATCACGATCTGTCCGGCAAGCGTCGCGGTCACGGTCGAATTCAGGCCGGAGGCAAGCAGCGCGACCGCGAAGAGCGTCGATGCAATGCCCAGGCCGAGCAGCGGCGACAGCAAGCGGAACGCGTCGCCGATTTCCGCGACGTCCTCGTGACCGTTCGCGTGAAACACGGCCGCCGCCACGATCAGGATCGCCGCGTTGATGAACAGGGCGAGCGTCAGGGCGATCGTGCTGTCGAGGGTCGCCCAGCGGATCGCCTCGCGCCGCGCCTTCACGGATTTGCCGTAGGCGCGTGTCTGCACGATCGACGAATGCAGGTAGAGGTTGTGCGGCATCACCGTCGCGCCGAGGATGCCGATCGCCACGTACAGCATCTCCCGATCGGCGACGATGCGCGGCGTCGGCACGAAACCGCGCAGCACTTCACTGAACGGCGGCGCGGCGGCCGCGATCTGCAACGCGAAACACCCTGCGATCACAACCAGCAACGCGATCACGAATGCTTCGAGCAGCCGGAAACCGCGGTTGATCAGCAGGAGCAGCAGGAAGGCGTCGAGCGCGGTGAGCAGCGCGCCCGCGATCAGCGGAATGCCGAACAGCAATTGCAGCGCGATTGCCGTGCCGATCACCTCGGCCAGATCGCAGGCGATGATCGCGGCCTCGCACGCGATCCACAGCGCGATGTTCACGGGCTTCGGATAGTGTTCGCGGCACGCCTGCGCGAGATCGCGTCCGGTCGCGACGCCCAGACGGACGGCGAGCGCCTGCAACAGGATCGCCATCAGGTTCGACAGGAGGATGACGCTGAGCAGCGTGTAGCCGAAGCGCGAGCCGCCGGCGAGATCCGTGGCCCAGTTGCCCGGATCCATATAGCCGACCGAAATCATGTAGCCGGGACCGGCGAAGGCGAGGAAGCGGCGGATCCATCGGCCGCCCGTCGGCACATGCACGGATGCGTACACTTCGGGCAGGCTGGGGCGCGACTCGGCTTCCTGCTCCGACGGCTTCGGTGTATGGCGGACGGGATCAAGCATCGGCTCGCTTCCTCCCAAGAGGGCGGTAGGGATCTGCTCGAAATATGCGCCGAGGCTCCGGGGCTTGCAAGCGAGGTAACTCGGCGCGCCGGTTCATCGCTCGATCCGGGCACTTCACTTATCCGATCGAGGTATTTTTTCTGCCAGATTCGAATCCGCTCGACGATTTCTATGTAAGCCTCTGAAAATAAGGATTAATTTCTTCCGCGAAGGCGCTCGCTCGTCACAGCGGCACTTCGGCGCTCATATTGACGACGCGATCATGTGAAACTGCATCGTTGATTTTCGATGTCAGCACGTGGTCGGCCCACTCGCCGTTGATCTTGAGATAGGCTCGCGCGCTCCCCTCGATCTCAAATCCGAGGCGCCGCAGCACATGTGCACTGCGCTGGTTTTCCGGTCGGTAGTTGGCCATGACGCGATGAAGGCCGTATTCGTCGAAGACGAAGCGGATGGCAGCCGACAGCGCCTCATGCATCAGCCCGTGCCCCTGCGCGGCAGCGGACAGCGAAAACCCCATGTGACACGCCTGGAATGGCCCGCGCACGATATTGGTGAAATTGCATTCGCCCACGAGCGCACCAGACTCCGCACGCCGCATCAGGAAGTGAATCGCCTTGCCGTCCCTCATCTGCTTGCCCATTTCATCGAGTCGCGCTTCAAGGGCGGCGGCCGTATAAAAGTCATCGGGGCGTAACGGCTCCCACGGCCCCAGATGTGCCCGATTGTCACCGTAATAGGCAAGCAGTTCGGCGGCATCACTTCTGTTTGCACGAGACAGGACGAGACGTTCGGTCCGGAGATCGGATTCTGGAAAAGGATGAATCGGCATGATGACTCCAAAGTTCGGTGGACCTTCCCCGTCTATATATCGTCGACAAGTGCAGCAACGGTCCGGTTGGCGGAAATGAGGTCGAAACCGAGCGCCAGCACCATGCCGAGACCGATCATCGACAGCAGTTGCACGAGAATGTGTTCGGGACGGTCTACACCCACACCGCTCACCGATAGCAACGCCGAATAAGAACCGTAGAGGATCAACACAACGACCTGAACCAGACTGAACATCGTGGCGCGTAGATGCTCCGGGACGTCGGAAAGCAACACGGACTGAAGTGTCATGTGTCCGGGCGAAAACACGGCGTTGAACAGCAGCGCGAACCCGATCACAGCGCCCGCGGAGTATCCGAGCCGGATCACGCCGAGCACAATCAGCGCGAGCAGGATCTGGGCGAGCAGCGAACAATAAATGAGGCGCGTTGACTCGAGTCGCTTCGACACAAAAGGCACGATCCATCCCTTCGGATAGTGGGCGAGGTCGAACGCGGCAAGTACCAGGAATCCCATCGCGAGGGTCTCCCAGCCTCCTTCTCGAAGATCGAGTGTGCGCAACTGGGACACCATCAGATACGTGTGCACGTGGATGACAGTCAGGATCGATAGCGTCATGCGCAGCAGCAGGATGACCATGAGCCATTGCCCGGCGCGTCCCCTGCCCTGTACGGCGCGCAAGAACGGCACGAGCTTCCTCGCATAGTCGCGGAAGTGCGATGCCATCGACACCGACGGCGTGGTTCGTTCGCCGGCCGTTCGCATCATGCAGAAAGCAAGCGATAACAATCCGTAGGTCACGACTGGCACAAGCAGCGCCCATTCGCTCCTGCCAGTCAGGTGATAGAGGGCGAATACGCCGGCGAGCACGAGCGTCGGCAGAAAGGCCGAAAAGAAATTGCCGTAAGCTTGCGAAAGCGCAAGGGCCTTCGCGCGAAGTTCGCTGACACAGCCGTCCGTTTCTCCGGAATGCTCCACGTGACGATCGATGTAGTCCTGGATGAATGCCTGCAAGCAGCCTGAGACGAGACATCCCCCGGCGGCGCTCGATACGCTGCTCAATACCAGCATCGGCATCGATACCGGCGTGCCGCTGTAACGACACGACATGAAAAGAAAGAAGCTCGCGAAGGCGCAGATGGCGTAGCCGAAGATCAACGTGCGCCGATGTCCGAGCACATCCGCTACGACGCCGGTTGGCAGTTCGAGCAGTGCGCCAAGATAGAACGCGATGCTGACCCGCGCCGAAACGGCATAGGTGGGCAATCCGGCCAACACGCCGACAATCAGATGCGACATCTGATTCGATATCGACTCGCTACCTTTGGCGATGTTGTAGCAATAGCCCAGCCTCTTGATCCACGTCATGTGCGTCTGGATTACTTTCTGAGGAAGTATCGCGACAGCAGATTGCACGCGTTTGTCGCGTCACGAACTTTGGGGTTGTGGCGTGGATCACGCCAAAGTGAAAGCACTTCCGAGTGCAGCGCGGGTTCTCCGAAACATCGCGCGATGATGTCCGCTGCCAGCGCAGGGCTCCGGTCGTACCACGGCACTTCTCGCAACGCTCTGAGCAGAAAGCGACGCCCGATGTCGTTGATCGGGTACCGCAGAGCGAGTTCGCGGACAAGGTGGTCAGCATGCGCGAGTGACATGCTGATTTCGTTTTGCGTATCAGCCTGATAGAGCACGGCGACATCGGCATCCGACCGGTAGTAGCCCGTGCGATACGCGAAAAAGATGTCGCCAATCCCCACCATCCCAACCTGACTGCAATCGGCTGCACGCAACGCACCCATGCTGGACGCGCCAAAAAGCATCCATCCCGCCTGCAGCAGGTCAATGCATTCGCTGGGCGATACGGCCATGCTCTCGCCGAACACGCCATCGGTCAGGAGCGCGCAACCGCGTCGACCGGGGTTTTCCGCGAGAAGACGATGCAGATCACCTCGACGTGCCGGCGGCCGATAATCGAAGCGATCCGCATGCATGTCGCGCGCGAGACGCAGGGACGGTCCGCCGAACACGACGGGGCATTCACGTCGTTGTAGCAGCATGGTTCAATTTGGTTGGATTGACATGGGTATCGAACATGCCTGGGACGATGATCTTTGCGACCTTGAGCGGAAGCGCCTGCTTCGACAGGTCACAGCGATAGACGCGGTTCATGCCGGCATCGCGCAAACGACGTAATACATGCGCGAGCGCGTCGTTGGTGCGTGGGTCAGGTTGCCTCGATGGTTCGGACATCCTTCGTGTTTCGTTCAACTCGGCAAGCAGACGGCGTATCCGGTAGAACGGATTCGTTTGACCGGTCTGCTGTTTCCGATACGAGGCCGACACACGGGCCAGATCCTCTCGCGCGCCCTGAGCGGCGATCACGATGGCCTGGATGGCTTCGAGCAATGCGGCCTCGAGCGCAGCGTGGTCGTCGATATGTGCTGCCACCCCGGCGACCATGAATTTCGGTCCGAGATTCGATGCATCGAGGACCGCGACATAGTAGACCGGCAGCATCGCATCGATTCTGAAGATCAGAGACTCGTATCCGTGGTGCTTCAGGTCGCGTAATCCCGATTCAATCCGCGCATTCCGGATGGCGTCCGGGTCAATCAACACCCCGGTTCGTTCGCGTTGGAAGCGCGCGAAAAAGCGCGATGACGCGTGACGTTCGATCACCTCGAAAAGGCCGAACAGCGTTGCCTCTTCCACGCTCGCTCCACTCGCAAGGCCCGACGTGTGCGGGCGCACGGGCGTCGAATCGAGGTCCGTTCCGTGGTAAGGGAAATGGACGTCCACCGCAGGCAGAAGACACGGCCGGTCGACTTGCAACTCCAGCGCGGGGTAGAGATCTGCGGGCGCGAATCCGTCCGGGTGTCCCCATCCGGCCAGTGGTTCGACGTCGGCTGACGTCCGTCGCCGCCGGGTGAACTCAGGCGGATGAGCCGCGCAATATCGTTCGAACGCCTCGCCGAGCGCGCCGCAGAGCGCCTGCTGCACGTTCCATCCTTTACCGGTGGTTGCCGACACCTGCCCTTTCACAAGGGCAACGCGAACCGCTTGTACGACGCACGCGTTCAATCCGACGAACGGACCGAGATTAGCCAGTCGAGAGATGCCGAGCATCTCGCGCTTCGGCAACAACAGCCTGTTGACCTGTCGAACCGTCAATGCCCGAAGACTCATGACGAAGCACCGCCCACTTCGCCACGAACACGGTTCAACAAGCGCAGGCGCACGAAGCGGCGCAGGGTGTCCAGATGCCTGTCTTCATTCACCGCGCCTGCTTGCGCGATCGCCTCGCCAACGCGGCAGGCCGACGCGATGGCATGCAGAAGACGACTTGTTCCGATGTCGAGCCGTAGCCGCCTGCCCTGGCTGCGTGCATGCAGGGTGCTATGTGCTCCGT
>NZ_JARUXP010000003.1:13227-57522 GCF_031451315.1 Caballeronia sp. LZ032
GCGGCGGACAATTCGAAGCGCGTGCCGGGCGAGAGCACAAGCCGATCCATCATGGATAGCGGCTCTGGCCAGTCCGCCACTTCGACCAGCAGATCGCCGAAAAGCACGCCGGATAACTGTGTGCTCAACAACATCTCCAACGCGTGCCTAGGCTGTTCAATCAGGGGTTGGCCGCGCACGTTGAACGAGGTATTCAGCAGAATCGGGAAGCCGGTGACGTCGGCGAACGCTGTCAGCAATGCGTGGATGTCGGGGTTATCGTCGGAGCAGACGGTCTGCACACGCGCGCTGCCATCGACGTGGGTGATGCCCGCAAGCGACGAACGAAAGGGCTCGTGCACGTTGACGATCTCGAGCATGTGCGGATAGTGGCCCTTGGCATCGAAGTAATCTGACAGCGCTTCGGCCGCCACCATAGGGGCGAATGGGCGGAATTCCTCACGATACTTCACCCACTTGTTGATGAGGTTCCAGACCGCGCGTTTGCGTGGATCCGCCAGGATTGATCGGGCACCGAGCGCGCGTGGCCCGAACTCGCTGCCCTTGTTCAGCGAGAAGTATCCGAACACTGCGCCGTTCGCGATGCGTTCAGCGATGTCCGCCGGCGTCACGCGCTGGACGTCGAGGCGCTCGGCGAAATGGTTGATGGCGATTGCGACGTCCCGCTCCGTGTAGCGATAGCCGAGGAAATCGTCACGGAACAGCCTGTTTGACAGATGGCCGGACAGCCGCTGCACGGCCGCCGCCGCAGCGCCGATAGCCACCCCGGCGTCGTGCTGTGCGGGAAGCAGGTAGAGCGACCGTGGGCGTAGGGCCGCGTGGATGCGCTGGTTTGCCACTGAATTCAATGCGATGCCGCCCGTAAAGACGACGTTGGAATTCCCGCCGACATGCCGTTCGAACCTGTCGAGGAGGGCGGCTTCGAGATCCGACTGCACGCGCGCAGCGAGATCGGCGTACTGCATGACACCCGATCCCGCCGGCGTCGGACAGACCGACGTTTTCCACTGATAGCCGAAGTTCAGTTCGCCGGTGGTGTCACGTCGCAGGAAGGATCCGTATGTCCCGGTACTGCCGTAAGGCGCGAGTCCCATCAGTTTCCCGGACGCTTGCCACGAATTGAACACAAACTGGCTGACCGCTGCATAGGTCTCGCCCAAGGACTCGCTGCCACTGCGGACATTGAACGATCGAGCGTATTCGCGATGCCGGAGGCGATATCCGCCGGCTGCGATGTCATAGACCGAAAAGGTGTGCAGTTTCAACGGATCGTCGCCCTTGTCGCGATCCAGATAGTCGCGCAACTGCGTGCCGTCCAGTACCAAGTCGTCGGCTCCGACCGTCACGCCGCCCGAGCCATCGGCAACGACCACCGTTGCCGCATCGACGCCGCTGCCACTGTAGCCGGCGAGTGCATGACACAGGTGATGACTGACAAACAGAGATTGATGCCCGAACGGATCGAACAGCGTGAAATCGCGGCTCGCGAGCGGCTGGCTCAATCCGACATAGCCCGGTGTCAGTGCCTGCACGTTGAAAGCAAACAGATCGACGTCGCCGGCTGCGAATCCGGACATATCGAGGCAATACCGGATCGCCGCCTCGTTATTCAGCGACGATTGCCCGTCGTGCTTGACGCGTGTGATCCGCTCAAGCTGAATTCCTGCGACGAGCTTCCCGTTCAAAGCAAGCACGGCAGATGCGTCATGGCTGGCGGAGACGCCCACCACAACCGTATCGCCTGGGGCCTTGACCGGCACGATGACATCGGAGATCACCTCGGTCTGCGCGCCCATCGAGACGAGCGAGCCTGTCTCGATGAAGCCGTTGATCCGCAGCGTGATATCCCGTTGTGCGCCCACGGGCAGATCGTCGAGTTGCAGCAACAACCGATGATCGTCCGATCGGGCGACCCACTCGTCACCGATACGCGCCTCGATCGTGACAGGAAACCGGTGCTGTTCGCCTAAGGACTCGGCACGCGTTACATGCACGACGATTGCGATACGGCATAGCGCCTCTTCCCCTCTGCGCAGACGCAGCGTCACGGAGCGCTCGCGTCCACGACCGGTGGCGATTGGTATCGAGCTTATCGACTGACGTACACCCTCTATCCGGTCCAGCAGATACGTTCCGGAATGCGGACTGGACAGGAGCAAGAGGGCTGCATGCAGCATCGACGGGTTGCTGTTGCCCTCGAGTTTCTCGTAGAACAATGCGGCGATGCCAGCAACGAAAGTCACTGCCGGTGAGGTTCCGCGAACACCGACGATCTTTCCATCGGTGTCGAGAGCGGGAAACAATCTGTCGCTGATCAGCAAAGCCGGCTTCAGCAACGATCCGAGACCTGCTCCGACAAGGGAGCCATCGCCGCGCAACAGGCCGACCGTCAGCGCGGCACTGGATGTAGCGGGAAATCTCACTCGGTACGTGTCGTGTCCTGGCGAACACAGCATCAGGCGCTGCGACGCGCGCGCAATGTCCCGTTCGTGGCGAGCCGTCGCGCAGCTGGCAGGCGCCGAATAGGCATGCACTTCGATATGAACGGGACCGAACGCTTCCTCGATACGGGCTCGGACCGTTTCATAGCCGTGCTCAAAGCAATCTTGTGCACTCACGGAGAGCCATTCGCTTTCACTGGCGAAGCCGCCCAACGTTGCGTCGGCGACGAAACCCGTAATCCGGCGGACATGCTCGCCAGCGTCGGCGACTTGCCCGAGACGACGTATTTCGCCGCGCACGGCTTGGTCGAAGACGGCAATGCGGCAGCCCGAACCCTTGATCGACAGATGGCGGCACGGAAACGGATGGTCGATCATGAGCCATGTCCCGCAAGAATGCCCGGCGTAAAGCCATGGCGACCGGCAACCCGTCGGAGCCGTTTGATTTCCTGATCGACGAGCTCAGGCGAGATCCCTAGCCCGATCTCATAGGTGATCGCCTGAAGATGACGGCATCCGACGATTGCAGCGTCCAGAATGGCCACGACTTCGTCAAGAATCGGTTCAACGTGCGTATCGCGGTAACGCCAACTGTGCTGCGGATGGACGCTTCCGCCGGCCACATGGATCTCGACCACACTGTCGAGCGGGAAGGCAGCGAGGAGTTCAAGCGGCTCGCGATCGCAATAGATCGCGTAGGAGAAGACGTGACTGACATCGAGCACCATGCCGCAACCGGTTCGCTCGATGAGGCCGCGAAAAAATGCGTCCAGACTCATGTCTCCGGCGACGAAGCTGCATGACGGCAGCTCTGCGAGGAATGGGACGGTGCTTTGTCGCTGTATTGTCAATACGCCGTCTATGGTCTGCTCGAGCACGTCCTGGCACAGCACAGGTGACGCAAAGTAAGGAATATCGTACGGTCCGATATTCCAGATGCCGATGTCCTCAAGACACCATTTCCCGCCCAGTTGCGTGGTGATCGCGGTTTGCCGGCGCAGCACGTCCATATTGATTCCGCCGATTCCGGCCGGCGCGACGCCGGTAAAATGATGCAGGACCGGTAGCGACGTCATGGACTTGAAGGACCGCACATCGTCGTCAGTCACAAGACCGACGATAGACACGTGGGACAGGTGGTCGGACAAGGAATCGAATAGCTCGACCAACGGCGTTCCGTAGCTGTAGCGGTGCTGGAAATCGAGACCCAAACCGATCATTCGCATATCGATACGCTATGAAATTTCACCTGGATCCGATGCGGGCTTCTTCGGATCACGCAATCGACCTCGCGCAACTCGGGTTCGTAACCGGATGAGTCGGCAAACATCTTCCGGAACGACAGCGCAAACGGCGAACGGAAACGCTCAACGACCTCGTCTTCTTCGCGCCATTTCACGTGTGCCGACCATGGCGTGTTTGCGCCAACGGATGCAGACAACCCGGAGTGCACGCCTTCAATCCTGGCAAGAACCTTGATAGCTGCGGGTGCCGGCGTGCGTTCAACCAGAAAGAGGCTGAAGTCTTCAATCAGCGTCCGCCCGCGATGCATCCAGAAACATTCGGATTCCGTATAGCGTTCGACGTACGGAAGCAGTCGTGTCTTATCGAGTACGCGTGGTAGCAAGCGCATGTCGTCATGCAGCACGGTTCTCAGGTTTCTAGTGCGAGCCGCCCGTTCGATGGCTGCGCGTTCTTCCGAGTGATGCCTGGCGACAAAGACCTCCTCCTCCAACCCGGTTGGCTCCGGCAAGCCGCTGTATATCGCGCGCAAATAGAGTTGTTGAATCGTCCTTGCGTCCACAATCAACCTCCGGCAATCGCGGTCGCGAATACGACGGTATCGCCGTCGGATAACGCGTGGTGAACGTCGAATCGCTGCTCGTCGTTCACGAACAGGGCAACGTAGGGCTTCGGCCGAATCCAGGAATCTGTTTCGCGGAAAATTGCGGCGAATGCATGAGGGTCGAGCTCCTGGATCTGCCGGAACAATTGCTGACAGTCGCGCGCTTCCAGCGTGAGCGTTCCGCTATTCGACAGGGTGCGCGGCAATGCCACTGTGATCTGAGCCATTACAGGTAGATCTCGAAATGTTGAGTCAGACGTCCGCTGGCCGGATTGCCACCGAAGATTCCGGTCGAGGCATGAAAACAATGGGCCATCAGCACGATCAGCCGGTTGAATCGCATAGGCAATTCGCCGATCTGCAGCCAGTTCGACCAGTCGGCACAATACCGCCGTACGAGATCGGGAAACCCTGGATCATTGACGGCGATGTTGAAGTGCTTGCTCAACGCGTTAGCCCACTGGCGGTTCATCGCGGTCTGTCCACTCAGACGGCATTTGTAAAAACCAATGCCGCCGGAACAATGTTGATCTTGTGACAGGTAGACGATTGCCGAGTAACGTTGCGCATCCTGATGAACGGCGTCGGGGCGTGACGTTGCATGCTGCTCGAGCGCAAGACGAAACTTTCCCTGTTTGAAATCCTTTCCGGCGATCGAAGTCTCCTGAGTTCCCATCCCCAATTCGCCGATGATGTCTTGCCGAACCGGCTCCCAATCCATCGCGTCGGACCATGCTTCGCCGCCCGGATACATCGCGCCGTTTTTCGGGCGAAAGTCGAGACGCAATGCGAGCGCGCGAATGGCGTTCAGATCTTCATAGAAGTTGTCGACGATCAGAGTCGATCGGGCTCTCATCTTGACTCCCGTCCGAATTGCGGAGAGGTTGACATCGGGAAACATGTTTCGCGATGCATGGCGCACATGCAGCCGTCGCGTTTGCGCAGCTTGCGCCGGCTGAATCCGTCATCGAGACCGTGATAGACGGTGGCCGAAGCGTTGTCGATCTCGAGCCCCAAAATGAGCTTGATCACCACCGTCGCTTGCAGCACGCCGATCAAACCGGGTACCACGCCGAGCACGCCTGCTTCGGAACAGGATGGCGCCACCTCCGGGGGAGGAGGCTCGGGAAACAGGCATCGATAGCACGGGCCGTTTCGGTAATTCAGCAACGCGACCTGGCCTTCGAATTGAAAAACTGATCCGTGGACGACGGGTAGACCCAACTCCAGCGCGGTGTCGTTGATCAAGTAGCGCGCGGAGAAGTTGTCGGTACAGTCGACCACGACATCGAAATCAGACAGGATGCGGTGCGCGCTCGACTCATCAAGCTTGACGCGGAATTCGCTCACCTTTACCTGTGGATTCATTTCAAGGAGCCTATTCCGGGAAGCGCTTGCCTTGAACTCGCCTACGTCAGCGGTGCGATAGATAATTTGCCGATGCAGATTGCCAAGGTCGGCCGAGTCATGATCGACGACGCCGATGTGCCCCACGCCAGCGGCTGCGAGATACATCAGGGACGGCGCTCCCAAACCGCCTGCGCCGATCACGACGACTCTCGCTTCCCTCAGCTTCGCCTGCCCTTGCGGGCCGACTTGTGGAAGGATGATCTGTCGGCCATAGCGCTTGCGCTCCTCAGAGCTGAGCAGTGATCGTTTCTCGACCGGATAGCCGGCGGCTTTCCACGCCGCCAACCCGCCGGTTATGGACATGACATTGACGTAGCCCAATGCGCTGAGCGAAGCGCCGGCGACTAAAGACCGCGTACCGCTTGCGCAATACAGCACGATGGGCATGTCGAACTGCGGAATTCTCTCGGTGATTGCTGATTCGAGGAAACTGCGCCCTGGAGTATGCGCGTCCCGAATCTGACCTTGTTCGATTTCACTTTCTTCGCGGACATCAAAAAAGGGCGTTAGCTTGTCGAGCAGAAATTTTGCTTCCTCGACTTGAACCTCTTTTACGAGCGCACGCGCCTGCTTTAAATATTCATCGAATATTTTTGAAGACATTGCACTTCCTGATGACCGTTTCGACCAATCTTGTAGATCAGAGACCTTGAATCTGGCTGAATCCAATGCACCGACGGATTTGAAGGAGCAGGCGCGCTCGAAATCGACCGCGCCCGCCTTCAGCCGGTCATGTCACCCAGCTTATTCCTGCCACTCCTTGTTCGAAACGACGTGGCTAAGCGCCAACGTCAGTTCGTCGTCCGTTACCTGCTCCACGTCAATCTGTCTAACATCATTTTCAAGCACTGCCTGATTTTGTTCGTTCATGATCATTTATCGAGATAGAAGGGTTGAGGGTATTGTCACCGCAAAATCAGTTCACATATTTCGTGATGACGTCTTGAGAATAGCACTCGATTTTTGACGAGACAATGCGCGAACCCGTCTGCTGGTTGCGATTTTTCCTATTTTTCGATGGCCTAGATTTTTCTTAGGAATTTCGTATCTTTTTGGTATTGGTCTTTATGAATTCGCCACGTCGCGATTTATCGGGGTATGGCATATTTCGCGATTAACAAGGAATGAGATTATTCTGAGATTGCTGCTTCACAGGAGTAAGTGAAGGGCTACTTGCGGTTTGGCACTCACCCCGAATCGATGGCTTCGTTCACCAGCGGCGCTTGCAGTGAGCCAATCACCACACGACTCCGTGCTGAGCTTGCGGCAGCGGATATAACGGAATCGCCGCGCATCGGGCGAGCCAGTTCCCGCGCGTGGCCTGATCAGCACTGTGTTGGATGCTTGCATCAAATTCCGTCGCGTGAACGTGTGACAGGCGCACGGCCGAAAGTTGAAATGGCAGGGAACGTCCTCGTAAGGGTAAGAGTTTTCGACATGTTGTCGCGCTCCGTTCCCCCGCCATCGCACTCGCGTCAAACGCAATACATGAGCTAGTCAACGCGCGCGTCTCGCTCGTGCACGCAGGGGTCATCGATCTGCAAGGGTGGTATGGCATCAGTGTCAACCGCGGCGCCTGGGCTGCGTCGTCCCTGTCGGACCCGCCACAATTTCGGAAAAGCGGAATCCGGATGCTGTGCAGCACCGGAAAGGTATCGGACCATAGGGACATCGATTCACAGGGTCAACTGAGTGCCCTATTGGCGCCATCGAATTCGAGGACTTCGTACGGGCAGGCGATGTCGGGCTGCCACGCGTTGCTGATCTTCTGTGCACCAAGCGCTCGTTCCGCAACGGCAAACCGTGGCCCGCAAAAGTCTTGACGCAAAGGCCGACGATCGCTCGCCAAGGTGTTTTTGTTCGAACGGATATCGGTGCGCCGGCATATATGTCTGCCGGCACTTGCGCAAAAAGACACACATTCAGGCGCAGCCGTTTCGCGCGTGGTATGCGGCTGACTATCCTTGACGCCCTTCCCTTCGATTGATCGTGCTGTGTCGAATAGCGCTGAAGCAGTGGAGCAACGGCGTCATTTTCACTTCGGGCGACGGAAGCCTCTACGGTAGCGCTGCGTCCGTACGCGTGGTTGTGCAAGTACAGAAATCGTGCCGGGTAGTCGCGGATGCGGTTCGTCATCGTAAGGGGTGACGCGAAATGCGAACAGGCGGTCCGCTTCATGAACAGGCAGCCGGATTTCGCGGCCTGTCGCCCGCAGTGAAGTGCTCTTATCGACCCAAAGCGACGTCGCCTGATTGCAGCTCGCAAACACGACCGTGCGTCTTGCTCCCGCTCACTAATATAGGTAACGAGCCAGTGCCCGATGTCAGCCCGTTTCACAAGAATCAAGCGACGGTCGAAGCCTGGAGCTTTAAAGGATCGCTCTCATCGCGTCGCCAGACGGCTATGGTCGTAACGCTCATTTCGCGATGAATCGCTACTCGAGTTCGACCAGCGCCTCGACAGAGTCGCGCGCGATCAGAAGCGCAGACAGGATTTCGCTGTCGGGCGAACTGCCCCTGTCGCCTGACGATGCAACCGTTTGAGTCCGGGCTGACTCGATGTCTCGAAATCGTCGAACTCGCGCGGTTTCATCAAGCTCGCCCGGTTGCACGGCACGACCCAGACAGCGCTCGCGAGTGTCCAGCTCACGTCTGATGACCGTTTAGGAATATACAACCGCGGCCGTCACTGAGAGACGGCGAGCGTTCGCAATGAGTAAAGAACTGTGGATCCCACTCCGAGTCGTGACCAGAACTGCCTTGCAGGTTGACCGAACAAGGTCATGCGACGCTCCGCATTTCGAACCGTACGCGCTCGAGCGGTATGTTCCATGTGGACTCGCATCGTTTTGCGGCTTCTGTAATGGCAATGAACGCATCGCGTGCCCTGTGCAAGCGACCCCACCATCTCAGAACGAGCGCGCGAAAGCGAAGCTTGAGCTCTGGCTACTAAGGCGAGCTTTGATGTGAGTTTGCCAATACTACGAAAACCGTATCTTTCAATACACCCAGCCGACAAACCGCAATGCAGCGCGGTTTTTTACCAAATTGATGGCGGATTCCGTCCTCAAAATCGCTCCTCTGCCTCGAGCCTCGTGAAACATCTTTCGTTTTAATTGGAAAAACGTAATCGAGACAATGATTTAGTCAAAATTCAGTTGTCCACTGGATGTTTCACAGTGCCGAAGCTCAAATGGATTACCGCGGCTCGCGGTTCCGATCATCTTCTGTTCGTCGACACAATTCCAACAATTCGCTTCTAACCGCGTAGGTGAAGAGCTTGACAACAAACATCTTTGCACTGATTTGTGCTGCATCGTTCATATACGTTTTTCAGACCACCACGGCCAAAGGCGCGGAAGGCACACTCGATCGGAGACAATGACGCGACGAGGTCAAGTCCACGATACGCAAAACGTTGCGACCGGCTCGCCCTGCTGCCGACGTAAACAGCGGCTTGCGACAGGCAAAATGGGCCGATGCCGGGTCCATACGCTCGGCGTCGGACGTCTCGACAGTCCGAACGGTTCCGAATGGTCGCTCGCTGACGAATTGAAGCGCGGAGCGAGTTGCGCAGGCGGGCGTCGTCGAGACGCTGTGTGACAATCTCGCCCTCGGCGCTCTGCTTGAACCTCTTGAACCGCTTGACTGCACAACCCGTGCGCCGCTGCCCGCTCAGGCTCATGGCCGTCTGCCCATCGCGCCGGGCGGCGTCGGCAATCTGCTCGAGAGTATTTTTTATCGCGGAAGACCGCGTCGGTCGAAGCGCTCGCCCCTGGAAGCGACCGCGCATTGCAGCGCGCAAGCACGCACTTCTTTCGCCACACTTTCTTTCCTGTCCACTCGATCACGGCGTCGACCGGCCAAGATCGGTGGCGGACTGGGCCGTGTGCGACATTCGACCAAGGCGCTTTTTGTCGAAAATGAGGGTCTCCGTCGTTCGAGTGTCTCAAAACACCCTTTCGCTGCGTCTTGATCGACCGATAAACCCTGCCGCCATCGAAATTTTGCGTTTACTCAAGCGACGGACGTTGTAAAAATGTCCGCTGCGGGCGCTCAAGTTCTTCAGAGTTTACTTGAGGTTTACCGGTTCGCCGTTTATTCTTCGGTTTGCAGCTTGTTTTCCACAAACCGAAGAATTACTTGCCTACCCAAGCCCGCCAGTGACTGCGAATTCCATGCTAAGCGCTCGGCTTCCCGAAGTCGATCAATCCGTTTCGATCGAAACGCTCTTGGGAGTGGCCGCCCAAGCCACTGACATCCTCAATCAGATCCGCGATGCAATGTTGGAGCCGTATCCGCGCAAGAGCGCGCCGACATTCACCAGCTCGCAGGTTGCGTCGCTGTGCGGTATCGACAAGCAACGCTTCCAGTACCTGACGACCAAGGGCGACTTGCCCGCGGGTACGTCGAAGGGCGCCGGACGAAGCAAGGAGTTCACGCTCGAGGAAGCCCTCACCTGGATCCGGTCGACGCGGGAACGCGTCCGGCGGCCTGAAGGGAAGCGCGGGCGCATCGTGACGGTGGCAAATTTCAAGGGCGGCGTTGCCAAGACCACGACCGCGGTATCGGCAGCGCAGGCGCTGACGCTGCTCGGGCGCAAGGTGCTGGTCATCGACTGCGATCCGCAGGGGACCACCACACAATTGTGCGGCTGGGCGCCCGACGCCGAAATTTCCGATGACCAGACGCTGCTGCCGCTCATTTATGGCGATCAGCAGACGCTGCACTACGCGGTGCAGGAGACGTATTGGCACAACCTGGATCTGATCCCGGCTTCTTCGTCATTGTTCGACGCCGAGTTCGAGATCCCGGCAAAGGTGCTGAACGACAGCACGTTCGAATTTTGGGAGATCGTGCACAAGGGCCTGATGCCGCTGACCGAGGAGTACGACGCGGTCATCATCGACACGCCGCCTGCGCTCAGTTATCTCACGATCAACGCGCTGCTGGCGTCGGATGCGATCCTGCTGCCCTGCCCGCCCGAAGCCCTCGATTTCGCCAGTTCGACCCAGTTCTGGCATCTCTTCGCGGACATCGCGAAGAAGCTGCCGGGCGTGCTCGAGCAGAAGCGTTTCGACTTCGTCAATGTGATCCTGACCAAGGCAAAGTCGGACGACGTTTCGCGCGTCGTGCGTGGCTGGCTGCAAAAAGCGTATGGCGACCGCGTATTGCCGTTCGAGATCCCCGAGTCGACCGTTCCGAAGGGTGCATCGGCTCAATTGTCCACGGTGTATGACCTGTCGAAACCGGATGGCAGCACGGCTGCCTACAACCGGTTCAAGGAACCGCTCGACAGACTCGCGGAACACCTCGACGCGCAGTTCGTTCGCGCCTGGAATCAGACGGAGGTTTAAATGGGTATCGGGGACAGACTCCTCGCGAAGACCGCAAATATCGGCAGCAAACCGGCGGAGACTTCGCATCAGCAGCGGCCAGTCAGCGCGGAGGCGCGCACGTCGCCCGGCAGATTGATGGACGCGCAGAATCGCATCAATTCGGCGCAGGCGCGAATCAAGGAACTCGAAACTCAACTCGAGGAACGAGCGGCGCTGGAAGTGCCGCTCGACTCGCTTGTGGAGATCGACGGCAGACGGCGCAAGCTGACGGCCGAGCAGTTTCAGGAGCTGAAAAGCAACCTGGCGCAACATGCGCTCGCGACGCCCATTCTGGTGCGGGCCCTGCCTGACGCACGCTACGAGATTGTTGCGGGTCACAATCGGGTCGCCGCTTACCGCGAACTGGGCCGCGCGACGATCCGGGCGAACGTGGCGTCGATTGAAGAAGGTGAGATCGAGTTCGCTGCGTTCTTTTCGAACTTGCTGTCGCCGTCGCTTACCGACTTTGAGAAGTATTGGAACTTCAAACGGCTGCAGGAATTGAGCGGGCTGACGCGCACTGAGATTTCAGAGAGCGCCGGACTGAGCAAGAGTCACGTCACACGGATCTTTTCTTTCGACGCCCTTCCGGATGCAGCCAAGGTGGCGCTCGCCGAGCGGCCTGAACGACTCGGAAGCAATGCTGCTCAGAAACTAGCAGCACTGACAGAAGCGGGCAAAGCGGAAAAGGTAATCGAAGCAGTACGCCGTCTGGTTGACGACGAAGCGTTCACGCAAGACAAAGCCGTGTCGTTCGTGGCTGAAAAACCGCGCGTTGCGACACCTAGCGCGACTGTAGTTCGCACGGGAAGAAGAAAGGTATGTGAGGTGTCGACGCGCAATGGTGTTGTGGGCGTCCGCTTCTTCGAAAAGGATGCGACGGAGGCGGAACAGTGGGGGCAGCGTATCGCGGAATTCATCAACCAGACGCTGCGTGAATCAGAACAAGATTGAGCTCTAGTAGGTTTTCCTTTTAAATCAATCGCTTAGCTGATTCACAAAGATCCAAGGTAGTTGACTCTAGTAGAAACTCCTTAGAAATCAATAGCTTGAAACTTCAGAAACAAGAGGTCGCTATGTAAATAGCACACGCTAGAAAGACAAAAGCCTTCGGCGCCAACCGAAGGCTTTTGAATATTGGGCTTTACTGCAAGTCGCCCGGTCCGCTTCCCGACGCCAATCGGGTCACGAGTACGCACCTCGAAGTTTAGCGGAACGCGATAAGCAGTCAAGCGTTTGTCTTCCATTTTTCGAAATGGACGTTCTTGATATGCGTATCGCGCAACATTCCGTTGCAGGCGAGGTGGATGTTCGCCCGCAGAATTCCGAACTGCCTACCTTGGAGCAAGATCAGCGGGCTCTCGACGAGTACGCGTGCGATCGCTCCAACCTTCCTTGGGTGATTTTTCGTGCAGCACATCGGGCCACGCATACGTCTGCGCTACCGGCTCGTGCGCGTGCGCTGTTCGCCGCCCTCGCTCGCACCGTCGATGCCAGGAAACCCTACGCGGCGATCTTCGCCCGTCGCGAACTGCTGACTGGCCGCGCGATGCAATCCATGCGGACGTTCTATCGCAGTCTCGACGATCTCGAAACAGCTGGTTTCATCACCAGGCCGCCCCAGATGCGCTACGGTTCCGCCGGGCTCTTCGGCAGGGCTTATCTGCACCTGACGTCCAAGGCAGCGACCCTGCTCGGCCTGGTGGAGTCTGATGTCAGCTCCGAATCGACGTCGGCCGAAGCGCGGACGCCGTCTGCCGGCACCGCACCTGAGCTTTCTTTGGCGCGGCCGTGTGCCACGCTGGCAGACGGCGCTATATATAAGGATCTAAACCCTACTCATCAAAAGAGACAACCAGGACGCCTCCCCGCGGACCTTCAACGCCTCCTGCCCCTGGGATTTCGTGAATTTCTGATTTTCAAACTCATGAGCGAGGCGAAGCGCGCCGGGAAGCTGCTCTCGGATGTCGTCGAAGCCAGCTGGCAGCACCTGCGCCGCGCGACGCACCCGATCAGCTACCTGCGCACTCTGCTGCGTGCTCCCGTTGATTTCGCGTATCGGCTGCGCGTTCAGCGCATCGCCGTTGAAGCCGACCGACAGCAGCAGGAGCGCAAGACGCACGTCGAACGCACAGTCGTTCATCTCGCCGGACAGGCCTTCGCCAGTCGCGATGGATTGCGTACGTACCATGTCTCGACCGACGCAACCTCGGTCACGATCCATCATCGTGACGAAGCTCGCCCCCGTGTCCACGCCGGGAATTGGGCCCAGGATTTCGTGGCTGCGATGGAAGCAGGACAGATCGTCGGGATAGACGCGGCTCGTTCACTCGGCGCTCAGCCGCGGACACTGACCACTCCGGAGTCGAAGGCAGCCTCGTCTGGATCGGAGCAACGTATGCGCGAACTCAGACAATTCCTCCGCTTGAAGCAAGCCGGAATCACCCCAACTAGGTCTGCGAGGGCAGTCGAGGCACCCGTTGCATCGCCTGCATTGCCCGAAGTCGCTCGCAAGCCGTTGGGCGAGTTTTTGCGAAAGTTATCCAGTGTCGCAGTACAACTCGATCCAACCCCATTTTGAACGCCCATGGGGTTGACTCCTGCTGATCTATAGCCACTCGCTTGCAAGGTTGTGCCGAGAGACCAGCCGAGCGCCGCCAACAAAAGTTTTCAGAATATGTGCTGCGACGCAGCAGGACCTGCTAAACTCTAAGGTTGCGTCTGAGAGGGCGTTTGAAAAGCGCGGCCGCGCGTGAATGCGGTCTGCGTGTTTTGCTCGATGCGATTTTCAGCAAGCCGTCCGTGGTCGAAGCTGTCATCGAAATCATTGCGAGCCGTTACGCTCGCTACCGGGGATCTGTCGTCGCCGAGCAAACCTGTCGAGGAGAAAGTATGGCAAGTTTTGATCGGGAAGATTCGGAGCTGGACATCGTCGCACCGGCGCGCAAGTCGCCGGGACGGCGGTCGAACAAAGGCAAGGGCCAGGCCGGCACGACGCAGCCCGATGTCGCAATGACCGCAGAGCAGAATGAAGAGCGTCAGCGCCAGATGCGCGCGCTCATCCAGTTGGGCAAGGAACGCGGTTATCTCACGCACGCTGAAATCAGCGACCACCTGCCGGACAACTTCGCTGAAACCGCAGCGATGGAAACCATCGTCAGCACGTTCAATGACATGGGCGTCGCGGTTTACGAGCAGGCTCCGGACGCCGAAACGCTGTTGCTGAACGACACCGCGCCGAGCGTCGTCACTGACGAGCAATCGGACGAAGAAGCGGAAAACGCGCTTTCCACCGTCGATTCCGAATTCGGCCGCACCACCGACCCCGTCCGCATGTACATGCGCGAAATGGGCGCCACCGAGCTGCTCACGCGCGCGGGCGAAATCGCCATCGCGAAGCGCATCGAAGACGGTCTGCATGAAATGATTCAGGCCATCGCCGCCTGTCCGTCGACGGTCGCAAGCATTCTCGCGGACGCGGCCCAGGTCGAAGCCGGTGAGCTGAAGATCGACGACCTCGTCGACGGCCTGAAGGAAGAAGACACGGAAGACGCGGACATGTCCGCATCCGACACCGCCGATTCAGCCGATATCGATACGGATACCGATGAATCCGACGAAGATTCGGATGACGAAGATGATCTCGACGGCGACGATGCCGGCGCATCGAACGAAGCGCGCCTGAAGCAGTTGAAGGCCGATTGCCTCGCCATCTTCGCACGCGTCAGCGAACTCGCCGAACAGGCAAGTCATCCGAAGGGTTCGGGCGTGATCGCGTCGAAGGGTGTGGAAAAGGCGCGTGCCGAAATCCAGCGCGAGCTCGGTTCCATCCGCTTCACGGCCAAGACCATCGACCGCCTCTGTGCCGACGTGCATCAGCAGGTCGCGCAAGTGCGTGAGATCGAACGTCGTGTCCTGGCTATCGCGGTCGACCGTTGCGGCATGCCGCGCGAGAAGTTCGTCGAGTCGTTCCCGGGCCACGAGACCGACCTCGAGTGGACCGCGCGTACGGCGGCGTCGTCGAAGCACTATGGCGCATCGCTCGAGCGCAGCTTGCCGGCCATTCAGGCTGAACAGCAAAAGCTCATCGACATCGAAGGCGTCGTGCAAATGCCGCTCAAGCAACTGAAGCAGATCAACCGTCAGATGACGGCTGCCGAGCTGAAGATGCGTCAGGCCAAGCGCGAGATGATCGAAGCCAACCTGCGTCTCGTGATCTCGATTGCCAAGAAGTACGTCAATCGCGGCATGCAGTTCCTGGATCTGATCCAGGAAGGCAACATCGGTCTGATGAAGGCGGTGGACAAGTTCGAATATCGCCGTGGCTGGAAGTTCTCGACCTACGCAACGTGGTGGGTGCGTCAGGCCGTGACGCGTTCGCTGGCCGATCAGGCGCGCACGATCCGCGTGCCGGTTCACATGATCGAAACGATCAACAAGCTGAACCGCATCTCGCGCGAGATCCTGCAGCAGACCGGTCAGGAAGCGCATCCGTCGGTGCTCGCCGAGCGCATGGAAATGCCGGAAGAAAAGATCCGCGGCATTCTCAAGATCGCGAAGCAGCCGGTGTCGCTCGAAACGCCGGTCGGCGAAGATGCCGATGCAACGCTGGGCGACATGATCGAAGATCAAGGCGCGACGTCGCCGGCCGAGGCCGCAGTGCATGCGAACATGCGCGCTGCCATCGACGACGCGTTGAACGCACTCTCGCCGCGTGAAGCGAAGGTGCTGCGTATGCGTTTCGGTATTGATACGGCGTCGGACTATACGCTCGAAGAACTGGGCAAGCAGTTCGATGTCACGCGCGAGCGTATTCGCCAGATCGAGAGCAAGGCCATGCGCAAGCTCATGCATCCGAGCCGCGCTGACAAGCTGCGTCCTTTCCTGGACCGCTAAGCGCTCGAGCCGCCCGGACTTCGGTTCGGGCAAGCCGAGACTGAACGCGTGCTGCCTTATCGGGCGGCACGCGTTTTTTTATACGCGCGCAAACTCATCAGCCGTGCGCCGAGCCTTTCGCACCGCCCGGCGGCGAGCATGCTTCGAGCGCGACGATCGCCTTGTGCGCCAGAGTCAGCGTCTCTTCACACGCGTGCTGGTCGCGGAACTTCGAACAGCCGCCGCCCGCATCGACCTTGGCCACCGCGTCGCGCAACTTGCCCAGCGCGGATTGCGGAGAGCCGGCGTCCCGGATGATCGAAGCGAGATCGAAGGCGCTGCCGGAATCCGTTTCGACATAGCCCGGACAGGGCGCCTCCGCATGCGCAGCGACACCAATCAATCCGATGGCCGATAGCAGCATGAATCGGCGCAAACGGCGTAGGGGCGAAAACGTAGCATTCATGGAGGTCTCCACGTCGACTTCGGAACAGGATCAACGACTTGCAGCGAGCGAGAAGACTTATCCCCAGAACCGGAGCACAAGGGTGTGGATATCCTGGGCATCCGTCGCGCAAGACGTTGACGCGCAACACTATTCTTGCGACGTTTGAAATTCGCGCAGCTGACGTCTGCCGATTGTGAACCCATTGCCCGAACCGTGTCATCCGATCGAAAAGCGCCGCTTTCGACACAGCCCCGCACGCTCGAAATCCGATTACCCCCGCTTCGGAATGTCGAGACCGCGTATCACGGCCGGCCGCTGCAGGAATGCGTCGAGGGCGCGCTCGACGTTCTTGAACTCGTGAAAGTCAACGAGCTCGCGAGCCTCGTAGAATCCGACCAGATTGCGCACCCACGGGAAGATGGAAATATCGGCGATCGTGTATTCGTCGCCGATGATCCACTCGCGCTCGTCGAGTTGCCGATCGAGCACCGTAAGCAGCCGCTTCGACTCCGCGACATACCGCGCGCGCGGCCGCTTGTCCTCGTATTCCTTGCCAGCAAACTTGTTGAAGAATCCCACCTGCCCGAACATCGGCCCGATGCCGCCCATCTGGAACATCAGCCATTGCAGCGTCTCATAACGCTTCGCGATGTCCTCGGGCATCAGCTGCCCGCTCTTCGCCGCCAGATAAACCAGGATCGCGCCGGATTCGAACAGCGGAAGGGGCGCGCCATTCGGTCCGTTCGGATCGATGATCGCGGGAATCTTGTTGTTCGGATTCAGCGAAACGAATTCCGGCGACATCTGGTCGTTCGCATCGAAACGCACCAGATGGGGTTCGTACGACAGACCGGTTTCCTCGAGCATGATGGAAACCTTGACGCCATTCGGCGTCGGCAGCGAGTAGAGCTGAATGCGCTCCGGATGCTGGGCGGGCCATTTTTGGGTGATCGGGAAGTCGGTGAGCGCGGTCATTGGAAGTCCTCTGAGGGTCGAATCGCAGAATATAACCAAGTCGCCGAATTTCCGTTTCGCACCACTGTCGCGCGCAGGGTCATCAAAACGACATCGCTCCGCGGGAAAATTGAGGGATCTCGAACAGACTGGCTCGGTCGAAACGCAGATTCTGTCCTTACCTCGACTACAAAAACGATTGTAGGATTCACTACACGAGCACGAGGATTAAGCGAAGCGCCCGACAAAGAATTCAAACCACCTACAAGAAGCCATGCCCCTTGCGGGAAGCATGCAGCGCTGCGCAACGTGCGAACCGATTCACTGGCTCGCTTATTGCATCGATGCGGATGCCCGTGCATCTGTGTTGGCCTACAAACCGACAGGTTTTATCGCTGCCATGAAAACCGCTCCTCTCGCAATGCTCACCGCATTCGCTGCCGTGGTCGGGGGACTGCTGCCCAGCCTGTGCGAAGCCACCCCGCTCGAAAGTCAGCTCGACTGCAAGTCCAGCGCGCACCGCTTCATTGCGCCGCTGGTCGCCGACAAATCCATTGACGCCCGGCCGATGCGCGTCGAATCCAACTCCGTCAACGCCTTCAAGCCGATGCAAGGCAGTCAGCTCACGGCTTACGGTTTCCGCGTCTATGCGGTGCTGGGCTACGAGCAGGGCGACGACATGTTCAAGCGCGGCAGCGGCCAGCCGATCAGCGAATCCTCCTATGGCGTCGTGGTCCTTGCGGCTGCGGAAACGGTCGAAGCGAAAGTGCGGGAGTCCGGCAGCACGGCCGTGGTGAAGCAGGTCGTGCCGATGCTGATGACCGCGATCTTCTGCGACGGACGCGACGCGCGCAACACGACGACGGCCGGCCCGGTCACGACGGAAGCCTCGCGTAATCGCTGAAGTCGCAGGAACCGCACGAACACGGCGATAATGTTCTCCCGAATTAAGCGCGCAGCTGTTGCGCGCCCAACAACAGGAGAACGCCGATATGTCCGACGCAGCCAATCAGTCTCAACGAATTGCCATCGTCACCGGAGCGGGTAGCGGAATTGGCCGGGCGGCGGCGTTGGCGCTCCTCGGCGACGGCTGGTCGGTGGTACTGGCGGGACGTCGGCCGGCGCCGCTGCAAGCGGTCATCGACGAAGCCGACGCAGCCGGTCGCGCGCTCGCCGTGCCGACGGACGTGTCGGATCCGGAATCCGTGGCGCAGTGCTTCAGGACCGCGGTCGAACATTTCGGCCGCGTCGACCTGCTGTTCAATAACGCCGGCGTGACGAACCCGCCCGGGCCGTTCGAGGACTGGACACCGGAGCAATGGCGGAATGTCGTCGACATCAATCTGAACGGCATGTTCTATTGCCTCCAGCAGGCGTTCCGCACGATGAAGGCGCAAACGCCGATGGGCGGCCGCATCATCAACAACGGTTCGATTTCCGCCAGCGCCCCGCGCCCGAATTCGGCCGCCTATACGGCGACGAAGCACGCGGTTCAAGGCCTGACGAAAACCGCCTCGCTCGATGGCCGCAAGTACGACATCGCGGTGGGTCAGATCGACGTCGGCAATGCGATGACGGAGCTTTCGGAGCGCATGTCGAAAGGCGTGCCGCAGGCGAACGGCGAGATCGCGGTGGAGGCGATGATGGACGTGAAGATCGTCGGCCAGTCGGTGCTTTACATGGCGAACCTGCCGCTCGAAGCCAACGTCCTGTTCCACACGGTGATGGCGACGAAGATGCCGTTCGTCGGCCGCGGCTGACCGTTACCCGACCCGATACCAGACGCGAATGCCTGAATACCAGTGGCTCACGCTGGTATCGTCGCCGGCGCCGAACGTCGAGAGGCTCTCGACGTTCAATACATCCACCGCGTTCTCCGCAATCCACTGATTCGCGCGCTCGACGAGCGCCGCGCCGTTCTCGTACACGTTGCCCTTGATGAGGTGATGCTGCACGACCTGTCGCTCGAAATCTTCGTAGGCGATCTTCGTCATCCTGAGTCTCCGTAGTGGTCCAGCTTGTTTCGACGTCATGCTGCGGCGCAGCGCTCCTGCCGCATGACGCGTCCTGCCGATTCGAGCATCATATGGCCTGAGACACGCTCGTGCGAATCGGTGAAATCCGCGTACGAGCGGCCCAGCACGACACACAGCACAGCACAGCACAACACAACACGACTGACCCGAGGCGATCAAAACGATAGCGCGCCGCGTGCGCCCACCAATGCCCGACGCTGGAGACACCAAGGAGAGCACGCATGGACATGCGGCAACGCGAGCACATCGAGGCAGTCGTCGCGGCCACCACGCGGACGCAATCGCTTGCGCCACAGCGCCTGCACGAAAGCATCATCGAATCGTCCTGGCGGCGTTGCGTGCATCAATACGGACTGGACCCGTCGCGCATGCAGGAGGCGCGCATCCTGCCGCAGACGCGGCTGCGCGAGCATCAGCAGCGCATCGACGACTTCGCCCGCATCGCCCGTCACGGTCTCGAGACGCTGTACGAGCAAGTCGCCGGCATGGGCTACGTCGTCTTGCTGACGGATGCGCTGGGCGTGACCGTCGATTACATCGGCGACGCCAATACCGATGCCGCATTGCGCCGCGCGGGCCTCTATCTCGGCGCGGAGTGGAGCGAAGCGGGCGCGGGCACCTGTGCGGTGGGCACCGCGCTGACCACCGGCCAGGCGCTGACCGTCCATCAGCTCGATCATTTCGACGCCACGCACATTCCGCTCACCTGCACGGCGGCGCCGCTCTACGATTCGCGCGGCGCGCTTTCCGCGATCCTCGATATCTCCGCGCTCGTTTCGCCGCAGGCGCGCGACAGTCAGAACCTCGCGCTGCAACTCGTGCGCATCTACGCGGGGCATATCGAGAACGCCAACTTCCTGCGCACGCATCGGCAGGACTGGATCCTGAAGCTGAACGCGTCGCCGGAATTCGTCGACGTCGATCCTGAATACCTGATTGCGCTCGATGCGGGCGGACGCATCGTCGGCCATAACCGGCGCGCGCATACGATGCTGGCGGCGGAAATCGGCCGGCCGGTCGCGCCGGGCGAACCGGCGGCGTCGCTCATCGGCGTGCCGTTCGACACGCTCTTCGACGCGCGTCTCGAAGAGCTCGGCCGCTTCGTCTATTCACGGCCGAGCGAACTGCGCGCGGTGCCGCTCGCGAAATCCGGCGCGTTCCTTTACCTGAGCGTGATGCCGCCCGCGCCGTGCATCGCGCCGGCGACGAGCGCCAACCGGCCGCGCACGGTGGACGTGCCCGCGCCGCTTGCGGCGCTATGCGGCGGCGATGCCGCCTTGACGCGTCAGCTGGAACGCGCGGCCAAACTCGCCGATGCGCCGATCAACCTGCTCGTCAACGGCGAAACCGGCAGCGGCAAGGAGTTCTTCGCGAAGGCGCTGCATCGTGCGAGCGCGCGCCGCGCGGGTCCGTTCGTCGCGGTGAATTGCGCGGCGATTCCGGAGACGCTGATCGAAAGCGAACTGTTCGGCCATCTGCCGAACAGCTTTTCCGGAGCGGGCGCGAAGGCGAAGCGCGGGCTGATCCAGGAAGCCGATGGCGGCACGCTGTTCCTCGATGAAATCGGCGACATGCCGCGCGAACTGCAATCGCGTCTGTTGCGCGTGCTGGCGGAGGGCGAGGTGCTGGCGATCGGCGCATCGCGGCCCGTGTCCGTCGATGTGCGCGTGATCTCGGCGACGCATCAGTCGCTCGACGCGCTCATGCAGGACGGACGTTTCCGCGAAGACCTGTATTACCGGTTGAACGGCGCGCGCTTCACGTTGCCGCCGCTGCGCGAGCGCACCGACCTCGACTGGCTGATCCGCAGGTTTCTCGAAGAAGGCGACGACACCGCGCGCCCCACGGTGACGCTCTCAGCCGGCGCGCGTGAGCGGCTGCATCGGCATGACTGGCCGGGGAATCTGCGCGAATTGTGCAATGCGCTGCGCTATGCGCGGGCGGTGTGTTCGAACGGCGTGATCGAGATCGACGACCTGCCGGAAGGCCTGAGCCACGTCGCGATGCCGGATGACGCGCCGCGCGCCGTCGAGGCGTTCGATCCGCATCGCCTGCCGCCCGAAGGCATGCTGCTGATGCAGTATCTGCGCGCGGCGAGCTGGAATCTGAGCGCGGTTGCGCGACAGATCGGCGTGAGCCGCATGACGCTGTACCGGCGCATGGCGCGCTATGGCATCCAGTCGCCCAATCAGCGCGACGGCCACTGAACGCGCGATACGCCTGTCCACCGTGAGACACCTGCCGCTGTGACACCTGTCACGGCGGCGCCCGTTACACCCGCGATTTCCGCGGGTATTCCCGCGCTTTTTCCCCGCTGAACGGCTCCGTTCGATTGGCATAACGCTTGCCTTTATCCGCCGCACAAAACACAGAACGGAGACACAGGCATGCGTGCAAACGCAACGCCGCTCGTCGGCATCATCGCCAATCCGGTTTCGGCGCGGGACATCCGGCGCGTCATCGCCAACGCCAATAGTCTGCAACTCGCCGACCGCGTGAACATCGTGTTGCGGCTGCTCTCCTCGCTGGCGGCGAGCGGCGTGCCGCGCGTGCTGATGATGCCCGACCGCGAAGGCCTCAAGGTCATGCTCCAACGGCATCTCGCGCGCAAGCAAGGTCCGGATGCCGGACTCGCGGCTGTCGAGTTCCTCGACATGCCCGTCACCGCGCGCGTCGACGACACCTTCCGCGCCGCGCGCATGATGCGCGAAGCGGGCGTCGATGCGCTGCTCGTGCTCGGCGGCGACGGCACCCATCGCGCGGTCGTGCGCGAGTGCGGAGAAGTGCCGCTCGCCGGGTTGTCGACCGGGACGAACAACGCCTATCCGGAAATGCGCGAGCCCACCATCTCCGGTCTCGCGACCGGCCTTTATGCCAGCGCGCGCGTGCCCGCCAACGAAGCGCTGGCGTCGAACAAACGGCTCGACATCGAGATTCGCGCGCGCGACGGCAGCGTGCGCCACGACATCGCGCTGGTCGACGCCGTGATCTCGCACGAGCACTTCATCGGCGCGCGGGCGCTGTGGAAGATCGAGACGCTCGCCGCCGTCTATGTGTCCTATGCCGATCCGCAGGCGATCGGCATGTCGGCTATCGCGGGCCTGCTCGAACCGCTCGGCCGTCACGATCGCGGCGGCCTCGCGGTGCAACTCGCCGCGCCCGGCGAAGGCGAGTTCGATCTGTGCGCGCCGATCGCGCCCGGGCTGATGGAGTCCGTGCCGATTGCAAGCTGGACGCGTCTCGCCGATGGCGTGCCGCATCGCGTGCGACAGCGCACCGGCATCGTCGCGCTCGACGGCGAACGCGAGCTGGCCTTCGGTCCCGATGACGAAGTGACCGTCACGCTCAGGGAGAACGCTTTTCGCAGTATCGACGTGGCCGCGTGCATGCGTTACGCGGCGGCGTCCGGGCTGATGCGCCAGCCCATGCGCAGCACCGGCACGATTCGCTAGACCCACCCCAAAGGAGACAGAGATGACAGCAACGCAGCATGCGGGCGGCTTGCCGCTCTCGAAGGACGAACTGTTGAGCGTCTATCGCAAGATGCGCACGATCCGCGATTTCGAGGAGCGTCTGCACGTCGATTTCGGCCGCGGCGACATTCCCGGCTTCGTGCATCTGTATGCGGGCGAGGAAGCTGCGGGCGTCGGCATCATGAGCCATCTGAACGACGGCGACCGCATCGCCAGCACGCATCGCGGACACGGGCACTGCATTGCGAAGGGCGTGGACCCGGTCGCGATGATGAAGGAGATCTACGGCAAGAAGGGCGGTTCGTGCAACGGCAAGGGCGGCTCGATGCACATCGCGGATCTGTCGAAGGGGATGATGGGCGCGAACGGCATTCTCGGCGCGGGCGCGCCGCTGATCTGCGGCGCGGCGCTCGCGGCGAAGTTCCGCGGCAAGGGCGAGGTCGGCATCACCTTCGCGGGCGATGGCGCGTCGAACCAGGGCACTTTCCTCGAAAGCCTGAATCTCGCGGCCGTGTGGAATCTGCCAGTGATCTTCGTGATCGAGAACAACGGCTATGCGGAATCGACGGCGCGCGACTACGGCACGGCCGTGGACAGCTACGTGGACCGCGCGGCGGGCTTCGGCATTCCCGGCGTGACGGTGGACGGCACCGATTTCTTCGCGGTCCATGAAGCGGCGGGCGAAGTGATCCGGCGCGCGCGCGAAGGCGGCGGCCCGGCGTTGCTCGAATGCAAGATGATCCGCTTCTATGGCCATTTCGAAGGCGATGCGCAGACCTATCGCGCGCCGGGCGAGCTCGACGAGATCCGCTCGAACCGCGACTGCCTGAAGAAGTTCGCGCAGGCCGTGACGCAGGCCGATGTGATCCAGCCGGCGGAACTCGACGCGATCGACAAGGAAGTCGCCGCGCTGATCGACCGCGCGGTGCAGGAAGCGAAGGACGCGCCGTTGCCGACCGCCGCCGATCTGCTCACCGATGTCTACGTCAAATATTGATTCCTGGAGACGACAATCATGGCCCGCAAACTGAGCATGAAGATGGCGATCAACGAAGCGCTCGATCAGGAAATGCAGCGCGATCCGAGTGTGATCGTGCTGGGTGAGGATATCGTCGGCGGCGCCGGCGCGGATGGCGAGAAGGACGCGTGGGGCGGCGTGCTCGGCGTGACGAAGGGACTCTATGCGAAACACGGCGACCGCCTGCTCGACACGCCGCTGTCCGAGTCCGCTTACGTGGGCGCGGCGATCGGCGCGGCGGCGTGCGGCATGCGTCCGGTCGCCGAACTGATGTTCATCGACTTCATGGGCGTGTGCTTCGACCAGATCTTCAATCAGGCCGCCAAGTTCCGCTACATGTTCGGCGGCAAGGCGGAAACGCCTGTCGTGATTCGCGCGATGGTCGGCGCGGGATTCCGTGCGGCGGCCCAGCACAGCCAGATGCTGACATCGCTGTTCACGCATATTCCGGGGCTCAAGGTCGTGTGCCCGTCGACGCCTTATGACACCAAGGGACTGCTGATCCAGGCGATCCGCGACAACGATCCGGTCATCTTCTGCGAGCACAAGAATCTCTACGGCTTCGAAGGCGAAGTGCCCGAGAACTCGTACGCGATTCCGTTCGGCGAAGCCAACGTGGTGCGCGACGGCAAGGACGTGTCCATCGTCACCTACGGACTGATGGTGCATCGCGCGCTCGAAGCCGCCGCGACGCTCGCAAAGGAAGGCATCGAGGCGGAAGTGGTGGATCTGCGCACGCTGTCGCCGCTCGATATCGACACCGTGCTGGAAACGGTGGAGAACACCGGGCGGCTGGTCGTCGTCGATGAAGCGAATCCGCGCTGCAACATTGCCACGGATATTTCCGCGCAGGTCGCGCAGCAGGCGTTCGGCGCATTGAAGGCGGGCATCGAGATGGTGTGCGCGCCGCATACGCCGGTGCCGTTCTCGCCGACGCTCGAGGATCTCTACATTCCGAACGCCGCGCAGATCGCCGACGCCGCCCGAAAAACCATGAAGGGAGGAAAGCACTGATGGCCGCAATCACACCGATCGTCATGCCCAAGTGGGGCCTGTCGATGAAGGAAGGCACGGTCAACGAATGGCTCGTGGAGGAGGGCACGGAGATCACCGTCGGCATGCCGATTCTCGATGTCGAAACCGACAAGATCGCCAACGCGGTCGAGGCCCCGGACGCCGGTTTGCTGCGGCGGCGGGTGGCGTCGGCGGGCGATACGCTGCCGGTGAAGGCGCTGCTCGGCGTGCTCGCGCCCGCCGACGTCAGCTACGCCGATATCGACGCGTACGTGTCCTCGTACGTGACGCCCGCCGATGACGAGGAAGAGGGCGAGGAAGTGTCGGCCTATCATTTCGTCGATGTCGACGGCATCCGCGTGCGCTATGCCTCGCGTGGCGGCGACGATGCGAGCCGGCCGGCGGTGCTGTTCATCCACGGCTTCGGCGGCGATCTCGACAACTGGCTCTTCAATCTCGATGCGCTCGCCGACAAGAACCGCGTGTTCGCGCTCGATCTGCCGGGCCACGGGCAATCGACGCCGAAGGTGCCGGGCACGACGCTCGCGGACCTCGCGGGGTTCGTCGGCAAGTTCATGGACGCGGTGCAACTCGACCGCGCGCATCTCGTCGGCCATTCGATGGGCGGCGGCATCGCGGCGCAGATGGCGGTGGATCAGCCGGAGCGGGTGGAATCGGTGGCGCTGATTTCGTCGTCCGGTTTCGGCGATGAGATCAACAACGCCTACACCGAAGGCTTCGTCACGGCCGAGTCGCGGCGCGAACTGAGACCGGTGGTCGAGTTGCTGTTCGCGAATCCGGAACTGGTGAGCCGCCAGATGCTCGACGACCTGCTGAAATACAAGCGGCTCGATGGCGTCAGCGAAGCGCTGACGTCGCTCAATGCCGGCTTGTTCGCGAACGGCAGGCAGGCGGCGCAGCCCGGCGGCAAGCTGGCGTCGGCGGGCAAGCCGGTGCTGGTGATCTGGGGCGAGCGGGACCAGATCATTCCCGCCGCGCACGCGAAGAACGCACCGGAAGGCGCGACCGTCCGCGTGTTCGAGGACGCCGGACACATGAGCCAGATGGAGAAGGCCAACGAAGTGAACGCGTTGTTGAAGGAGCATGTCGGCAAGCGCGGCTGACGCGCCCGCCCCGCCGGAGCAGGCTGCCGGCGGGGCGGCGCCGTGTCGCGCGGTTATTGGCTACCATGCCGGGATGGCGTCGCTCGCGGCGCATTCCGAGATCGATTCCATGTCCTTCGAACTGATCGATTCCACCGGCGCTGCTTCTTCCGACGATCCGCTGCACGCCGAAGAAGCGCTGCTCGCGCGCGCGGCCGCGGGCGACGCCGTCGCGCATGTGTGGGAGGCGCCCGTTTCGCTGATCGTGCCGCGCAGTTATCAGCGCTATCCGGCGCTCGCCGATGCGCGCGAGGCTTTTGCCCGGCGCGGCTGTCCCGTGTGGCTGCGCCTGTCGGGCGGCGGACTGGTGCCGCAGGGACCGGGCATTCTCAACCTGAGTCTCGCGTATCCGGTGCGCTTGCCGATGGGTGCGCTCTCCGAAGGCATATACGAACACCTGTGCCGCCTGCTCGCCGACGCGCTCACGCCGCTCGGCGTGCTGACGCACTGGCAGGCCGTGGAAGGGTCGTTCTGCGACGGCCGCTTCAATCTCGCGTGGGGCCCCGGCGACGATGCGCGCAAGATCGCCGGCACCGCGCAATACTGGCGCCGCGTGCCGCAAAGCAGTCACGACACGCCGCTCTATGCCGTGCTGGCTCACGCCGTTCTGCTGGTCGACGCCGATCCGATCGAGATCAACGCGCGCGCCAACGCGTTCGAGGCGATGATCGAGAGCCGGCGGCATTACGAAGACATGAAGATCGTGACCGTGGCGCAGGCGCTCGCTTACGAATGTTTTTCGATTCCCGTGGATCTGCGCCAGCGTGTGCGCGCCGCGCTGATCCAGCGCGTGAAGGACGCTTCCCCGCCAGCGCAGTAAGACGCATCGAGGTGGCCATGCCGCTCAGACGTGTTTCGAACGGGTTCTTCTTCGCGCTATGGGTCGCCGTCTGCGCCGCCGCGCCCGAATTCCTGTGGCAAGGGTTGTTCTCGCTCTTCGGCCATTTTTCGCTGACCGATGCCGCCGCCGCGCTGCTGATCGGCGCAATCCTGGCCTTTTTCGTCGAGCCCGTGCTGGAGAGGCTGCGCAGTCTCGGCGACGAGCCGAAGCACGCGGAGAAATCGCCGGCATTCGCCGCGTGCGAGGCGCTCGGCTTTGCGGTCGTCGCGGTGTGCGTGCACGAGGCGATCACCGTGTATGTCGCGGCGAGTCACGGCAACGCGCAGGCGGGGGAGAACCTGGCCAAGGCCGTCGCGCAGGCCGTGCAATGGGCAGTAACGCCGTTCTTCATCACCGTCGCGTGGCTGGTCGCGCGCGGGCCGTCGTGGTTCGCGTGGCCGGTGGCGGCAATCGCGGTGGTGGTCAGCGGGATCGTGGGCGTGGTGTGCGGATGGGATATGCACGTGCTCGTGACGAGCCTCATCCCGGCGATCTTCGTGTTGATCGCAGGGTGCGTCATCGTGCGGGAGCAATGGGACGCGACCACCTTCCGACGCTGCGCGCGGGCGACCGGCGTGATCGCCGTCACCTGGCTCGTGTTGAGCGGCGTGCTGCAACTCGTGCTGTGGCTTGCGCACGTGCAGGCGTTTCGGGTCTACGACTGGCTGGAGTTCTGGAGCGACGCGCGGTTCTACGTCGGCTGGGTGACGGGGCTGCTGGTCGCGCCGGGTTTTGTGCCCGACACGCCGCTCAGTGCCGGCGGCAAGGGCTGGCGCTGGCGGCGGTGAAACGGGATGGTCGACAGTCTAGTAAGACCCCGGCGGCGGCTGCCATCCCGGCGGGGGCGGCGGCGGAGGTGGCGTGGTGTAGGCCGCGCCCGCAGGCTGCTGTTGCTGGATCGTGCTGATGGCGCCGCGCACGGGAACCCGGTCGCCCGCTGCATACATGCATTGCAGATAGGAATAGTCGTAGCGTTGCTGCACGTTGTAGCCGGATGTCTGCGATGCTCCCAGGCCGAAGGCGCTGCCCGTCAGCAGACCCGCACCGGCGCCGATGGCCGCGCCCCCGCCGCCGCCGAACGCCGCGCCCGCCGCCGCGCCGATCGCGGTGCCGACAACTGCGCTGCCTACCGCGCTGGTGGTCGCCGCCTGATTGGCGTCCACGCCGCCGGTTTGCTGGAGCGCGAACTGACGGCACGAGGCGTCATCGGCGCGGAACTGGTCGAAGGTCTTGTTGCTGCCCGGCAGCGCCATCACGCTGGGACCGGTGGGCATCACGGTGCAGGCCGAAAGGCCGAGTGCCGCGGAGAGCAGGGCGAGCCTGGTGATGTTCATGGATGCTTGCAGATTCCTGAGATTGACGATGTCAGCAGCACGTGCGCCGCATCAGTTCGCAGATGACGGCGTGGCCGGAACCGGATGCCACGGTGCGGAGCAGCGCTTGACGTAGGGGTAGTACGCCTTCGCCGGGTCGCAGTAGTACCACATGCCGGGCTGCTGGGCGGGCGCGCCCGGATCGGCGGCTGGCTGGCCCTGTTCGACATACTGCACCGGTGCGGGAGGCGCGACCGGCGCAACGTAGACGGGCGGCGGCGGATAGTAGTAATACGGCGCGGGCGCCACCGGGTACGGGTAATAAGCGGGACCGCCAATCCACACGCCGACGCGGCCCCACGCATGAGCATTGGCGGCAACGCCGGCACTCGCCACGAGCGACAACGCGATAAAAGCCTTGAGGCGATTCACGACCTTCTCCAGGAAAAATGTTCGCTGATCTGCCAGGTACAACGGATATCGACGTCTGGCTGTTGACCGCGTGCAGCGCATCTTTCTACGCTATTCCCTTTATCGCGAAAACTCAATTACACGGCCACGAACGTATTTTTCGGCTTGTTACGCTGTAACGCGGCCGAGAAACAATGCCCTGCGATATCAGGCGCGCAGCACGGTGACGCCGGCCTGTTCGATGGGTTCCGTCAGCTTCGCTTCAGCCGCGCTTTCCACGATGAGGGTCTGCGCAAGCTCGATGCCGCCGATCCGGTAAGCCGATGCCGCGTTCAATTTCGCCGCCGACGCCAGCACCACCGTTTCCGCCGCTCGCGCCGCGAGCGCGCGCTTGATGTGGGCTTCCTCGAAATCTCCGGTCGTGAGGCCGGCCGTGGGATGGACGCCGGTGACGCCCATGAAGTAGAGGTCGGCGTGAATATGCGACATGGCTTCGACAGCCGCCGCGCCGACGGTGACGATGGAATGCTTGTAAAGCCTGCCGCCGATCAACAAGACTTCCACCGCCGGATGTTCGGCGAGCGCCACCGCGACGCTCGGGCTATGCGTGACGATGGTTGCGTTGAGCGTGTCCGGAAGCTGGCGCACGAGCAGCGCGGAGGTCGTGCCGCCGTCGATGATGACGACCTGTCCCGGCGCGATCATCTCCGCGGCCCGGCGCGCGATGCGCCGTTTGGCATCGGACTCCATGTTCTCCCGCCGTGCGAACGACGCAACGGCCGGCGACGCCGGCAGCGCGCCGCCGTGTACGCGCTGCAGCAGTCCTTCCGTGGCGAGTTCGCGCAAGTCGCGCCGCACGGTGTCTTCGGAGACGCCGAAGCTCGCGCTCAGTTCGGTGGCGAGCACCTGGCCGTCGCGTTTCAGGGCGTCGAGAATGGCTTTCTTGCGTTGGCTGGTCAACATCGGTTGCGTGAATTTTCTTGATATTGCACGAAACTGCACGATACCATGCGCTGACTCAATCGTCGAATGGGAGAGCCGAATGGAAGCAATCGAAACGAAAGACCGCGTCCGCATCGTGAATACCGCTGTCCTGTCGGACGACTGGTATGTGCTCAGGAAAGTCACCTTCGATTTCCTGCGCCGCGACGGCACGTGGCAGCGCCAGAACCGCGAAACCTACGATCGCGGCAACGGCGCCACGATTCTTCTGCACGACCCCCAGACCGGCAACGTGCTGCTGACGCGCCAGTTCCGCATGCCCGCGTTCGTCAACGGACACGACGGCATGCTGATCGAGACGCCGGGCGGGCTGCTCGACGATGCATCTCCGGAAGAGCGCATCCGCGCCGAAGTGGAGGAGGAGACGGGCTATCGCGTGCGGCACGTCGAAAAGGTCTTCGAGGCGTTCATGAGCCCGGGATCGGTGACCGAGAAGCTGTACTTCTATCTCGGCGACTACGACAGTTCGATGCGCGTGTCGGCGGGCGGCGGCGTCGAGGAAGAGGGCGAGGAAATCGAGACGATCGAGGTGCCGTTGGCGCAGGCGCTGGAGATGATCGCGAGCGGCGAAATCATGGATGGCAAGACCATCATGCTGGTGCAATACGCGGCGCTGAACGCGCGTTCAGGCAAGTAGCGATACCGCCTTCACCTGCGCCCACACGCGCATGCCCGTGACGATACCCAGCCGGTCCAGCGAATAGCGCGTCACGCGCGCGAGCAGCGGCGAGCCGTCCACATCGAGACGCACGACGGCCTGCGAGGGATGCGCGTCGTCCGCGATGCCGAAGACCGTCGCGGGCAGCACGTTCAGCACGCTGCTGCGCGACTCGTCGTGCGGGCCGGTGACGAGGCTTACGTCGCGCGCCTTTACGGTGATGCGCATCGGCTTGCCGTCGGGCAGCGGCGCATGCACCACGGTCAGCTTCGCGGTTGAAGCCGGCAGCGCGATCGTCAGCAGGCCATATGCGCTGTCATGACCGGCGACGACGCCTTCGAGCACGACCGATGCGTCATCGGCGAGCGCGAGCGGCAAGTCCAGGCGCGCGAGCGTTTGCGCAATCGGTCCGCTCGCCACCGCGCGTCCCGCTTCCAGCAGCACGAGATGATCGGCGAGCCGCGCCACTTCTTCCGGCGCGTGACTGACGTAGAGCATCGGGATATCGAGCTCGTCGTGCAGACGTTCGAGATACGGCAGGATTTCGAGCTTGCGCTTCTGGTCGAGCGACGCGAGCGGTTCGTCGAGCAGCAGCAGGCGCGGACTCGTCAGCAACGCGCGCGCGATGCCCACGCGCTGGCGTTCGCCGCCCGACAATCCCGACGGCATCCGTTCCAGCAAATGCCCGATGCCCAGCAGTTCGGCTGCCTGCGCGAGATCGACGCGCCGTTCGGCCGGTTTCACCCGATCAAGTCCATAACGCAGATTCTTCGTTACGCTCAGATGCGGAAAGAGGCTCGCTTCCTGGAATATGTAGCCAAGCGGACGCTTGTGGGTGGGCAGGAAAACATTGCGATCGGTGTCGAGCCAGACTTCGCCGTTGACGACCAGCTTGCCCGTGCGCGGACGCGCCAGTCCCGCGAGACAGCGCAGCAAGGTGGTCTTGCCGGAGCCGGAATGGCCGAAGATCGCGGTGACGCCGCGGCCGGGCAGTGCGAGATCGAGGTCGAGCGTGAAGCCGCTCTGTTCAACGAGAAAGCGCGCCTCGATGGCGGAAGTGAGTTCAGACATGCGCCGCGAAGGACCGTCGGCCGAAATAGAGCAGCAGAAGAACGACGAACGAGAATACCACCATGCCGCCCGCCAGCCAGTTCGCCTGGGCGTACTCGAGCGCTTCGACGTGGTCGAAGATCTGCACGGACACCACGCGCGTCTGCCCCGGAATGTTGCCGCCGATCATCAGCACGACGCCGAATTCGCCGACCGTATGCGCGAAGCCGAGGATCGTCGCCGTGACGATGCCCGGACGCGCGAGCGGCAACGCCACCGTGAAGAAGCTGTCCCACGGGCCGGCGCGCAGGGTCGCGGCGGCTTCGAGCGGCCGGCGGCCCATGGCTTCGAACGCGTTCTGCAGCGGCTGCACGACGAAGGGCAGCGAATAGATCACCGAGCCGACCACCAGCCCCGCGAACGTGAACGGCAGCAAGCCGATGCCGAGCGCCTGCGTCAGCTTGCCGACCGTGCCGTGCGGGCCCATCACCAGCAGCAGATAGAAGCCGATGACCGTCGGCGGCAACACCAGCGGCAGCGCCACCACGGCGGCCACGATGCCCTTCAGCCGCGAGCGCGTTCGCGTGAGCCACCACGCGATCGGCGTGCCGACGACGAGCAGCAGCGCCGTCGTCAGCGACGCCAGTTCGAGCGTCAGCGTGATGGCCTGGAGGTCGCTGCTGTCGAGCGGCATCGGCGGAATTACAGCTGGTAGCCGAAGGACTTGATCACTTCAGCGGCCTTCGGTCCCTTCAGGTATTCGATGAACTGCTTCGCGACCGGATTGTCCTTGCCCTTCTCGAGGATCACGGCGTCCTGCTTGATCGGCTCATGCAGATTCGCGGGCACGATCCACGCCGAGCCGCTGGTGATCTTGCCGTTCTTGTAGATCTGCGACAGCGCGACGAAACCCAGTTCCGCGTTGCCGCTCGCAACGAACTGCTGCGTCTGCGAAATGTTCTGACCTTCGACGACCTTCGGCTTGAGTTCGGCCGTCAGGCCGAGCTTGTCGAGCGTCTGATAGGCAGCGAGGCCGTAGGGCGCGGCCTTCGGATTGGCAATCGCGATGTGCGTGAAGGCGTTCTTCTTCAGCACGTCGCCCTTGTCGTCCACGTAGCCGTCTTTCGCGGACCACAGCGCGAGCGCGCCCGTCGCATAGGTGAAACGGCTGCCGGGCACAGTCGCGCCTTCGGTTTCGAGCTTGGCGGGCGTGGAGTCGTCGGCGGCGAGGAACACTTCGAAGGGCGCGCCGTTCTTGATCTGCGCATAGAACTGACCCGTCGCGCCGAACGACGCCACCACCTTGTTGCCCGTATCCTTTTCGAAGTCCGCGGCGATGGCCTGCACCGGCGCCGTGAAGTTGGCCGCGACCGCGACCTTCACTTCACCCGCCAGCGCTGACGTAGCAGCGATACCGGCAGCGAGCGGAACGAACGCACCAATGAGGGCGCGGAGAATTCGAATCTTCACGTGAGACTCCTTGAATCGAGTTGAAATTCTGGTTATGGATCGACTGTGGACGGCGCGTGCAAGGCCGCGAAGCGTGTGGCCGCGTGGTTCGGCGAGCACCGTAATATATACGACTATATTGCGTAGGCGCATGTTGGCTTCATGACATGACGCGCATGGGTGCCGGCGCATGCCCGATGTCGCGCCGCTTTGTGAGTGTCGCTCAAAGATATGAGTTGACCGTTTCAACTGTTTTGGCCGACACTGAATCAGGTGCAACGAAAGCAACCCGGTAAAAATTGAGCAAAGCTCAATTCAAGCGAAGCAGGGAGACGAGATATGACCGATGCAGCGAATCTTCAGCGTCTGAAGCTGGGAGTCGAAGGACACGTGGCGCGTGTGACACTGGATCGCCCGGACGTGCGCAATGCCTTCGATGACGCCACCATCGTCGAACTGACGGCGGCCTTCCGCGCGCTCGGCGACGATCCGAACGTGCGCGTCATCGTGCTCGCGGCGAATGGTCCGGCCTTCTGCGCGGGCGCCGATCTCAACTGGATGAAGCGCATGGCAGGCTATTCGGAGGCGGAAAATCGCGCCGATGCACTGGGCCTCGCCACCATGCTCAACACGGTCTACGCGTGCCCAAAGCCCGTCATCGCGCGCGTACAGGGCGATGCCTACGCCGGCGGCATGGGACTCGTCGCGGTGTGCGATATCGCGATTGCGGCGAGCACGGCGCAGTTCTGCCTTTCGGAAGCCAGGCTCGGCCTGATGCCCGCGACCATCGCGCCGTACGTGATCCGTGCGATGGGCGCGCGCGCGGCGCATCGCTACTTCGTGACGGCGGAGCGCTTCGACGCCGCCGAAGCACTGCGGCTCGGGTTCGTGCATGAAGCGGTCGAAGCCGAACAACTCGATGCTCGCGTCGAGGCCATTGCGTCAGCCATCGTCGCGAACAGCCCGAACGCCGTGCGCGAATGCAAGCAACTCGTCACCGATCTCGCGGGCACGGAGATCGACGACGCGCTGATCGGCGAGACGGCCGAACGCATCGCGCGCATCCGCGCATCCGACGAAGGACGCGAAGGCGTGCGCAGCTTCCTGGAGAAGCGCAAGCCGTCGTGGCTGGGCTGAACCGATGGAGCGCACATGATCAAGCTGCATCATTGCGTGAGCGCGCGGTCGTTCCGGCCGCTGTGGGCGCTGGAAGAAATCGGCGTGCCCTACGAACTGAAGATGTTGCCGTTTCCGCCGCGCGTGCTGGCGCGCGCATTTATGGAAGTGAATCCGCTCGGCACGATTCCGGCGCTCGAAGACGAGGGCGTTTTCATGACCGAGTCGGCGGCGATCTGCCAGTATCTGGCCGCGCGTCATTCGCCTGGCGTGCTGGATGTCGCTTCGCATGAGCGCGACTTCGGCCGCTATCTCAACTTCCTGCATTTCGGTGAGGCCACGCTGACGTTTCCCCAGACGCTCGTCTTGCGCTATACGCATCTGGAGCCGCCGGAGCGCAGGCAGCCGCAGATCGTCGAGGATTACGCGCGCTGGTTCCACGCGCGCCTTCGCACGCTGGCGCCGTTGCTGGAAAAGCAGCCCTGGCTGTGCGCCGGGCGTTTCACGGCCGCCGATATCTCCGTGGGTTACGCGCTGATGCTGGCCGAGCTCATCGGCTTGAGCGAGCGCTTTGCGCCGCCCATCGCGGACTACTGGAAGCGTTTGAGCGAACGCGAAGGCTTTGTCCGCGCGCTGCGCGCGCAGGAAGCCGCCGCGCAGGCTCAGGACGTATCGACCGTTGCGTCGCCGAAGCTTCGCCCGTAAACCCTCCTTCAAGTCCCCTCGTCCGTGGGGTCGTGCGCCGCGCCCCATGACCGTACTCTTCACATCACGCGCTGACCTGCAAGCGCGGATTCGAAGAGACTCATCTGACGAGGTGCGCAATGGCCGCTTTCTTCTGGTTACTGTCGATGATCGTCGCGCTCGTCGCGGCGGCCACCATCGCGACGGCATTGCCGCGCTCCGCCTCCGACGAATTGAACGCCTTTACGCCGCAATCGCTTTTCAGCATGGAGGCGAAGCGGATCGACGCGATGCTTGCGTCGTGTCTGCCTGCCGCTGACTGAGTCCGGCGCGTGCACGGGGCGCGTTTGCCGGGCGTCGCTCGTAAGTAGTTTGGAATCAACGGGTTGAGGAAGTAATAACAACGATATCCAACGAGTTGTCCACCCGATCTGTGGATAAGCCGCGACCGGGGCCAGTCGCGGTGCAGGAACCCCAAAACCGCCGTGAAGGACGCGCTGGGGAGACCAACAAGCAACTATCAAGAATCGAGGCCGAAGAGCCTGGGAGTTTCCAAGCCGCCTCGGCAGCCTGTTGGGTGCCGAGGCAGGCGCTTTTTGCGATCAGCGCTGAAGCACCGAACTGCCGTACTTGGCTACCAGCGCGCTTTTGAAATCGGCGGCGGCCTGATCGGCGAGTCTGGACTTGGCCTCTTCGGAACGCTCTTCTGCGGACGGGTTCGGGATGACGGCTTCCCTGACCTGGCCTGTCGAGGTTTGCGGCTGGATCGGGACCGCAGCCTGGCTCGGCGCCGATTGATGGGCGTTCCTGATCACAAAGACAGCAACCGCCAATAGACAGGCGATTGAAACAAGAGCGAAAAGTCTGTAGCGCATCGAAAACCTTCTTCGAGAAAGCGGCCTCGACAACGAGTGTTGATCGAGGCCACGGATTTCATGGAAATCAGTTTGCGGAATAGAACGCGTCAAGTTGCGCCTTCATCGCGGTTCCAACGGAAGGCGTCGAATAAAGCATGTGTCCGGAAGCGAAATTCTGGAACGTTACTCGTTGCAGAAGCGCCTGACCTTGTGTATCGGCGAAGTTCTGCGCATACGTCAGCGTGGTGGAGTAAAAGGGCGTGACTGAATCGAAATAGCCATTCCCCTGATATACACGGAGGTTCGGCTTGATCGTCATTGCGGAGCGGAGATCCTTGATGGCATCGGAAGTCTCCTCGGAATAGGTGATCTGACTATCAGGCTGTACGTGAGTCCAATCCCACAGAGGAAAGATGGCGCTGTTCGAAAGGCTTGTGGTATTAAGCGCATTCGGGTTGTATCCGCCCAGCGTATTAAGGTTGGACCAACTCCAGCTGACGATTGGGTCGATCATCCGAATGGTCGGATCGTCGTTGCCAAACTGGGTCTGATCAGGTGCCGTTGTCGACGTGACGCGGCCATCGTACTGGCCGAGATACACGATCTGACCGAGACTATTGTGATACGCGGAACCCGTCACAGCGCTCCTGGCGCTGGATGTTGATGAGACCATCGACGGGTCGATTCCCGCATACGCTGCGACACTGGACTTGATGTTATCGGGATACGTGAGATTCGTACGCGTCGAATGAGCGAGGTTGAGCTGGGCAATCAGATTTTGATAGTCAGAGATGGCTCCAGCCACATTGACTGGCGCCTTGTTTTGCAATGCGACGATCTGATTCGCAAGCTCCGCCGTATTCAGAACGCCGTTCGTCGAAAAAGCGCCGGAAGTCATGTTGGCTAGCAGGGATTGCTGGGCGGTGGTAAGGTTTACCCAATTAATCACGCCCAGATCGACGCCAAGCAGAGAATAAAAGTACGAGAGAACCTGCGGCAGACGAGTCGCCGTTTCGAATGGCAGAATCGTTGAATTCGCATAGGCCTCGACTTGAGCGAGATAATCCGTAAGCGAGGGTGGCGATGCGGGATTGACCCCGAGTGCCGACCAGTTGACCCTGTTATTGGCATAGGCGTCGGCCGCCAGGGTCGGAAGCATGCCGGTCATGGAGAAGAGAGCGTTCGTTCCACTCAGAATGGCACTGAGAAGCACAACACCTTTCAGATCGATCTGAGGGTACTGATTCACGAGAATGTTTGCGGTAATCGCGGAGCGAGCTGTTCCGTATGATTCCCCCATCAGATAAACCGGTGCATTCGTTCTGCCGGTCGCAGTCAGATAAGAGCTGATAAATGCCGCGATGGATCTGCCGTCGACATCGGAATTCCAGAAATTCTGATTTTGTGCAGGCGCAATGGCTGTCGAATAGGTGGTTCCTACTGGGTCGATGAATACCAGATCCGTGTCATTGATGATGCTGTTCGGGTTGTTGTCGTACCAGTTATTTGCCACCGAAAAAGGACCGGTGCTCTGATTCGGCATGGTCAGAACCGGTGCTTGAGGCGCATACGCTGACTGAAGATAAGCAAAGGCACTGCCGGGGCCGCCATTATAAACAAACGTCACTGGGCGATTGGCGGGAATGCTTGGGCCGGACTGCGTATAGGCGCGATACGCCATGGCCGCCGAAATGTTGTTGGTCTTGCCTGCCACCGTAACAAGCTGATGACCGGTCGTCATCGCGTAGCTGATGGTTTTCGAATTGTCCGCGGACGTCCACGAATAATTATTGGTGACAGCGGGCACGCCACTATAAGCAGACAGATTATCGAATGCCCCGCCGCCGTAAAACCAGGGATCGTTCTCGACATTCAACACGGGTACGCTGCCACTGGCAGTCAGATTGAGCGTAATCAGACCGAATAGCGATGCAGCTTTTATGATTTGAGGAAGCAGGTTCTTCATTGGTTTCCAAAACTCCTGAGCAATGCCGAGAGTGAATTACATGCCGACATGACTTGTGGTCACCGTATTTACGGATTATGCGGCAAGACGTTTTGCGCAAGCAGAAGTGTCTGTCACGCGCATGACAAGCATAAAGACGGAACTTTTTCTTCCGCAAGCGGAGTTTCAGCGTGCGTTGAACGGCGTATGCGCAAATGTGGAGTTCGATCGGGAAATACGAGACTCGATTTTCGAATTACCGAACGATCGATATCATTGCTCTTGACCGTCCGGCGTACATCTCATCCCTGAAACCATGAAATGCTTAACTATCTCAATATGTCAAATCGTTCGATTTTGCGGAATGAGTGTTTCGCGAGGGGATCGCGTGGATCTGGATCAAGGCGCCGAGGCGATGTACGAGGCCCCGACGCGCAGGCCAAAGCAGGCGAAAAAAAAGCCCGCTTCAGTGAGCGGGCTTGAATCCACATCGGTTGAGACATGGAGGAGACAGGGGTAAGTATAAACCCTTAAGTACTCACGTCAACCCCCAAGCGAGAAAAATTTCGGCGGAAGCGGCCGTCAGGGCTTTCCGAGACTGTGGTAATAGGCCGCGAGATTGGCCACGTCCGCGTCGGACAAGGGCTTGGCCATCATCGTCATCATCTCGTTCTTGCGCTCGCCTGACCGAAAGTCATTGAGCGCCTTCACGAGATAATCCTCGGTCTGGCCCGCGAGGTTCGGCGCCTCGGGCAGCTTCGACATGCCGTCGATCCCATGGCACGCCGCGCACTGCGCCGCCTTCGCGCGTCCCGCCTTGATGTCGCCAGCGGCGAACGACGGATGCGAAAGCGCCATCAGTACGCCTGCCAGCAACGCGGCCCTCGGCGCCCGGTTCACTTCGCACCCGTGTAGGAGATGCGGTAGATCGCGCCCGCATAGTCGTCCGACACGAGCAGCGAGCCGTCCTGCAGCGTTTGCACGTCGACCGGACGGCCCATGTACTCGCCGCTCGGCGTGAGCCAGCCTTCCGCGAAGACTTCCGCCTCGCCCGCCGTGCCGTCGTCCTTGATCGGAACGAACATGATGCGCGCGCCGATCGGCTTGGTGCGGTTCCACGAACCGTGCTCGGCATCGAAGATGCCGCCCTGGTACTTCTGCGGGAACATCTTGCCGTTGTAGAACGACATGCCGAGGTCGGCGGCATGCGCCGCGAACTCGACCTGCGGAAACACGACGCCCGCCGGCGGATTCTGATCCTTGTACTCCACCGTGCGGACCTTGCCGCCGCCATACCACGGGAAACCGAAGGTTTCGCCCGCCTTGGTCGCGTGATTGAGTTCGCCGGGCGGAATGTCGTCGCCCATGCCATCGACCTGGTTGTCCGTGAACCAGAGCGTCTTGTCCTTCGGGTTGAAGTCGAGACCGACCGAATTCCGCACGCCATGCGCATAGGTTTCGCGGTTCTTGCCGTCCTGATCCAGGCGGATGATGCCGGCCAGTCCGTTGCGGTCGAGGTCGGCGAGCTTGTCCTTCGGCGGCACGTTCCACGGCTGGCCGAGCGCGATGTACAGCTTCTTGTCAGGGCCCACGCGGCAGTAGCGGGCGCCGTGATTGAAGCTTTCGAACTGCGTCGGGATGAGCTTGCCTTGCGGGACGACCACCGCCGCCGCGACGTCCGGTCCGCCTTCGCCGAAGAACTGCGCCGCGGGAAAGCCAAGCACCCGGTTCTGCTCGACCACGTAAAGCACGCCGTCGGGCGAGAAACACACGCCGTTGGGCACCTTGAACGTCACCGATGACGCGAACTGGGCGACATCGCTGGCCACGCGCTGGTGCGTCCGGTCAGTGACCTGCCACACGCGGTTCTTGCGCGTGCCGACGAACACAACGCCCGTCGACGGCTCGATCGCCATCGCGCGCGCTTCCGGCACCACCGCGTACAGCTCGATCTTGAAGCCGGGCGGCAGCTTGATCTGTTCGAGGTTCTTGCGCAGCGCGTCGGCGGTCTGGCCGGACTGGGGAATGGTTTCCGCCGGCGCCGACGTGCCGGTCTGACGGAAATTGGACAGCGCATTGACGTTGTCCTGCGCCGCGTGCGCGAGCGGCAGGCAGGCAAACAGGGCGGCGACGGCGGACGGCACGAGCTTGAGCGTTGCGTTCATCGGGTTGTCTCCTGGATGTTGTCGATCGGCTTCGGCGTCCTGCGCCATCGGCCGGATCCATGCAAAGCGAAAACAGCTTTTGGATGGTGCCTTGAACATCACGACTACTCTCGGCGGAGCGCGCAGCCTGGAAGCAACTGGACGCGAACGCCACGACGCTGCCTGCGGTGAAACTCACTGCTGAAACCCATCGCTCGTTCGAACGGTGAGCGACGCCTGCGGCCTCTATTTCCGGCCGTCGAAGAGAAACACGTCCGAGCGGTCCGGGCTCGGCAACGCGACCAGCAGCCGCGCGCCGTCGAGAATCGCATTGCCGGTCACGGTGGCGTCCGGCAACGGGCAGGGCGCGGGGCCGAAGGTCACCGAGACGTCATAGGCATTCGCGCCCTCATGGGGTGCGGTCGTGCCTCGGAAGATGCAGCCGCTGGTGGTCGTGCCGGCGAGATAGCCGTCGCCGGCGACGGTGATGCGGGTCTGCGTCGCTCCGCCGAGCGACATGCCGCGCCCGCTGTAGAGGCCGCCCGCGTTGGCGCGGGTCGGGGCGACATCGAGGATCGGTATGGCGCGCGCCGCGTAGACAAGGCTTGCGCTGCCGTCACGGTTCACTACGTTGCCGTTGACCGAGGGCGCATGCGCGAAATCCGCGTTGAAGGTGACGGGCGACGCCGCCTGCGTGCCCAGCCGATAGTCGAACGCGGAGGAACTGGTGAAACGTCCGTCGCTGGTCTGGGTGCCGTGCGCGGCCACCGCGACGCCGGCGAGACCCGTGCCGCCCGCGCCGCCGTAGAAAAGATACGCGGTGCCGTCGAAGAGCATCAGGAGCGTGGCCTCGGCGGCGCTGCCCGCCAGCGAGCCCTTGTAGACGCCGCCGGAGGAGAAGGTGGTGGTGACGGTGCCGGGCGGCGGCGGCGCGGCGCTGTCGGTGGAGCAGGCGGCGAGGGCCGCTGCGCAAAGCACGAGGGGAATCGCGGTTCTTTTCATTAAAGACTCCGGTCGCGGGCAATGAGTGTCCTGTATAAGCGCTTCAATCAAGCAGGTCAAGCGCGGCGCGTGGCCTCATTTGCAACTCATTCAGCGTCCTTAGGATATCTTCCATGGCACCGGGGCTTCACGACACGGGCCGATCCCAACAAGACATTGCCTGAGTGAGGAGTGAGAAATGAACAAGTCGACTATCGCAGTGTGTGCAATGGCGCTGGTGTGCACCGTGGGGATGAGCGGTTGCGCCTCGATGGGCAGTTCCGCCGATATCTACGACAGCATGCAGACCCAGCGCGAACAGACAGTGCGGATGGCGACCGTGGAAAGCGTGCGCGGCGTGACCATCGACAATAACGATGGCCACACGGGCTTGCTCGGCGCGCTCGGCGGCGGCGCGCTCGGCGCGGTGGCGGGCAGCGCGATCGGCGAAGGGCACGGGTCGCTGCTGGCGGGGGTGATCGGCGGCATTGCGGGCGCGGTCGCGGGCGACAAGGTCGAGAACCGCGTGGAACAGGAGAAGGGGCTGGAAATCACCGTGCGTCTGGATAACGGCGAGCTGCGCGCGATCACGCAGGCGGCCGATGGCCAGACGTTCTATGCCGGAGAACGGGTCCGGCTGTTGTCGAGCGGCGGGATCACGCGCGTGACGAGCTGACGCCGGCTGGAGCGGGCGAATGAGAAAAGCCAGGCGGGGCGTCGGTGAGACGCTCCGCCTGGCTTTTTGCGTCATTCGTGCGCGACGGTGTTCGTGGGGGAGTCGGCAGGCAGCGCCATCGTGTATGAAGCGAGCGCTTCAGTATGCACCGGCCATCGGCAGGAGCAGCCAGGGCAGCAGGTCTTCGTAGCGCATCGCATCCGCCGGAGGGAAAGTGTCGCGCGTCGTTTCATCGGGCTGGACTTCGCGATTCGACGGTTCGGCGAGCAAGGATCCCGCGGCGACGGCTGTCGGTTCGATCTTCATGATTCCCTCTGTCATGCAACGTGTGAGGGCAGTGTGCGTGTCGAGAGTTAGGCGTACGTGAGCGCCTGGCATCCGGGATGCTCCCATCGACAGGACCATGAAACGAGCCATTCTGTTCGGCGCCTTCGATCGTCACAACGCCGGCGACATGCTGTTCGCCCATGTCGTCGCGCGGCTGCTGACGCAGCGCATGCCCGCGATGGAACTCGTGTTCGCCGGACTCGCACAGCGCGATCTGCGTGACTGCGGCGGTCACAGCGTGACGGCGCTCGCCGAGGTAGCCGCGCGCTGGCGCGACGAGCCCGTGACCGTGATTCACGCCGGCGGCGAGCTGCTCACCTGCGACGCCTGGCAGGCCGCCGTCATGCTGACGGAGGCGGGCGACACGCAGCGCTGCATCGCGCGCTTCGAAGCGCGGGACGACGAGCGTCGCGCGTGGGTGCGCTCCATGCTCGGCATCGATGCTTGCGCGCCCTACGTGGTCGGGCGCGAGACGTTTTCGCACGCCGCGTCGATCGTCTGCAATGCAGTCGGCGGCGTGAAGCTCGATGCGCTCGCGCCCGCCCTGCGCGTTGAAGTGCTCGACAAGCTCCGCAGCGCCGATGCGCTCGCCGTGCGCGACGCGCAGACGCAAGCCGCCTTGCGCCAGGCGGGCATCGAGGCGCGCCTCATTCCGGATCCGGTTTCGTTGCTCGCGGCGCTGTTTGACGAGCGCATTCAGGCGCACGCGAAGCGCGGCGAGGTGGCCGCGCTGCGGGTCGCGTTGCCGCAGGGTTATCTCACCGCGCAGTTCAGCACGGATTTCGGCGACGACGCCACGCTGGCCCGCATCGCCCGGCAACTGGACCGGCTGGCCGAGGCGTGCGGCAGGGGCATCGTGTTGTTCCGCGCGGGCGCGGCGCCTTGGCACGACGATCTCGCGGTCTATGAGCGGACCGTCCGCCATATGAACTGCCGGACGGTGAAAATCTTCGCGTCGCTGGATGTGTGGGATATCTGCGCGCTGATCGCGCTGAGCGAAGGCTACGCGGGCAGCAGCCTGCATGGCCGCATCATCGCGATGGCGTATGGCTTGCCGCGCATGAACATCCGTCACGGAGAAGCCGAAAAGCAGCGCGCGTACGCGTCCGCGTGGGACGAAGCCAACGTGGGCGTCGAGCCTGTCGAAGACCTGTGCGACGCGATGCTGGAAGCCCTGAAGTCCGACCGCGAGGCCCTCGCCCAACACGCGGCGACCCTCGCGCGAGCCTACCAACAGGCGTTCGACGACCTCATGCCGCGCTTCTGAAGCAAGCCGCTACGGCTGAGCGGTGAAGTCCAGATACGCCTTGACGGCGGGCGCCCGTTCAAAGCGCCTGTACATCATCGCGACTTCGGAAGGTACCGGCTTGCCCGCGATCTCCCGATACTCGACTCCCGGCACCACCATGCATTGCGCCAGCGAGCGCGGCACGACCGCGACGTCGCCGCCGAGCGACACGTGCGCGAGCACGGCCGCGAGCGTACCCGGCTGGGCGACGACGCGTGCCGTGAAGCGTCCGCGCCGCGCCACGTCGAGCGTGCCGGACTCCTGTTCCGGCACGACGAACGACTGATCCTTCAGCTGCGCGGGCGCAATGACGGAAAAGGCGGCGAGCGGCGAATCGGCGGGCAGGGCGACGAGGAAGGTATCGCGATGCACCGTGCGCAGATCCACGCCTTCGGGCCAGGGCACGGGCGGGCGCACATAGGCGACGTCGATGCGTCCTTCGAGCAGCAGCGCGCCCGCCTCGCGCATGACGATCTCCTCGATGCCGATCTCCACGAGCGGAAAGCGCTCGCGAAACCCGCGCACGGCGGCGGGCAGCACGCCTGCGTAGACGGCCGAGCCCACGTACCCGACGACGATCCGCCCCAGTTCGCCGCGTTCCGCGAGCGCGGCCCGTTCGGCGCCGCGCGCGAGATGCGCCAGCGCACTCTCGGCTTCGCCGAGATAAGCCTCGCCGGCGGCCGTCAGCGCGACCGAACGCTTGGTGCGGTGAAACAGCCTCGCGCCGAGCAGGCGCTCGGCTTCCTGGATCTGCTTGGTGAGCGCGGGCGGCGCGATGCCGAGTTCCTCGGCGGCGCGCGCAAAGTGCAGATGCCGGGCAACACTCAGGAAACAGCGCACGTGACGCAATTCGACAGCCATGTTTCTATTTAACAATTCAGTAATTAAGTCGAGATTCTATGTCAATGACAGGAAACACTGCCGCCTTTAGCATCGTCGGGAATCTGGCCTCACTGCACCGTCCATGTCCGACACGATCCGTAATCCCCGTTTCGTCCTGCTGACCGCATCGGCGACCTGTGCGCTCATTACGCTCGATACCAACGTCGTCGCGGTGGCGCTGCCTTCCATCGCGCGCGATTTCCACGCCGGTTTCGCCGACATCGAATGGGTCGTGAGCGCCTATATGGTCGCGTTCGCCGCCTGCCTGCTGCCGGCCGGCGCGCTGGCCGACCGCGTCGGCCGCAAGACCATGCTGATTGCCGGGCTGGGCGTCTTCATGCTCGCGTCGCTTGGCTGCGGGCTCGCGCCCTCGGCGGCGGCGCTGAATCTCGCCCGCGCGGCGAAGGGCGTCGGCGCCGCGATGCTGCTGACCTCGGCGCTCGCGATCATCGCCAACACGTTCCACGAAGGCGCGGCGCGCGCCCGCGCCTGGGCCGTGTGGGGCACCTGCATGGGCGTGTCGACGACGATTGCACCCCGCGTCGGCGACACGCCCCAGCCTGTCTCGTATAAACAA
>NZ_JARUXP010000003.1:57532-168459 GCF_031451315.1 Caballeronia sp. LZ032
TCATCACGCAATGGGCGGGGTGGCGCTGGATTTTCCTGATGAACCTGCCGATCTGCGCGGTGCTGGCGGCCTGCGCGTGGCGCGGTATCCGCGAGTCGCGCAACCCGCACGCCGGGCCGCTCGATCTGGCGGGAAGCGCGCTGTTCGCCGCCGCGCTGGTGCTCGGCATCTGGGCGCTGATCGACGCGCAAGCGGACGGCTGGGCCGACTGGCGCACCGAATTCCGCCTCGCCGCCTGCGCGGTGCTGTTCGTCCTCTTCGTCCGCGTGCAGCGCACCCGCGCTCACGCGATGATCGACCTGACGCTGTTCCGCCAGCCGCGCTTCGTCGCCGCCGTGCTCGCGATGGCGGGTTACGCCGCCTGCGCGCAGGTGATGATGACCTTGCTGCCGCTCTATCTGCAAAACGCGTTCGGGCTGCCGGCGGTGCGCGCGGGCATCGGCATGCTGCCGTTTGCGATTGCCATGGTGATCGGGCCGCACATCGGCGCGGCGCTCAGCCGGCGTGTGCCCTCGATGACGCTGCTGTCGCTCGGCCTCGCGACCATCGGCGCGGGCAACCTGCTGACAGCGCTGTTCGCCGGCCTGTCGAGTTATGCGCTGATCGCGGTCGGCATGATCGTGACCGGCCTCGGCGCGGGCTTGCTCAACGGCGATACCCAGAAGGCGATCATGGCGTGCGTGCCGCCGAACCGGACCGGCATGGCGTCGGGCATCAGCACGACGACGCGCTTTACCGCCATCGTCACCTCGGTGGGCGTGCTGGGCGCCGTGCTGGCGACGCGCACGCACGCCGCGCTCGATGCCCACGCGTTCGCGCTCGCCGATGCCCGCACCGTTCTCGACGACACGTTCCTCTCGCGTCTGCTGGCGGGCGATCTTGCGCACGCGGGCGCGAGCCTGGGCGGCACGGCCGGGGCCATGGTCGTGCATATTGCGCGCGAGAGTTTCGCGAGCGGGTTCTCCGCTGCGCTCGGCGTGGCCGGCGCCTGCGCGCTGATTGTTGCGGCAGCGGTGTGGTTGCTTGCCGGCATCACGCGAAGCGACACGCAAGCGAAAGCTGCCGGAGAGACTCAATCAGCTATGTCTGAATAAGCAGGCACGGGTCTTACGGACACATGCGGTCCACGAGTAGGATGGGAGCCTCGCGCGCATATCGTGCAGGTCTCCCCATGAACGGCATAACGAAACTTCTGAAGTCAGAGACGATCAATTCGCATCGCGTGACGATCGAATTCATGCGCGCGCTCTGGCATCTGCGTTCGCTGTTCACGACCTTCCTGCTGATCTTCGTCGCGCTTTGCGTCGCGATGCATTACCTCGGCGCACCCATCGATACCCTCACGCACCTGAAAACGTCGTTCGGGGAGACGGTGTATTTCTGCGGCGTGACGGCGTTGACCATCGGCTATGGCGACGTGGTCGCGACCACCGGTCTCGGACGCGCGCTGGCCGTGCTGATCGGCATGTTCGGCGTGCTTGTCATGGGCGTGATCACGGCGGCCGCGGTATTCTCCGTCCAGCGGGCGACGCAGCAAGCCCGCTCGTGACGTTTCATCACGTGTAACGGAGCGAACTCGCCATGGACAGCCTCGCAGGAAAGACGGTCGCCATCACGGGCGGCTTCGGCAGCCTCGGTCTCGCGACGGCGCGCGTGCTCGCCGGGCGCGGCGCGCGCATCGCGCTGATAGGCAAGAGCGCGAGCGCGCAGCCGTTGCCGGCTGAACTCGCCGACGCATGCAGCATCACCGGCATTGACCTCGCGGATGCGCAGTCGGCACGCGAGGCCATCGAGCGCATCGTGCAGCAGACCGGCGCGCTGCATGCGCTCGTGAACGTGGCCGGCGCGTTCCGCTGGGAAACCGTCGCGGACGGCAGCGTCGACACCTGGCAAACCCTGTTCGATGTCAACGTGAAGACGGCGCTGAACGCGTCGAAGGCCGCGCTCGATGCCCTGAGCGCGCAGGAGCACGGGCGCATCGTCAATATCGGCGCGCTCGCGGCGCTGAAGGCGGGGGCGGGGATGGGCGCGTATGCGGCGTCGAAGGCGGCGCTGATCCGCCTGACCGAAGCGCTTTCGGAAGAACTCAAGGATCGCGGCATCACGGTGAATGCTTTGCTGCCGTCGATCATCGATACCGCGCCCAATCGCCGCGACATGCCCGACGCCGACTTCACGCGCTGGGTGAAGCCCGACGAACTCGGCGCGGTGATTGCGTTCCTGTTGTCGCGCGATGCGCAATGCATCACGGGCGCGGCGATTCCGGTAGCCGGGCGCGTTTGAAACCCGGCTTAATCAGCGCGACTGCGCCTTGAAGCCCTCGCCCTGCATGCCGGCGCGATCCACCGCCGCGATGCGATTGCGACCATTGTCCTTCGCCTGATACAGCTGCGCGTCGGTCAGATTGATGAACGTGGGCACGTCGATACGTTCGCCCGGCAGCACCGTGCCAACGCCAAAGCTCGCCGTCACCTGCTGGTTGTGCGGCGAGCGCACGTGCGGGATGGCTGCGTCGGCGATCATCGTGCGGCAGCGCTCGGCGATGCGCATCGCGGTTTCGGCGTCGGTGTCCGCGAGAATCAGCGCGAACTCCTCGCCGCCGAAGCGTCCGAGAAATTGCTGCGGACCCGCCGCCTCGCCGAGCACGCGCGCGATGCGCTGCAGACACGCGTCGCCTTGCAGGTGGCCGTAATAATCGTTGTATGACTTGAAGAAGTCGATGTCGATCATCACCAGCGACAGCGGCTTGCCCGACGCCCCGGCCGCTTCCCATTCGCGCGCCATCACGTCGTCGAAGCGGCGGCGGTTGCCGACGCCCGTGAGACTGTCGCTGAACGAGAGACGCTCCAGTTCCGCCTGCATCTGCGCAAGCTTTTCCTCGGTGCGCTTGCGTTCGCTGATGTCGAACATGAAGCCGATCAGCGCTTCCACCTCGCCATTCTCCTTGCGCACGACATGCACGACGTCGCGCAGCCAGACATAGCCGCCGTCGCGAGTGAGCGCGCGGTAGTCGGCTTCGTGATCCGTGCCCGCCTGAGACTGCGCAACGCAGAAGTTGACGACGGCTTCACGGTCGTCCGGATGCATGCGCTCGGCCCAGTCGGTGACCGTCTTCCACGTCGACGGCGCCCAGCCGAGCAGCGTCTCGATTTGCGGGCCGATATAGGTGAACGCCATGGTCGCCCAGTCGATCTTCCAGGGAATCGCCTTGGTCGATTCCAGCAGCGTGCGGTACACCGCGTGATCGTCCTCGCCGAGCGCGTGTCCGGATGGCGCAAGGGAATCTTCGTGACGCAGGAAAGCGGCCTGGAGCGGGCCTTGGGAGGAATCGGAAGTCATCGTGTCGGTCGGCGTCGAAGCCGGTTATTTTTGTTCTGTGTCTTATCGGCACGGGCGGCGGCGTTCTGAAGTTTCCGCCATCGGCAGCCTCGCTTTCGGAATTTGCCAATGTGCACTTGGCGCGGGTCTGCTTATGCTACTTCACGTAGCTCACGCTACACAAAGGTGGTCTCGAGTTTGGGCCCCTGCTCACGCGGGGCCCGTTTTTTCTCTCGAGCAGACTCGCTGCGGCGTGTCACGTGCCGTGCGAGACCACGAAGTGCATGACGTCCGTGCGGGCTTCGTCGAAGCCCGCTTCGCAATAGGCAAGATAGAGGCGCCAGGTGCGCATGAACGCCTCGTCGAAGCCCAGCGCGCGCACCGCGTCCGCGCGCGCTTCGAACGCGCGGCGCCAGTGGCGCAACGTGCGCGCGTAGTCCGGGCCGAAGGAGAGTGTGGCGTGTGCGTGGAGTTTCGCGCGTCGCGCGGCGCGAACGAAGCGTTCCGGGCTGGGCAGCATGCCGCCGGGAAAGATGCTCTCGCGGATGAAATCGCTGGAGGCGCGGTACGCGGGAAAGTGCGCATCGCCAATGGTGATGGACTGCACCAGCGCCTGCGCGCCCGGTTTCAGGCAGCGTCGCAGCATGCGGAAGTAGGCCGGCCAATACGCTTCGCCCACGGCCTCGAACATCTCGATGGAGACAATCGCGTCATAGCGGCCGTGCAGGTCGCGGTAGTCGCGCAGTTCGAACTCGACGAGACCGGTCAGACCCTCGCGCTGGGTCTGTTCGAGCGCCCAGGCATGTTGCGCGGGCGAAATCGTTACGCCATGCACGTGAATGCCCTGGCGCGCTGCGTGCCGCGCGAAACCGCCCCAGCCGCAACCGCTTTCGAGCACCCGCATGCCGGCACGCAAGCCGAGTGTCTCGATAATGCGCTGATACTTCCGCTCCTGCGCCGATGCGAGGGAACGATGCGCGTCGCCTTCGAAGCAGGCGCTCGAATAGGTCATCGTCGGGTCGAGCCAGAGCGCGTAGAAGTCGTTGCCGAGATCGTAATGCGCGTGGATGTTGCGGCGGCTGCCGGCGCGCGTGTTCAGCCGCAGGCGGTGCCGCAGCGTGTTCCACCCTTGCGCCAGCACGCCGCCCACCACTGTGCGTTGCAGCGCCGCCTCGTTGCGGAGCGCGAGGCGCAGCACGGCGCACGGGTCCGGCGTGTCGAGCCAGCCATCGCGATACGCCTGCGCAAAGCCGATGTCGCCCGCGCGCAGGATCGCCCGGCAGGCGCGCCAGTCATGAATGTAGAGTCGCGCGGCAGGCTGCATCAACGGGTCGCCGAAGACGCACCGGTCGCCGTCCGGCGTCACGAGCACCAGATGACCGACGCGAATGCGCCGCAGCAGACCCATAAAGCACCGTGCGGCGAACGGCATGGCCGTTTGCGCGGAGAATGACCGCAGCAAATTCATGATCGGACCTTGTTGTTGGATTCGTTCGTATGGTTTGGATCGGCTTGACTCGGCGGATGCCGGCCATGGAAAGGCACGCGCTTGAGCCAGAGCCTGAGCGCCTGCCAATGAATCCGCACGATGACCCCGGCGGCGAGCAACGGCTGACGCAACAGCGTGCGCCACGCCAGCGCGGCGGTGAGCGGCCGCGCATCGAGACCCAGTGCGGTCCGGATCAGCAGACCGTCCGGGTCGCGATAGTCGATGGCCAGCGAAAGATGCGCGCCGCGCCGGCGCACCCGGAACGTGTAGTCGCCGGTGACGTCGCAGAAGGGCGAGACATGCAGGGTCTTGCGGCACGTCAGCTCGGTGCCCGCCGTGATGACGGCATGATCCGGCGCGCTCAGCAGATAACCGCGATGCTCGCCGAAGGTATTGCGCACGTCGGCGTAGAGCGCGCGCAACGCGCCCGCCCGATCATGGCAGAACCAGAAGCTCACCGGATTGAAGCCACGGCCCAACACGCGCGGAATGGTCAGCAGCCGGATGACGCCATCGGCGGGAATGCCGGCCTCGGCCAGACGCGCGCGCATCCAGTGTTCGAGATTGCTGCCGTCGCGCGGACCATGGTCGCGTGTGAACAGCGCAAAGAGCCGCGTCCGGTCGATGCCGAACCAGCTGCTTTGCAGCGCGTCGAGCCCGGCGACGTCGCATTCCACGTAACACACCGGATAGTCAAAACGATGGTGCGCGGGGCGCAGCCGTTCGTGCATCACGCGGCCTGTCAGCAGGCGAGCCGTCGTCATGGCTGCGCCCAGGCCGGCGTCACGCCGAAGTCGCGGGCCACGCGCAACGCCGACTTCAGCCCATCTTCGTGGAAGCCATAGCCGGTCCAGGCGCCCGCATACCACGTGCGGCGCGTGCCTTGCAGCGTCGGGAGATGCGCTTGCGCGTCGATGGCCGCGAGGTCGAGCAGCGGGTGTTCGTAGTCGTAGCAGCCGAGCATCGTGCCGGGCGCGGGTTCATCGACGGGATTGAGCGTGACGACCAACGGCGTCTTGAAAGGCAGCGGCTGCAGCTGGTTGAGCAGATAGCTGACGCAGACCGGCGCGGCGTGTTCGTCGGCGTCTTGCGCGCGTGCGCCGCCAAGATAATTCCACGCCGACCACACCCGGCGGCGGCGCGGCAGCAGCGCCGGATCCGTATGCAGCATCGCCACATTGCGCCGGTAGCGCACTGCCCCGAGCAGTGCGCGTTCGGCGGCAGAGGCGTCGTCGAGCAGGCGCAGGCTCGTCGGCGCGTGCGTGGCGAGCACGACGGCATCGAAACGCTCCGGACCGCCTTCATTTGTCATCACCACGACGCCCTCGTCGTCGCGCCGCACGCCGCGCACCGGCGTGTTCGTCCGCACGTCGTCGAGCGTGGCCGCAATGCGCCGCACATAGTCGCGCGCGCCGCCCGCCACGGTTTTCCATGGCGGCCGGTCGTTGACCTGCAACAGCGCGTGATTGAGGCAAAACCGCAAAAAGGTGGCGGCGGGAAAGCGCAGGACGTCGCCGGCGGCGCTCGACCAGATGGCAGCGGCCATCGGCAACAGATAGCGGCGCTGGAACGGCGCGCCGTAACCGTGTTCGGCGAGCAGTTCGCCGACCGAGCAGCGGTTGGCGCTGGCGTGCTCCAGATGCCGCGGCGCGGACGCGTTGAAGCGCAGGATGTCGCGCAACATGCCGAAGAACGACGGCGAGAACAGATTGCGTCGCTGCGCGAAGACGGTGTTCAGGTTCGTGCCGGCCCATTCGAAGCGTCCGCCATCGAGCGACACGGAAAACGACATCTCGGTGCGGTGCGCGGCGACCCCCAGTTCGTCGAACAGCGCGATGAGATTCGGATAGGTGCGGTCGTTGAACACCAGAAAGCCCGTATCGACGGGATGCCGCTCGCCGTCGAGCGTCACGTCCACGGTATGCGAATGGCCGCCGAGATAGTCGGCGGATTCAAAGAGCGTCACACGATGCGCACGCGCCAGCAGGTACGCGCTCGCGAGACCGGCGATCCCCGCGCCGATCACCGCGATGCGCTGTCCTGCTTCTGTCGATGGCTTCATGCTGCGGGTCTCCTCGCGCGCAATGCTCTTGCGGAAGATACGCAGCAGCTTCGTGTCCGGATGCATCCGGCGCTAGTCGCGCTGGCCGGGGCTCTGAAACCCTGGCTGCCCGATCTGCTCGGGCGATTGCGGCACGCGCCGGAAGCGCGCGGTGTCGTAGCCCATCGAGTCGAGGCGGGCGAGCAGCGAACGGTAGACGTCGTCGCTCATGGTCGGCTCGCGGGAGAGGATCCAGCCGAGCTTCTTGTTCGGATAGCCGAGAATCGTGTAGCGATAGTCCGGGTCCACGTACAGCGTCATCTGCGTCACGTGCACCGGCCAGAACGGCTGCACGCTCCATTCGCCGCCGTTGCTGCCGGGCTTCACCGTGTCGACGAAATGGTGCGTCGTTTCCTTTTCCTCGAAGCCATTCTTTCGACCATGAAAGACGTCGTCGATCTTGCCGTCCGGCCGCAGCGACCACTCCACATGCGTGCCCACGTAATCGCGCTCGGCGAAGTAGGGAATGTTCGCGATGACGTACCAGCGCCCCATGTAGCGCGGCAAATCGACAGGCACGGTGCGGAGCGGCTGATCCGCGCGCGGATTCGGATTCGGCGGACTGGAGCACGCGGCCACGGCCGCGACGACGCCCACTCCGATCAACGCCACAATGAGCGCACGCTTCATGATCTGACCTCCGCGACAGGTTTTTCGAGCAGATAGTGCGCGACGCCCCATTCGCCGCCGCGCGCGTAGCCGAACAGTTCCGCGACCGCCATGTAGAACATGCGCCAGCGCTGGAACCAGACGGCGGCGGCGTCGCCATAGGCGTCGCGCAGGATCGGCATGATGCGGGAACGGGCGGCGTCGAGGGCGGCGAGCCACTGGTTGGCGGTGCGCTCATAGTGCGTGCCGTCCAGCCACCATTGCTGCGTGACGCGCAGATCCTCGTCGAAATGCCGCAGCAGGGACGCGGACGGCATTGTGCCGCCGGTGAAGAAGTAGCGCGACATCCAGTCGCTGCCGTCGCGCGACGTGAAGTGATAGGCAAGCGTCCGATGCGCGAACAGATGGACGAACAGCAGCCCGTCGGCGTTGAGCCAGCCTGCTATCTTGGCGAGCAGGCGCCCGTAGTTCTTCATGTGCTCGAACATCTCGATCGACAGGATGCGGTCGAACGGTGCGTCCGCGCCGCGTGTGAAGTCGAATTCGAAATCGACGATATTGCCCGTCACCACCCGCAGGTTGCCGACGCCGCGCTCGCGCGCCCGCGCTTCGATGAACGCGCGCTGGCCGTGCGAGTTCGAGAGCGCCACCACCTGTGCGCGCGGATAGCGTTCGGCGATCCACAGCGCAAGCGCGCCCCAGCCGCAGCCGAGATCGAGAATGCGCTGACCATCGGCGAGACGGGCGCGCTCCGCGTAGAGCTCGAGCATCGCCTGTTCGGCCTGCGGCAGCGTTTCATCGCCGCGCGGATAGTAGCTGCACGAGTACTTCAGGCGCGCGCCGAGATGCGCCTCGAAGAAGGCGTCCGGCAACTCGTAGTGCTGTGCGTTGGCCGCCTGCGTTTCGATGGCGATCGGACTCGCGCGCAGTTCGCCCACGAAGCGCTCGAAGGCCTGCTCGCGCAGGGCGGCATCGTCGGCGTGCTCGTCGGCGAGACGGCGGCGCATCAGCGCGCGCATGCCGGCGCGCATCAGCACATCGGGAACCCAGCCACGCTCGCAGGCGCGGAGGATCCAGTTTTCATCCAGCGCCGGCATGGCGTTGGCAAGCGTGCGCGATTCCGGGACGGTGGAGGTCATCGTGTCGGGGTCTCCTTGTCAGGCTCTGTCAGGCGCGTTTTCAGGCGCGTTTCGGCGGCCACGGCACAAGCACGCTCGTGGTGCGCATGTAGTCGCGATAGCCGTCGCGCGTCGCGGCCAGGCGTGCTTCGAGAATCGGAATACCCGAAACCTTCAGCAGCAGCCACGCCATCAGCACAGGCGGAGCAAGCGTGACCCACGCCCACGGCAGCCCGATGGAAAGCGCCGTGTACGCCAGCCAGTGCACGCATTCGAAGAAGTAGTTCGGATGACGCGAGTAACGCCACAAGCCTTCCTGGCACACCTTGCCGCGATGGGCCGGATCGGCGGCGAAACGCTTTAGCTGCCTGTCGGCAACTGCTTCGCCCGTGACCGCGACGATCCAGATCGCGATGGCCGCGACGATGTTCCCCGCGCTCGCCGGCTCGACGGCATAGGCGGGCACGAAGAACGCGGCCGCGAGCAGCATCGAGATGACGGCCTGCAACTGGAAGAACCAGAACATGTTGCGTGCGGCGCGCTTGCCCCAGCGTTCGCGGAATGCGTGGTAGCGCGGGTCTTCAGGCTTGCCGTGATTGCGGCGCCACAGGTGCAGCGCGAGGCGGCCGCCCCACAGCAGGCCGCCCACGGCGACGCACGCGCGATTGAGTGGCGCACCTGTTGCGCTCGCGGCGATGAACAGCGCGACGATGCCGAGCGTGGCGGCCCACACCGGATCGACCATGCCGGCGTTTTCGGTGCGGAGTTGCTGGAGCCACGCGGCCGCGAAGACCAGCACGAGTCCGGCGACCACGATGACGAGTGTGACGATGAAGGGCATTGGCGGATCCGTATCGATGCTCTCATTGAGCAATACGGATGCCGCGCGTGTCTGGATGCGGTTCGCCGCCGGCGAACGAAAACTCGACGTCTCCCGTGCAAGGGACTTTCGCAGTGACGCCGTGACGCGCGGCGGAGCGCGGCTGCGCTCACGTCCGCCCTGCAATAAAGCGCGTCAGGTTGTATGCATGGCGCCAGTGCCGAGCACCGGTCCGGTCGGCGCGCCCGTGGGCGAACCGCCCGACGGTTCGTCGGACACGGCGAGTACGGCCTGCGCATTCAGCTGCGCCATGATCTCGGGCGGCAAGGACATGGTCGCGGGCTGGTCGGACGGAAACACGCCGAGCGGGATCGGCTTGGCGTTCGGCGGGATCAGCCACAGTTCCGTCGTGCGCCCCGCCGGCAGGGAGACGCGCGCAGCGGGTATCACGACCATGCGTGCGCGCCGCACGTCGACGGTTGCCGTCCAGTGCGGGACGCCGTCCTTGGGCGCGATCGACGCGACCATGTACTCGCTCGACGCGGCCGTGGTGGCCGGCGCCTGCGTCGTCTGGCGCGTCCAGTTGAAGTTCACGCCGAGCAGCACGAGCGCGGCGACGCTCGCACCGATGGTCAGCCAGCGCCACAGGCTCAGGCTGTCCCACCAGCGCTTGCCGGGCGCCTGGGCAACGTCCGCTTGCGGCGACAGGAAGCCCAGGTCGCGGCGGATGCGCGTCCAGACGCGCGCGGGCGGCTCAATCGGGCCGATATCCTGCGCGAGCGGCGCGAGCCGTTGCTGCCATGCGTCGAGCAGGCGTTGCAGGGCGGCGTCGCGCGTCACGTCGGCTTCGAACGCCGCGCGCTCGTTCGCGTCCAGCACGCCGAGTGCGTACTCGGCGCAGCGCAGATCGTCGTCGTCGCGAAGGGGCGTGTTCATTGTTCGAGGCAGGTCTTGAGCTGCATCAGGCTGCGGCGGATCCAGCTCTTCATCGTGCCGAGCGGCACGGCGAGACGCTGCGCGAGTTCGCTATAGGTTGCGCCGGTGAAAAAGGCTTCACGGATCGCGCTTTTCTGTTGCGCTTCCAGCCGGTCCAGACAGAGTTCGAGGCGACGCCGTTCTTCGTTCCATTCCGCGGCGGCAGCGGGCGTGGGCGCTTCGTCGGCGAGTTCAGGGGTTTCATCGTCGCCGAGCAGTTCTTCGCGATGCTGACGCAGCCGGTCGATCGTGCGATTGCGTCCGAGCGTGATGAGCCACGTGATGGCGCTGCCGCGCGCGGGATCGAACGTTTCCGCGCGGCGCCAGGCGCTGGCATAGACGTCCTGCAGGATGTCTTCCGCTTCGGCGCGATCATGCACCATGCGCACGATGACGCCGAACACACGCGCCGATGTGTCCCGGTAGAGCGCGGCAAACGCCTGCTCGTCGCCGCTGGCAACGCTCACGAGCAACCGGTTCGCGCGTTCGCGGCGCTCGCGGTCGGCATCGGCGGAAGGTTCGGTGCTGCCTGCAAAGGGGTCCGTCATGGGCAGAAAGGGCCGCGCTGCGCTCCAGGCTGAGTATGTCGCGCAATATAGCATTGCTGCCCGCCGTTCAGTCCCTGTCACCATTTCGCTTTGCGCTCCGCCGCTCGCCTTCACTCCATACGGATGACGCGGCAAGCAGGATGCGCCGGAGCTTTCGCCGACGGCCGGGGACTAGCGTGGGCGCGACAGCATCGTGCCGCGGCAAGCGCTCGCGAGACAGCGGCACGCATAGAGTTGCTTGACGGCTGCGGTGCGGCGGCCATCGACGGTCAGACGATAGTCGATGAACAATTCCTGACCACGCTCGATTGGCGAGATGGCGCGGATGAACACGCGTTCGCCGTCCTGCTCCGCCTCGCAGTTCGGCGCGCAGCTGTGATTGAGCCAGCGCGCCGAGTTGCCGCCGCGTGCACCGTCGATCACGCTGCCGTCGTCGAGACCGAACAGGAATGTGTGGCCGTCCTCGGGGCTCGAGCGCGCGTGCACGCGTTGCGCTTCCTTCCATGAAACACGCAGGCCTTTGTATTCGAGCAGCAGAGTGCCTGGCGACAGATCGGCGAGGGCGAAGACGCCCCGGCCATGAACGGGCGAAGTCCGGACAGTGATTCGGCGCATGGTGTGGCGGTTCGCGTTTGGGGACGATGAGTAATTGAGGGATGACGTTCGCGTCGTTATGATGTGGCCGTCATAAATCGCTGTCATCTGCCATGCCCGCAGTTTCCCTCCGCAAGAGCACAAAGCGCAAGCCGTCACGCGGCATGCTTGCGCGTTATCGGAACAGGATCGTCGAAGTGCTCGGGGAGGCACGCGGCCAGCGCGTGATGATACGGTCGATTCATGACGACGGCGTGGAGCGGCGCACGGCCGTCAAGTGGATCAACTTGATGACGCTCGAAATGGAACTGTTCTGAAGCGTTCACCGCTAGCCGCGCAACAGGCCGCGCGCCTGTTCGAGCAATGCAGCCGCCGCGAGAAACTCCTTGCGGCCCGCGAGGGTGAGCGCGGCGGTCGCGGTGTCCTTGAAGAGCTCGTCGTTCGACACGGCGGGCGCCTTGGTGTCATTCACGCGCGTTTTCAGCAAGCGAAAATACGCCAGCGTTTCGAACGCTTCCGCGCGTTGCTCCGCGGGCGCGTCTGCCGCGATCAATTCCGCCGCGCCAGTCAATTGCGCGATGGCCTGTGCGTAGTCCGGGCGTTCCATCTGCGTCTCCTTGCTTCGTGGTGAATGGTGCGCTAGCCGTGTGCATGCCGGTGATGCACGTCCGGAAAATGTGCGTGCGTATGGGTGATCGGCAGATGCGCGTGCGGATGCGTATGCGGCTCGTCACCGTCGTAGGGCAAGTCGTGCTCGTGCCGATGATGCGCGTCGTGTGTGTGACGATGCGTGTGCGCGAGCGGCTCGTGCGTGTGTTCGTGCTCGTGACGTTCGCGCACGTGCAGCCAGACGCCGAACGCCATCAGCACGGCGGCGATCCAGAACAACGCGCCCGGCGCATGCGGCCAGATGGCCAGTGAGATCGCGACGCCGAACACCGGCGCAACGGAGAAGTACGCGCCCGTGCGCGCCGTGCCCAGGTGCCGCAGCGCGATCACGAACATCACGAGGCTCACGCCATAGCCGGCGAAACCGGTCGCCATGGCGGCGAACAGCGGCGCCGGCGCGGGCAGACGTGCGCCCAGCGCGAATGCGATGCAGAGATTCGTCACGCCCGCGACGAGCCCTTTCGCGCACGCGATGAGCGTGGCGTCCGCAGCCGAGATCTTGCGCGTCAGATTGTTGTCGATGGCCCAGCACGCGCACGCCAGCACGATCAGCAACGTGCCGCCCGGCAGGCCGCTGCCGCTCGTTGCATCCGGTTGCCAGGCGAGCACGACGCCGCCCGCGACGATCGCCGCCATGCCGAGGAACACTTGCCGGTCGACGTTCTCGCGGAACACGAGCCACGCGATGGCGGCGGTCAGCACGCCTTCGAGATTGAGCAACAGCGCGCTCGTCGAGGCGGGCGTGCTGGTGAGCCCGAGCATCAGCAGCGCGGGACCCGCGACGCCGCCCGCGACGATCGCTTCCGCGAGCCAGGGAAGCTCGCCGGCGCGCAATCCGTTCGAATGATTGGCCCCTGAACGCAACAGGATGACGCCGCCCAGGCCGATGCCGCTGCCCAGATAGAACAACCCCGCGACCATGAACGGCGGCACGCCGCCGAGCAGGATCTTGGCGACGGGCGTGGCGGCGCCGAACAGCGCGGCGGCGCCGAGGGCGATCACGATGGCGGTGAAGCGGCTGGGCATGGCGAGGCGGCCGGGGATTCGACAAAGGTTCAGTGTAGAACGCATCGTCGCGAGCGCGACTCCCTGCGCACGCTCATTTTTCTCTCATTCTCGCGGAGCAGACTCCCTTCATCGACAAACAAACAAGCAGTGAGGAGAGGACCATGAAAACGATCGGCGCAGAAAAAATGAAAATGCTCAAGAAAGTCATCCTCGCGGCCAAGCTGACCTTCGGCATCGCGACGGTGGCTTACGCCCATCCGTTCATCGGCGTGGGCATTCTCGGCGGGCCGGTGTTTCCGGTCGCGTCCAGCGCCCAGAGCGCGCCGCCGCTGCCCGTCTATCCCCGTGCGACGGATTCCGGCCCCGCGCCGCTGCCGCTCGATGCGCCTCCTGTCACGTATGCATCGCCGGTCATCGGCAACTTTGCGGCCATCATGGGCCATGCGAACAATGCCAACGTTCAGGGCGGTATCTGAAACCGGCATGCGTGAATGAAGCTCACATACGCGTCAGAAACATTCGTTTGTGCCGCGTTGCGTGCGGCGTTAGGCTGAAGCGTTCCAGCTGATCGATTGCGTCCGCACATGACCGATTCCATCGACTACGCCGCCCTCGCCGATGCCGCCCGCGACGGCTACCTGAACCGCGTGATCGCGAACGTCAACGATCACGCCGTCCACCTGAGCGTGATGGACGCGCCTTACCGCTGGCATCTCCATCCGGATTCTGACGAGACGTTCATCGGCGTGGAGGGCACGCTGGTCATCGAGTTCGAGGAAGGCGCGGTCGAGTTGCACGCCGGCGAGTTGCTGACGGTGCCGGCCGGCAAGATCCATTGCACGCGTCCCGGCGGCGCGCGCTCCGTCAATCTGACGGTCGAAAAGAAAGACGCCCAAACCGTGTTCTGCGAAGCGCCCGGCTAGCGCCGCGCCCGGGTTTCCAGATGTTCGACGAGACGTTGCGCCGCAGGCTGCAACGTGTCGAAATCCCTGAAGCAGATCACAAAGCGGCGCGCGGCGAAGTCGTCGGACAGCGGGACCGCCGCGATGCCGAGCGCCTCGCGGTAGGTGCCGGCCACTTCCATCGGCACGACGCTGATGCCCAGCCCGGCCGCGACGACGCGAAACGCCGCGTCGAAGCTCGACACGATCACGCGATACGACATCGACTTGCCCGCCTGCGCCGCCGCGCGCTGGAGCATCGTGTGAACGGCGGTGGCGGGCGGCAGGCCGACATGCTCGAACGCGAGCGATTCCTCGAAGCTGACCGAGCGCCGCCGCGCCAGCGGATGATCCGGCGGCACCGCGAGCGCCAGCCGGTCGTGCCGGTAGGTGCGGTGTTGCAGCCCGCGCAGATCGACGCTGTCCCAGCACACGCCCACCGACGCCACGCCTTCGCGCAACTGCCGCACGAGTTCGTGCGACAGCCGTTCTTCCACGTCCACCTTGATGTTCTGGTTGGCCGGCTCGCGCATGAACGACGCGATATCGTCGAGCAGCGCTTCCGCGATCGCCGATGCCGACGCGCAAATGCTCACGCGTCCGACCAGACCGCTGCCGAACGCGGCGACGTCGTTGGCGATGCGCTCCATGGTGAACAGCACGCTGCGCGCGTGTTCCAGCAGCGCGCCGCCGGCCGGCGTGGGTTCGACGCCGCGTCGCGAGCGCGTCAGCAGCGGCACGCCGAGCGCCGTCTCAAGCTGCGCGATGCGCTTGCTGATCGCCGACGGCTCGATATGCGCCTCCTGCGCCGCGCGCGCGATGTTCTGGTGTTCGCAGACCGTCACAAACAGGCGGAGGGTCTTCAGATCGATGTCGCGCATGGCGGGCGGAGGCTCTAATGAGGTTCCGGGCGTTCCGGAGACATTCCGAACCGGAATCGTGAAGCTTCCAAATTACCGCTTTCTCGGCAATTGCGGAATGTCTAGAGTGGAACACATACAAAGAACACCTGGAGACGAAAGCTCATGTCCGCGTTCCCCCCACGCGCCGTGATCCGCGAAGTCGGTCTGCGCGACGGTCTGCAAAGCATCCCCACGATTCTGCCGACGGCGCACAAGATCGAATGGATCGCCGCCGCTCACGCGGCCGGCCAGCGCGAAATCGAAGTCGGCTCGTTCGTGCCGGCGCGCCTCCTGCCGCAACTCGCCGACACGGCCGAACTCGTCGCCTTCGCGAAGCGTCTGCCCGGACTGTTCGTGTCCGTGCTGGTGCCGAACCTGAAGGGCGCGGAACGCGCGCTCGACACACAGGCCGATCTCATGCTCGTGCCGCTTTCCGCCAGCCACGCGCACAGCCTCGCGAACCTGCGCAAGACGCCGCACGAAGTGATCGACGAAGTGGCGCGGATGCGGGCGGCACGCGATGCGTCGGGAGCCAAGACGCTGATCGAGGGCGGCATCGGCACGGCGTTCGGCTGCACGCTTCAGGGCCGCGTCGATCCCGCCGAGGTGCTGCGCCTCATGCAGGCGCTGCTCGATGCGGGCGCGGATCGCGTGAGCATCGCCGATACCGTGGGTTATGCAGGTCCTGCCGCCGTGCGCCGGCTGTTCGAACAGGCGCGGCGCATCGCGGGCGAGCGCTTCTGGTGCGGCCATTTCCACGACACCCGCGGCCTCGCGCTCGCCAACGTCCATGCCGCGCTCGACACCGGCGTCGCGCGCTTCGACGCGACGCTCGCCGGCATCGGCGGCTGTCCGCATGCGCCGGGCGCGAGCGGCAACGCGGCAAGCGAGGATCTCGCGTTCATGCTCGCCGAAATGGGCATTGAGACCGGCATCGATCTTCCCGCCCTGCTGTCGCTGCGTGCGCAACTCGCGCACTGGCTCGAAGGCGAAACGCTGCACGGCGCGCTCGCACGCGCGGGCCTGCCGGTCACATTCGCACAACCCTCCGCAATCGAAGCCTGAGGACCTCATGACTCATTCAGCCCTGCCGCTCGACGGCATTCGCGTGATCGAATTCACGCACATGGTGATGGGACCGACCTGCGGCATGATCCTCGCGGATCTCGGCGCCGAGGTCATCAAGATCGAACCGCCCGGCGGCGACAAGACGCGCAACCTGCCGGGCCTCGGCGTGGGATTCTTTCGCTCGTTCAATCGCAACAAGAAGAGCGTCGTGCTCGACCTGCACACGGACGAGGGGCGCGAAGCCGCGCTGGAACTGATCGGCGGCTGCGACGTGCTGCTCGAAAACTTCCGTCCCGGACTGATGACGAAGCTCGGGCTCGACTACGACACGCTGTCGAAGTCGTACCCGAAGCTGATCTACGTGTCGCACAAAGGCTTTCTGCCAGGCCCGTACGAGAAGCGTCTCGCGCTCGACGAAGTCGTCCAGATGATGGGCGGACTCGCCTTCATGACCGGTCCGGCGGGCCGTCCGCTGCGCGCGGGAACGTCGGTGAACGACATCATGGGCGGCATGTTCGGCGCTATCGGCGTGCTGGCCGCGTTGCGCGAACGCGAACGCGACGGCCGCGGTCAGGAAGTGCAGAGCGCGCTGTTCGAGAACTGCGTGTTCCTGTCGGCGCAACACATGCAGCAATACGCGATGACCGGCGAAGCGCCGCCGCCGATGCCGTCGCGCGTGTCGGCCTGGAGTGTGTACGACGTGTTCACGCTCGCCGACAACGAGCAGTTGTTCATCGGCGCGGTGAGCGACAAGCAGTTCGTCACGCTGTGCGACGTGCTCGAACGGCCCGACCTCGCGCGCGACCCGGCGTTCGCCACCAACGCGATGCGCGTCGCGGTGCGGCCGGCGTTGCTCGCGCGGCTCGGCGAGATTCTCGCGTTGCATCGCGTGGACGAACTCGCGCCGAAGCTCGAAGCCGCCGGCATTCCGTATGCGCCCATCGTGCGTCCCGAGCAGCTGCTCGACGATCCGCATCTGAAAGCGAGCGGCGGCCTCGTGCCGATGCAGACCGACGACGGCGGCTCGACCGATGTCGTCCTGCTGCCGCTCACGATGGGCGGACGCCGGCCCGGCGTGCGGCAACCGCTTGCGGCGGTGGGCGAGCATACCGAAGAAGTGCTGGGACAGCTGACCAAAATGACGAAAACCGTTACGGCGTGATGCATCGCGACAGGCGCATATAACAAACCGCGCCGTCGCTTACAGAGTGGCATGGGTCCGTTGCCGGCCGCAACAACGAGGCAGTCACGGACGCACCAAGGAGACAAAGACAATGCAGCCCACCTTCAGCGCGGTCGCAGAGCCGCTCGCTTCTCCCGACATCCGCGTCGACATGACGCCCGGCGCGCAGATCTCCGCGCGCATGGACCGCCTGCCGATCACGCGGCATTTGTGGATGCTTGTGTTCCTCATCTCGCTCGGCGGCTTCTTCGAAATCTACGATCTCATCTTCACCGGCTATATCGCGCCGGGCATGGCGCGCAGCGGTCTGTTGCAGACCACCACGCATGCGTTCTTCGGCTTCAGCGGCATCGCCGGATTCATCGCGGCGACCTTTGCGGGACTGTTCATCGGCACCTTCTGTTTCGGCTGGCTGCCCGACCGCTATGGACGCCGCAGCGTGTTCACGGTTTCGCTGCTGTGGTACTCGATCGGCTCCGCCATCATGGCGTTCCAGACCACGCCCGAAGGCGTGATCTTCTGGCGCTTCGTGACGGGCATCGGCGTAGGTGTGGAGATCATCACCATCGACAGTTACGTCACCGAACTCGTGCCGCAACACATGCGCGGCCGCGCGATGGCGTTCAACCAGACCGTGATGTTCGCCGCCGCGCCCGTCGCCGCGCTGCTCTCGTACTGGCTCGTGCCCGAGACCGTGTTCGGCCTCGATGGCTGGCGCATCGTGGTGCTGGCGGGATCGGTGGGCGCGGTCATCGTCTGGTTCATCCGGCGCGCGGTGCCGGAAAGCCCGCGCTGGCTCGCAATGCACGGGCGTACGGAAGCATGCGAACGCGTGGTCGGCAACATCGAGCGCGTCGTCGCGCGGCAATCAGGCGAGCCGTTGCCGCCGCCCGCGGCCTTCGTCGAACAGCCGTCGCATCGGCGTGCGGCGCTCGGCGAGCTGTTCAAGGCGCCGTATCGGGCGCGCCTCATCATGCTGATTGCCTTCAACTTCTGCCAGGCGATCGGCTATTACGGTTTCGCCAACTGGGTGCCGACGCTGCTCATCGGACAGGGCGTGACCGTCACGAAGAGTCTGCTGTATTCGTTCGTCATCGCCTTCGCATTGCCGCTCGGCCCGCTGCTCGCGATGTTTTATGCCGACCGCATTCAGCGCAAGTGGTTGATCGTCGGCGGGGCGCTCGTCGTGATCGCGAGCGGTCTGGCGTTCGGACAGATGAAGTCTCCGGTCGCGCTGATCGCACTCGGCGTGCTGATCTCGCTTGCGGGCCAGACCATCTCCGTGTGCTATCACGCCTACCAGACCGAGCTCTTTCCCACTGCCGTGCGCTGCCGGGCAAGCGGCATCGTGTATTCGGCGAGCCGCGCCGGCGCGATGATGTCGGGCTTCATCATCGCGTTCCTGTTGAAGGAGTCCGGCGTGCCGGGCGTGTTCGCCGGCATCACGGTGTGCATGCTGCTGGTGGCGCTGGCGATCGGCGTGTTCGGTCCGCGAACCAACGGCTTGCGGCTCGAAGAACTGAATCACTGAACGCACGTGCATACGCACTTTCAATATCTTTTCGATGCGCAGTGAGTTGAAAAGCTTTCCGCAACCCTGCGCAAGATTTCATTCGAACGCCGATGCAATCGGCTGGACACCAACGCTCACATCGAGGCGTCAAAGCGGGAACAACTTCTGCATCGTCTGCTCTAAGCGATGCGATGCGGTCAACCGACGCTCGCGCACTTCCTTCTTCTTCGCTTCCACGGCAAGGCCCATGCTGGTGCATCGATGCCTGAGGCCCGCCCAGTGGAGCATGCAAGTTCGAGCGCCATGAATACGCAACTCAGTGAGCAATGCAAGTCCCGCCTGTTCCGCATGAAGTTCGAACGTCCGGTCAAAAGCGTTGCGTTTGTCCTCGCGGACAGTCGTGAGGCGGCATGGCGTATTGGCAAGACGGTCATGGCGGTGGTGCATGGTGTCGGCATCCAGAATGTCGAACTGCACGGCATCCAGTCTTTCAGGGAGCTGGTGCGCACCGGAGTGAGTGAAGATCAGGATCTTCGCATCTTCGAACTCGCCACTTCAGGCGATCAGGTCGAACAGTGGTCGCACACGCCTTACTTCTTTACCGACGATGCTTCACTGCTCGGGAAATGGGCCGAACTGCGCGCCGACCTTGCGTCGGATGTCGCGCAAATGGTGCTTCGCCGCGCACGTTAGCTCTCGTTAGGCTTAAACCTCCACAGGCACACGCGATGCTTGCTGCAATGGCAGGCGTCATGCACAGCGCAATTCGCTGCCGATCACGACGCTTCCTTGGGCGTGGTCCACAAGCGGCGGGGTGGCGCAATGATACGGTCGTACAACCACAAGGGCTTCGTGCTCGAAGTCGCGGTGCAAGCAAACGGCCGGATCGTGCCTGTTCCGGTAACCGCGCATTATCTTGCCATTGTGACGATCAGTCGTTCGGGACGGCCCGTCACGGCGTTCTCGCCGCTGCGCGTCGAGAGCGAGCGCTTTCAGACCTTTGCTTCCGCGGAAGACGCACTGATGAGCGGGCACACCGCGGCGCGCGCCATGATCGACGAGTGGACTGAAGCTGCGGGCTAGGCGATTACGCAATCGCCCGAGCGGATGCTGATTGGCGTCAGGCGGCCACGCGCCGGTTTTGCTGACCTTCCTGGACGTCCGCGGCGGAGTCAAGCGCCGAATCGAGCAATGCCAGCTTGCGTTGCAGCGAGGCGACGCGCTGACTTTGCGACGGGACGAGATCGTACTCGGAATCGAGCTGTGCGACGCGCATGTCCCAGTAGCGGGAGGGAAGCCGGTCGGTCGAGGTATTGCGTTCGACGAAGTTCGCCAGGACCATCTCGAGATGCTGTAGCTCGCGCTCGGCGAACTGTGCCGGTCGACGCTGTCGGAATGCGGGGACGGAAACTGCGTTGATGCCTGTTTTCATGTTGATGTTCCAGCTTGGTGCTCAGAGGCTACCACTTGAGCAAGGGATGTACCCCATTGACGTTTTGCGCGGCTTCAAGATGTTTCCAAATGAAAATGTCGGGTGAGCGATCTCGGGCATGCCGCCGTGGCAAGGGGTTGTCGGGCAGTTACAAATTGTCCGAGCAATTGCTCTAATCTTGGCCTTCAGTTAAGTTGCGGCGCTTGCACCTCCCGATACGGCTCCGCGCCATGCGGAAATTCTTCAATCGGAACGAGCGGATTTGAAATGCCTACCTGCGCCCGGCAATGTCGAGGCAGGAGGGTGTCCTGGACGGGCAAACTTGTGCTAATGCGACCGCCTGGGATTGTCGCTGTTGCGATTATTTTTATAATGAGCCAGCGTTATTTCTTCACCCGGACTTCACCCGGAATGCGTCGGTCATTCGGAATTCAAGAAATCGAAATCGAATGAATTGAATATGCAAGGATATTGAAAATAAAAAAAGGAGCGGCCCCCTCTCGCGACGCCGCTCCTCGCTGCAGTAAATGACCTCTCGGAGTTCTGCAGGCATGCGCCAGCTTATCAACGCTTGATGCCGGCTGGAAGTTCGCCTGCCGCAATTAACTTCTCCCGGATGCGCAGCAATGGCGTCGTCCATGCGCAACAAGGGTGACGGGACAATTCAGAATCTGAAACGCGCGATGCCTTTTCTTGAAGAGCTCTGAAACCGATTCGATGTCCATTATTAAAATCTGCAAAATATTATTGCGTCCACACTCTTGCCACATTCCGGCAACCGTCGAATAAAGTGAGTCCCAGTTTCACAAGGTCGAGTGGCCAGTAATTCAGCCGGCCAACCCCCGGAAAGCTTTCGCTTTAAAAGGACTTCGCACAATCATGAAAAGAACTCTCATCATCGCGGGTGTGCTGGGCGCATTCGCCGCGTCGGCGCAGGCGCAAAGCAGCGTCACCCTGTATGGCACGCTGGACGCGGGCCTCGTCTACGCGAACAACGAGCACGGACACAGCAACTGGGGAGAAGGCAGCGGCTCGCTTTCGGACACCTACTTCGGCCTCAAGGGCGTTGAGGATCTCGGCGGCGGCCTGCATGCGCTCTTCAAGTTGGAGAGCGGCTTCAACATCAACAACGGCCGCTACACCGAAAGCAACACGATGTTCAATCGCCAGGCCTATGTCGGCCTGCAACATGACCAGTTCGGTACGTTGACCTTGGGCCGCCAGTACGATTCAGTGGTCGATTACCTTGGGCCGTTTTCGGAGGCCGGCGCCGGCTTCGGCAACAACTTGAGCGCCCATCCGTTCGACAACGACAATCTCGACCATTCGTTCTCGATCAAGAACTCGGTGAAGTATCAAAGCGTCAACTACGCGGGCTTCAAGTTCGGCGGCCTGTATGGCTTCTCGAATGACGCGGGCCAGTTCTCGAACAACCGCGCGTGGAGTGCGGGCGCATCTTACGGCAACGGTCCGCTGAACGCCGCCGCCGCGTACCTGCAAGTGAACAACTCGCCCAACAATCTGAACGCGGCCGGCGCGGTGTCGGCAGGTCAGGGCAACAACGCCAACCTGACAGCGGAACTGCAGCGCACCTTCGGCGCCGCAGTGAACTACACCTACGGCCCAGCCACCGTCGGCTTCGTGTGGACCAACACGCACTTCGACAACCTGATCGCCGGGGCGCAGGGCGGCACGTCAGTCGCCATACCTGACGACGCGAACCTTCACCTGAACAACTTCGAGCTGAACGGCCGCTACATGCTGACGCCGGCGCTGAGCCTCAATGCCGCCTACACCTACACCGACGGCAAGGTGTCGGGCGCGCACGGCTCGGGCGATCCGAAGTGGCAAACCGTCTCGCTGCAAGCCGACTACATGCTGTCGAAGCGCACCGACGTCTATCTCGAAGGTGTGTACCAGCATGCTTCGGGTCAGCTCGGCGATGCCGGCGCGAACGTGGCGATGATCAACACGCTGTCGCCGTCGTCGACCGGCAACCAGGTTGCTGCAACGGTCGGCCTGCGCCACCGCTTCTAAGCGGAAACCTGGCGGTATCAAGCAAAAGCGGCCGCGCTCGAAAGATCGCGGCCGCTTTGTCATGCTGCGCTTGAAGGAAACCTATTCCTTCTTCGGCTCCGGGCCCCCGATGATCTGGCCGACGTCATACGCCGTACCGCCCGTGCCCGCCACGAGCCGCGCCAGCGCTGTGGCAGCCGTGTCGCGCCGCACGCCGCTCTCCGGCCGATACTGCTTCGGCAGCGCCAGATAGAAGGTGGCGCCGGCGTCGGGCGCGCCTTCCGCCCAGACCTTGCCGCCATGCCGCTCGATGATGCGCCGGACATTCGCGAGTCCGATGCCGGTGCCGTCGAAGGCATCGTTGACGTGCAGGCGCTGGAACACGCCGAACAGCTTGTCCACGTAGCGCATGTCGAAGCCGATGCCGTTGTCGCGCACGAAATACACGACATACCCGGCCAGTTCACCGCTGCCATCCTGTGCGCCGACATGAATCTCCGGCTGCGGACGCTGCGCGCTGAACTTCACCGCGTTGGACAGGACGTTCGTCAACGCCACATGCAGGAAGACATGGTCCGCTTCGATGGACGGCAACGCGTCCACCATCCAGCGCACGCGCGCGGACCATTGTTCGTCGATGTCGTTCTGGATCACGGTGTGGACGAGCGCGCGCACATCAACGGGATGCGGCCTCAATGCCGCGCGGCCCAGTTGCGCGAACGAGAGCAGGTCGTCGACCAGACGGCCGCCGAAACGCGCCGACGTCACCACGCGCTCCAGATAGCCGCGTCCGCGCTCGGAGAGCTTGTCGCCGTCGATCTGCTTGAGCAGGTCGGCGAAACTCACGATATGCCGCAGCGGCGCGCGCAGATCGTGCGAGACCGTGTAGGAGAACCCTTCCAGCTCGTGATTGGCGCGGCCGAGTTCGGTCGCGAGCTGGGCGATTTCCTCCGCGCGCCGCAACACGATGCCGAGCACCGCCGCGCGAAACTCGAGCGCGATCTCACGTTCAGCGGACCGCCACGGCAGCGAGCGGTTGCGCACCACGTCGGTCCATGTTTCGAAGCTCAGGCGCGGCGAGAGCGATTCGGCCAGCCCGGTGAGCTTGGCGCGCGGATCGCCGGCCCATTCGATGGTCTGTACCACTTCCTGGCGGAACCAGACGACGTAATTGCGATAGATCTTCGAGATCGACACCGCCAGGAAACCCGCGACGTCCGGCGAGCCGGCCAGCGCCGGACAGTCCTGCGATGCGTGGTCCGACATCACCACGTCCTCGCTCTGGTCATCGAGCCAGTCGACCAGCGCGGTCACCGCATGCTCGCCGGGCGTCACGCCGACCAGCGACGTGCGTCCTTCGAAGATCACCGCGGCCCCCGACGAGCGCGTGAAGCCGAGCAGGTCCGAAGGGTCGTTGACGAGCGCCTCGACGAAGCTGTCGGTATTCGCCATCGACGAAAGCAGCTTGGACAACATGCGCCGCAGTTCGAGCCGGTAGTGCGCCTCGTCCTGCGTCTCGCGCGCCTCGATCTGCAGCGATACGATCTGCGCGACGTGCTCGCACGCGGTGCGCACTTCGAAAGGCGGCAGACGCGGTGTCGCGTGGTGACAGGAGATCAGGCCCCAGAGCGTGTCGTTGACGAGGATCGACATCGACATCGAAGCCAGCGTGCCCATGTTGCGCATGTACTGCAGGTGAACCGGCGACACGCTGCGCAGCGATGCATACGTGAGATCGGTGGGCCGCTTTGTCTGCGGATGCAGCACGGGAACGAGCGGCGCGGCCTCGTAATTGGCGTTCGAGATCAGGCGGATGCGGTTCCTGCGATACAGCTCGCGCGCCTGCGCCGGAATGTCGGAGGCCGGGAAATGCTGGCGCAGATAGGACGGATAGCCGGGATCGACGGCTTCGGCCAGCACATTGCCGTGGCCTTCTTCGTCGAACTTGTAGACCAGCGTGCGACCGAAGCCGGTGATGCGCGAGATTTCCGTCGCGGCGAACTGGCACAGCTGTTCAACGGTGCGCATCGTCTGGACTTCGGTGACGAACGAGCGCACGAGCGGATAGATGGTCGAGAAGACATCGGCGGTGTCCTGTGCCGGCTCGGCTTCGACGAACAGCAGCCCGTCATGCCGATGCACGATGATCGCCATCGGACCGTGCGACGTCCAGCCATCGATCATCACGTTGCCTACGTGCAGGGCCATGCCGTCGCGCGACAGGTGTTTCAGGCTCGCGACCGCGCGCTCGCTGGCGGCCGGGCCGAGCACGTCGGACAGTGCGCGTCCCAGGCAGGCCTCGGGCGCGAGGTGCGCGAACGCGGCGACATTGCCGCTCACCTGCAGGATGTGGCCGTGCGCGTCCACGCTGAAGAACACGCCATGCGGCTGGATTCCACCAGGAATGTGGATCGGCTCGCGTGCGCAGTCGTCGACGGCGAGAGCGTCACGCGGGTCGGGGCGGGCCGTGCCGGCGGTGGAGGTTTTGTCCATCATCGTCCTGAATGCGGTCTGGCTTGTTGATCGCGCCGGTTGCGAAAAGCGGGATTCGGTTGGTCGGGCGGCATGCCGCGCACGGCATTTCGGCGTTTTCTACAGACGCTGCGATAATCCCGCGCGTCATTTCTACTCAATGGACAACGAGTCTTCGAGCCATGACGCGGCAAGCGCAGGAATTGTTCCGCGAAGGGTGCGTTATGACCGTGTCATCGTACGATCGGACACATCTGCGGCGCAGACGCGGCTGATACCATGCGAAGCCCAATGACGATCGCCGGAGCGCGGCGCCGCATGCATGGCTCAGCTTGCCGGAAACCGCATCATACGGGGTTCGCGCCTTCTTGCCGCGACGTTGTCCACGACATTGCTGTGTATCGCGCCGATTCACGACGCCTGCGCGCAATCCTGGCGCGACGTCGCGCCGCTTGCGCCGCCGTCTTCCGAGCGTCCGCGCGAGGCGCCCCGGCCGCCCCAGCCCGGCGACGACTCGCAGCGCGTCGCCATTCAGGATCTGCATGGTCTGGCCTTCACGAGTGCGGACGCGGCGATGGCATCTGCTCCGCAGGCGGGCGCCGGCGGCGCGATCACGGCAGCGAATCTGCCGCTGCTGACGCCTGACTTTCTCGACCGCTTCTCCGACGACCTGCACCGGCCGCTCACCTTCGCGCGCCTCGCCGAGATTCGCCGCGCGGTGGTGGCGCGTTATCGCGAAGCGGGCCAGCCGCTCGTCGATGTGTATGTGCCCGAACAGGATGTGAGCGGTGGCGTCGTGAAGATCGTCGTGGCCGAATACCGGACGGGCCGCGTCGTGCCGAAGGGCAACCGCTGGTTTTCCGACGCGTTGCTCGAACGCGAGATGCCTCTGACGAGCGGCGCGCCGATTCGCGAGGCGGATGTCGCGTCCGGCCTGGCACTGCTCAATGCAAATCCTTACCGCCGTGTCGATGTGGTCTACGCGCCGGGCGCGGCGCTCAACACGACCGACGTCATCCTGCAAACCGAAGATCGCTTCCCGTTCCGGGTCTACGGCGGCTACAACAACGACGGCGTCCGCGCGCTGGGCCGCGACCGGCTTCTCGCGGGCTTCGACTACGGCAACCTGTTCGGCATCGACGCGCGCTTCAGCTATCAGATGACCGCGAGCAATGATCTTGTGAGCGGCAATCCCGATATCGAAGGGCGGCCGGATCGTGCGCGCTTCATCGCGCATGCGTTCAACTTCGTCGCGCCGCTGCATGACGGCGACCGCATCGAGTTGTTCGGCGTGTTTGCACAGAGCACGCCGCGCTTGCCGGACAGCTACGGGCAAACCGGCCTCAGCGCCCAGCTCAGCCTGCGCTACGACTGGCGCCTGCCGCCGCTCGATCACGCGGGCGCGTGGCAACAGCAGGTGCAGATCGGCTACGACTTCAAGCGCTCGAACAATGACCTGGAGTTCGGCGGCTTCCAGGTGTTCAACGCCAACACGCACATTCACCAGTTCGTGCTGGCCTACGATCTGTCGAACAGCGACGCGAGCGGCGACACGCATCTGAACGCCGCGCTGTACGCCAGCCCCGGTTATTTCGACGGCAGCAGCAACGACGTGGCCTACGACACCGCGCGCCTCGGCGCGAAGCCGCGCTACCAGTATGTGCAGTTGGCGGCATCGCGGGATCTGGCCATTGCGGCCACAGGGTTTTCGGTATCGGCGCGCGGACTGGCGCAGTGGACCGGGAGCACGCTGTTGCCGAGCGAAGAACTCGGCCTTGGAGGCGATGCCACCGTGCGCGGTTACGAACCCTACGCGGCGCAGGGCGACCGCGGCTGGAACGTGCAGACGGAACTGCGCGCGCCGGCGCTCACGGCGGGCATTGCGGCGGTGCAGCCCTTCGTGTTCTTCGATGCCGGGCACGTATGGAACCGCATCCCGGAGTTCGGCGAGGTCAACAATGCGTCGCTGGCGAGCGTCGGCGCCGGCATTCGCGTGCAGATGGGACGCTTCGTCAGCGTGCGCGGCACCTATGGTTTTCCGCTGCGCGCCGTGGTGCCCAACGGATCGAAGGCGCCCCTGGGCGAGATCTTCCTTGTGATCGGAAGCTAGGGACGCCTTCGTTCAACGCCTCAATGCGCCTGCTGCCACTGGAGTATCGGATGCGTGGCGCCGGCGGGCATCGCCCATACGCCGCCTGCCGGAATGTTCCAGTCCAGATAGTTCGACGCGTTGCTCATCTGCGCGGTGCTGAGCCCGTTGGAGTCGGGCGGCGCGGTGCCCGAGTTCGACGCGGCGGCGGTGGTGCGGATGGTGGTGTCGCGATTCCAGTAGACGTTGTTGTGGATGGCGCCCGTGTTGTAGCCCGCGATGCCGCCTTCCGGATCGCCCGGAGGCCCGCCGCCGCCCACCTGGCCGGTGGCGAAGGATTCGTTGATGACGCCGGTCGTGCCGTTGCTGTACACGAGTCCGCCGCCGCCGAAGCCGCCGACGCCGCCCGTCGCATACGACTGCGTGATGAGCCCCGAGTTGAACGCGACAAGTCCGCCGGTGTTGCCGTGCGTGCCGCCGCGCGTGAAGCCGGTCGCGTACGACTGCGCGATGGTGCCGTTGTTCACCCCGACGAGCCCGCCCGCCGCCGTCTGGTAGCCGACGTCCGCCGTGCTCGACGAGCGCGCGATGGTGCCGTTGTTGACGCCCGCGACGCCGCCCGCGCCGAAGCCGCCGAAGCCGTTCTGCGAGACGCTGCCGGTGGTGTTGACGTAGGTGACATAGCCGTTGTTCTGCCCGACCAGCAGGCCCAGCCCGCCTGACGTATTGCCGCCCGTGTTGCCGTTCGTGAGGTTCAGGTCGCGCACGACGCCCTTCGTGCCGATGACGCCGAACATGCCGAAGTAGTCGTTGTCGAGGTCGGCGGCGGTGGCGAGCTGGTCGATCGTGTGGCCGAAGCCATCGAACTGGCCGGTGAAGGGCGCGGTAGTGGTCTGGCCGATCGGCGTGAAGTAGTTGGGATACGCGGTTGCGCTCGCGTCGATGTCCTTGCCGAGCGCGTAGTTGCCCGCCAGGTCCTGCGAGACGTTCTTCAGGTCGGCGAGCGTGTTGACGAACTTGTAGCCGGTCGCCTGCGTGACGAGGCCGCTGTATTGCGCCGCCGTCCAGCCGCTGTTCGTGAGCACGGTGCCCGGCGCGTAGCTGCCGTTCATGTCGTAGAGCGCGCTCACGATACCGCCGCTCTTCGACCAGTCGATGGTGCCGCCGTTCGTCACGCTGCCGCCGTTGTCGGCGCCGGCCGAATCGGCGCGCAGGGTGAGATTGCCGTTGCCGCTGTTGGCCAGCGTCGAACCGGCGCCGATCGACACGCTGTGCGCCGCGTTGAGCGTCAGCGAGCCGTTGCCGGTCCACTGGACCGAGCCGTTCACCGCGAGATCGCCGCTGCTGCTCTGGGCCACGACCGACGTGCCGTTGGCGAGACTGCGCGCGAGCGCGGTGCCGGTCGGCTGATCGACGGTGAGCGCGGGCGCGCCGAGCGTCCAGTTGCCCGCATGCACGTCCGCGCCCGCGACATCGAGCGCGTTGGCGTGCGTCTCCACGGAGCCGCCGCTGCCGTCCGCATTGGCTGCCGCGATCGAGCCGTTGGCGTGGACCGCGCCCTGATCGGCGACGAGCCAGACGTGGCCGTCGCGCGTCGCGGTGCCGGTCGCGCGGATCGCCGCGCTGTTGCCGGCGAGCGCGTAAACGTTGCCGTCGGCGGCTTGCAGGCTGGCTTGCGCCGCCTGGATCGCGCCGGCGTTCATCACGGAGCCGCCGCTGCCGGCCTGCACGAAGACCTGCTGGCCGCCCGACGCATCCTGCAGCAACACCTGGCTGCCGCTCGCGAGTTCGGCGGTGCCTTGCGGCGCGCTGATGGTCCCGGCGTTGATGACGGCCGTGCGCGACACGAGGAACACATCGCCGCCGCTCGAACCGATCTTGCCCAGGTTGATGACCATGCCGTTGCCGCCGCCCGCGAGCGTCAGCGGGCCGCCCTGCATGAACGCGGCGTCGCCGACATCCAGCGCGGAGGCGACGAAGCGCCCGCCCGTCGCGACCACGCCGCCGGGGCCGACAAGCACGCCTTGTGGATTGACGAGATAGACGCTGCCGCTCGCGCTCAGCTGGCCGAGCAGCACCGACGCGTCGCCGCCCGTCACGCGATTGAGCGTCGCGCCGCTGCCGTTGTTGAACGTGACCTGCCGGCCGCTGCCGATCGAAAAGCTGTTCCAGTCGATCACGCCGCGCGACGTCGTCTGATTGATGGTGAGCGACTGACCGCCGCCGCCGATCGAACCGCTGCCCGCGACGAACTGCCCGCCGCTTGGCAATGGCGGCGCGGCGTGCGCAACGGTGGCGTAGGCGAGGCTTGCGATCAGAGGCACGAGCGCGGCGAGCGGTCGCAGGCGCGTCGAGGATGGTGAAACAGGCGAATGAATGCAGCGGGGCATGGCGACCTCCGTTCAGTGTCCATTTGTTTTCGGTTGTTTTCGATCGGGTGGCCGCTGACGGTGGTGCCAATTCGCTTCGGGATCAATGAGGATCGCGAGGCGCGAACATCGACGTGCGAGCAGGCGCGCCGATGGTAGCAATGCGCTGCATGCCGCCAATGTGGGGTGCCGCACATTCTTCAGAGCGAAAAAAAAGTCGCTGCCGCAACCTTTGGCGCATCAAGACGCGCGCCCGACGCGGCATGAAATTTGATCGCCGTGCGCGGTCGCAAACGATTCAATGCGGCGGTTTGCCCTTGCTGGCCAGCGTGGCCCGGCACTCGTGATAGACGCGTTGAACCAGCGCGTTCTCGTAGTCGAGCTCCTCGCTGTCCAGAATGCGTTCGACGTCGCCGCGTGCGGTGTCGTTGTCCAGCAGGTTCGACAGACGGGAAGCGAGCGCCTGCGCCGTGACGGAGAGCCGTGCGGTTTCGATCCAGTCGGCGGCGCGATGATGCCGGTCGAGCCAGCGATGCGCCGCGCGCACCTGGAAGGAGGGATCGGGCCAGTCGCCGTCGAGATAGAACGCGCCGAGGAATCCGCACGTGAGCCAGCACAGCAGATGCACCCGGTCATCGGGTCCGAGAGGATAGCGGACGTGGCTCATGAGGGCGGCGCGCGGCAGGCGATACGGGGTGCAATGACGATAGCACGCTGGCCGTGTATCGGGCGGACCGTCTCGCGCATGGGTGCGCGGGTGCGTCACTCGCAGTCGAGCTTCGTCAGGCCGGCGCCGTTGGTCTGGTAGCGGCACACGTCGACGCGCCCGGGAATGGCGATGTCGCGCGTGGCCTGATTGGCGTAGACGCATTGCAGGGTGAGCGCGCGGCCCTGGTCGTACACGTAGCCGATTTTCCAGCTGCCGCGACGAGCGTCGCCCTGGTCGGCGATGAGGGAAACCTGCTCGCTGGGCGCGCCGTCGAACAACTGGACGTAGCGTTCCTGGGTAGCGGGCAGCACCGGACAACTCAGCTGCGCCGCGCTGGCCGGACTCACGGCGGCGGCGCAGGCGCACATTGCCCAAAGCGCAGCCTTACTCGACGACATGAAACCTGTCCCCGTTGTTCACGTCCGATGCATGGCCCCAGCGCAATACCCGTGGGCCAATTGGCTTGCGCGGATGCGCGTACTGGTCATACACGGTGACGCCCGCCGGCCCCTGGCTCGCATAAATGGCTGCATGCCCGTGAAAGTGACCGTGATGGTCGAAGGTGGCGATGACCGTTCCTTCGACGATATGTCCGTTCCCCTTCACCGGCGCTCCCTTTCGCCAGACGGACGTCTCCGGAAGCGAAGGGCAGACTTGCCTGACGTACGACACGCATCCGCCGCAGTAATGCGGCGGGCCTTCGAGTGCGGCGGGAAACGGATCCTGATACGGGCCGTTCGTGGAACCCGGCGCGCACACCCACATGCCTGAGGGCGCGTGGGCGGCGTTCTTGTAGTTTCGGCTGACGTAGCTCATGGGTCCGGACGGGATAGCGAAGGTTGAACGAGCCATGCTGCGGCAATGGCCTGTCGATTCGATCCAAGGCTATCAATGCCGGGCGCTTTTCAGAACGCGAATTGTCCGATTTAGTTACTCGACGCGCGAGGCTGGATGCCGCGTCGGCTAACATGACTCCGCTCAAGCAACCTTCATCGTGCGAGGAACCGACACCCCATGGATTACCCGGCGCTTGCCCAACGCCACGCCTTGACGATCATCGTGGCGCTGCTGCTCGTCGTGCCAGCCGCGGCCTGGCTCGCATGGACGCATGCCGCGCGCCGGCCGCGCATGTCCGCGCCGGGCGTCGCCATCGCCGCGTTCTTGCCGGCGGCCTGCGGCGCGGCGGTCTTCATCGCCATCGCGACGCGTATCGCGCACGGCAGCGCGTTTGCATCGGCGGATCAGCGGGTGCTCGATGCCGTGCGGGACGGCGTGCCGGCGGCTGCCGCGCGCTGGTTCGGGCGCGTCACGCATCTCGGCGATCCCTGGCTTCTCACGCTGTTGTGCGCGTGCGCCTGTGTCGCGCTTCTGTTGGCGCGCCGCGCCGGGCTCGCGGTCTATCTCGCGGCCGCCACCGGCGTGGGCGCGCTGATCAATCACGCGCTCAAGTCGCTCATGGGCCGCGCCCGCCCGTCCGGCGCGCTCGTGCCTTTGCCCGAGAGCTTCGCGTTTCCGAGCGGGCATACGTTCGGCTCCATCGTTTGTTACGGCATGTGCGCGTACATGCTGATGCGCATCGCGCCGACCCGCTGGGACGCGCTCATCGTCGCGCTGGCGTGCCTGTTCGTGCTGATCATCGGGGTGAGCCGCATCGTGATCGGCGTGCATTTTCCGGGCGATGTGATCGGCGGCTTCGCGGCGGGCGGCGCGTGGCTGGCGTTGTGCATCGGCGTCGCGGAACTGGCGCGGCGTCGCATGCCGATTCCGTGATTCAGACGCGCAACGGGTGGCGCAACGCGACATCGAGATTCATGCGCGCCTGTCCGACCACGCGCGCCAACCCGGACCAGTAGTCGTCGATGAAGTGTCGCAGGAACGGGCTGGCGCTCGTCGCGGGCAGGTCGAAGCGCGTGCCGACGTCCTTCGGAAGATCGGCTTGCTTGTCCTGCATGCGGATCAGCGCGTCGCCATCGACGCGATATGAATAGATCTGTCTCGGCTGGGGCGCTCCGCCGTAGCGCGTCACCGTAGCCGGATGAAGGCCCGCGGAGCCGAACGTGAAGGCGGTCGCGCCGCTGGCTGTCGCCGCCGCCGCCGCGAGGCCGCCGCCCAGCGAATGGCCGGCCAGATAGAGATCGCCGGCGGCGCCATGCTGGCGGATCTCGTTGCCGATCTGCACCGCCCGCTCATATTGAGCCGATTTCATCGGCAGGTTGAATGCCTGCGCGAGGTTGGTGCTCCAGTCCCTGACGCTGGGGAGATCGGTGCGTTCGAACGCCAGCGTGGGCTTCAGGTCGTGACCGAAGATCGCCGGATCGGGTTCGAAGAGACGGGTGCCGAGTCCCGAGCCCGGCAGCTCGAGATCGTCCGGCGTCAGGCCGAAACGCGCGAGCTTCGTGGCATCGTCGGAAATGTCCTGCCAGCCGATGGGCGGCATCGAGCGGCGCGTGTGGTCATGCACTGCCTCAACCAGAAACGCCTCTTGCTGGGCAACCGTGTCGCGCGCGAGGTCCGCGGCGGACTGGCGAACTTCCGGCCTTTCGTCCGCTTCACCGCGATGAACCAGGTCCATCGTGTCGCTCCACTGCCGCGCCGCTTCCTGAGCCTGAGGTCCGGTCCAGCTTGTGATTCGCGCGCCTCCGCGCGGCAGCGTGTCCGAACTCGTCAACAACGCGTCAGGCGGCGTCGAATAGTCGGTGAAGCTGGTCTGGTCGAGATAGCCGCTGTATTCCCGGGCCATGTCCTGATCGACATTCGCAGGAAGCGCGGCGAGCGTTTCGTCGGCGGGCGACGCGGCGGGTAATTCATCTGCCGGTGAAAGCAGGCTGGCGGAAGATTCCGGGATCTGCATGACGACTCCATAAAGGCATACCAAGGCACTCTACGGAGCATCGGAACGGGTCATGCGGTAATCCCGCATTCAATCTCATCCGCTCATTTTGGATCCAAAATCCTTGATTCAGAAAAAAGATCGGCGCACAATCGCCCGGAACCGAATCGCCTTGTCCAGATGCTGCATCCTCTCCGGAGCTGTCATGACCGATCGAGCCCAAGCCGTTGCAAGCCCTTACGCCGCAAGCGAAAGTCCACGCATGTCCACGCAGACCAGCCGCGCAGTGACGGCGGCGGTGGTCGGCAATATCCTCGAATGGTTCGACTTCGGAACCTACGCGTTTCTCGCTACCGTGATCGCGAAAGTGATGTTCCCCACCGGCGACGACTTCGCCGCCATGCTCGGCACCTTCGGCGCGTTCGGCCTGGGCTTTGCCGCGCGGCCGCTCGGCGCGATCATCTTCGGCTGGCTCGGCGACAAAAAGGGCCGCAAGTGGACGCTGACCTTCGTCATGCCGCTGATGGCCGCCGCCACGCTGTTCATGGCCTTGCTGCCCACCTACGCGTCCATCGGCATCATGGCGCCGGTCCTGCTCGTGGCGGCGCGCATGCTGCAGGGCATTTCCGTCGGCGGCGAACTGGGCAATGCGGTGGCGTTCCTGGTGGAATGGGCGCCGCCGAAGAAGCGCGGTCTCTACGGCAGCTTCCAGCAATGCAGCACGCTCGGCGGCATGCTGCTCGGCTCCGGCGCGGCCGCGCTGGTGACCACGCTGCTCTCGCCGCAGGCCCTGCTCGACTGGGGCTGGCGCGTGCCGTTCATCATCGGGGCGATCGTGATCGGGCCGATCGGCTGGATCATCCGCAAGCGCAGCGAGGAGACGCCTGTCTATCAAAGCGCCAGCGACGACGCGCCCAAGGCCCCGGCCCGCGCCCCCGCGCTGCTCGGCTTGCAGGCGTGCGGCCTCGTGATCGTCTGGACGGTTTCGCTGTACGTGCTGCTCAACTATCTGCCGTCGTTCACGACGAAGTACGTCGGCATGAATGCTTCGACGGCGCTCTGGCTGAACACGGCGGGTCTGATCGTCATGACGGCGTCGATCCCGTTCTGGGGCGCGGCGTCCGACCGCTTCGGACGCAAGCCCATCTACGCGATCGGCTGCGTGGCGTTCCTCGTGCTGCCCTATCCGATCTTCCATCTGATGCTCGCCTACAAGTCGGCGGCTGTCGTCGGCGCGGTGCAGGTGGTGGGCGGCGTGATCATCGGCATCTTCTCGGGTGTCGGGCCGGCCGTGCTCTCCGAACTGTTCCCGACGAAGATCCGCACGACCTGGATGTCGATCGGCTACGGCATCGCCAACGCGGTATTCGGCGGCTTTGCCCCGATGATCTCGATTGCGCTCATCAAGGCCACCGGTTCGCCGCTGTCGCCCGCGTACTTCGTGATGCTGGCCGCGCTCCTTTCCACGCTCACCGTCATGACCATCCGCGAAACGGCGCACGCTCCCTTGCAATGAACGAAGAAACAAATGATGTCGTGGTAGTCGGCGCCGGTGTGATTGGCCTTGCGTGCGCGTGGGCGGCCCTGCGCGACGGCGCCCGCGTGACGCTCGTGGAGCGCGATTTCGAAGGCGACCGCGCGTCGCACGGCAACGCGGGCGGCATCGCGGTGAGCGAGAGCACGCCGATCGCCGTTCATGGCATGGTCTCGAAGGCGCTGAAGTGGCTGATGGACCCGCTCGGGCCGCTGGCCGTGGACTGGAAGCATCTGCCGAAGGCGCTGCCGTGGTTCATGGCGTTCCGGCGCGTCGCCGAGCCGGAGCGGTATCAGGCCGTGTCGCATGCGCTCGCGCTGCTGAACAACCGCGTCTACGACGACATCCTGCCGCTGTTCGACGACATCGGCGCCACGGGCATGCACTATCGCCGTGGCGCGCTGACCGTCTATGAAACCGATGAAGCCTTCAATGCCGATCAGGACGAATGGGCCTTCAAACGTGAACTGGGCGTGCGCTGGCATGCGCTGAACGCGCAGCAGGTACGCGAATGCGAGCCGGCGCTCGCGCCGGTCTTCAGACACGGCGTGTTCCTCGACGACTGGTCGCACATCGGCGATCCGCGCCGCATCGTCACGCTGCTGCGCGAACGCGTGCGGGCGCTCGGCGCGCGGTTCGTGACCGGCGTGGCGCGCGCGATCGAGGCGCCTGGCAGCGTCGCGCTCGATGACGGCACCCGCGTGAGCGGACGCCGCATCGTCGTGGCGGCGGGCGCGTGGTCGGCGGCGCTGGCGCGCTCCATCGGCGACCGGGTGCTGCTGGAAAGCGAGCGCGGCTACAACGCTACGCTGCCCCGGCACGGCATTGCGCTGAATCGCGAGGTGATCTTCGCGGAACGCAAGTTCGTCGCGACGCCGCTCGACGTCGGCATGCGCATCGGCGGCGCGGCGGAGTTCGCGGGCCTCGACGCGCCGCCGAACTACCGTCGCAGCGACGCGCTGCTCACGCTCGGCAAGCGTTTCCTGCCGGGCATCGACGATACCGGCGCGGCGCGATGGATGGGTCATCGTCCCGCGACGCCCGATTCGCTGCCGGTGATCGGCACGTCGCCGCGCGTGCCTTCGGTCGTCTACGCATTTGGCCACGGCCATCTCGGGCTGACGCAGTCGGCGACCACCGCCGCGCTCGTCGCCGACGTCCTGGCGGGCCGCACGCCGCGCGTGCCGCTCGCGCCTTATTCGATTGCCCGCTTCTGAGCATTCACATCCACTGGAGGAGCAAACATGCAAGTGAACTGGAAAGGTGTCTTCCCCGCTGTCACGACCAAGCTGAAGCAGGACGGCTCGCTGGATCAGGAGGCTATCGTCAGCGGGCTGAACCGGCTGATCGAGAGCGGTGTCGGCGGGGTGGTGATGATGGGCATGGTCGGCGAAAACGCCCAGCTCACGCCGGACGAAAAGCGCACGGTGCTGAAGATCGCGGTCGAAACGGTGAAAGGGCGCGTGCCGGTCATCTCGGGCCTCGCGGAACTGAACACGGCGAACGCCATGCAGTTCGCGAAGGATGCGGAAGCGATCGGCGTGCAGGGCCTCATGGTGTTTCCCGGCCTGACGTATCGCTCGGACGATCGCGAGACCGTGGAGTATTACCGCTCGATCGCGCGTTCGACGCGCCTCGGCCTGATGATCTACAACAATCCGCGCGGCTATGGCGTCGACATGCGTCCGGACCTGCTCGCCCAGCTCGCCGACGAAGCGAACGTCGTCGCGATCAAGGAAGAGACCTACGACACGACCCGCGTGACCGATCTCTATGCGCGCTTCGGTGATCGGTTCGTCGTGTTCTGCGGCGTGGATGACCTGATCGTGGAATCGGTCGCGCTCGGCGTCACCGGCTGGGTGTCGGGCATGGCGAACGCGATGCCGAAGGAATCCGTCGCGCTGCTGAATCACGCGGTCAACGGCGAGTACGACAAGGCGCGCGCGCTGTACCGCGCGCTGATCGACCTGTTCCATCTCGATACGCACGTCAAGCTCGTGCAGTACATCAAGCTCGCGGAGAACATTACAGCCGGCTATCCGGAATACGTGAAGGCGCCACGCCTGATGCTGGAAGGCGAGGAACGCCAGCGGACCATCGAGATCGTGGAGAAGGCGATCGCCAGCGTGCGGGCGCTCGAGCAATGAAGTCCACGTTCTTCTGCATCGACGGACACACTTGCGGCAATCCGGTGCGCGTGGTCGCGGGCGGCGCGCCGCCGCTCGAAGGCGCGAGCATGATCGAACGGCGCGCGCATTTCCTGCGTGAGTTCGACTGGATCCGCACCGCGCTGATGTTCGAGCCGCGCGGCCACGAAGTGATGTCCGGCAGCATTCTCTATCCGCCGACGCGCCCCGATTGCGATCTCGCGATTCTCTTTATCGAGGTGAGCGGCTGCCTGCCGATGTGCGGACACGGCACCATCGGCACGGTCACGACGGCAATCGAGAACGGACTCGTGCGGCCGCGCGAACCGGGCGTGCTGCGGCTCGACACGCCCGCCGGCGTGGTCATCGCGCGTTATCGGATGAACGGCGAGCATGTGGATTCGGTGCAGCTCGTCAATGTGCCGTCCTTCCTGCATTCGCAGGATCTTTCGGTGGACGTGGACGGTCTCGGCGAGATTTGCTTCGACGTGGCCTACGGCGGCAACTTCTACGCAATCGTCGAACCGCAGCGTCACTACGAAGGCTTGCACACGCTGAAGCCTTCGGATATCCAGCGTTTGAGCCCGGTGCTGCGGCAGCGCGCCAACGAGAAGTACCGCTTCGTGCATCCTGAAAACGAAGCAATCAACGGCCTCAGTCACGTGATGTGGACCGGCGAGCCCACCGTGACCGGCGCCAGCGCGCGCAACGCGGTGTTCTACGGCGACAAGGCCATCGACCGTTCGCCGTGCGGCACCGGCACGTCGGCGCGCATGGCGCAGCGGGTCGCGAAGGGCCAGTTGAAGATCGGCGAACGCTTCGTGCACGAGAGCATCATCGGCACGCTGTTCGAAGGCGTGCCGATGCAAGCGGCGCGCGTCGGCGAATACGACGCCATCGTGCCGGCCATCGAAGGCTGGGCGCGCGTGACGGGCCACAACACGATTTTCGTCGACGACCGCGATCCGCTCGCGCACGGCTTCCTGCTCAAGTAACCGGAGAGATTCATGCTGATCCTGAAGAATGCCCGCGTGCTCGACGCCGATCACGAACGCGACGACGGCCGCTATTCCATCGTCATCGACGGCGGCACGATTCGTGAAGTCACGCGCGAGCCGGTGGACGCGGGCGGCGCGGAAGTGATCGATGTCGGCGGCAAGACGGTGATGCCCGGCATGATCGATTGCCATGTGCATGTGATCGCGTCGGTCGCGCATCTCGGCAACAACAGCCGTCTGCCGAACACCTTCGCCGTGCTGCGCGCGGTACCGATTCTCGCCGGCATGCTGAACCGCGGCTTTACCACCGTGCGCGATGCGGGCGGCGCGGACTATGCACTGTCGCGCGCCGTGGAGGAAGGCGTGATCGCGGGGCCGCGCCTGTTCGTCGCGGGCAAGGCGCTCTCGCAGACCGGCGGACACGGCGACTTCCGCGAACGCTTCGACAACTCGGACCCCGATCCGTGCGGCTGCAATCGCAACATGGGGGCGATCGGGCGCGTGGTGGACGGCGTCGATGAAATGCGCAAGGCCGTGCGCGAAGAAATGCGCGCGGGCGCGAATCACATCAAGATCATGGCGTCGGGCGGCGTGGCGTCGCCCACCGATCCGATCGGCAACCTGCAATTCTCCGTCGATGAAGTGAAGGCCGCCGTCGAGGAAGCGGAGTCGCATCAGACCTATGTGATGGCGCATGCCTATACGCCCAAGGCGATTGCGCGGGTCGTGCGGCTCGGTGTGCGGACCATCGAGCACGGCAATCTGATCGACGAGGAAGCCGCCGACGCCATGCTCGAACACGGCGCCTATGCCGTGCCCACGCTCGTCACGTATGACGCGATGGCCCGCGTCGGCGCGCAAATGGGTCTCGGCGAGGATACGCTCGCGAAGAACGAGTCGGTGCGCAAGCGTGGTCTCGAAGCCGTCGCGATGCTGCACAAGCGTGGCGTGAAGATGGGCCTCGGCTCGGACCTGCTCGGCGACATGCATCAGTTCCAGAGCGATGAGCTGTCGATTCGCGCGGAGATCGTTGGCGCGTTCGAGGCGATTCGCCAGGCGACGGCCATCGGCGCGGAGATCGTCAACATGAAGGGCAAGCTGGGCGTCGTGGCGGCGGGTGCGTTCGCGGACTTGCTGGTCGTGGACGGCGATCCGTTGAAGGACATTCGCGTGCTGACGGGGCAGGGCGAGCGCATCGCGGGCGTGATGAAGCAGGGCGTGTGGGTGCGGGAGACCTTGCGCTGAGGCCGCGTGCCAAAATGCCACCTTTAATCGACATCGCATAGCGGAAACACATGTCTTCAGCCGTGACTCCACTCCGCCGCCGCGCCGAAGTGCCCGATTCCGGCGACACCACGCGCAGGATCGTGCGCACGACGACGGTCGAACTCGTCACCACGGCGCTGCGGCAGCGCATCCTGTCCGGCGATCTCGCGCCCGGCGAAGTGCTGCGTCAGGAAGCGCTCGCCGACGAACTCGGCGTGAGCCGCGTGCCGGTGCGCGAGGCCATCACGCGGCTGGTCGGCGAAGGCTTGCTGACCAAGGTTCCGCACAAGGGCGCGTATGTGGCGGAGTTGTCGATCGGGGAAGTGCAGGAGACGTTCGAGATCCGGCTGAGGCTGGAGCCGTGGCTGTTTTCTCAGGCCATTCCGCATATCAGCGACGCCGAGATCGCGCGGGCCGAGAAGCTCGTGAACGAGATGGATCAGGCCGAATCGGGCATGTGGGGCCAGTTGAACTGGCGTCTGCACGAGACGCTCTATCTGCCCGCCGGGCGCGACATCACCTTGCAGATGCTGCGCGGGCTGCACGACCGCAGCGACCGCTATTTTCGTTTTCAGGTCGTGCAGGTGCCGATCCGCGAGCAGTCGCACGACGAACACATGAATCTCGTCGAAGCATGCCGGAAGCGCGATGCCAAGCTCGGCGCGAAGCTGCTCGAACAGCACGTGAAGACGGCCGCGCAGCAGATCATCGCGGTGGTCGAAACCATCATGGCGCGATGAGGCGGACGCGCGCGGGCAGTGCGGCGTCGCGGGCGTCGATGTCGATCTCCATGTGATCGGGCGCTGCCGCGATCTGCGCGAACGCGGCTTCATCGACCATCACGACGGGGACGTGCTTCGCATAGAGCTCGTTCGCGACGATGGCGCCGATCGACAGGATCAGGTCGCGCTCGGTCAGCACGATGCCGACCGGTCCGGTGCCGTTGCGCACGGCTTCCGCCAGCACGCTGCTGCTCGAACTCGACCCGCGTGCACGCGGCATCACGAGGATGCGCGCCGCGAGGCTCGTGCCGTGACCTGCGTGCGTGGCATCGACGATCACGCCGCGCGCCGCGTCATAGCCGCCCCAGAAACTCAGCGGCGGCAACGCAATGCTTGCCGCGCGCGCGTGGCCCGGAACCAGGGCGATTGCTTCAAATGCTTTCATCGAACCACACCTGTCCTTCGAAGGCCGAGCGCACGCATTCGCTCATGCTGCCGAACGCCACCGTCACGCCGATGTTCGCGGGCGCGTAGTGCGCCCATTTGCCGGAATTGGTCATCACGAGCCCCGTCACCTGCTTCATGACCGGCGTGATGTACGTGCAGGTATCCACGACGATCTGCACGCCGCGCTCGCCGAGCGTCTGCGCGATGCCGTCCTGCTCGAGTTGCCACAGCACGAAACGGCTCGTATTGACGTAGAAATCGCTGCGCGGCTTGCCTTCGTGACGGTCGAACAATGCGGCGAGCGTACGGAATTCTTCGACGGAAAAGTGTGGCGTGCCGAGACTCACGGCGGCCAGCGCATCGCCGGGCCGTGCGCGGCTCCAGCGTGCGCGCACCGCCGCGAGATCCGCCGCGCTCACACGCAGCGTGCGCTCGGGCGCGCGGCCTTGCAGTGCGGCGTCGAGCGTCGCGGCTTCCGGCGTGATGCCGACCGCATGGAACAGCGCCACCGAACCGCTCGATGCCGCCGCTGCGCCGAGCGCCTTCAGTTCGTCTTCGGTGGTGTCGGCGGGAAGGCCGGTGATCGCGGCGACCGTCGCACCCACTTCGCCGCCGAGCACGAAGCCGAGCGCGGCGAAGTGCGCGTCGCGATGCGGCGATGCGCTCACGTCCGGCGCCTCGATCACGACGCGCGCCGCGCGATTCTCCGTCACATGCAGTCCCGCATGCGGCACGCGGCCGGTGATGGCGGCGGCGAGATCGAGGAAGTCGCCATAGCGGCTCGTGCGCGCGCCGAGCACCGAATTGGCGAACACGATGGCATTGGATTCGGCCCAGGCAATCTGATCGCCGAGTTTCGGCCGATGCCGCAGTTGATACGGCGCGCACGTGAAGCTCGCCTCGCAGCCGAGTTCGACATGCGCCTGCATCAGCCGCGTGCCCGCGCGGGCGAGTTCGGCGTCGCCGCGAAACAGTTCGGGATGAATCAGATCGAGCGAGCCGACGTTGAGCGTAGTCGGCACGGACACTTTCGCGCCGCTCGCGACGAAGCGTTCCACGAAGTCGAGACTGGCCGCGCCGTGATAGAGACAGCCGTCGATGTGCGCCGACGTGATGTCGATCAACGCGCGGGCGTCCATGACGCGAGCCGTCGCGGCGACGATGCGCATTGCGAGCGCCACGCCTGCGCCGAAATCGCCGTTGAGCATCGCGCGGTCGCGCGGACTGAGAGTGAGCATCGAGCGGAACGAGGTGAAGAGGGTCCGCGTCAGGATAGCGGATTTGCGCCCCGTTCTCAAAGCAAGTCGGCGACCTTTACTCCCGATATGCCGCGAACTTCGAAGTCTTGCCGATGCCCGGATTCAGGCAGTTGCACGGATCGAGCTTGCGATAAAACTCGGCGAGCTGCGGCTTCGCTTCGTACAGATGCCCGACATTGTGCTCGGCCGGATATTCGGCGCCGCGTTCATCGAGCAAGGCGAGCATCTCGTGTTCGAGCGCCATGCAGTCGTGGCCCTTCGCGACGATATAGTCCTGATGGAACACGTGACACAGGAAATGTCCGTAATACAGCTTCCGCAGGATCGGCTGCTCGATCGGCCGCGGCAACTGCTCGAACCACGCGCGATCGTCGCGGCGCAGGGCGATGTCGAGCGCAACGATATCCTCCACCTCCCGATGATGCACCGCGCGATAGCGCACCGCCGCACTCGCCGCCGCGAAGCGATGCAGGAAGGCGCGGCGGCCTTCGTCGTCGGTACATTCGAAGTACGCGCCGGTACGCTCGTCGCTCGCGAAGTGCTGCTCCAGATACGCGCGCGCCTCCGCGACGCCGGCCGCCGGAACCTTCAGCATCAGGTGATGCGCGTAACGCTCGCGAAAGTCCAGCAGACGCGCGGGCAGATGCTCCGGCAGACGCTCGCTGAACCATTGGAGCAGACGGTCCGTCAGGTGCTTCGGCATGAAGCCGAAGCGCTCGAACCAGGCATCCGCGCGCGTCTTGAGATTGAAGAACAGCGGCAGACGGCCCGTGCCGAACCGGTCGATGATGACGAACAGATCCTTGCCGTAACGGCGCGCGACATCGAACGCATCGCGGTGCAGATATTCGCCTGCCACCGGCAGATGTTTGAAATTCGCCAGCACGTGCCGCCGCAGGCGGGTCAGCACGGCGGTGTCGTCGGTGCCGATGTAGAAGACCTGCGCGCCGCGTTCGGCCGCGAAGGTGTCAAGCCGCACCGCGAAGGTCATCACCTTGCCCGCCGAACCCGACGCTTCGAACAGCCGTCGCGGGTCAGCGTTGAAGCGCGCGGGCGTGGGCGCATCGACGTCGCGGACGTGCGTCGCATAGTCGTGATCCGAGGCCGCGGCGCCTGCGTGGACATCGGCGTCGCTGAACGCGCCGCTCTCAATACGTGCCAGGATCTCTTCCGGCGCGCCGCCGAGTTCGATGCCGAGGTGATTGACGAGGCGCGGCAGGCCCGAGGCATCGACGACGGCGAACAGCGCCATTTCCGTGTAGGCCGGTCCGCGATGCACGAGCGAGCCGCCCGAGTTATTGCTGATGCCGCCCAGCACCGACGCCCCGATGCACGACGAGCCGATCACCGAATGCGGTTCGCGTCCGAGCGGCTTGAGCGTGGTTTCGAGCTGATCGAGCGTCGTGCCGCCGATGCACACCACCTGGCTGCCGCCCTTGAGCAGATGCACGCGCCGGATGCGCGTCGTGCTGACGATCACGATGTCGCGGTCATAGCCGTCGCCGTCGGGCGTCGAGCCGCCGGTCAGCCCGGTATTCGACGCCTGCGTGATGACGATGGCGCGCGCCGCGCAGCATGCGGCGAGAGCGTGCCATTGTTCCAGCAGCGTGCCGGGGCGCACCACGGCCAGCACGCGACCGGCGCCGAAGCGATAGCCGGTGCGGTAGCGGCGGGTTTGCGCATCGCCGGTGAACACGTTGCGCGCGCCGACGATCTCGCCGAGCGAAGCCAGCAAACTCTTGCCGGCGTGCGCGAACGGGACGGAGGTCTGGGCCGTATCGGGCATGGCGGTCTCAAGCCTCTTTCGGGCCGGGGGCGGCGGCAGGGGAACCGGCCGTTGCACGCTGCGTGAGCGTCAACAGCGCGCCCAGCAACAGCGCCGCGGCAACCACGGCAAGGCCGGCGTTCGTGCTGTGCGTGACGTCCTTCATCCAGCCGATGATCGACGGGCTGACGAAACCGGCCAGATTGCCGATGGAATTGATCATCGCGATACCGGCTGCGGCAGCGGTGCCCGTCAGCACGCTGCTCGGATAGGTCCAGAAGACCGGCATCATCGAGAGCACACCGGCCGTGCCGAGCGAGAGCGTGAGCATCGCGAGCATCAGGTTGCCGGTGTGCAGCGTGCTCGCATAGAAGCCCACGGCGGCGGCGAGTGCAGCGACGGCAAGATGCCGGCGCCGTTCGTTGCGACGGTCCGAACTGCGGGCCACGAGCGTCATCACGACGATCGCGACCGCGTAGGGAATGGCGGTGAGCAGGCCGACATCGAAGGCATCCTTGACGCCGGCGGCCTTGATGAGCGTCGGCAGGTAGAAGCTCACGCCGTACAGGCCCATCATGCAGCAGAAGTAGATCGCCGCCAGATGCCACACGCGGCCGTTGGTCAGCACGCTTTTCAGCGAGTGATCGGCGTGTTCGGGGGTGTCGCGCGAGATGTTGTCTTCGAGAAGCAGCTTTTGATGCTCGTCGAGCCACGAGGCCGCGCGGATCCCGTTGGGCAGCATGAACAGGGTCAGCACGCCGAGCAGCAACGAAGGAATGGCTTCGAGCAGGAAGAGCCATTGCCAGTTGGCGAGCCCGTGGACGCCGTTGAACGCCGCCATGATCCAGCCGGACAGCGGGCCGCCGAGCACGCCGGCGACCGGAATGCCCATCATGAAGAGCGCGTTCATGCGGCCGCGTCGCGTGGAGGGATACCAGTACGTCAGATACAAGACGATGCCGGGAAAGAAGCCGGCCTCGGCGACGCCCAGCAGGAAGCGCAGCGTGTAGAACATGGTTGGCGTCCTGACGAACAGCGAGGCCGCCGATACCAGCGCCCAGGTGATCATGATGCGGCTGATCCACACGCGCGCGCCGACGCGATGCAGAAGCACATTGCTCGGCACCTCGAACACGAAATAGCCGATGAAGAAAATGCCCGCGCCGAGTCCATAGACCGATTCGCTGAACTTCAGGTCGTTGAGCATCTGCAGCTTCGCAAAGCCGACATTGACGCGATCCAGATAGGCGGCGACATAGCAGATGAAGAGGAACGGCAGCAGACGCCAGGTCACTCTGGCGTACGTGGCGTTTTCGAAGGTGGGGGTGGATTGTGGCGTCATCGCGTGTCTCCTGGTGCGTGTGCGACGTGTGCGGACTTGCGCCGCAACTGAGTGGCTGACGCGCATTGTTCCGCGACCGCACGAGGCTGTCGAGACACCGGACCAGTGGTCCGACCAGTTATTGTTGGCGTGCCAGAGGGGCTGGATCGCCGTGTTCAATCAGGACGCGGCTGAGCGAATTTCCGCACGGCAATGCGGCGCGCGTGCTGCCGGGCTACTGCCAGCCTTTCAGCCGCAGCGTCGCCCGCACGAGGCGCTGTTCCTCCGCCTCGATCTCGCGCAGGCAGGCCGTGGTGGTATCGATATGCGTGCTCGCGGCCTTGCGCGCGAGTTCGGGCTGCTTGCCGAGCACGGTCTTGTAGAGGCGGGCGTGCTGCTTGTCGATGACCCGCTTCTCGGCCGCGCGGTGATAGAGGTTGTTGACCGACGCGAAGACCGAGCTCAACAGCAGGTCGGTCAGGGAGCTGAGCGTGTGGACCAGCACGGGATTGTGCGAAGCCTCGCAAATGGCGAGGTGAAAGTTGTAGTCGAGCTGGGCGCGCTTCGACTCGCCGATCTCGCTCTCGTTGGCGGCAAGCATCTCTTCGTAACGGCGCGTGATGAGCGCGAAATCCGCCTGGGTGCCGCGCAATGCGGCGAGTCGGGCCGATTCGGCTTCGAGCATCGCGCGCACCTCGAAGATGTCGTAGAGCGTGCGGGGCTGCGAGCCGAGCAGATGCATCATCGGCGTGAGCGCGGGCTGCGTCGTGAGCGCGGCGACGAACGAGCCGCGTCCGTGCGAGGTCTCGATGATGCCCCGCGTGCGCAGCACTTTCAGCCCTTCGCGCACCGCTGAGCGCGACGCGCCAAGCTTCACCGTCAGCCGCCGTTCGGACGGCAGCGCCTGACCCGGCTTCAGGACGCCATCGACGATCAGGCTTTCGATACGTTCCGCCACGACGTCCGCGATCTGCGACGCGTCTTCCGGATGGGATGGATGCATGGCATGTCTCACTGGTCCGACCACTTGAAGCACTCTAGCATGGGTCATGCGGGACGAGCATCGATCAGCGCGATCGGCTGAATCTCAGTCAATCTGTCACGCCGCGCGGACAGTGTGTCCCTGCGGACAGACCGAACACAGCGCCGCGCCTTGTCCGGGCGCAATGGCACCGTACTTGCATGAGGGTGGCCCCTTGATCGACCGAATCTTTACTCCGTCCTGAAAGGAGAAGTCTTCATGAATCCGGATCTGACCTTCCGCGCCGGCGAGGCCACCGTGCTTGCCGCTCCCGGACAAACCACCGATGCGATGCCGGAAATATTGATTGGCCGGGTGGACGGTCCCGTGGGTCACGCCTTTGCGAACATGATGGCGCAGTCGAAGGGACACACGGCCATGTTCGCCATTCGCGCGTGCAATCAGATGGTCCGCCCCGCGACCATGATCGTGCCGAAAGTGACGCTGAAGGACATGGCGAACATCGACCTGTTCGGCGGTGTGGTGCAGTCCGCGACGGCGGATGCCGTGGTCGATTGCCTGATCGAAGGCATCTTGCCTAAGGACCAGGCCAACGACCTGTGCATCATCAGTCTGGTGTGGATCGACCCGCGTTGCGCAACGGACGCGAACCTCGACAAGAAGGACATGTACCGCACGAACTACGAAGCCACCAAACTGGCTATCCAGCGCGCGATGAACAACGAGCCGAGCGTCGACGAGCTCATTGCGAACCGCCACAGCATCAAGCACGACATGGACGACTGGAGTTAGTCCGGAGCCATCGCGCGGCACGCAGCGGCTCAGCGGCTCAGCGGCCTCCTGCCGCGCGTGTTTCCTTCTTGCGCGGAGTGGCTTCCTTGCGCGGACCGGGTGACGCGTTCACGGCCTCCGCCGGCAGCGCCGCAGCGAGTGTCTGAGCCGCGGAAGCGGCGGGCTGGGTGAGATCCGCTGTTTTCAAGGTGAAATTGACATGCACCGTGTCATAGGGAAACACGATGCCGCCGCTCTCGTCATGTTCAAGCAAGCCGGTTTCGAGCAGCGCCTTGACGTCGCCGTGAACGCCTTTCACGTCGCGTTCGATACGCCGCGACAGTTCGCGGATGGACATGGCGCCCGCGCCGGTCATGGCGCGGATGATCTGCCAGCGCGACGTGGTGAACGTGCGGAACAGCAGTTCGGGGGTGGCATAGGAGAAGTGCGCGCCCTGAGCCTTGCCGGCGGCTGCGGCCTGTGCGCGTTTCATGACGTCGTCGAGGGACGACACGCTTATCGTGACGGTCTTCATGGTCTTGACCTCCATCTCTGCAAGATTTCCATATCCATCCTGAAGTCGGCCAGCAGCTGATTCAGTGAGGAAGATTCATAAGGCGACCCGGTATTCGTGAAATGACGGTGGTCACCCTTGCGACGCTTGTTGTCGTAGCGCAGCACGCACACGTTCCGCGCGACGAACGCAAGCCTGTACTTCCACGAATGCGAGCATCCCGGAACCGGCACAGGAACTTGCCAGAACTTCATTTCAACGAGCGAGTCTGGCGAGAGCTCATGGCGCTCGCCAAGGATCAGAATGGCTTTGCCTTTGCTGTTGGAAATTGTGACAACACCTTGTGGTGTTGTCAAATCTTCCAACGTTTGCCGGCTGCGCACCATTTGCCGGACGGCGGACTTGACGAAGCATGAGGATCGAGGCTCGCACAGTTCGTCATGCCGGGGCCGTCATACGCTGCTAGACTGAAAAGCTCATTGCGGAGGCGCTCATGCATCCCGCAGCGCAGCATCAGCAAGCCGTGCACGGGTGGCAAGCCTATAGCCGGCCCCTATCGGCCGCATTGCGAAAATCGCATTCTATTGATGGTGGCTGTCACGTATTTTCTGAAATACGGCAGGACCGGCGGTCATGCGAACTCCGCATTGCCGCACGCATCGATTTCATTCACGGGTGCGGGGCGGATTCACCGGACCCGACGTCAAGGCAGGAGCACAGCAGAACAATTAGTGGGACCGTCCTCGCAAGGAGATAGCGCATGTCAAACGAATCGAAGTGTCCGTTTACTCATGCCGCCGGTACCGGCACGACGAACCGTGACTGGTGGCCCAGGCAGCTACGCGTAGATCTGTTGAATCAGCACTCCGGCAATTCCAATCCACTCGATACCGGCTTCAACTATGCCGAAGCCTTCAAGAGTCTCGATCTCGCCGTGGTCAAGAAAGACCTTGCCGCATTGATGACCGACTCGCAGGAATGGTGGCCCGCCGACTTCGGCCACTACGGTCCGCTCTTCATTCGCATGGCGTGGCATAGCGCGGGTACCTACCGCATCGGCGATGGCCGGGGAGGCGGTGGCCGCGGCCAGCAACGTTTCGCGCCGCTCAACAGCTGGCCCGACAACGTCAGTCTCGACAAGGCCCGTCGCCTGCTCTGGCCGATCAAGCAGAAATACGGACAGAAGCTTTCCTGGGCCGACCTCATCATCCTGACCGGCAATGTCGCGCTGGAAACCATGGGCTTCAAGACCTTCGGCTTCGCCGGCGGTCGCGAGGACACGTGGGAGCCGGATCAGGACGTCTATTGGGGCAATGAAAAGACCTGGCTCGGCGGCGATGTGCGCTACGGCAAGGGAGCAGCCGGCAATGACGACGACCAGGGCGTCATCACCGCCGACGTACAGAAGCACGGCGAGGAAGAAAGCCGGACCGACGGCGGCCGCAATCTCGAAAATCCGCTCGGCGCGGTGCAGATGGGCCTGATCTACGTCAATCCGGAAGGCCCGGACGGCAATCCGGATCCGCTCGCCGCCGCGCACGACATTCGCGAGACCTTCGCGCGCATGGCGATGAACGATGAGGAAACCGTCGCGCTGATCGCGGGCGGACATACCTTTGGCAAGACGCACGGCGCGGGTCCGGCCGACAACGTCGGTCCCGAGCCGGAGTCCGCCGATCTCGAAAACATGGGCCTCGGCTGGAAGAACAGCTTCGGCAGCGGCAAGGGCGCGGACACCATCACGAGCGGTCTCGAAGTGACCTGGACCACGACTCCGACGAAATGGGGCAGCGGTTTCTGGGAAAACCTCTTCGGCTACGAATGGGAGCTGACCAAGAGCCCGGCCGGCGCGAATCAATGGGTGGCGAAGGACGCGGGCGAAACCGTTCCGCATGCGTACGACGCGTCGAAGAAGCTGAAGCCGACGATGCTGACCACCGACCTGTCACTGCGCTTCGATCCGGAATACGCGAAGATTTCAAAGCGCTTCTGGGAGAACCCCGACCAGTTCGCCAATGCCTTCGCGCGCGCATGGTTCAAGCTGACGCATCGCGACATGGGACCGAAGGCCCGCTATCTCGGACCGGAAGTGCCGCAGGAAGAACTGCTGTGGCAAGACCCGATTCCGGCCGTCGATCATCCGCTCGTGACCGATCAGGAAGTCGCGGCGCTCAAGCAGAAGGTGCTGGCGTCGGGGCTGTCGGTGGCGGAACTGGTGTCGACGGCATGGGCGTCGGCGTCCACGTTCCGGGGCTCGGACAAGCGCGGCGGCGCGAACGGCGCGCGCATCCGGCTTGCGCCGCAGAAGGACTGGCAGGTCAACGAGCCCGAGCAGCTGGCGAAGGTGCTGAAGTCGCTCGAAGGCATTCAGGGCGAATTCAACGGCGCGCAATCCGATGGCAAGCGCATCTCGATGGCCGACCTGATCGTGCTGGCGGGCGGCGCAGCCATCGAGAAAGCGGCGGAGCAGGCCGGGCACAAGGTGAACGTGCCGTTCACGCCGGGCCGCATGGATGCGTCGCAGGAGCAGACCGACGTCCTCTCGATGTCGGCGATGGAACCGGTCGCCGACGGCTTCCGCAACTACGTCAAGGACGGCATCCGGGTGCCGGTCGAGGCGCTGCTGATCGACAAGGCGCAACTGCTGACGCTGAGCGCGCCGGAGATGACCGCGCTCGTGGGCGGACTGCGGGCGTTGAAGGTGTCATCGGGGAACGGCGCGCACGGCGTCTTCACCGACAAGCCCGAAGCGCTGACCAACGACTTCTTCGTCAACCTGCTCGACATGAACACGGAGTGGCAACAGATGTCGTCCCGCCGCGATGTGTTCGAAGGCCGCGATCGCAAGTCGGGGCAGCGCAAGTGGACCGGCAGCCGCGTCGATCTGATCTTCGGCGCGCATTCGGTGCTGCGGGCGTTGTCGGAGGTGTATGCCAGCGCGGACGGCCAGGCGAAGTTCGTCAATGACTTCGTTGCCGCGTGGAGCAAGGTGATGGATCTCGACCGCTACGATCTGAAGAAGAGTTGAAGACGAGTTGAGGAAGTAAGCGCAGGCCGGCATCCGGCGTGACGAACGGCGACCTTCCCAGGTCGCCGTTTTTCATGGCGGGCGCGTTGATGCCGGAGAGGGTATTGTCTACGCTCACGCTCACGCTCGCACATCGACAGGAGACACGTCATGCCCCGCACCACCGCCGAGAAGCGCGCGGCCTTTCGCGCGCTGCACGAATCGGGCTGCTTCATGCTGCCCAATCCCTGGGATACAGGTTCCGCGCGCTATCTCGAAACGCTTGGTTTCAAGGCGCTCGCGACGACGAGTTCCGGCTTCGCCTGGTCGTGCGGGTACGCGGACAATCACGTCTCGCGCGATGACGTGCTGGCGCACCTGCGCGAGATCGTCGCCGCGACGGACCTGCCCGTGAACGCCGACTTCGAAAGCGGTTTCGGCGCGACCTCGGCCGAGGTCGCGGAAAGCGTCAGGCTGGCGGTGGCGACGGGCGTCGCGGGTTTGTCGATCGAGGATTCGACTGGCGATGAAGCCGCGCCGTTGTTTGCCATCGAAGTCGCGGTGGAACGCATGCAGGCGGCGCGGCGCGCGATCGATGAAACGGGCGGCGATACGCTGCTCGTCGGGCGCGCGGAGAATTTCTTCGCCGGCAAGCCCGATATCGACGACGCCATCGCGCGTCTCAAGGCTTATTCCGCAGCGGGCGCCGATTGTCTCTACGCGCCCGGCATCAAGACGCGCGAGCAGATCGAGGCCGTGGTGCGGGCCGTCGCGCCGAAGCCGGTGAATCTCCTGATCGGCGGCGTGTCCGACTTCACGCTGGATCAGGTCGCGGCGCTCGGCGTGCGGCGCGTCAGCGTGGGCGGCGGACTGGCGCGCGCCGCGTGGGGCGGTTTCATGCGCGCGGCGCAAGGTCTCGTCGACGGCCGTTTCGACGGATTCAAGGACGCCGCCGCGGGCAACGATCTCAACGCGATCTTTCGCTGAGCGCCAACAGGACGCGGTGCGCGTGCAAAGGGTGCGCCGCTTCGACGATGTCGAGCGGCGCATCGAAGCGAAGGCCGGGTTCCAGCGCGAGCGGGATCAGCCAGCGCAGGTTGGGAATGACGCTGTCCGGCAGCGCGTCGACCGGGAAGATGCCGATCTCCTCGGATTCGCCGCGCCGCGCGGAAAACGCCTCGGCGCTGCTAGTGAAGAAGAAGTCGATCCTGTATGAACCGGGCCTGACAAGTCGCACGTAGTTGATCCAGTCGTCAGGCGTTGAGGCGACCATTGCTTCTTCCATGAACTCGCGCGCCATGGCGTCGGCGGCGGTTTCGCCCGGCTCGACCTTGCCGCCCACGCCATTCACCTTGCCGCGCTGCCATTCGGGCTTCAGCTTGGACACCAGCACGACGTGGCGCTTGCACTCGGAGAACATGAATCCGGTGACGTACTCGATCATGCGCTCAGCTCGGCAATTGCCAATGGATGATGGCTGCCGATCCTGATGGTTTCGCTGCGGTCGGCGCCGTAGGAAACGAAGCGGATCTTCGCGGACAGGTGCGACTGGATGAAACCAAGGTAATGCCTGAGTTCGGCGGGAAAGTCATCGACTGAATCATATCGGCCGGTCAATGGCGGCCAGCCAGGCAAACGCTCATAGACCGGTTCGACGTCCTCGAATTGCACCAGCGCCTCATTCGCCGACACCGCGCGTCCATTCAGGCTATAGCCGGTGCAAACCGTTATCTCCTTCATGCCGGCCAGCACGTCCACATTGGTGATGGCGATTTCCGTCACGCCTGCCAGCCTGACCGCATGATCGACCAGCGGCAGATCCAGCCAGCCGCATCGTCTGGGCCGCTTCGACACCGTGCCGTATTCGTGGCCTCGCTCGCGAATGTAATCCGCGCGCTCATCGTCGAGTTCCGTGGGAAACGGCCCGTTGCCCACCCGGATCATATAAGCCTTCATGACGCCTAGCACATGCATCTTGTGCGCAGGGATGCCCATCATGCCGAAGCAGTTCTGCGGCAGCGTTTGATAAGCGACCGTGTACGGATACGTGCCGAATGCGCAGTCCAGAAAGGCCGCCTGCGATGTTTCGAGCAACACGCCTTCGTTAGCCGCCAGTGCTGCGCTGATTTTTTCGTCGGTGAAACACTCGTAGTGTCTGACAGTCTTGCCGAGTTCGAGAAGCTTGTCGAACTCGCAATCGAATTCGAGGTCCAGCGTGCCCCCGAATACCTGTTCGATCTGTTTCTTCCGGATATCCCACAGCAATGAAAGCCGCTGCCGCAGCGTGTCGGGATTCCGCGTGTCGATCAGCCGGATGCCGTGCCGGTTCGACTTGTCCTCGAAACACGCGCCCACGCCGACGCCGACCGAACCAATCTTCTTCGCGCCCTTGAAGTTCTCAGACGCCCGGTTCAGCCGGGCGTGAATCGGCAACACGATATGACAGCGGGGGTCGATATGAATCTTGTTGTCGGGGTGGACGGACTCGATATAGGCGATTTCGCGTTCCAGGGTTTCGAGACTGAGCAGCGAACCCTGGCATACATAAAGTTCCTTCGCGCCTTCGAGCGTGGCGGGAATCTGCGAGAACGCGGCCTTGGTTTCACCGACATTCACCGTGTGTCCGGCATTCGCGCCGCCGTTGAAACGGGCGATATGCTTGTAGCGCCGCGAAAGATAATCGACGAACTTGCCCTTGCCTTCATCCCCGAATTGCAGACCCATTACAGCATGAAACATGAATGACTTCCTAAAGAGATTGATTCAGCGCGATCGCGTCGGCGAACGTCGCGGCTTGCATCAGGGAATGAGCGACAGGTACGCCAACTTGTGAAAGGCGTTCATGGCTATGGGTCCCCGATGAATACAGAACAGCGTGAACACCGGCAGCGCGCGCGGCCAGTGCGTCATCGATCGAGTCGCCGATCACGACAATTGCACCGGCCTCGACGCCATGCGTTTCTTTCAGCAAATCGATGTGCGCGACCAGGTGATCGAGCTTGCCATTGCGCGTAAGCGGAAGATCTCGTCCGTGAACGTAGCAAAAGTACGCATCGATTTCGAAACGGCGGATCATGCCGGCAAGCACGGGGTGTTTGAGCAGCGAGCAGATGGATTGACTCGTCCGGCTCGCGATAACTTCGCGTGCATCGTGAGCCAATGGCGCGAGATGAATCGCATCCCGATAGTAATCGTTGAAGATCACGCCGATGGCATCGAGTTCGGCATCCAGAATTTCTCTTCCGAGAATGCTGCTGTAGAAATCATGTACCGGGACGCAGTAGAGAGCGCGGTAGTCTTCGAGCGATAACTCGCCAAGCTTGAAGTGTCGCAGTGCGCGATTGGTGGCTTCCAGGGCAATGCTCACATCGTTCAATAACGTACCGTTCCAGTCCCAGACAATATGTGCTTCGTTATTCATTGCATCTTGCTATGTGTGCAGGAACACGACTGGACGAGTGCGAAGAACCCGGCCGGCGCGCGCGGGCGGTTTTTCAACGTCGCCATATCGTGTCTCGACTGTTCCATGGAGACCGGCATCGCACCGATATCGTCGACGAGCGACAGCAGCGATGTCGAGAAATCGGCCCATTGGTCGAGCGTCGTGTGGTAGAGATTCGAATCCTCAGCGACAGGAAATTTCCTGAGCAGGCGGTGATGTCTGAAACTCCAGGGAGAGAGCGTATCGAGCCGCTGCGCATCGAAAATGGCTTCGTCATGCTGATAGCCCGTGACGCGAAGCATCTTTTCCCAGTGCAGTTCCGCAGCCCAGGGCCCGACTACCGCGTCAGGCGCCGCATTCAGGATCTCTTCGGCCCGGTTCAATGTATTGCCCGTGCCGCAGTTATCGTCGATGAGACGAATTCTCTTGCAATGGGCAGTACTGCTTCCCCAGATCATGTCCGAATTGTTTTCGGAGTCATCGTAAGCAGAGAGTTTCAGGAAGTTCAGTTGCGCGTCATGAATGGCCGCAAGCAACGCAGCCGGCGCACCGCCGCCCAGCAAAATGCCGATGCAGCAATCCCACTCCGCCTCCCGTGAAAACATGCCGGCCGAGATCGACAGTGCGTGATTGTCGCCTTCGAGAAACACCCGAGGCACCGAATCCAGTACTTCGCGCGGCATGGCATCTCTGGAAAAGCGCGCGGTGGGCGGCACATGCGACGAACCGAGAAGCAGCGCCACCAGTTGTCCGGCGTATTCCTTGATTGCATCGATGAGTGGAATGATCGCGTCATTGCTGATCCGCTTTGTCAGACACGCATCAAGCATTCTCAGCAACTTGTTCAGAAGGTGATCGGCGAGAATGTAGCGGGCGGGGCGGGAGCACAGGTTGTTATCGCATTCGAGGTTCTCGTTGATTGCAGAAAGGACGAGGATTTCTTCCAGCAGGTCGCGGCCGCTCGCCGTTTGATAATAGTTTTTCGAGCGCGATGCCATGCCGCTGTCGTGCGTGCCGATCAGCGCTGGAAAATCTCGCACATCGCGGTGAATCAGATCGAGCTCGTGCAAGCCTCCTCTCATGTCACCGAGGAGGCCGAACGTGGACAGGCTCGGGAAACGGCTCAGCCATGAACGGGTCATACGGTCGCAATCTGCCCTAGCTGTGCTTCGATCTCGCCGTACGACAGACTGCCGCAATGCAGCGCCTGCCCCAGCACCGTTCCTTCCACGCCAATAGCCTCGAGCGCGACGATATCCTCGATGCTCGACACGCCTCCGCCGGAAACGACGGGCTTGCAGGTTCTCTTCTTCATGGCTTCGAGCAGGCGAAGATTGGGGTGATTCATGGTTCCGCCCCGGTTCACGTCGGTCACCACGTAGCGCGGGCATCCGAGTTCATCCAGTGTCGCCAGTTTCGGCCACAAGTCTCCCGATTCGTCATTCCAGCCGCGGCTGGTCAGCGTATAACCGGAATCCGACTCGCGGACGTCCAATGCAATGGCAATCTTTTCGCCATATCGCCTGAAAAGACTTTCGCACCAATGCGGATTTTCGAGCGCCGCCGTGCCGATATTGATCCGGGCGCATCCCGCGTCGATTAATTGGGCAACGTCAGTTTCAGTCCTGATTCCGCCGCAGACCTGCACGTTGGCTTTAACCCGCTTCAATAGTTCGATGATCAGATGCCGGTTGTTTCCCTTGCCTGCGGCGGCATCCAGGTCGACCACGTGAATCCAGCGCGCGCCCGCGTCCTGAAAGGCAAGCGCCAGATCGACGGGACTGCCCAGCTGCTCTGCTTTCATGTCCTGACCGAGCGTGGCGGCAATCGCGGTTCGGGAAGTCAATGCATTCGAATCAACGATATCGACCGACGGATATAAAGTGAAATTCATGCTCCTCCTCGAAGTGTGCTTTTTCGAGAGATTCAATGAGATGACTGGCATCAAAAGGAATGAATCGAATCAAGGGTAAATATGAATTGAAAATATAGGCCGGAGTTATTTTGAGAGTAATCCAGAAGTAATCTGTTCATAGACAACCATCAACTATTAGCTGACTTCAGGCTGCAATCTGGCGATGCGCGCACGATCGGCGCGCGCAGGTGACAATGAGCTTCTTTCCGACATAGCCAGGATTCGCATGGACGAACTCACGCTGCTCGCCGACGCCAACGACCGCGCCCGCCGCTATCTCGAATCCGCCGCCACGCGCCGCGTGTTTCCCGATGCCGCGGCACTCGCCGGCCTCGAAGCCTTCGACGAGCCCTTGCCCGATCACGGCCACCCGCCGTCCGATGGCCTTCGGCTGCTCGACGAAAAAGGCTCTCCCGCCACGGCGGTATCCAACGGCCCGCGATACTTCGGCTTTGTCGTCGGCGCGACGCTGCCTGCCGCTGCTGCGGCTGAACGGCTGATGCTGGCGTGGGACCAATGCGCGTCGTCGTTCGACAACTCGCCGGTCTCGGCGACCATCGAACGCATTGCCGCGCGCTGGGTCGTGGATGTACTCAGGCTGCCGGAGGGCAGCGCGGTCGGCTTCGGCACCAGCGCGACCGCCTGCACGATGGCGGCCATCGCCGCGGCGCGCCGGGCGTTGCTGGCGCGCAAAGGCTGGGACTTCGACGCGGACGGGCTGATCGGCGCGCCCGAAGTGAAAGTGGTGATCTCAGAGATGGCGCACATCACCGTCAGGAAGGCGCTGCGCATCCTGGGCTTCGGCATGAAGCGCGTGATCGTCGCGCCGGCGGACGAATACGGGCGCATCGATCCCGAACGCGTGCCGCCGCTCGACGACATGACCATCTTCTGCATGCAGGCCGGCGAAGTGAACACCGGCGAGTTCGATCCGTTCGCCATGCTCGTGCCGCACGCAAAAGCGGCGGGCGCGTGGGTACACGTGGATGGCGCATTTGGCTTGTGGGCGCGGGCGTCGTCGAAGGCGTTTCTGACGGACGGCATCGACGGCGCGGACAGCTGGACCACGGACGGCCACAAGTGGCTGAACACGCCTTATGACGGCGCCATGGTGATCTGCCGCGACGCCGCCGCGCTCGCGTCCGCGATGAACAGCGATGCCGTCTACCTGACCGGCGCGCCGGACGCGCAGAAGAACCTGACGCTGGAGTTCTCGCGCAGGCCGCGCGGCATTCCGGTCTGGGCGGCGTTGCGCTCGCTCGGGCGCGCGGGTGTCGCGACGATGATCGAGCGGCATTGCGCGCAGGCTTCACGAATCGCCGAGGGCTTGCGCGAGGCGGGCTACGAGGTGCTCAATCGTGTGGTGATCAATCAAGTGCTGGCGCGCGCCGCGACCGACGAGCAGACCGTCGCGATCCGTCAGGCGGCGCAGGCCTCCGGCGATACCTGGTTCGGCGCCACCGTGTGGCAGGGGCGGCCCGCGTTCCGGATCAGCGTGTCGTCGTGGCGCACGACCGACGAGCACGCGGACCAGCTGGTCACGCTGCTCGCCGATCTCAAGCGGCGCGTCTGAACTTCAATCCGCGTGTGCGCGATCGAAAGCCCAGACATCCGGGAAGCCCATCAGTTCGCACATCGCGGAGAACGGATACATCGCGTCCGCTGCGCTCTCCGTGTTCTTGCGGGCGAGGATCTGTCCGTACGCGTCCTTGAGCGCCTTCGCGGCGGTCAGGAAGCCCGTCGCCGGATAGATCGCCAGTGTGAAGCCGAGCTTCTGGAACTCGTCGGGCGCAAGCTGCGGCGTGCGTCCGCCTTCCACCACGTTCACCAGCAGCGGCTGGTCGAAGCTGCGGCCAATCTTCTCCAGTTCCTCGACGCTCTCCGGCGATTCGATGAACAGCACGTCCGCGCCCGCCTTCGCGAATGCTTCGGCGCGGCGCAGCGCTTCATCGAGACCGAGCGAGGTGCGCGCATCGGTACGCGCGATGATCTGGAAGTTGCTGTCGCTGCGGCTTTCCGCGGCGACCTTGATCTTGCGCACCATGTCTTCCAGCGGAATCACGCGACGGCCCGGCGTGTGGCCGCACTTCTTCGGGAACTCCTGGTCTTCGAGCTGGATGCCCGCCGCGCCCGCCTGCTCATAGCCGCGCACCGTATGCGCGACGTTGAGCAGGCCGCCGTAGCCGGTGTCGCCGTCGCAGATCATCGGCGTATTCGTGCCGCCGCAGAAGGCCGCGACGCGGTTGACCATGTCGGTGTAGGTGGCGAGGCCCGCGTCCGGCAGGCCGAGGTACGACGCCACCGTGCCGAAGCCGGTCATGTACAGGCATTCGAAGCCCATGGAATCGGCCATCTTCGCGGAGATCATGTCGAAGATGCCCGGCGCGGTGACGAGGTCCTTGCGCGCGAAACGCGCTTTCAGCGCCTGGCGCTTGCTTTCGTGTGTGACGCTCATGAGGTCTTCCTTTCGTGACGATGTAAAGTAAGGATCAGCGCTGCGATTCGTGCGAAAGCGGCGAGCGGGCAAGCGGGTCGCCAGGTTCGAGCGACGGCGCGATGTCTTCCAGCGAGCGCCGGTTCGTCTCGATGCCGAATACCGCCAGCACGACGGTCATCACGACCAGCGTGCCGATGATCATCGACAGCACGTCCTTGACGCCGCCCGCCGTGTACATCACGACGACGAGCTGCGGCGCGAAGATGCCCGTGATGCGTCCCGCGCAGCCCGCGATGCCGTTGGCGCGCATGCGGTTCTCGGTCGCGAACAGTTCGGGAATATACGTGGCGATGCCGAGCGCAACGAGCAGATAGGTGAGCGTGAACAGCAGGAAGCCGAGCAGCGTCGCCATCTCGACGCCGGTCGAATGTCCGTACAGCCAGCCGACCACCGCCGCCAGCGCCGAGACCACGATGAGCCCGTTCCTGCGGCCGATGCGGTCGGCGAGGAACACGCCGAGCAGCGCGCCCGCCGGTCCGCCGAGCGCCATCAGCGACGAATAGCCCAGCGACGACGCCATGCCGATGCCCTGTTTCATCAGGAAGGTCGGCACCCAGACGATAAAGCCGTAGATGACCATGTTGACCGCCACCTGTACGACGATGGACACGAAGGTGCGGCGAATCTGCGCCAGCCCGAAGAGTTCGAGCAGCGTGGTCTTGCGCGTGACGGTGCGGGGCACGTCGGCGATGGGCGGCAGCGGCGCGGCGCGCGACGACTCTTCCTCGGCGGCGCGCAGGATCGCTTCGGCTTCTTCGTAGCGGCCTTTCGATTCGAGCCAGCGCGGCGATTCCGGCATTTTCTTGCGGATCACCCACACGATCATCGCGCCAACGCCGACCATGGCGAACATCGCGCGCCAGCCAATCGACGGAATGATCAGGTAGCCGAGGAAGGTCGAGAAGAACAGCGCGGAATTCGTCATCAGCGACAGCATCGCCGACCACTTGCCGCGCACGGCGGGCGGCATGAATTCGCCGATCGAGCCATAGCCGACCACGATCTCCGCGCCCAGCCCGAGCCCCATGAAGAAGCGGCACACGATGAGCCACGTCATGTTCGGCGCGAAGGCGCCCGCGATCGAGGCCAGCCCGAAGACCGCGAGATTGAACTGATACGTGAACTTGCGGCCCTTCGCGTCGCCGAGCACGCCGGCCGCGAAGGCGCCGAGCAGCATGCCGATGAAGGTCGACGAGAGAAACGCGGCGTTCAGCTGCAGGTTCGACCAGCCCGTCTTGGTGAGCGCGCCGAGCACGCCGCCTGCGAGATAGACGTCGAACGAATCGAGAAACATGCCCGCGCCGATCAGCCATAGCACGCGCTTGTGAAAGCCGGAAATCGGCAGCCGGTCCAGACGCGGACCGGCATTGACGGTGCTGACGGTGGTGTCAGCGGTGGTGGTGCCTTCGGTGCCCGGCATGTCGTGTCTCCTCTGTCGTCCAAGCGACTTTTTCAACGACGGTTCATCAATGCTGTTGCTGCTCGACGGTCATGCGCGACGCGTCATGCGGATGCCGCATGCTCCCTGTCGTAACGGTCGAGCACCGCCTTTTCGGCGGCAAGAATATGGCAGCGCGTGATGGCTTCCGCCCACGCGACGTTGCGTTGTTCGAGCGCCATGACGATTTCGAAATGCTGGCGCGCGCTGCGTTCGCGGTCCGCGTCGCTATAGGTGTCGAAGGTCCACTTGATGAGCGGCGTTTCCTTCATCGACTTGAGCGAGCGGTCGAGCCGCGCATTGTTGGCGGCCGCCGTGATGATGGCGTGGAACTCGCCGTTGGCGGCGAACCAGGCCTCGCAGGATTCGGGCGTGGATGGATGCTGCGTGATGGCGAACATCGCGTCGGCCAGCGTTTTCAGATGCGCGATGTCCGGCGCACCGATCCCAAGCGCCGCGCGGCCCGTGAGATACGGCTCGACCAGCAGGCGCGCTTCAAAGATCTCGCGCGCATCCTGCAGCGTCCACGCCTTGACCCGTACGCCGTAGTTCGGGCGGGTTTCGACCCAGCCTGCGGCGTCGAGGCGGCGCAGCGCCTCGCGCACCGGTGTGCGGCTCACGCCGAGGCTGCGGGCAAGTTGCTCCTCGCGCAGATACTGGCCCGCGCCGTACTGGCCGCCGGCGAGCGCCTCCTTGATCGCGAGATAGACGTCGTCGGCCGAGCGCGCGGGTTCCGGCGAAGTTGTATGCAAAACTTGCTGAGATTCGGCCACATGACACCTTTTTCACGCGTTCGACGGGATCATTGTATGCAAAGTGAGCCGGTTGAACCGTGGGGGATTTCCCGCAGTGCCTGCTTACTTCCGGTGTTTTGCCATGTAGCCGAGATAGGCAACGAGGGCGTCGAGATCGCTGTCGCTGATGGCGTTCTGGTCGAAGGCGGGCATTTTCATGTCCTGCCACGCGCGGATCGACTTCGGATTGCGGATGAAGGATTGCAACACCCACGGCTGGAAATATTCGGTGGGGTTGTGCGGGAGATTGAGATCGGGGCCCATCGAGGCATCGCCGGCGCCGTTCATCTTGTGGCACACGATGCATTGCGTCACGAACACGGCCTGGCCGCGCCGGATGGGCGAATTTGCCGGCACGCTTCGATCGACCGCGAGTTGCGGCCAACGCGCGGCGAGCGTCGGCGCGACGCGGATCGAGTCGACCTTGTAGGGCCATTGCTCGCTCGATACACCCGACAACGCCGGATCCAGCCACACGACATAGAACGGACCGATGTCGCCGCCTTCGGCCAGGCGCGGCCAGGGCGCGTCCGGCGTCTCGATGGCGAGCCACGGTTCCGCGCGCTTGCCGGGCTGGCCGAACAGCAGTTGCGGAGAAAGAGGTGTGACGAAGCCGTCGCTGGCGGTGATCTGGAGTTCCTGTTCCGCGGGCAGCGCGTTGACGCCGAGCAGCGCGCGCAAGGGCACGGCCCGATAGGTCATCGTGCGATGGAACACGACGTCGTTCGGAACGTGGATGGTGGCGGCGTCGGGACGCGCGAGCAACTGCTCGGTCGTGAGCGAGCGCTCACCGCCGACGTTGATCGCCAGGCTCGCCGCCCACGATGCGGCACTGAAGCCCATCAGGCTCGCTAGAACGAGGACACGGCGCAGGTTCATCGCATGTCCTTCAGCGCGTGTTGCTGAACAGCGGCGAGGCGAGACTGGCCGCCGCCAGTTCGTTCGCTGCGGCGAGCAAGGTGGGGCCGAGCGTGGCCATGCGTTTCTCGGTGAGCCGGATCAGCGGCCCCGCGATGCTGATGACGCCGATCGCCCGATGGCCGCGCCGCTGCACCGGCGCGGCCATCGCCGTCATGCCCGGCGCGAAGACCTCGTTGATGGTCGCGTAGCCGCGCGTGCGGGCCGCATGCACGAATTCGAGCAGGCCGGTCACGGTGGTCGGGGCGCGCGGCCCGTACTGCTTCGGCGTGCCGAAGCCCTGGCGCGACACGAGTTCGAGCGCGCGTTCGTCGCTCATCGTCATCATCCAGGCGTGGCCGGTCGCGCTGCACGAGAGGATGGTGTCCATGCCCATGTCCGGGTCGTAGCGCAGGCCCTTGAGCGCGCCTTGCGCCTTCGCGACCCACGTGAGGCGGTCGCCGTCCACGATGGCCAGCCGCACCAGTTCACCCGATTGTTCGGCGAGGCGATCGAGCATGCTCTGCGCGATATCGACGATGCCGGACGTCGCCAGATAGCTCAGCCCGAGACCGACGAGCCGCGTGGTGAGCACGTAGTCGCCGTGCTCGCGCAGCTGGCGGACATAGCCGCATTGCTTCAGATCCACCAGCAGCCGATGACACGCGCTGCGCGGAATTTCGAGCTGGTCGGAGATCATCGCGAGCGGCGTGCCTTCCATTTGCGTCGCGAGAAATTCGAGGACCGCCATGGTTCTTTCGGTGACGCCGGGCATTGCTTCCTCTTGCTGGGTCGGGCTTTGAAGAGCCGCATGATTGCATATGGCGGGATGAAATTCCACCCTGGAACGATGTCCCAGCGCTGCTGATAATCTGTGCGCCATGCCGGATTTCACGGCGATAAATGGAGAGGAGACACACACCTATGCAAGCCGCGACTCAACCGTCAACACCAGCGCATCAGTCGATGCGTACACGCGCCGTCACGGCCGCCGCCATCGGCACGGCGCTCGAATGGTTCGACTTCACACTGTACGGCGCACTGGCCGCGACCGTCCTGCCGAAGCTGTTCTTTCCGTCGATGGACGCGACCTCCGCGCTGCTCGCCTCGCTCGCGACGTTCGGCGTCGGGCTCGCGGCGCGTCCGCTCGGCGCGATCATCTGCGGACACCTGGGCGACAAGCTCGGCCGCCGCAATCTGATGCTCGGCACTGTTACGGTGATGGGCCTTGCGTCGATGCTGATGGGCTTCCTGCCGACCTACGCGAGCATCGGCGTATGGGCGCCGCTGTTGCTGGTGATTCTGCGTATTTTGCAAGGCTTCGCGCTCGGCGGCGAATCGACCGGCGCGCAACTGATGGCGATCGAACACGCCAGTCCGGATGCACGCGGCAAGTACTCGGGCCTGCTCGGCCTGTGCTCGCCGCTGAGTCAGATCATGGCGAACGGCGTGCTGCTCGGCCTGTCATCGACGATGTCGGCGGAGGCCTTCGACAGCTACGGCTGGCGCATTCCGTTCATCCTGAGCTTCGTGCTGGTGGTGGTCGGCGTGTATATCCGGCTGCGCGTGGCGGAGACGCCTGCGTTCGTGGCGCTCTCGAAGACCGACGTGGCGGACGTCGGCAGCCCGTTGCGCGATGCCTTGCGCCTGCACTGGCGCACCGTGTTGCGCTGGATGCTGTTCTTCTGCGGGCCGGCGGCGATCTTCTATCTGATCGTCGTGTTCTCGCTGAGCTATGTGACCAAGACGCTCGGCGTGCCGAAGCAGACCGGCTTCCTGCTGCTGATGGGCGCGAACGTCTGCGCGATCGTCGGAGCGCTCGCGGGCGGCATGCTGAGCGACCGGATCGGCAGGCGGCGTGCGCTGGCCATCGGCTCGACGGCCACGCTGCTGATGCTGTTCGTGTACTTCCAGATTCTCGACACGAAGAGCTTCCTGCCGATGCTGCTCGCCATGGGCTTCTTCCTCGGCTTCACGCAGTTCCAGAGCGGCATCCAGCCGGTGGCCTTCGCCGAAGCCTTTCCGACCAACGTGCGTTATTCGGGCTCCGCGCTGGCTTACACGGGCGCGAATCTCGTTGCCGGCGGCCCGATGCCCGTGCTCGCGGTGTGGCTCTTCGCGGTCTGCAACGGCTCGCCCTGGGGCGTGGTGGCGGTGTGCGTCGTGTTCAACCTGATTTCGCTCGCGATGATCCTGACCGCGCCGGAAACGCTGGGCATCGACATGAACCGTACCGACTCCGCGGCGGAAGTCGCGGGTGCGTCCTCGCCTTCTTCCCTGCAATCACACTGAACTGACGAAGCTGATGAATCCCACTGTCCATGTCCTGAACGGCTCGAACCTGAACATGCTCGGCAAGCGCGAGCCGCATCTCTACGGCACCACGACGCTCGCGCAAGTGCAGGCGCGCACCGAAGCGCTCGCGGGTGAACTCGGTCTTGTCTGCGAGTTTCGCCAGACCAATCACGAAGGCGTCATGGTGGACTGGCTGCAGGAAGCCTTCGAGAAGGACGCCGCCGTGATCATCAATCCGGCCGGCTTCTCCTTCTCGTCGATTCCCGTGCTCGATGCCATCAAGCTCATCCGCAAGCCCGTGATCGAAGTGCACATCACGAATATCCATCAGCGCGACGAGCAGTATCGGCATTCGCTTGTTTCGCTGGCGGCGCGCGGGGTGATCTGCGGGTTGGGGCCGCAGGGGTATCTGCTTGCGTTAAGGGCGGTTGCGGAGATGTTGCGGGAAGCCGCTTAGCCTTCGCCCGCCGTGAACTGCGCCCGCAACGACTTGCGGATGATCTTTCCTGTCGCGGTCATCGGCAGTTCGGCGGCGAAGCGCACTTCACGCGGATATTCATGCGCGGCGAGCCGCGTGCGCACGTGGTCCTGCAATTCGCGCACGAGTGCTTCGCCGGGTTCGAAGCCCTCGTTGAGCACGACCACCGCGCACACGATCTCCGTGCGCCGCGCATCCGGCACGCCGATGACCGCCGCAAAGCGCACCGCCGGATGCCGGATCAGACAATCCTCGATCGGTCCCGGCCCGATGCGGTAACCGGCGCTCGTGATGACGTCGTCGTCGCGGCCGAGGAAGCGGAAGAAGCCGTCTTCGAGGGTGCCGAGATCGCCGGTCAGCAGGAACTCGCCGCGAAACTTCTGCGCGGTCGCGGCTTCGTCCTGCCAGTAGCCGAGGAACATCACCGGATCCGGCCTCTCAATGGCGATATGACCCGGCGTGCCGTCGGGCACCGGTACGCCGTGATCATCGACCACGGCCACGCGATGCCCCGGCACCGCCCGGCCAATCGCGCCACTGCGCGGCTCGAACCAGCGCGCGCACGATGACAGCACCATGTTGCATTCGGTCTGTCCATAGAACTCGTTGATGGTGACGCCGAGCATCGCGCGTCCCCACGACAGCAGTTCCTCGCCAAGCGATTCCCCGCCGCTCGCCACCGAACGCAGCGCCAGACCGTCAGGCTTCGCACCGGGCGTCGCGCGCATCATCTTCAGCGCGGTAGGCGGCAGGAAGGTGTGGCTCACCTGATGCCGCGTGAGCAGGTCATACGCGGCGGCGCCGTCGAACTTGTCGAAGCGGCGCGCCAGTACCGGCACGCCGTGATGCCACGAAGGCATCAGCACGTCGAACAGACCGCCGATCCATGCCCAGTCGGCGGGCGTCCAGAACAACGTGGCGTCGAGGGGAAAGCATTGCTGCGACATCTCCACGCCCGGCAGATGGCCCGGCAAGATGCGATGCCCGTGCAGCGCGCCCTTCGGCTTGCCGGTCGTGCCGGAGGTATAGATGATGACGGCGGGATCGTCGGCGGCGGTATCGACTAAAGCCGGTTCATCGGATGCGGCCTCGATCGCCGGCCAGAAGTCCGATTCGGCACAGAACACATGATGCAGATCAGGCAAGGCGGCGCGGATCTGCGCAATCTTCGCGGCGCCTTCGGCATCCGTGATGACGGCCTTCGCGCCCGAATGCCCGAGGCGGAATTCAATGGCGTCCATGCCGAACAGCGCGAACAGCGGCACGGCGATGCAGCCCATCCGGTACGCCGCGAGATGCGCAATGGCAGCTTCCACCGACTGCCGCACGAAGATGGCGACGCGGTCGCCGCGTTCGACGCCCCGCGCCTTCATCGCGTTGGCGAAGCGGTTGGAAAGACGCTTGAGGTCATCGAAGCTATAGCGCTGCTGCGAGTGATCAGCGGCTTCGACGATCAGCGCCAGGCGGCCGGAGCCGTCCGCCCATTTGTCGCAGACGTCCTGCGCGATGTTGTAGCGCGCGGGGATGCGCCATTCGAACTGCGCTGCGACGGCTTCGTACGAGTTACCAGACGGGAGCATGGGGCGAGGGCGGGAAGGTTGATCGTGCGGACATCATACTTCGGTGCCCTGCGCGGCAACCGGTTCAGTCGATACGTTTCTGCCAGGCCGCCACCGCCCCGGCGACGAGCGCGACGCCGATCAGATAGTAGAAGCCATCCAGCGAACTCAGGAAGTTGGCTTGCTGCGCAACGAGGCGGCTGATCTCGCCCAGCGCGAGACTGCTGGCCTCGGACGCACTGTGCCCGCTGTTCAGGAAGCCGCCGAGCAGGCTCCGATAGGCATTCTCGAAGACCGGGTTGTACGGATTGATCGTTTCGACAAGCCGCGTCTGATGCAGCGCCACGCGATGTTGTTCGAGAATGATGATGGTCGCGGTGGAGAACGAGTAGGTCAGCTGCTTGACAATGTTCTTGAAGCGATAGCTGTGGCTGTATTCCTCGATCGCGAAGACGCGGAAGGTGAGATTCGCGACCGGCAGCGCGATGAAGAGCAGCAGCATGCCGCGCAGGATCATCGGGGCGATGAGCCAGCCCATGCTGACGTCGGGCGGCAGGCTGACCATCCACGCGCCGATGAACGCGGCCATCAGGAAGCCGGTCATGATGAGCCACTTCTTGTGCTTGATGCGCGCGGAATAGCGAAAGTAGATTACGGCCATGCCGAGCGACACCATCGAGGTCAGTCCGACTAGCCGCCCCGCGTTCTCCACCGGATAACGCAGCCCGCCTTCCAGCAGACGCGAGACGAGGAAGCTCATCGCGTTGTTGATGTAGTAGAACCCGATGTACAGCACGATGCCCACTTGAAACGTCTTCTCGCGCAAGGCCTGAAGGCGCAGCAGCGGACGCGGATGATGCCACTGATGCCAGACGAACCAGCCGAGCGCGAGCACGCCGGAGGCCGTCAGCACGATGAGTTCGGGCGAGCCGCTGAACAACTCGAAGCGCACTTGCTGCATGACGATCTGCAACGCGCTCTGCGCGAACGCGAAGATGATGTAAGGCCAGAAATGGGTGTCGCCGCGTTCTTCGGGCTGTACGCGGCCGGTCGAAGGCACGGCGAGGAAAGCGAGCAGCGCGAGCGTGGCGCCGCCGATTGCCGTGCAGGTGAACAGCGCGCGCCAGCCGAGCCACGCGACGAGATAGCCGCCGCACAGCGGCGCGAGCGCGGTGCCGAGCAGGATCATGTTGAGGAAACGGCGCGTCGCGGGCGGGCGCAGTTGCGGCGTGAAGCGCGTCTGGATCAGGATGCGCGCGGCGCTCATCATCGGGCCGATGAAATAACCCTGGAAGCCGCGCACGAGCGCCAGTTCGAGCGCGGACTCGGCGAACGTGGCCGCGACCGCGCCCGCTGCGAACAGCAGCAGACAGCCGGCGATGTATCGACGGTTGCCGATCCGTTCGATCCACCATTGCTGCTGCAGGATGCCGAGCACCGACGCGACCGCATACGCGCTGGAGGCCCAGACGAGTTCATCGGACGAAGCGTTGATGCCGCCCGCGATGGTGCTCGTGAAGAACGAGAAGACGGCGTTGTCGAAGTAGTCGAGGCCCGTTGCCAGCGCAATGGCCCACGCGAAGGAATCCGTCCGCAGCCTCTCCGCGATCCTTCCCGGCAAGCCGAACGATGCCGAGCTCATGCGTCATCGTCTCCCGCGCTCGCGGGTTTGCGCGGCTTGCGCGCGGCCAGCCGCTCCTGCAACAGCGCTTCCTTGCTTTCGCCCGCGATGCGCCGCCGCAGGTAGTCGAGGTCGTCGGCGAGATCCTTGCGCACCGCCTGCGCTTCCTTCAACTCGCGCCGCACGCCCGCGATGCGCGCGTCCACCGCTTCGATCTGCTGCGACAGCGCCTGCTCGATCTCGCGCAGCGATGCGCTCGAATAACCGGTACGGCCTTCGCCGAGCGTTTCCATCGGCCGCTTGAGCATCTCGACGATGCCCTGCAACGAGAAGCCGAGTGAACGCAGCCGCAGGATGCGCGCGAAGCGTTCCAGATCCTCTTCGCTGTACAGCCGGTAACGTCCTTCACTGCGGCTCGGCGTGACGAGCCCGCGTTCCTCGTAGTACTTGAGCGTGCGCGGGGTGACTTGCAGGCGTTCGGCGGCGTCGCGGATGGTGAGGAGCGCGGAGGGCGTGGACATGACGAATGACAGGAAACGATGCGTCGCAGTATAACGCAAACCTGTACGTTCACGTACAGGTTTGCCGGGCATGGGGCATGCTCGCCTTCGATCAATCGTTGAACGGGAACGCAGTGATAGACTCCAACGGCCTTTCACCGGGCCACGCGGCGCCTGCATCGGACACTGCCTGAACGTCCCGCACGCCACGAACGCCACGAACAAACAATACGAATGAAACGATTCTCGATGATCCGCGATTTCCACCTGGCCGACTGGTTCACGCTGGGCAACGCGGTATGCGGTACGGGTGCGCTGTTCTCGGCGATGTCCTATCTCGACGATTCCGATGTCCTGCACATCTATCTCGCCTGCGCACTGGTGTTCGCGGCGCTCGTCTTCGACGTGCTCGACGGACGCATCGCGCGGTGGCGTCAGAAGGCGTCGCTGCTCGGCAAGGAACTGGATTCGCTCGCGGACGTGATCTCGTTCGGCGTCGCGCCGGCGATCATCGCGTATGGCTTCGGCATGCGCGGCCTGTATGACCGCGTGATCCTGGCGTATTTCGTGGCGTGCGGCGTGTCACGTCTCGCGCGCTACAACGTGACGACGGAAGAGTTGTCGGGCGCCGCCGGGAAGGTCACGCATTTCGAAGGCACGCCCATTCCCACGTCCTTCCTGATCGTGCTGCTGCTGACAGTCGGAGCGGCGCTGGGCGCGATCGGCGAGAACATGTGGTTCGGCTCGGCGCGCATCGGCGGGTTCGTGCTGCATCCGCTCGTGCTGGTCTACGCCATCTCCGGTTCGCTGATGATCAGCCGCATCCGCATCCCCAAGCCCTAAACGCCCGACGGGCTGCGTCAGTGGTGCGACGCGTGATGCCGCCCGACCAGCAGGAAATGCACGAGCGCGAGCAGCGGAAACACCGTCGCGCAGACTGCGACGAGCGGCCAGCCGCCATGCTCGTAGATCTGGCTGGCGAACGCCGAGCCGAATGCCCCGCCCACGAAGATACTTGTCATGTAAACCGCGTTCAGCCGGTTGCGGCTCGCGGCATGCAGCGCATAGATCTCGCGCTGGCCGAGCACCATGTTCATCTGCACCGCGAAGTCGAGCAGGACGCCCGTCACGACCAGCGCGCCCACGCCCCACGCAGGGTGAATCAGAACCGGCAAGTACGCGAGCGCGGCCAGGATCAGCGCGGCGAAGGTGGCGCGCACGGTGTGGCCGGCATCGGCGAGACGTCCGGCGATCGGCGCCGAGGTCGCGCCCATTGCGCCGATCAGCGCGAAGATGCCGATAGCGGTCTGCGAAAGCCCGTAATGCCGCGTGAGTTCGATGGGAATCGCGGTCCAGAACAGGCTGAACGAGGCGAACATCAGCGCCTGATACAGCGAGCGATGACGCAGCACCGGCATCGTGCGGACGAGATGGCCGAGTGAGCCGATCAACTGGAAGTAGGTTGCCTGGTGATTCGGCTGGCGGCGCGGGATCGTGAGCGCCAGGACGGTCGTGATGACGACCATCAGCACGGCGGCTCCGGCGAACATGGCGCGCCAGCCGAAGTGGCCCGCGACGATGCTCGACACCGGCCGCGACAGCAGGATGCCGAGCAGCAGTCCGCTCATGATGGTGCCGACCACCTTGCCGCGCGATTCGTCCGGCGCGAGGTGCGCCGCGAGCGGAATCAGGATCTGCACCGCGACTGACGAAAAGCCGATCAGCAGCGAAATCACCAGGAACCAGCCGGGCGTGTGGGTGAACGCGGCGGCCGTCAGGCTCGCGATGGAGACGAGCGCGGTCGCGATCATCAGCTTGCGGTTTTCGAGCAGATCGCCGAGCGGCACGATGAAGAAGAGGCCGAGCGCATAGCCGATCTGCGTGAGCGAGACGATCAGGCTCGCCGTGCCGCCCGCCATGTGCAGCTCGGGCGCGATGAGTTCGGTGATGGGCTGCGCGTAATACAGATTCGCGACGATGGCGCCGCAGCAGAACGCGAACAGCGCGATCAGGCCGCGCGTGAGTTCGATGTGTTTGGTGCCGTCGAGCGTGGTCGATGTGGGTGTCGACATGAGAATTCCTTGAATGGCAGAGAGCGACTATACGGTGTTGCGGCGCAACCTGCTTGGGACGCCCGCAGCTTGAAGGGAAGCGTAATCGTTGCGTCCGGGTGACGGAATCACTCTAGAATGCAAGCTTGCGTTGCGTGCGATGCAACGAAAAAAAGGCACTGAATGGACAAGCTCCAGGCACTCAATACGCTTCTCGAAGTGGCCCGCGAAGGCGGGTTTGCCAAGGCCGCGCGGCGTCTTGGGGTCGCCACGTCGTCGGTGACGCGGCTGATGGACGCGCTCGAAGCATCGCTCGGCGCCGCCTTGCTCACGCGCACGCCGCGCAAGGTGAGCCTGACCGACGCCGGCGTCGCCTATGTGGACCAGGTCGGCCGTCTGCTCGACGATCTCGCCGAAGCCGACGAAAGCGTCTTCGACAGCGGCGCTGCGCCGGTCGGCGTGTTGCGCGTCGCGGTGCCGTCCACCTTCGGGCGGCTGCGGCTGGCCGGGCATCTGGCGGCGTTCATGGCGGAGCATCCGCGCGTGGTGCTCGACCTCGTCGTCGCGGATCACTACGCCGACCTCGTGACCGAGCGTATCGACGTCGCGGTGCGCATCGGCGTGCCGGACCGAGACGGCACGCTGATCGTGCGCAAGCTTGCGGACAATCCGCGCGTCGTCGTCGCGAGCGGCGGCTATCTCCGGCAGCGTGGCACGCCAGCGTCACCCGCGCACCTTGCCGAGCATGAATGTCTGCGTTTCGCCTATGGCGGCGGCCCTCGCGCGCGGCAGGAATGGACCTTTCGTGCGAAAGGCGGTGAGACGCGCGTGGAAGTGCAGGGGCACCTGCTGTCGAACAATCTGGACATGCTGCTTCAAGCCGCGCTCGCCGGACGCGGCATCGCACTGTTGCCCGCCTGGCTCGTGGATGCCGACGTGCGCGCCGGACGGCTCGTGCGGATGTTCGATCGCCACGAAGCGAGTCCGCACGAGAAGGCCGTGGTGATCCATGCGGCGTATCTGCCGAACCGGCGGCAGTCGAGCAAGGTCCGGGCGCTCGTGCGTTTCCTTGAGGCGCGCCTTGCCGCTCCGGACACGACCTGAACTCGCGTACCGGCTTCCTCTACATATGATTTGCCGCTGCCCGGCCGCTGCGAAAGAGGGACTTCATCGAGCCTGAGGCCGGTCCAGTGCCCGCCGATCTCATCTGCACGGTTCAGGATCACGCCCTCCGAGCAGTGCGGCCAGTCCGCGGCGTCACAGCGAGCGGTCGCGTTCCTCGAGCCCCGTGACGGCCTGCACGCCGTCCTGCGATGCGATTCGGTACGTGCCTCGCGCACACGTCTTCGCTTCGAAGAGCGCGGCGTCGGCGCGCTTCAAGGCGCTTTCGAACAGCTCGCCCGGTCCGGCGAGCGCCATGCCGGCGCTCACGCCCACTTGCTCGGCGATCCCGTCCGTCAGGTCATACGGCTCCGAGAGTTCGCGCAGGATCTTCTGCGCGAAGGCCTCGCCGGAGCTGCTCGCGATAAAGGTCGCGACGATCGCGAATTCGTCGCCGCCCAGCCGCGCGGCCAGTTCGCCGCGCCGCATCGCATTGCGCAGGCGATCGGCGACCTGGCGCAGCAGTTCGTCGCCGGCGTTGTGGCCGTAGGCATCGTTGATGCGCTTGAAGCCGTCCAGATCCACGTACATGACGAAGACTTTCTCGCGTCCCGCGCCGCCCGTCATCAGGCGTTCGGCGTGATCGGACAGATAGCGGCGGTTCGGCAGGCCCGTCAGCGAATCGTGATGCGCCCAGTGCAGGATCTTCGCCTCGGTCCTGCGGCGCTCCGTCACGTCCTCGATGATGATCACCGTGCTGCCGTCCGGCACCGGATTGCGGATCAGCTGGAGCTGGCGGCCATCGCTGAGCGGCAAGTCGAGCGGTGCGTGGCCGTCCTTCAGCCATTGCGCAGATCGCGTGGCGAACTCGCGGCGCAAGGTCTCGCCGAACCTCGCAATGCCCACTTGGCCGATGAAATCCGGCAACGACACGTTCAGGCGCAGCGTGTCGTCGCTCACGCCGAACAGGTCGGCCGCCCGGCGATTCGCGATGATCACCTTGCCCGCCTGATCCACCGTGCACAGGCCGTGCGGCATGTGGGCGAGCGCGGCGTCGAAGCGCGCGGCGATCTCGGCATGGCGATGTTCGGCGGTCATCATCGCGACGAGACCGCGATAGTGGCGGCGCACGACCGCGGACATTGCAGCGAGATAGAGGAAGAGCGGCGGCACCAGAATGCCGTAGCCGGCAGGCGCCAGCAGCGCGCCGATGCCGATCGGCGCCGCGCCCAGGCTGACCTGGGCGAGCGCCAGGTGCGGCGTGCCCGCATTGCGGGAGCCGATGCCGCCGAGCGAGCCGGCTGTCACCATGATCGCGAGTGCGGTCAATACGGCGTCGCCGGACGCGACGCACGCCATCGTGCCGAGACCCGGCGCGAAGCATGCCGCGAGCGCGAACGGCGCATAGCGCCGGGCCCACGGAGCGGGATGCGCCAGCGCGGTGGCGCGCAGGGCGCGATACCGGCACACGATCCCCAGGCGCACGGCGAGCAGCAGGACATCGGTGGCCAGCCAGGCGACGGTCCAGGGCGCATGGAGCCGCACGCAGGCGACGACCGCGACGAACGCGCCCGACAGCCCGGACAGCAGCAGCGGACGCACATCGACGACGAGCGTCGACAGCAGTGCCGCGCGCATGGCGGGCGTGATCGTGCCGTCCTCTGTCGCCGGGGTGGCGAGAATCGAATCGATCAGGGACGGGGTACGTTGCATACAAAGGACCGGCGCGCCGGGAAGAGGAAATGACAGCACCGGCGGTGAGAGTACCGCCGGTGCACGTAATTACGGCAGTGCCTGCAGAAATCTTGAGCGACGGCCGCCGTTCAGCCGTCGCTGGCGCATTGTGCCCGTTCCGCATGATCGTTTGACGACCGAGCGCTGCAAAACACGCGCGACGCGGGTTTTGCCTCATCGAAAGCTTCCGGTTCACGGACGATGATGGATGACGGCCGGCGGCGCGCCGGTCGGTTGCGCCGGGCGCATTGTGATATCGATGTAAAGACAACGTCGTGAAGAAGGCCCGAGAGCCGTCAGGCGATCGATAACAAGGAGACGTCATGAACACGAATTCACGCTCATCCGGCGCACCGGACGGGTCGCACGCCGAACACCGCAAGCAGACCAGGAAGGCCGCGGCGAGCGGCTGGATCGGCTCGGCGCTCGAATACTACGACTTCTTCATCTATGCGCAGGCTGCGGCGCTGATCTTCCCGCAACTGTTCTTTCCGTCCGGGAATCCGAAGGTGGCGATCGTCGCGTCGCTGGCCACTTATGGCGTCGGCTATGTCGCGCGGCCCATCGGCGCCTTCGTGCTCGGCCATTTCGGCGATACCCACGGCCGCAAGACCGTACTCGTGCTGTGCATGTTCATGATGGGCTTCTCGACGATGGCCGTCGGCCTGTTGCCGACGTATCACAGTGTCGGCATGCTCGCGCCCGCGCTGCTCGTGATCCTGCGTCTGGTGCAGGGCTTCGCGGTGGCGGGTGAGATTTCCGGCGCGAGCTCGATGATTCTCGAACACTCGCCGTTCGGCCGGCGCGGCTATTTCGCGAGCTTCACGTTGCAGGGCGTGCAGGCCGGCCAGATTCTCGCCGCCGCCGTGTTCCTGCCGCTCGCGTACTACATGCCGGAGGACGCCTTCAATTCATGGGGCTGGCGCATCCCGTTCCTGCTCTCGGCGGTCGTGCTGATCGCGGGCTACATCATCCGGCGTGAAGTGCACGAAACACCGGCCTTCGAGAAGGAAGGCGAGCGGGGCGCGGTGCCGCGTTCCCCGATCGTCGATGCCTTCCGCTACAACCTCGCCGACATGATCCGCGTGGTCTGCATGGCGCTGATGAACGTGATTCCGGTGGTTGCGACCATCTTCGGCGCGGCGTATGCGGTGCAGGCGGCGTACGGCGTCGGCTTTCACAAGAGCGTGTACCTGTGGATTCCGGTGGTCGGCAACATCCTCGCCGTGATCGTCATTCCGCTGGTCGGCAATCTTTCCGACAAGATCGGGCGCAAGCCGCCGATCATCGTCGGAGCGATTGCCTCAGGGCTGCTGTCGTACCTGTATCTGTATGCCATCAGCATTCATAGCGTCGGCATGGCGATCATCGCGTCGCTGCTGATGTGGGGCGTCGTGTATCAAGGCTATAACGCGATCTTCCCGAGTTTCTATCCGGAGCTCTTTCCCACTCGCACGCGCGTGTCCGCCATGGCCATTGCGCAGAATGTCGGCACGACCATCACGGCGCTGCTGCCCGCGCTGTTCGCCACCGTCGCGCCGCCGGGATCGACCAACATCCCGCTGACCATCGGCTCGATCACGCTGGCCGTCACGATCATCTCGGCCATCGCCGCATGGAGCGCGCGGGAAACCTACCGCATTCCGCTCAGCCAGCTCGGCGAGGCCGATGCGCGGGAAGTCGAGAAGTCCGAATACGAGCGGCTGCGCGCGGAGTCGGTGGCGAATGCGCGCGCTTCGTGAGCTTTCTTTCTCAGACAGGTGAGGTCCGGTGAATCCAGCAGCAGGCAAGACGCGCATTGCCGTGGCGGGCGCGGGGTATATCGGTCAGGCGCACATGGGCGTGGCGCAGCACAGTGCGACCTGCACGCTCGCCGCGATCGTCGATCCGGCGCCCGCCGCCGAGGCCATCGCGGCGCAGGCGCAGGTGCCGCTCTACGCGACGCTCGATCAACTGCTCGTTGGAGACCGTCCCGATGGCATCGTGCTCGCGACGCCCAATCAGCTTCATGTGGAGCAGGCGCGCACATGCCTGGCGGCGGGCGTGCCGGTTTTGCTGGAAAAGCCCATCGCGCCGACGGTCGCCGAGGCGCAGGCGCTCGTCGATGACGTGGAGCGCTCGGGCGCGAGGATGCTGATCGGGCATCATCGCGCGCATAGTCCGATCATGGCGCGCGCGAAGCAGGTGATCGAGGGAGGGCGGCTCGGGCCGCTGGTCGCGGTGATGGGCAGCGCCGTGTTCTTCAAGCCCGACGAGTACTACGCCGGCGCGCCATGGCGGCGCGAGCCGGGCGGCGGTCCGATCCTGCTCAACATGATCCACGAGATCCACAACCTGCGGATGCTGTGCGGCGATATCGTCGCGGTACAGGCGTTCGCTTCGCACGCGACCCGCGGTTTTGCCGTCGAGGATACTGTCGCGATCAACCTGCGCTTCGCCAGCGGCGCACTCGGCACCTTCATGCTGTCTGACACGGCCGCGTGCCCGCGCAGCTGGGAGCAGACGTCGCAGGAGAATCCGGCCTACTCGACCTATCCCGACGAAGACTGCTACGTGATCGCCGGCACGTTCGGCTCGCTTTCGGTCCCGACGATGCGCCTCAAGTCCTACGCCACCCCCGCCGACCGTTCCTGGTGGAAGCCCTTCGACGAGGAAATCGTGACGATGCAGCGCGCCGATCCGCTCGCATTGCAGATGGAACATTTCGGGCGAGTGGTGCGCGGCGAAGCTGAGCCTATTGTCAGCGCGCGCGACGGACTGCAGAATCTGCGGATCACCGAGGCCATCGTCGAGGCCGCGCGCAGCGGCAGAATCGTCGAGACCGTCTGAATTTCCTATCCCATCGAGGACAAGTCATGGCAAAAATCCTGACGCTGCACGGCGTCAATCTCAACATGTTCGGCAAGCGCGACCCGAAGCAGTACGGCACGGCGACGCTCGCGCAGATCGATTCCGAAATGAGCGCGCTTGGCAAGGAACTGGGTGTGGACGTGGAGGGCTATCAGACGAACATCGAAGGCGAGATGTGTTCGCGCATTCATCGAGCCTTCGAGGAAAAGGTCGATGCCATCGTCATCAACGCCGGCGCGTGGACGCATTACAGCTATGCGATCCGCGATGCGCTCGCCATTCTGACGGTGCCGGTCATCGAGGTGCACATGTCGCACGTGCATGCGCGCGAGGAGTTCCGCCACAAGTCGGTGTTCGCGGAGATCGCGAAGGGGCAGATCTCCGGCTTCGGCGTGGACAGCTATCTGCTGGGATTGCGAGCCGCTGTTTCCGCGATCGGCGCGGGGAAGTGAGGCTCGGGTAGAACGGCTTCTGAAACGTGTCCGGCGTGGCGGTCAATCAGGCCGCGCCGGTGTCGGGCAAAGGCGTTGCGGTCGGGTGGGTCAGACCGTGTGGCCGAAATCCTTGGGCTTGGCGCCGGATTTGCGTTCCGCCGCACGCACGCGAACCGGTTGTTGATCGCGCCGGGTGGCGCCCCGGATGAACAGCACCGCACAGAGTGCGCTGATGGCCCAGACAGCTGCAATGATCGTCAAGTAGTTCATGTCGTTCTTCCTGATGCTTCTTCGTGCTGCCTGTGCGGTTCGTCGACGCGGGCGGCGGTCCTGAGGTCCAGTCCGTCCCGCGCGCTTTACCCGTCTTGTCTCAAACTCAAGCCTGCGAGGCCGGCATCGTCAGAAGACGGCCGATCAGCCGTTCCGCGATGGCGTGTTGCTCGGTGAGGGTGATGGCGTCGTCGCTTGCGGCGTCCGGCGCGGCGCGCAGCGTGCCCGCCAGGCGCATGATGCTGTCCGACACCGACTGCAGCTCTTTCAACAACTCGGCTTGCGTCGCCGACACGTTCTGCTGACTGTTCCCTGCAAGCACTTCAGCCGTGCGATGCGGCCTTGCGTTACCTTCCATCGTCTGAAACATGTCGACCCCCGTGAGTGGATGATGCGATTCTCCCGCCGCTGCTCGAAAAGCAATCCTCCGAACAACACCTGATTCCGGCCTCAAATCATTTTGTGGCCCGTAACCGATGCCTCGCTGAATTTGCAGCAGGTCCGCCCAGCAAGGCTTTGCGGCCATCGGGCAAAAACATCGCGAATTTTTCGTGGCTTCTTTTTCGGACTGACAGCACGAGCGTGCTGGACGGAAAGGGTGGGCCGCTCAAAAAAACAACACTTTTTACACGAAAGGGCGCGACGGCACGTGGGCGAAATGACCCAAATTTTTGGGGTCGCAAGAGGCGTGCGGTAAATATTGCGGCGTGGCGCGCGCTTTGGGGGATTCCGCGAGGCGGATAACGGGCGGAATCGGCTACTATCTCGGAACCATAAAGACTCATCAGGCGGTCACGCACTGCGCGTCAATCGTCCCAACCCTCGCTGATCTCTCGTCCTGACACGCTCACCATGTTCGAACACATCGATGCCTATCCCGGCGACCCCATCCTGTCGCTAAACGAAAACTTCCAGAAGGACCCGCGCACCAGCAAGGTCAACCTGAGCATCGGCATCTACTTCGACGACGAAGGCCGTCTGCCCGTCATGAAGGCGGTGCGCGAGGCGGAACTGTCGATCCTGAAGGATCTCGGTCCCAAGCCCTACCTGCCGATGGCCGGTTTTGCCCATTACCGCGACGCCGTGCAGGCGCTCGTGTTCGGCAACGACAACCCGGCGCGCGCCGCCGGCCGCATCGCCAGCGTGCAGACGCTTGGCGGCTCGGGCGCGCTGAAAGTGGGCGCGGACTTCATCAAGCGCTATTTCCCGCAGTCGAAGGTCTGGGTGAGCGACCCGACGTGGGAAAACCACCGCTTCATCTTCGAGCGCGCGGGCTTCGAAGTGAACACCTACCCGTACTACGACGAGGCCAGCGGCGGCCTGCTGTTCGACGCCATGCTCGCCGCCATCGACAAGCTGCCGGCAAAAAGCGTCGTGCTGCTGCACGCGTGCTGCCACAACCCGACGGGCGTCGACCTCGACGACAGCCAGTGGCTCAGGATCATCGACGTATTGCAGAAGCGCGATCTGCTGCCCTTCGTCGACATGGCCTATCAGGGTTTCGGTTCCGGCCTGGATGAAGACGCCTTTGCCGTGCGCGAACTCGCGCGCCGTGGCGTGCCCGGCTTCGTCGCCAATTCGTTCTCGAAGAATTTCTCGCTGTACGGCGAGCGCTGCGGCGGCCTGCACGTGATCTGCGACGACTCCGCCGCCGCCGACCGCGTGCTCGGCCAGCTGACGAGCGCGGTGCGTTCGAACTACAGCAATCCGCCGACGCACGGCGCGAAGATCGTGACGCAGGTGTTGAACACGCCGGAACTCAGGCAGTCGTGGCAGGACGAGCTGGCGTCGATGTGCCAGCGCATCGCGCGCATGCGTCAGGCTATCCATGACGGCCTCAAGGACCACGTTCGAGGCGAAATGCTGACGCGTTACATCAAGCAGCGCGGCATGTTCACCTACACCGGACTCGTGGCGGAACAGGCGGACCGCCTCAAAGAGGAATTCGGCGTGTATATCCTGCGTTCGGGTCGCATGTGCGTCGCGGGCCTGAACGACAGCAACGTGCAGATCGTCGCCGATGCGATCGGCAAGGTGCTGGCGGCCAAGTAAGTCTCCTCCACGGCGCTACATCGCGGGACAGGACAGTACTTTCTGCGGCGGCAGGCTGCCCGGTCCCGTGTCCACTTTCGTCCCGCGTGTCGGCGTCAGGATGAGCCGCACGCTGTTCGTGCCTTCGTTCGCGAGTACGTAGACGTCGCCGCTTCCCTCCGGCTGCCAGTACACGCGATACACCTCCCCTTCCTTGTAGACATGCAGCGCGCCATGCCGCACCGCGCCGCTGCGCCAGAAGTTCACGCTTTCGCCCTCGCGCAGGGTGATCGGTGCGTCCTGTCCGCCGGTCGCGCTTTCGAGCGTGCCACAGACGGCGTCGTCGGCGCGGGCGGACAGGCTGACCGTAAGCGCCATCAGCGCGCCGGCGCAGATCGTCAGGGATGAGCGTTTCATCGTCATGCGTCTCCTTTCAAGAACACCGGCGCGCGTGCGCCGTGCCGCGCTGGTTGCAAGATACGCGCCGCCGTTCTTTTTCCCGTGTGCTACTTTGAATGAAGCAGGCCGGCCCGGATGCCTGCATGCGCAAGGCGGCCGGCCCGGCAGGCGGCGTTCGATCATGGAGGCCCTCATGTCAGTGATCGCACCGGACGAAAGAGCGGAGTTTCTGGCCATCCTGACGCGCCATCGGCTCGACGAGCAGGATTTCCTCGTGCAGGAGGGCGGTCAGAACGATGTCGTCGATGACGTGTATCCGTTACAAGGGCTTGTCACCATCACGCGGCGCTCCACGCTCAAGGAGCGCGAATATCGCATCGGACACGGCACGAACTGGACCGCTGCGTTCGAGAAGGATTTGAACAAGGGCGTGTTCCGTTGAGCAGCACGCCTGAAGGAAGTGAGCTGAAGCAGTCTTCCATCACGCATCTTTTTGACGCGGAGCAGGCGATGAGACCCATCGAATTCAAGTCGTTCAAGGCGCATGTCGCGATGATGCTGCGCGATCTGCCGCGCGGCGTGACCGCCGATCTGACCGACGTCGCCGTCGCGTACTGGAACGGGACTCAGGTGGTGGGCGCCTATCTGCGCGACCACGGCCGCCTCGACGAGGACTTCGACTTCGACGAAAACGCCTGGGGCAACTGGGGCGAAGAGTTCCTGATGTGGCTGGAAGCGCCGCGCTTCACCGAACGCGCCGACCTGAAGGCGGCGTTTGCCGCCGGTGCGGTCGCGGCGTTGCCGCCCGGCGGACTCTGGCCGCGACCACGCTGACTTTTATCGTAAGTCACCTGTAAAGCTTTACCCATGGCGCGCTTTCATCCGCCGAAACGGCACGTTGATTGCTCCTGACGACGACGCGACAGCGTCCGAACCACGACCGCCCGCCGGCCGTGTCTCGCCATTCATCGTCACTGAGGGAGTCCAGCATGGCTGGCAACGGAAGACTTCATTCGCTCACGTTCTTCACGGCCATCGTGTTCGTCGTCATCGGCGTGCTGCTGGGGATCGGCGGCGCTTACCTCGTGGCGGTGAAAGGCTCGTGGTACTACGTGGTCACGGGCGTGGCCATCGTCCTGACCGGATTGCTGCTGCTGATCCGGCGCCGCTCGGCGCTCCTGCTGTTCGCGCTCGTGCTGTTCGGCTCGACGCTGTGGGCCGTCTTCGAAGTGCATTTCGATTTCTGGCAACTGATGCCGCGCCTGTGGGTCTGGCTCGTGCTCGCCATCTGGCTGCTGATTCCGTTCGTGCATCGCGGGGCCATGTTTGGGCCGCCTTCCACCGCGCGGGCCGCGCGTACGCCGCTGGCGGCGGCGATCATTCTCACGTTGCTGCTCGGCGCCGGCACGTATTTCCGCGATCCGCACGACCTGTCCGGACGCATCGACGTGGAAGCCGCCGCCGATGCCAATCAACCCGACACGAACGCCGGCACCGGACGCAAGCCGGGCGACTGGACCGATTACGGCGGCTCGCCGCTCGCGCAGCGTTATGTGCCGCTGACGCAGATCACGCCGGAGAACGCGCATCAGCTGAAAGTGGCCTGGACCTATCGCACCGGCGACATGCCCGGTTCCGGCGATCCCACCGAGACCACCGACGAGAACACGCCGATCAAGGTCGGCGACACGATTTTCCTGTGTACGCCGCATAGCAAGGTGATCGCGCTGGATGCCGCGTCGGGCAAGGAAAAATGGCGCTTCGATCCGCAGATCCAGAGCCCGGTCGGCTTCAAGCATTGGGAGCATATGACTTGCCGGGGCGTCGCTTATTACGATCCGGCAATGCATGCGGCTGCTGCTCCTTCCGATGCGGCCGCTTCCGCGCCTTCAGACGCCGCCGCATCAGCTCCTTTGGATGTGGCCGCTTCCGCTCCAGCCGATGCCGCCGCAGCATCAGTACCCGCCGCACCCGCACCCGTAACAACGCCCGCACAAACCACCGCGCTTGCCGAGTGCCCGCGCCGCCTGTTCCTGCCCACCGCCGACGCCCGCCTGATCGCCCTCGACGCCGACACCGGCAAGCCCTGCGCGAGCTTCGGCAAGGACGGCGCGATCGATCTGCGCGCCAACGTCGGCCCGTTCACGCCGGGCGGCTATTACTCGACTTCGCCGCCGGCGCTGTTCCACAACCTCGTGATCGTCGGCGGCCACGTGACCGACAACGAATCGAACAACGAACCTTCCGGCGTGATCCGCGCGTTCGACGTGAACGACGGCCATCTCGTCTGGAACTGGGATCCGGGCAATCCGGACGCCACCGAGCCGATCGCCGCGGGCGGCACCTACGTCCGCAATTCGCCGAACATGTGGTCGATGTTCAGCGTCGACGAGAAGCGCGGCATGATCTACCTGCCAATGGGCAACCAGACGCCGGATCAATGGGGCGGCCAACGCACGCCGCAGGCGGAGAAGTTCGGTGCGGGACTCGTCGCGCTGGACGGCGCGACCGGCAAGCTGCGCTGGAACTATCAGTTCACGCATCACGACCTGTGGGACATGGACGTGGGCGGGCAGCCGACGCTCGTCGACCTGCAGACGGCGCAGGGCACGCAGCCGGCGATCATCGCGTCGACGAAGCAGGGCAGCATCTACGTGCTGAATCGCGAGACCGGCCAGCCGATCGTGCCGATCAATGAAGTGCCCGTGCCGCAGGGCGCGGCCAAGGGCGACCATACATCGCCGACGCAGGCGGTTTCCGCGCTCAACTTCAATCCGCCGCGCATCCGGGAGGCGGACATGTGGGGCACGACGCCGTTCGATCAGCTCTGGTGCCGTATCAAGTTCAAGAGCCTGCGTTATGACGGACCGTTCACGCCGCCGTCGGAGCAGGGCACGCTGGTGTTCCCCGGCAACTTCGGCGTGTTCGACTGGGGCGGCATTTCAGTCGATCCGGTGCGGCAGATCCTGATCGCGAATCCGGACTATATGGCGTTCGTGTCGAAGCTGATTCCGCGCGAGAAGATCCCGGAAGGCAAGAGCGACGGCGTGGTCAGCGAGACCAGCGGCATCAAGCTGGCGCGCGGTACGCCGTTCGGCTTCGAGATCAACCCGTTTCTTTCGCCGCTCGGCATTCCCTGCCAGGCGCCGCCGTGGGGTTACATGGCGGGCGTCGATCTGCGCACGAACAAGATTGCGTGGCAGCACAAGAACGGCACGATTGTCGACAGCGCGCCCTTGCCCATTCCGATGCCGCTCGGCGTGCCGAGTCTGGGCGGAACGATCGTGACGGCGGGCGGCGTTGCGTTCCTGACCGGCACGCTCGATCAATACGTGCGCGCCTACGACGTGCACGACGGCCGGAAGCTGTGGGAAGCGCGCTTGCCGGCGGGCGGACAGTCGACGCCGATGAGCTATGCGGACGCCAGCGGCAAGCAGTATTTGCTCGTGACCGCGGGCGGACATGGCTCGCTCGGCACCAAGGCCGGCGATTACGTCATTGCCTACACGCTGCAATGACGGTTGGGGCGCGAGATTACTGCGCGCGCCGGTAGGCTTCGGCCATCAGCGCGCTGACCTTGGCGCGGGTATGAAGCGCGTCGCGCGTGGCTGCGCGAAGCTTGGCGGCGAGGAAGGAAACGAGGGCGATCGGGGTGGCGGCGATGATTCCCATGGCGGACTCCATACTAGGGGTAACTAACTAGGTAATAACCCTAGGTTAGCACACTTTGATGCGGTGCAATAAAACGCTTTCATAAAACCGCATCCGTGTGGGCATTTCGTAAGCTGATTAGACGGATCGCCGTCGCGTTGAAGTGTCGGCGCGATGGTTCCAGATCGTCCCGTCTCTCCGTCGAGGAGTTGCACATGAAAGCGCCCGTTCCTGCCTGTGCCGCTGCTATCGGCGTCACGCTGCTCGCGATCATCATCGGCGCATGCAGCGGGGGCGGCTCCGGCGGGGACGCCTCCTCATCCGCGGCGGGCGGCGGAGGGGCTTCGGGGGCATCGAGCCCAGCGGGGGCATCGAGTGCATCAGGTGCATCAGGCGCCTCGGGCGCTTCCAGTCCTTCCGGCAGCAACGGCAACGGCTCGACCACCGCCGTCAGTCATCCGATGGACGTCACCACCTGGCACAACGACATCGCCCGAACCGGCCAGCAACTGGCCGAAACCGTCCTGACGCCGTCGAACGTCAATACGGCGACGTTCGGCAAGGTGGGCGTGTTCAACGTGGACGGCGCCGTCGATGCCCAGCCGCTCTTTCTGGCCGGCGTGCCGATCGCGGGCGGCACGCGCAATGTGCTGTACGTCGCGACCGAGAACGCGAACGTCTATGCCTTCGATGCCGACAGCGGCGCCGTGCTCTGGAAAGTCTCGACGCTCGGCAACGGCGAGTCGCCCAGCGACGACCACGGCTGCGCTCAGATCACGCCGAACATCGGCGTCACGGCGACGCCGGTCATCGACCGTTCGCGCGGCCCGCATGGCGTGATGTACTTGATCGGCATGTCGAAGGACGGGTCGGGCGGCTATCACCAGCGCATCCACGCGCTCGACGTCACCACGGGCGCCGAGCTCTTCAACGGTCCGACCGAAATCACCGCGAGCTATCCGGGCAACGGCGCGGGCAGCCAGAACGGCCAGGTGCCGTTCACGCCGGGCCAGTACGCCGAACGGGCCGCGTTGCTGCTGTTGAACGGCGTCGTGTACACGTCCTGGACTTCGCACTGCGATTTCATGCCGTACACCGGCTGGGTCATCGGCTACAACGCCGACACGCTCCAGCAGGCAAGCGTGCTCAACCTGACGCCGAACGGCCAGATGGGCGCGATCTGGATGAGCGGCGCGGGGCCGGCATCGGACGGGCAGGGCATCTATCTGCTCGATGCCAACGGCACCTTCGACCCGACGCAAAACGCCCAGGAAATGCCGATCAACGGCAACTACGGCAACGGCTTCCTGCGCATCGACCCAAATCCGCTGCGGGTGCAGGATTACTTCGAGGCGTCGAACACGGTGCAGGAGTCGAACGAAGACGAGGACCTCGGCTCGGGCGGCGCGATGGTGTTGCCCGATTTCACCGATGCAAACGGCACCGTCCAGCATCTTGCGGTGGGCGCGGGCAAGAACTCGACCATCTACGTGGTCAACCGCCTGTCGATGGGCAAGTTCGATTCGAACGCCGACCACATCTATCAGGAACTCGTCGGGCAGATCACGGGGCCGATGTTCGCCGGGCCGGCCTACTTCAACAACACGGTGTACTTCGGTTCGATCGGCGACAGCATCAAGGCGTTCGCGGTAGCGAACGCTGCGTTGTCCGCGACGCCCACCAGCAAGACCGCGAACACCTTCGGCGCGCCGGGCGCGACGCCGAGCATTTCCGCCAATGGCGCCACGAACGGCATCCTGTGGGCTGCGGAGAACGGCACCATCGCCGGGCTGCGCGCCTACGACGCAAGCAACCTGGCGACCCAGCTCTACAACAGCGGCGACACCAGTGGACGCGACCAGTTTGGTCAGGGCAACAAGTTCATCACGCCGACCGTCGCGAACGGCAAGGTCTATGTGGGCACGAAGAGCGGCGTCGGCGTGTTCGGGCTGCTGGCGAAGTGAGCGCGCGATCTCACGGCGCCGGATGCGCCGCGACGAACGACTTGAACGCGCTGTAGGCCGGCTTGGGCGTCTTGCCGTCGTTCAGCATGATGCCGTACGGGCCTTCGCCGCCGCTGGGGTCGTCGTAGAGTTCGTAGACCTGCAGTGACGTGATGCCGTATTGCGTGGAGATCGACTTGAGCGCGCCCAGCATGTTGACCGACAGGTAATCGGCGGCCTGTTGCTGGGTGCCCGGAAAGCTCGGCCGGATACCGACTTCGTTGATCCACACCGGCTTGCCGAAACTCTTCAAGGTGCCGATCACGTTGTAGCAGCCCGTGCCGCCGCACGCGTGGGTGATATCGCCTTGCTCGGAATACCAGTGCCAGGCCGTCACGTCCCAGGTGACTTTCGGATGACCGGTCGTGCCGTCGGGCTGCGTGCCGTTCGCGAGCATGACATCGAAGCCATAGTGCATCCAGGTGTTGCCGCCGATCACGATCTTGCCCAGCGGATCCAGCGACTTTATCCCCGCGATCAACCCGCGCACCACGCCGCGTGCAATCTGGAAGCGCGTGTTGTCGAAGTCGGTGCTGCGCACGCCGTCCACCCAGCCGACGAGACATTGCGCCGCGAGTTCGTTGGTCACTTCGTAGTACGCGTAGCGCTGCACCGCGACGATCTGCCGGGCGATGGAATACGCGGCGCTGTAGGCATCGCTCTCGCCGGCGAAATTGAGTTCGAGCAGGATGACCGGATACACGGTGATGCCGCTGGCGGCCATCGTCCTGGCGACGTTGGCGAGGGTTCGGGCGCCTGGCGCATCGCGCACCTCGATGCGGTACATCTTCACGTTGAGATCGCGCAATTGCGACCGTTGCAGCGCCGGGCTCGAAAGGGCGTACGCGCCGGTGTTGTTGTGGCCGTTGATGCCGTAGGCGATGTCGCGGGCACTCGGGTACGTGAGCGGCGCGGGAATGACCGGGCGCGCGGCATCGCTGACCGCGGCGGGGCCGGCGCTGTCCGAGCCGCCGCCGCACGCCGCGAGCAACAGGGGCAGCGTGAGCGCGCCGAACTTGTGGACGAGTTTCATGATGAGGAAGGACGCGAGAAATATCGAAGCGATACCCCGAACCGTTGCCGATATCGAATTAGTTGGGCGGATGCGAACCGGAGGGACGCGGCGTTGTGATGGTTCGATGGGAATGCGCGTCGGCGGCGGGCGTCTGGCCGGTGCACGCACGTTCTGCGGAAGGGACAGGAAGAGGCCGCGAAGGCCTTGTTTGGCGAAGCTGCGGGAACGTGTGGGAGCGTGCGTAGATGACTATAGACGCTGGTTGCGCGCGAAATCAAGGCGTGGCGTCGCCAGGCAAACGCACGAAACGGTAGACCCTCGGAAGCCCTGCTTTTGATTGGGCCGAACGGTCGGAATGCCGTGTCAAAGACGGATGCGTTATATTTCAAAATACATAGCGCATTGCATTCAACGCGAAGAACCTGTCACTGGCTACCATGTTGACCCGCACACGATCACGATCACCCGCCACGTCCGCCCCGGCCGATTCGAGCCTGGGCGCCAGCATCATTACCGTGCAGGCCGCGCGCGATCGCGAACGCGCCGAGCCGCTTCGGGATCTCGTCGATGCGCATCGGCGCTTGCAGGGCAGCGTGTTGCGCTTTCTCTCGTTATTCGTGGAGAGCGTGGAGCCCGCGCCGCTGGACCAACTGGTGGCCTGTCTGGAAAAGAAGGCGCGCGCGGCGGGCTTTGCGCGCATGCCGGAATTGAGCGAAGCCGTGCAGGCGACGCGCGAAGCCGCCCGGCAGCGCGAGTGGCTGTTCTCCGATTCCTTCGGCACCGATGCCGCCGCGCTCCGCGAAGCCGCTCGCGCGCTGGAGCGCCTGGACGCGACGCTCGTCGGCTTGTGTGTCGAACATGTGGTGCGGCAGACCGCCTCGCGCGGCGCGAAAGGCAAGGCGCGGCGCGCCTGAGCATCAATCCGGAAGTACTTTCAGGGCGATGGCCTGATCCCGGACGGCACGGCGTCGAGCTGGCGGAATACGCTGAGCCAGTCTTCGAGATGCCAGGTTTGCGAGACGCGGTCGCCGCGTATCTCGTGGAAGGAGTGAATCGCGAAACGAAGCGGCTTGCGGGTGGCGGCGATGCCCATCAGCGGCCCGGCCTGTGTGCCGCTCACTTCGGCGCGTACGCCCACGCGATCATCCTGCACCAGCATGTCCAGGATCTCGATGCGCATGTCGGGTAGCGCAATGGCGAGATCGGCGAAGATGGGAATCATCTGGTCGGGACCGGGACGCTCTCCGGGCGGTTCGGGAAGATACGCCCAGTCCGGTGTGACGGCCTCGCGCAGCAGCATGAGATCGTGCGTGGCAAATGCGCGATAGAGCCGTTCGACTGCGTCTTTCGCAGCCGCGTGGGTAAGCTGGCCTGCCTGCATGGCGCCTCCGTCATGAGCGGGTTGGCATGCGGTGGAAACTGCGGCATAACGTACCCACTGTACCGCAACCTGTCGTGAACGCGCAGGAACGGCCCAGGAGTCATGTTAAGCTCACGGCTCTTCGCTGGGGAGTAGCCGGCTTTCCGTTCGGGAAAGCGTCCATGTCAACACGCTCGGTCGTTCGGACCGTGGCATGGGCAACCGTCAAGGGTTGGCAAGACCATCGACAGAATCCGCGACCGGTCGGGCGCGCGTTCTGTCGTTCCATCTTGCCCGACCAGAGCGCTACTCGATGAACCTCGCCTCCACACTATTCCTCGCCTTCGCCATGTCCACCGACGCCTTCGCGGCCGCCGTCGGCAAAGGCGCCACGTTGCACAAGCCGCGCATTGCCGAGGCCCTGAAGACCGGCGTGATCTTCGGTGTGATCGAGGCGCTGACGCCGCTCGTCGGCTGGGCGCTTGGCAAGGCGGCCGCGCAGTACGTCACCGCGTGGGACCACTGGATTGCGTTCGCGCTGCTGGGTCTGCTCGGCGCGCGCATGATTCGCGAAGGCCTGCGCGCCGTGGAGCATGAGGAAGAAAAGCCCAACTCCCACTCGTTCTGGGTGCTCGCGCTCACCGGCTTCGCCACCAGCATCGATGCCATGGCGGTCGGCGCGGGCCTCGCGTTCATCGATGTCGATATCTTCTCCACGGCCGCGACCATCGGCTTCGCGACCATGCTGATGGTGACCATCGGCGTGATGGTCGGGCGGCTCGTGGGCGCGACCATCGGCAAGCGGGCGGAGATTGTCGGCGGGCTGATCCTGATGGGCGTCGGCTGCGTGATCCTGGCCGAGCATCTCGGCTATCTCAACTGAGCTTGCCTGCCTGCCCGCGGCGCGGCGTGAAGTACGCGAGCGCGGCGGCGACGATGAACAGCGCCGGCACATCGCCGGCCAGATGGCCGATATGCGCATGAGACTGCGTGCCGCCGAATGACTGCACGGCCATGATGGCGCCGTGCACGATGCTCGACCACACCGTGAACCAGATGAGACTCAGGTGCCGCAGCGGATCGCGCGAGGCGATCAGCAGGAACACGCCGAGCGTCGCGTAGAGGCCGACGATCATCAGCGCGTACTCCGAGCGGCCTTCGTGCGTGCCTTCCCAGGCCCAGCCGGAAGGCCAGAGCAGCATCAGGGGATAGACGGCGAACAGCGCGATCAGCCCAACGATCACGAGCACGATGCGCAGGCAGGCAAGACGACGGGCGTCGGTCATGGCGATCTCCTTCGCCGCATGCGGCGTGAGCCTCACGATACGCCGGAAAGCACGCGTCGCGAAGCTTGGGCTGCGTGTTTGGCGGGCAGCGTCTTCCACCAAAATTCGGCGCGAATACGATAACAAAAACTGCCTTCCGGCCGATACGATTCGTGCTTCCACTGCCTTCTTTCACAAAAGCAGCATGGCGCGTCCGATCAGGCGGCCCATGCCGGGGAGCACGCATGCCACGTCCGATTTCCGCACGCATTCTTCTCGACGCCATCCGTCACAACCTGCAATTCGTCCGGGACACGGTGCCGACATCGCGCGTGTGGGCCGTGATCAAGGCGAACGCGTATGGTCACGGCATCGAGCGCATTTATCCGGCGCTTGCCGAGGCCGACGGCATCGCGCTGCTCGATCTCGACGAAGCCGTGCGCGTGCGCGAGCTCGGCTGGCACAAGCCGGTGCTGCTGCTGGAAGGCGTTTTCGAACCGGCTGACGTGCTGGTGGCGGACCGGTATCGCCTGCATGTCACCGTGCACTGCGACGAACAGCTCGACATGCTCGAAGCCGCCCGCCCGCGTGAGCGCATCGACATCCAGTTGAAGATGAACTCGGGGATGAACCGGCTGGGCTTCCGTCCGGCGGACTATGAGCGTGCGTGGCTGCGTGCGTCGCGGATCGGGTCGATCGGTTCGATCGGGCTGATGACCCATTTCGCCAACGCCGATGATGGCGCGATCGACTGGCAAGTCGACGCCTTCGACGCCGTCACGCGCAACCTGCCGGGCACGCGGTCACTGTCGAACTCGGCGGCGGTGCTGTGGCACCCGCGGGCGCATCGCGACTGGGTGCGGCCCGGGACGATCCTCTATGGCGCGTCGCCGAGCGGGTGCGCGCGTCATATCGCGGGCAACCCGCTGCGCGCGGCGATGACGCTGGAAAGCCGCATCATCGGCGTGCAGACGATGCAGCCCGGCGAGACGACCGGCTATGGCCGAACCTTCACGACGGATCGACCGATGCGCGTCGGCGTGGTGGCGTGCGGTTACGCGGATGGCTATCCGCGGCACGCGCCGGCCGGCACGCCGGTCATGGTGGCGGGCGTGCGGACGCGGATCGTCGGGCGCGTGTCGATGGACATGCTCACGGTCGATCTCACGCCCTGCCCGGCGGCGGGTATCGGCGCGCCGGTCGAGCTGTGGGGCGCGCATGTCAGCGTCGATGAAGTGGCGGAGCCGTCCGGTACGATCGGCTACGAGTTGCTGTGCGCGTTGGCGCGTCGGGTGCCGGTGCGGTGCGAGGTGGCTGAAGGGGCAGCGGCGATCGTCTACGAGTGACCCCGGTGACGTGCCGCTGCGCGAAGAATCAGCGCGTCGCCGCCATGAAGAACGCCGTGGAACGCTGCGGCGTCACGCCCACGATGCTCATCTGATTGTTCACGACGGTCGCCTCGACCGGCATCGTCACGCCGCCGCCGGTGGCGCACGCGGCGCTGGTGAAGTTGAGCGAGCCGTCGAGAATGTGCTTGCCGGTCGCGCGCGGCTTGAAGTTGCCGGTGAACGTGCAGGCGCCCTGCGAACCGGTAACTGCGCCGTTTGCGGCGAAGGTGATCGTCGAGACGGTCGTGATGCTGCCCGGGTTGGTCCACGTGCCCAGCACATCGCCGATGGCGAGCGGCGTGTCGTAGGTGGCGTTGTAGTTGCCGTTGAAGTTCAGCGCGGTGGTGTTCGGCTTGGTGTTGATCGAACTCGTCGCCGAGAACGCGCTCTTCGCCGTGAAGGTGCCGCTGAGCGTGCCCGCGATGATCTCGCCGGTGTAGTGCAGCGCGACGACCGCCGGATCGGTGAATGCGCCGTTGGTGGCGGTGACGAAGCCTTCGGTCATCCAGACCAGATCCTGATTCAACGTATAGATGCTGAAGTACTGCCCGGTCTCGAGCACGATGGTCTGCGCGGCAAGGCCCGTGTCCGTCGCGCCGAACCAGATGCCTTCGGGAATCGCATGCGACGTCCTGGCGACGCAGGTCTTCGTGAGGTCTCCGTTCGTGACACATGTTTCGTCGCTTCCTCCGCCTCCGCAGGCGGCGAGAACGGGCAGGGCTAGCAGCATCACTTTCGGGAGCAGTTTCATGGGAACGTTGGAGGTTGTTCTTGTCGATGAGCATGGTGGGCGCGCGGGAAGGCGCGCCTGCCACGCGTTATCGGAACGTTCGGACGAAACTTGAGATGAGGTTTGTATCCAGGGCGCTATGCCATTCCTGATCGGCACGCTGTGGCATTGATTGGCGGGACATTCCTCACCACCGCGCCTCCCCCGCCCCCGGCCTCACCGACTCCCGCGCATACCCCGCCGGCGTCCGCGCCAGTTGCGCGCTCGGCGTCACCGCCACCAGCTCGCCAAAGCCCGACGCATACCGCGTCATGAACGGCGCGACCTCCGGCGTCGGTGCGGCGATGCCGCCTTCCACGCGCCCCAGTCCGCGCAACCACTGCCCCGTCTGCGCGAGCGAGACCTGCACATGCCAGCTCCCGCCTTCGCGCTGTTGCCGCCACAGCGCCGCCGCCGCGCCGAACGCCATCAGGAAGCCGCTCGCCATGTCGAGCATCTGCATGGGCAATGCACGCGGCTTGCCGTCGCCGGCCGCTTCGCCTTCGGCTGCGTTGAAGCCCATCGCCGTCTGCACGAGCGAATCGAACCCGCGCCGTTGCGCCCACGGTCCTTCCGTGCCGTACGCCGTCAGCGAGACATAAACGATGCCCGTCCGCCGCGCCGCCAGCGCATCCGGCCCGAAACCGAGCGCCGCCAGCCCGCCCGGCCGATAGCCCTGCGAGAACACATGCGCCTCGTCGATCAGTTGCCCGAGCGCCGCACGATCCCGCTCCGTGCGCAAGTCGAGCAGCGCCGAACGCTTGCCGCGACTCGTGTCCGCGATCGCCGGAATGTTCGGCGGATGCGGCGCGTTCACCAGCATGACGTCCGCGCCGAACGCAGCCAGCGCGCGCCCGCCGACCGGTCCCGCAAGAATGCGCGTGAAGTCGAGCACACGAATGCCGTCGAGCGGCCGCGCGGCTTCTGCCAACGCAGGCAGCGCGCGCGGCGGCGCATCGCCGATACGGGTCAGCGTCATCAACGGCTGCGCGGCGATCGCACGCGCCTGAGGCGTCGCGTCCCATTCGTCGAAGGTGCGCAGCATCGTGACGACCAGCCCTTGCGCCGCCGCAGCGTCCTCGAATTCACGGCCGCGCCAGGCCAGCATCGCGTGCTCTGCGTCCGCGCGCGTCGCCGTCTTCGGATCGAGACCGAGCAGGCGCAGCGCGCCATCCTGATGATGTTCGAAGTTCGCGTGAATGCGCACGTAGCCGTCGGCGCAGCGATACAGGCCGGAGAAGCGTCCCCATGTCTCGGGTGCTTGCCCATCGACGGTGAAGGCGCCCGTGCATTCCACGGCCGCGTGCGTCATGTCCACTGACACGCGCTGCCGCTCGACGCCCCGCGCATGCGCCAGTTCGCACGCGGCAAGCGCCGCTGCGGCGACGCTCGCCTGCGCCGCCGTGCCAATGGCGAAGCTCGATGGAAAGACCGGCTCGCGGCCCGGGAGGTCGATGAAAGAAAGCGCATCGTCGGGCAAGCCGGCGATGCGCCAGAGCGCGTGAAGCGTATCGGAAGCTGAAGCGGACGTTTGAGCGGACATGATGGATGGGCGCGCGTGCTTCGTGAGGAAGAAGCCCCCATTGTCGCGCTGACCGCGCGCTCGCGCTCGACCCGCCGCTCAGTGACGTAGCTCAGTGACCTAGCTCAGTGACGCCGCGTCGCCAGTTCCGCGCCTTGCCGCAGCGCTTCGAGCATGCTGCCTTCATCGGCGATGCCCTTGCCGGCGATATCGAATGCCGTGCCATGATCCACCGACGTGCGGATCACCTCCAGCCCGACCGTCACGTTGACGCCCGCTTCGAGACCCAGCACCTTCACGGGACCGTGCCCCTGGTCGTGATACATCGCGACGACGAGATCGAAATCGCCGCGTCCGGCGCGATAGAACAGCGTATCGGCGGGCAGCGGGCCGGTCACGTCGAGGCCGCGTTCCTGCAGCACCTTCACCGCCGGAATGATCTTCTCTTCTTCCTCGCCATAGCCGAACAGACCGTTCTCGCCCGCATGCGGATTGATCCCGCATACGCCGATGCGCGGCTTGCTGATCCCCGCCTTGATGAGCGTCGCGTTGCCGCGTTCGATCGTGCGCTGGACCAGACCCGGCTCGATCTTGCGGATGGCGTCGATGATGCCGATATGCGTCGTCACGTGGATCACGCGCAGTTGCGGCGCGACCAGCATCATCGAGACTTCGTCGACGCCCGTCAGGTGCGCCAGCATTTCCGTGTGGCCCGGATACTTGTGGCCGCCCGCATGCAGCGCTTCCTTGTTCAGCGGCGCGGTGCAGATCGCGTCGATCTGGCCGGCCTGCGCGAGTTCGACTGCGCGCGCGATGTATTGATACGCGGCATCGCCCGCGACGGCGGACAGCTGGCCGAACGGCAGATCATCGGGAATCAGGCCGAGGTCGATGCAATCGATCGTGCCGCGCTCATAACGCGCTTCCGGCGCGCCCTGGATGCGTCGCACGCTGGCGCTGACGCCGGTGAGTTCGATCGCGCGTTCGAGGCGGCGCGCATCGCCGATCACGAGCGGACGGCACTGCTGGTAGACCGCATCGTGCGCGAGGCTCTTGACGACGACTTCCGGACCGACGCCGCTTGCGTCGCCCATCGTGATGCCGATTACGGGGAGGTAGTTGCTCATGATGTTTCGTCTGGATTCGGGGTGAATTCGGTTACTGGCGCGCGACGGGAAGGTCCGCGCCGCGCAAGTGCAGGTAGGCGCCAAGCAGCGCATGCTCGCTGCCGAACGCGCCCGCCTTGGTGACGATGGCCGGCCCCGCGCCGTTCGCGGGCCTGCCGAGCGCGACGCCGGCTTCCACCTCGCGCAACAGCTCGAGACTGCCGACACGGGCGGCAGCGAGCATCGCGCGCGCGGTTTCGCCGCCGGTCGCGATCAGTCCGCCCAACTCGTTGAAATGAGGCGCGACGAGCGCGGCAAGAGCGTTCGACAGGCGCGCGCCTTCGGCCGGATCGAAGGCATCGTCGCGGCCGATGCGCACGATCGCGTCCTCGCGATCCCGCACCGTTCGGCCAATGCGTTCATGCCACGCTTGCCACTCCGGATGACGCGCGCCGTCGCGCAGCACGGCGGGCGGCACGATCATCTCGCGGACGCCGGCTTCCGCGCCGAGCAGCGCGCACTGGCGCTCCGAGATCGCCGAGAGACTGCCGACCAGCGCGAGGATCGGGCCTTGCGTGCCGTCGAACGGACGGGCGCCGTGGGTATCGGCTTCGGTGGCGAAGAGATCGGGCAACGCGGCGAGTTCGCGCGCAAGCCCGCCCGAGCCGACCCAGAAGAACGACGCATCGAGCGCCGCCGTCACGCGGGCGAGCGAGGCGAGATCCTCGCTGGTCTCGGCATCGACGATGATGGCATCGACGCCGTCCGTTGAAGCCGCCGCCGCCATCACCATCGCCGCGACATCCTGCGGCGCGGCGCGGAACGCTTCGAGCGATACATGCGCGACGCGCAGTCCCACCATGTCGAGCATCGCGCGCAGTTCGGGGTTCTGGCCGGCGTGTTCCAGCTGCCAGGTCTCGGTTTCTTCGAGCGGCACGCCGCGCACGATCACGCGGCCATCGCGCACCGCGCGGCCGGTGGCCGGAAAGGCGGGCGCGACGATGGCTGGTCCCGCGAGCCGCGCGAGCGCCGCGACTTCGGCGGTCCAGTTGCCGCGCAAGGTCGAATCGATCTTCTTGTAGAGCCGCCGGCCCGGCGCGCGCAGCGCCTGCCACGCAGCAGCCACGCGCTGCGCGGCTTCGGCGGGCGCGAGGCGGCGCGTGTCGGTATCGGCGGCGATCACGGCTGCGTCCTGAGGCGGCGTGTGCGCGTCGAGCGACACCACCGTCCTGCGGCCCGCCGCCGCAAACGCGATGGCGCAGTCGGCGGCGCCCGAGAGATCGTCGGCGACGATCAGCAAGCTGTTCATTGCGTGGCCTCGCGTGTCTTCGCGGTGGCGCGCGCCTGATCCCGGGCGTTGGCGCGTTTCGCGATCGACGCTGTCAGGATCGGCGAGACGATGGCCGTCACCACCACGCAGGCGGCCACCAGCAGCGTCGCCGATTTGGCCGCTTCGTTATAGACCGGATTGGCCGCCGCGATCAGCGCCGGCACCGCCGCTGCATTGCCCGCGGTATTCGCGGCCGCCGCACCGGCGACACCCGTGCCACCACTGAGACGGTCGGCGAAATACAGCGGAATGCCCGTCACGATCACGACCGCGAAACCCAGACCAATGCCGAGCAATCCCGCCTGCCAGACCTTGTGGAGATCGAGGCTTGCGCCGAGCGCCAGCGCAAAGAACGGAATCATCACCGGCACGGCACGGCCGAGGAACGCGCGCATCTCGCGGTCGAGATTGCCGAGCAGCATGCCGACTGCGAGCGGCAGGATGCTGCCGACGAGCGTCGGCCACGGAAACGCCGAAAGGCCCGCGACGCCCAGCGTGACCATGGTCAGGAACGGACCGGATTCGAGCGACATGATGGTGTATGCGCCCACGTCCTCCGAGCGGCCGTACTGGCCCATCAGCGCCATGTAGAGACCGCCGTTGGTGTCGTTCATCGCGGCGACGACGGCCAGCGTCGAGATGCCCGCGAACAAGCCCGAGCTGACCGGCTGCTCGCCGAGGAAATGCCCGAGCACGATGCCCGCGACAATCGCCGTCCCGACCTTGGTCGCGAACAGCGCGCCGCCCTTGCGCAGCAGGTAAGGCGTCGCCTTCACGTCGATGCCCGCGCCCATGCAGACATAGAACACCGCGAGAATCGGCAGCGAACCGGTGAACAGCGCGTTCGTGAACGAGCCGAAGAACTTCGGCATGCCCGGCGCGAAAGTCGCGATCAGCGAGCCGATCAGCAGGGGGACGATCATCATCCCGCCGGGCACGCGCTCGACGGCGCGCTTGATGTGAATCTGAGCCATGCATGTCTCCAAGTGGTTTCTGGCCGAATCACGCAGAATATGATTGATTCGATCAATTTGGAGTGTAGCGCTATCGCCCGGTTCGCGCAATTTGCGCAGTGTGCGGGTTTCTACTGATCGTTTCGATCATTTGGTGTATCGGAAGATGAGCGAAACGATCAAACAGCAAGCGTGCGGCGAGCCCGCCGGGTTCGCTACACTGTGCGTCCCGCCGGGAAGCCATCGAATCAGGAAACAGGATGAAAGTAGAGAAACGCCGCGAAGCGATGCTCAAGGCCGTGCTGTCCGGCATGAACGACGTCGCCGCGCTGTGCGAGCACTTCGGCATGTCGGAAGCGACGGTGCGCCGCGACCTGAGCGCGCTCGCCGGCGAGCGGCGGCTCGTGCGCACCTACGGCGGCGCGGCGTCGGTGGGCATGCATGAACCGGAGGAATCGCTGGACACGCGCCGCGAGAGTTTCCGGGAACAGAAGGAAGCGATCGCCCGCGCGGCGGTGCGTCACGTGCAGGACGGCGACACCATTTTCCTCGACGGCGGCACCACGACCGCCGCACTGGCACGCCTGCTTGCCGGGCGCACGGCGATTCATGTGGTGACCAACAATCTGCTCGCCGTGGGCGCGCTCGCGGCGGCGGATGTGCGCGTGACGCTGATCGGCGGCGATGTGCGGCCGTCCAGCATGAGCACGCTCGGACCCATCGCGCAGGTGGGGCTGACGCGCGTCACCTTCGACAAGGCGTTCCTCGGCGCGGACGGCGTCGTCGCGGGCCGCGGGCTGTGCGAGGCGACGGCGGAGCAGGCGTATCTGAAGGAATGCATCGTTGCGCAGGCGGCGGGCGTGTTCGTGCTGGTCACGTCGAACAAGCTCGAACGCGCGAGCCAGCAGCACTGGACGCCGCTGGACCGCAACTGGACGCTCGTCACCGATGCGCTGGCCGAAGCGCCGCTGCTCGCCCGTTTCAGCGAGCGCGGCAATGTGACGGTGGAAGCGGGGCCGCTTACGTCGAAAGAAGCGTGACCAGCGCGACCGCCGAGTCGCCCGCGAGCTGACCGCCGTTGTTTTCCGCGAGCGCGACCTTCGCGCCCGGCCGCTGCCGCGCGCCGGCCTGGCCGCGCAACTGCTGCGTCAGCTCGACGATCTGCGCCACACCCGTCGCCCCGACCGGATGGCCACGCGACAGCAGACCGCCGCTCGGATTCACCGAAATCCTGCCGCCGATGCCGGTATCGCCCGAACGGATCAGCTTCGGTGCATCGCCGGGCGCGCACAGGCCGAGGTTCTCGTAGTGGATCAGCTCGGCGGGCGCCGAGGCATCGTGCAACTCGACCACATGCACGTCCTCCGGACCGATGCCGGCCTGTTCATACGCCTCGCGCGCGGCGCGCACCGCGACCAGTTCGCCCGTGCCGTCCGCTTTCGCCGATACGATCGAACTCGCGCGAATGAACACCGGGCGGATGTCGTGCCGCGCCGCGAAGGACTCGGAGCAGATGAACACGGCCGCGCCACCGTCGCCGATGGATGAGCACATGAACAGCGTCAGCGGATCGCTCACCATGCGGCTCGACAGCACTTCCTCGACGCTCGTCTCCTTGCGAAACTGCGCGTGCGGATTGAGCGAGCCCGCATGACGGCTTTTCACGACGACTCGCGCGAAGTCGCTGGCCTCGGCGCCGGTCCGGGCCATCCACTTGCGTGCCTTCGCCGCGTACAGATCCATGAACAGCGAGCCGGTGCCGGCCGTCACGCCTTCGGGCAGCGGCTCTTCGAGATCGACGGCCTTGGCGAACGCGCCGAACGACACCGCCTTGTCTTCGTGCGAGAGCTTTTCCACGCCGACGACCAGCGCCGTCTCCGATTGACCCGACGCCACCGAAAGCCAAGCGAGATGCAGCGCCGAACTGCCGGACGCACAGGCGTTCTCGACGTTGAACATCGGCTTGCCGTCGAGTCCGGTATGGCGCAGCGACGATTGCGCCCGGATCATCTCCTGTCCCGTGACGACGCCCGCCGCTGCATTGCCGAAGAACACGCGATCCACGTCATCGACGTGCACATGCGCGTCCTTCAGCGCGAGCGACACCGCCTCTTCCGAAAGCGACTTGAGATTGCGTTCGAGAAACTTGCCGAATGACGTCATGCCGACGCCGCCAATCACCACGTTGCGCATCATTGCCTCCATTGCATTGGGATAAGGAAATCGGTCAAGCGGGTCTTAGTCGAGCGTCTTGCCGCGCGTTTCCGGCATGCGCGCATAGACGATGCAGCCGAGCACGCAGACGGCGGCCACATAGATCCACAGGTAATCGACGATGCCGGCGTTCGCCATCGCGGTGACGATGGTGGGCAGCGTGCCGCCGAAGAGCGCGGCCGAGAGCGCATAGGGCAGCGCGACGCCGGTGGCGCGGACGTGCGCCGGGAACTGTTCGGCCATCACGGTGGCGCAGGTCGCGGCGAATCCGGACGAAAGCAGCATGCCGAGGGTGACGATGACGGTCGCGCTCCAGTAGTCGTTCGAGAGGAAGTGCAGCGCCGGCCACGCGAACAGCGCGGAACCGGCGGCGAACGCGAGCAGCACGGGCTTGCGGCCGATGCGGTCCGACAGCATGCCGAGCAGCGGAATCGCGACGAGCGACACCACGATGGACACCACGCTGGCACTGAAGGCATCGCGCAGCGGCAGGCCGCGCATGTGGGCGAGGGTCGGGAACAGCACGAGCCAGAGATAGATGCAGAGATTGCCCGCCATGGCGATGCCGATCACGCGGAGCGCCGCGCGTCGATGCTCGCGGATGATCGTGACGAACGGATGCCGCGTGTGTTGCCGGGCGGACGCGGTCTTCCTGAAGGCATCCGTTTCGGCGACGGCGAGCCGCACCCACAGCGCGACGAAGCCCATCAGGCCCGCGATCGCGAAGCCGATGCGCCAGCCCCACGCGGCCATCGCGGGGGCATCGATGACCGACGTCAGCAGCGCGCCGATGGAGGCCGCCACGAGCACGCCCGCGTTGACCGCGAAGTGCTGCCACGAGCCCGCGAAGCCGCGTCGCGCGGGCGCCGCCGATTCCATCAGGAAGGTCGATGCCGAGCCGAACTCGCCGCCGGCCGCGAAGCCCTGCACGAGCCGCGCGGCGACCAGCACGAGCGGCGCCGCGACGCCGATCGACGCATGGCCCGGACACACGGCGATCACGAGCGAGCTGCCCGCCATCAGCGCGACCGAGAGTGCGAGGCCGTTCTTGCGGCCGTGCCGGTCGGCATAGGCGCCGAGCAGCGCGCCGCCGATCGGCCGCATCACGAAGCCCACGGCGAACACGGCGAAGGCCGCGAGCAGCGCGATGCCGGGGTTGTGCGCGGGAAAGAACTGCCGCGAGAACAAAGAAGCGAAGGTCGCGTAGATGATCCAGTCCGTGAACTCGACGATGGTGCCGAGCGTGGCCGCGACGATCGCTTTCTTTTGCGTTCGGCTGAGCGGCGTCGCGGCGGGTTCCGCGACGTGGGGCAAGGTGGTGTGCATGGCGGCGTCTCCGTGTGGGTATGTGCTGGACGCATCCTAGGTTCGGCCCGCCGCGCGCTCAAACGACATTTTTTGCGTGCTCGATTGACTTCTTCTCAATCGAAAACGCCATCACGAAAACTCAATCAAGCGCGCAAAAAATGTCGTTTGAGCGCATGACAGGGTGCGGCCTACGATCAGGGCATTCGTTCACGGAGACAGCAATGAATGCTTCAGCAAGCGAGGTCGCCATCGTCACGGGCGGCGCGAAGGGAATCGGCTTCGGCATCGCACAGGGCCTGGCGCGCGACGGCCGGCACATCGCGCTGTTCGATCGCGATCGTGCGGCGCTCGACGAGGCCGCCACGACGCTCGCCGCAGCCGGCGTCGACGTCATGGCGCTGGCCGTCGATGTAACCGACAGCGCATCGGTCAGCCAAGCCGTGGAAAGCGTGATGGAACGCCATGGACGCATCGACGTGCTGGTGAACAACGCGGGCATCGTGCGCGACAAGCGCATCACCCGCATGAGCGACGACGACTGGGACGCCGTGATCGACGTCAATCTCAAGTCGCAGTTCCTGTGTTGCCGCGCGGTGCTCGGACACATGAGCGCGGCGCGTCATGGGCGCATCGTGAACATCTCGTCGCGTGCGTGGCTCGGCGGCGTGGGCCAGGTGAACTATTCGGCGGCGAAGGGCGGCGTCGTGAGTCTCACGCGCAGCCTCGCGCTCGAATGGGCACGCGATGGCGTGACGGTCAATGCGGTCGCGCCGGGCATCGTCGATACGCCGCTGTTCCAGGCCTTCGATACCGCGCTTCAGGAGAAGCTGAAGCAGTCGGTGCCGGTGCAGCGCATCGGCACGCCGGAGGACATCGCCGAGGCCGTGCGTTTCTTCGCGCGGCGCGAGGCGTCGTACATCACCGGCCAGACGCTTTATGTGTGCGGCGGGCGCTCGCTTGCGTCGCCGAGCGTTTGAGACACGGAGGCCATCATGACGATTCGCTATGCCGTGTCCGCGCACGTCGCCACGCTGACACTCGACCGGCCCGAAGCGCTCAATGCGCTCGATCTCGATACGCTGATTGAACTGCGCGCGCGTCTCGCCGATGCCCGCGACGACGATGACGTGCGCGTGATCGTGATCACCGGCGCGGGGACCAAGTCGTTCTGTGTCGGCGCGGATCTCAAGCGCAGCTTGCCGCCTTCGACCTCGTTCGGCGCGTCCTTCGTGAAGCCGCTCGAACGCGCCGGCGCGGAGGGCATCTACGTGCGTCTCATGGAACTCGGCTCGCTGCGCATCTTCAAGCCGCTGATCGCCGCGATCAACGGCTATTGCCTCGGCGGCGGCCTCGAACTGGCGCTGCAATGCGATCTGCGCATCGCGTCGAAGAGCGCGGTGTTCGGCTTGCCGGAAGCGGTGGTTGCGAGCATTCCGGGCGTGTGCGGGATTCAGGCGCTGCAACGCGCCGTGCCGTCGGCCATCGCGATGAAGATGCTGCTCACCGGCGGCAGGATCGACGCAGCCTATGCGCATCGAGTCGGTCTCGTATCCGATCTGACGGAACCCCAAGCGCTGCTGGAAGAAAGCCTGCAACTCGCGCGCACGATCGCCGCGAACGGACCGCTCGCCGTGCAGATGATCAAGAAGGTCATCGAGACCAGCGCCAACGTACCACTCGCGCAGGCGCTCGAATTCACGGAGATGGCGTGGGGCGCGCTGCGCGATTCCGAAGACCGCATCGAGGGGCGCAAGGCATTCGCGGAAAAGCGCGCGCCGCGCTATGCCGGGCGCTGATGCGTCAGCGTTGCGCGTCGTCGCCGCTGGACAGCAGCCAGGTGCGGAACGCGGCGAACTCCGGACTCGCAAGATGGGCAGGCGGATAGATCAAGTAGTAGGTGAACGCGCCGAGATCCAGCACGAACGAAAACGGCATGACGAGCGTGCCCGCGCGCAGTTGATCGGCGACCAGCACGCGCTGCGCGATCGCGATGCCATGGCCCTGCGTCGCCGCGAAGTACGCAAGGATCGAGCTTTCGTAGGAGAGCCCGCCCAGCGGATTCACGCCGCGCACGCCGGCTGCGTCGAGCCACTTGGCCCAGTCCTCGGGACGCGCAAGCGAATGCAGCAGCGGAACGTGACACAGCGCTTCGGGCGTGGCGTCGTCGAGTCCGGGATGCGTGCGCAGGAAATCCGGGCTGCATACCGGCACCAGTTCGTTCGGCACGAGCCGGTCGAAGCCGAACTCGGAGGACGGCGCGTGCGACAGGCGGATCGCGCCATCGACGTCCTCGGTGTTGAAGTCCACCGGCTGCAACGAGGTGGTCAGGCTCACTTCGATATCCGGATGGTCGCGATGAAACGTCGACAGGCGCGGCAACAGCCAGTTCATCGAGAAAGTGGTGTAAGCGCGGATCTTGAGCGTGCGGCGGCGTCGCGCCTCGGTGAGATTCACGGTCGCGGCGCGCAGCGTCTCGAAGCTGCGGATGACGTCGGCGAGATAGCGCGAACCCATGGGCGTCAGCGTGATCGCGCGATGGCCCCGCTCGAACAGCAGCACGCCGAGCTGGTCTTCCAGCAGCTTGATCTGCCGGCTGACGGCGGCGGGCGTGACGTTCAGCTCGTCGGCGGCGAGCTGGATGCTGAGCAGCCTGCCGCAGACTTCGAAGGCGCGCAGGGCATTGAGTGACGGAAGGGTTCGCATCGAAAAATGGTAGCAATGCGCGCGCGGGCGCGCCAGCCGTGAAGACACGGAGAAGGAGACGATCATGCTGGACGGTGTGCGGGTTCTCGCGTGCGGCGCGCGCGATGCGGTGCGCTTGTGCGCGGTGCTGCTCGAACAGGCGGGCGCGTGCGTCGGGTTCGACGGCGCCGATGCGACGGGTTACGACGTCATCGCGGTGTCGTCGGATAGCGGCGAGACGGGCGGCATCGCGGGATGGAAGGCGGGAGGCACGCATATCGTGTGCGATATCACCGCGACCGGGCCGCAGGATTCGCGCGCCGGCACGGCATGGACGGACGCGCAAATCCAGGCGATGAGCGGCCTGATGGACACCACCGGTTTCACGCAGGGCGCGCCGGTGCGGATCGGCATTCCACTGACGGAGATCTCGGCGGCGCTGTACGCGGCGGCGGCGATTGCTGCGGCGGTGCGCGTGAAGCGCCTGGGCGGCGGGGTGCAGAACATCGACGTCACGCTGAGCGGTTGTGCGGCGAACGCGCTCACTACCTTTTTGCCCGCCGTCTTTGCGCGCCGCATGGCGGGGCGCGTGGGCAACCGCCATCCGGCGAGCGCGCCGTGGAACGCGTATCGCACGCGCGACGGCTGGATCCTCATCTGCACCAGCACCGACGAGCAATGGCGCAAGCTGAAGTTGGCCGCGGACATGCCGCCGCTCGACGACGCGCGTTTCGCGACGCTCGCAGGCCGCGTGCGTCACGTCGACGAACTCGATGCGCTGCTCGAGAGCTGGACCATGACGCTCGGTACCGAAGAATGCGTGCGCGTGTGCGAGCGTATCGGCGTGGCGGCGGGACCGATTGTCGGCATGCACGAGCTGGCGGCCGAACCGAATTTCCGCCTGCGTCATGCGGCGGCGGCACATGCTATCGATACGGCGGGCGTCGGTGCGCAGACGTATCGGCAGGTGCCGATTTTCACGGAGTCGCCGTTGAGCGAGGTGCATGGCGTCGCTCGGCCGGACCTGCACGCAAGCGGCAATCCGGCGCCGCTCGCGGGCGTGAAGGTGATCGAGATCGGCCAGTACACGACGGCGCCGCTCGTCGGCAAGCATCTGGCGGCGCTTGGCGCAGAGGTCGTGAAGATCGAGCCGCCCGATGGCGAAGCGGCCCGCGCGTGGGCGCCCGGGCAAGGCGGGACCAGCTATTTCTTCGCGCTGAACAACACGGACAAGCAGACCCTCGCGCTCGATCTCAAACAGGAAGCCGACCGCGCTCACTTGCGCGAACTGCTCGCGGACGCCGACGTGCTCGTCGAAAACCTGCGTCCCGGCGCGCTCGCCAAACTCGGCTTCACACGCGAGACGCTCGGCGCCATTAACCCGACTCTGATCTATTGCTCGATCTCGGGATTCGGGATGGCGTCGGCGTATCCGTCGCGGCCAGCCTTCGACACGGTCATACAGGCGATGAGCGGCCTCATGGACCTGACCCGCAGCGATGGCATACCGGTCAAGACCGGCGCGTCGGGCGCAGACATCCTGGGCGGGCAGGCCGCGCTGTTCGCGATCCTGGCGCGGCTTGCGGGGCGTGCGAGGCGTGCATCGGGCACGGGCGCGTTCATCGAGATCTCGATGCAGGACGTCGCCGCGTGGTGCGCGTTGTTCGCGGCAGGCCGATCGCCCGTGCGCGGCGAAGTGCTCGCCTGTGTGGACGGTCATGTATGGATCGAACGCGAAACCTCGGACGCCGAGCGTGAGCGGTGCGCCGGATTGCCAAAGGCGCGGGCCGCGCAACAGATGGCGTCAGCCGTGCCCGTGGTCCGCGTGGACGAATTGCTGCACGACGGCAATTTTCTCGCCGACGTGCTCTCCGCCGCACGCGATGAACATGGTGGGTTCTGGCCCGTGCTGAAGCCGCCCTATCGGCTGGCGAAGACGCCTGCCTGCGTGCGTGGCATTCCGGGCGCGCCGCGACGTGTCAGTGAGTTCAGCCCCGTCCCGCCAGCGCCAGCACGCGTTCCAGTTCCGGAAGATCGACCGGCTTGACGAGATGCGCATCGAAGCCCGCGGCGCGGGTGCGCGCGCGGTCTTCATCCGAGCCGAGCCCGGTCATCGCCGCGACGACCACGCGCGCGCCATCATCGCGCATGCGGCGGATGACATCGAAACCGGTCAGGCCGGGCATCGAGAGATCGAGCAGCACGACCTGCGGCCGCTCCGCCTCGAACAAGGCGAGCGCTTCAGAACCGTCATAGGCCGGGCGCGTGCGATGGCCCAGCATGTCCACGAGCAAGGTCATGCTGTCGGCGGAATCGCGGTTGTCGTCGACCACGAGCACGTCGAGCTGACGGGTCGCGGCCGTGCCGGACGTCGTGCTCGCGGGCGCGCCCGTGGCCGGCGGTTCCGCGAGCGGCAGCCACAGCGAGAACGCGCTGCCCTGGCCCGCACCGCCGCTCCTGGCTTCCACATGGCCGCCGTGCAGTTCCGTGATTGCCCGCACGAGCGTCAGGCCGATGCCCAGCCCGCCTTCATCCGGATGCGCGCCCGGCGGATGTTCCTGCACGAACAGGTCGAACACGATGGCGAGCGCTTCCGGTGAGATGCCGCGCCCCTGGTCGATCACGCGCACCATCACCGACGAGCCGCGCGGACCCACTTCGAGCGTGATGGTCGAGGCGGGCGGACTGAACTTCGATGCGTTGTTGAGCAGGTTGTTGAGCGCCTGCACGAGGCGCGTGGGATCGCCGTTGACGTACAGCGGCTGGCCGCTGTCCTTCACGACGATGCGCTGGCCGCGTGCGTCGATCAGCGGCTGGCTGGCCTCGACGCTCAGATGCACGACCGTGGCGATGTCGATGATGTCGGTACTGAGGCGGATCTTGCCCGAGCTGACGCGGCCGGCTTCGAGGAGATCGTCGACGAGCCGCGTCAGGTGTGCGAGCTGCCGGTCGACGATCTGACGGCTGCGGATCACTTCTTCGTCGCTGGTGGCCTTGAGCTTCAGGATGCTGACCGCGTTGCGGATGGGCGCGAGCGGATTGCGCAATTCGTGGCCCAGCAGCGCGAGAAATTCGTTCATGCGCCGGCTCGACGCCTCCAGTTCCTCCAGACGCCGCCGCGCGGTCATGTCGCGCGTGATCTTGACGAAACTGCGCTCGCCGTCGGAACCGTTCGGCAGCGCGCTCAGCATCACGTGCGCCCAGAATTCCGAGCCGTCGCGACGCATGTGCCAGTCTTCGTGTTCCACCCGGCCGCGTTCGGCGGCCAGCATCAGGTCGTCCATGGGACGGTCGCGGCCGTGTTCGTCCGACGGGTAGAACAATGCGAAATGCCGGCCGATCGCCTCGCTGGCCGTGAAGCCATAGATGGCGCGCGCGCCCTCGTTCCACGAGCGCACGTAGCCGTTCTGGTCGAGCATGCAGATGGCGTAGTCGCTGACCGAATCGATCAGCAGACGCAGGCGTTCGTTCGCCTCGCTCGCGCGCCGCCGGTCGGTGATGTCGTGCACGAAGCAGGCAAACTGGCGCTGGCCTTCGTACCAGACTTCGCTGATGGTCAGTTCCGCGGCGAATTCGCTGCCGTCGCGGCGCAACGCCGGCAACTCGACGCGCCGGTTGATCATGCGCGCCTCGCCGGTGGCGAGATAGCGCGTGAGCCCGGCGCGGTGCGCGTCGCGCAGACGTTCCGGCACGATCAGCGCCGCCAGTTCGCGGCCCGCCGCTTCCGGCGCTTTCCAGCCGAACAGCAGCGCGGCGGCCTCGTTCCAGTCGACGATCATGCCCGCTTCGTCCATCGACACGAACGCGACATGCGCGTTGTCGAGCACGGTCTGGCGGCGGCGCATGGCGTCGGCGAGCTTCTTCTCGTACTCGAGCCGCAGCGACGACTCCACCGTGAGATCCGCCGCGACGCTCGCGTTTTCCTTGAGCAGCTTGCGGTTTTCCTGCGCGAACTCCTCGCGCGCGATGGTTTCCGCGATGCAGGCGCAAAACGCGTTGAGAATGCTGATGTCGGACGGACCGAAGAAATCGGTTTGCCCGGAAATCAGTTTCAGGACAGCGACCGAACGGCTTTCATAGATGACCGGAGCCACCACCATCGACACCGCGCCGACCGCCTTGCACGCGGCGCGGTCCACGCGATGATCCGTGGCTGTATCACGGCAGATGAGGGCCTGCTGCCGCGTGATGCACAGTCCCGACAGGCTGCCGGCGGTAGGCAGACGCACGCCGATATGCGCGGCCGCCGCGCCGCTCGCCGCCTGATAGACGAGTTCGTCGCCCTCGATCCATTCCACCACCGCCGATGCGACGCCTGCGACTTCCCTCAAGGTTTCGGTGACTTTTTGCAGATAGGCGGGCAGCGGCAGCCGCGAATGCGCGAGACTGGCGAAGGTGGCGAACCAGCGCTGGAAATGCGCCTGACGCCCGTCTTCCGCATTGTTGCGCTTTTCTGAAGTCGATGCCTCGGATTGAGTCCGCATGAGCCGAATATCCAATCGATGATTCGCGATGGTAATCGCGAAAGTAATCGCGGGGTTTAAACAGATAATCAGATCAATTGGAACACAAAACAGCGACCAAACGTTTGCTCTGTGAGGGTTTTTATTAAAACAGATTCGGAACCGGGCGTTCGCCAAAATCCTCGGAGCGCATGGCTGACCCCTTTGCGAATGCCCGATTCGAGGCTCCTTTTATTCGGTTGCCCATTGCTGCGCACATTCGGCAGCGAAATCGCGGTATGTACGCGGCGCACGTCCGAGCAGTCCGGACAGACGCTCGATTTCATGCGCGTTCGCCACGGCGCCATCCTGCTGGTAACGCTGCATCATGAGGCGGATGTCGTAGGCGAGCCAATCGGGTCCTGCGCCTTTCATTCGCGCTTCGAGCATGTCGAGATCGTCGCCGCCGTAGTGGATTTCGCGGTTCAGCGCGGCGCTCCAGATCGCGGCGATGCTGTCCGCCGTCAGCGCATCCGGTCCGACGAGCTCGTAAGTGACGCCCGGCAGCGGTTCCGCGCTGCGTTCGCGCCGCAGCAGTTCGCGAGCGGCGACCTCGCCGATATCGCGCACGTCGACCATCGAGATGCCTTTCGCGCCGATCGGCATGCCGTAGACGCCGTGCTTCAGGAGCGCCTCCTTCATGCGTGCGTCGTTCTGCATGAAGTACGCGGGGCGCAGGACGGTCGCGGGCAGGCCGGCCTGCTCGATCATGCGTTCCACTGCATGCTTGCTGGTGAAATGCGGCACGTCCGCATACACGTCGCCCTTGAACACCGACAGATACACGATGCCTCGCACACCGGACTCGCGCGCGATGCTCAGCGCCTGCAATGCCTGCGTGAGTTCGTCCGCCGCGTTGGGCGCGAGGAGGAACAGCGTGTCGACGTCCTTCAATGCGTCGCGCAGCCCGCCGATGTCGCCGAGTTCGCCCTTGATGGCTTCCACCCCGGCGGGGAATTGCGCGCGCTCCGGCGAGCGCGTCAGGGCGCGCACGCTCGCGCCGCTGCCTTGAAGATGGCCGAGAACCTGATTGCCGATTACGCCGGTGCTGCCCGTCACGAGAATGGTCATTTCAAAGCTCCTTACTGATCGGGTTGGGATGCTGCTACGATAATCGTTCCGATTGGGCGTCGATAGACCTCGGTTCGAGACGCATCGTCTCGTGGATGGAACGAAAATGGACCTGGTTGCACTCGTCGATTTCAATGCCGTCGCGTTGCATGGCGGTTTCGGGCCTGCGGCGCGCCAGACCGGACGGCCCAAGGCGACGCTGTCGCGGCATGTCGCCGAACTGGAGCAGAGCCTGGGCGTGCGGCTGATCGAGCGCGGTGCACGCACGCTGCGCCTCACCGAAGAGGGCCGCGCGCTGCATGAACGCACGCGCGGCCTGCTTGCCGAGATCGATGACGCCGGAGAAGCGCTCGCCGCGCGCGCCCCTGTACCGCGCGGACGCCTGCGCGTGAGCGCGCCGATCGTGTTCGCGCACGTGATGTTGCCGGGCATTGCGTCGCGTTATGCGCGGCACTATCCGCAGGTCGAGCTGGAAATCGTTGCCGAGGATCGCGTGGCGGACCCCGTGCAGGATGGCTATGACCTCGTGATCCGCGTCAATCCGGACGCCGATGAATTGCTCGTCGGACGTTGTGTCGCGACTGACCGGCGCACGCTCGTGGGGCCGCGCGGCTTCAAGGCGGAAGCGGACGCGCCGACACTGCCTGCGGTCGTGCTGGCGCGCATGGCGAACGAAGTGTGGCGGATCGAGGATCCGGATGGCGGCACGCGCGCGCTCACGCCTGAACCGGTGTTGCGGCTGTCGTCCTTGCTGATGGCGCGCGAGGCCGTGCTGCAAGGCGCGGGCGCGGCGTTGCTGCCGGGCATGCTGGTCGAAGCCGATGTGGCGGCGGGCCGCCTCGAACTGCTCGGATACGAAGCCGGGCCGCCCGTGGAGCTTTGGGCGCTCTATAGTTCGCGGCGTCTGTTGAGTGCGAAAGTCCGCGCGTTCATCGACATGTTGAATGCGGATTACGACGCTTGATTTGCATCCTGTCAGCAGTAGTGTCGGGCTTTGAATCTCCTGAAAACAGGTTGATCTCGATTAATGATGCTCATTGGCATCGATTATTTCGGATGCCTGTTCTTGACTGCATGCGTACTTTTAAGAATTAAGAATAGTCGCGTTCATTCGCATGCGCTCGCGGGGATACATTGGCAGTCGGTCGAATACGCAATCTCGCGTGTTCCGCTTCAGATCGATTGTCGAGGTTTCATCGTGTCGAATGCCGGGATGCAGAATAGTGGAATGCTCGAGCGCAGCGCGGCGGACATCGCCGGGAGCGTGCTCGGCTCGAAACGCAGCACGATTACTCTGAGCGGGGCAGCGCTGCCCGTCGCGGCCACAGGCGAACCTGCGTTGCGCTTGCGGTCGATCGAGGGCGAGGAAGTGCTGTCCCGGCTGTATGCGTACACCATCAAGTGCGCCACGCCGCTCGATTCCGTGATGCCCGGTCAGGCGGCGGCGAACCTCGACCGAAACGCGATGATCGGCAAGGAACTGACCGTGTCCATCGAACTGGAGGGCATGGGATTCGGCGGCGTTGGCAATATCGGCGCGGGCGTGCGCGAGATCAGCGGCCTCGTCACGCATGCGGACTACATAGGCCAGTCCGACCGTCAAAGCCTCTACCGGCTCGTGCTGCAACCCTGGCTGGTGCTGCTCGCGCAGCGCTCCGATTACCGGATATTCCAGCGCAAGACGGTGGTGGAAATCATCGAGGAGGTGTTCGAGAACTACCTGTACTCGTATGAAATGCGTCTGTCGGAATCCTACCCGGTGCTGGACTACCAGGTTCAGTATGGCGAAACGGATTTCGAGTTCATCCAGCGGTTGATGGCGGAGCACGGCATCTACTGGTTCTTCGAGCACAGCCAGTCTTTCCATCGCATGGTGCTGGTGGATCAGGTCGGCGCGCATCGGCCTGTACAGAGTGTGGCGTATCAGACGCTGGGGTACTTTCCTCCGGGTTACAAGACCGACGCCGAACACATCAGCAAGTTCGAGGTCAACGGCAGTCTCCAGCCGGGGCGTGTCACCACCAACGACTTCGATTTCAAGAAGCCGCGCGCCACGCTGATCAAGCAAAACGAACTGCCGCTGGAAACCGATCACAACCGTCTGGAGCGCTACGAGTGGCCAGGCGACTACACCGATCCCTCACACGGTGAACAGTTCGCGCGGATGCGCATGGAAGAGTGGCGCGCGCAGGGTGAACGCGCTTCCGGTTCGGGCAATGTGCGCGATATCGTCTGCGGCACGACCTTCAAGCTCGAAGGCTATCCGCACGAAGCGGCGAACCGGGAATATCTGGTCATCGAATCGCGGATCACCGCGTCCGAACCGGATCAGACCAGCAACTCGGGCCACTATCTGTTCGTGGCCTCGTTTGTGGTGCAGCCGGCTACGGTCGCGTTTCGGCCCTCGCGCAAGGACTATCCCAAGCCGCGCACCAGCGGGCCGCAAACCGCCATCGTCACGGGACCGGCCGGCCAGGAAATCTGGACGGATCAATACGGCCGGGTGAAGCTGAGCTTTCATTGGGACCGCTCGGGCGTGAAGGACCAGAACTCGTCGTGCTGGGTGCGCGTGTCGTATCCGTGGGCCGGCGGCGGCTATGGCGGCGTGAATATTCCGCGCATTGGCAGCGAGGTGATCGTCGACTTCGAGAACGGCGATCCGGACAGGCCGATCGTCGTGGGACGCGTCTATAACGCGGAGTCGATGCCGCCCTGGCCGCTGCCGGCCAACGCGACGCAGAGCGGAATGTTGTCACGTTCGATGAAAGGGGGCGTCGAGACGGCGAACGGTATCCGCATGGAGGACAAGCAGGGCGGTGAGGAACTCTGGGTGCAGGCCCAGAAGGACATGAACACGACGGTCAAGAACAACGAGACGCACAAGGTTGCGGCGGATCGCACCAAGTCCGTGGGAGGGAACGAAGTCACAACGGTCACCGGCACCCGCACCGAGACCGTGACGAAGGACGAGACCATCACCCTCAAGGCCAACCGCAAGCGCGAGGTGACGGCGAACGATACGTTGACCATTGGCGGGGATCAGAAGACCGACATCACCGGCACGCAGACGCATACCGTCGGCAAGGATCGCACATCGACTGTGGTGGGGAAGGACACCTTTACGGTTCACAAGGATCGCGAGGCCGAGGTTATCGGCGCGGAGCACGAAACGGTTCACCTGGCCAAGACTTCGGACTTCCTGAACAGCCACACGGTGAACGTCACGGGTCATCAGAAGTTCGTTGTCGGGGCCGGTCAGGAAGTTCACGTAACGGATAACGTGGTGCTTACGTCGACGACGCAGATCAAGCTTCAGTGCGGCGCGTCCAGTATCACGATGATGCAGGACGGCACCATCACGATATCGGGCGTCAAGATCACATCGACAGGCACGGACAGTCATGCGATCAACGGCTCGACCGTCACCTTCGACGGCTCGACCATCACCAGTAGCGCAACGGGCGAACACACGGTTCAGGGCGCCAAGCTGAAGCTCAATCCTTGATGCCGTCCTCATGCAAGACTGGAAACCCACCAATCCGGTAGAGCGCCGGCTGATGGCCGCGCATGAAGACTGGCTTCGCTTCGCCCACGACCCCGACGCGCGTTTGCTCTATTGGCACGCCAATCCGGCCGACGTCGAGCTGCTGAAGACGTTCTTTCAGGGGCAACGGGAACTGTCGAATGCCGTGCTGGAGTTGAGCGCGCCTTTTGAAGACGCGGATCAATACGTCAATGCTTTGACCGACGAGGTCATCCGGTTCTATGACGTGCGTCGCGAGGGGTCTCCAAGGGCGGGCATCGTCGCGGACTGGCAGCCTCCAGTGAGAAATCGTGAGCCGGCAGCGGCTTATTTTCTCGCGATGCTTGCCAGTCTGATGCGGCATCACCCGGAGGTATTTCCGGGCGTGGTGCTGGTGCTCGTTCCTGAAAGCATCAAGAAGCCCAAGGCGTTCGAGGCGTGTCTCGAGAGCCTGTTGCTCTTGCTTGAAAGCACTATTGCGGAACTTTCCCGGCGGCTCAGGCTGACGCTCTACGGAACCGAGCCGACGTTGCTCGACCGACTCGCGCAACGGCAAGCTCACGCCGTGCGCCTGATCCATGGACGCTATCAAATGGATGCGCTGCCTCGGGAACTCGCTGCGCAATCGGGCGAGCGTGGGACGTCGGGGCAGTTCAGGCGGCTGTTCGTCGAACTCTCGGAAAGCGTGTCGCACGGGGATGCCGCTCGCCTCGAACGCTTGCGTGTCGCCGCGCTTGCGGTGAGCAACGGCCGTCAATGGTTCGATCAGAGTGCGACCGTGCATCTGCTGGCGGGCGCGGCGTATCTCAAGTGGGGCGACACCGACCGTGCGTTGCATGCCTATCGCGAAGCGGCCGCTTCCGGGCAGCAGGCGCGCGCCGTAGCAGCGCCCGCTGGCAACAAGCTCGTTCTCAACGGCTTGTTCGGCGAAGCGAGCGTGCATGTCATGGGCGAGCGCTATCTCGACGCAGCGCGCTGCTACGCCGGTGCGGCGCCGTACGCGCAGGCGGAGAACGACGCCATCATGCTCGTCGAGGCTTTTCGGATGCAGGCGTGGTGTCTGGATCGCAAGCGCGAACGCGCGGCCGCGCTCGAAGCGGGCTTCAACGCGCTGAACGCCGGCATGGGCATCGATCCGGCGTTGCGCGCGAACAGCAACCTGCAACTTGCGGTCGCGTGGATGCTTGCGCGGATCGACTGGCTGCACGCGCAGCGCAGTCAACTGGAAGGCGCACTGCGATCGCTCTATGGCATCGACTGGAAACAGGCAGTCCAGCCGCTGGCGCCCGCTGAGGTCTCGGCCCGCCTGACTGCGCACGACGCCGACAACAATAACGCAGGCACGGGGACGCAAGCGACATGACGATGCTGGCAGTGAACCACCTGACGCCGGTGGTCGGCATCGACGTGCATTGGGTCAATCTCCCGCCGTCGCCCGCGCCTGTTCCGCTGC